>NZ_KB899556.1:0-388443 GCF_000378325.1 Thioalkalivibrio sp. ALJ2
ATGCGAGCGCGGTTGCGGCTCAGGCGCGGCCCTTCGATGGTGAATCGGCCTGCGGAGTCGCCAGAGAAGGCCGTATCCATCCGGCTCGCGCGATCACCGTGTTCATGGACCCAGGCTGCCTCGGCGTAGGGGGCCACCCAGCCACCTGTGGTGTCGAAGGTCTGGTCGAAACGTACGCCCGCCTGGCTGCGGAGGGAGTATTCGCTTTCGCTGTCGACATCGAGATTGGCGGCTCCCGCGCCGGATTCGCTGAAGCTGCTGCGGCGCAGATACTCGTAGTCGAGGCCGCCAAAGGGGGTCACCCGCGCGACGTCCGTGACTTCGAAGACATAGCCCACTTCGATGCCGGTCCCGATGCCTCGGGCCGAGTAGTCGGCGGTGGCGGTCTCGTTCAGCGTGGCAACAGAGCGTTCGGAATCCGCCCGGTGGTATCCGACGCCCAGACTGCCGCGTGCGTACAGGGCATCCTGCTGCCAGCCACCGTAACCGGCCAGATGGAACGAATCGACGTCAAGGTCTCCGCTTGCGGTGGAGGCACGGTTGCGGGTGTATCCCATGGCCGCGCCGACGAAGACGTTGTCCGAGACCGGCGTATCGAACCCGACACTGATCCCCCCGAAATCGTAATCGGCTCCGGAGGCATTGGACGTGTCGTCGATGTCGCCTCGACCCCCCTCGGCGGTCACCCACCAACCGCGGTTGGGACCCGATTCACCCTCCACGAGGTCGCGTGCCTGCCCGGCGGAGGCCAGCTGCAGGCCCATCAATTGATCGAGGCTTGCCATTTCGCCGAACGCCGGGCCACTCGAGCGACCCGACATGCGGCCATTGAGGCCGGAGCGGAAGCGCTGGGCACCGCGCAGACCGATCTGTTGAACATGCGTATGTTCGACGCCGGACAGGTCATCCAGCGCGGCGCGTGCCTGATCTTCGTCCATCGACAAGATCGCGCTGGTGATGGTGTTGGCGCCCTGATCTTTGACTTGCGTATCCAGGGCAGTGCCGACCGCCCGCTGGTTGGGCGTGCGGGCGACGTCCCCAAGATCGGCCACCTGGGTGAGGGTGAGGAATACCGCGTCCTCGCCGTATTCCAGGGAAGGGGACAGGAAGGCGAAATCGTCGGTCACTTCGGAGAACTCGCCCTGCACCTCCTGTTCCGCGCTGAGGATGTTGTAGGTGGTCTCCGGTGCATAGGTCGATCCGTCATCGGTGCCGCTCTCCGATGTCACGTGGAGGGAAGCATCCTCGGAAATGACAATGTTTCCCTCGACCGTGACGAAGTCGTTGTTCACACCGGCCTCGTCACCACCGTCATTGACCTCTACCCGGTAGACCGATCCCCCGGCAAATTCAAGATCACCGTTGCCCACGGCGAGGCTTCCGATCGAATTACCCGGGGCCAGCATGCCCTCGACCACGGTGTCCCCGCTGACCACACCGTCGCCTCGCAGCACCCCGCCGGTGCCGACACGGATAACGTCATCGCTGGACATGAAGCCATTGACAACCGCTTCTGCAGAAGACCCCTCGTTCCGTGCAATCCAGATTCCGCTGCCGGCCTGGACTTCTGCGTCGTCGCCCACATGCAGCAGGGCATCGCCATTCAAGCCTACGGTCAGTTCGTTCGATACTGACCAACTGCTGTTTCCCCCTGACAGGCGTACCTCGCCTACGCCCCCTTCGTTGAAGCCAATCCAGCCTGAATTACTGTTAACGGCGCCACCATCCTGGATATCCAGCTCGGCCTCGCCCTCGCTTCCGATGCGGATGCTGCTAGCGGCGCTCCATCTGGAGCCAGTTCCGGCCACACTCACTGAGGCCGAGGATCCGGACTGAACGCCGGCAAAGCTTAGGCCATCGCTCTCGACGCTTCCCCCTTCTGTAATTTGGAGTTCGGCTTTGCCGGAGCGGCCGATTCGGAGGGTGTCGGTGTTCCACGACGAGCCTTCTCCGCTGACCGTTACCGAACCTGAGGAGCCATCTTCCCGTGCTACGTGACTTTCTTCCTGCACGGTTACGCTGCCGCCAGACTCGATGACCATCGAGCCTACGCCTTCCTGGCTGACGGCAAGCATATCGGTTTCCATCTCTGAATCATCTCCCGTCACGATGATCGTGCCGGTACCCGTCTCTTGAGTCCCAATGATCGTGGTGGCTTCGCCGTCATCGTCGTTTACTTCTACGGTGGCGCCGTCCTCTATGCGCATTTCTGCGCTGCCAAGCTGTCCTACTGACAGTGCTTCAGTTTCCCAGCGGGCGCCATCTTTAACCGTCACTTCGGCGCTCCCCGCTTGGCCTAAAAATGAGGAGGCGAAAACACTCTCCTCCGCGGTTACCTCGCCGTCACCCTGTACCGTCACGGTGGCTTCGCCTTGCCTCCCGACTGTCAGCTCTCCTGCGTTGGTCCACTCCCCTTCAACAGTGACCTCTGCTTCGGAGCCGTCCTCCAGGGCAAGGATGGCGAAGCCGTCATTCGTGAACGTGGCGCCACTTTCGACCTCCAGGCGCGCCAGTTTTCCTTCGCCGAATCCTGCCCCGAGGCCATCGACGTTTAGCTCGCCTTCGCTTTCAATCGTCACCGTTCCGTAGCCCTGGGTTTCTTCGAACACCGAAGTCCCGATCCGCAAGGCTTGTTCGGTTTCCAGCGTGCCTTCAACCTGGAGAGTCGTGTCCTCGTGGCCGGCAACGCCAACGGTGTCGGCCACCGCATTTTCTCCAGAGTCGGGTATGTGAACCTCGTCGGCATCGGTCAGGAGGTCAACATAGGTCTCGTTGTCCGGAACAGCCTCCGGATCCCAGTTTTCCTCAGTAAACCAATCATCATCGGTTGCTCCGGTCCAGACGGTGGTTTCCTCGTTTGCCCAAACGCCGCCGCTACCGATCACCAGGACCGCTGGTGCAATTACGCCTGCTGCGAACGACTGCCGAGGCAATGGGTTCGACCGCTGCACAGCAGTTTGAATGGCACGATGTACGGGATTACGGCGGAAAGAGGGCATCAGGGTTCTCCTTGCGAAAGCGATGGCTTGGGCAATGGTTCCGGGACCCCTCGCGGGGCGTTGCGCCTCAAGATGCCAATGGCACTGGCAGCATGCCCCCTTCAAATAGACGGGGAACACGAAAGATTCGGTGTGGAGAGCGGGGGCTAGCGGCTGTAGGACGTTGAGTAGCGATCGGTGAAGTCGCAGCGGCCTTCGGGGAGCCAGGCGGGGATAGCGTAGTAGTCGGCCAGGACCTCGCTCAGCACCTGCTCGTGGTAGGCGTCATAGCGAAAGCCGTGCCCCTCGGCGATCTCCCAGTCGATCCCGCGGATCGCCTGGCGGCGGACCACGACCTCGTCGAAGAAGGGTTCCAGGTCGTCGGGGTCGACCTCGCCGCGGGTCGCAACGTAGAGCAGGTTGGCGCCGTCCAGGGCGCGGAAGTCGGTCAGCAGATCGTCCTGGCGGCCGTAGTGCGAGCCGGAGCCGAACACCCCGACGTCGCGTCCGGCGTAGTAGGCAAGGACCGCGGAGCGTGAATAGCTGCGCGTGAACACGTGCCAGTCCGGCTCGTATTCGTTCACGGCCGCGGCCACGGATTCCGGGGCGAGGTAGTAGACCGCATCGGCGTAACGGTCGTGGTTCTCGAGCCATTCCACGGGCATCAGCGCGATCATCAGGAGCACCACCGCATGTACGCCGGCCAGGAGGGCCGAGAGCCAGGCGCTGACGTTGAGCGCGCGGGTGCTCAGGAACAGGGCGGGCAGCAGCAGGAAGGGCACGAACACCGCCAGCCAGTGCAGGCCGATGCTCTTGAACGGCGCCAGCAGGGCGAACACCGCGAGCGGGATCAGCCCGGCGCTCAGGAAGACCCCGAAGCGATGTTCACGGATGCCGGGCCCCAGTACGCGGAACTCGCGGGCGATGAACCACAGCAGCCAGGGGGTGAACACATAGACCAGCATCGCCGCGTAGGCGAGCAGGTTGGTCAGGTCGATCCCGTCGCCGCCATGCCGGTTCACGATGTTGAACATCACGTTGTACCAGCAGTTGTCCCAGTTCCAGTACAGGTTCAGGGCCACCGCCGGCACCACGCCGAGGATGATCAACAGCAGTCCGCGCCAGTGGCGCGGCGCGAACAGCAGGATGTGCAGCCCCAGCGCGATCCCGAGCAGCACCGCGAAGTACTTCGACAGGAAGGCCAGCCCCAGCGCGATCCCGGCCAGCAGGAACCAGCCCGGACGCCCGGTGCGCAGCGCGTGCCAGGTCAGGCCGGTGGCCAGCAGGCCGAACAGGAGCAGCGGCGTGTCCGTGGCGGTCAGCACCGCGATGAACAGCAGCGGCATGAACAGGGCGATCAGCGAGACCAGACGCGCCCGGACCGGGTCCTGCCGGTGCCACAGTGCAAGGATCAGCAGGGCGGGGGCCATGGATACGGCGATCCCCAGTGACCGGATCGCGAGCGGGTGGTCCGAGATCGCGAGCACCAGGCTCAGCCACCAGCCGACCATCGGGGGGTGGTCGTAGTAGCCGAGATCGGGATTCTGCCCCCAGATCAGGAAGTACGCCTCGTCGCCCGTGATCGGCAGGGTCCAGGCGATCAGGATCTTGGCGGCCAGGGCGGTCAGCAGCGCCGCACCGTAGTGGCGCGCGAGCCAGGGCGCGCCGGGAGGCAGCCGATCTGCACTCATGCCGACGACGTGCCCGTCTGGACCGGCTCGAACCGGCCGCCCCGCAGCCGATAACCCGTGGTCACCATCTGCAGCATGGGCTCGTCCCCCGCGGTGTCGCCATAGGCGGCGTAGAGATCCACAGGGGTATCCGGATCGAAGCGCCCCAGCCAGCTGGCGATCGCGGCGGGCTTGGCCGCGCCCTGGCAGTTGGTTCCGTCCAGATGCCCGCTGACGCGGCCGTGCTCGTCGACCGCCAGGCGCGAGCAGATCACGTCGGCCAGGCCATGGCGCTCGGCCCAGGGCTGCAGCCACAGATCCAGCGAGGCCGAGACCAGCACGCAGGTGTCGCCGGCCGCCTGATGGTGTTGCAGGCGTTCCATGCCGGCCGGTCGCAGCAGGCGGTCCAGCACGCGATCCGCGAAGGCATGGCCCCGGGCCTGCAGATCGTCCAGGGATGCGCCGCCGATCATCCGCTGGAGCACGGCCTCCTTGGCGACCTGGTTGGCGATGCGCCCGCGCGCGAAGCCCGCCAGTGTCGGCAGGCACCCGGGCAGGGACGCGAGAAAGCGCGGCGTACCCAGCGTGAAGCGCAGGAACGGGAACAGGCTGTCGCGTCGGGTCAGGGTCCCGTCGAAGTCGAACAGCACGATGCGTTGCGGAGCCGTCATTACAGCTTCAGGCGTTTGAACAGGTACTCGGGGATCAGGCGGATCACGGTCATGATGCCCCACCAGATCCAGGGCAGGTAGGCGACATCGCGGCCGCGGCGCATGGCCTTGACGATCCCGCGCGCGACCGTCTCGGGCTCTGCCCACAGCGCGCCGGCGCGATTGAAGCCCTCGGTCATCGGGGTGCGCACGAAACCCGGCTTGATCGTGACCACATCCACGCCGCTGAAGAACAGCCGGTTGCGCAGCCCCTGGAGATAGGTGGCCAGCATGCCCTTGGCGGTGCCGTAGACGTAGTTGCTCTGGCGCCCGCGGTCGCCGGCGACCGACCCGATGGCGGCGATCACGCCACGGCCGCGCTGTTCGAAGTCGGGCGCTATATGGGCCAGGAAGGCGATGGCGCTGGTGCCGTTCACATGGATTGCCTCCAGCGTGGTCGCGACCGACGCGTTGCACGCGTCCTGATCCGGCAGCGTGCCCCAGGCCAGCAGCACCGCATCAATGTTGTCGCCCAGCGCCTCCTGGGCCTGTGTCCACACGTCCGCGTGGGCGTCGACGTCCGCCAGGTCGGCCGTTGCGCCGAGGATGCGCGTGCAGGAGGCATCGTCGCCGCGTACGCGCAGATCCTGCAGCAGGGGCTCCAGCCGCTCGCCGTCGCGCGCGACCAGGAAGAGCCGGGCCCCGTGCTCGGCGAGTTCGCGCGCGACGGCGGTGGCGATCGCCGAGGTGGCGCCGAGGATCACGACGGATTGCAAACGGTTCATTTGGTTACCCTGCGCCAGAAGCCGGAGGAGAATTCGGGGTCGACAAAGCTAGCGAACTCCTCCCAGCGGGGAAAGCCGCTGCGGAACAGGTCGGGTGACATGCGCGCATCCTTGGCCGGGTACAGCGCGCCGCCGGCCTCCTGCACGATGTGGTCCAGGCGCCGGAACAGGTGCTCGGTCTCGTTGCCGCGTTCGGGGAAGTCCAGCGCCAGGGTCGCCCCAGGACGGGGGAATGACAGCATGCCCGGCCCCGCGCGATCCCCGAAGCGCTTGAGCACGGCGAGGAACGAGCCCTGGCCGCTGGCGGCCACGGCGTCGAGCAACGCCTGCATGCCGTCCTTTTGCGCATGCGGGGGCAGCACGCACTGGTACTGGTAAAAGCCCTTGTACCCGTAGATGCGGTTCCAGTGGCGGATCGCGTCCAGCGGAAAAAGCCAGGGCAGGTGATGGACGGCGCGGGCGGTCGGGTGTACGGATTGGCGGTAATAGAGCTGGTTGAACAGCCGCAGGGTCACCCGGTTCACCAGTGAAACCGGCGGGTCCAGCGGTATGGCACGGCGGGGCTCCCGGTATTGGCTGCGCGCCGGTGCGGTGGTGGCGTGGCGCGCCCCGCTGTAGATGCCGCGCCCGACCTCGCCGCGCGGGCCCGGGTTCAGGCAGTCGATCCAGGCGACGGTGTAGGGCCATTCGCGCTCGGCCCGGGCGTCCAGCTCCCAGAACTCGTCCAGGCTGTCGAAGCGCTGCGACCACGCGCGCATCCAGGGCGTGCGTACGGGCACGAGCTGCAGCGTGACCGTCTCGATCAGGCCCGTCAGCCCGAGCCCGCCGACGGTCGCGGCGAACCAGTCCGGGGTGTCGTCGGGGGTCACCTCGAGGCATTCGCCGTTCGAGCGGCGCAGGGTCATGGCGCGGACGTGCTCGCCGAAGCTGCCGGCATGGTGGTGGTTCTTGCCGTGCACGTCGTTGGCCACCGCGCCCCCGAGCGTTACAAAGCGCGTGCCGGGTACCACCGGCACGAACCAGCCGCGCGGGACCGCGAAGCGCAGCAAGTCGTCCAGGGTCAGGCCGGCCTCGGCGGTAATGCGGCCCGTGTCCGGGTCGAAGGCGATGAAGCGGTCGAGGTCGCGGGTATGCAGCAGGCTCCCGCCGGGATTCAGGCAGACGTCGCCGTAGCTGCGGCCGAGGCCGTAGGCCAGCAGTGGGTGTGAAGCCCCGGGCAGGGGCTGGCCGCGCCGGTTCAGCGTGACCTCGGCGGCGTGCGCGACACGCGGGATGCGGTTCCAGCTCGTGGTCATGCCGTGGCCTCCGGTTGTTCGCGGCCGCGAGCCTCGGGGTTGGTGCCCAGGGCCATCAGGCCCAGGATGACCGCGAACCACAGGGTGGTGAAGCGGATCAGCATGGTGGCGGCGACCGCATCGGCCGCGGGCATGTCGTGCAGCAGCAACAGGCCGACCATCACGGCCTCGGTCCCGCCGAGCCCGCCGGGCAGGAAGCTCAGCGCGCCGGCCAGCATCGCCAGCGCAAACACGAATGCGGCGAAGGCAAAGCTGGCCTCGAAGCCCATTGCGTTGAGGATCCACCAGAAGGCGAGCGCCTCCGCGCTCCAGGCGACCACACTCAGAATGGTCGCCCCGGCCAGCAGGGTGGGGCGGTGGCAGCGCCGGGCCTGCAGCAGGATAGTCGCCAGGTGATGAACGGTCCGCCACAGGCGCTGGCCGGGCCGGTCCGTCCACGTCTGCAGTCGTGCGAGTGGTCGGCGCCACGACAGGATGACCAGCGCGAGCGCCACCGCACTGGCCCCGGCGAGGATCAGCCAGCCACCCTGGGCCACCAGGGTGAAGCCCAGCATCGACAGCAGCACGACCGCGATCAGATCGGACAGACGCTCGCTGACGAAGGCCGCGAAGCTGTCGGTATAGGGAACATGGCGTCGCTTCAGCAATACGCCGCGCAGGGCCTCGCCGGCCTTTCCGGGTGTGGTGGTCAGGGCAAAGCCCGCCAGGTAGATGTGGGCGCTCCTGCGCAGGGGCACGTGGTGACCCAGCCGGCGCAGATAGAGCTGCCAGCGTGTGAAACGCAGCGAGTAGTTCACCAATGAGAGCGACAGGGCCAGCAGCAGGCCCCCGATCCCCACCAGCGCGAGGGCATGCCAGACCTCGGCGGCCCCCGCCCACAGCGCAACCCCGAGATACAGCACAACGGCCGCGATGACGGATAGCATCACGGCCCGCATGCGCCAGCCGGACAGCAGGACCGCACTCATGCGAGTACGGCGATGGTGACGCCCAGCCAGACGGCAACCGTTGCGAGCAGGTGCGGGTCGGTGACCAGGTCGCGCGAGGTGTCGTTGCCGCCACCACGGGCGTGCAGCAGGAACAGGTAGCGGAAGATGCCGTAGATCACGAACGGCAGCGTGTAGATCAGTCCATCCGTGCCGTGCAGGTCGATCGTCTGGGCACTGACCGTGTAGAGCCCGTACGACAGGACTGTGCAGGCCGCGCTGATCGCGATGAACTGGTCCACCAGGCCCACGCTGTAGTCATTGAGTACGCGGCGCGGGCCTTCCCGTTCGGGAGAGCGCTCGATTGCGGTATCCGCCAGTTCCGCGCGGCGCTTGGCGAAGCCGAGAAACAGTGTGAGCATCAGGCCGCACAGCAGCAGCCACTGCGAGGGCTCGATCCCGAGCCCGAGCGTGCCGGCCAGGATGCGCAGCATGAAGCCCGCCGAGATGCTGAACACATCCAGGATGACGACATGCTTCAGCCACCAGGAGTAGGCGACGTTCAGCACCAGGTAGGCAAGCACTAGGGCGGTCACGCCGGTGCTGACCATGGCCGCCAGTATGAGGGCGACCACCACCAGTGTGGCGAAGATCGCCCAGGCCGTCCCGACCGGGATTGCCCCGCTGGCGATGGGCCGGTTGCACTTGACCGGGTGTTGGCGGTCGGCCTCGACATCGACGATGTCGTTCAGCACATACACCGCACTCGCAATCGCACAGAAGGCGATAAAGGCGACCCCCGCGGCCAGCAGCATCGCCGGTTCCCACTCGTGGGCGAATACGACGCCCAGCAGGACAAACCCGTTCTTGATGTACTGGTGCGGCCGCAGCAGTTTGATCAGTGGCTGAAGCATCGAGGGGTTCCGGGGCATTTGCTCTGGGAAACACGGACCAACGCGAGTGGGTACATGGGTCGGCGAGTCCGTGAAGTCTACTGGGGCCAGGGATGCGTTACCATCGGCGGCGTTTGCCGCGAAC
This sequence comes from Thioalkalivibrio sp. ALJ2, assembly GCF_000378325.1. Taxonomy (NCBI): domain Bacteria; kingdom Pseudomonadati; phylum Pseudomonadota; class Gammaproteobacteria; order Chromatiales; family Ectothiorhodospiraceae; genus Thioalkalivibrio; species Thioalkalivibrio sp. ALJ2. The sequence continues at coordinate 9,343 of NZ_KB899556.1, forward strand.
GACCGACCGTTCACGGCGCGCATTGTTTCACAGCCCTGGAGGAACCCCCATGAACCGACTGTCCGCACTCCTGCTCGCCGCGCTAGTGGCGACTTCCACTCTGTTCCTCGCGGCTTGCGATGGCGGTGCCAACGCCTCGGCCGACGAAGTGGCCGAAGGCGAGGCCTTCCCCGAGCGCACGCTGAATGACCAGCACGGCAACCCGCTGCAGATCCCGGGTGATGCGCGCGTGATCCTCAAGACGGTGGAGATGGCCCCGGCCGATATCGCCAACGCCGTGCTCGGCGAGATGACCGAGGAAGAGCGCAACGAGATCGGTGTGATCTACATCGCGGATATCCACCAGATGCCGCCGCACGTGATGGAGAACGTCGTGCTGCCGCGCATGCAGGCACGTGAATATCCGACGGTGGTGACCCAGTCCGAACAGGACGCGGGCTTCATGCCGCACACACCGGAAGAGGTCACCGTGATCCTGCTGGACGGTGACGGCACCGTTACCGGTATTCATAGCGCCGCGAACGAGGACCGGCTGAAGGAGTTGCTCGAACAGGCGGGTGAATAAGCCCCTGAAGCGGCGAGCGCCGGTTTCGCGGCGGCGTCGCTGATGGCCTTTTTCCTCGGACTCCTGACGGCGCTCGGGTTTGGCGCTGGGGATTTCTTTGGTGGCCTGGCCTCGCGCCGAATCCCCGCGCTCGTGGTGGCCTGCTATTCGCAGTTCCTGGCCACCGGCGCGCTGCTGCTGATCGCCGTTCCGCTTGCGGGGCTGCCGGGCCCGCAGGCGTTGATCTGGGGGGGTGCCTCCGGGCTGGCGCTGGCGCTGGGCCTTCTCGCCTATTATCGCGGGCTGGCCGAGGGCTCGATGGGCCTGGTGGCGGCGATTACTGGTGTGATCTCCGCTCTGGTGCCGCTGGGGGTGGGCCTGGCCCTTGGTGAGCGGCCGGGTGTGCTGGCGCTGGTCGGCATTGCCGCCATCGTGGTGGCCATCGGCATGATCTCGGGCGGGGCGCGCAAGGCCAGCCCGCGGCGTCTGGATCAACCCGTTCGTGGCCTGATTGCGCTGGCGCGGGGTGAGCATCCGGTCAAGGGGCTGCTGGACGCCGTGATCGCCGGGGTCTGCTTCGGCCTGGTCTTCGTGTTTCTCGATCAGGCCCAGGCCGGATCACCGTTGTGGCCCGTGGTGGCCACCTCGGCGGTCGGGGCCCTGACGCTTGCCCTTGTCATGCTGGTCTTGCGGCCCGAACGCGGGATGAGCCGCTCCACCTTCGTGCTGCTGGCGCTGGCGGGGCTGTTCCAGGCGGCAGCGACCCTGGCCTTTGTCGTGGCCGTACGCATGGGACTGCTGTCGATCATTGCGGTGGCCGGGGCGCTGTCGCCCGCGCCGACCGCGCTGATGGCCCGCCTGTTTCAGGCCGAGCGTATGTCGCGTGTGCAACTGGCAGGCTTCGTGTTCGCCCTGCTCGGGATCGTGCTGATCGTCTGGGCGGGTCCAGCGTAGGGGGGCTTGCGCCTGTCACTGGGTCAGTAGCAGAAGTGCTAGTCTCGGCGAACAGGCTCGCAATGAGCATGACCATGCCGACAGGAGGTGCAAGGTGAGCGAAGGAACACGACCGGAAGTCGAACCGAGCGATGTGAGCCGCCCCGTGCCGGGTCCGCGCAAGGAGCGCACGATGGTGACTGTGGTGTACGTACTGTATCTGGTCAGCTTTCTGACCGCGCTCACCGCGATCGCCGGTTTGATTATTGCTTACATCAAGCGCAACGACGGGGACGCGGTCAGCGACACGCATTTTACCTACCAGATTCGTACATTCTGGATTGGCTTGCTCGGCGTGATCGTAGGGGCTGTTTTGACCCCGATCGGTATTGGATTCCTGGTCTTGCTGTTCATGATCGTCTGGCTTTTGGTGCGTTGCATCAAGGGTCTGCTGGCGAATAACGAAGACCGGTCGATCGAGCAGCCGGAGACCTGGCTGTGGTGACATTGGTTAGTGATGCTCAGGAATTGTCTCGTGTTTGAGACGTAGTGTCCCCGTATCATACGGTCGGGGATTTTAAATGCATCACAAAAAGGGCCGCTCTCGAGCGGCCCTTTTTATTTTCGGGCGAATCTGGTTTCGGGAATATTAATGCCCTTCATTAAAATAAATTGTAAGTCTTTTTGGTGGTTAATTTCGCGCTCCTTGTTTAATGTTGCGATCGTTCTTTTCCCCTATATTCCGGCAGAGACAACGCTGAACTTCCAGCGATGGGTCGGTTGCGTCGAACCGGCAAGTAAATCTGGATCTGAACAATAGGGACGGGCATGGCCGGATCGCGAAGGTTGAATGGTTCCTTTTTGCGGTCGGTGGATGGCGGGACTTTCCTGCCCCGGGGGGATTCCGACGAATCGCGTTATGCACTGCAGCGCGCCTGTGCGACTGCGATGGTGCGCGAGGTGGCATGGGTAGACGGTGGCGGCGGCGCGGGGGAATCGATGCCGAGCTTCTCCGATGCCTGGACGCTGTGGCGCGTCCCGGGGCGGGGTGGGGTAACGGAGGGGACACTCAGCAAGGTGCGTGTTGGGCTTGTCGACCTGGGCAGCCCCATCCCGAACTGGGTGACCGAGTTTGTACACACTCATCAGCATGTGAAGTGGATCGCGCTCGTTCACCCGGATCTATTACTGCGCGACGACGTTCGCGAGCTGATCCGGGAGTCCTGTTACGACTTTCATACCCTGCCATTCGACCAGGCGCGCCTTGAAATCACGCTGGGACGGGCATGCGGCATGGCGGCGCTGGAAGCGCGGCCCACTCGTCCCAATCAGGATGCCGAGTCGGACCATATTCCCATCGTTGGGCATAGCCCGGCGATGCAGGGACTGGCCCGCCAGATCGAGCGCGTCGCGGGCTCCGAGGCACCGGTGCTCTTTCAGGGCGAGAGCGGCACCGGCAAGGAACTGGCTGCGCTGGCGGTGCACCGACATTCACGAAGGGCGAACGGGCCTTTTGTGGCAGTGAACTGCGGGGCATTGCCGGCGCAGCTGATCCAGTCGGAACTGTTTGGCCACGAGGCAGGCGCCTTTACCGGGGCGGGTCGACGCAAGATCGGGCAGTTCGAGCTGGCGCATGGCGGCACGCTGCTGCTGGACGAGATTGGCGATCTCAGCCTGGAGCTACAGGTCAATCTGCTGCGTTTCCTGCAAGAGGGAACGCTGGTGCGGCTCGGCGGGTTGCAGCCCATCAAGGTGGATGTGCGCGTGCTCGCGGCGACCCATGTCGCGCTGGACGAGGCCGTCGAGCGCGGTCGTTTCCGCGAGGACCTCTACTACCGCCTGAATGTCATCCAGCTGGATGTGCCCCCGTTGCGAGAGCGGGGCACGGATCTGAAAGAACTCGCGCGCTTCTATTTCGAGCAGTTCCGCAGCCAGAACCCTCGGCTGCGCGGCTTTACCCAGGCCGCGTGGCAGGCGATGTATGCCCATGCCTGGCCCGGAAACGTACGCGAGCTGGTGAACCGGGTGCGGCGGGCGGTGACGATGGCGGAGGGACGCCTGATTCGGCCGGAGGATCTGGGACTGGCCGCTTCGGGCAATGCCGAGAAGCCGCAAACGCTGGCCCAGGCGCGCTCGACCGCCGAACGGGAATTGCTGATCAAGGTGCTGGGCCAGTGCGACAACAATGTCTCGCGGGCCGCGCGCCAGTTGGGGGTGGGCCGGATGACGCTCTACCGCCTGCTCGACAAGTACGGGCTGCGTTCCAATGCGCCCTGAATCTTGTGACGGGGAAGAGAGTGGCCCTTGCGTAACAGTTCGGCCCCTGGGGCCATGGAGAACGACGGTGGACAAGCGATGGGTCAGGAGAAGTGGGTTGGGGATCGTACCGTTTTGTATCGGGCTGGCCGGGCCGGCCGTGGGCCAGGAGGCTCGCGAGGCGGTCGGGGACGCCCCGGTGGATTCGGGCCCCGAGGTGACGGTCTTCGAGGAACGTGGTGTGCTCACACCGAAGGGGCAGTGGGTAGTGGAGCCGTCGTTGTCGTACGTGCACAGCAGTTCGCTGGATGTGTCGATCGAGGGGTTCACCATCATCCCGGCCCTGGCGATCGGGCTGATTGATGTCAGCGAGACGGAGCGCGACACGCTGACCGCGGCGGTGAGCTTTCGCTATGGCCTGACCGAGCGGCTGGAGGTCGGGATGAAGATCCCGTATGTCTACCGCGAGCAGCAGGTGCGCCGGCGCGACATCCTCGAGGCGACCGCGCTGGAGCGTGTGACGGGCTCCACCGGGCAGGGACTGGGCGATATCGAGTTCGGCGTGTCTTACCAGTTCAACATGGCGGATCGAGGTCGGCCGTTCTTTATTGGCAACCTCAAGGCGAAGAGCACGACTGGTAAGGGGCCCTTCGATGTCGCCCGCCGCGAGATCCTGGACGATGAGAACAATCGCCTGGGCGAGATCTTCCTCGAGCAGCCCACCGGCTCCGGGTTCTGGAGCATCCAGCCCAGCGTGACGATGATCTATCCGACCGACCCGGCCGTGATCTTTGCGAACGTCAGCTATCTCTGGAACATCGAGCGCGATGTGGGCGATGGCTATGGCAAGGTCAATCCCGGCGACGCGGTCGGCATGAGCCTGGGGATGGCCATCAGCCTGAACGACCGCACCTCGATGAGCTTTGGCTACGACCACAGCACGGTATTCCGCACGCGGGTGGAGAACGAAAGCGGGCTGGAGCCCGTGTTCGGGCGGCGCCAGGTGGGGACCGTACTGTGGGGGATCTCGCACCGGCTGACGGACCGCACCAGTGTGAATTTCTCGCTTGGTGTCGGGGCGACCGAGGCCGCACCGGATGTGCAGGCCACGCTGCGGGTGCCGATCCGTTTTTGAGGGGCGTTGCCGTGGCGGAGGGTTCAGAAGCCTCCGCCACGCTCGAGCATGTGCTGTTCCAGTGCCCGACCCAGGTCCCCGCGCGGCATCTGCAGATTGCCCAGCTCCAGTTGCAGGATGGTCTGGTGGCGGATGTCCTGTCCGTCGAGTTCGTTCTGGATCGCAGTGACCCAGCCCATGCCCGAGGTCCAGCTTTCCGCCGGCATCGCGCCCCCGGTCTGGATGACGACCGAACGCAGGTCGGTGCCGGGCCAGTGGGAGCCGCTGGTGATATCGCTCAGGGGGCGCAGGGTGGAGTGGTTGATCACTTCGCCATTGAGTGACGTGATCTGTTCCAGCCCGATCGAGATCTCCAGACCATCGCGCCCGAAGAAGCCGCCGCGCTGGGCCTCCAGTACCGAATCCGGTACTACGCGCTCGTCGCCGAGGGGGGGCAGGACATCCAGGGCATGAGCCGTTGTAGCCCATGTCGCGCTGGCCAGGATGACGCCCAGGATGCAGCAGGGCAGGCGTTTCATCATGGCGCTCACCAGTCGCTCGCGCGGGGCAGATGCAGGGTGAAGCTCGCCAGGTCGCTGCGCACGACACCCGACTCGATCGGCGCGCGGGTCACGGCGGCCCAGGTTTCGGAGGCATTGAAGCGATGCCGGGCGAGGTCCACGTCCTCGCGAATGATGAACAGGATGTCGTTGACCCAGATCTGCTGGAACTCGTTACGGGTGTAGCTGTTGACCCCGAGAGCCGGATCTCCCACCAGTACCCGTCCGCCTTCGAGCCCCTTGATTACCACGAAGTGGCGATAGCCCCGAGTCTCGATCATCGCGATCGCCGGCACCCCGAGATTGTCGAGGTCATCCAGCCCGATGCGAAAGCCGTCGGCGGGCATGCCCTGTTCGGCCTCCAGGTAGTGCTTCATGTCGAGCATGGAGAAGCCCTGTTCGCGGATCAGGTCTTGGTCGCCGCGTCGGAACATGCTGTCGAAGGTCTCGACCTCTGTGGTGGGGCGGTCGTAGTGGTACGTGAGCAGCGTAGCCAGGGCGGCGGAGCCGCAGCTGAAGTCGTATCGCTGCGGGACGATGGAGCGAAAGCGCAGGTCTTTCAGGCTCTCCACCGGCACGTTCATGCTGCCGATCATGCCGGGGAACTGGGCCCCGCCGGCCCATGCGGACAGGGCAGGCGAAAGCATCAGCGCGGTGGTTATGACTACGCAGAGGAACCAACGGCGGATGGGCATTGGTGATTCCTCAGGGGTTGATCGTGATGTTCACGATCATCGATTCCTGTATGGCGACGTTGTTGCCGCTGTTCTGAATGACCGTGGAGATCCCGCGGGCATTGTCGAAGGCCCCGGCCGCCACGAAGTTCTTGCCGGTGGTGGAGTTCACGGCGTGGTTGTTCGCGAGGTCAATGCGCGAGTGGATCTGACCGAGCTGAATATTGGTCACGCCCTGGCGTGCCCGTTGCGCGTCCAGTGTGGCCAGATCGACCACCTCATAGGCGTCGGGAGCCGAGCCGAACAGCAGTGCATCGCCGGCCGACGGGACTTCGGCATGGGCGATGGCTGTCACCAGCAGCATGCCGGCGGACAGAAAGGCAGCAGAACCGATGCCGCCCCGGTGGGCTGACGGATTACACATGACCGGACCCTCTTGCATGGCAGGGAGAATGCGGCGGGGATGGCCCCCGCCGCACACCGTTCCGACAGCGCGTGTCGGTTAGTTGCCCAGGTTCAGGTGCGCCTGCACCGAGACCTGCTGCTGGGTCAGGCTGTTTGCGCCGCTGTTCTGCGACACCTGGGTAATCCCCGCCGGGGCTACGAAGGAATCCGAGCCGATGTAGTTGTGGCTCTCCTGGTTGGCACGACCGGCGATGTCGACGTAGTTCCCGGTCACAGTACCCGACAGTTCGTTCTGGCTGACCACGGCGTTCACCTGCAGCGACGTGTTGAAGCTGTCAGTTGCGGTGTAGTTGCCGGAATCCATGATGGCCGAGCTGTTGTCGGAGTTGTCGCTCTGATCACGGGTCACCGAGGCAGTGGAACCGTTGTTGGCGGCTGCACTGTTGTCGTCCGCGTGGGCCATGCTGTTGTCGGAGTTGTCGTTGCCCGAGTCGGAGATGTTCAGGCTGTTGTCGGAGCTGTCATTCCCGGAGTCGGAGACATTCGTGCTGTTATCGGAGCTGTCATTGCCCGAATCCGAGACATTCAGGCTGTTGTCCGAATTGTCGTTCCCCGAATCCGAGACTGTGGTGTTGCCGGAGTCGGAGATCGCGGTGCTGTTGTCGGAGCTGTCGTTGCCCGAGTCGGAGATGCTCGTGCTGTTGTCGGAGCTGTCATTGCCCGAGTCCGAGATCGCGGTGCTGTTGTCCGAGCTGTTCGACAGGTCGGAGTCATTGATTGCGAACGCCTGGGAATACTCGTTCGCCGAGGCGCCGCCGCCATCGGCCGAGGAGGTGGCGGTGGCGGTCTGATCACCGACTTCGCCTTCGGCGGTATTGGTCGGGTTGGCCAGGGCCAGGCCCGAGCTCAGGCCGAAGGCCAGGGCGATAGCGGAAGCAATCAGGGTCTTTTTGAAGTTCATGGCTTTGTCTCCATTGGCTAGCCAGCAATAGACGGTTGTCGTAGCCCCGGTGCACGTGGCCCGTGCTACGCAACAACCCAACTAGCAGGACTTGGGCCAGCGGACGGTTTGTCCGGGAGAACAATGACTTATAGAGTCAAGGGATATCGCGATCGGACCCAATCTGCGCCATCCGCGATACAGTGCGTGCGCTCGGGCGCGGCCATTCGAGGTTGAACCTATTGAAATCACGAGGGAATCGGGTTTCGCGTGAGTGACTCAACGAGGAGACACCGGGTACCCCAGCTACGGTTGCCGCGGGCTGACTTGCAGGGACGAGGAGGGTGGGTGGTGGTCGGGAAGAAGGCCGTTGCAGCGCATCGGGAGATGCAGAGGGGGGCGCCTGGCCAGGCGGATGCAGCGAGATTGTGGGGCTGCCTGGCAGCCCCATTGATGCGGACTTAGCGTTCCAGATGCTTCAGCTTGCCCTCGACGCCGTCCCACTCCTCGGCGTCTTCCGGCGGATCCTTGCGCGCGGTGATCACCGGCCAGGTGCGCGAGAGCTCGGCGTTCAGCTCGATAAACTGGAGCTGGTCTTCCGGGACATCATCCTCCGGCACAATCGCCTCGGCCGGGCACTCCGGCTCGCAGAGCGTGCAGTCGATGCACTCGTCAGGGTCGATCGCGAGGAAGTTGGGGCCTTCGTGGAAGCAGTCGACCGGGCAGACCTCGACGCAATCGGTGTACTTGCACTTGATGCAGTTCTCGAGAACGATGAACGCCATTGGTTTCTCCCTGAAATCAGTTAATTGCGGTCCCGCCTTCCGGTGGTCTGGCGAGCGCCGCCGCGCGTGCCCCCGGGGCCTGCGCATGGGCTGCAGCGCGCATTGTAACGTCAGGCGAGGGGCGAGACACGTGAATCCCCGCACCCTGCGGGATTACCCTTTGCGGCTGCCATGGGTCACGACGGACTCGATGCGCTGGGCGCGTTCCAGGTCCATGCCATCGACCTCGGCCAGTTGCTCGGCATCCGTGTTCAGCACGTCGCGCACGCTGCCGAACTGGCGCAGCAGGTCGCGGGCCAGATCGGGTTCCACACCGGGCAGGCCGCTGACAATGAACTCCGCCGCTGCACGGCGCTTTTCGGGCTTGGCGGGGCGTGCGATTGGGTCGGGGTCCACCTGGGCGTTCATGCCTAGCAGGTAGATCAGCATGCCGCTGGTGTCTTCGTCATTGGAGGGCAGCACACTGATCCCGAGCGCGATCGTCAGATGCGTCAGGGCGCGGTGGATGTCCAGCGCCTGCTGGTGGAAGCGTGGTTCGTAGAGGTCCCCCTCGACTACGTAGATCACCTTGTCGTGCGTCGCCTTAAGCTTGGCGGCGTTCTCCCACAGGGTCTGGTCCACGACGCTCAGCACCATGTCGGTGGCGGACTTGCGCTCCACGACGACCCCACCGGGGAGTTCATAGTCGCCGACATCGAGATCGACGAACTCCAATTCCACGCCCTCCAGGCGCTCGAGGCGCTGGATGATCTTGCCCTGCTCGCGGCGATCCACGCGGATCGGGAGATGCAACTGACTCATGCGGTGTACTCCATTGCAGTGAATGCGCCGAGTGTAGGGGGCTCGGGGCCGGCGCCCAAAAGGCCCGATCTTCCCCATGTCTCCGCAAACATCGTTCAGGCGTGCGAAAGCGAGCATGTCCCCTATACTCGGATGGGCATGCCGAACGATGCATGCCGGATATAACGAAAACCAAGGAGGGAGTGATGGCGATTCAGATCGCGATTGTTGGGCTGGGCCGTGTGGGGGGCCGTTTTCTGGAACTGCTGCTGGACAGCGATACGCCGGGAATGGAGATTTGCGCGGTATCGGAGCAGGGCGAAACCGAGGGCTGCAAACTGGCGCAGGCGCGCGGGATTCCGCTGGAATCGGTCGAGGACATCCTGGCCCGTGGCGATCAGGTGGATGTGATCTACGACCTCACGGGGCAGGCCGAGGTTCGCCAGCGCCTGCGCGAGGGGATGCAGCACGGGGGCAATCGCCACACCGTGGTGGCGCCCGAGGTCATGGCGCATCTGACCTGGTCGCTGCTAACGCACGAGGCCCCGCCGGATGTCCACGCGAACATGGGCTACTGACCGGGGGTTAACCAGGCGGTCGGGATTCGTTCCCGGCCGCACCGGTCTTTCCCGGTATTCAGCCGGCGACCGACCCGGAACGTCGCTTTTCCGCTACCGGAACAGGGCATGGTTCCAGGGGCTTCGGCACATGGATTCCATCAGGCTCTCGTGCGAGACGCGCTCCGCGACCGTCTTGACCCCGATCACGCGGCCAATGTGGTGGATGCTCTCGACCATCGCGCGGCTGACCCGATCCTCCGCCATGTCGCGCACAAAGCTGCCATCGATCTTCAGTGTCTTTTGAGGTAGCCGGTGGGACACGCTTGCGAGGGGCTGGTTGTAGGCGGACGCCTGGTTCCATCCCGTCAGGTGCTCGGCGACCGGGTTGAGGTAGTTGAGCCGCCCCTCGAGGTCCGTGGTGATCACGCCATCGCCAATGGCATGCGCAGCCAGCAGGGCGAGCCTCAGGCATCCAGTTGAGAGTGGACGGTGGCACGGAATTCTTCCACCGACAGCGCGGGCGAGTAGAACCATCCCTGGTACAGGTCGCAGCCTTCTCGGCGCAGGAAGGCGAGTTGCTCGGCGGTCTCCACGCCTTCGGCCACCAGCTTCAGGTGCAGGCTGTGGCCGAGGCCCATCACCGAGCGCAGGATCATCTCGGCGTCGCGGTCGTGGCCGATCCCCGCGATGAACGAGCGGTCAATCTTGATCTTGTCGATCGGCAGCGACTTCAGATAGGCGAGCGAGGAATACCCAGTACCGAAATCATCCAGCGATACGCGCACACCGAGCGCCTTGAGCCCGGAGAGGTGCTCGCGCGTCAGGGCGACATCGGCCATGGCCACGGTCTCGGTCACCTCGATCTCGAGGCGTTCGGGCGAAGCACCGGCCTCCTTCAGTGCCGCTTCGAGTCGGGAGACGAGATCCGGCTGGCGGAACTGAAGCGCCGAGACGTTGATGCAAATGGACGTGTCGACACCCTGTTGTGCCCAGTCGGCCAGTTGCTGGCAGGCGCGACGGATCACCCAGTCACCGAGTGGCAGGATCAACCCGTTGGCCTCGGCGCTGGGGATAAAGCGCGATGGTGGTACGGCACCCAGTTCCCGATCGTTCCAGCGAAGCAGGGCCTCGGCGGCGGTCACGGCCCCGGTGCGGGCATCGATCAACGGCTGGAAATGAAGTGCCAGCTGGTCATGTTCCAGCGCGTGTTTCAGGCGCTCCTGGAGCTGCTGTTCCGCCCGTACCTGGGCATCCAGGTGTTCGGAATAGAACGCGTAGGTATTGCGCCCGGAGCGCTTGGCCTCGTACATCGCCATGTCGGCATAGCGCACCAGCGTGTTCGCGTCCCGCGCATCCTGCGGGAACAGCGCGATCCCGAGACTGGCACTGGAGCTGAACTGGCGCGTGGGGCCGGTCTGAAACGGCCGGTCAAACTGCGCCAGAATCTCCTGGGCCAGCTCCCCGATCTGCAGCTCATCCGTAATCTCGGGGACCAGGATCATGAACTCGTCGCCGCCAAAACGCCCGATCGTGGCGTCGTTGCCCGCTGCGTCCTTCAGGCGTTGAGCGACTTCGCGCAGCAGTTCGTCACCCTCGTGGTGGCCGAAGGTGTCGTTGATCATCTTGAAGTGGTCGAGATCGAGCAGCATCACCGCGATGCGATGGTCGTGACGGCTGGCGTGGGCAATGCTCTGGGCAAGCCGGTCGTGCAGGAGCCAGCGGTTGGGAAGGCCGGTCAGGCTGTCGTGGGTCGCCTGGTGCTGAATGCGGGCCTCGCGGCGCTGGCGGTCGGAAATGTCCCGGATAAAGGCGGTGATGCGCCGCCCGCCCTGGTCCTCGAAGGCATTCAGGCTGATGTCGACCGGAAACTCGGTGCCGTCGAGCCGGCGTCCCCGCAGGTCGGGGGCCTGGCCCATGGTCCGTTCCGAGATGTCGTCGCTCTGCTGCTCGCGGACCGATTGGTGGTGTTCGCGCAGGCGCTCGGGGATCAGGGTCTCCACGGGCTGGCCAATCAGATGCCGTCGCGGGTAACCAAACAGGCGTTCGAGGTTGCGATTGGCCATCAGAATGGTGCCGTCGCCGTCGGTCACCAGTACCCCGTCCGGCGCCGTGTCGATCAGTTGCTCGTAGCGCTGCTGGCGGAGCTCGACATCCCGGTGGGCGGCCCGGAGTTGTGCCATGGGCGCGCGTACGCTTTCGATGAAAACCGCCCAGTAAATCAGCGCATAGGCCGCCACCTTGTAGATGTGGCCGAGCACAAAGAAGCCGTCGGACAGGTTATCGTACAGGGTGAAAAATACCTCGCTGGCCATCAGGACCATCAGCGCGGCGGCCACCAGCGGCATACCGGGGCGCTGCATGAGCTGAGGGCGCAGCAGCAGGACCAGGAGGGTGGCGGCGTGCAGCACCACCACCACGCCCTCCAGCGCGATCTTGAACGGCGTCAGTCCCTCGCCCGGGACGAACAGTGCCGGAATGCGCTGTTCGTGCCATAGCCCCACCCAGGCAAGCACTGCGACTAGCGCCAAAGCACCCACCAGCATGCCCCTGGGAACGGGTTCCTGGCTTCTTGGCATCAAGGGGAGTGCCACATACAGGAGGAGCGCCGTTGCGGCGACGAGCCGCGCGGCCAGCCAGAAGAAGATGGTCTGTTGCGAGGAATTGGGCGTGATGAAATCCGGCATCTGCGGATAGGTCATCAGGTGCAGGAAATCCAGCAGGCCTACGGCGAGAAACCCAGTGGCGAGGACCAGTGTGGCCATTACCCGACGGCGGTCGCGCACATGATAGGCGACTGCGAACACCCCGATCGCCACGACCACCGCGAACAGTTCGGTCGCGGTGTGGAATGCGGTCATATGCTCCAGCGGCACCAGCGGCGGGACCGGGATGCCGACCATCCAGAGCAGTACAGGCAGCATGAACAGTGCCAGCAGTACCAGCCACATCAGGGGCACATAGCGTGAAGCCGGGGAGCGGGGAAGGGCGTTCATCGGGGCCCCTGAGCGAAATCAGTCATGTGCACGCTCGGGATCGGAAATGGCGACCCATTGCTCGGGCGGCTGCCCCGGACGTACTCATCATCGTGCTCCTCCACAGTCGGCAACGGACGATCGAACTACCAGATGTATGCCGTAACCGTGAGGCACGCGCGTCTGACCCTGGGTGCCACACGGATCCGCATCGCTGGACCTGCGTCACCCGGCCATCCCTGGCGCGTTTATTCTTATAATCCGTGCATTATACGAGCGTTTGTGGAATCGGCCCAGAGTCTTTACCGCGTGAATCAGGTATTAAGCGAAAAAACCGCGGAGAATCACTTGCTTTCACCTTCCGACCCGGTATAGTGGCCTCACCGAACGCCCCGCCCGTCAGCGTCCGTTCACTGATCCGGAACCTTCTCGGTTCCCGTCCCCCCGATTTCGTCATACCCCGATGGGTGCCCCTCGATTGCGAGCGGCGGGTAGCCGTTGGAGTATTGCATGTCTTCTGTTTCTTCCTTTGCCGACCTTGGGTTGGCCGAATCCCTTTTGCGTGCGCTGGACCAGGCCGGCTACAAAACGCCGACCCCGATCCAGACCCAGGCGATCCCCGAAGTCCTGAAAGGCGGTGACCTGCTGGCCGCCGCCCAGACTGGGACGGGCAAGACCGCCGGTTTTACCCTGCCGATCCTGCAGCGACTGACCGATGGCCCGGCGCCCGAGCGCAAGCCGGGGCGTCCGCGGGCGCTGATCCTGACGCCGACCCGCGAGCTGGCCGCTCAGGTCCATGATTCCGTCCGTACCTACGGCCGCCACCTGTCGCTGAAGTCGATGACCATCTTTGGCGGCGTGAACATGAACCCACAGATCAAGGCGCTGCGGGGCCCGATGGATATCGTCGTGGCTACGCCGGGTCGCCTGCTGGACCATGCCAACCAGAAGACGATTGACCTCTCCGGTATCGAGATCCTGGTGCTGGACGAGGCCGATCGCATGCTGGACATGGGCTTCATCCGCGATATTCGCCGCCTGATTGGCCTGATGCCGAAAAAGCGCCAGAACCTGATGTTCTCGGCGACCTTCTCCGGCGAGATCCGCACGCTGGCGTCGAGCCTGCTGAACAAGCCGGCCGAGGTCGACGTGGCCCCGCGCAATACGGCTGCCGAGACCGTGCAGCAGACGGTACACCTGGTGGAAACCAGCCGGAAGCGTGAGCTGCTCAGTCATCTGATTCGTACCAACGACTGGGGGCAGGTGCTGGTATTTACCCGCACCAAGCACGGCGCCAACCGTCTCGCGCAGAAGTTGACGCAGGACGGCGTGCCCTCCGAGGCGATTCACGGCAACAAGAGCCAGGCGGCGCGTACCAAGGCGCTCAAGCAGTTCAAGACCGGGTCCGTGCCGGTGCTCGTTGCGACCGATATTGCGGCTCGAGGCCTGGATATCGACCAGCTGCCGCAGGTCGTCAACTTCGAGCTGCCGAACGTGCCGGAAGACTACGTGCACCGCATTGGTCGAACCGGTCGCGCCGGAGCTGCGGGTGCCGCGCTGTCGCTGGTCGATGGCGAAGAGTTGAAGCTCCTGAAGGGTATCGAGCGCCTGATCCAGCGCCCGATCGAGCGGATCGAGACCGAAGGGTTCGACGCGCCGAAGCCGGCGGCGAACGATGGCAACGGCCATCGCCGTGGCGCCAAGCCGGGCGGTGGTGCGCGTAATGGCAAGCCGCGCCAGGGTCGTGGCGGCAAGCCTGGCGGTAACCGCGGGGCTGGACAGGGTCGTGCGGCCCAGGGCAATCGGGCTGCGCGCAGCCGCTAGATTCCCGGCCGTCCTGACCGCATCCGCCCGCGTCCTCCATTGGGACGCGGGTTTTTTTGTGTCCGCGAACCCGCGTTCGACTTGATCCGGATCACCTGCTCTTGGTGACCCCTGCGCGAAGATGGGCCCGCTATCAAGAAGCGGCCACCCTGGCCGTTATAGCGGGGAAAGGAGGGACCCCATGAACCGGCTTCTGAAGATCGGCGGACTGCGCCTCAAGCTTGTGATCCTTGTGATTCTCGTCAGTACCATCCCCCTCTCGATCATGGGTGGGGTGACCTTCCACACGATGAAGGGTGACCTGGCGGCGAATGTCGACGCGGCGCTGGTCGATCAGTTGTGGTGGCTCCTTTGGGGGCTTTGGGTGGTGGCCTTTCTGGTCGCGCTGGCCATCGGCTGGTTTGCGGCCAACATGCTGGTGCGCCCGCTGGAGCGGCTGGCCTCGGGGCTGGAAGCGATCGCCTCCGGTCAGGCGGACCTTGGCCATCGGGTCGAGGTCACCACTGACGATGAGATTGGCCGCACCAGTAACGCATTCAACGCGGTCATGGACCGTCTCTCGGGCCTGATTGCACAGGTCGCGGACGCGGCCGACGGGATCGCCGCTTCCGCGCGCCAGCTGGAGGGCCGCAGCAACGAGTTGAGTCGCGAGACCGATGACCAGCGCTCGGATGTCGAGCAGGTGGTCGCCGCCATGAACCAGATGTCCGCGACCGTGCAGGAGGTCGCCAACAACACCCAGAGCACGGCGGAGAGCGCCGGGCAGGCCACCCGCGCGGCCGAAGGTGGGCGTAATGTGGTCCAGGCGACCCAGGGGTCGATCAACGCCCTGGCCAGCGAGATTCGCAAGGCCAGCACGGTGATCGACGAGCTCAAGGGTGACTCCGACAATATCGGGTCCATCCTCGAGGTGATCGAGGAGATCGCCGAGAAGACCAACCTGCTGGCGCTTAATGCCGCGATCGAGGCCGCCCGGGCGGGCGAGGCGGGGCGCGGCTTTGCCGTGGTCGCCGACGAGGTGCGCCACCTGGCGCAGCGTACCAATGACTCGACCGGCGAGATCCGCGAGATCATCCAGCGCCTGCAGGGTGCGGCCGGCAAGGCCGTGCAGGCAATGGAGGTCAGTCAGCAGCAGGCCGAGTCCTCGGTCAGCAAGGCCGGCGAGGCCGAAGAGACGCTGGAGTACATCCACGACTCCGTGACCACCATCGACGACATGACGCGCCAGGTCGCCTCGGCGACCGAGCAGCAGAGCCAGGTCGCCGAGGAGATCAACCGCAACGTACACCACATCAACGACATCGCGGTACGCAGCGCCGACGGCGCCCGCGAGATGCAGGAGGCCGTCGAGGCCCTGGAAGGCCTGGCCGAACGCCTGCAGGCCGAGGTAGCCGGCTTCCGCCAGCAACCCGCCTGACACCCGGGGCCTGCCCTCTACTAGCGTCCTTGAGGCTGGCCCTGGTTCGGCATCCGGTGTTTACGGTGGCTTCGGCCGGCCGCCTGCCTGCGCTCACTCGCGAGCGCGCCGCGAGGTGCTTTCTTGCTTGCCCAAGAAAGTACCCAAAGAAGGGCACCCGGATTCCGCCCGGGGACCTTGCTCCAGGGCCCTCGGGCCGGCGGCGCTGAAACTCGCTACGCCTTTGGCTTCGCTCAGACAGTCAGCGCCTCTCTTCCGTCCCGAGAACCCTTCCGCAAGGGGCTTCATACGGGGGGGTGGAGGTTAAAACAGAAGGTATCCCCGCGCCTGTTTCCAACTCCAGCGCCGTAGGGTGCGGTTGAGCGAAGCGAAACGCACCGTTCCGACGTCGGGGCAACCCCTGATGCGATTCGCGGCGCTCATCACATCCTACGATGGGGTCTGGCGCCCGCCAGCGGGCGCGGCACGCAGGGCCGAAGGCCGAGCGTGCCCAGGATGTCGGAATACCTAGCCTCCATCCGTGAGCACAATCGTCGGGACAGCTGTTGTCTTGACCTTCCCCCCGTTGTCGTCGCGCCGAGTGGAGAGGGTTTTCGCGGGACGATTCAAAATAGAAACGGGGGCGCTGACTGTTTGAGCGAAGCCGAAGGCGCAGCGAGTTTCAGCGCCGCCCGCGAAAACCCTCGGAGCGAGGGAAACCCCGGCCCGCCCAGCGGGCCGGGGTCGCGGCAGTCGGGCGTGTTTCTTGGGTACTTCTTTGCACGAGCAAAGAAGCCAGTTGTTGATCAAAAACGGGCGCGGTGCGCTGGCGAGACAGCGCAGGCAGGCGGCCGGACGAAGCCACCGTAGACTCCAGATGCCGAACCCGGCCCAGCCAATACGAAGTGCCGGCTAGAGCCACGAGCGCCGGAGCCCGCTAGAAACGGTTAGCCAGCCCCAAGCTCACGCGCGGTCGCCGCAGTCCAGCCAACGTAGACGTCGTCGCCACGCTCGACGACCGGGCGCTTGATCAGCGTCGGATGTTCGAGCATCAGGGCGATTGCACGCTCCTGGTCGATGGCCTCACGCGTATCCTCGGGGAGCTGGCGCCAGGTAGTACCGCGCCGGTTCACCAGGGTCTCCCAGCCAGCGGCATCCACCCAGTGGCGCAACTGCGCCTCCTCGAGCCCGTCCTTGCGAAAGTCCACAAAGCGGAAGTCCACGCCGGCCGCATCCAGCGCCCGGCGTGCCTTGCGCACGGTGTCGCAGTTGGCGATCCCGTAGAGGACGAGATCAGACATCGCGCAGCAGGGCGTTCAGCCCGACCTTGGCCTTGGTCTTCTCGTCTACGCGCTTCACGATCACCGCGCAGTACAGCGAGTACTTGCCATCCTTCGAGGGCAGGTTGCCCGGCACCACCACCGCGCCTGCCGGCACGCGGCCGTACAGGATCTCGTCGTTTTCGCGGTCGTAGATGCGGGTCGACTGGCCGAGGTACACGCCCATCGAGATCACGGCGCCTTCCTCGACGATCACGCCCTCGACCACCTCGGAGCGCGCACCGATAAAGCAGTTGTCTTCGATGATGGTCGGGGCGGCCTGCAGTGGCTCCAGCACGCCACCGATGCCGACGCCGCCGGACAGGTGCACGTTCTTGCCGATCTGCGCGCAGGAGCCGACGGTGGCCCAGGTATCGACCATCGTGCCTTCGTCGACGTAGGCGCCGATGTTCACGTAGGAGGGCATCAGCACCACGTTGGGAGCGATGTAGCTGCCGCGACGGGCGGTGGCCGGCGGCACGACGCGCACGCCGCCCTCCCGGAAGTCGCGGCTGGAGGTGTCGGCGTACTTGGACGGTACCTTGTCGTAGTAGTTGGTGAAGCCGCCCTTGATGAACTCGTTCTCGGCAATGCGGAACGACAGCAGCACGGCCTTCTTCAGCCACTCGTTGACGACCCAGTCGCCACCCTTTTTCTCGGCAACGCGGGCCTGGCCGCTGTCCAGCATCTCCATGGCCTCGTTCACGGCGTCACGCACGTTGGTTTCCACGTTGCGCGGATTGATCTCGGCGCGGCTTTCGAAGGCGGTCTCGATGATGCTCTTGATGTCCGACATGAAACAGTCCTTTTAAGTGTTTAAAAATTCGTTATTTGTATAGTTCGGCGATGCGTTCGGCCGCCTCGATGCAGGCCGCCGGTTCGGCGACCAGCGCCATGCGCACGTGTCCGGCCCCGGGATTGTGCCCGGTCTCGGGGTCGCTGCGGGAGAGGTAACGTCCGGCCAGCACCGTGACGCCGGCTTCGGCATACAGGCGACGGGCGAAGGCCTCGTCGTCGCCATCCGGCACGCGTGGCCAGAGATAGAAGCCCGCGGCGGGCGGTTCCACGTCCAGGACCTCCTGCAGGATCGGCACGACCGCGGCGAATTTTTCGGCGTACAGCGCGCGATTATCGGCGACATGGGCCTCGTCCGCCCAGGCCGCCCGACTGACCGCCTGCGTGGGCGGCGGCAGGGTGCAGCCGTGATAGGTGCGGTACAGCGCGAAGCGGTCGAGCAGCTCGGCATCGCCGGCGACGAACCCCGAGCGCAGGCCCGGCAGGTTGGAGCGCTTGGACAGGCTGTGGAACACGATACAGCGCTCGAAGCCGGTACGGCCCATGCGGGCCGCCGCGCCGAGTAGTCCGCCCGGGGGTTCGGCATCCGGGTGGTAGATCTCGGAGTAGCACTCGTCCGCCGCAATCACGAAGTCGTGCCGGTCGGCGAGGCCGATCAGCTCCTGCATTGCCGACTCGGACATGCAGGCCCCGGCCGGATTGCCCGGGTTGCAGATATAGACCAGTTGCACCGCATCCCAGGTCGCGGCATCGACCGCGGAGAAATCGGGCAGATAGCCGTTCTCCGGCGCCAGGTCGTAGAAGGCCGGCTCCGCCCCGGCCAGCAGGGCCGCACCTTCGTAGATCTGATAGAAGGGGTTCGGCATCAGCACGCGCGCCCTGGGCTTCTCTGCGACGACGGCCTGGGCGATCGCGAACAGGGCCTCGCGGGTACCGCTGACGGGTAGTACCTGCCGGTTGGCGTCCACTCCGTCCAGCTGGAACCGCCGTTGCAGCCACGCGGCGATGGTCTCGCGCAGCGCGGGCTCGCCGCGGGTGGTGGGGTAGTGGTTGTAGCCCTGGAGGGTGTCGCGCAGCACCGGTTCGACAAACCCCGGCAGCGCATGACGCGGCTCGCCGATCGACAGGGCGATCGGCTCCCGGTCGGCGGGTTGTTGCAGATCCGCGAACAGCCGGCGCAGGCGTTCAAACGGATAGGGCTGTAGCCGGTCCAGGCGCGGGTTCATGGCGGCTCGGGCGTCGTGTTCGAGGGAAACGAAAGACCGCGCAGTATACCGGAGCCAAACACCAATGGGAGATCCACTCGCTTCCTGTGCGGCCAGTGTGGATGCACTGGTTTTGCTCTCGCGCTGGCCATGCGGCAGGCTTGGCCGTTTCCGATCGGGAGCGATGCATGGCGTGCAGCCACGACCACACGACGCAGGGGAAGCGGGGCCCAAGTGCCTACCGTAAGGGATTGCATGACTTGGGGAACGGCGCCTGGGCCTATCTGCAACCCGATGGCGGCTGGGGCTGGAGCAATGCCGGGTTGATCCGCGATGGCGAAGAGGCGCTGCTGGTCGACACCTTGTTCGACGAGCGCCTGACGGCCGAGATGCTCGCGCAAATGGATGCCGCGACCGGGATCGCCGCGGGGGATATCAATCTCCTGGTCAATACGCATGCCAATGGTGACCACACCTTTGGCAACCGCCTGGTGCACCAGGCCGAGATCATTGCTTCACAGGCCAGTGCCGACGAGATGCCGGAGCTGCCGCCGGCGATGCTGGCCGGCCTGATGGCGCAAAGCGGCGCGATGGGCGAGGTAGGGCAGTACCTGCAGCGCTCGTTCGGTGCGTTCGATTTCGGTGGAGTGGAGTTGACACTCCCGACCCGCACCTTTTCCGGGCGGCTCGATCTGACGGTAGGCGACAAGGCCGTGGAGCTGATCGAGGTGGGTCCCGCTCACACCCAGGGGGATGTGCTGGTGCATGTGCCGGCTGACCGGGTCGTCTACACCGGCGATATCCTGTTCATCGAAGGGACACCCATCATGTGGGCTGGCCCGGTGGGCAACTGGATCGCCGCGATCGACCGGATCCTGGCGATGGATGTCGAGCTGATTGTGCCCGGCCACGGGCCCATCACCGACAAGGCCGGTGCCCGGCGCGTGCGTGACTATCTGGTGTACATCGATGCGCAGGCGCGGGCGCGTTTCGAAGCCGGAATGCCGGCGGAGGAGGCCGCGTTCGACATCGCGCTGGGCGACTACGCCAACTGGGGGGATGCCGAGCGGATCGCGGTCAACGTGGACACGCTGTACCGCGAGTATCGCGGCGATACCGCACCGCCGGACATCATGCGCCTGCTCACGTTAATGGCGCGTCTCGACGCCGCCCGTCGCCAGTAGCGCTCAACGGGCGCTCATCATCCCTTCGGGCGCGTGTACCAGAACCAGGCCAGCCGGCGCGAGCGCAGGCTCCAGGGCAGTAGCAGGGCCTGCAGCACCACCAGGATGTGCTGGGCGGGGCTGAACCAGTCCGCCTTGCGTCCCGAGGTCAACACGGGTGTCTCCAGCATCCGGAACCGCTGCCCGTGGTGGCGGCCCCAGCGCGCCATCGCGCGCGACAGGAACACCTCCTCGCCCGCATAAACCCGCTCGCTGAACCCCCCGACTGCCTCGAAGGCCTCGCGGGTGCAGAAGACGTAGCAGCCGGCGGCGAGTCCCAGCCGCGCCGACAGGGTGTTCCAGGCCGCCGCACCCCAGCGGTAGATGCGATGGGTCAGGTGATCGAACGCGACGCGTGCGCCGCCGCCGCAGACCTTGCCGCTGTCCAGGGCGTCGAGTGTCGTGCGGATCAGATCGGCGTCCGGCCAGGTATCGGCATCAACGAACAGCAGGTAATCGCCGCAGGCGGCCCGGGCACCCGCGTTGCGGGCGCGGCTTATGCGCCGCTCCGGCTCGAACACGACGCGACAGCCGGCTTGCTGTGCGATCTGCGGGGTGGAATCCGTGGAGGCGTTGTCGACTACGATGATCTCGGTTCGTCGATCCACGTCCGCGAGGGCTTGCTGCAGGGCTGCCAGGGTGTGCGGAAGCCACTGTGCCTCGTTCCAGGCCGGGACGATGACCGACAGCGCCGGGAGCCCGCGCACGGGGTATCAGTAGGTCGCCATATGCGGGTCGACGTCACGCGCCCAGGCGTCGATGCCGCCGGACAGATTGATCACCTTGCTGAAGCCGGCCCGCTGAAGAAACCAGCACACCTGCTGGCTGCGAACTCCGTGGTGACAGATCACCACGATCTCGTCGTCCGGGTTCAGCTCCTGGTACGCCGCCGGAATCTCGCCCATCGGGAGCAGCTTCGAGCCGTCGATGCGACAGCGCTGGTATTCCCAGGGCTCGCGTACATCCAGCAGGACCGGCGGCTGGTCCGTCTCGGCAAGGTGATCCTGCAATTCCCGGGGGGACATCTGGCGCATACGATTGACCGTCTAGTGTGTTGCGTGTGACATGAAAAGCACCGCCCCGGACGATCGGGGCGGTCGGTTCGGGACCCAGACCAGGTCCGGCGGCTCGATCAGATTGTGGCTAGGTCATATTGTAACGATGCATCTTGCGCCAGAGTGTGGTGCGGTCGATCCCCAGGGCGCGAGCGGCCCGGGTGCGGTTTCCGGAATTCGCAACCAGGGCTTCGCGCAGCCGTCGCGCTTCGGGGTGTTCCATCCGGGACGAGGGGGCAGGGGCATAGTCCTGTGCCGCTGCGTTCAGGTTGGAGGTGGCCTCCCGCATTCCGGCCAGGCCGGGGGCCAGAGGGTCGGAGAGTGGGAAGTCATGTATGACCCCATTTTTGGCGCGCAAGCACATGCACTGGAAGACATTTTCCATCTCGCGGAAGTTGCCGGGCCAGGAATAGTTCAGCAGCTTGTTGCGCAACGCGTCGGCCACAACCACCTGGTGCCTCTGCTCGAACTGGGAAATGGCTTCGGCGAGATCGAGCGGGCGTTCCCGTAGTGGCGGCAGGTACACACTGGCCACCGCCAGGCGATAGAACAGGTCGGTGCGGAACTGGTTGTTCGCGGCCATGGCCGTCAGGTCGCGATTGGATGCGGATATGACCCTGACGTTTACCGAACGCGGCTGATTCTCCCCCACACGTTCGAACGTACCGTCCTGCACCGCGCGCAGAAGCTTGGCTTGCAGCTTCGGGCTCATCTCGCCGATTTCGTCGAGAAAAAGCGTGCCCCCGTCTGCGGCTTCGAAACGCCCCACCCGGTCGCTGATGGCGCCGGAGAATGCCCCCCGAATGTGACCGAAGAGCTCGGACTCCAGGAGTTCCTCGGGGATGGCCGCACAGTTCACCTCGATGAACGGTTCGGATGCCCTCGGGCTGTGGGCATGCATCGCCCGCGCGACGTGCGTCTTGCCCGTACCCGATTCGCCCAGCAACACGACCCGCACGTCACTCGACGCCACCTTGCGGGCGAAGTGCAGGGCTTTGCGGCATTCGGGGTCCCGGGAAACCAGCGGATGCACTGGATCCACAACCGCCGACGCAGCCTCCGGGGCCTCCTCTCTGGAGGTCAGGGGTTCGCAGTTCTCGTCGGGGCGCCTGCGCAGCGGCTGAAGGGTCAACAGGCGGAGACGTTCGTCCCGTTGCATGCGGATCGACTGCGTGATCACGCGCACCGGCAGGGTTTCGCCGTGCAGTTCGAGTCGGGTGCTGAAGTCGAGGTGAGGCGGGACTTCGGTGGCGGTCATGGGCGAAGCCGCATGCAATTCGGCAAGCAGGTTGACGGGGCCCAAATGCTCCAGGGAAAGGGGTATGTCTTCGGATAGTCGGAATAGCTGGAAGAAGGCGGGATTTCCGTAAAGGACCTGATTCTGATGGTCGACGATCAGGTGGGGATCGCGGCTGTGCCGTATGCAGATCTTCGCCAACTCCGTACCGGTCATGTCTCCTCCCGCCCCGCTTTGTTTGTGCGAGGTCTTGTCTCGAGCATACGGCCAGTGAAGTAAAGGTGGCAATGGTCCCGGCAGCAAATGCAAGGCCTTTTCTGATTGCAGCAGAACGTTGCGCGTACGTTGCAGGATCGTTGCATTGCTGTTGCAACACCATGTTTAAAAAATAAGAAAATATCGATGAACTTATTGATAAATAAGTAGTTTCGTATATTGGCATAGACTCTGCTTCCTCCGCCCGGCATGAAGCGGGCCTGCTGTCGAACTGGTGCGGTGTCATCTCTCCCTGTCTCTCCAGGCGTCCAGGCCGCCAAAAGGCCCGTTTCTTCGAAATTGGGCTATTTATAAAGAACGTCGAGCTCGCCGGAGCCCCGGGGTCCGGCGTAGGAGGGAGAACGTGACAAGGTCATCGAGGGCTGCTCTTGTGGTCCTGTCCCTGCTCGCCACGATATTGGCGAGTGCCTATGGTACGGCTGCCGCCAGCAGTCAAATGGTCGAGGTCCGGGCGGCGGCTCCTGAATACCGCACGGTCAGTGGCACCGTTATTCCGTTTCGCGAGGTCACCCTGAGCGCCCAGACCGCGGGGCGGGTCGTGGAACTCACCGGTGCCGAAGGCGATCGCTTCGAGCAGGACGAGCTCCTGGCACGTATTTCCGACGACCGTCTGCTGGCCCAGCGGCGCGCGGCCATGTCCGAGATGCGGGTGGCCGAGGCCGCGATCAACGAAGCGCGCATGCAGTACGGGCGCGAGATGATCTCGCCTCAGTCGCGCAGCCTGGGGCAGATGCCCGGCATGGGTATGCCCTCGATGTTCGACCAGATGTTCACCCGGCCCATGGGGCAGTTCATGGGGTTCGGTGATCCTTCGCTGGATCGGCATACCGACCTGTACTCCCGTTACGTCGGCGTCGATCAGGCCCAGGCCCGCTGGGAGCAGGCGCGGGCGCGAGTGGAGGAACTGGATGCGGCCATTCGCGAGACGCGTTCGGAGGCCCCGTTCGACGGATTGCTGATGCGCAAGCATGTGGAACCGGGCGACACCGTTCAGCCCGGGCATCCGTTGGTCACGTTTGGCTATGTCGATTACCTGCGGATTGAAGCGCAGGTACCGGTGCGCCTGGTTGCCGCCTTTTCCGAGGGCGATGTGGTGCCCGCCCGCCTGGATGCCGGGGGCACGGTCCAGGCACGGGTGTCCCGGATCTTCCCCATGGCTGACCCGCGTCGGCATACCGTGACCGTGCAGTTCGATCTGCCACGAGGCGTCTCCGGAGGCCCGGGTATGCACGTTTCGGTCGGTCTGCCGTCAGCCGACAGCGCACCCGGCCATGCGCTGATCCCTCAGAGCGCGCTGATTCCGGGCGGGGCGCTGCCGCGCGTCGCGGTGGTCGACGGCGAAGGCCAGTCCCGGATCCGGGCCGTCCGGCTCGGTGCGGTGCGGGATGGCGAGGTGGTCGTGACCTCGGGTCTGGAGCCTGGCGAGTACGTCCTGCTGCAGGGCGAGCGTCAGCGGCCTTCTCATGCCCCTGCGACGCCTGGCGCCTCCGGCTACCACCACCCTCCCGCTACTCCGGGCCTCGCGCCCGGGGCGCAGATGTAGGTGAGGAAGGAACCGACACCGACGCATGGCTGAACACACCAACAATCCCTCCGGATCGTCGCCGGAAGACGGTGGTGACAACCACCACCATCAGCCCGGCATCGCCGGTCGCATGGCGGCCGCGTTTATCCATTCGCCGCTGTCGCCATTGCTGCTGCTGGCCAGTATCGCGATCGGGATCCTCGGGCTCATCGTCACGCCGCGACAGGAAGACCCGCAGATCTCGGTGCCGATGGTCGACATCATGGTGACCTATCCCGGCGTGCCGTCGGAGCAGGTAGCCAGCCTGGTCGCCCGGCCGCTGGAGCGCCTGATGAGCGAGCTTTCGGGCGTGGACAACGTGTACTCCGTCTCTCACCGGGGCGAGGCGATGGTCACCGTGCAGTTCGACGTCGGCGAGGATATGGAATCGTCGATCGTCAAGGTGCATGACAAGCTGCTGGCCCATCGCGATCTGACCCCTCCCGGGGCCAGCGAGCCACTGGTTCGGGCCAAGGGTGCGGATGACGTGCCGATCGTGAACCTGACCTTCTGGTCGCACGAGGTGGACGATGCATTGCTGCGGCAGATTGCGCTGGAGGCCAAACAGCAGCTGAATGAGGTCCCCGATACCAGCCAGAGCTTTGTCGTCAGCGGTCGCAAAGAGACGCTTCGGGTAGAGGTGCAGCCCGATCGCCTGACCGGGTTCGGGGTGAGCCTGGATCAGGTCGAGCAAGCGATCCAGGCGGCCAATCTGGAAGACACCGCTGGACGCATCGAGAGCGGCGGCCTCAGCACGCCGGTGTATACGGGGCGCTTTTTCACCGGGGCACAGGACCTGGAAAGACTGCTGGTGGCGGTGGACGACGGGCAGCCGGTCTACCTGCGCGACGTGGCCGAGGTGATCTACGGCCCGGGCGAGGTTGATCAGTTCGTGCGCCACTACTCCGGCGCCGCCGCCGCGGACCCGGATGCAGCGGCGAATGGTGCTGCCGCTGTGACGCTCGCGATTGCGAAGAAGCCAGGCAGTAACGGGGTAACGGTGGCGAACGGCGTACTGGAGCGCCTCGAGCAGCTCAAGGGCGACACCATCCCCGACAACGTCGAGGTCGCCGTCTCGCGCGATTATGGCAAGACCGCCAACGACAAGGTCAACGAGCTGATCTTCAAGCTCTTCATCGCGACGTTTGCGGTGACCATCCTGGTGGGGCTTTTCCTCGGGGTGCGTGCGGCCATCGTGGTGCTGGTGGTCATCCCCGTGGTCATCCTGTTCACGGTCTTCAGTGCATGGGTGCTGGGATACACCATCGACCGCGTAAGCCTGTTTGCCCTGATCTTTGCCATCGGGATCCTGGTCGACGATGCCATCGTGGTGGTGGAAAACATCTATCGCCGCTGGCTGATGAAACGCGGGATCGATGCCGAGACCTCGGTTGATGCGGTCCGCGAGGTGGGCAATCCCACGATTCTGGCCACGTTTACCGTAATCGCAGCGCTTCTGCCCATGGGCTTCGTGTCCGGAATGATGGGCCCGTACATGCAGCCGATCCCGGTGCTGGGGTCGGTGGCGATGCTGTTCTCTCTGGTGGCCGCGTTTGTCTTTACCCCCTGGCTGACTCAACGGCTGCGACCCAGCATGGGCTATCTCGCCAAGGCGACGGAGAAGGAGCACCGCCAGGCCGAACGACTGGGTGGGTTCTTTCGCTGGGCGATCCCCGGGCTGGCCGATCACCGCTGGCGCGGCTACGCGTTTCTGATCGGGATTGTGTTGGTGTTTTTCCTGGTCGTCAGCCTGTTCTTCACCACTGACGTGCGCGTGAAGATGCTGCCGCTGGACAACAAGCCCGAGTTCCAGGTGATGGTCAACTTCCCGGAGGGGACGGCGCTGACCGAGACCGCCACGCTGAGCGAGGAAATGGCCGGTGTGCTGCGCGGCTTCGACGAAGTCACCGGCGTGCAAAGCTACGTCGGGACTGCTTCGCCGTTCAACTTTAACGGTCTTGTGCGGCACTACTACCTGAGGGACAAGCCCTGGCAGGGCGATCTGCAGGTGCAGCTGGTGGACAAAGGAGATCGCCGCCGCTCCAGCCACGAGATCGCCACGGAGGCGCGCGAGCGGCTCGCACCGCTCGCGGCAGCCGCGGGTGCTCGCATCCAGGTGGTCGAGATGCCGCCGGGCCCCCCGGTGCTCCAGTCGGTGGTCGCCGAGGTCTACGGGCCGGATGCCAGTACGCGGCGGACGGTTGCCCGCGATCTGGAGCAGATGTTCGCCGGTGCCGAGCACATCGACGACGTGGACACCTTCCTGCAGGCGCCGCACAACGTTTGGCACTTCGAAGTCGACCGAGACAAGGCGCTGCGTCGCGGTGTGACGGTGGAGGCGGTCAACCGCACCCTGCAGACCGCGCTCGACGGTCGGATCGTGGGCGACGTGAAAGCCCAGTCCCTGGTCGAGCCACACCTGATCCAGCTGCGGCTGCCACACGAACAGCGGGTAGACGTGCGGCAGATGGAGCTGCTCCCGGTAGCGTCGCGCAATGGTGATCTGATCCCGCTGGTCGAGCTGGGTGGCTTCGTCCAGCGCCCGCAGGACGAGCCGATCTACCACAAGAACCTGCGCCCGGTGGAGTATGTGACGGGCGAGGTCGTGGGGCGCCTGGCTGCGCCGGTGTACGGCATGCTCGAGGTCCAGCAGCAGCTCGCGGACTACACGGCACCGGACGGCAGCGAAGTGCAGCCGCACTGGATCGGGCCCCCAGCCAACGACGGATCGGTGGCATTCGAGTGGGGCGGCGAGTGGACGGTCACCTACGAGACTTTCCGCGATATGGGCATCGCCTTCGCGATCGCGCTGATCCTGATCTACATGCTGGTCGTCTGGGAGTTCGGCAACTTTGTTTTGCCGGGCATCATCATGGCGCCGATCCCGTTGACGCTGATCGGGATCATCCCCGGCCATTGGCTGCTCAACGCTGAGTTCACGGCGACCTCGATGATCGGGTTTATCGCCCTCGCGGGGATCATCGTGCGCAACTCCATACTGCTGGTGGACTTCGGCCGTCAGGCCGTCGATCAGGGCCATGACGTGCGCGAGGCCATGATCATGGCCTGCCAGGCCCGTACGCGCCCGATCATCATCACCGCCTTCGCGCTTCTGGCCGGGTCCAGCGTGATCTTGTTCGATCCCATCTTCCAGGGCATGGCGATCTCGCTGATGTTCGGCACCGTGGTGGCCACGCTGCTGACCCTGCTAGTGATCCCGCTGGGCTGTATATCCGGTCGGCGGGCTTTCTGTCCCTCAACGGTCGATGCCGACGGTGGTAACGCCGCGTATTCCGCCGGCCCTGGGCAGGCGCCCCTGGGTTCGGGTCAGCAGAAGGACCTGTTTGGTCCGCGCGATGGTGGTCCGGTTACTCAGGCGGTCCAGTTGGCCGGCCTGTATCTGAAGAGCCTCGTGCTGGCATTCCTCGAAGGGATGCGGGACCTGGCGCTGGCGATCTTCCGCCTGCTGCGTAACTGGTGGCGCGGGGGCGGTGGGCCGGGGGGCCCGAGTGGCGGCGCGGGTCCGCAACCGGGTGGTTCCGGTTCTGGCCCGCAGGGCTCGGGCCCGGCCCACACATCGGGTGGGTCGACCGTCGAAGCCCCCAATGGGGCCGATTCCTCCGTCGGTCCGGAACACCCCGAGGCCCCCGCGGAACCACCGCCGAAATCCAGTCGCACGAAGTCGAAGAACGAGGACACCTCCCCCGCTGCGAAAGCGCAGTCAGGTTCCGGGCAGGGTTCTTCCCGGCGTACGAGCGCCGCGCCGGCCACAAAGCAGAAAACAGTGCGCAAGACCAGTACGAAACCGACGCAAGCGGGGAAGAGCGGTGGCCGGTCTGCAAAGACCTCTTCCAGGTCCTCGTCCAGCCGGTCCGGTACTACGGCCTCCGGCCAGCCGGCGGGCAAGACCCCATCCAGTTCCGAGTCCAGCAAGAAGAAGGCGACCAGCCAGTCGTCCGCATCAGAAGGAGGCAAGACCTCCAGTACGGCGGGCCGTTCGAGCGGTGCGCGCAAGGGTACAGGGGGCAGCAGTGGCGGATCCGCCAAAGGCCGCGGGCGACGCGGGATCCGTCTGAAATGAACGATCTCGATTCTCTATTCAATCTGGAGGTACGCAATGAAGAAAACATTTGAAAAACCGTTGATCACGGGGCTGACCGGACTCGCCATGGCCACGGCCCTGGCGTTGGGTGCGGCCCAGGCCGACGACTATGCCAATGACCAGGACGGCGCCAGTGGCCAGATGGCCCAGCAGGGCGCACCCATGGGTCCCTATGGCCACGGGCCTCAGGGCGGACACGGCTGGGGCGGTCATCCCGGCGGCGGGATGATGCAGCAGCGGCAGTTCTCCGGCGACATGGGCTTCGGCATGTCCGGTCGCAGTCATGGTCACGGCTATGGCCGCGGCTACGGCCAGGGTCATGGACAGGGTTATGGCCACGGCTACGGCCAGGGCTATCCGGGCTACGGGCCGGGATACGGACACGGCTACGGACACGGCTACGGCCCGCAGCCGCAATACGGCATGCCGGGCCCGATGCACGGGCCGGGATATGGCTCCATGCCCGAGTTCGATCCGGATGACCTGCCCGAGGACATGCCGGAAGAAATGCGCGAGCGCATCAAGAAGCAGCACGCCGAGCGCCAGGAGTACATGGAAGAGATGCAGGCCATGCACGAAGCCCGAATGAAAGCCATGGAAAAGGGCCGCGAGGCGTACATGGAAGAGATGGAACGCCAGCGCGAAAAACGCATGGAGGCCATGCGCGAGCGCCGCGAGGCTATGGAAGAGCAGGGCGGCTACTGAGCGACCGATGGTGAACGCCGTGCACATCGGTTCATGCGCTCGCGGGCTGGCAGCCGGAAGGGGCAAGCCTGTCCTCGGGCTGCTCGTGGCCGTCGTTCTGGCCTGGGGGGTCTCCGGTGCCAGTGTCGAGGCGCGCGAGCGTGTGAACCCCTGGGCCGGCGTGGCGCCGGCGCCGGAGTTCCCAGCCGCGGAGGCGGCGCAGCCCAGGTTGCAGTTCCCGGACCCGGACTACGACCCCACCAGAACTCGGGAGCGTGCCGACGTGCTGGCACCACGGACTCACCCCGGTCAACCCCAATGGGGTTACCACGGACATGGAGGTCCGTATTCCGGGTATCCGGGCCCTTACGGGGCGTACCCCGGACCTTTCGGGCCCGGTGGATGGGGAGGCCCAGCTGGTGGGCCATTCCCCTGGATGATGCCGTGGGGTATGGGCGGGTTTCCGTTCACACCCTGAGGGCATAAGTAAAGCGCCGGTGCGGGACCGCCCTCTTCGTCCCGGCGTCACGAATATCGAGGGCAACACACTCCAAATGGAGGGAACACCATGAAGACTTTCATTAAAGCAGCCGTTCTTGCGGTTTCCATGGGCGGCCTGGCCGTTCCGATGATGGCATCTGCCCAGTGGGGCGGGCCCGGTTATGGCCCGGGTTACGGCTATGGTCCTGGTCCTGGGCATTTCGGCCCGGGGCACTACGGCCCGGGTTACGGCACGCCGTTCTTCGGCGGCCCGGGCTACGGCCGTGGCTGGGGCATGGGCGACATGATGAGCGACATGATGGGCGACTTTGACTTCTCCGCCCGCGGTCGCGGTCACGGCCATGGCTATGGTCACGGTCACGGCCGCGGTCATGGCTATGGTCACGGGCATGGTTATGGCCCGGGTTACTACGGCCATCCTGGCTACGGCTGGGGCCCGGGCTATGGCGGCCCGATGCAGCAGCAGATGCCGCAGCAAATGCCGCAGCAGCAGATGCCGCAGGGCGAGGGTGACCGCAACTGAGGTTGCCGGTCATCCGTGGGGCCCGTCCACCAGGGGCGGGCCCATTTTTCCCCAGGCAACACGCTGAACCGCGGGAGTATGCATGCGCACCGTCGTAGCCAATCTGAAAGGCGGTACGGGCAAGAGCACCGTTACCTTCAATCTCGCACTCTGGCTGCTCGAGCAGGGGCGCTCGGTATGCACGGTTGATCTGGATCCCCAGGGGACCCTTACCGATGTCCTGGAGGTTCGCGAGGAAGAGGGCTACATACCTGCGCTGGAGCATGCAACTTCGCTCAAGGCGGTTGCGGAACAGGGTCAGCAGGCTTGGCAGGAGATCCTCGTCGATGTGGGTGCATCCGACATGGGGTCCTTGTTCGAGGCTTTGGAGAGTGCGGATCGCTTGTTGATCCCCGTCCCCCCGAGTCAGGCCGATGTCTGGTCCACCCAGCGTTTCGTGCGCCGGGTACAGGAGTCACACCAGACGGACGGACGTCCGCAAATCCTGGTGTTCATTAACCGAGCGGATACGCACCAGGCGGTCCGTGAAACCGACGAGACCTTTGACGCACTGGGGCAGATCCCGGGCGTGAAACGACTCGCTCCCCGATTGAAACAACGCATGGCGTTTCGTCGTTCGTTCAGCGAAGGACTGTCCGTGCGCGAATTGGAACCCCGTGGCAAGGCTTCACGGGAACTGGAGGCCCTGGCGATCGCGTTATTCGGCAAGCCCGGGCGGCGGCGCCGGAAGTAGAGCCGGACGACCAACAGTGCAAGCGAGACCGCGAATACGAACAACAAGACGCGCCGCTCTCACAACAAGCCTGACAAGGCACCAAAGGAGGATAGAGGCATGCGAGTGATCTGGAATGTACTGGCCATTATCGGCCTGCTGGCCGTGATCGCTGTCGGCTATGCGATCTACGTTCTTCAACCCTACGCCGGGGGCGCTCGGGCCCTCGATTCACAGGCCACGACGGTCTACGCGCGCATGGCGCGCACGGTGCTGGAAACCGGCGATATGGCCGAGGCCACGGTATACAAGAGAAAGGTCGAAGAAGGCCTGGACGTTGGCGAGGTGGAAGACACGCTGAGGATGGTCGCCAACGAACTGAATATTGCCAACGTTGGCGAAATGCCGATGAGCGAGGAGGTGCGTAACGTTACTGGTGAAGACTTCCCGTTCCTGAAGATCTACATGTTCTGCGACGCGAGAATCGCCGCGCAGATGGTGCGGCACAGCCAGGCCATGGCGGCCTATCTCCCCTGCCGCATCGTGCTCCAGGAAGACGAAGAGGGCCAGCTCTGGCTGATGACGCTGAACCTCGATCCGATGATCCACGGTGGCCGGCCGTTGCCGGAAGAACTCTACGAACAGGCGCTGTTTGTCCAAGAGTCGCTCGAGACCATCATCGATCGCGCCGCACGGGGTGAGTTCTGATGGCGACTGAGGACCCCTATGCGAGAACGTCCCATGGGCCCGGCGTTGATCCGCCGGAGTACGAACGTATTGCGGAGGAGGCGGATGAGGCCTATCTGAGGGCCCGACGACTGGAGCTTGTCGTGTACTCGGCCCTGACGGCCTTCATCATCCTGGCGATTTACGGGTTCTGGCTGATCACCAGTCTCACCAACGACGTCAGCCGGCTGACCGAGGAGATTAGCAAGATGACGCGTGTGGTCGATCGCGATCTCTCCGTGATCGCGGGGCACATGTCGGATGTAGACGAACGAATGCAGCAGATCGCCGCCAGCATGGAACGGGTGGACAGCCATGTCGGGACCATCAGCGAGGACACCGCGGCGATGCAGCTCAGCATTGCCTCGATGACGCGCGATACCGAGCTGATGGCCGCCTCCACGTCCGGCATGCAGCGGGACATGTGGAACCTGAACCGAAACGTGGGCGGACCGATGGGCACGATGAACATGTTCAACCCGTTTCAGGGTGGCGGGCCCCCGGGGCCCTGGATGCCCCACTGACCGACCGGCTTCCAGGGAGCCGAGGAGAAAACAATGACCGTGATGGCCTGGGTTCTTTTTGTACTGGCGATGGTGATGGTCCCCATATCCATCTGGGGCACGCTGGCGGCCCTCGGCTTGTGCGTGGGCTGCACCATGATCCGCGACTGGAATCGAACGCGCCGCGCGAAAGCGGACGGGGGCAACCGAGGACCCATGTAGGCGAGGGTCTGCTTTTTACGAAATCGAAGGAAGTCTCTTATGAGCGAACAGAAGAAGCTGGCGATTATCGCCACCAAGGGCAGTCTGGACTGGGGTTATCCCCCGTTCATCCTGGCCTCGACGGCGGCCGCGCTCGGCTATGAAGTGGAAGTGTTCTTCACCTTTTACGGGCTGCAGCTGCTGCGCAAGAAGATGGACCTGCAGGTCACGTCGCTGGGCAACCCGGGGATGCCGATGCCCATGCCCATGCCGGTGATGCTCCAGGGGCTGCCGGGCATGCAGCGCATGATGACGACCATGATGAAAAAGAAGATGGCCGCGAAGGGGGTCTCCGATCTCGAGGACCTGCGCGAGATGTGTCTGGAGGCCGACGTGCGCATGATCGCGTGCCAGATGACCGTAGACCTCTTCGACATGGACACCGACGAGTTCATCGACGGACTGGAATACGCGGGTGCGGCGGCTTTTTTTGAGTTCGCCGGGGACTCCGATATCTGCCTGTTCATATGACAATCTCCCGCGGAAACATCGTCTTTCATTCTGAAGAAGTAATGGATGTATATATTCGAACGTTTGGGAGTGCTGTTGCAAAAGCGTTGCAACAACGATGCGATCTGCAACGCCTGTCCGCTTCCACATAACCTGTAACTCACGGATTAAGAGTTGTTTATTAAGCTGGCGTGAAGTTTGCTGTCGGCCCCAAGGACAAGGCCGAGACCCTTGGCCCGCGAATTCATCACCGCGAATGGACCCCCTGCCATTGAAGCGTTGGTGGCACCCTCCCTCCTGGAGAGGGGCGTGCAGCGTTCGTGCGGAAACAAGGGTCAGTGGCCGGCTTGAGTTTTGCGGACAAGCCGGCTGTCGGAAGGAAGCATGTTGTCCGGCCAGGATGCCGGCGGTTCCGCTGCGAACCGGCAACATGATTGTTCTCCGTCGCTTGGGTCGGGTATGCATGCCCGACCCTTTTTTGGCGGGGTGTTCAGGGAATGTCCGGTCCCTGTGAGTGCAGGGACAGAGGCCGGATAAGGAATGTCAGACCATTCAACCCGGGGCCAACACCGGGATCGAGGAGGAAGGCAGCCCCAGAAGGCGGCCGACAAAGTGGCTATTCACATCAAGTGGAGGAGTTTGTTCAATGATGACGCGTACATACATGGCGGGGTTTGCGGCCTCGCTGCTGATGGCCGCCGCGGTGCCCGGCACTGTGCTGGCGGATAACGACGAAGTGACTCGAGGGCAGCTAATGGCGGCGTCGTGCAAGGCATGTCACAACGCCGCGGGTGCCGAAGAAGGCGTACCGGATCTCGCTCGTCTGTCACCGGAGTTGATTGCCAATCAGATGCGGGCATTCCGTGATGGCGATCGTGACGCGACGATCATGGATCGTCACGCCAAGGGTTACACCGACGAAGAAATCGACGCCATGGCGTCGTACTTCGCCCGATTCTGAACAGGGGGTCCATCATGCAACAGTTCAATCGACGCCGCTTCTTGCAGGCGTTCGGCATTACGAGTCTGGCTTCCGTCACAGGGGTCAGTGGCGCGATCGCCGGTGGTTATTCCAATGGCGCACGTATCGTCGTGGTCGGCGGCGGTTCGGGTGGGGCTACGGCCGCCAAGTACCTGAAGACGTTTTCTCCGGGGCTGGACGTGACCCTTATCGAGCCCAATTCGACCTACCACACCTGTTACGGCAGTAACTGGGTGATCGCGGGGTTCGAGGACATGGACAATATCGCCCAGACGTACGACGCCCTGCGTGACCGGCACGGGATCAAGGTCGTCGCGGACTCGGTGACGGCTGTGGATGCGGACAAGCGTCGCGTCCATCTGGCCGGAGGCGACGAGGTCAAGTACGACAAGCTGGTGATGTCGCCGGGTATCGACTTTCGCTATGACGCGGTCGAAGGGATTTCCGAAGACGACGCCGAGGCGATCCCGCACGCCTGGAAGGCCGGGGAGCAGACCCGCATCTTGCGTTCGCAACTGACCGACATGCCGGATGGCGGCGTGTTCGTGATGGTCGCCCCACCAAACCCGTTCCGCTGCCCGCCGGGGCCGTACGAACGTGTCTCGCTGATCGCACATTACTTCAAACAGGAAAAGCCCAAATCCAAGATCATCGTGCTCGACGCCAAGGACAACTTCTCCAAGCAGGGCCTGTTCGAGGAAGGCTGGGAAGAGCACTACGGCGACATGATCGAGTGGCGTGGTGCGTCCGACGGTGGCAACGTCCAGGAGATCGACGTTGGCGAGAAGATGGCGATCACCGAAGAGGGCTTCGAGCGGGTGAAGGCCGACGTGATGAACTTCATACCGCATCAGCATGCGGCGAAGATTGCCCACGATGTCGGCCTGACCAATGACGAGGGCTGGGTCCCGGTGGATCAGCGCACCTTCAAGTCGGAGATGGACGGCAACATCTACGTACTGGGGGATTCGAGCGTGGCCGGTGCCATGCCGAAGTCCGGTCATTCGGCCAACAACCAGGGCAAGATCGTCGCCGCGGCGATCGTGCGCGAACTGATGGATCAGGAGCCCTTCGATCCCTCGTCCGCCAACACCTGCTACAGCCTGATCACGCCCGATCATGGGGTCAGTGTTGCGGCTGTGTATCAATACAAGGATGGAGCTCAGGCGGGTGTGGACGGTTCAGGGGGCGTGAGTCCCTCCGGCGAGAGCGCGGATTTCAGGAAGCGGGAAGCCGAATACACCCGAGGTTGGTACAAGGGCATCACCTACGACATCTGGGGCTAGCCCGCCTCGGCTGTTCGATTGCGCCGGGCATCCCCTTGACGGGGTGTCCGGCTTTTTTGTGCTTGCGGTTTCGGCTACGCGTTCGCCAGGGGATCTTCAGCTCCAGCTCCAGCTCCAGGGGCGTCCGGAGATCGACCCGCCAATTTCGGTGCTTTGAACCGTGCCAGATGGTTCCAGGGGAGCTCGTCACGTGACTGGCTGCTGGCTGGCCTGGCCTGGCCTGGCCTGGCCTGGCGGGGCGGGAAAGGTGCCCGTGCTGATCAGGTGCGGCGCAGGCGGTCCTCTTCGCGGCTGCGGCGCTCCAGCCAGCGGCTGCCTTCCTCGGGGCCTAACAGTGTGGCCGCCAGGGCGATCAAGGCGAACACGGTCGCCGGTGCGACGGCCCCGGCCAAACCCAGGATGTAGGCGGCATAGGCGGTGGGTACGGCGACGGCCACCGCCAGTACGACCACGCCCGGATAGGCCATGCGGTAGAGCCAGCGCGGATCGACCGAGAGGGCCAGCACCGCGACTGAGCCCAGCAGGCCGAGCAGGATCCAGCCCGCCGCCGCGGCTTCAAGCTCCGCGGCCAGCAGGGCGATCGCCAGCACCAGGCCCAGGGCGACGTGCCGCAGGCGGGTAGAGGCCTTTGGTGTGATCAGCGCATCCATCCAGCAGGGACGGAGGCCGGGGATGGAGTCGGGAGCGGGGGCAGTGGTCTGGTACATGAGGGGCTGTTTGCTTGGTCGGCCGGGCCGCCGCGTTCATCCGGCGGTTCGGTTTCTTGGGGCTTCCTGCAAATGAAAAAGGGCACCCGGATCTGGATGCCCTCTCTCTGAAATATGGCGCGCCCGGAAGGATAGCGGCGGCGCTGCGCGCCTGGCCCTTTCGGGTGTCGGCCCGTGTCCGACACGTTCCTCGCTGCGCTCGGGATCGAACCAACGAATTTATCGGAGGTTCGAGTCCTTTGAGATCGGACAAATGAAAAAGGGCCACCCGATGTGGGGGCCCTTTCTCTGGAATATGGCGCGCCCGGAAGGATTCGAACCTCCGACCACCTGGTTCGTAGCCAGGTACTCTATCCAGCTGAGCTACGGGCGCATCGACTGAAGGCGCGCATTATCGCGATTGGTCCCGAGGGATGCAAGCGCCATGAGCGATTTGCCTCAGTCGCGCGGGATGGGATGGTAGGGCGTGGAGCGCACCCGGTCGTGTTCGTGCATGCGGTAGTGGACGAATTCGTCCTGGTCGTGGAAGTGCAGAAACGGGTTGCCCTCGTCCTGTTCCGCCAGGGTGGATTCGGCCTTCTCCGCATAGTTGTGGCCCGGGTGGATGCAGGTATGCGCCGGGAGCCCCTCGCGCAGCCCGTTCAGCGTATGGAACATCTGCTCGGGGTCGCCCCCGGACAGGTCGCAGCGGCCGCAGCCGAACACAAACAGCGTGTCACCGGTAATCAGGTCGTCGCCGGCCGGCATGTGGAAGCAGGCGGAGCCGGGGGTGTGGCCGGGCGTGTGCAGGAAGCGGATTTCGGTATCGCCCAGCTTCATCGTGTCGCCGCCGTGGTGGAGTTCAGGGCGCTCCAGCTCCTTGCCCCAGAACTCGGCCTCGGGCTTGAGGATATGCAGTCGGGCATTGGGGTACTGCTCCAGGATCGCCTCGACGCCGTTGATGTGGTCGTGGTGGCTGTGGGTCAGCAGGATGTCGGAGATGGTCACGTCCTGCTCGCGCGCCTGGTTGAGGATCGCGTCCGGCTCCCAGGCCGGGTCCACCACCGCCGCGCGGCGGCTCGCCATGTCCTCGATCAGGTAGACGAAGTTCTCCATCGGCCCGAGTTCCTGGCGGTGGATGCGGTAGGGCAGGTCGTTGCGGTCCATTGCGGCCTCCATTGAGTCGTTTCCAGTTTGGTAGGGTC
The DNA here is from genome assembly GCF_000378325.1 of Thioalkalivibrio sp. ALJ2. Classification (NCBI taxonomy): domain Bacteria; kingdom Pseudomonadati; phylum Pseudomonadota; class Gammaproteobacteria; order Chromatiales; family Ectothiorhodospiraceae; genus Thioalkalivibrio; species Thioalkalivibrio sp. ALJ2. Next base: position 46,381 of record NZ_KB899556.1, read on the forward strand.
CGTTCATTACTGGTTCCATCGTCCGCAGGGAAGGAGAGAGATGCAAAATTCCGAAGAGTCGTCGACCGTTAACGCCGCCCTGGATGCGGAGGCCGACTGGGAGTCCCGCTATCAGGAGGGCTCCACGCGCTGGGATCGCGGTGGCCCCAGCCCGTCGCTGGAAGCGTGGCTGGCGATCACCGATCTGGCGAAAGGCGCACGGATCGTGGTGCCGGGCTGCGGTTTCGGACACGAGGTCCCGGCCCTGGCCCGCCACGGATATTACCCGATCGGTCTGGATGTGGCGCCCACGCCAGTGCGGCATCTGCGCGAACAGCTGGAGCGGGAGGGGCTGGAGGCGGAGGTCGTCCAGGCCGACATGCTGGCATGGCAGCCGGAGACGCCGGTGGATGGCGTCTACGAGCAGACCTCCCTGTGCGCGATCCCGCCCGAGCAGTGGCCCGCCTACGAGCAGCAGCTGCATGCCTGGCTGCGTCCGGACGGCGAGCTGTTCGCGTGCTTCATGCAGACCGGGCGCGAGGGCGGGCCGCCGTTTCACTGCGAGATGGCGGACATGCGGGCGTTGTTCCCGGACAATCGCTGGGAGTGGCGCAACGACGCCGGGCGGACCGAACACACCAATGGCAAGTTCGAGTTGCTTCATCGCCTGATTCGGCGTTGAATCGGGTAAAGGGCACACCCGTGCCCCGAGTCGGGACCCATGGGTCCCGGCCGGATACCGCGTGAAGTGCCGCGGCAAGGGGGATACTCATGCTTAACTCTATGCCGGAGGGAATGGAGCAGGTTCGCGCGCTGTTGCTGGACCTCTCCGGTGTGCTGTACGTGGGCGGCGAGGCCCTCCCGGGCGCCATCGAGGCCGTGCAGCGGGCACAGGCCGCCGGGCTCCCGATCCGTCTGATCACCAACACCACGCGCGAGCCACGCGCGGCTCGAGTCCGAGTCCCGCAGCCCGCTGCTGCTGGTGCACCCGGCGCTGGAACCCGAGTTCGAGGGCGTGCCCACGGGCGATCCGGATGTGGTTGTGCTGGGGGATATGGGCGCCGCGTTCGACTACGCCGTGCTCAACCGCGCGTTTCGGGTGTTGATGGAGGGCGCACCGCTGTGGGTGATGGGGACCAACCGCTATTTTCGCGAGGCGGATGGCCTGTCGCTGGATATCGGCCCGTTCGTGCGTGCGCTGGAGTACGCCGCCGATCTGAAGGCCGAGAACTTCGGCAAGCCGGATGCCCGGCTGTTCCATGCGGCGATTGCGGATCTGGATCTGCCACCGGAGCAGGTGCTGATGGTGGGCGACGATGTGTCGGGGGATGTGGACGGCGCACGCGCCGCGGGTCTGACCGCCTGTCTGGTGCGCACCGGCAAGTATCAGGACGGCGACGAACAGCGGGCACAACACCGCGGTGCCGGCCTGGCGGATCGCCTGGCCGACATCGTGGATGCGCTATTGAGTTGACGTAACCGTGCGCCGGCCGTTGTTGACCGGCGCACGGGTCCTGGCGGGGATCAGGCCGAGCGGCGCTTGACCGACAGGGTGCCGTCACCGCGGCTGGCGTTGGCCTTGCGGCCCGGCGCCTTGCGCGGCTTTCCGGCGGCCGCATAGGCCGGGCGCTTGCCGTTGGCCGGGGCCGGGCCACGCCGCTTGGCGGCCGGCTTGCCGGGGCCGTGGGGCTTGCGCGCAGCCGGGGCGTGGCGCTCGGTCGCACGCGAGTCGCGAGTCGGGACAGAGCGCGCCATTTCCAGGCGACGGTTGGCGATATGGATATTGCCCAGGCGGCGCACCGCGGCCTCGTCCAGCGCGGCCGGCAGGTCCACATGGCTGTGGTCGTCCTGCAGGCCGATCCGGCCGATGTCGCGGCCGTTCAGGCCACCCTCGTTGGCCAGCGCCCCGACAATGGCGCCGGGGGCGATGCCGTGGTTACGCCCGACCGGCATGTAGTAGCGCACCATGTCCGCTTCCGGCCCGCGGTCCTTGCCGCGGCTGGGGCGGGGGGCGCGGTCACGGTTGCGATCCGCACGATGACTGTCGCGTTCGGGGCGGCTGGCGGCCGCCGTCACGGGATCGTGCGCGTTGGGCGTGCCATCCAGCGGCGTGCCCTGGGTCGCCAGGGCGAGCAGGGCGCGGGCGAGATCGCGTTCGCCCATCTGGCCGTTGGCCAGCAGCCGGTCCAGCAGGGCGTCGAGCTGCGGCGACGCTTCGCCGGCCAGCTCGGCCTGCAGACGCTCGGCCAGGCGCTCCTCGCGGCGGGCGATCACGGCGGCGCGATCCGGGACCTTCTGCTCGCGCACGGGCTTGCCGGTCAGGCGTTCGATATCGCGTAGCATGCGCCGCTTGCGCGGCTCCAGGAACAGGATCGCGCGGCCCTTGCGCCCGGCGCGGCCGGTACGGCCGATGCGGTGCACGTACACCTCGGCATCGCCCGGGGCGTCGTAGTTGAAGACATGGGTGATGCGCGGGACGTCGATGCCGCGGGCGGCCACGTCGGTGGCCACGATCACGTCCAGATGACCATCGCGCAGGTCGGCGACCACGCGCTCGCGTTCGCCCTGTTCCATGTCGCCATTGAGCGGGGAGGACTGCACGCCCTGTGCGTTCAGGGCCTCGGCGATCTCGGCGGTGGCGGCCTTGGTACGGGCGAATACGATCGCCGCGTCCAGTTCCGGCTCCACCTCGATCATCCGGCCCAGGGCCTCGGTCTTGTGGCGCTGGTCCACCAGGCAGTAGCTCTGATCGATGTCGGTGCCGGCCTCGTTGCCCGCGCCAATGCGGATCTCCTGCGGCTCGCGCATGTGGCGGTGCGCGATGCGGCGAATCGGCGCCGGCATGGTCGCGGAGAACAGCGTGGTCTGGCGTTCGGCCGGGGTCTGTTCGAGGATCCATTCGATCTCCTCGACAAAGCCCATGCGCAGCATCTCGTCCGCCTCGTCCAGCACCACCATGCTCAGCGCATCCAGTGTCAGCGTGCCGCGCTTGATGTGGTCGACCACGCGGCCGGGCGTTCCGACCACGACCTGCGCACCATCGCGCAGGGCGCGGATCTGCACGCCCATGGGCTGTCCGCCGTAGACCGGCAGGATCTCGAGCCCGTCGATACTGGCTGCGAAGCCCTCCAGGGCGGTGGCGACCTGGCCGGCCAGCTCGCGGGTCGGCGCCAGGATCAGCGCCTGCACGCGACGCTGCGCGGGATCGATCGAGTCGATCAGCGGCAGGCCGAAGGCGCCGGTCTTGCCGGTGCCGGTCTGGGCCTCGCCCAGCACGTCGTCGCCGGCCAGCAGGGCCGGGATACACGCGGCCTGGACCGGGGTCGGGGTGGTAAAGCCCAGTTGCAACAGGGCACGGGCCAACGACTCGGAAAGGCCGAGTTCGGCGAAGGAGGGGGATTCGGACATTTCAGGGGGTACTCGGGCGGGCCGGAACAAGGCCCGGCGAAAATCGGATGAATCTACTCAGCGCGCATCATACACGAATTGCGAAACGAAATACGTCTGCGCATATGCAATAAAACTCTTGCCCGCGAACAAACGCGGGCATTACGAGGGCTTGGGGTCTGCTACTTCCCCAGCCCGGTCAGTCGCGCCGGCTCCAGGATCTCGATCCAGTAGCCGTCCACGTCCTTCACGAAGGCGATGTCCTTCAGCCCGCCTTCGTCCGGGCGCTTCACGAACTCGACATCGTTCTCGTCGAACCAGTGCACGGCCGCGTCCAGGTCGGGTACCGAGAAGCAGATGTGGCCGAAGCCCTGCGGCTCCTCGTTGCCGTCGTGGTAGTGGAAGTCGGCGTCCTTTTCGGTGCCGTAGTTGTAGGTCAGCTCCAGGATGCCGCGCTGGCTGAACATCCAGCGGGTGGCCTCCCCGCCATCCTTGGGCGGGTGCGGCTCGTCCTCGCCGATTTGCGCCAGGAAGTAGAGCGTGAACTCGAACTCCGGGAAGTCCAGCGTCTTGACCAGCTGCATGCCGAACACCCGCTGGTAGAAGTCCAGCGCCTTCTGCGGATCCTTCACGCGCAGCATGGTGTGGTTCAAGCGAAAGCCTGCGGTGGGATTGTCGCTCATGGTGCGTCCTTGTATCGGCTAAAGGGGGGTGTCCCGGAAGACTGGAACACAGGGGCCGAGGTTCCCTCAAGTACCACCATCGCGTCGTCCGCGATCCCCCGTCACTGCGAGGAGGCGCAGCCGACGCGGCAGTCTGCCGAGTCAGCCCCAACGTCGGTGCCTGCGTTGGGAGATCGCTTCGCTCGGCTCGCGATGACGGCTGTGTGGACGCGCCGGGCTTGCCCACCCCCGTCACTGCGAGGAGGCGCAGCCGACGCGGCAGCCTGTCGGGTCTGCCCCAGCATCGGTGCCTGCGTTGGGAGATCGCTTCGCTCGGCTCGCGATGCCGGCTGTGTGGACGCGCCGGGCTTACCCACCCCCGTCACTGCGAGGAGGCGCAGCCGACGCGGCAGCCTGCCGAGTCAGCCCCAACGTTGGTGCCTGCGTTGGGAGATCGCTTCGCTCGGCTCGCGATGACGGGCTGTGTGGACGCGCCGGGCTTGCCCACCCCCGTCACTGCGAGGAGGCGCAGCCGACGCGGCAGTCTGTCGGGTCTGCCCCAACGTTGGTGCCTGCGTTGGGAGATCGCTTCGCTCGGCTCGCGATGACGGGGGTTGAGCGCGTTCCGTTCGGCTATGGCTACTGCCGGCAGAACGGCCCGAACTGGTAGAAGCGGCGGCAGCGGAACTCGGACTCGCAGCTTTGCAACTGGGAGTCGTAGCGGTTGGCGCGCTGGGCGACCTGGCGCGCGGCCGCCTGGACCTGCGGTTTACTGCGGTAACTGCCGCGGTTATAGCCGCCCTGGCCCTCGTGATAGGCGAGGTAGAGGTGCTCGGGGTTGTTCAATGAGACCCCGGTGATGCGCTGGGTGCGTGCGTTGTACCAGCCGATAAAGTCGGTCGCGTGCTTCATGTGCGTGCGCCGTGCCATCCGGCTGCCGGCATCCTCGCGGTATTCGCCCCAGACCGGGTCCTGCGCCTGGGCATAGCCGTAGGCAGAGGAGGGCCGGCGCCACGGGATGACACCGAGCAGGCGTTCGCGATCCGGGCGCACATGGCTGCGGAACGAGGACTCCTGCTGGATGAACGACATCTGCGTGGCGATGGGCGTGCCCCATTCGCGTTCGGAGTCGCGGGCGTAGTCGTACCAGCGCGGCTGCTCGCGGAAGATCTCGCAGATATTGCTCTGATCCGACGGCGGCGATGGCGCCAGCGTCGCACAGCCCGCCGTGATTGCGGCCAGCGCCAGCAGCAGGCCCGCGCGCAGCCCATTGAGCGCCATGGCCCGCCAGTCCCCCTGATATGCCTTGCACACCCCAAATCTCCCGTTCGGTTCCCCAATGGCCGGGAGTATAAAGCACCCCCAACGGGGGCCAAGGGCGCGCCGGGTGACGTGCCCGGTTTCGGAGGCTGCCCCGGCCCCTGCGGCGCCTCGCAGTGACGCGCATACGGTTCCCCGGCCATCCAACATCCCGTCATTGCGAGCATCGCGAAGCAATCGCCCAATGCAGTCCTCGGCGCCGGGATACCCCCAACCGACTGCCACGTCGGCTGCGCCTCCTCGCAGTGACGGGGGCGGGGGCTGTGGCAGTGGCCTGTGGGAGCGGGCTTGCCCGCGGAGCCTCTGCCCGCGTCGGAACTGGGTAAAAGCCATTCGCGGGCAAGCCCGCTCCCACAAGGGGCTTGGGCCACACTTGTGCTACGGGGTGGTGTTCCAGTCAGGGTCGAGTGGGCTCAGGGCAGGATCGACCCGCCAGGGCCCGGGTACTTCGGGCGCGTGCGCGATCTCGCGGATGCGTGCGATGAACTCGCGCCGGGGGAGGGTGATGGCGCCGAGGTTGCGCAGGTGCTCGGTCTCCATCTGCACGTCCACCAGGGGCCAGCCCCAGGCGACGAGGTGGCGGCACAGCCAGGCCAGCGCGATCTTGGAGGCATCACGCTCACGCGAGAACATCGATTCGCCGCAGAACAGCCGACCCACGGCGACGCCATAGAGCCCGCCGATCAGGCGCGGGCCGTCCCAGACCTCCACCGAATGCGCGTGCCCCGTGCGGTGCATCGCGATGTAGGCCTGTTGCATGCTCCCGGTGATCCAGGTGCCCGCGGCGTACTCGCGCGGCCCGGCGCAGGCCTCGATCACCGCCTCGAAGGCGCGATCGAAGCTGACCGTGTAGCCGCGATTGCGGATCGCCTTTTTCAGGCTGCGGTGCATCCGGAAGTGTCCCGGTTCCAGCACCGCGCGCGGGTCCGGGCTCCACCACAGGATCGGCTGCCCGGCCTCGAACCAGGGGAACACGCCGGAGCGATAGGCGTTCAGCAGCCGCGGCACGGAAAGATCGCCGCCGGCCGCGAGCAGGCCATTCGGGTCGCGCAGGGCATGCCCCGGGTCGGGGAACGGCGCCTCCGGGTGCTCGGGGTCCAGCCAGGGCAGCGTGATCTGCGGGCCGCCGGTCATGGGGTGGCGCTCCATCGGCCAGAGCGCTGGCCTCCTACCGGTTGGGTCCGGCGTGCGGGGTGATGTAGGAGCGCAGCCCCCTGCGCGATCGGGCGTGGGGATAGGCCCCATCGGCCAGGGGGCTGGCCTCCTACAGGTTGGGTCGGGCGTGCGGGATGTTGTAGGAGCGCAGCCCCCTGCGCGATCGGGCGAGGGGATAGGCCCCATCGGCCAGAGGGCTGGCCTCCTACAGGTTGGCTCGGCCGTAGGAGCGCAGCCCTCTGCGCGATCGGGCGCGGGGATAGGTTCCATCGGCCAGGGGGCTGGCCTCCTACAGGCTGGGCCGGACGTAGGAGCGCAGCCCTCTGCGCGATTGGGCGCGGGGATAGGCCCCATCGGTCAGGGGCCTGGCCTCCTACAGTGGGTGGTTCAGGGGCGGTCATCGTCGGGTTCGACGTGGCGGTAGGGCGAGTGTTCGTGCAGGCGTTCGCACTGGGTGCGCATCAGCTGGGCCTCGCGTTCGCAAAAGTCGCGCACGGGCTGGTCGAAGCCCTCGGTCAGGATCATGTGGGCGGAGTAGGTGGGCGTGGGCAGGAAACCGCGCGGGATCTTGTGCTCGCCCTGGGCGCCGGGCTCGAAGCGGGCCAGGCCTTCGCGGATGCAGAACGCGATGCCCTGGTAGTAGCAGGTCTCGAAGTGCAGATCGGCCAGCTCCTCGGTGCAGCCCCAGAAGCGCCCGTACAAGGTGTCGTGGCTGCGATAGCAAAGGGCCGCGGCGATGGTCTCGTCGTCCCCCGCCTCGCCGGGTCGCCGGGCCTCGAACAGCACCACCTGGTCGCCCAGCGCCGCCGCCGTCTCCACAAAAAAGGCCTCCGACAGCGTCGGGATGCCCATGTGCTTCTCGAAAGTGTCGACGTAGAAGCGGTGGAAGCGCGCCCAGTCTTCGGGCGAACCGGTGGCTCCCGTCAGCGTGCGGAACTCGATGCCGGCCTCGTTGACGCGGCGGCGTTCGCGCTTGATGTTCTTGCGCTTTTTCGAGCTGAGCGCGGCCAGGAAGTCGTCGAAGCTTCCGTAGTCCGCGTTGCTCCAGTGGTACTGGCAGCCCATGCGCTCGGCCAGCCCCATCTCGCGGGTCACGTCGAGGTCGTCCGCATTCGGGAACAGGATGTTTACGCCCGAGGCGTTCAGCTCGCGCCCGCGGGTGACCAGGGCGCGCACGAGCAGGGTGCGCAGGTGATCAAAGTCCGGCGCCTTCGGGTGCACCAGCAGGCGCGGCCCGGTGGCCGGGGTGTAGGGCACGGAGACGACCAGCTTGGGGTAGTAGTTGAGCCCGTGGCGGCTCCACGCGCTCTCCCAGGCGAAGTCGAACACGAACTCGCCGTAGTTGTTGGTCTTGGCGTAGGCGGGCGCGGCCGCGACCAGCTCGTCTTCGCGGAAGATCAGCACATGCTGCGGGAACCAGCCGAACTGTCGCCCCAGGCAGCCGTGGCGCTCCAGGCCCTCCAGGAAGGCATGACGCAGGAACGGCTCGGTGCCGCCGGTCAGGGCGTCCCAGGCGGCCGGGTCCACGTCGGCCAGGCCGTCGCGCAGCTCGATGCGCTCGGCGTGTTCTTCCGGCGGGGTTGCCTGGGTGTCGCCCTCGGCGCTCACGACTCAGCCGTTCTCTTCGAGGTACTTCTCCGCGTCCAGTGCGGCCATGCAGCCGGTGCCGGCGGAGGTGACCGCCTGGCGGTAGACATGGTCCATCACGTCGCCGGCGGCGAACACGCCCGGTACGGAGGTTGCGGTGGCGTTGCCTTCCAGGCCGCTTTGCACCTTGATGTAGCCGCCTTCCATGTCCAGCTGGCCCTTGAAGATGTCGGTGTTCGGCTTGTGGCCGATCGCGATGAACACGCCCATCAGCTCGACGTCCTTCGTATCGCCGCTTTGCGCGTGCTTGATGCGCATGCCGGTCACGCCGGAGTCGTCGCCGAGGATCTCGTCCAGGGTGTGGTTCCACTCGATGGTGACGTTGCCGTTCTTTTCCTTCTCGAACAGCTTGTCCTGCAGGATCTTCTCTGCCCGCAGCGCATCGCGGCGGTGCACCAGCACGACCTCGGAGGCGATGTTGGACAGGTACAGCGCCTCTTCGACCGCGGTGTTGCCGCCGCCGATCACCGCGACCTTCTGGTTGCGGTAGAAGAAGCCGTCGCAGGTGGCGCAGGCGGAGACACCCTTGCCGGCAAAGGTGGTCTCGGACTCCAGCCCCAGATACTGTGCGGAGGCGCCGGTGCAGATGATCAGCGCATCGCAGGTGTACTCGCCGGAATCGCCGACCAGGCGATAGGGCTTGTCCTTCAGGTGCACCGTGTGGATGTGATCAAAGATCACTTCCGTATCAAAGCGTTCTGCATGCTTTTGCATGCGCTGCATGAGCTCCGGACCCTGCACGCCGTCGTTGTCGCCCGGCCAGTTGTCCACGTCGGTGGTGGTCATCAGCTGGCCGCCTTGCTCCAGGCCCGTGATCACGACCGGGTTCAGGTTGGCGCGCGCGGCGTAGACGGCCGCGGTCCAGCCGGCGGGGCCGGAGCCCAGGATCAGCAGCGGGCAGTGGCGCGGCTGCTTCTCGCCGCCCTTCTTTGTCTTGGGCGCGGTCTCGCCGCCACTGGAGAGCGATACGGCACCCGCGGCCGCCTGAACGGCCCCGGTGGCAACGGCGGCCTTGGGCGCGTCCTTCTTCTCGGCCTTCTTGCTCTTCTTGTCGGATGGGTCCTTGGCGTCGCTCATGCGGTACTCCCTGTCGATTCGATGAATACGGCTGGCGCGGCCGGTCGTCCCGGCCGCGCGGAATCTGGTTCGATAAGGCGGGGATTATTGGTACCCGGCGGGGCTTTGTCCAACACCGCCACCCCGCGCGAGGGTCCACCCGGAGTCGGCCTTGAGAAGACCCATCGACGGATACCGATTCGGTAATCGCGGGCCATAAAACATTTTCATGTTCGAGTTTGCTGATGATTGGCCCGAACGATCACAACAAGGCCGATTTATCCACCACCGGGCGAACGCGCAAAGAATGGCGACAGAGTGCCGGGTTGGCGTTTTTATCCACAGCTTGCCCACGGGTTGTCCGCGGGGTTATTCGGGTGGGAGGCACAAGATATTGTGTCTATGCACTTCCGGATCCCCGATCTATAGTACTTCACGTCCATTACCCACAGTTACGCGTGAGGCCGCCACCATGTACAGCGACACCCAGACCGCCGAAGCCCAAGAGGGCATCCAGTACCCGCCGCAAGCCGAGCCGTCGGCCGAGGTCCTGGCCACCAGCCCGGGCCAGCACCAGGTGATCCGCCGCAATGGCAAGGTCACCGGCTTCGACGCCTCGAAGATCGAGGTCGCGGTCACCAAGGCCTTCCTCGCGGTGGAGGGCGGCAATGCCGCGGCCAGCCGTCGCATCCACGACATCTCCAAGGAGGTCGCCGGGCAGGTGGTGGACAGCCTGTTCCGTCGCGCCGGCACCCAGGGCATGACGGTGCACATCGAGGATATTCAGGACCAGGTGGAACTGGCCCTGATGCGTGGCGGCCACCACAAGGTCGCGCGGGCCTATGTGATCTACCGCGAACAGCAGGCGCAAAAGCGCGCCGCCGAGGCCGCCGAGCAGGGCCTGGACGAGCAGGAGATTGCCCCGGCCCTGAACGTGACCCGCGCCGACGGCACCCAGGCCCCGCTGGACGAGGAGCGCCTGCAGGCGGTCGTCGCCGAGGCCTGTGACGGCATCGAGCAAGTCGATGGCGAGAAGATCCTGACCGAGGCGCGTCGCAACCTGTTCGACGGCGTCGCCGAGAAGGACGTCTCCACCGCGCTGGTGATGGCCGCCCGCGTGATGATCGAGAAAGAGCCGAACTACTCCGAGGTTACCGCGCGCCTGCTGATGGACGCGCTGCGCCGCGAGGCCCTGAGCTTCGTGCACGGCCGCCCGGAAGAGGCCACCCAGGCCCAGCTGGCCGAGCGCTACGCCGAGTACTTCGGCGCCTACATCAAGCGCGCCGCTGACCTGGAGCTGGTCGACAGCGAGCTGACCCGGTACAACCTCGACAAGCTGGGCGCGGCGATCAAGCCCGAGCGTGACCTGCAGTTCACCTACCTGGGCCTGCAGACCCTGTACGACCGCTACTTCATCCATTCTGACGGCACCCGCTTCGAGCTGCCGCAGGCGTTCTTCATGCGCGTGGCGATGGGCCTGGCGATCAACGAGATCGACCGCGAGGCGCGCGCGATCGAGTTCTACAACCTGCTGAGCTCGTTCGACTTCATGAGCTCCACGCCGACGCTGTTCAACTCCGGCACCCTGCGCCCGCAGCTCTCCAGCTGCTACCTGACCAGCGTCCCGGATGACCTGGACGGCATCTACAGCGCCATCCGCGACAACGCGCTGCTGTCCAAGTTTGCCGGCGGCCTGGGCAACGACTGGACCCGCGTGCGCGGCATGGGCGCCCACATCAAGGGCACTAACGGCAAGTCGCAGGGCGTGGTCCCGTTCCTGAAGGTGGCCAACGACACCGCCGTGGCCGTGAACCAGGGCGGCAAGCGCAAGGGTGCCGTGTGCGCCTACCTCGAGACCTGGCACATCGATGTCGAGGAGTTCATCGAGCTGCGCAAGAACACCGGCGACGACCGCCGCCGCACCCACGACATGAACAGCGCCAACTGGATCCCGGACCTGTTCATGAAGCGCGTGGCCGAGGACGGCGACTGGACCCTGTTCTCCCCGAACGAGGCCCCGGACCTGCACGACCTGGTCGGCGCCGAGTTCGAGAAGCGCTACTGCGAATACGAAGAGAAGGCCGCGCGCGGCGAGCTGCGCGTGCACAAGACCATGAAGGCCGTGGACCTGTGGCGGAAGATGCTCGGCATGCTGTTCGAGACCGGCCATCCGTGGATGACCTTCAAGGACCCGTGCAACCTGCGCAGCCCGCAAAGCCACACCGGCGTGGTCCACAGCTCGAACCTGTGCACCGAGATCACCCTGAACACCTCGGACGACGAGATCGCGGTGTGCAACCTGGGCTCGATCAACCTGGCCGCGCATGTGAACGAGGCCGGCGAGCTCGACCTGCCCAAGCTCGAGCAGACCGTAAACACCGCCATGCGCATGCTCGACAACGTGATCGACTACAACTACTACTCCGTGCCGCAGGCGCGGCGCTCCAACCTGCGCCACCGCCCGGTCGGGCTGGGCGTCATGGGCTTCCAGGACGCGCTGTACAAGCTGCGCGTGCCGTATGCCTCCGAGGCGGCGGTGGAGTTTGCCGACACCTCCATGGAGGCGGTCTCCTACTACGCCATCAAGGCCTCGACCGACCTGGCCGAGGAACGCGGGCGCTACGAGAGCTTCCCCGGCAGCCTGTGGAGCCAGGGCATCCTGCCGATCGACTCGATCGACAAGCTGGCCGAGACCCGCGGCGACTACCTGCAGATGGACACCACCCAGCGCCTGGAGTGGGACAAGCTGCGCAAGCGGGTGAAGAAGGTCGGCATGCGCAACTCCAACACCATGGCGATCGCGCCGACCGCGACCATCTCCAACATCTGCGGGGTCAGCCAGTCGATCGAGCCGACCTACCAGAACCTGTTCGTCAAATCGAACCTGTCCGGCGAGTTCACCGTGATCAACCCGTACCTGGTGCGCGACCTGAAAGACCGCGAGCTGTGGGACGAGGTGATGGTCAACGACCTCAAGTACTACGACGGCTCCGTGCAGCCGCTGGACCGCGTGCCGGAGGACATCAAGGCCCTGTACGCCACCGCGTTCGAGCTGGACACCCGCTGGCTGGTCGAGGCCGCCTCGCGCCGTCAGAAGTGGATCGACCAGGCGCAGAGCCTGAACCTCTACATGGCCGAGCCCTCCGGGCCCAAGCTGGACGCCCTGTACAAGCTGGCCTGGGTGCGCGGGCTGAAGACGACCTACTACCTGCGCTCCATGGGCGCCACCCACGTGGAAAAGAGCACCGTGGCCGACTCCTCGCGCGCCAACAAGCTGAACGCCGTCTCCGGCGGCCAGCAGGCGGCCGAGCCCGAGGCGCCCAAGGCCTGCTCCATCCTCGACCCGGACTGCGAGGCCTGCCAGTAAGGCAGCCCCGCCCACGGGCACCGAATACGCACCAAGCACCGATCACAAGTCACTGAACAAAAGGCCCGGCCGCCGCGCCGGGCCGCCACCGAAAAGAAGAGGGGACACTATGCTTTCCTGGGACGATCCGATCGCAGCCATCAAAGGCGAAGGCCAGAAAGAACCCGCCGTCCGCCCCGGCATGGGCTTTCAGGAGAACGAAGCCCTGATGAGCACCGCCGGCGCCGCACCCAGCGTCTCGCCGGACCCGGAAAACGCCGGCCAGCCGCTGGCCGAGCCGAACGAAGACGCCCTGACCGGCACCGGTCTGGAAGACATCGAGATGGGTGCCGAGCGCATCCGCGTGGATGACAAGAAGATCATCAACTGCCACGCGGACCTCAACCAGCTCGTGCCCTTCAAGTACAAGTGGGCCTGGCAGAAGTACCTGGACGGCTGCGCCAACCACTGGATGCCGCAGGAAATCAACATGAACGCGGACATCGCCCTGTGGAAGGACCCGAATGGTCTGACCGAGGACGAGCGCACCATCGTCAAGCGCAACCTGGGCTTCTTCTCCACCGCCGACTCGCTGGTGGCGAACAACCTGGTGCTGGCGGTGTACCGCCACATCACCAACCCCGAGTGCCGCCAGTACCTGCTGCGCCAGGCCTTCGAGGAGGCGCTGCATACCCACGCCTACCAGTACTGCGTGGAATCCCTGGGCCTGGACGAGGGCGAGATCTTCAACATGTACCGCGAGGTGCCCTCCGTGGCCACCAAGGCGGAGTGGGCGCTGCCGTTCACCAAGCACCTGGCGGACCCGAACTTCCGCACCGGCACCCCGGAGGCGGACCAGAAGCTGCTGCGTGAACTGATCGCCTTCTACGTCGTGTTCGAGGGCATCTTCTTCTACGTCGGCTTCGTGCAGATCCTCTCCATGGGCCGGCGCAACAAGATGACGGGTGTGGCCGAGCAGTTCCAGTACATCCTGCGCGACGAGTCCATGCACATGAACTTCGGCATCGACGTGATCAACCAGATCAAGCTTGAAAACCCGCACCTGTGGACCGAAGACTTCAAGAACGAGATGCGTACGCTGATCTCGGATGCCGTCGAACTGGAGGCGCAGTACGCCCGCGACACCATGCCCCGCGGCGTGCTCGGCATGAACGCCGGCATGTTCGAGGAATACCTGCACTTCATCGCCAACCGCCGCTGTGCGCAGATCGGCCTGGCCGAGCTGTACCCGGGGGCCGACAACCCGTTCCCCTGGATGAGCGAGGTGCTCGATCTGAAGAAGGAGAAGAACTTCTTTGAGACGCGGGTTACGGAGTATCAGACGGGTGGGGCTTTGAGTTGGGATTGAGGCTCGAATTTCGAGTTGGCCAACCCTATGGAATCTGCGAACACTACAACGCCATCGAGTAGAGCCCAGGCAGAGGAGGCTACCGCGCACCGACTATTAGAAGACTATAGACGCGAGATATTGAAACGCGAGTTATCGAATACCGAGAGTTACGATAAAGCGATCCTAACTCTTTCATCGGCTGCCCTGGGCTTCTCAATAACCGCATCCGGATTTTTTATACCATCGGAAGGCCCGGTATTTTCCGCTTTCCTAATATTCGGACTATTCTTTCTTTGTCTCAGTGTCACAATATCTCTACTCGCTTTCTGGGTTAGCAATAAAGCCTTAGATCGATACCTTGGGGATGCGGAGAGCTACTACTTGGAGAATGACCTAGACGCCTTTAATAGCCCCAATATCTATGATCAGTTGAACAAGATCAGCAACATTGCTTCGGGTGTGATATTTGTCTCAGCTATGTTCATGATTGTCGCTTTTTTTCTGGCAAATGTATTGAGGTAACCGATGATGCCGAAACCGTCTAATTCGAAATCTTCCCAAAGCGTGCGTGATAGCGCTTCAGCTCCTCGGATGCAGCGCACCCCATCGCAATCTGGTTTAGAAAAGAATAGCGCCAACCCTCCTAGAATGCAGAGAGTACATCCGGCGCCAAAAGACAAATAGAGTTTGGAAACACGCTCGCTCATTTGGGCTTCTCGTGTCTTGCCGTATCTGGATCGCCCTTTTGTGCCGAAGGAAGAGGGCACCCATTAGTTCTTGGCCGTCTGAGTGGGGCTGTCTAGGTTTGCGGGGGGGCAAGGATAAGGCACCCATTATTCTTAATGTGGCAGGTGGTGTCATGACTGAGGGGTAGATGCCGTGGTAGACGGAAATGGGTCTGGCGGGTTCGGATTTCTAGTCGTGGCTGTGGTTTTGGGTTGCCCGGCTTTATTCTTCCTTGGCTATGTCGAGCTAGCGTTTCTTTGGCTGGGTGTCGGGATGTTTCTGATGCTGTCATTTGTCGCATCCGTCGTTGTTCTGATGAATAACAGAGAGCAAGATCGCGAGGATCGAGAACTCAGATGAACATCCGATTAGCGTACAAAGCAGCGTGGTGGTCTAATTCTGACACGAATAAGTGGATATCTATAAGAAAAGAAAAATGAGTAAAACGGGGGCACGCGTGATTTCTCGAGCGGTACCTGAACGCATGCGTTAGAACTCGTTGTATGGATTTCATCCACGCCATCGATCTAGACAATTGGTACCCTTGCCACAACTTGGCGTTGAGTGGACGCCTCGTGTCTCCGAACGCGCTGGCGTTTGTAGACAAGGGTATCGGGGAAGTTCACGAGTTCATCGATGATGTGCCACTGGAAGTTCTTGCGAAGGGCGTCCATCCGCCAAGCATCGTAACCCCTAGAGCCGCAGGAGAAATCGTTCGGGCTGGCATCTTAAGGCAAGGGATGAAGATCGCAAACGGTCTCAACGAGGTGGAGTTAATGTCGGAGGGAACAAAGCAGGATGCGCTTCGAAGCTCCGACGTCGAACTTACCTTCGAGCGAATTCGACGTGAGATCGCACCTAGGGCCGTCAGCCGTTTCTCGTGCCTCTACCTGGCTGAGCGTTCAGAGCAGGGAGAGGCGATGTTGCGCGCCATGCTTGGACCAAATGTCTACGTTCTCCGGGTACGCCCTACGCTCACTCTGAGACTCACGAGGGTTGACGCAGCGTGGTTTGATGGCTTTTTTGATTCGAACGATATCGAGGACGTCCGGCGGTACTGGCAGGGCCAAGAGAAGCCTGGTGGCCAGAACTGGGAGTATCTGTTTGATGGAGTCTTGGAGGTGGAGGACCCCACCCAACTTGAGTATGTGCGGAAGCACGGCGCCAACTTAGCGCAATAAAAGAGCGAAGAAGAGGACCCCCATGATGTATAGCCTATCTCAGGGGAAGAAGAGGACACCCATGATTGCTTGACGGTCTGAAGCGGGCTGTCTAGGTTTCAGGGGGAGTGCATGGACCAGGGAGGGTCCGGAGATGACGCGAGCCAGGAAGGAGCTCGTCTCGGTCGAGACGACGCCGTATTACCACTGCATTTGTCGCTGTGTTCGCCGCGCGTTCCTGTGTGGCGAGGATTCCTATTCGGGCAAGAACTACGAGCACCGGCGCGGCTGGGTGCTTGAGCGCCTGCGTGAGCTGCAGGGCGTGTTCGCGGTGGACGTGTGCGCGTATGCGGTGATGTCGAACCACTATCACCTGGTGGTGCGGCTGGACTCGGATCGGGCGGCGGCTTGGAGCGAAGACGAGGTGATGGAGCGCTGGGAGCGGCTGTTTTCGCTGCCGGTGCTGGTAGCCCGCTATCGGGCGGGGCAGACGAAGACGGTCGCGGAGCGCGAGCGGGCGCAGGTGCAGATTGCCGAGTGGCGGGATAGGCTGCAGGACCTGTCCTGGTTCATGCGCAGCCTGAACGAACATCTGGCGCGGCGGGCGAATGCGGAAGATGGCTGCAAGGGCCGCTTCTGGGAAGGTCGGTACAAGAGCCAGGCGCTGCTGGACGACGCGGCCGTGCTGACCTGCATGAGCTACGTGGATCTGAACCCGGTGCGCGCCGGGATGGCGGATACGCCCGAGGCCTCCGATTTCACCTCGATCCAGCAGCGTATTCGGGCGCTGGCCCGGAAGGGCCATGAGCATGAAAGTCCGGCGTGTGAGGGGGACGAGCCTCGCCTGACTGTATTGGGCCGGGAAGGCGATGATCCGCATGCCAATGCGGTGGCCTTTACCACGGAGGACTACCTGGAACTGGTGGACTGGACCGGGCGTGCGATCCGCGAGGACAAGCGCGGGGCCATCCCGGAATCCATTCCGCCGATCCTCGACCGTCTGCGGATCGATCCGGTGCATTTCCTGCGGCATGTCGGAGGGGGGCAGAGGTCGTACCATGTAGCGGCCCTGGGCCACGTGGAGCGTTTTCGCGAGGCGGTGAAACAGCTCGGCCGTCGAAGCATCAAGGGTGTGGGGATATCGGGCCGGATGTTTCTGGCGCCAGCCGACTGTCGTTGAACCAGCGCGGTTTCAGGGGAGGCGCGGATGGTGACGGTGTTCAGGAGTGGACCCTACCGCTTCTACTGGTTCAGCCATTAGCCGGACGAGCCGCCGTATGTGCATGTGGACCGCGGAAAGTGCTCGGCCAAGTTCTGGTTGCGCCGTGTGGCACTGGCGCGGAATATGGGGTTTCCGGCGCACGAATTGCGGCGGATTCGGGAGGTTGTCGAGGGTCGGCAGCCGGAGCGGTTGGAGGCTTGGAATGAGTTCTTTGGCCACGAACGCGGATGAGCGGGTTGCGTCGGTGGATTTCACCGAGCATGACCTGGTGGTTGGCCTGATGGATGGCCGTCGAATCTCGGTTCCGCTCGAGTGGTACTCACGCCTTGCGCACGCAACGCCCGCGCAGTTACGGATCTGGGAGATCTCCGCCGGCGGCTACGGGATTCACTGGCCAGAGCTCGACGAGGACCTGAGCACCGAAGGGCTGTTGCGGGGCGCACCTGCTCCCGCTCGTTAAAGCTTTTTAAACCTGAGGACGACTTTCACGGCTTTTCGTCACTGCGCGAGGACGCGCCCCCGGATCGATCACGGGGCTGGCTGAGAGAAGGAGTTGTGGGCTCGGGTTCTGTCCCTGGATTAATAGGCCTGATCGGACTCGGGCCAATAGTAGTGATAAGCGACGCAAGGAGGCGCGCATGGTTTTACTGATTTTGTATATCCCCGCAGTGCTGGTCGCACTGGGAATCCTGTTTATGGCCAGGCGGGCCGCACTGGGGCCTCGGGTGCGGTACGCCCTCGCAACGCTGATTCTGCCCGTTGTCGTGCTCTTTGCAGGCTGGGCTATCGCCGGTGGCGACCCGTCGATGGGGCTGGCGCTGACGGTCTTGTTTCTGGGGTTTGTGGTCGTTCCCGCCGGTTTTGGTCGGATGTTCCTGCGGCGATACCCGTCCGTATCGCCAACGCAGGAGATGAATGTGAACCCGAAGCGGGACCCTTCGGTGACCGACGTGGCGGGGCAGGAGTCTGATGGCGCTGGGCACGAGTCCGATTCGGGGCATGGAAACGATGTGGCCCCGGGACAGGATGGTCGGGCGCGGGCGATGCGGCTTGCCTTCATGGTGCATACGCCCGGAGCGATGTTGCTGGGACTCGGCCTGGCAGAACGACTCGGAAACTCGGATCCGATCCTGCCGTGGTTCGAAAACGGCTGGGTGGTCGATGGCATGTTGCTTTTGGGGGTGGTGCTGATCGCGATCTCCACGCGGATAATTCTCGCCACGGTGTTCGGCCCGTCCTCCAAGGCGCGAGATTCGGGGAGCCTGGGCCGCCGGAACCCACGCCTCTGATTCGTTGCGAAGGCACAAAGACGATCTCGATCCGCTCCGGGGTGAAACCCGTGAAGAGCTTAGTGCCGGTGGGTTGCCCCGAGGTGCGACCGATCCCGCTCGCTTAACTGATATCAACGGCATATCCTGACCCCGCTCAGCCGGCGATGCGGGCTCCCGGGAACGGAAAGGAGGGCGGGATGGATATCGATCTGGGGGCAGCCTTCATAAACGGGGCTCTGCAATTCTGGTGGGCCTGGATGCTTGCGGCGCTGGTTGCAGTTGCTCGGTTCCCGAAGGTGAAGGGCTGGCTTGGCGAGCTGTGGGTTCGTCTGATTCTGGCGGTTGGCCTGGACGGCAAGTCGGGCCGCGTGGTTCACGACGTTATGCTTCAGACCGCGGACGGGACCACGCAGATCGATCATGTGCTGGTGTCGCGGTTCGGGGTGTTCGTCATCGAGACGAAGAATATGCGGGGCTGGATCTTCGGGAGTGAGCGTCAGGCCCAGTGGACACAGAAGATCTACCGCCGGTCGTTCCGTTTCCAGAATCCATTGCGCCAGAACTATCGCCATGAACGCGCGGTAGCCGAGGCGCTGGGGGTAGACCCGGAGCAGATTCACTCGGTAGTGGTTTTCGTCGGTGGCAGCACCTTTAAGACACGGATGCCGGACAACGTGATTCATGGCCTGGGGCTGGTGAGCTACATCCGCTCATTCCAGGATGAGGTGTGGAGCGAAGACGAGGTCCACGCCATGCTCGCAACGCTGGAGAATTGCGGACTCGAGCGTTCGCGGCAGACGCGCAGGGCACACGTGGAGGGTTTGCGTGAGCGACACGCGGCGCCGGTTACCCC
Organism: Thioalkalivibrio sp. ALJ2; assembly: GCF_000378325.1. Taxonomy (NCBI): domain Bacteria; kingdom Pseudomonadati; phylum Pseudomonadota; class Gammaproteobacteria; order Chromatiales; family Ectothiorhodospiraceae; genus Thioalkalivibrio; species Thioalkalivibrio sp. ALJ2. The sequence goes on from NZ_KB899556.1 coordinate 65,516, forward strand.
GGACTGCCCGAAATGCGGCAGTACCATGGTGCGGCGCAAGGCGCGCAAGGGAACCCGGGTCGGCCAGGAGTTCTGGGGCTGTTCGCAATACCCGGCGTGTCGCGAGACAAGGGCCTTGCAGTAGAGCCAAGCGGGGACGGTTGATCGGAGCCCCGGCTGGGAACGAAAAGCGGACACCCGGTACTTCCTGGCCGTGTCAGTACGGCACGTGCCCCCATTCGTCCCGTGCGCGCAGCAGTGTGGGATCGAAACGGCAGCCGATGCGCCGGTCCACCTGGTCCATGTGGGCTGACAGAAGAAGAGGACACCCATGAGTCGTTGCGGCAAACTCGGGCGCATTCCTTGTCCTTCGAGGGTTCCATGGCCCGAACACTGTTGCTGATCGTCCTCTTTGGCACGTCGTCGGTATGGGCGGAGTCGCCGGAGCCGATGGTCCCCGCAGACTATTATGATTTCGTGTTCGCAAGCGACCCGCGGCTTTCGCCGGATGCTAGCCGTGTGGCCTTCGTGCGCAGTCAAGTGGACGATGAACGTCGCGATCGGGAATCGAGCATCTGGATGGTGCCGGCCGATGGCTCGGAATCGGCACGGCAGTTCACCCAGGGTGATTCCGATCGGCGTCCCCGTTTTTCTCCCGATGGGCGGCAAATGGCCTTTCTGAGGACCGTCGACGAGGACGCCCAGATCCATCTGATGCCTGTTGACGGTGGTGAAGCCCATGCCATCACCGAGATTCAACAGGGCAGTATCTCGGAGTTTGCCTGGCGGCCCGATGGTCAGCACCTGGTCGTCACCCTGACCATCGACCCGGCCGTCGAAGATCCTGCGCAGCAAGAGCAGGGGGATGACGCACCGCAGGCGGATGTGAAGGTCTACTCGCGCGCGCTCAGCCGTCGTGAGTCACAGGGTTGGCTGGATGAGAGCCGCCGCAGCTTGTGGTTGCTGGATTCGGCAAGCGGCGAGCTCGAGCGTCTGGCAGGAGACCCTGAGTGGAACTACAACAACCCGACGGTTTCACCGGATGGCCGCTTCCTGGCGTTCAATGCCGATCGCAGCGGCGGCGAGTACGACGGCAGCTTCAATCAGGACGTCTACCTGCTCGACCTTGAAAACCGTGAGGAACGCAAGCTGGCCGCGCCCGACGGGCGTGCCACCGACCCACTGTTCTCGCCCGACGGGCGCCAGGTCGCCTTCCTCTATCAGTCCGACCGCTTTCGTCCCGTGGAACTGCACCGCATCGGGATCGGCAACGACGACCACAAGGTACTGCACGATGGCATGGAGTTCTCCGTCACGCAGGCCTGGTGGCCCGAGGGGTTCGATCGTCCCCTGGTATGGGCGGACTTCCGCGGCAGCCGCCCACTGATGCGCTTGGAAGCCGATGGTGACAGCGAGGTGGTCCTCGGTGACGAAGCCGCTCTCGGCGATATCGACTTTGCCGCCGACGGCGGGTCTCTGGCCGTGCTGGTCGAAGACGAGACCCGGATGCCGGAGGTGCACGTCGCCGACAGCGACGGGGTCGAGTCGCGCCGCCTGACGGGGTTCAACGACGCCCTGCTGGAGTCGCGTTACCGGACCGAGCTGGAACGCTTCAGCTACGAGGTCGAGGACGGCCGTACGGTGGATGCGTTCCTGCTGCGGCCCAAAGGATTCGACGCCGGCGATGACTGGCCACTGGTACTGAACATTCGTGGCGGCCCGGCGCATATGTGGGGTCATCGCTGGTTCCACGAGTTTCAGATGATCGCGGGCGCGGGCTACGCGATGCTGTTCACCAACTATCGGGGTTCGACCGGCTATGGCCACGAGTTCCAGGCCTCGGTGTACCAGGACTACGGTGGTGTCGACTATCGCGACAACATGCGGGCCCTGGACGCGGCGCTGGAGCGCTTCGACTGGATCGACGAGGAGCGCCTGTTTCTGACCGGCGGCAGCCATGGCGGCTTCCTGACCAACTGGATCACGACGCAGACCGATCGCTTCCGCGCGGCGGTCACCCAGCGCAGTGTCTCCAACTGGATCTCCGAGGCTGGCACTCAGGACTACGTGCCGGCACGGATGAATGCCGAGTTTGGCGGCACGATCTGGGAAAACTACGACTATTACTGGGGACGCTCACCGCTGAAGTACGCCGACCAGGTGAATACGCCGACGCTGATCATCCATTCTAGCGATGACCGGGTGACCCCGATCGGACAGGGTCAGGAGTGGTTCTACGCGCTGCTCAACAACGACGTGGAGACCGAGCTGGCCGTATTCGATGGCGAAGGCCACAACCTGTCCCGGGACGGCACCCCGGTGAATCTGGTCAAGCGCCTGGAACTCATCCTCGAGTGGTTTAAGCGCCATGAACCGTGAGCCGCAGTGCCAGGTATTGATTGCGGGAGAGAAGGAGAGAAGAGGACACCCATAATTTTCCCTGCACGGTTAAAGCGCTGGGTGAGTCAGTCCCCGGCATGGGTCATGTTACGGAACGCAAACACGGCGCTGGCGATGATCACCGCGATGGCGAGGCCGTAGTAGAGCGTTTCCAGAGATGCGCCAACCTCTACTGCCTGCTCCAGGAAAAGCACCACCAGAATCACGATCGCGACCTGAATGATCGTGACTTTGAGGTCATGGAAATGCCGGATCTCCAACACGGAGAGCAAGCTGCTTTTTCCGCGGGAATCCGGGTTGATGAACAGCCGGAACAAGCCGACCGCGATGATCTGGAAGGTCACGGCGATCAGCAGCATGTCGAGGACCTTGAGGAACCTCACCGCCAGGCTCTTGCCCTCATCGACCGTGCTGGGCACCTGCTGGACAAAATCGACCAAGATATTGAACACAATGAATACGTTGGCGGCATACAGCAGGAGAGCCGCAATGGTGCTGACCACGACCGTCACCAGTACCAGCAGCCGGCTGCTGGTGAACATTCTTTCCATCATTCGTGCATGCCTCCATGGGCGATTGGTGGTGCACCCGAGAATCGACTTTCAGGCAGACCGAAGGATATTGAGCTATTCAGCGCGGTCCAGTTTGTTCCGGACGATGGCGCCGCCCTTCATGATCAGGTGCAGGTGGTCGTCGGGTGCATCCAGCCAGTCCAGCCCGGCCGCCGGGTCGGCATCGACCACGAGCAGGTCGGCCAGGGCCCCTTCGGCGATCACGCCGAGGCGGCCGGGGTAGGGGGCGCGGTCGCCGGACAGGGCGAGCAGTTGGCCGGCCGCGCCGGTGGCCATGTGCAGGGCCTCCAGCGGGGGCATGAAGCGGGTCAGCTTGGCCAGCTGGCGGCCCTGGCTGGCGGCGCCCTCGGGGCTGAACAGGATGTCGGTCCCGAAGGCCATGGGCACGCCATACTGGCGGCCCAGTTCGAAGGCTTGCTCGGTGCCCGCGCTCACCTGGAGCTGTTTGGCCCGGGAGACGGGGTCCGTTTTCGGGTTGGCGTCCTCGTCGTCCAGGAAGGGCTGGATGCTCCACCACACGTTGGCGTCCGCCATCATGCGCACCGTCTCCTCGTCCGCCAGCTGGCCGTGCTCGATGGAGCGCACCCCGGCGCGGATTGCGCGCTGGATGCCCTGCGGCGTGTAGACATGGGCGCACACGTAGGTGCCCCAGTCGGCAGCGGCGCGCACGGCGGCATGCATCTCCTCTTCCAGGTACTGAGCGGTGTCCAGCGGGTCGTACAGGCTGGAGACGCCGCCCCCGGCCATGATCTTGATCTGGCTGGCGCCTTGCATCAGCTGTTCCCGGGTGCGCCGCAGCACCTCGTCCACGCCGTCCGCAATCGCGGCGACGCCGCTGCTCTCGATGTAACTCGGCGGGGTGCCGGGCATGCGCGGCAATTCGTGGCGCTGGCGAAAATCGCCGTGCCCGGAGGTCTGGGAGATCATCGCGCCGCAGGGGAAGATGCGCGGGCCGGCCACCGCGCCGCGGTCGATGGCCATCTTCAGGCCAAAGGCCGGGCCGCCGAGATCGCGCACGGTGGTGAAGCCGCGCATCAGGGTCGCGCCGGCCTCGCGCCCGGCCATCAGGTGCAGGAAGCCGATGTCCGCTGTCATGGCGGTCATCTGGCTGACCCCGACCAGCGTGCTGTGCCAGTGGGCGTCGATCAGGCCGGGGATGACCGCGCGCCCGCCGCAGTCGATTGCGCGCGCACCGGTTGGGCCCTCGCCGCGCCGGGGCAGCGCGGCGATGCGGCCGTCCTCGATCAGGATGTCCACGTCCTCGCGCAGCGAAAGGGTCTCGCCGTCGAACAGCCGCAGGTGGGTGAGCAGCAGCGGCTGCCCGGGCGCGCCGGCCTTGAGCTCGCGCGGGGCGAGGCCGAAGCCCGCGAACATGCCCAGTACGGCGGCGACACCGCCGAGGAACTGGCGCCGGTTCAGGTCGGCCTCGATGCGCCGGAGGGCCGCCTGGGTATGGGCCGCGCCACAGTGGCAGGGGTTGATGTCGGCGTTCGCGCCGTGCGGTGCACAACAGGCCATGCCCATGATGGTGTGGCTCCTGGTGACGGCACCTGGCGGCTGGACTCGGCGCACGCTGCCGGGTAGTGCGGGATGTGCCCCGGTGCCTTGCGGGTACATGAATCCCGGGCGCCGCCGATTGCGGGCGACGGCCGGGGGCATGCTTGCAGCATACCCCTGTTTGGGCGTTCGTCTACTGGCGGGACCGGGCTATTGGTGAACGTGCGCGGGGGGTGAAGGACGGACCGCCTGCGGAAGAAAAGAGGACAGCCGTGATTTCGTCTCGATATGAGCTCGCGAGGCCCAATAACGGGGCGTCGTTGCTTGAGCATTGTCGGCAAGCCGTCTAGCGTCACAGGGAAGGCCGAAAGACCGCCCGGGATACCGGGAAGGAGTGACCTCATGGCCAGCGATAACATTCCGACCGTGGACTGGCAGGACGGACGGAACGCGGAAAGGGTGAAATTCCAGGTGATGCACGAGGAGCCGGTGGTTTTGATGATGCCAGCGGGTATGGACTGGTCGGTGGATGGCAGCGAATTTGGGTGCAAGACGGACCCGGACAGCGGAATGCAGCGCGGCTGCGAGGGTGCAGGCCTGGTGCGGAAGCTGGCCGAGCTCAACGACATGCCCAAGCTGAACGACATTGCGGACGCCTGCGAGTACGCGAGTTGTCGCGTCGATATCGACCCCGCCGGCGCGCGCATCATCTTCCACGACTGACCCGTCCGGTAACGCATCGCTGCGACCGCATGGCCTTGCTGACTGCGGAGAGGGGCGGATGATCTTTGTGTTCGAGATCCATCTCCGGCCCGGCTGTACCGCCGAGGAGTATGCGGATGCCTGGGTGCGGGCCAGCCGGATCATCCAGCAGGCCCCAGGTGCTCGTGGCACCCGATTGCACCGGAAGATTGGCGATCCGCACGTACTGCTGGCCATCGCGCACTGGGACTCGAAGGGCCAGCGCGATGCGATGGAGGCGGACCAGCCGGACCACGTGCGCCGCATCATTGCAGAGCAGGCGGCTTGCGTGGATGTGCGGGTCATCGGCGAGTTCGAGGACGCCGAATGGTGCGTCGACCCACCCGCAATGGATGACACGAGTATCTGCTGAGTCTTCGGCCTCAGGGAGGTCCCGTGCCACCAAAACCGCCCTGTCCCCGCTGTTCTGTCGAAGAAGGTGAGTGACCGTGTGGGCCCTTCGGCGGCGGGTTGTCTGACGCTTGCGTGCGAGCTTCCTCCTCGGCCTCGCCTTCGGTCTGGGGCAGCGCCCGCGGGTCGAGATGGTGGATCACCGGGGTGGTGCGGGTGAGGGTGCGGAAGGGCTCTCGGGCCTCGGCCGTGTCGCGCCTGAGCAGCAATGCGATCAGTGCGACCAGCGCGCCGATGGTGGCCATGTAGGCCAGCAGCCCGGGCCCGCCCAGCAAGGCGATGGCCCACCCGCCGAGGATCGGGCCCGCGACGGCCCCCAGGCCCCAGAGGAAGAGCAGGGCCGCGGTCACTGCCACGAAGTCGTTGGGCTGGAGGACATCGTTGGCGTGGGAGACGGCCAGCGGGTAAAGGGTGAACGCGAGCCCGCCGAACACCCCTGTAAGTGTGAGTATGGCCCAGAGCGGGACAGCGCCGATGGTGGCGACGAGCGCGAGCGATATCAGTGCCACGCCACCACCGACCACGATCATCAGCGTCCGGCGGCCGAAGCGATCCGAGAAGTAGCCGATCGGCCACTGGAGCACCACTCCACCGAGAATCAGGCTGGTCATGACCAGCGATACCCCAGCGATGTCGAGGCCCATGCGCAGGGCGAAGACTGGCGTCAGCGTGAAGGCGGCGCCGCTGACCAGTCCGGCGGCGACGCAGACCGTTGCCGCCAGGGGCGAGGCGGTCACCACCTGGCGCAACTTCATGCGCTTGTGGCCAGGGGTGTCCTGCGGCATCCCTGTGCGTGTCAGGGCCACTGGCACCAGGCAGAGGGCAAACAGTGCCGCCACGACCATGAAGAGTTCGGTGCTGACGGGTTCGTAGAGGTTGAGCAGGGGCTGGCCGGCGGCCAGCCCCAGGTAGGCGAGAAACTGGTAGACCGAAAAGACTCGACCGCGCGTTCGGTTCTCCGTGCGGGCATGGAGCCAGCTTTCGACCACCAGGTAGGCGCCTGCGAGACAGAACCCGATCACCACGCGCAGAGCGAACCAGGCCCAGACGTCAACATGGAGGCCCAGGAGGAGGATCGCGACGGTGGCGATCGCCGCGAAGATCGCGAAGGCGCGGATGTGGCCGGTGCGCCGTATTACCCAGTCGCCCTGCTGGGCTCCGATGACCAGCCCGATGTAGTAGGCGGACATGATGAGCCCCTTGAGCTGGGGATCGATGGCTTCGAGGCTCAGGCGCGTGCTGACTAGCGTCCCCATGAGGCCGCTGCCCATCACCAGGATGGTGACGGAGGCGAGCAGGGCGACGATGGGGATGAGCAGGCGGGCCAACGCGTCGGGTCTCGATGGGCGGGTGATACAGGCAGTTTGTGCCAGCCCCGGGCCGGCCGACAAGCCGAGCCAGGCCGGGGAACCACCTAGGGTAGGGGGCAACTAGAACTTCTTGATGTTACGCGCCGGGCGGGTGCAGGGCGTACTCAATGGGCGGTCAGTATCGTTGTGATGGTGCCAGGACGACCTTGTTGCGGCCATGACGCTTGGCGGTGCTCATGGCATCGTCGGCCCGGGTCAGCAGCGTGTCCAGCGCTTCCGGGCTCTCTGGGATCTGGCTCGCGATGCCGATCGAGACGGTCAGGGGGACAGGGGGGTGCCCCGAGCCGTCGTCGGGGAGGGGCTCGCGTTCGAAGCGCGAGCGCAGCTGTTCGGCATCTCGGGGACCCGTGCCGTGCCGGAAGAAGGGGACACCCATGTTTTGTTTCGTTTCCGCTGCGCGGCACGGTGCTGTTTCCGATTTCCGCTGGGCCGTACGCGGCCGGGCGCAAGGGATCTATCCAGACAAGAAGGGGACATCGACGCCCCTCTCCCTGGTCCGTCCCAAGCGGTGAACATGGGGGGCAGGATCACCGGCCCGGACCGGCACTGAAGCGCGGCATCGTCTACATTGGAAACATAATGACGAGGCACGAATGCCTCCCTCCCATGTGTTCGGGGTACCGAGGGATGAAGAGATGATTCGGTCGTTTCCGATCTCTCCGTTCTCGTTTGCATGCGTCTGTCAGGCGGGTGTTCCCTCGGATTCGGTCTATGGTTCCGCAACCCCATGAAACTCAAAGCCCTGGCCCTGGATTACGATGGGACGATCGCCGAGGACGGGCGGCTGAACCCTGCCGTGCGCGGGGCGCTGGAGCGTGCGCGTTCGGCTGGCCTGGTGGTGTTGATCGTTACGGGGCGGATTATTGGTGAGCTGCGGCATTTAGCTGGCGATCTCACCTTCGCCGAAGCGGTCGTCGGTGAAAACGGCGCAGTAATCACCTTTCCCCGGAGCGGGCGCTCGACGGCCTTGCACGAACCGCCGCCGCCGGCGTTTCTCGATGGATTGAGTGAGCGCAGCGTCGAGTTCAAGTGCGGCGAGGTTGTGGTGGAGGCCGCCGCGTCCGCTGCCCCCGAGGCCCTGGAACTGATCCGGCGGCTCGAGCTACCGCTGGCGATCCTGTTCAATCGCGGGCGCATGATGATCCTGCCCCAGGCGATCAGCAAGGCCACGGGATTTGCGGTCGCCCTTGAGGCCTTTCGCCTCTCTCCTCATAACGTCCTGGCGATCGGCGACGCGGAGAACGATCATGAGTTGCTTCGCAGCGCCGAGGTCGGAGTGGCGGTCGAGTGGGGCAGTGCCGCGCTCCAGTCGATCGCCGACGAGGTGTTGCCGGGCAAAGGGCCGGCCGCGGTGGCCGACTACATCGATGCAATTCTGGAGGGGCCGGACACGCTCCGCTCGGGCTATCCCCGTCGAAGACTGGTGTTGGGAACGACGCGTGGCGGCAATGACGTGTCGCTGGCGGTGTCGGGTCGGAACGTGGTTATCAGCGGAGATCCGAGATCCGGAAAGTCATGGGTGGCCGGTCTGGTGTGCGAGCAGCTGATCCTGCATGGCTACAGTCTGTGCATCGTTGACCCTGAAGGCGATTATGCCGGCCTGGAGGGGCTGCCCCGGGTGCTGATGACCGGTGGCGATGATCCGCCGCCCAAGCCGCATGAGCTGACGCGGTTGCTGCGGTATCCGGACCGCAGCGTCATCCTTAACCTGTCGCAGCTTTCTCATCTGGAAAAGCTCGATTACCTCAGAGACATTCTTCCGGAGATCACAGTGGTGCGCCACCGTACCGGGCTGCCGCATCGGGTACTGGTCGATGAGGCGCATTATTTTCTTTGCGACCCGCAGGCCATGTCGCTGCTGGACGTGGGGGCGGGAGGCTGCACGATGGTGACCTATCGGGCATCACAGCTGCACCCCGATGTCCTGCAGGTGGCCGACGTCATGCTGGTCTCGAGGGCGACCGATCCTGAGGAAGTGGCCGCCCTGGCAAGGGCCGCCCGGGTGTCGGTGGATCTGGAGGAATGGAAGAGCCTCCTGGCGGGGTTGGCGGTCAATGAGGTCGCCCTCCTGCCGGGGCCAGAGGAGGCCGAAGGCCGGCTGCGGATCATGCGTCTGGCCGAGCGCCTGACACCCCACGTCCGCCATCGCATGAAGTACATCGATGTCCCGGTGGCCGCGCATCACGCGTTTGTGTTTTCGACAGACGGCCACCCGTCAGGCCAGCGCGCCCATACGCTTAAGGAGTTTGTGGACACGCTGGCGTGGATGGAGCCCAAGCGGTTCCATGGCCACCTGCAGCGCCGCGACTTTTCGAACTGGATCGAGGGGGTGTTCGGAGATCGGCCCCTGGCCGCCCGAATCCGTCAGTTGGAGGACGCCTATCGGGCGGGGCGCATAGCCGACATCCATGAAGCCATCATCGAGGCCGTCCAGTCGCGCTATGCATTCAGGCATGAGGCTTAAGGGAATGCCGGGTGCGCGGGACATGCAACGAACACTGATGATCCTCTCCGACGTTCTCGCGAGTCCGCCCCCTAGGGACGAGATGACTGACCATCGTTCCAACGGAGATCGTGACCGGGAGGACCAGGAGGACCAGGAGCCGGGACACCCCGGCGGGGACGATCGCGACTCGGAAGACCGCGACCGGGAAGACCGAGGCTCGCCCGAGCCGTCGCGCGGGGAGCGACCCGGCGACTCACCTGGCGGCATGCCACCGCGTCGCGGCCCCGACCTCGGTCCCGGCCCGGGTGGGCCCGAACCGGACGGCCCGGGCAACAAGGGTGGGCGGCCACAGTGGCTGTTCGTGCTGTGGATCGCGATCAGCGTACTGGTGCTGTTCCAGCTCCTGACGCTGGTGCAGGAGCCGGACCGAGCGGAACTCACCTACAGCGAGTTCGTGCGCGCGGTGGACCAGGGTCAGGTGCACGAGGTGAAGATGCGCGGCCACGAGGTGCAGGGCACGCTGACTGTGGTCGGGCGCCAGGACCTGGGCATCGACGATCCCGGGCACTTCCGTACCTTCACCCCGGAGCTGACCGGCGAGGAGCTGCTGCGCAAGCTGGAAGACCGCGGGGTGGAGATCTCGGCTGAGGCCGCGGACCCGCCATGGTGGCAGGCACTGCTGGTGGGTTTTCTCCCTTTGCTGCTGTTGCTTGGACTGCTGGTGTGGTTCTGGTCTCGCATGCAACAACGGGCGATGTCAGGTGTGGGCGGCGGCCCGCTGCAGTTCGGCAAGTCCATCGCGCGGCGAATGGAGCCGCAGAAGAGTCGCGTGCGCATGGACGACGTGGCCGGCTGCGACAACGCCAAGCGCGAGGTGCAGGAGGTGATCGACTTCCTCAAGGAGCCGGACCGCTTCAAGGAGCTGGGGGCCACCATCCCGCGCGGCATCCTGATGATGGGGCCGCCGGGCACCGGCAAGACGCTGATGGCGCGCGCGGTGGCCGGGGAGGCCGGGGTGCCGTTCTTCACCGTGACCGGGTCGGAGTTCATCGAGATGTTCGTCGGCGTCGGCGCCTCGCGCGTGCGCGATCTGTTCCGCCAGGCCAAGGAGAACGCGCCGTCAGTGATCTTCATCGACGAGCTGGATGCGATCGGCCGCTCGCGCGGGGCCGGCGTCGGCGGCGGACACGACGAGCGCGAGCAGACCCTGAACCAGATCCTGTCGGAGATGGACGGCTTCGAGCACGAGGAGTCGGTGGTGGTGCTGGCCGCCACCAACCGCCCGGACGTGCTCGATGCCGCGCTGCTGCGCCCCGGGCGTTTCGACCGCAAGATCACCCTCGAAAACCCGCACCGCGAGGCGCGCCGGTCGATTCTCGGCGTGCATACCCGGAAGGTGCCGCTGGCGGACGACGTCGATCTCGACCAGGTTGCTGCCTCGACCATCGGCTTTTCCGGCGCGGAGCTTGCCAACCTGGTCAACGAGGCGGCGCTGTTAGCGGGGCGGCGCCGGCTGAAGCAGGTGGATCGCGCCTGTTTCTTCGATGCTCGCGACCGCATCATGCTGGGCGAGAAGCGCGAGGAGAAGATCTCCGAGCGCGAGCGCCACGTGATCGCCTATCACGAATCCGGGCATGCGCTGCTGGCGTATCTGCTACCGCATGCCGACACCCTGGAGAAGGTCACGGTAATCCCGCGCGGGTTCGCCCTGGGCGTGACCTCGCAGGTGCCGGACGAGGAACGCCACACCTACAACGAGTCCTATCTGCGCGACAGGATCGGCGTGATGTTCGGCGGGCGGCTGGCGGAGTCGCTGGTGTTCGGCGAGGTCAGCAGCGGGGCGGAGAACGATCTGCGTCAGGCGACCCAGCTGGCGCGGCGGATGGTGGCGCACTGGGGCATGAGCAAGCGCGTCGGGCCGGTGTCGCTGCCGCAGAGCGAGGAGCATGTGTTCCTCGGGCGTGAGATCGCGCGCCCGCGCGAACACAGCGAGACCACCGCGGCGTTGATTGACGAAGAGGTGCGCGACCTGCTGGAGGAGATTGAGGGCAACGCCCGCGCCACGCTGGAACATCACCGCGACGCCCTGGATGCCCTCGCCCGCGCACTGGAAGAGCGCGAGACCCTGACCCGCGAGGAGATCGAGGCGATCGTCGACCAGTACGGGCCGGGGCAGCCCGCAGCCGAAAAGTCCGGCAACACCGGAGTCTCTGGCACCCCCTGAGACAGGCAACCCCGACCCCGTGCAAGCACGATCCTGAGAGAGCGGAGCACGAATCGTGGCGGATTCGGCAAGTTTTCGAGGGTCGGCAGCCGGGGCTGTTGGAGGCCTGGAATGAGGTTCTTTGGCCACGAACGCGGATGAGCGTGTTGCGTCTGTGGATTTCACCGAGCATGGTCTGATGGATGGCCGTCGAACTCCCGAACATTAAGTCCTCAACACCCCAACGCTAATGGCAGACACTCGCTACGTCACCGTAAACCGTCTGACTGAGGAGTCGAAGGCGATCCAGAGGCGCGGGCGCAACCTGGTACTGCTCCTGGGGTTGCCGGTCGCGCTCGGTGGGTTCTTCGTGCATCCGCTGGTGGCGCTGATCACACTGGCGGGGGTGGTCGTGCTGGTGGGCCTGGTTGGCGGCAGCGCGGTCATCGAGGCGGGTGCGCGGGGCGAAGATGCGGCGCTGGAGTACCTGGCGGAGCTTCCCGACTCGTTCACGGTCTTCAACCAGGTGGATTTGCCGGATGAACGCTCGCGTACCGGCGTGGCGGAGGCGGATCTGGTGGTGGTGGGGCCGGAGGCGCTGTTCGTGATCGAGGTGAAGCACAACAGCGGGGCCATCGACTGCGACGAGCAGACTTCGCAATGGACGGTGAGCAAGACCGGGCGGCGCGGCAGCCGCTACACCAAGCAGATGCGCAACCCGGTGCGGCAGGCGAAGAAGCAGGTGTGGCTACTGAGCGAGTACCTGAAGGGCCGCAAGGCCAAGCGCTGGATCCAGCCGATCGTGCTGTTCACGCACCCGGAGGTGTCGCTTGGGCGTGCGGGCGAGCTGTCGGTGCCGGTGCTGACGGGGCCGGAGCTGGTGGAGTACATCCGCAGCTTCCGCCCCGAGCGCCCGCGCCCGGTGAAGGAGAACACGGTTCGGGCCATCGCGGCGCTGAAGGGATGAAGGCGGGGGCGTGCCCCGGACAGGGCCGGCCGGTCCCGCGCGGGCGGTTATTCCTCGGCCGGTTCGCCGGTGACGAGTTCCTGCATGAGTGGACGAATCTTCTGTTCGGTGGCGGGCAGAAGGGGACATCCATGATTTCTTGTTCTGCGGCGTCCTCAAGGCGCGGGGGCCTTGAGGACCTGGCGCACTCGTCAGCCCGGCCAGAACGGGGATTGTGAAACTCGAGATCCTCCTCTGTGTTCTATGCTCCCAGACTCGAGGGGATGACAGAGACGGCGAATCATGCCTCGACGATGCAGTGATGGACACCGCGAGGCCCTGCTGGCGAGGCTACCGTGCCGCCGCCTCACGGCCTGGCGGGGGGAGCCGGCTCCGGTACAGGGGAGTTCAGGATGAGTGCGCAAACCATCGGGGAACTGCTGTCTTCCCGTTCCGTTCGCGAGGACCACGACGCAGTCGTCTCCATGAGCCGCGATGGCTCCGATGCCCTCGCTCGGGGGGAACTGCTCGAACGGGCGGGGCGCCTGGCGGCCGGGCTGCAGCAGGCCGGAGTCGAGCAGGGCGACCGGGTCCTGATCCTGGCTCCCAACAGCGCCGAGTGGGTGGTGTCGGCCCTGGGCGTGATGAATGCCGGGGCGGTCCTGGTGCCCCTGGATACTCAGATGCCGCGCGAGGACCTGGACCACGCGATTTCGGATTCCGCACCGCGTTTCATCTTTACCACCACGAAGCTCAGGGACCGGCTCCCCGAGGCCCTTGGCGAGGTACGCATCTACCGGTTCGATGCGGACGCCGATGCTGCGGATGCCTGGGAGGGGCTTCTCGCGAAGGCGCCGGCAGACCCGGTGGCGGGCCCGGATGATATCGCGGCGATCTTCTATACCTCCGGCACCACGGGGCCGCCGAAGGGGGTACCGCTGACGCATGCCAACCTGAGCAGCAACGTGGAGGCGTTGTGCGGCCAGGAACTCGCGGACGATCGCGATCGGGTGCTGGTGCCCCTGCCGTTTCACCATGTGTATCCGTTTACCGTGGGCATCCTGATTCCGCTGACCCTGGGCGCGACGATCATCGTGCCGTTCTCGCTGGTGGGTCCGCAGATCGTGCGCGCGCTTCGCGAGGGCGAGGCCACGGTGATGCTTGGGGTGCCGCGGCTGTACGAGGCCGTGTGGCAGGCCCTGGAAGACCGGGTGGCGGGGCGCGGCAGGCTGGCGGCGTTCGTGTTCCGGCGGATCATCGGTGTCTCCAGGCTGGCGCGCCGCCGGCTCGGTCTCAACCTCGGCCGGAGGCTGCTGAAGGGCCTGCACAGTCGCCTGGCCCCGCGCCTGCGGCTGGTCGTCGCTGGCGGGTCGGCGCTCGATCCGGAGCTGGCGCGCAACCTGCAGGCGCTGGGCTGGGACGTGGCGACCGGCTACGGCCTCAGCGAGACCTCCCCGATCCTGACCTACAACCCGCCGGATCGGCTCAAGATCGAGGCCGCCGGTCTGCCGTTGCCCGGAGTCGAGCTCAAGATCGACGATTCGCAGTCTGGCGACGGGCGTGGCGAGGTGATGGCGCGCGGGCCGAACGTGTTCTCCGGCTACCTGAACCTGCCGGACAAGACCCAGGAGGTCCTGGAGGAAGACGCCTGGTTCCGCACCGGCGATACCGGCGAGATCGACGATGACGGTTACCTGCACCTGCTCGGGCGGGAATCTTCGATGATCGTCCTCTCGGGCGGCGAGAACGTTGATCCGGAACGGGTGGAAGATGCATTGAAGACGATCAAGGACGTACGCGAGGCCGGTATTCTGGCGCACGAAGATCGCCTGGCCGCTGTCGTTGTGCCCGAATCGGGTCTGCTGCGCGAGGTGACCGGCGACGATCTCGAGAAGCGCCTGAGGGAGGCGGTGAACCGGGCGGCGAAGGAACTGCCAAGCCATCATCGCCCGGGCACGGTGCGCGTTGCGCTCGACCCGTTGCCGCGCACGCGCCTGGGCAAGCTGCGTCGGCACAAGCTGGAAGAGTTGTTCGAGGAGCTGGGCCGGGAGGACACGGTCTCCGAGGCGCTGCCGGAGCCGGTTTCGCCCGAATCCTGGGCGCCGGAAGACCAGCAGCTGCTGTCGGATCCTGCAGCGGAGCAGACATGGGCCTATCTTGCCGAACGGTTTCATGACCTGCGTCTGACGCCGGACAGCATGCTGGCGGACGAACTCGGGATCGATTCGCTCAACTGGGTGGATCTGACGCTTGCGCTGGAGGACCGCGCGGGCATCGACCTCGACGATTCGGCGATCGAGCGCGTGGAGACGGTGCGCGACCTGCTGAAGGAGGCGGCCGGAGCCGCGGAGGCGAAGGAAGGGCGAGGGGAGCTCAAGCAGCAGCTCCAGGATCCCGAGTCTTTGCTCGATCCTGCTCAGCAGAGTGCTCTGGAGCCGCCGGGGACGGCCGGCCGGGTGGCCGGGCGTCTGCTCCTGGGAGGTGCGCGGCTGCTGAGCCGATTGTTGATGCGCGTGGAGGTGCGGGGCCGACTCCCCGATCCGGATGCGGGTCCCCATATCCTTGCACCGCGCCATCTGAGCTTCGTGGACCCGCTGGCGTTGCTGCCGGCGTTCAGCACGCGACACCTGGAAGCGCTGTACTGGGCGGGCTTGGAGGCCTATCTGTTTTCCAACCGGTTCTCCCGCGCGTTCAGCCGCGTCGCGCGCATTCTGCCGGTCGATCCCGCCGCGGCACCGCGGCGCAGTCTCCTGCAGGCCGCCGCCACGGTGCGGCGCGGCCACAGCCTAGTCTGGTTTCCGGAAGGGCAGCGTTCCCCGGACGGCAGTCTCCAGCGCCTGCGGCCCGGCATCGGGCTGGTGCTCGCAGCACAGCCCGTGCCGGTGGTGCCGATATGGATTGAGGGTACACGCGAGGTGATGGCCCCGGGTCGGATCTTCCCGCGGCCTGGCAAGAGGGTGCGCGTGATCATTGGCGAGCCGATTTCGGTCGATGCCTACGGCCAGGATGAGCGCGAGATCGTGCAGACCCTTCAGGCTGCACTCGGGGAGCTGGGAGGGGAGCCCGCGGCCGAAGACAATCGGTAGGGGCGCGCACGCGGCGAGGCCGTGCCAAGGGGGCATCTCGTGCCACACGCATTAATGACGGGGTCGGACCACGGTAACGTTGGGAGAATCTCGGGAAACCAGTCGAGAAGGGAGATGGCGAAGTAGGGGGCACCCATGACTTGGCTCGCTGAGTGGTGTGTCCGGCGCCGCATCGTCCAGGGCGGCTGGGCTCCTGCGCGTGTGCCTGGGGCAGGGGTGGCTGTAGGTCGCTTGGGCCGTCCGGTGGCGCCGCTATCAGACATTGAATGGGTCGGAGCGATGCCCAGGAAGAGGGCACCCATGAGTTTTAGCACGGCGCGCAGGACGAAGAGGAAACCGGGCGGGATGCCGGACCAGACTTTTGTCCCCGTTAGTCGAGGATGCCGTGGTCGCGGCCGATGGCACGGGCTCGTGCCTTAAAAACGGCCACGCATGGTTTCCAGGGAAACGCTGCTTGCTCAGGACACGACCCGGACACCGATGACCTGCTGAGGCGTTCTCCCGGGCTGCCCTGTTCGGGGCCAGGCCCGATTGCCTCTACGCGCGGAGGAGCTGGCCCTTTACGCCGTGTTTTCTGGGCGTTTGCAGAAACTGGTGCCTACGCTTCGGGCATCACGTTGGTCGCGCTCGGGCCCTTCGGGCCTTGTTCTACCTCGTAGGAGACTTTCTGTCCCTCGGCGAGGGTCTTGAAGCCGCTGCCCTGGATATTGCTGTGATGCACGAATACGTCCTTGGAACCATCCGAGGGGGTGATGAAACCGAAGCCCTTTTCGTCACTGAACCATTTCACTGTACCGGTAGCCATTCTGTCCTGCTCCTTGCGATTGGAGTCGATGCGGACAGGCGTTTCCGGCCGAGTCCGTCGACACGGTGCTGCGCTGCAGTGTCTGTCTGGCGGCAGTCCCTGTGCCGCGAGAGTAGGGCAAGGGCCTGCCAGTCAGCGCGACTGCTGGCGCGGGTGGGGCGGGATGTCGCCCTTGCTTGTTTTATAGCAGTTCGCGCGGGAAGCGGGGCGATTACGCCTGGATCCGGAACGCCCGCGCAGTCGCATGATTTACGAACCGAAGAAGGGCGACGAAGGGGGCACCCATGATTGCGCCAAGAAGATGCCCGAGTTGCAGGACGTGGCAAGGAGAACGGGCGTTCCGCTGAAGTCATGGTCCCGGCGCCTGTGGAGCCCTGGAGCCGAACAATCCGGACAGCTCCAATTGGCTGAGTATTGCGGGGGAGTTGTCATGAATGTAGGGCTTCACGCGGTCACGAGTTACGACTTGCCGCCTATCGAGCGGTGGCTGCGCTCGGATCATGTGCGCGGCACCTGGGCCGACCCCGATGCGAACCTTCGCGAGCTGAGCGAGCCGCCCGGCGAGGGGCGTGCCCGCGCTACCAGGAGGCCTCGGGTAGCGTCAGTGTCTCGACCCGGTTGCGGCCGGCGCGTTTGGCGCGGTAGAGCGCCTCATCCGCCTGGCGCAGAAGGGCCCTGGGCTCCACGGGCCACCGGGTGTGTACGCTGCACACGCCAATACTGATGGTGACGCGTCCTTCGTCGGTGTCGGGTTGTTTCAGGTCGAGCCCGTACACCGCCTCGCGGATGCGTTCGGCGACCCGCAGCCCGCCCTCGGGGTTGGTGTCGGCCAATACGCAGGCGAATTCCTCGCCACCGTAGCGGGCGCCGACATCGGCGGGGCGGTTCAGTACCGAGCGGATGACGTCGGCGACTGCCCGCAGGCAGTCATCCCCGGCCTGGTGGCCGAAGGCGTCGTTGTACGGCTTGAAGTGGTCGATATCGATCATCAGCAGCGAGAGGGAGCGTTCGCGCCGGGCAGCGCATTCCCGCTCGAGCTGGTGGTCGAACTCGCGTCGGTTGGCGAGGCCGGTCAGCCCGTCCACGCGCGCCTGGCGGGCCAGTTCCTGCTCCACCTGCTTGCGTGCCAGGGTGCCGGCGATCATGTCGGCGACGAGCCGCAGCGCGGTGATCTGGTCGTCGGTCCAGCAATGCGGCGCCTCTACGGCATCGAACCCGAGCATGCCGAAGGCGTTCTGGTCGCTGACGAGGGGGATCAGCAGCAGGGAGCGGATCTGCTCGCGGCGGAATTCCTCCTGTTCCACCGCCGCCTCCGCCGGCAGTTCGTCGACGTCTGGCACGTGCACGACCTTTCTTGCGAGGACCTGTGAGGTGACCCAGTTATGTTCTTGCAGAGGAATCGCCTGAAGGTGCTCCCGGTAGGGCTGTACGCCGCGGGCGCACCATTCGTTGACCAGACTCATCTGATGGGCGGGGAGGTCGAAGCGAAACACGTAGGCGCGCCCGAGGCCGAAGAAGACTCCCAGTCGGGCCAGGCTCTCTTCCATCACCCGGTCGACGTCTCCGGCCGTGATGTTGATCAGTGCGGCGGAGATCTCGGCGATCATGCCTTGCAGGCGATACTGCCGATCGTGGGCCGCCTCCAGCCGGCGGCGGTCGCTGATGTCGACGGCGACCGCGCTTGCTCCAAGCAATTGCCCGTCCGCGGCAAACAGCTGCTCGGAGTGCCACTCCAGGGTGCGGTCCTCGCCGGTGCGGGTGCGGATCGTGCTCTCGAACCCTTGCAGGCCCTGGCCCCGCTCCATGATCTGGCACGCGCGGGCAAAGACCGCCTCGCGGTAGTTGGGATCGGGATATAGCCATTCCCACACGCGGTCGTGCCCCAGCACCTCCTCGCGGGAGTAGCCGCTGATCTGTTCGGCCGCACGGTTCCAGAAGGTGATGCGGCCGTCCACATCCAGTGAATTGATCCAGACCGCTGCGTTGTCGACGATCAGCGCGTTGAACGGGTCCTGATCTTCATACGCCATCGATGCCCCCTGGCCAGGCGAGTGATCACGCTCCATGTTGTCAGAATGCCAGAAAGTCCGGTCGGGGCAAGCATGAGTTAAACCAGAAGCAAGGTTGTAGCAGGGCAGGCATGAAACGGGCGGGCGCACCCAGAAAAGGACGACCAATGCCTCCCCCTTTGGAGGCGTTGGTTCTGAATAAAGACTTTGAATGCAGCGGGTTATCGTGTTTCAGATGCCGATGAGGCTGGAGCGGCCTACAGTGTGATGTCGGCTTCCAGGATCAGAAACACCAGCAGGGCGAGGGTGACGGCCCAAAGCAGCAGATAGCCGGCCATGCTCTGCGCAGCGGCCTCCCGCTGAGCGCGTCCGCGCGGGCGCACGCCCTGATAGAGAAACACGAGCTTGGCCGACAGGTTTACGCACACCACGTTGACCGCCAGTAGCAGGAAGGCCATGTAGGCGGCGGAGAACTCGCCGGAGCCGAGCATGATGCCAACGGTAGCAGCCGGCGGCAGGAGGGCGACGGCCACCATCACGCCGACCAGAACCGTGGGCAGGCCGGTGGTGAGCGACAGCACTGCGGCGGCTCCGGACGCAAGGGCGAGAGCGACCGAGTCGAGACCGACTTGGGTGCGCATTTGCAGTTCGCGCGCGCCGACGTCCACCGACATGACAGTGGCGAGCAGGATCCCGATCAGGATGGCCCCGCCGAGTCCCACCACGTTCGTGCGCAGGGAGCGTCCGATCAGCCGCGTGTCGGCCATGGAGGTCCCGAGCGCCAGTGCCAGGTTGGGACCCAGCAGCGGAGCGATAACCATCGCGCCAATCACCACGGCCACGTTGTCCTCCAGCAGACCAATGGCCGCGACGATGGTGGACAGCACCGTCAACAGGACGAACTGGCCGGTGAGGTCGGCGCCCCCGGCCACGTTGGTATAGAGCTCTTCACGCGAGATTGCGCGGGCCTTCTTGCCGGTGCGTGCAGCATCCTTATCGTCGGCAGTGGAGTCCTGCAACGGGTCGGGCAGGACCGCCTCCACCGGCAGGACCAGGATGCGCGCGGTCTCGACCGCGCCCAGCACACGATAGAGGTCGTCCAGCAGGCGCTGGCGGTAATCCGTGCTGACCAGCATGTGCACGGCCATGCGGTCACGGTTTTCGTCCACCCCGTGCCAGAGGACATCGATGGCCAGCCCGTCGGCGATTCCCAGTACGGTATCCAGATGCCCGGCCGGGCCGACGACTTCAATGATCTTGCTGCTCATGGGCCCCCCTTTGCTTCCGGCATCATAGCAGGGGGGCTGGAGCTGCCGGGCGCGGCAAGAGAACCTGGGGCATGCGCGAACGGGGCACGCAGCATCGCTCAAACTATGCGTGGACCCGGACCGGGGAAGTCGACAACATGGGCGTCACGGGTCTGTGGCATTCGCAGGCAGGAGCCGGTGTTGGGAACGGAGGGAGTGAATGGCAACGGCGCTTCAGAATCAGACGGCGCGCAAGATCCTGCGCGGGCTCAAGTCGCACTATCCGGTGTTCTACCTGCAAGGGTGGGACGAGGACCGCATGGAGCGGCTGCTGCGGGCGGTCGCGCGTTCGTACTACGGCGAGGACGGGCACCTGGAAGTGTGGTCCGCGGGTACCGGGTTCGACAGCGATGCCCCCGACGCCCTGACGACCGATCCGCTGGAGGCGGTGGCACGTGTGGCGAAGGGGCGCACCGAAGGCCCGCGCATGGTGCTGCTGAAGGATCTGCCCACCGGGTTCGAGGGCAACCCGGCGCTGGTCCGCGGGGTGCGCGACCTGTACTACCGGTTGAAGAACAGCCGCGACGTGGTGTTTCTCAGCTGTCCGCTGCTGAAGCTGCCGGAGATCCTGAAGAAGGAGGTCTTCCTGATCGAGGTTGACCTGCCGTCGGAGGAGGAGGTGCTGGAGCAGCTGGAGGCCGCGCATGGCGCGTCCGGGGTCCCGCGCGAGCAGTTGTTCCGCGTGGCGGCCGGGATGCGCGGGCTGTCGCTGAACGAGGTCGGGCACCTGAGTGCGCGGCTGTTTGGCGGCAAGCCGATGGGCGAGGCCGAGATGCTGGCCGAAATCCAGGAGGAAAAGGGCCAGATCCTGCGCAAGGAGAGCTGCCTGCAGTTCTACCCGCCGCAGCGCTCGCTGGACGACATCGGCGGGCTGGAGAACCTGAAGGAGTGGGTGCGCACGCGCGCGGACCTCTTTACCGAGAAGGCCTGGCGCGACAACGTGCCACTCCCGGCCGGCGTGCTGTTCATGGGGGTCAGCGGCTGCGGCAAGAGCATGGCGGCGAAGGCGATCGCGACCGCCTGGGGCCTGCCGCTGGTGCGCCTGGACATGAGCCTGGTGCTGTCCGGCAGCTTTGGCACGCCGGAGTATGCCTTTGCCCGGGCGACGCGGATTGCAGAGGAGATCGCGCCGATGGTGCTGTGGGTGGACGAGCTGGAGAACGCCTTTGGCTTCGACAGCCAGGCACCGGGCAGCGCCGGTAACGTGAACATTTTTTCGAGCTTTCTAACCTGGCTGCAGGAGAAGTCGCCCCGCGTGTTCGTGGCGGCGACCGCGAACCGCATCCATCAGCTCCCGGCCGAGCTGATGCGCAAGGGCCGGTTCGACCAGCTGTTTTTCCTGGACCTGCCGCAGGCGGAAGAGCGCAAGGAGATCCTGCGGATTCATGTTGAGCGCTACGGCGGCAATATCGAGGAGTTCAATCTGAACTACATGGCCGCCAGCACCGAGGACTGGAGCGGGGCGGAGATCGAGCAGGCGGTGAAGTCGGCGCGCATCGATGCCTATCAGGAGGGGCGGGTGTTCAACCAGCGCGACGTGATCCGCAACGTGATCAACACCGTGCCGCTGTCGCGGACGAT
Source organism: Thioalkalivibrio sp. ALJ2 (assembly GCF_000378325.1). Taxonomy (NCBI): domain Bacteria; kingdom Pseudomonadati; phylum Pseudomonadota; class Gammaproteobacteria; order Chromatiales; family Ectothiorhodospiraceae; genus Thioalkalivibrio; species Thioalkalivibrio sp. ALJ2. Next base: position 86,869 of record NZ_KB899556.1, read on the forward strand.
GGTGGAGCAGATCCGCGAGATCAAGAGCTGGGTGTTCCAGCGTGCGATCAATGCCTCCAGGACGGAGGCGGGGAGCGCAGCCTCCAGTGCGCCGAAGGCGCCACGGCAGGAGCATTGAGTCAGTAGCGGTCACAGAGGATGGATGGGGTAGACCGCGCGGGGTCCGCGGTGGGGCCGGGAATCGAGGCGGACGGGCGTTTCACAGGGCCGGTCGGCACGTCAGAAGCCCGGTCGAGTGAGGCGGCACCGGTCACGCTGGCCGGTAGCGGTACTGTGATGTAAGGAGCCAAAGAATGTTCAAGACCGTCCTAGTCCTGGGCCATGTCAGTGGCATCCGTATTCAGATCCACATCAGCTGGATCTTCATCCTGATCCTGCTGCTGGCGAGCATGAGCACCGGCTTCTATCACCAGTATCCGGAGTGGAGCCTGGCGATGGCGGTTGGCACCGCGGCGGTGACGGCCCTGCTGTTCTTTTCTTCCATCCTGGCCCATGAACTGGGCCACAGCATGGTAGCGCTGCGGCGTGGTGTGCCGGTGGAGTCCATCACCCTGTTCATCTTCGGGGGACTGGCCCAGATGGGGCGAGACCCCGAGCGGGCAGAGGACGAGTTCTGGATAGCGATTGCCGGGCCGGCGGTGAGTGCGGCCCTGGCATTGCTCTTCTGGTGGCTCGCGTTGCTCACCGCGGATTGGTTCGAGCCGGTACCGGTGGCGCTGGGCTGGCTCGCGCTGATCAACATGATCGTGGCCATTTTCAATCTGATCCCGGGTTTTCCGCTGGATGGCGGGCGGGTGTTCCGGGCAGTGATCTGGAAGTTGACGGGCGACCCGCGCAGGGCCATCGAGGCCGCAGTACGGGGTGGGCGGATGGTGGCCTACCTCCTGTTCGGCTTCGCCTTCTGGAACGTCGTGGTGCTGGGCAACCTGATCGGGGGCCTGTGGGTGATGCTGATCGCCTGGTTCCTGCTGAACATGGCCGAGATGCAGGGGCGGATGTATGACATGCGCGAGCGGCTGGTGGATGTCCGTGCGCGGGATCTGGCAAACCCGGATCCGCCATTTGTCGGCCAGGATGTATCGGTCGAGGAGTGGATTGACCGTTTTGTTCTGCCGGGTGGGCGCCGCTCCTTTCTGGTGGGCGATGCGGAGCGGGTTCAGGGACTGGTGACGCTCAGCGACAGCCGCAAGGTGCCGCGGGAGCGGTGGCCGACCACCCGGATCGCCGCGATCATGACCCCCGTGGATGCGCTGAGCCGTGTCGCGCCCGACACGAAGGCGGAGGAGATCCTGCAGGTCATGAGCGAACACAACCTCAATCAGATCCCGGTGATGGATGAATCCGGTCGAGCCATCGGCTGGATCGATCGCCAGCAGCTCCTGCGCACGATCGAGATCCACATGGAGCTCCAGCGTTAGGTGTGATCTCTCAATAGGTTGTCCTCAGGGAGCCCGAGGAGGCGGATGGAGGATCAATTGCGGTGGTCGCGCTGTGTCTGCAGCCTCTCCTGTTCGCGCCATTCCATCTCCTTCTGCCGGAGGTAGGTGTCCTGGTCCAGCTCCCGCAGCTGTTCGGGATAGCGCTCGGTGAGTTCGAACCAGCGCGCCATGCGGAACGCCAGACGATCCTCTTCCGCGACCTCAAGGCTCTCCAGATAGGCCTGGAATGCCAGGTAGAAGCGCATCACGTTGCGCTCGATGACACCTTGCAGACCGTCGACGTAGATCGGCCTTCCGGCATCATCCTCCCCCACCACGGTGAAGCCGGCCCGATCCCCGCCGCCGAAGCGGAGATAGAGGTTCAGGAAGCCCCGGGCCAGGGCTCCGTAATCAACGGCATGCCGAACGTGGATCAGGGTCCGCTCGGCATCCAGAGGTACGGCCTCCAGGGTCATGCGGTAGTCCCGGGTGCCGTAGGGCCCCCGGTCCCCTGCGAGTTTCACGGCCAGATAGTCCTCCTCGGCGATCTGCACCCGGAAGTCCAGGTCCACCCGATAGGCGTTTTCCGGGCGCTGGAAGCGCTTTCTGCTGATGTAGAGTTCGATGCCGGACCGCTCGCCGTCCCCGTGGTGGACGCAGGCCTTCACATTGATATGCAGGAAGAGGGAGTCGCACCATACGGCCGCGGAGTGGAATTCCTGGGACACCTGATGGAAGGGATGGTCGAGGATGGCGTCCACCCGGACCATGACGGTGTCGTTTTGCTGATCGGAGTCCAGCCGTATCGGTTCGGCATCCAGAGGCGTGCGCTCGATGCCCGCGGTTACGTCCTCGATTCGCTCAGGCAGTGGTCCGTACTCGAGGGCAGACGCCGGGACCCACGCGCTGCCGAGTACCGCCAGGGCCAGCACGGCTGAAATCAGGCGGCTACGCCGCGGGGGCGACCGTTCCGGCGGCAGGTGGAGGCGCAAGGGTTGTTCCGTGTCCATACGGTGAGATTGGTCAAGGCCGGCGGAAAGTGCCAGCACCTGCTGTGCGACGCGGTAAGCACGAATGAGGTCGGGTCACGCTGACTGGAAGAACCGGCAGGGCCAGATGTTCGAAGTTCGATGCCGATGTCTGGCGGTGTCAGGCATTCGCTTCTGCTTGGTGCCGGCGATACAGCCGCCAGGCCGTCAGGCCGACGAGTAGCGAAGCCAGCCCGCCGGTCACGAAGACCAGTGCCGGTGTAATGCCTGCCGGGCCGGTGAGCAGCCAGAACAGTACCGGGGCCACCAGCATCGCGGCGAACGCGAGGAAATTGCTGGCGGCGATGAAGCGGCCGCGTCGCTCGGCGGGGCTGTGGCCCTGCAGGTAGGCCGTGATCGGCACGATGAAAAAGCCGGAGGCGACACCCAGCAGGGCCATGAGCACCAGGGTTGCGTGGTAACTGTCGGCGGCGAAGTACAGCAGTGCGCTGAGCAGGGCTGCGGCGATCATTCCGGCCGGGGCATGGTGCATGGCGATGGTCCCACGCGAGAGATAGCCGGCGAGGATGCTGCCGGCACCGATGCCCAGCGCCAGCGTGGTCAGGATGATGCCGGTTGCAAGCTCGCCGAGCTCCAGGTGGATTTCTGCGAACAGGGGAACGTTCAGCTGGTACAGCGTGCCCAGCGCCCAGAACCACGCGATGCCGAGAATCACCAGGAACAGGACTCGATGCGGGCGAATCTCGTTGATGGACTGTACGATCGTCGCAAACGGGTTGATTCGGAACGGCGCGGGGTTGTCGGTGGCCACGGTCGGGGTGATGAAGAGGCTTGTCACCAGGCCAGTGATGGACAGTGCCACGACAAGTGCAGCCGGTATCCACAGGTCCTCGCGGGCGAACTCCATCACGAAGCCGGCCAGAGCTGTCCCGAGGATGATGGCCAGGAACGTCCACAGCTGGATATGCCCGTTGGCGCGCGAGAGCTGCTGGTAGCGCACGATCTCCGGCAGGATGCCGAATTTGGACGGGCTGAAGAACGTGCTCTGCAGGCCCATCAGGAAGGTCGTCACCAACAAGCCGGTGAAGTTTTCGGTGATCAGCATCAGCGCGGCGGCCATTAGTACCGCGACCTCGGCCAGACGCGTGGTGACGATCACCGCCTTCTTGCTGTAGCGGTCCGAGATATAGCCTGCCCAGGGCGAGAACAGCACGAATGGCAGCAGGAAAACGAAGCCGACCAGGCTGTAGTAGAAGGTGCCTTCCCCCTCGGCGACGAATTGGCGGATGGCGATGAAAATGACCACCAGCCGGAAGAAGTTGTCGTTGAGGGCATTGATGAAGACGGTCGCCATGTGGGCGATGAAGCCCTTTCTGCGTATGTCCGAGGTCTCGGTCATGGGGGCCGCCTGCCAAGGTTTCCGGAAGGACTCCGGCAAGGGTTGGCGCGGGACAGCGCAATAGTCAAATCGGGTGGATACCGTTCAGGCGGTGGGCTTGCCGGAGTGGCAGGGCTTGGCGGGGCTGCGAGAGGCGGCATCGGGCTATACCAGTTGCTCTGCTGGCACAGGAAGAGCCGGTACAGGCTCCCCGGCACAGCCGGTGTATGTGGATCGGGCACCCATCCCGTCGAGTGCGGGGCTCTGGTCAGCCCAACAGCCCGTGTTGCCGTCCAGTGATCCGGCGTAGGAAGAGGGCGCCCGTGTATTGGTGCGACCCGCAACGAGCATGTCGGCGCGCGTTCACCTGGCGTCGAATTCTTCTCGCGTGATTTCCACAAACTGGCCGAAGCTGCGCAGTCGGGCGACGTCGCTCCGGTCGACACTCATCTGCAGTTCGAACGTCTTGCCTGCGACGAGCTCTTCGCGTTGTGCAGTCCCGGTCGATGTCAGTCGTGCCTTGATCGCGGGGATCTTGTTGCCATCCAGGTCCGCTGCCTGGACGAACAGGGTAAGCGTCTGGCCTCGGTGATCCAGGAAATCCCCCGCACCGATGATCGGCGGCCCCCTCAGGGTGAAGGCTGGCGGGGCAGGTTCGTCGCTGTCCGGTTCGGTCAGGTCCTGCGTCAGCGTGGCTGTTCCGGTCAGGATCAGGTGATTGAACGGCATGGGCCTTCTTCCTTCGATCCTGAGCTCGTCAACGGTGTATGGCCTGGCGTCGATCGGCGTCAATGGGATGGTTTGTCCCACCAGGTTCGTGTGAACGTACGCGGAGATCTTCTCGTCCCATTGCCGTTCTCTTTCGGCGACGTGACTGCGGAACGCTTCGGCCTGCTCCCAGTCGGTGGCCTGCATCTGTCGCAGTTCCTGCTGTAACTGCGCGGATTCATCGAAGCGCGCCTGCTCGAGTTCGGGCAGGTTCTTCAGATAGGGGTTGGGCGGGCCGAGGCTGCGGGTTTCCTCTGCATCCTCCGGATCCGCCGCATTGGCTGCATCGGCTTCGTCTGGCTGGCCACAGCCGGAGGCGGCGAGCGCAATGCCGACAAGGAAGAAGAGGAAGCGGCTGTGATTGTGGGCGCGTTTCATCAATAGGTTCCCTGGATTGGCTGGCCAGGCCTTGAGCGGCTCCAATCCGCCACCAACGCCCGACGACACGGCCCAAGCGAAGCCCATGCCAACCAAGGGGAAGCAAGAACAAACAGTCAGTTATACGATTGCGAGCGCAGCATTCCCGGATCCCGAGCGCCTGTCTGGAAAGAAACCTGACGTGCTCGAGCCTGACGCGACTGGTGGTGCGCTTGCGCCGGCCGTCCCGCCGGCTCATGGCGGCAGGGTGTAGCGGGCTTGCGCCAGTTCGGTGATCATCTGGCGCGTCTGTGCCGGTGCCAGGTCGGTGCGCTGCTCGACGCGCTGTGCCTCATCCGCCAGGAACTCGTCTCTGACCGCGTGCCGAAACCAGCGCGAATAGTCGCCGCGGCGCAGGTGAAATAGCCAAGTCTGTTCGTCGATGCCCTGGGCGATCTGGCAAAAGATGGCCATGTTCTGTGCCTTCAGGTTGTGGCGGCTGTCGGGCCCTCGGAAATAGAAGCTGTGCCACCGCAGGTCGCCCTCGGCATACTTGCGATGATGGCGCACGCGCTCTGCGCGCCCGGGCATGGGGCGCATGGCGAACGGGGATTCATCGATAAACCAGGCGATCACCTGCTCCGCCTCTCGTGTCAGGCTGTCGGGCCACGGGACCGTTCTGCCCGTGGCCCGCCCGAACTTGGCCAGTGTCTCCTCGGGTGAAGATCCAATGGCGATGACAATGTCGACCGGCGCCAGGATCTCCGATGCGACATGCTCTGGATGCACAGTTACCAGGGCACTCTCGCCGATCCGTTTCGGCAACGCGGATCCGGTATGCCCCCATGTATCGGGGAGCATGTGGTGGGCCTCGTCGAGCACCAGCCAGTGTGGCCGTCCAGTGCGTGCGCGCATGGCCTGTAGGTTGGGGATGAGTTGCGCAAAAAACTGGGGCCGGTCCCCAAGCGGGATGCCAAGGAGGTTTATGCTCAGGTTGATCTTCGGATCCTCGAGGATCGAGAGGATCTCCGTGACGGCTGGAGCACGCCATTGGTTGCCGAGTGCCACCACGTCGGCCAGCGTTCCGTAGTCGCCTTCCGGGTCGACGATGCAGACCTGGAAGTCTTTCTCGATTAACCGCTCGATGATGCCCGCGGCGAACGTGGACTTGCCACTGCCCGAGGGCCCGGCAACCAGCATGTTGTGCCCGAATGGCGACAGGTTGATCAGCCTCCCGTCTGCCGCTGTGCCGAGCGGGATCAGGTGCTGTTCGAGCCGGCTGTCCAGCCGGCGCAGATCGTTTGCGATCAAGTCGTCGATCAGTTCGATGACGCCGTTCCCGTTCTCGCCAGCGGTCTCCAGGCTGGCGGACGCCTTCAGGGACGGCACTGCGTTGGCGACTGCCACGGAGCATTCGCACAAGTCCAGAAACGAGTGGTCATTCTCGGCGTCGCCGATTCCCACCACCTCATGACGCGAAAGCCCCAGCTTGCGCAGCGCACGCTCCAGTCCCTTGGCCTTATTGACGCCGGCCGGCAGGACCATCAGGGCGCCACGGTTGGCGATCACCTGTGCTTCCAGTCCGAGTTCCCAGATCACGTCCTGCACGGCCGCTCGTTGTGCTGCCTGAGTCCCGACGACCACTTGCCCAATCTCCAGGGGCTCCACGCCGCGCTCTCGGAGACCCTTGAGCAACAGCTTCGGCGGGGGGTTGGCATAACGCGCTTCCTCCCGGGTCGCAGGGTTGTAGACAATGGCGCCGTTTTCCGCCACGACCAGGTCGAAGAGGCGCGCACAAGGACAGACTGACAACAGGTCATCCACCCGCCGCCCGGTGACCAGGATCGCCCGTCGTCCCGATTTTCTGAGCCGTTCGACGGCACGAACGGTGTCCTCCGAAACCCGATCATCCGAGGCGAGGGTTCCGTCATAGTCTGCCGCCAGGGCGAGATAACGCATGTGCCTGCCACCTTCCTGTTGCACCGGTGCGGTTAATGGGTTTGCAGCCCTGTTCTGAGGCCGTTCAATGAGTTATAGCCGAGTTCGGTCTTCTGGATCGCATGAGAAATGGCAGTCGATTGGGAACCGATGAAGAGCGAAGAAGATGACATCCATGAGCAACGGCGAACAGATAACGTGATCGGACCTGTAGCCGCAGCAAAACCTCATGGCCTGACCGCTTGCGGAGATTTGCTAGATTCAGAGATGGAGGCGAGCTGGAGCTGCTGGCTTGCGACGAGGACAGGAGATGGAGCCATGGTGTCGAAGAGTGTGCCGGTGGAAGAGTTCACGACCCCCGACCCGATCACCGCGAACGAAGACATGACGATCGCTGATCTTCGGGCATTGATGGAACAGCATGGGGTCCGCCATCTTCCGGTGGTCCGCGGTGGGTCGGTGGTCGGGCTGGTCAGCGACCGGGATGTGCGCATCGTGATGGGCTTGCCGATAGAGGACATCGGCCAGGTTAGCGTGTCCGATATCATGTCAGCCGACCCCTTGACGGTGTCGGCAGCCACGCCCCTGGACGAGGTGGCTTATGCCATGTCCGAGAAGAAGATCGGCAGCGTTATCGTCAATGAAGAAGACGGGAGCCTTTTGGGTATCTTTACGGCGAGCGACGCCCTGAATGCGTTGATCGAGGTCATCCGCGAAGGGGATGCGTCCACCTCGTAACGTCGAGGTCTTGCTCCGGTGCGGTCCGCGTGTTGCCGCGGGGAAAGCATCAACGAAGGCGCCGTACCTCGCTGATGTCGGTCAGGGCGATCGGCATCACCATGTAGCCGCTGCCGATGCGGCGGCGTACGCGGATATGCCCCTCATCGATCTCGAGCAGCTCGCCGTTGCGGGCGCGACCGTCCGCGAGGGTGATCTGCAGGTTGCGGCCGATGTGGTCGCCCAGTGCGTTCAACGCGATCACCGGGTCCCGCGCCGAATGCGGGTGGCGGGCAGAATCGGATGGTAGGGCCGGCGTGGCGTTCCATCCTGCGTTCGGTGTCGCGGCGAGCCTCCCGGGGCGTGGCGTGACCTGGCGCAGGTCGACGCGCCCAAAGGGCCGGCCGGCCACGCTCAGGCTGGATTCGACCTGCCGTAGCCACTGCGTCGGGGAGTCGAGGCCGGCCCAGAGCAGGGCGGGGTTGTCGATCGGACCGATGCGCACGGAGTAACCTCGAGGCTCCTGGATGAAGTGGCCATAGGCCTCGATCATCAGCGGCCCCGGCTGCAGGCCGAGGGGTTCCCAGGCTTCGACCCAGGCCGCCTGGTGGTGCTTGAGGTAGTCCCGGTGCTCCATGTCCATCTCGGCCGCACAGAGCTCCATCAGGGCGGGATAGTACCCGCGGTCCTCGTAATCCACGGTCATGGATTGCAATGAGGTGGCTATCAGGGCGGGCGCGAGGTCACGGGCCCGATTCGAGGCGGCCTGGATGTTGAAATGCGCGGTGGATGTGCCCAGGCCCAGGGGACCCATGCCAAAGGTGCTGTGCACGGTCAGGCGGTCCTGGTCCTCCTCGAGATGGTAGCGGATGCTCATGTCCAGCGGGATGTCGCGATAGCCGAGGGCAGCCAGCAGGTCGTCCGCAGGGGCCGCGTGGTAGGCGCCGCAGCCGGCGGTGTCCAGCCACAGGGCCGGGATGCCGTCCTGCGCGCCGGTGGCGAGGCCGGGCGGTAGGGTCAGGCCGTTGACCGCAAAGCCCAGTTGCCGGGGCAGACGGCGGGCATCCAGGGTGTGGCGCAGCCGGAGGAGCTGCCACATGTTGCCGGTTTCCAGGGTGATGCGTTCGGCCCGCATGCGGCCGATCGCCGTATTGCGCGGCTCGAACAGGAGCCGGTTGACGTGCAGGTCGCCGCCCAGGCCGACAGTCACCCCGGCGTAGTGCAGTGTGCCGAGCGGCTCCAGCATCTGCGCCATATCGTCGAGCTTCTGTTCGACCTGGCGGATTTCGTAGTGGTAGTAGCCGATACCCGCGGCGACCACGGCAAGGCCGCCCACGATCCATTTCCCTGGCATGTTCTCCCCCTGCGGTTGCTTGTTCGGGCTCGTGACAGCCGGCCCGACAGCGGGACTGCCCTGTCCCGCGATAACAAGATAGCCGCTGCCGGCACATTCCGCACCTGTAAACAAGGCGGGCGGGCCTGTCTGGGGTACACGTGACACCGTGCTCCGGGCTTGGGCATTAGCCGGAATGGGCGGTTTGACCCGGATGCAGGTGTGCGTCGATGGTGGAGTGATGCGAGGTCCGGTGAACATTCGAGAACGAGAGGATGCGCTGGCGGAGCGATCGGGTGCGGGGGCATTGCGGCTCGGACATAGGTGCTCTGTTCGACGCATCGCGTCCTGGCTCGCGGCGGGCGTCGTCGTCACGCTGATCGTGACCAGTGGTTGCATGCCGTCGGGGGAGGAGGATCAACTTTCAGAGGCCGATGAGGCGTCGGTGCTCGCGCCGCTGGACATTGGTGAGGAGTCTGTTCGGACGGTGGAGGGCACCACGCTCCTTGGCATTGAAGATCTGCCCGGCGATATCCAGGTGGACGAGCAGAACGCCTTCGGAGCAACGAATCGGTTTCGGGAGGCCCACGCATCCCCGGACAATGCCTGGGTGGCGGTGGTTACCAGCGGTGCCGCTCACAGCGGCGGCTGGTTGGTAAGAGTGGACAGCGGCGAGGCGAGCCCCGCGGCGTTTCAGTACGGGGGCCGCGTCACGATCGGCCCCTGGAGCGACGATGGGCGCCATGTGGTGTTCGCGCAGGAAGGGCCTGCCGGGGACCGCACGCTGACGGTCGTGGATCGCGAATCGCTGGGTGACTCGGTGGAAGCGAACACGATCCCGGTGCGTGCCCCCGAGCATGAGGGCCGCGAGCCAGAGCATCGAGACTACGAGGTGGTCGAGTGGGCCGACGGGAAGCTGGTATTTCGCCTGGGCGAGGAGAGGTGGGTGTTTGATCCAGCCGGTAAGTCGGTTATGCCGGACTGACCATCAGGGGCGCGGGCCCCTGTCGCATGGTACGGGCGGATCGAGTGGCTGGGTCAGGCGCGGTCGGCGCGAACGCCCGGGTGGGCGTGTCGGTGGTAGTTCGCTCGATCCGGGATCACGTTGCGGATGCCGCCACGGGGGTCTTCCACGTCGCCCTCGTAGCGGGGCAGCAGGATTACGTGCAGGTGATCGATGCTCCGCCCGGCCATGCGGCCGTCGTTGTTGCCGACGGTGTAGGCATCGGGTGGATTGCCCAGAAAAGGGAGTTCCAGCACGCCTTCGATATGGTCCTTGGGGCGCTCGCTCAGGTCCTCGCGGACCAGCATGCTGCGGTACAGGCTGGCCAGGTCGGTTGACTCGATCACCTGGCGTACGCCATGGATGGCGTCGAAGTAGTCCGACTGTTCGGTCTCGTTGAGTTCGAAAAGGGAAACCACATGCCGCCGCGGGATGACGAGGGCGTGCCCCGGGTTGACCGGGTTGGTGTCGAACAGGGCGACGAACGAGCGGTTCTCGTAGATGAGGGGATCGGCCAGTCCGGCCGCGACGCGGCAGAAGTAACAATCCTTGATGGGTGTGGCACTGGTCATCGAAACGCCTGGTTGATCGGTTTGTTTTGTAAGTCAACGATCTTACGGGATTTTCACCTATTCGTTCGCCTGCGGCCGATGAAGTTCACCTCACGGTATGCCCCGGTCCATGGTCTGTAAGGTGCCGAACACACGCGGTTTGCACCCATCGTGCTTGACGACCTGCAAGTCACCACGTAAGTTCCCTAGCATTGTAAGGGGTTTTTGCGGTCCTTCCTTCGAGCCGTCCTGCGGCCAGACCCACCATCCCCCGATACGTTTGTCGAGGCTGTACGCCCCGCGCCAGCGGTGGCCGCGCGCCTCGACGGTCGCGCGGATGCGCGACGGCAGCACAAACCGGATGCCCGGATTCGCGCCGGGCGGCCGTGTCGCGTCGACAGCCTGCTTGTCGGCCGCCGCGGGTGCCCGACGCCCCGGATGTTTTGTGTCACGACGTATCGAAGGGGGAGTCCATGTCCATGCCATTTTTCGGCCTCGTATTCGCGCTGCTGTGCGGCGTTGCTGCGCTGGCCTATGGTCTGTTTTCCATCCGCTGGGTGCTCTCGAAGTCGGAGGGGAGCCAGGAGATGCAGCGCATTGCCCGTGCCGTGCAGGAAGGCGCATCGGCCTACATGAAGCGGCAGTACACGACCATTGCAGTGGTCGGGGTGGTTCTGTTCATCGGGTTGTGGCTGGTGATCGGCGTGGGCTCCGCGATCGGGTTCCTGATCGGTGCAGTGCTTTCGGGTGCGGCGGGTTTTATTGGCATGCATGTGGCGGTACGAGCCAACGTGCGAACCGCGGCGGCCGCGAAGTCGGGGCTGGAAGCAGCGATGGACGTGGCCTTCCGCGGGGGCGCGGTGACCGGCCTGCTGGTGGTCGGGCTCGGGCTGCTGGGAGTGGCAGGCTATTTCGCCGTGCTCTGGTGGCTCACACCCGAGGGCGGCGACGTCGGGCTCTCGCCGCTGGTGGGGCTGGCACTGGGCGGCTCGCTGATCTCGATTTTCGCGCGTGTCGGCGGTGGCATCTTCACCAAGGGTGCGGATGTCGGCGCGGACCTGGTGGGCAAGGTCGAGGCGGGCATCCCCGAGGATGATCCCCGCAACCCGGCCGTGATCGCGGACAACGTGGGCGACAACGTCGGGGACTGTGCCGGGATGGCCGCGGACCTGTTCGAGACCTACGCGGTGACCATTATCGCGACGATGATACTGGGGACCCTGCTGATCCCCGAGCTGGGCCTGATGGCCTCGGTGTATCCGCTGGTGCTGGGCGGCGGGGCGATCCTGGCCTCGATCATCGGTACCTTCGCGGTGAAGGCACGGCAGGGTTCCGAGATCATCAAGGGACTCTACAAGGGCCTGATGGTCTCCGGCGGGCTCGCCGCGGTGGCCTTCCTGCCGATTACGCTGGTGCTGGTGCCGGACAACGCGCTGGCCACCAGCATGGGCATCGAGAGTGGCGCGGCGATGAGACTGTATGGCGCGGCGCTGGTGGGCCTGGTGCTGACCGGGGTGATCATGGTCGCTACCGACTATTACACCTCCACGGTGTTCCGCCCGGTCCGCCATCTGGCCGAGGCCTCGACCACCGGCCACGCGACCAACATCATCGCCGGTTTGGCGCTGTCGATGAAGGCGACCACCGCGCCGGTGCTGGCGGTCTGCGCGGCGATCCTGGTGGCCTATGCCTTTGGCGGCCTGTACGGCATCGCCATCGCCGCGACCACGATGCTGTCGATGACCGGGATCATCGTGGCGATGGACGCCTACGGGCCGATTACGGACAACGCGGGCGGCATCGCGGAGATGGCCGATCTGCCCTCCGAGGTTCGCGAGACCACCGATGCGCTGGACGCGGTGGGCAACACGACCAAGGCGGTTACCAAGGGTTATGCGATCGGCTCGGCCGGGCTTGCGGCCCTGGTGCTGTTCGCCGACTACACCCACGAGCTGGTGCGCCACACGGGCGGTGTACACAACTTCGAGCTCAGCAATCCGAATGTCATCGTGGGCCTGTTTATCGGGGGGCTGGTCCCGTTCCTGTTCGCGGCGATGACCATGGAGTCCGTGGGCCGGGCGGCCTCGGGCATCGTGAACGAGGTGCGGCGCCAGTTCCGCGAGATCAGCGGGATCATGGAGGGCACCACCAAGCCGGATTACACCCGTGCCGTGGACATGCTCACCGGCGCGGCGATCCGCGAGATGATCCTGCCCTCGCTGCTGCCGGTGCTGGTACCGGTGCTGGTGGGTGTGTTCCTCGGTACCGAGGCGCTGGGCGGGCTGCTGATCGGAACGATCGTGACCGGCCTGTTTGTGGCGATCTCCCAGACCGCCGGTGGCGGGGCGTGGGATAACGCGAAGAAGTACATTGAAGATGGACACCATGGTGGAAAGGGCTCCGAGGCCCACCACGCGGCGGTCACCGGCGACACGGTGGGCGACCCGTACAAGGACACCTCGGGCCCTGCGATCAATCCGCTGATCAAGGTCATCAACATCATGGCGCTGCTGCTGGTGCCCGTCCTGTAGGGCCCGCGAAACGCAAGGAGAACCGAGATGCCGACAATCCGACTGCAAATGGCCCCGGATCTGGAGCTGAACATGGAGCTGGACGTCGAGGGGGTCGACTGCGACAGCCGCGACTGGGACGTGCAGCAGCACAAGGCCGAGATCTACGCCGAGTTCGAGCGCCGACTCAAGGCCGCGTTTCCCGAGGGCTTCAAGATCCATACCTTCGAGTTCGGCCTGGCCTGCAAGCCGCGCTAACGGGGCGGGAGGGCACGCACGTCAGTGTGTTCTCCCGAACCGAAGGTGGTCTTTGGGGGCACGCGAGTGCCGTGTTCCCCCTGACACCATGCACAAGAGCCGACTCGGAAACATCGTGATCGACTGCCGGACGGAGGATCTGGCCGCCGATGCGCGTTTTTGGGCCAGCGCACTGGGCTATCCGATGCCCGAGGACTTCGATGCGGCCAGCGGCTTTATCCAGCTCGTCACGCCGCCCGGGGAAGTGCAGGTCATCATCCAGCGCGTGGATCACAATCCGCGCGCACACCTGGATATCGACTCCGACTCGGTCGAGGCGGAGGTCGCGCGTTTGCAGAGTCTGGGCGCAACCGTGGTGGCGCGCCATGCAGAGTGGGTGGTGATGCAGGCGCTGAGGGAGACACTGACTGAGTGGCGCATTCGCGTTGGTACCCCAGGTTTTCCGAGACCAGGCGCGCCGCTTGCGGGTAGTGGTTCTACCCGCAAGCGGCGCAACGCCGGATCGGGGTACCTGGGGTGCCAACCCCGGAGGGGCTCGGCCGCTTTTGCGCGCGCACGGCGTTGCGGTTCCCTTGTGCAGAATGACTGCACGGCAGTCACCGCGCCTTGTTCGCACGCAAAAGCGACTCGAGCGCGAATGCGCCACTCAGTCAGTGTCTCCCTAATGGGCATCGTTTTTGTGTCGGCAGTCCCTATCGGGGCGGCTTCGAGCAGGGAGCCAACACGTGGGAGTAAGGTCAGAGTAGTAGGCCCCGGCCTTGCGGGAGATACGCGATGGCGACCATTCGGCACAAACTCGTTCCGCACCTGTGGTTCGAGCGTCAGGCCAGGGAGGCGGCCGAGTTCTACGCCTCGGTCTTCGAAAACTCGTGGGTCGAGAGCACGGTCACCCTGGAAGGCACCCCGTCCGGTTCGGTGGAGGTCGTCACCTTCTTCGTGCTGGGGCAGGAGTTCCAGGCCATCAGTGCAGGTCCGCTGGTCCCGTTCAACGAGTCGATCTCGTTCATGGTCAAGTGCGATACGCAGCAGGAGATCGACTACTACTGGGACAAGCTGACGGCCGATGGCGGGCAGGAGGTGGAATGCGGCTGGTTGAGGGACAAGTTCGGCCTGTCCTGGCAGATCGTCCCCGCGGTGCTGGACGAGATGATGCAGCCCGGTGATCCCGCGGCGCTGGCCCGGATCACGCAGGCGTTCCTGAAGATGAAGAAGTTCGACATCGCGGCCCTGGTTCGAGCCTTTGAGGGTCGGTGAAATGGACGCCCGCGGGCCCAGCATGGCCGAGGTGCTGCACCTGACCGTATCCATCGCGCGCACTCCCGCAGATGTCTATGCCTTTGCCTCCGATCCGAGAAATCTCCCGTTATGGGCCGAGGGGCTCGCGCGTTCGGAGGTTCGACAGCAGGGGGATGCGTGGGTCGTGGAAGGGCCCGTTGGGAGGGTGACGGTACGGTTTGCGGCGCCCAACGATCTCGGTGTGATGGATCACGATGTCGAGCTCCCCTCGGGCGTGATCGTTCACAACCCCATGCGCGTCCTGCCGAACGGCGAGGGGAGCGAGCTGGTGTTCAGCCTTTTCCGGCAGCCGGGGATGTCCGACGAGCAGTTTGATTCGGACCGGTGCGCGGTGGAGAAGGACCTGGACCAATTGAAGGTGCTGCTGGAAGGAAACCCGGCCCTCCCTATTCGGGATTCAACCACCGGGTAAACCAGTCCGTGGCCAGATCGGCCGCTTGCTCCAGGGTGCCCGGTTCCTCGAACAGGTGAGTGGCGCCCGGGATGATCGCGAGCCTGCAGGTGGCCTGCATGCGGGACTGCGCCTGGCGGTTGAGCTCGATCACCATGGTGTCGTCGCCCCCGACAATCAGCAGGGTGGGTGACGCCACCCGCGGCAGGGCCTCGCCCGCCAGATCCGGGCGGCCGCCGCGGGAGACGACGGCGCGGATGGTATCGGGGGCCGCCGCGGCCGCCTGTAATGCCGCGGCCGCCCCGGTGCTGGCGCCAAACAGGCCCATCGGGAGCCCTGCGAGTCGGGGTTGCGAAGCGGCCCATTCGCAGGCCTGTACGAGCCGACGGGCCAGCAGCGGGATGTCGAACCGGTTCTCGTAGGTGCGATCCTCCGTCTCGGTCAGGAGGTCGAACATCAGCGTGGCGAGATCGGCCGCCTGCAGCACGTGGGCCACCTGGTGGTTGCGCGGGCTGAGGCGGCTGCTGCCGCTTCCATGCGCGAACACGACCAGCCCGGAGGGGGTCTCCGGCAGGCCGAGGATCCCCTGATGCGGACGCCCGTCCAGGGCGAGGGTCACATCGTGTTGCTCAGCGCGAGACATCGGATTTGCGCGAGCGGTGGGCGGTGGCCAGGAGGTCGATCACCTCGTCGTCCGAGGTCTGTTCGAAGGATTCGTAATAGGACCCGACCGAGCCCCGGTAGTACACCGGGCGGTCCAGGGTTACCACGTGGTTGACCTCGGTCTCGAGCAGCTCCGCCGTGTCGGCCGGGGCCACGGGGATCGCGACGACGATCTGGCTGGGGTGGCGTTGCCGGGCGTCGCGGATGGCTGCGCGCATGGTCAGGCCGGTGGCAATGCCATCATCGACGATGATCGCCAGTCTGCCGGCGACGTCCGGGGCGGGCGTGGTGCAGTACAGTTCGCGTCGTCGCCGGGCCTCGGCGCGTTCGCGGGCCTCGGCCCGCTCCAGCCATTCCGGGTCGATGCGTTCCTCCTCGCGGGGGTTGCAGACGCGCTCGCCGTGTTCCGGGACCGCGCAGATTGCGTATTCGGGGTGAAACGGGTGGCCGATCTTGCGCGGGATCAGCAGATCCAGCGGCATATCCAGGTGCCGCGCGACCTCGGCCCCGAGCGGGACGCCGCCGCGCGGCAGGGCATACACCACGCCGGATTGACCGCGGAAGCGGTTTAGCGTTTGCGCCAGCCGCCGGCCGGCGTCGGTACGGTCCCGAAAACGCATGGGCCCTCCGGTCAGTACGCAGTTGAACTGTCCTGGAGTGTAGGCCCGAGAGGGCAGGAAAACGGGCGGGTCTGAGCAAAATAGGAGGCCTCGGCCGGTGCCCTTAAGCCCATAGCGGTGTTCGGCCTAGCGGATCTCGAGACTGTGGTAGCGAATCACGCGATCGAGTTCGCCGGGGTGCAGTTCCAGGCCGTAGTCCAGGCGCAGGCGTTCGATCAGTTCCACACGGTGGCTGGGCGGCGGGTCCATCTGCTGGATGAACTGGCCGACGTCCTCGACGACCGCCCAGGGATAGAGCAGCCAGTGCCACTCGCGGACGGTGTGGCTGCGGAAGTCCGCCGGACAGGTGGTCGTGGTCTTCTCGTGCAGCACGGCGGTACGCACGGCCCTGGGCTTGAAGGTCTCCAGATGCGGGCGTGCCGCGGCCAGGGTATCGCCGCTGTCGTTGACGTCGTCCACCAGCAGGACGCGCTCCCCGCGGACCTCGCCACTTAGCGGCACCGTCACGGCCGCGGCCTGTTTCTTGCGGGCGCCGGAGGTGTAGTGCTCCACCTTGAGGCTCAGCAGCTTGTGCACCTGCAGGAAGTCGCACAGGAATCGCGCCGGCATGAAGCCACCACGGGCAATGGCGACGATCGTGTCCGGCCGGAAGCCGCTGTCCAGGATCTGGCGGGCGAGGCGGTCCGCGGCGTCGACCACCGCGTCCACACTGATCAGTTGTACCGGCATCTTGCGGGCTTCAGACATCGCGGGCGCTCTCCATCGCGGCTTCAGCAAGGATGTTATCGGCCGGCCAGAAAGAGCAAGCGTGCGATGAAGGCGATGGTCAGGATGATCCATCCGATGGGATAGGGCAGTACGCCGGTAAAGAATGCGGCCAGGCTGGCGACCAGCAGGAGGCCCAGGATGAGTAACGGGGTGTCCATACCGGTAGGATTGGGAGATGCGGCGTTGGTTCGCAGAAAGGGCCCTTGCGGGCCCGAGATCGGAACGACTGGCCTTGGCGCCGGACGATTGAGAGAGGCTTGATGACTCAGACTAGCGACAATCCCGCCCGCTCCCTGGAGATCGGCACGGTGAGCCTGCCCGAAGGCGGAACGATCGGGATGACGCTTTGCCCCGGCAAGTGCGAGCCGGAGGCGCCCGGTGGTCAGCGGGACCTGGCGGCGGATCTGGCAGCGATCCGGGACTGGGGAGCGACGGCCTTGGTCACGCTGAACCAGGGGCATGAACTGGACAAGCTGGGTGTGCCCGAGCTGGGCAAGGCCGTGCGTGCGGCGGGGATGGCGTGGCTGCACCTGCCGATCGGTGACATGGCGGCGCCGGATCGCCCCTGGGAGCTGCGCTGGCGCGAAGTCGGCCCCGAGGTACACCGTCGGCTGCGTGCGGGCGAAGGGGTGATTTTTCACTGCGGTGGCGGGTTTGGCCGTGCAGGGACGATTGCGGCCTTGACGCTGATCGAACGGGGCCTCGCGCCGGAGGAGGCCATCGCAATGGTGCGCGGGGCGCGCCCCGGCGCGATCGAGAGCCCGGACCAGCAGCGTTATTTGTTGAGCCTGTCCGCTACCGGGGTCTAACGATCCGGGCGCGGACCCTCCTGATCGATGCCTTTTCCCGGTGACTTCTGCAGCTCCGCTTCCACGTTGTCGATGATCTCGCGGCTCAGGGTCTGGATCAGTGGTTTGGCCGCCTGGCGGACGGTCTCTTCGAGCAGCGGATTGTCGAGCTCGTACTCCAGACGCAGGTGGATCGTCGTGCCGTTTTGCGCGGGTGTCAGGTGATAGGTGCCGCGATTCTGCACGCCGGTCAGCGATTGCCAGGAAAAGCGCTCCGGTGGTTCCGTTTCTGTGATCTCGACATCGAAACTCAGGGGAATGCCGGCGATGCGGACGACCCATCGGTAGCGGGCCTCCCCGACGCGCGCTATCGTTTCGATGGCCTCGCTGTAATGGACGAACTCCTCGACCCGCGTAATCAGGGCGAATACATCGGGTTGGTCCGCGCGGATGTGTGCCTGGTGTTCGATCGTGGGCATGATCAGAGACGGGGTTCGGAGGACTTCGAGTATGCAGGGAGGCAACCCGGTATGCACCACGTGCCCTGTTCCGGGGCGTAGCGGTCGCAAGGCCCTTTCCGGGAGCCACCTCGCGTGAAGGTGCTCGTGATCCTGGGCCACCCGCGTACCGACAGCCTGTGCGGCGCGCTGGCCGAGGCCTACCGTGACGGGGCCCGATCCTCCGGGGCGGAAGTGCGCTCCCTGGAGCTGGCGAATCTCGAGTTCGACCCGCACGTTCACACGCCTTCGCCGAATCAGCAGCCGCTGGAAGACGATCTGGACGCGGCGCGCGAACTGGTCGCCTGGGCCGATCATCTCGTATTCGTCTTTCCCACCTGGTGGGGCACCATGCCAGCGCTGCTCAAGGGCTTTCTCGATCGCGTGATGACGCCCGAGTTTGCCTTTCGCAGCTGCGAGGGCGGCACCGGATACGAGGGGCTGCTGCAGGGACGCTCCGCACAGCTGATTACCACGATGGATACCCCGGTACTGATCCATCAGTTGTTGTATCGCCAGCCGGGGATCAACGCGATGGCGCGCGCGACCCTGGGCTTTTGCGGCATCCGCCCGGTGCGCTCGCTGATGCTGGGTTCGGTACGCGAGGCCGATGACCGCCAGCGCGAGGCGTGGCTCGAGCGCGCACGACAGGAAGGGCTGCGCCTGGAGCATGGCCGCGAGAGCCTGCGCGAACGGGCGGCCTTCAAGCTGGGGGGCTGGCTGCAGGCACTGCGCCTGCAGTTCTACCCGATGACCTTCGTGGCCTACACCGCAGGGGCCCTGGCGGCGGCCCCGGACGGCGGTGTGTCGCGCAATCCGGTTTTCTGGCTGGGTTATCTGTGCCTGTTCCTGCTCGAGGTGGCGACGGTCCTGGTCAATGAACGGGTAGATTTCGGCTCCGATCGCCAGAACCGTTTCTACAGCGCCTTTACCGGCGGCTCGCGGGTGCTGGTGGAGGGGCGGCTGTCCCTGCGCGAGATCAACGCCGGTACGTCGGTGGCACTGGGGGGCTTCGCGGCGGCGTTTGCCGCGCTGCTCGCGGTCGCGCCCGGCGATGCCGGTCCCATGCTGTGGGTAACGGGCGTGCTGGCGGTGCTCGCGATCGGGTATACGGCGCCGCCCCTGAAGCTCAGCTATCGCGGGCTCGGGGAGGTGGATGTCGCGCTGACCCACAGCCTGGGCGTGTTGCTGTGCGGGTACGTGTTCCTCGCGGGGGACTGGACGGACCCCTTGCCCTGGTGGCTGAGCCTGCCGTTGTTTCTGGCGATCATCCCGTCGATTACGCTGTCTGGTATCCCCGATCGCGAGGCGGACGCGGCTGTGGCCAAACGGACCCTGGCGGTGCGGCTGGGAAATGGTGGTGCGCTCGGTGTGGCGCTGGTGTTCACCGGTCTGGCGGCGGTTGCGGGAACGGCATTCCACCTGACCGGTTGGGCTCAGGGGGCCTATGCAGGCATTGCCTATTTCGTGGTGCCGCATGCGGCCTGGCTGATATGGATGTTGTGGCGCGAGCGTCAGCGCGGGGCACCGGGCGGGCGTATCGACGGCTTGATGGCGGTATCGCTAGGCTATGTGCTTTGGTTTGGTCTGGTGCCGCTGGTAAATCTTTCCGCGGCTTGAGTGACGGGATGCCGGCCTCCGGCGGATTCGGGGCCCGGACGGCACGGTATGGAGGGACTGAGCGATGTTTGGACGGCTGTTGGCAGGTATTTCGGTCTTGGGCATGTTGTCGGTGCCGGCGGTGGCGGATCAGCGCGAGGCGTTTCATATCGCGGGCGACCGGGACGAGGCGCCGTACGGGTACATCAATCGCGATGGGCGCTTCGCGGGCCACTATGTCCAGTTAATGCAGGAGGCCTTTGCCCACTTGTGGGTGCCACTGCGCCACGAGCCCTACGAATGGGAGGAGGCGCAGCGGCTGGTGAAGGAGGGCAAGGCCGACGCGATCATTACCACCATGACGCCGGAGCGCGAGGAGTATCTGATTGCGAGCGAGGTCGCCCTGGCCGAGCCGGAATGGGTGGCCTTCGTGCGTGAGGATCACCCCGAGCGCGATGCGTTGCTCGCCAAGGAGCGCCTGGAGGACTTTGCCGGATACCGCGTGCTGGACTACGCCGGGAACGGCTGGGGCAAGGCCAACCTGGAAGGTCTGGACGTGCAGCGCGAGGGCACGCTGTCGGAGAACCTGCGCCGCCTGGCGGCCGGCGAGGGGGACGTGCTGATCAACATGAGTGAGGTGACGGAACACACGATCCGGGAGTTGAAGCGGGCCTATCCCGACGAGGCGGATGCACTGGGTCGGCTGGTGGCCTCCTCGAACGTGCTGGACGTGACCTCGATGCATCTGCTGGTACGCAAGGACTCGCCGCATGCGCACCTGGTGCCACGCATCGACAAGGTCCTGCGGGAGCTGGGGATCTGACCCCTGCGCTGGAGAGACGTTAGTCCTGCGGGTCAATCGCGGGGACAGGCCGGTCCTCGTCCCGCCAGTCGAACAGGATATGCAGGATCGGTTCGACCGCGGGGGGGTATTCCGTCAGGGGGCCGGGAACCAGGAGACCGCGGTGCGAGGCCTCCAGGATCTCGGGTTCGGGGTGTCCCTCCAGTGACAGGGAATCGATCGGCACGACCCCGTCTCCCAGTCCTTCGCTGGTGTCCTCCCACCACTCTTCGATGCGCGCGGGCAAGTCCTCGATGCCGAACTGCTCGCTCAGGGATCGCAGGCTGGCCTCCATCGCCGGGGTCGGCTCGGGTACCACGCCGCCGATGATTCGCACGGGAATGTCCTCTGGCCAGGGGCGCTGATTCAGGTCCGCCAGAAACTCGCTGTCGGGCCGCAGATCGATCTTGGCCGCGCCCGTGCCGTCGCGAAGACCGGCGAAAAGCGAAAAGCGTTGCTCACGTATGTCGGCCAGCCATTCGCGCACCTCGAGCCAGACGCGCAGGCGTGCCCAGTCGGAGCCCTGGTTCGGGGTGGCGACCAGGATTACGCCTGCAATGGGTGGTCCTTCGGCCCGCGGAGCCTCGTCGACGGGGTGTCGCCAGCGGGTGACAAAGTCGCGGATCACCAGGCCGCCCATGCTGTGGCCCACCAGAATCACGGGCTGTTCGGCCTCCAGCGTCTCCCAGTACTCGGCCAGGAGGTCGGCGCTGTGATCAATCGCCTGATCGTTCGGGTAGCGAAACTCCCAGCCATTGATGCCGGCTGTGTCGAGGGCGGACGCCAGCGTGTCCCAGATATCGCCGGGCTCGTCGAGCCCGTGCAGCATCACGACTTCGGGCCGGGTGCTGTCGTCGAATACCGTGGATCGCGGGACAAAGCCGCGAAGCTCGTCGGGTAGCTCCATGACTTCCGGAAACCACTCGTGCAGGCGGTCCTGGACCTCCACACGCAACTCGCGCTCCTGCTCCGGGTGCTGCTCCGTCCATGTGACCCAGGCGATGAACGCGAGTAGCGGCAAGCCGAACAGGACGGCGGCAGCGTACAGGCGCTTGCGGGCGGGTCTTTGGCGGCGCGGTCTGTGGGTCATATCACTCAAGGAAACACTGATTAATGTACACGCTCGCGCTCGAGTCGCTTTTGCGTGCGAACAAGGCGCGGTGACTGCCGTGCAGTCATTCTGCACAAGGGAGCCGCAACGCCGTTCCCGCGCAAAAGCGGCCGAGCCCCGTGGGGTTGGCACCCCAGGTTCCCCGATCCTGCGTTGCGCCGCTTGCGGGTAGAACCACTACCCGCTGCACGACGCGCCTTGCCTCGGCAAACCTGGGGTACCAACGCGAGTGTGTCCATTAGTCAGTGTTTCCTTAACAATTGAGCATGCGCGGGTGGATCGCAAGCCTGGCGCGGTGCTGGATGTGACAAGCGGGGCACGGGGTATGCGAGGCGTGATGTGTATCATGCCCCGTATGATTCTGTCGGAGTGTCCGCATGCGTAATTCGCCGCTCATGTTGTTGCTGTTTCTGCCGTTCTTTCTCTCGGCCTGTGCCGGACTGGATGTCCGCGACTTCGGTTTGAACGGCGAGGGGAGTGGTGGTGACCGGGCGGAAGAGGCGGTCCGCGAGGCCCTTCGAGTCGGCACCGAACGAACCGTGGAACGGACGGGGCAGGAAGACGGCTACTGGGGCAACCAGGCCATACGGATCGGTCTGCCGCAGGAGTTGCGGCAGGCCGGGGATGTGCTGCGCAGCGCTGGCATGGGCAGCCAGGTGGATGATCTCGAGCGGCGCATGAACCGGGCCGCCGAGGCGGCCGCACGGGAGGCGGCCCCGGTGTTTGTGAGTGCGATTCGGGGCATGCAGCCGTCCGACGTGCACGCGGTACTGCGCGGTGATGACGATGCCGCGACCCAGTACCTGCGCGGTGCGTCCGAGTCGGATCTGCGCGAGCGCTATGCGCCCGTGGTGCGCGAGCATATGGAGGGTGCCGGGGTGTACCGGGTGTACCAGCCGCTGCGCGATGCAGCCAGCCGTATCCCCGGCCTGGCCGATCTGGATGTGGACCTGGATCGCTATGTGACCGACCACGCACTGGATGGTCTGTTTACCATTCTGGCGGACGAGGAACGTCGCATTCGCGAGGATCCGGCCGCGCGCACGACGCAGCTCCTGCGGGAGTACTTCGGGTCAAGCTAACCCAGGCGCCGAGCACAAACGGCCGGGCCCCGTGGCATTGCGCCTCGGGGCTTTTTTGTGGGTGAAGGGCCTTGCCGGCGTTGAACGAGGCGGCCCCAGGGAGTGAGTCGAAGCGACACGGGTCGGGGCGATGCATGTGTCTGAATGACCCACCTCTGGATGTGATTGGGACCCGTCCGATCACTGCATTCAGGTGCGGAAACCGCCTGGCGGCGCGGCATGCGGCATTCAGGCCATGTTGGCACGGAGGCTGCATCGCTACGGGTCAGACGGCGCGTTCATTGCGACGGGCTAACGCAATCCAACCAATCTGAAGAAGCAGGAGGCGCAGAATGGGACACAAGACCGGTACAACTTATTCGATCGCCCTGGCTCTCGGGCTCGCATTGGGTGGTGCGGGCACGGTGGCAGCGGATGATCCGCATGTGTTCGAGCAGGAATGGACCGATGATCCCGAAATGTCCGCCGAGGACGTCAGTGAAAGCGATCTGGAAAGCTTTCTGGCGGCCGCGGATGCGGCCCAGGACATCCGCGCGGAATACGCAGATGACATCGCGGAAGCAGAAGGCGAGGGGGCCCAGGAGCTGCGCGACGAGGCCAACGACGAGATGGTCGCCGCAATCGAGGATGAAGGGCTGACCGTCAAGGAATACCAGGAGATTGCTTACCTGATCGACAACGACAGCGATCTTGGTGAGCAATTCGCCGAGGTGGCGGGGGACTCGTAGCCTCCACAAGCACTACGCCTGCTATCTCCCAGGACCCCGGTGGGCGAACCGCCCACCGGGGTTTTCTACGCCCGGGCGCCGCTCGGCGTCGGCGGGTGGTCCGGGTCAACCTCCTCGATCAGCAGAAGGGACGGGATTTCGTCCGCGGTCAGGGGCCGGGCGAAGTAAAACCCCTGGATGCGGTCGAACCCGAGTTCCTCGCTCAGGCCGATCTGGTCCCGGGTCTCGATGCCCTCGGCAACGGTCTTCAGCCCGAGCGATCCGGCCAGCAGTGCGATGCCTCGTGCGAGGTCTTCGGCCGAGGGGTCGTGGCCGAGGCTGGATACAAGCTGGCGGTCGAGCTTCAGCGTATCGATCGGAAACCGATTGAGATAGGCGAGGGACGAATACCCGGTGCCGAAGTCGTCGATGGCGAGCTGTACCCCCAGGTGCTTCAGCGCCTCGAGGGCGGGTTCGGCGTCCTCGAGCGCGAGCACGGTCTCGGTGAGTTCGATGGTCAGGAGTTCGGGTGGCAGGTGGTGGCGCTTGAGCGCGGATGCGACGTCGTACGCGAGTTCGGGGCGAATGAAGTCGCGGGCGGAGAGATTGATCGCGGTGTACCAGGGTTCGCGGCCATGGACCTGCGCAAGGGTCTTCCACTCCTCGGTCTGTCGGCAGGCCTCGGCGATCACCTGCGCGCCGATGTCGTGTATTAGCGAGGAGTCCTCCGCCACGTCGAGAAAGTCCGCCGGCGTCAGCTCGCCGTGCGCCGGGTGCTGCCAGCGGATCAGCGCCTCGACCCCGACGAATCGATGCTGGCGGATCGAGTAGATCGGCTGGTAGCGCAGAAAGAACTCGTTGTGTTTCAGGCCCCGGCGGATATCGAATTCCTGACGCATGCGCCGCAGTTCCTCGGTGACCGGATGCAGCGCGGGAATGACCAGCCAGGCCATCAATTGCCCGATCCCGACGAAGAAGGCGGTGCGCGTCAGCCAGCGTTCGGTCTCCTGTGCGGTGGCGGCGGCGACGTCCACATAGGTCAGGGGCCCGGCCAGTACGCCGGCCACCAGTGCCACGACGAGGGCGGCGCCGGGCCCAAAGCGCGCGGCGGCAAACAGGATGGGCACGTAGTAGAAGTGCGGCACGATGCTGTCGGCGCCACCCGCCAGGTACGGGATCAACCAGGAGAGCAGCAGGCCTGCGACGATGATCAGTGTCGCGGAGACAAAGGACATCCCGACCCAGGCGCGGAGCGTCGTTCGAGCCAGGTAGTCGGAATACCGGGTATTGCCTGCCAGGGGTTGAGCCGACTCGAACCTGGACATTGCGTGGCATCCTTTGGCCTTCCTGGCCGGCTTTGCACCCTGTTGCGGCAGGGCGGGTATGGCGGCGCGGTCACGGTCCTTTACCGGTTCGCGCCCGGGCCTTTACACGCAGCTATAAGTGGTTGTTCCGGGAGTGTAGTTCATATGCGCCGGAACGAGACGTCCGGGCCCATCAGTGATTGAGCCGGGTGCTTTTTTCGGGGCTTGAGGGAAACGGCGCAGGGCGGGAGGTCCTGCCCCGCGGCCGTCAGCGTGGCCTAGTCGCAGGCGGAACGCTCGGCGGGCAGGTTGCCGCGCACGCAGGCGCTGATCTCGGGTGGGCTCTCGTTGCTGCGCATACGTACGAAGAGGCCATCGATTTCGCCAGCGGCGTTGGTCGGGTAATGGTCGCCCATGTGCATGCCGGCCCCGTGCAGGACCCAGTAGTTGAGCATGTTCGCCTCGCCATGGGGCTGTTCCAGGTAGACCAGGGTGGCGCCGTGGGCCATCTCGGTCACGATCAGCCGCCGGATCCGCTCGCCGGCCTCGAATTCGACATAACCCAGCGCATGGCTGCTGACACTGCCGCCGCGCATGCCCTGCATCTCGGGTGCGTGATTGGTCTGGATCAGTCGGAAGCGACCGTGGGGCTGGCCGTCCCGCATCTCGCCGTCGAAGCGCATAACCATCTTCATGCTGCTGTCCATGGCGGAGGCGGCGTACAGCCGCCGCGCCTCCTCGATGCTGGAGACGGCCGCCGGCTCCATGGCCTGGTGGTTCTGGTACCAGGTCATCCAGAAACTGACGGGCCCGTTGTCGACCGTATCCGGGCAGGCGCCGTCGGCGTGCAGTTCGAAGCGGTCAAAGCCCAAGTCTACCGAGCCGCGTCCCTTGTTGGTGACCAGGGCGCGGGTAAAGATAACCTCGGACGGCGCTTCGAGGTTGGCCATGATGCGGTAGCGATCGTCCCAGGCGCACTGCGTGGCACTGCGACCCGGCAGGGCCTGACGGCTGATCTGCCGCGCCTCGCGCGATCCACGTTCGCTGCGATAGGCGTCCAGCAGCGCCCGGGTGCCGGGTTCCAGCAGGCCCGTGTCGACCGCCTGGATATTGCGGTCGAATTGGCGGTCGGCGCCCGGCGTGGCGTGGGCGAGCGAGGTCGTCAGGCCCAGGCTCAGGATCGCGCCCATGGCGAGCATGCGGGCAGGCGTCAGGTGGATTCGCATCAGTGGGTTCTCCGTGGGTTTATTGCCATTGCAGGTCCATGCGTTGCTGCATGCGGTGCCATTCGGCGGTGATGATGTCGCCCGCCACGCGATGGGCGGCGTCCATGCGCGGGCGTGCCTCGGGGTAGAGGAGCATCACGGCCTCGCTGGCGCGGGCGAAGTCGCGCCGGGTGCGGTAGTGCACCATGGTGTGTACCAGCAGGCTGTCGAGGTCGTTGAACGAACGGTCGGCGGACTGGCGGTAGCGCACCATGCGCTCAGGGGTCAGTTCGAGTTGACGGTGGGTTTGCGAGAGCCCGTCGAACAGGGCGAAGAACCCCATGCCCAGCTCGGCGCCCTGGCGCAGGGCGTGATCGCCCAGCTGACGTTGCAGCAGCTCCCCGGCGCCGAACAGCCCGGCATCGTGGTCACGGGCCAGCAAGCCAAAGACGCTGGCGGCAGAGCCGGACGATGCGCTGCGGGGCTGGGCCAGTTCGTGCATCTGCTGGTCAAGCCGCTGGTGGCCGGCGTCCAGCAGGAGTTCCAGCGCCGGGGCGGTGTCGTGGTCCAGGGCTCCGAGTACGCTTCGGCGTTGGCCTTGCGGGAGGCGCTCCAGTTCGCGGAGTACCCCGGCGATGTCCCGCGAGCCGATCTGCAGGCGTTCCAGCTCGCCGCGCACGGCGGCCTCCGGGTCCTCCAGCACCTGCGCAAGCCGCCGGACCTGATGGCCGGCGTGTTCGCCCACCAGTCCACGGCTCCCCAGCTCGCCCAGGATGGCGGTGGCCTGCTCAAGTCCCCCGGCCGAGGTGCGGCCGGGTTCGGTGGCCGCGGCAAGGGCATGGCCGAAGTCCATCGCGGGTATGCCGGACGACCGGCTGGCCTGGTCGAGCATGCCGCCCAGACGATTCGACTGCTGCGCACCATAGGCCATCGCCGCCGTTTGCAGCAGGCGTGCGGCCAGCCCGGAGATGTCGCGCGAGGACTCGCCCAGTGCCTCGTCGACCCACCCGGCCAGCTCTCCGGAGGCGGTATAAGGCGAGAGGTAGAAGCCGGTGTTGTGCGGCAGGGGGGCGGGGGTGACCGCAGACAGGGCTTGTGCGGGCAGCAGCGCAGTCAGCCCGAACAGGCTGAGGCCGGCCAGGGGCCCGAGTCTCGCGAACAAGCCGAACATGCGCGCTGGCATGGGGCGTTTCCCTCCCTGTCGGGTGGTCGCAGCCATTCGGATCCGTTCCGGAATGTTTGCCGCCGATCGCTCGGGATCGCCACCCAAAGGAAAGACTAGGCGAGAGAACCCTCGCGGTCAATGAGGGAATGAAGGGGGGATGGCGGGGCTTCGATGGTCAGGAGCGGCCCGTTGCCCGGATGGATTTGCCTTCCGGGTGTGCGAGGCCTCTCGCAGGCCGGGTCATGTGCGCGGGATCGAGGAGACGGATTCGACGACGTGGCTGGCGCCTTCGCGAATCTCGGCCATGATCTGCTGTACCGACAGGACCTGTTGGCGCCCTTGCTCGGCCACCTGGTTCACGGTGTCGATGCGCTCTGCGATCGCCTGGGTGCTTTGCAGGTTGCCATGAATGACCTCGGCGATCTGACTGGTGGCGTCGCGGGTATCGGACGCGAGCTTGCGGACCTCCTGTGCCACCACGGCAAAGCCGCGCCCTTGCTCTCCGGCACGCGCGGCTTCGATAGCGGCATTGAGGGACAGCATCTTGGTGGTTTCCGCCACGCTGCGGATGGTCTCGATGATCGACTCGATACTGCGCGCCTCGGCATTGAGTCGATCGATCGCCGATTTGGTTTCGGCCACATGCTGGCGGATCTGTTCGGAGTTGGTCGCATTGGCCTCCAGCGAGGCCTCTCCGCGTTGCGCGCCATCCGCGGTTTTCTGGGCCATTTCGCAGGCGATGGCGGAGGCCTCCCGGGTGCGCTCGGCCATGTGCACGCTGGCGGTGATGTCCGTGGCGAACTTGATGACCTTCACGGTATGACCGTGGTCATCGAGAATCGGGTTGTAGGTGGCCTCCAGCCAGATCTCCTCGCCGGAGGACTTGAAACGGCGGAATTTGCCGCTCATGAAGCGCCCGCGGGCGAGGTCTTGCCAGAAATTCGGGTTCTCGCGGTAGAAGGCGTCGTCGCAGAACATCCGGTGGTGCTGGCCCTGAATGTGTTCGAGCGGGTAACCGACGGCCTGCAGGAAGTTGTCGTTGGCCTTGAGGATGGTGCCGTCCGGCGTGAACTCGATGACCGCCTGGGAACGATCCAGCGCCTCGAATACGGCTGCCTGGTCGTGGAGCGTCTCCATCTTGCCGGTCACATTCGATGCGATCTTGACGACCTTGTACACGTCGCCCTGGGCATCGCGTACCGGAAAGTAGGTGGCTTCCAGCCAGATGGTCTCGCCAGCCCGCGTGACCCTGGGGAAGGTGCCGGCGTGGGACTCGCCCGTAGCCAGCTGCCGCCAGAATTGGCGGTATTCCATGGAGCGAACGTAGTCCGGGTCGCAGAACATCCGGTGGTGCTGGCCGATCACATCCTCGCGGGGATGACCGACAGTCTCGAGGAAGTGCGAGTTGGCGTCGAGCACCGTACCGTTCGGCGCAAATTCGATATAGGCGACGGCATCGCGGACGGCCGCGAGTATGGCCGTAGCGTCGTCGCTGGAAACCGCAAGGGGCGCCCCCTGGGTGGGGAACCGGGTGGCATTTGCACACATGGGTACGTCCTGAGCGGTTGATTGATGATGCCCTATTGAACTTCATGTACACGCATTGTACAAGAACTATACACAAAGGGTTTTCGAGGGTGCAGAAATGGAAAAGAAGAACAAGACGACATTGCCGGTGTTGCGAGCGAGCGCATGGGTAGTGCCGCTTCTGGTGGTGTCTGTACTGCTGTTGGCGGGTTGTGCCGCTACTTTCCCGGAGCCCGATGAGGGCCGGGCTTTCGCCGACGGAATGACGGCCCAGGAACTGTTCGACCGGACCATGGCCGCGCACGGAGGGGATCTTCGCGAGTACGACGGGGACCTGAACCAGGCTACGGACGGCGAGTGGGGGCGAATGGTTCAGCGTGTGCAGCCGCTGGTGGCGGATGGTGGCTACCGTGGCCAGGGCGAGGAGCGCTACCGCCCGGCGGACGAGTTGTACGCAGTCCATTACACGGGGCCGGAGGGCACCAAGACGGTGATCCGCCAGCGTGACGAGATTCGCGTGTACTACGACGGCGAGCGGAGCGAGGACGAGGACCGGATTCGTGCCACCGCGATGACGACCGATGCCGGCAAGCTGTTCCACTACGGACCGACCTTCGTGAAACACCGCGCGACCTCAATGACGCGGCTGGCGGATCGCCGCGAGGGCGGCGTGGACTACCGTCGCGTGCTGGCGACCATCCAGCCGGGCTTTGGCAAGGCGGACGAGGATCAGGTGGTGATGTGGATCCACCCCGAAACCGATCGGCTCTATCGGGTGCATATCACCCTGACCGGCTTCGAGCCGACCCGGAATGCCCATGTCGATACGACCTTCCTGGAGTACGAGGAGGTCGGCCCGTATACGCTGCCATCGCGTTTCGAAGAACGCGTGCTTGGGCCGATTCGGCTGTTCGTTCACGAATGGTGGGTGACCAGTCGTGACCAGGACCGTGGCTGGACCGATGACGATGTCCGGGGGCCGGAGTTCTCTGGCGCGGCGGCCCGACCCGCAGGGGAGTAGGCGCGCCGGCCCCCTGATTACTGGAGCAGCCGCAGGAAGGTCTGGGGTAGCGCGTTGGCCTGAACGAGCACGGCGAGCCCGGCCTGTTGCAGGATCTGGGCGCGCACCAGGCGGCTGACCTCGGCCGCGTAATCGGCGTCCAGAATGCGGCTGCGGGCCGCCGCCAGGTTGTCGCTGGTGATGCCCAGGTTGGTGATGGTCGACTCGAAGCGGTTCTGGATGGCCCCGAACTGGCTGCGCCGCGCGTTGACCGCATCCAGCGCGGCATCCACACGTGACAGGGCGTCGCTGGCCCCCTGGCGCGAGGTCAGGTCGATATCGTTCAGGCTCCCCCCGGGCTCGGTGGTGGCCGGCAGCCCGAGCGTGGCGAGGGCGGTCTCCCCCGAGATCGTCAGGGTCTCGCGGGCGATCAGGTTGAGCCGGCCGTCGTCGGTCAGGATCGCGCGGCCGGTTGATCCGAGGGCGCGGTCGATCGCGGTCGCCAGTTCCTGGGGGGAGCGATAGGGTCCCGCAGGGATCTCCACCGGGTCGCGCTCGCCCACACGGATGGAGAAATCCTGATCCACCTCCAGCGGATTGCCGGCGAAGGCGGCCTCCAGTTCGCCGGACCAGGCACTGGCAATGTCGCCCACGAAGCGGTTGCGCATGCTGTTGCCGAGGTCGATGGCGAGGGTCTGCCCGGCGTTGGCGCCGATCTGGAAGAACGCGGTGCCCATGGACCCGTCCAGCAGCGAACGGCCGTTAAAGGTTGTCTGGGTCGCGATGCGGTCGTTCTCGGCCAGGAGCTGGCGAACCTCGCGGTCGATGGCGCCGCGGTCCGAGGCCGACAGGGTGGCATTGGCCGCCTGTATCGCCAGCTCGCGGATACGTTGCAGGTTGCCGGTCATGGAGCCCAGGGCGCCCTCGGCGGTCTGGGCCAGCGAGATGCCGTCCTGCGCGTTGCGCATGGCCTGGTTCAGGCCGCGGATCTGGGTTGTGAAGCGTTCGGAGATGGCCAGCCCGGCGGCGTCGTCGCGCGCCGAGTTGATGCGCTGGCCTGAAGACAGGCGCTGGAAGGCCGTCTGCAGGGCGGCCTGCGACTGGCGCAGGTGGCGCTGGGCATTGAGCGACAGGAGGTTGGTGGCAACACTCAACACCTGGGCCATGTTGTCGGGTCTCGCACGCCACAAGGGCGATCCGGCGAAGGGCCGGATTCCGCAGCCGGAAATTCCCGTCTACATTCGCTTAACGGCGGGGTTTGAGGAAACTTTAGGCTTGCAAGGCCACGAAACGATGTACGGCGTGCACATCGGCGCGTGTTTGCTTAGGCTGCGCCGATTGGACTGGATTGGAGAGGGGCATGGCCGATACGCAACCCGAGCGCAGGCAGTCGCTGTTCTGGCGCGCGCTGATCGC
This sequence comes from Thioalkalivibrio sp. ALJ2, assembly GCF_000378325.1. NCBI lineage: Bacteria > Pseudomonadati > Pseudomonadota > Gammaproteobacteria > Chromatiales > Ectothiorhodospiraceae > Thioalkalivibrio > Thioalkalivibrio sp. ALJ2. The sequence continues at coordinate 118,069 of NZ_KB899556.1, forward strand.
GATCCTGCTCGGGGTCGGGCTGGGGATCGTCTGGCTTTATGTCACCGCCCTGCTGGGGCTCGGCGGCGGGATCGACTTTATGCCCGTACCGCTGGCCCGGACCTTCGAGTGGGGTACGCCGCTTTTGCTGGTCGGTGGTGCTGTCGGTTATGTGCTGGGCTGGCGGCGGGTGGCGGCTACGCTGTTCGGGCTGGCGGGGATGCTGTTGCTGGCGGCCCTGGCCTTCGAGGGTGCTCGCGTGATCCTGCAGGACCCCGAGGCGCGCAGCTACGAGCACCAGATGGCACAAACGGCCAGGGAAGGTGCACTGCAGATCGCCGAGTGCGATAACGGCGAGACGTTACTGGTGCGCGAGGACCGGGTGACCTCGGAGGGGATCGCGGTACTGCAGATCCAGCGCATCCATGCCGATGGGCGCCTGGATCCGGAGCTTCTGGCGACCACGGGCGTGGGTTACACGCCGAGCATTGGCGAGGGCATGCGACCGTATCTGGAAGGCTCGGTCGAATGCGGTCTGGAAGGCTTTTCCAGTGCTGGCGAGGCGCTTGGCCGGCTGGAGGCGTTTATTCAGGAACACCCGCCGCGGCACTCCAGTGCCGTGGCGCCGGTGGAGCCGGAGTAGCTGCATCGGCATTGGGCTGGCGAACGCGGCAGGTCCAGTAGATGCCGTGGAATTCGAGCATGGCGGCTTCGCCCTTGGTCCAGAAGACGATCTGCTCGCCGGGGTTGGCGTAGCGTGCCCCGGAGGCGACCTCGGTCGCCTGTAATACGGCCTTGGAACGGCCAAAGCGCAGCTCGGCCTCATTGTCGCTGAAGCTCGCCATCAGGTTCGGGCCACGATCGCAGCTGTAGGGCACATCGCGTGCCTGTTCGGCGGTCGGGGGCAGGGTGCCGCAGGCGGCGAGTACCAGCGTGGCGTTGATGGCAATCCAGGTTCTCACGCGCCGGTTCTCCCGCGGGTCGAATGGACTTTTCATCATACGCGTAACGGGCTGTCGCACGTGAAGGAACACTGTGACTCCGGGTTCGAACCGTTATAGTGAGAGCCCGGCCCCGTCAGGCGATTACGCTTTGTTTCCTCGCTGGTTTCTGGTTGCCTACCTGCTGTTTGTCTGCGTCCTGGTACCGGTCTATGCGGTCCAGTATGGCTGGCTCAATTTCCTCTGGCTGTCCAATCTCGCGCTGATCGCCGGGTGCGCGGCGGCGTGGCTGGCGAGCCGGCGCCTGGCGAGCATGCTGGCGGTGGGCGTGGTCCTGCTCGAGATGGGGTGGGTGATCGACTTTCTGCTGGGGCTGGTGCTGCTGGGGAACCCGCCCTTCGGCTTTGTCGCCTACATGTTCGATCCGGAGGTTCCGCTCTACCTGCGGCTGTTCTCCCTGTACCACCTGCCGCTTCCGTTGGTGCTGTTGTGGATGGTCTGGCGCCTGGGATACGACCCGGTGGCGGGGCGTTTGTGGATCCTGGTGGGCTGGGCCGTCTTGCTGGTGTCGTACCTGCTGTCGACGCCCGAGGCGAACGTGAACTGGGTTCTAGGGCCCTGGGCCCGTCCGCAGGACCTGGTCCATCCCTATGTGTGGCTGGCGGTCTTGATGGCCGGCTGCGCCCTGGTCTGGTGGTTGAGCCATCGCATGCTTTGGTGGGGCATGGGTCGCTTTGGGCGTGTTCATCCGGATCAGGAGGATACGCGCGATTGATCTGACGCAGTGGGCCTCTGCGCGGGACAGGCGATACTCTCCCGATAACGTTTTCTCGAGGATGTCGCACGCATGACGCTTTTCTGGGTGGCCCTGGTGCCGTTTGTGGTGCTGTTTGTCTGGCTGGTCCCGTTGCGCAGGCCGGCCTACGAGGCCGCGCCACTGGCCTATCTGGCGACACTGGTTATTGCCCTGTGGGTCTGGCAGATGCCGGGGGCCGTGCTGGGCGCGAGCCTGCTGGATGCGGGCGTGGTGTTTGTCGAGGTCATGCTGATTGTGGCCGTCGCGCTGCTGGTGCTGAACGTGATGATCGCAACCGGCCACATGGATGCGATCCAGTCGGTGATCGCCAGCGTGTCGCGCGATCCGCGCGTGCTGGCGATGTTGCTGGGCTGGGGTCTGGTCGGGTTCGTGGAGGGTATCGCCGGGTTCGGGACTCCAGCCGTGCTGGCGGCACCCCTGCTCGTCTATTTCGGCATGAAGCCGCTGAAGGCCGTGGCGATCGCGCTGATCGGCAACAGTACCGCGGTGCCGTTTGGCGCGGCGGGTACGCCGGTGGTGATCGGCTTCGCGGGGCTGGGACTGGACGATGCGGTGGTGCAGGAGGCGGTGGTGCGCACGGCGTTCATCCTCGCGCTGCTGGCCGTGTTCATCACCATTTTCATGACCTGGGTTGCCACGCTGGGGGACGAGAAGGGGCGTTTTCGCGAGTTTGTGCCATTCGCGGTGCTCTCCGCGCTCGCGTTCGGTATTCCGTACGCCCTGGTCGCCTGGCTGATCGGGCCGGAGTTGCCCTCGATTGTCGGTGGCGTCGTCGCGATGGTCGTCATCTCACTGGCCGCGCACAAAGGTTTTCTGCTGCCATCGAGCCCGCAACACACCGAGACCGAACCCGCCCCGATCAAGCGGGTACTCGTGGCGTTTGTGCCGTTCGCCGTGATGTCGGTGGCCTTGATTGCCTCGCGCACGGTGATGCCGCTGCGCGAGGCCCTGCAATCGGTGCGCTGGTCCCTGGGCGAGTTTCAGGGGGTGGAACTGGGGCAGAGCCTGGCCCCGCTGTACACGCCGTATTTCTACTTTGCCCTGGCGCTGCTGACTGCACTGATCCTTTTTCGCGTCGGGCGCGCCACGCTGGGTGAGGCCGTGGTGGCTACTGGACGCAAGCTGCGGGTAGCCGCGATCGTGCTGATCTTCATCATCGCGCTCACCCAGATCCTGCTGATGTCCGAGCTCAACGCGGCGGGGCTCCCCTCGATGCCGCAGGTACTGGGGCAGAGCCTCGCCGGGTGGTTGGGGGGCACGTTCGTGCTGTTCAGCGGATTTCTGGGGGCGCTGGGGTCGTTCATGACCGGAAGTGCCACGGTCTCCAATCTGCTCTTTGCCCGCCTGCAGGCCGACACCGCGGAAGCAGTGGCATTGTCGCTGCCGTCGATTCTCGCCTTGCAGCTGATCGGCTCAGGCGTGGGCAACATGATCTCGTTGCACAACATCGCAATGGCGGCCGCGGCCTGCGGCCTCCAGGCGCGCGAAGGGCAGGTGGTACGGGAGACGATTGTTCCCGTGGTGGTGGTCTGTCTCGGGGCCGGCTTGCTGGCGCTCGTCTGGTGAAGCTCCGGCCCCCTGGGAAACCGAGAAAGCTCAGGGTCACCAGCACGATTACGACAAAGCCGACGAGCCAGATGATGTGGGTCATCATGAGTAGATGGCCTGACTGGCTGGGTGGGCACACCAGTGAGTCACACGCGGGGGTGGAACGTCTGTGCGTCGCCGAACAGACGCCAGCCAGGTGGTCTGCTTACGCTCGGGTGTTGATTGGCAATGTCGCCGATCAGCGACTGGAGGAGGACGGGGAATGAACTGGGACATCGTTAAAGGAAACTGGAAGCAGTTCAAGGGGAAGGTCAAGGCGCGCTGGGGGAAGCTGACGGACGACGAACTCGACGCCGTGGCTGGCAAGCGGGAAGAGTTGGCAGGCCGCATTCAGGAACGCTATGGCGTGACGAAGGACGAAGCGGAGCAGCAGCTGGCAGAGTTCGAGAAGAAGATCGACCGGGACGAACACTGAGCGAAGCGGCCCGCTGGCGACGCCCCGGGACTGATGCGTTCCGGGACTAGTACTGTGGCGTCGTCGGTTCATCGAGGAGGCGGGCGTATTCTCGAGATACGACCCCGTAGCACTCGCAGCTGTGCTGCTCGAGCCCCGGACGGTCGAGAATGACCAGGCGACCTCGGTGGTAGGTGATCAAGCCCGACTTTTGTAACCGCCCGGCGGCCTCGGTGACGCCTTCTCGGCGAACCCCCAGCATGCTCGCGATGAGTTCATGGGTCATTTTGAGTTCGCGATGTGGTGAGCGATCGTCGCTCAGCAACAGCCAGCGGCAGAGCTGCTGCTCCACCGAGTGGTGTCGATTGCAGGCGGAGGTCTGTGCGATTTGCGTGAACAAGGCCTGCGTGTAGCGAAGCATCAGGCGTTGCAGTTCGCCTGTGCGCGAGAAGGCCTCGCTGATGATGGCGCTGCGGATTCGATAGGCGTGCCCGGCCATGCGTACCGAGGCCCGGGTGGGGGTCGTGTAGCCGCCCATCAACAGCGAGATCCCGACCAGTCCCTCCCGTCCGGCCACCGCGATCTCGCCACACTTGCCGTCTTCCATTACACACATCAAGGCGATGATGGCTTCGGTGGGGAAGTAGACGTAGTGGGTCTCCGACGGGCCCTCGTAAAGGCTGGTGCCGAGTGGCAATAGCACCGGATTCAGGTGTGGCTGGAGATGCTTGTATTCACTGTCCGGCAGGGCCGCGAGCAGTCCATTGTCGAGGGGCGTTCGCCCGGTCGGTCGGGTTAAGGGCACCGGTGCGTCCGTTTGTTGGTCGGGAGCGTTCGACGGTCGGAAAGATTCGGATAATTAATAGTTTAAGGATAGTCCTTCGCGGTGGGCTAAACCCCGTATCCCCGACTGAAATCTTCCAGACTGGCGGACCATTTTCGCGTTAAGGCAGTTGGCGTAGCGACGCCCAACGTTCTGCACTGGCCAGGCCGGCGTAGCGGAAGACCGAGCCCGAGGGAAGAGCAATCCCTCGGGCCGGGTAGTGCGAGCCCTAGTCGCGTTCGTACTCGGGCGCTTCCTTCAGGGTGTCTTCATCCATATCGATGTACAGCTTGACCTCGTCGCCTTCGGTCGTGCGGTCGATCCGGTCCCAGGCGATTGCGATCTCCTTTTCGCCCATACCCAGGACACCGCCGGTGCCGACTACGACGGCGATGATCCGACCGTCCTGATCGATGACGAGGTCATTGATCTCGCCGACTTCCTCGTCGTCAGTCCGGCTGTGGACCTTCTTGTCCATCAGATCGGAGGCATGCAGTCCCTGCGCCGGCATACGGTCGATATGGGGGGCATCATGGCGCTCGTCGGCATCACGCTCTTCCATTGCGTTGCGGTCATTGCCGTTCAGTTCGTGTTCGCCCGCCATGGCGGTGCTCATGCCAAAGGCGAGAACGGGGATCATCGCGGCGGCGAATTTGAGTGAGGTGAGTTTCTTCATGATTCCGCTCCTTGAAGGGGTCGGCGTTAACGCCGGCGGTCAGTGTCAAGCTCATCGTTCGGGCACTCGACCCGCACGATGTATACGCGTCCCCGATCATGTGGCTGGCTGCAATGTCGGTCTGTACGGCGGCCCACAAATCGAGGCAATAACGGCCAGGAGTGCGATGAACGCTGGTTTTTCGCCAGGATGATTCGTGACTGGCCCGACCAGACGCGGTGTGACCCGCAGGTTGTTTCGCCGACGGGGTGCTAGGCTCAGCAGAAGGGCCGGCACGCAAGCGCCAGTCGATCCGAGGGATGCCGATGACGCTCGTCCAGAACCGTGGCTTTCGCAGCCAAGGCTTGCGGCTTGGCTTCGGGGGGCTGTTGTGGCTGTTCCTCTCCGTCCCCGTCTGCGCCAGCCCGCCGCCTTCGTCTCACGCCGGGGTCTTGCTGCAGGACAGTGATATCCAGGCTCGCCAGGCCCCCTGGCGGTTATCGGGGTCCGGTGGACCGGAGGAACGGTGGGGCAGGGAATTGTTTCCGGCCCAGGCGGCCCGGAATTCGTCGGACCGGGCGGATGATCAGAGCGCCAGCCGCGGTGGGGTCAACCGGGACAGACCAAACCTGCCGCGCCGGCAGGCGGTACGCGTCGCAGTCGACCACGCATGGTGGTACCGGATTGCGCTGATCGCAGGCGCTACCTTGCTCCTGGTTAGCCTGCTCCTGCTGCATTACGTGCGGGTCAGTCGCCGTTTGCGTCAGGAGGCCGCTCTGCGCAAGGAGGTCGAGGCAACACTGCGCCAGCAGCAGGAGGAATTGGTGCGTCTGGCCAATACGGACGCCTTGACCGGGGTTTGGAACCGCCAGAAGTTCAAGACCGAGGCGGAACACGAGGTGGCTCGTGCGGAGCGTTACAACCTGCCGCTTTCGTTGATTTTTCTCGATCTCGACTACTTCAAGGAGGTCAACGATCGCTACGGTCACGCGATGGGGGATGCCATCCTGCGGGAGATGTGCCAGCGGTTGCAGGCGTGCCTGCGCGACTCGGACCGTCTCGGCCGGTGGGGCGGCGAGGAGTTCCTGATCCTCGTGCCGCACGCCGACTCGGACCGTGCAGCGTTGCTGGCGGAAAAACTCCGCCAGGCCATTGCGGACCCACCGGCGGCCCATGGCCAGCCGATGTCGATCAGCCTGGGGGTGGTGTCTCGCGAACCCGGAGATTCCCTGGAAGATCTCGTGCGCAAGGCCGATGCGGCGCTCTATCGCGCCAAGGCGCGTGGCCGAAATCGTGTCGAGGTCCACCGCGCGGAGGGCCCCCCAGACGCTTTGTGAGTCAGGTGGCCGTTAGTGGCTCCACGCGTAGCTCCACGCGGCGGTTCAGGGCGCGCCCATGTGACGTTTCATTCTCGGCGATGGGGCGGTCCGGTCCGTAGCCGATCGCAATGATGCGCGCCTCTCCGACGCCATTGTCGTGCAGGTGACGACCGACCGACAGGGCCCGTTGTTCCGACAGGTGCTGGTTGTAACCGCGTGCGCCCGCAGAGTCGGTATGTCCGGCGATCGTCACCAGGCTGGCGTCGTACTCCTCGAGCACCTGCCCCAGGGCATCGAGGGTGGGTATCATGTCCGGGTGAATCTCCGCGCTGTTGGTCTCGAAGGCCTTGGCGCCCGGAAATATCAGGGTGATGATTCGCCCCTCGCGTTCCATTTGCACATCGTATCCCGAAAGTTCCTGGCGCAACCGTGCGGTCAGCACGTCCATATAGAAGCCCACCCGATCCAGGGCGACGGATTCGTGCCCCTCGTCCAGCAGGTGCTGACGACGTGCGTTGACGGCGTCGTCATCGCGCGCCAGATAAACCGCGTTCCGGCTCGTCCCGTAAGCATCGTCCTGATGGGGGGTATCCCGGGCTTGTTCGCCGTTGGCGGCTGCATCTGGTGAACGTTCTCCCTGAGTGGGCATGGCGTTACACCCGGTCAACAACAGTGCCGCGACGATGGCGGCAAGTGTGTTGTGGCGAATAATGGCGTTCACTTCGAGTCCCCGGCTTGTTGGCACCAATCACGGAATGCGCGCGCCGAGAGGGGGCGGCTGAAGCGATAGCCTTGCCCGAATCCGACCCCTTGCTGGCGCAGCCACTCGACCTGATGCCCGGACTCGATGCCTTCGGCGACGATGTTCAGCTTCAGCGAGCGTGCCATCACGATGATATGGCTAATGATGTTGCTGGTCACCGCTTCGTGGCCAATGGCATCGGCAAATGTTTTGTCAATCTTGAGGGTGTCCAGTTCGAAGCTCTCGAGATAGGCCAGGCTGGAGTAGCCGGTGCCAAAATCGTCAATCGCGATGCGATGGCCGCGCGCGCGCAAATCCTGGATTCTCCTGCGAACGTCATCCGTGTTGAGCAGCGAGCGCTCGGTGATCTCGAGCTTGATTGCGTGGGCCGGAACCTTGGCCTGTTCAAGCTCGCGCTGGAGGGCTTCGCTAAAGCGGGTGGAGGCCAGATCCTGTCCGGTGATGTTCAGGTTGATCGGGCAATCCGGCCGGTCGCGGAGCTGTGGCCCCAGCTCGTGGAGGACACAGCGCAGGATCGCGAGGGTCAAGTCGGTCCCCTGTTCGGTATCTTCGGCCAGAGGCACGAAGACATCCGGGCCAATAGTTTCCCGGTTATCGCGCCGCCAACGCGCCAGGGCCTCGGCACCCTGACAGCTGCCTGTTTCCAGGTCGACGATGGGCTGGAACACCACCTGCAGCTGGTCATGCGCAATCGCCTCGCGCAGCTCCTGAGCCAGGCTGAGCTGGTGGCGGAAGTACCGCAGGATCAGAAACAGCCACAAACCAACGAGTAACAGGCCAAAGGCCCCGGCCCCGGCCAGCGTGGGGAGGTAGCGCTGCCAGAATTGCGCCATCGGCTGCACGGCGATGATGTCGATCGGCAGGATAGTATCGAGCGACGAGCGGCTGACCAGCCGTTGTTCGGCGTGATCCACCGTGAGCCCGGGTTCGAATAACTCGGGATCCGGGACATCGGCCCCCGGGGGATGGGTGATCATGGGCATGGATTCGACCCAGAGCCCGACTTCCTGGTCCTCCAGCAGGCCTGGGTTTACCAGCAGGCGCGGGTCGATGGCCACGTCGTGCTGGCCATAGCGCATCAGGAAGAGCTCTACGCCGCCGATCGCCGTCGTGGGGCCGGGCCACCAGGCCACCAGTCCGCTGTCGTAGATGCGGCTGGCCTGGGGGGGAGTGAGGGCATCGCCCTGGACAAAACCGGCGCCGCATTCGCGTTCCACTGCCCGCCAGTAACCGACGGCGCGAATATGCGGCCGCGAAATCGCGGCTTCCTGCAACTGGTTCAGGTGCTGCGGCGAGCAGGGGGTCACATCGAGGGCATTGAGCTCGTCGAGCAGGTCGCGCGCGTCGAGGATCGCCTGCTCGGTTTGCTGGCCGAGCTTTTGTGCGAGTTCGTCCAGACGCTGTTCCTCCGCGACCACGGACCCTTGCCAGAGATACCAGCCCAGGAGAAACAGCGGCAGCAGGAGCCCCAGGACGGTTACGCCAAAGACGGCAAACAGCAGCTTGTCGCGCCGTGTAGCCATGGCGTTCCATCCTCCGTAAGTCCCGAATAGACGGGATTTCAAGAGTGTAGCATGGGGTTATTGGGATCCTGCCGCATCCGGGAGGACGGTGAGAAGGATGGCCACACCGTGAGGAATCACGATGAACGAAAAGGTCACTGTGAGGGAAAAATCAGGGTCATCACTGAGCCAGCACGAAGGGGTGTCGGTGGCCTGCGACTGTTGCTCCTGCGAGGCGGAGCCCTATTGGTGGGAGGTTGCCGCGGAAATGGGGATCGATCCGCAGTCGGACAAGCCGGACCGGGCGGCAAGTGCCGCCCGGCCGGGAGGTGATTACTCGACCTCGACGGAGCCTTCGGCCCCACCTTCGGCGCCGGCTTCGGCACCGCCGTCGTCGCCTTCGGCTTCACCGCCAGCACCGGCCCCGGCACCTGCATCGGCGCCCATGCCGCCACGGGCATCGTCGTCCTGACGGACGTCACCGCTGGCGCCGGCATCGCCGCTCGCGCCAGCACCACCCTCGGCACCCGGGGCCTGGCCTTCGGCCGCCGCACCGCCGGCGGTCCCGCCACTGGCTTCGCCGCCCATTTCGGAGCCGCCGGCGGCTCCACCGCTGGCTTCGGCACCGGTCTCGGCAGCACCTTCGGCTGCCGCACCCAGGTTTTGCGCCTGCGCGGTGGCGAGTCCACCCAGCGCGAACATCGAGGCGAGGGCAAAGGCAATTGCAGTCTTGCGATAGCTATACATCAGTACAACCTCCTGTTTCGGATTGAGGAACGGTCATTCCGTGCCTCGCGACCGACCGATCGGCCATCGGCTCGTGTCGGTCTGCGTGTACAGGTCTAGCTCCCCCGGGCAGGGGGACGAAAGGGAATGGACGGGAAGGTGCGAACGCCTTCACTGCGCCGAGGGGAGGAATCGAACCTCGGTCAAACTATTTCCCGGTATGGTCAGTCGGTCGCGCTGGATTCGCAATGGCCAACGGAGCCTGCCGCACAGATGCGCCCATCGATCCAGATGGCGCGGTCCAGCCGAGCCCCTTCCAGCCGGGCGTCGGTCAGATCGGCGCCGGAAAGGTCGGCGTGGCGCAGATCCGCATCTTCCAGGCGGGTGCTCCGGAGTCGAGCGCTCCGCAGGTCGGCACCAGTTAATTGGGCGCGTGAGAGATCGGCCCCGTCCAGGCGGGCTCGGTCGAGGTTTGCGTAGCGCAAATCGGCATCCGCGAGTTGCGCGCGCTCCAGCCGTGCGGCGCTCAGGCGGGTGTCATACAGGCTGGCACCGGCCAGGTCAGCTCCGCGCAGCGCAGCCCCGGACTTGTTGCAGTAGTTCCAGTTCACCGAGGGTCCGGGTGGCGCATCGCAATCCGGTGCCGGCGTGATTTCCTGTTGCTGTGCGAACCAGACCAGCAGGCCCGTGGCAAGGAAAAGCGCAACGCCAGACAGGATCCAGGGGCGCGGACCCTGCACCCATTGGCGCCAGGGAAATGGCGTACGGTCGAGCAGGGCGGCCCATAGCTGGCGATGGTTCAACGTCTCCAGGTTCTCGGGACAGCGGCGGTCGCCCTTGCGCTGGTCGCGGTAGAACGAATCCGAGGCATGCGAACGACGTTCCCGCAGGCGTTCGTCCTCGCGCAGCCGGGCGCGCTCGAGGCGTTCCTTGCCACCGGGGGTGTTGGCCAGACGCACTTCCTCGGGAATCAGGTGGGGCCGTTCGGCGATCCGTACCCAGAATTCCCGGTCCTGACTGATCTCGTCCTGTTCGGTCAGGCGCCCAAGGATGAGGAACCGGCCGATCTGGCGAGCCGGGTAGGGCCCGCAGACGCCATCCGGGCGGCGCAGAAACCAGCGCTCGTGGCGCACGGCCTCGGACGAGGAGGGGGGCGGGTCCGTCGCCTCGCGGGTTGTTTCCGATGGATCGGAAGGCTGCGTGGTCACTGGCGGGTCCCCTGATCACGCGTGACGGCGTCGCCGGGTCGCCAGTCCTTCAGGTGCTGGCGCAGCTCGGCGGCGCTTGGCTGGGCAGCCTCCAGGATCAGGTGAATGCGGTTGAAATGGAGCAGTTGCGCGCCACCGGTATCGGGTGCCAGATAAAGGTCCGGTTGTTCGCGCCGGATCATTTCGCGGATCAGCGATTTCTGCATGATGCTGAAGGTCTTGAACAGGAGGTCGGTCAGCCCGGGGAGTGGCTGGTTGGCGACGTTCCATGCGCCGGATACGTCGACCGCGATCACGATATCGACCTTGTCCCGGAGGAGGTCGTATGGCAATGGATTGGAGGCCCCGCCGTCGATCAGTAACCGGCCGTCGTCCGACGGTACGGGTGCGAACAGGCCGGGCACCGCCATGCTGGCCGCAATCGCCGGAAAGAGCTCACCTTCCTGGAGCGTGACCGTCTGGCTGGTCCAGTAGTCGGTCGCTACCACCGTCAGCGGGATGCGCAGTTCGTCGAAGCTGCGGGTCGGGGTGTGCGTTGCGAGAAAGCGCAGGAAGGTATCGGCGTCCAGCAGGGCGTTGCGGCCCAGGCGCAGGGGGATCAGTTCGAACAGCTCGAGATCGGATCGGGCCAGGCGCGAGAGGGCGTCCATCTCTGAACCGGCGAAGTCGTCAAAGATGTCGAGGATCTCCTCCGCGCTGAGGCCGGCGGCATACAGGCCGCCGATGATCGCGCCAATACTGGTCCCCGCGATATAGTCCGGCTGCAGGCCGAGCTCATCGAAGGCCTGCAGTATCGCGATGTGGGCCAGGCCACCCGCACCGCCGGAGCCCAGGGCCAGACCAATGGTGGGACGCGTATCGCTCGTTGGTTCCGCGTCGCCGGCGTTCGCCGGCATGGCCACCCACGTCAGCAGCAGCGTCAGGGCCAGCAGCAGGAGCGGGCCAGGACGCGTCTTCGAGATGCGACGCTGGAGGGGCTTGATCGCGAACACGCGGATGCTCCGGCAGATACTGTTCGCAGTATAGCGGTCGGTGTCGCATGGCGCGGCTTGCTACCCTGAATGTCCTGCACATCCACCCGCATGGCAGATGAATCCGCAACCAACCCCCAATCTCGGTGTGTCGCAGTGTTTGCTCGGCGAACCCGTTCGCTACGACGGTGGACATCGGCGGGAGGCCTTTGTGGTCGAACGGCTGGCACGCCATGTCACCTGGGTACCCGTCTGTCCGGAGGCGGTGCTGGGCACGCCGCGCGAGCCGATGCACCTGGTTCGTGAAGGCGGACGCCTGGCGCTGCGCGGGAACGAAACGGGTGGGGACTGCACAGGCCCCGTCCAGGACTTTGTTCAAGACCGTGTGCCAGTCCTCGCGGCGGCCGGACTGGATGGCTACATATTCAAGGCACGATCACCCAGTTGCGGGCTGCAGGTTCGGGTGGCGAACGAGGCCGAGCCCGCTGCGGGCCTGTTCGCCACCGCACTGACCGATGCGCTACCCGACCTGCCCGTCGTCGAGGAGGCCGGGCTGGCCGGTCCGGATGCTCGCGAGGCCTTTCTCGAGCGCATCTTTGCGCATGCGCGGGTTCGCGAGCTGTTTGCCGCGCGGTGGACCCTGGGAGACCTCATGCGTTTCCATACGCGCGAGAAGATGCTGCTGCTCGCCCATGACCGGGTCGGCTACGATCAGTTGGGGCGTTTTGTTGCACAAGCCGCTGGGCAGCCGCGGGACGAGGTCGCGCCGGGATACACGCGGCGGTTTATGGGGGTGCTGGCAAGACCCGTGTCGGTCGGCCAACATGTGAATGTGCTGCAGCATATGGCCGGGCACTTTCGCGATCGCCTGGACCCATCCCGCTCGACGGCCCTGCATGAAGCGATCGACGCCTGCCGCCGCGGCGAGTGTCCGCCACGGCATGTCTACGCGCGAATCCGTGCCCTGGCAGAAGAGCTGGATGTCCAGTGGGTGCGCGAGCAAAGCATCCTCAACCCGTTTCCCCAGGAACTCCTGACCGAAGACATTCATGACTGACGTCGCTGCAACCCCGATCATCGTTCGCCTGGCCCCGGAGATTCATCTGAAGTCGCCCAGCACCCGGCGCCATTTCACGCGGGTCCTGCGGCGGAACCTCAAGCGGGCTCTGATCGGCATCCCGCATGATCTGCGTACCCAGCAGGGCCGGCTGGTGCTCTATACACCGAAGCCCGAGGCGGGCCAGTCGATCCTGCGCAAGGCCTTCGGGGTCAGCACCTTTTCGCCGGTCGAGGCGGTGCTCAAAGAGGTCTCGGTGGAACGCCTTTGCGAGGTCGTGGGCGCCCGTTTCACGGAGGCGGTGCGCGGGCGCCGGTATGCCGTTCGCTGCAAGCGCCATGGCCGCAAGGATATCTCGGCGACCGAGGTCGAGCGCCGGGTGGGTGCGGTCCTGGATGGGCCCGGTCGCGTCGACCTGGACAACCCCGAGGTCGTCGTCCGGATCGATCTCGACCGCGAACAGGCCTGGATTTACTCCAGGCGCGAGCAGGGGGGTGGGGGATTGCCCCTGGGCGTGCAGGGGCGCGCCATGGTCCTGATCTCGGGCGGGTTCGATTCGGCAGTGGCGGCCTGGTACATCATGCGCCGCGGGACCGCCGTGGATTTCGTATTCTGCAACGTTGGTGGGTCCGTGCACGAGGAGATGGTGCTCGCGGTCTGTCGCCGTCTGGTCAGCGACTGGGGCGCGGGCATTCGCCCCAGGATGTTCAGTGTCGACTTTTCCGGCGTGGTCGACGACCTGCGCGCGAAGGTGCCCGGCGATGCCTGGCAGATCGTGCTGAAACGGCTGATGTATCGGGCCGCCGAGCCGATCGCGCGTGAGCGTGGCGCGGAGGCGCTGGTGACCGGCGAGGCGCTCAGTCAGGTCTCGTCTCAGACCCTGTCCAACCTGGAAACCATCGATGCGGTAACCGATCTGCCTGTATTGCGGCCACTGATCGGCTTCGACAAGACCGAGATCATGAACCGTGCGCGCGCGATCGGCACGTTCGAGGTGTGCGAGAAGGTCCCCGAGTTTTGCGCAATCGCGAATCAGCGGCCGATGGTGACCAGCAAGCGCGCACACATCGAAAGGCTGGAAGCCGCGCTCAGTGACGGCTGCCTGGACCGCGCCGTTGCCGAGGCCCGGATGCATGACCTGGGGGCGCCGGCCCCATCCGCGGATCGCACGAGCCCGCTTCTGGTCGAGCATATCCCCGCGGCGGCGGAGATCATCGATTGTCAGCCGCCCGATCTGTATCGGCACTGGCACCTGCCGGGCGCGGTGAATCACCCGGCCGATGAACTCGTGGCGTGCTTCGAGCAGTTCCCGCGCGACCGCGCGTACGTGCTCTACTGTTTTCGTGGTACGCAGTCCGCGGTACTGGCCGAGCGCATGCGTGCTGCGGGCTATGATGCGCGGGCCTTCGCGGGCGATGTGAGCAGGCTTCGCCGGCAGTGGGACAGGCAGCCCGTGACTGAGGTGGATGCCTGAGCGCTCTCGTCAGTGGTCTGTTGGAGTGACGAGGACACGCCCGCGGATCTGACCGGCCAGCAGCGCCTCCGCGCGCTCCGGGAGCTGTGACAGGCCGATCTCTTCCGCCAGGCACCGCTTGAGCGTCTCCGGCGAGAGGAGGCGGCCGATCCGTTGCCAGACCCGTTCGCGGTCGGTCGCGGGATATTGCACAGAATCGATGCCCTGCAGCCGAATGCCGCGCAGCAGGAACGGGATGACTGTGGTCGTCAGCCCCGCCCCGCCCGCGAGTCCGCAGGCGGCGACGACGCCGCGGGCCTGGGTCTCGGCGAGTGCATGGGCCAGGGTATCGCCACCCACGCTGTCGATCACGCCCGCCCAGCGTTCGGAAAGCAGCGGGCGGTCGGGCCGCTCGGCAAGCTCGCCTCGGGGCACGATCGACCGGGCGCCCAGGGCCTCCAGGTGCCTGGCGTTTTCCGGCCGGCCGGTGGCGGCCACAACGCGATAGCCCAGCGCGGCAAGGAGTGCGATCGCCAGATTGCCCACGCCGCCGGACGCGCCCGTGACCAGGATCTCTCCGGTCCCGGGGGTGATCTCGCCGTGTTCCAGGGCCTCGATCGCCAGCATGGCGGTAAACCCGGCCGTGCCCACGATCATCGCGCCACGCGCATCCAGCGTGTCCGGCATCGGGGTCAGCCAGTCCCCGTGGACTCGGGCGTATTCCGCGAAGCCGCCCCAGTAGCGTTCGCCGACGTGCCAGCCGGTCAGCAGGACGTGATCCCCGGGTCGGTAGCGGGCATCGCTGGATTCCGTCACGGTGCCCGCCAGGTCGATGCCCGGCACATGGGGATACTCCCGCACCAGGCGACCCAGTCCGTTGAGGATCATTGCATCCTTGTAGTTCAGCCCCGAGTGTTCAACGGCGACCAGTATTTCCCCTGCCGGGAGGTCGGCCGGGTTCAGGGTGGATACCTCGGCGATCGGTCGAGGATCGCCCTCTTGCAGCAGCAATGCGTTGAATGTGTCGTTTTGGGCCATGGGGGGAACGTAATCGAGGTTTGACGATGTGTGGTTGCGCTACGGGGAAAGCAGGCCGGCGCGGAACAACTCGTCGTAGGTCGTCAGGCCGCGTTCGGCCTTGTCCATGCCGTCATCAAGGAGCATGCGCTGGCCCTTGTCGGCCAGGCGCTGGCGCAGGCCCCTGTCGTCGTGGTGGTCGAGGATGGCCGCGCTGTCGGACTCGTCCAGGTGCCAGACCTCGAAGATGCCGATGCGGCCGTAGTAGCCCAGATTGTTGCAGACGGAACAGCCGCGCGCGGCCCAGACCGTCTCGGGGGTCTCGCGACCGCCGATGCCGAGCCACTTTTGCTCTCGGTCGTTCGGTGCCCGGCGCTCGTGGCAATGCGGGCAAAGACGTCGCACGAGCCGCTGTGCGATCACAAGCTCGAGTGTCGGTGCGATCTCGAAGTCTTCAAGGCCCATGTTGCGCAGGGAGGCGACGGTACCGACTGCATCACGACTGTGCAGGGTGGCCATCAGGGAACGCCCGCTGGTGGCGATGTTGATCGCGCCGCGGGCGGATGGCCCGTCGCGGACCTCGCCGACCAGTACGTAATCCGGGTCGAGTCGAAGCAGGGTCTGGGTGCCTTGCTCGAAGTCGAGTCCCTGGTCGGTATTGATCTGGATCTGGTTCACGCCCGGGATGGCGTACTCGACCGGGTCCTCGAGCGTGATGATCTGCTGCGATGTCTGGCCGATTTCGTGCAGCAGGGCGTACAGGGTCGTGGTCTTGCCGCTGCCGGTGGGGCCGGTCACCAGCAGTACGCCACCGGCTGTCTGCGTCCATTGGCGAATGGCCTCGACCTCCTGTTCCGGAAGACCCAGGTCGCTCAGGTCCTGGAAGGCATCGGGCTCGGCCAGGATGCGCACGGACAGCTTGTCGCCATTGACGCAGGGTACGGTTGTAACGCGCAGATCCAGGTGCCCTGTGTCCTCGCCGCGCCAGGCGAAGCTGCCTTCCGCGGAGTTCAGGGTGGGCATTGGGTCGAGACTGGCCAGCGTCTTGAGCTGATTGGACAGCAGTTCGCCGAGGCCGGACTCGAGTGTCGTGGCGTCGACCATCAGGCCATCGATGCGCAGCCGAATGCGGTAGCCGTGAGGTTCGGGGTCGAGATGGATGTCGGAGGCGCGTACGGCGACGGCGTCCTCGATCAGGGCATGGGCCTCGAGCCGGCCTTCTGCGTGCTCGTCCTCGTTGAGGTACTCGCGCAGGCCGGGGACCAGATGGGGTTTCAGTGCACGCCCGTCACCGGGCGTTGGTCGGAGCGATTCCGGCATTCAGCCCCCGGTGAAAGGATTGGGGATGTCGCGATACCGGTCGAAACCGGCAAAAGCTACCGCTGCGGGCGTTCGCGCAGGTCGCTCGCGGAACGGGTGACCTGTGCCTCGCGGTCCAGCATGATCAGGGCCTGCGTCTCCTCAGTCTCCTCGCTGACCATCTGGTCACCCTCGACCCCGGGCGGCGGGCTTTGAGGCCGCATTTCCATGACCTGCGCGAGGGTGGGCAGCTCAACCTTCGAGACCAGCTCGGCAGTGGCGTCCTGGGCCTGCGGATTCTGCATCGTCAGCACGAAGCCGGTCGCGAGCACGAGCAGCGACAGGATAAATGGGTGCTGTTGTTGGGCCGTATGCAGCGGACGGGTATCGAACATCGATGCAGCCTGGGTAAGGGACTTGATCCATGGACAATACCCGCGGGAGCGGGTTCCTTCAAGCAACCATGTTCCGGCCGCGAGTGCGCGTCTCAGGCCACTCGGCGGCAGACCAGAAAGACCTCGCCGACGTCTTCTGTGGGGATCATGCCCGGATAGAGCTGGAGCGTCTTCTGACGCTTCAGGGCCAGCGGCATAAAGTAGCGGTTGTAGTAATGCATGGCCGTATCGCGGTGATGCTGCAGGAACCACATGCCCAGACGGGTGAGGAGTGACGAGCGGGGCTTCATGCCGAAGACGCCGCTCTGATCGATGGTAAGACCATGGCGTTCCAGCAACGCGAACAGGCTGTTGGGCGTGTAGCGGCGGTAGTGACCCACGATTTCGTCGAAGCGGGTCCAGTACTCCGGATGGAGGGGCGTCGAGAGCAGGATGCGCGCCCCCGGGGCGGCGACACGCGTCAGTTCGCGCATGGCCTGCTCGTCATCCTCGACGTGCTCGATGATGTCGAGCGCAGAGATCAGGTCGAAGCGGCCGTCTTCGTAGGGCAGGTCGCTGATGACCGCAGATTCCGTGTGACCGCCTTCGGCGCGCAGCGTGCGCAGGGCGGGCTCGCTGATGTCGGCGAAGTGGGTACCGGCGATGGGCAGCCGCGGCCGCATGCCGGGCCCGACCTCAAGGCGCTCGCAGCCGTCGCGATTGAGTCGGCAGACCAGCGGCCAGGTATTGAACTGGTCGGGCGACACCAGTTGCGAGTCTTTCCACAAGTCATTGTAGAAACGGCGATTGGTGTCGAGCAGCCGATCGTGATCGGCGGTATGCGGGGAGGCAGGATCAGACAAGCAGATTTCCGGGGTGCGAATATGTGAAGAGTATAGGGATTCTGTGACGCTCCATGGCGGAGACCGGGGGGCGCATGTGGGAAGCTGTGAACGGCGTCCGGGTTCCGCCCACGCAAGGGAGCGCTTACCTGGGGCGATGTCGATCAGCCGAAATGTTGTTCCGTGGATTCCTGTGACCGCGTGGGGACCGACACCACGCAGTTCCGCCCTTGGGCCTTGGCGTTATAGACGGCCTCGTCGGCCGCGCGGAACAGGTCGTTGATTTCTACATCACTTCCGGGTTCCCGGCTGGTTACGCCGAAGGACGCGGTGAGCGGCAGGCCCGCCGGGCGCAGGTCCTGGATCCGCTGGCGCAGGTCCTCGGCACGGGTATGGGCATCGAACAGGTCGTTGCCTGGCATCAGGATCAGCAGTTCCTCGCCGCCGAAGCGGACAGGGACCTCGCCGGGCGCGGCCACGGCGCGCAGGAGTTCGCCAATGGCCGCGAGGACTTTGTCGCCGACCAAGTGACCGTGACGGTCATTGATGTCCTTGAAGTGGTCGAGATCCATCAGGATCAGGGCCAGCGGTTGTTCCCGGCTGCAGGGCTCATCGAAGAAACGGCTGGCGAACTCGGTTAGTGCATTGCGATTGCTCAGACCGGTCAGTGGATCAACCATTGCCATTTCGTAGTGCTTCTGACGCTGAAGGCGGACCTCTTCCATCAGGCGTTTGTTGTTCAGCAGGTTGCACAGGCGCGTCCGAAGTTCACCCCCTTGGAAAGGTTTGGTGATGAAGTCATTGACGCCAAGGCGAAATAGCTCCGCGCGTTGGTGCTGATCGTCCAGGCCAGACATGGCGACGATCGGCATCTCGGTCATGTCCGGGCATTGCTGACGGATGCGCCCCACAAGCCCCATCCCGCTCAGCTCGCCCTCAACCAGGATGTCGCTCAGGACCAGGTCGAACTGCGAGGGATCGAAGGCCGCGAGGGCGTCGGAGGCACTGGCGTAGTGCACGATATCGATGCCCATCGGCTCCAGGGCGCGGCGCAGGTAGCGTGCGGCGGTGGGGCTGTCCTCCACAAACAGAATCCGTCCGCTGTGGAGGTTCTCCAGCGGCTGCGCGTACCGTTCGGCCTGCTGGAACAGTTCCCCAATGTTGGTTCGGTCGTGGACATCGGTCGCGCCCGCGGCGAAGGCGCGTTCGCGAATGCGCATATCGGGGTTGGACGTAAGGAGGATCAGTGGCAGCCCGCGGCCGTAACGCTTCTTGCGCGCCGCGCGGCAGAATTCCAGGCCATCCATGTCGGGCAGGCTTAGCGAAACGCAGGCCAGCTCTGCGCGGAAGATGTCCAGGCGTGCGAGCCCCTCGGCGCCGGTGCCGGCCATGCTGGCTTCGTGTCCGGCGGTGCCCACCATGCGGCTCCAAAGGGCCCGGAACACGCGCGAGCGATCGACGACCAGGATCCTCATGATCCCGGCTCCTGTGGGCGATCCTGCCGTGGCCCCCTGTGCCCGTGCATGTCCTTGCTCCCATTCCGTCCGGAAACCGCAGCGTCCGTGCTGCCGCTCCGTATAGTGCGCGTTGCCAGCGTTTGCAACAACTGCGGTACTTCGGCTGTGTTGCCGGGGCATGAATGGAGCGTGGGTCGCCTGACTGCATAAGCCAACCCACGGTACAGTTCCGTCATGACAGGAGACGACGCTGGCAAGGCACCGGGAGCGCGCGATTATCCCCAATGGGATGCCTGCGCCTGTGCGGCAGCCGTGCGTGACGGGGAGGTCGCGCCCGGGTCTCTGCTGCGGTGCGCGCTGGAGCGCCTGGATGCGGTGAACCCCGTGCTCAATGCGGTTTGCATCGATGCCCGATCGCGTGCCAATGCGCGAATCGACGAGGGCGTTAAGGGACCATTCGCCGGGGTCCCGTACCTGGTCAAGGACCTCCTGCAGGACGTCCAGGGGCTTCCCTCGACCCTGGGCAGTCGGTCCTGCCGCCAGGTCATTGCGCCGGCCAGTGCTGACACCGTCCACCGAGCCGAAGAGGCAGGGTTGGTGATTCTGGGCAAGACCGCGACGCCGGAATTCGGGCTCAAGGGGGTTACGGAGTCCGCGCTCTGGGGCCCGACGCGAAACCCGTGGGATATCGATCGCTCGCCCGGTGGTTCCAGCGGCGGGGCGGCGGCGGCCGTGGCGGCCGGGATCGTGCCCATGGCCGGTGCCAACGACGGGGCCGGGTCGATTCGCATACCGGCCTCGTACTGCGGGTTATTCGGACTGAAGCCTTCGCGCGGCCGGGTGCCGGGGACGCCGCTGGTGGGCGAGGCCTGGGAGGGCGCGGTGAGCGAGGGGGTGCTTTCGCGCAGCGTGCGCGATAGTGCCCGGATGCTCGATGTGCTGTCCTCAGGACACAGTGCTTCCGTGCCCTTTCGGGTGGAGCCACCTCCGGCAAGCTTTGAGGAACTCGCCCGACGCGAGCCGGGAGGCCTGCGGATCGGCTGGAACGTCGATTCGCCCGTGGGCGGACGGGTCGATCGCGACTGTGTGGAGGCGGTGGAGCGGGCCGGCGCTTTACTGGAATCCCAGGGGCACGTCGTCGAACGGGTAACGGACTGGCCGGTGGACGGCCGGCATGTGGCGCGGTCTGTACTGGCGTTGTTGTACGGGCAGGTGGCGGCATTCGTGGCGCGGGCGCGCGAACGGGGTGCGCGCTGGGACGAGTTCGAACTGGATACCCGCACGCTGGCACGGCTGGGGCGGGCTTTGACCGCGGGGGAATACGCTCGCGCTCGGCAGGGCTGGAATCGCGTGAGTCTGGCGCTGGCGACGCTGTTCGAACGCTATGACCTCCTGCTGCTACCGACCGTGGCGATGCCGCCGCCGCGGATCGGCGAGCTGGAGCCGGCTCCGCTGGTCCGCGCCCTGCAGCGGTTTGCCCTGTACCTGCCGGTGGGCCGCTGGATGCTGAACAGCCGGTTTCTGGAGCGGATGACCTTCGAGAACCTGGAGCGCACCCCGTTTACCCTGGCCGCCAATCTGGCCGGAATCCCCGCGATGTCGGTGCCGCTGCACTGGGATCGGGATGGACTCCCCGTGGGCGTGCAGTTCATGGCGCCCTGGGGCGAAGAGGGACGGCTGCTCTCACTGGCGACCCAGCTGGAGGCCGCGCAGCCCTGGTTTGACCGGGTGCCGCCACCCCTGCCGGACACCCGCCAGGGCTGAATGAAGGAAAGGTCCTGGTCGCCGTTTGCGGTCAGGCGATGTTGCGGCGCCAGTCCGTGATTTCGTCGTTCAGGTGCTGGCGGGCGGGATCGTCCAGGAAGGCGGCTTCGACCGCGTTGCGGGCGAGTTGCTCCAGGTCGTCGAGCGACAGGCTTAGCGCTTCGGTCGTTGCGCGGAAGTTTTCGCCGATGTAGCCGCCGAAGTAGGCGGGGTCGTCGGAGTTGATGGTGACCCGCAGCCCGGCAGCGAGCAGGCGCTTGAGGTTGTGGTCCTCGAGCTGGTCGAACACGCAGAGCTTGATGTTCGACAGCGGGCAGACGGTCAGCGGGATCTGTTCCTTCGCAAGCCGTTGCAGTAGGGCGGGGTCCTGTTCGGCCTGCACGCCATGGTCGATGCGATCGACTTGCAGCAGGTCCAGGGCCTGGTGGATGTATTCGGGCGGGCCCTCCTCGCCGGCGTGGGCGACGACACGGAAGCCGGCCTCGCGCACGCGATCGAAGACGGCCCGGAATTTCTCCGGCGGGTTGCCCTGTTCGGCCGAGTCCAGGCCGAACGCCGCAATGCGGTCGCGGTAGGGCAGGGCCGCCTCGAAGGTCTCCATCGCGGCCTCGGCGCTCAGGTGGCGCAGAAAGCACAGGATCAGGCGACTGGAGATGCCCAGCTCGCGTTCGCCGTCGCCCAGGGCGCGGGTGAGGCCGTCGATCACCGTCGCGAACGCCACGCCGCGTTCGGTATGCGTCTGGGGGTCGAAGAAGATCTCGGTGTGGCGTACGTGATCCTGCTGGCAGCGCTGCAGATAGGCCCAGGTCAGGTCGTAGAAGTCCTGCTCGGTCAGCAGGACGCAGGCCCCCGCGTAATAGATGTCCAGAAACGACTGCAGATCCTGGAACTGGTAGGCCGCGCGCACCTCGTCGATCGAGGCATAGGGCAGTTCCACGTTGTTGCGCTCGGCCAGCCGGAACAGGAGTTCCGGTTCCAGGGCGCCCTCGATGTGCAGGTGCAGCTCTACCTTGGGGAGGCGGGCGATGGCGTCTTGCATGGTGGCGGCCTGTGGTTTCGTGCGTGGGCGAGGAATGGTAACGGCTTGTTCTGGATCGCGCTTGATGGGCCGCGATTACGGGTCGATACGCGTCTCGCTGGCGCCGCCGTGCTCGATCCAGCCACGGATCATGCGTGGGGTGGTCGTGCCGGCCGCACAGCGCCCCTCGCGGTCGATCACGATCGCCCCGCCGTAGCCGTCCAGTCGCTCGCGCAGCCGTCGCAGGCTCGCGGTGAGGGCCTCGGCGGCACCGAGGCCCAGCAGCTCGATATGGTCGGCCAGGTCCTTGGCGAAGACACTGCGTAGAAAATGCTCGCCGAGGCCGGTCGCCGAGATGGCGGCGGTGTGATCGTCGGCGTAGACGCCCGCACCCGCGATGGGCGAGTCCCCGACGCGGCCGGGGCGTTGGCCATTCATGCCGCCTGTGGAGGTTGCCGCGGCCAGGTGGCCGTGCTGATCGCGGGCGACCGCGCCGATGGTCCCCGGGGCGGGCTCGTCATGGTCCAGCGTGACTGTGCCGCGTCGCAGTGTTCGTTCCAGTTGCTCCCGCCGTTGCGCCGTGATCAGTCGGCTTTCGTCGATCAGGGGCAGCCCGGCCTGCCGAGCAAAGCTTGCGGCACCCTCCGCAACCAGCAGCACATGCGCGCCGTCCTCCAGGATTGCGCGGGCCAGGCGGATGGGATTGGCGATCCCGCGAACGGCGCCCGCAGCCCCCACACCGAGGGTTTCACCTTCCATGATCGCGGCGTCCAGCTCGACCGTGCCCTCGCGGGTCAGCGCGGCTCCGATGCCGGCGTTGAATAGCGGGTCGTCCTCAAGCAGTGCCGCGCAGTATTCAACAGTATCGAGTGCCCGCTCGCCGCGGGCCAGGCTCTCGCGGCCGGCCTCCAGTACCCGCAGCATCGCGGCGTGGTACTGCTCGGCAACCAGCGGGTCCTGCGCCTCGCGGATGCGCCCGGCACCGCCGTGGATCATCAGCGAGAAGGATTTCGAGGCCATCAGCGGTCCTGCACCTGGCCACGGATGAACAGGATGTCGCTGTGGCTGCCCGGGACAAAGCGGCTCTGGGCGATCGCGATCTCGCCCGCCGCGTTGACCGCCATCCGCCGTTTCAGCTGCCCCTGAAGCCCGCCGCTGTAGGGCCGGTCGACGGTGCCCGGGACGGGCTCGACGGGCGCGAACGCCAGGGTGTCCAGCGTGGCGTGGGTAAACGCCAGACCGTACGGGCGATCGGTCGGGTGTTGATAGCGCTGCCAGACGAGATAGAGCCGGTCGGCGGAGCGCGCCAGCGTGGGGAAGCCGCCCGGCCAGTCACCCGCGTCGAGCTCATTCGCCGGGCCGAACTCCAGGGTGTCGGCATCGGCCTGGGTGATGTGCAGTCTGCGGTGGTAGGGCTGGCGGTAGTCCTCCAGGTCGTTCGCAGGGATGGCCCCGAACGCCAGATGCACGGTACCTCCGTCATCCACTACTAGCGAAGGGGCGTCGGCATGACCTGGCGTTTCAACCGCCGTCGCAGGTGCGGAAAAGCCTTCGCCCAGTTCATCCGAGGTCGCGATGCGGATGTCGGCATACGGGCTGTCACCCTCCGACCAGGCGAGCAGGATCCGTCCCGAGGGGGCCTGAGCCAGACTCGGTGCGCGGGCCGGTTTGTAGGCCCCTTGGTTGATTGTTTCGGGTTCGGCGAAGCTCTCGCCGTTGTCGGACGAGTAGGAAACGCGCAACGGGCCCTGGTATTCGGTCCAGGCCGCGACGACCTGACCCTCGGCGGCCAGCAGCAGGTCCAGGCTGCCATTGTCCCAGCGATGGGCGGTGATGCGTCCCTTGCCGGCACCGTCCCGCGAGTTGGACAGATTCTGATGATCCTCGAAGGAGCGTCCCCCGTCCCGGGAGCGGGCATAGAGGATCTCCCCGCCGTGGTCGCCCCCGGTAAACAGGATCTCCTGCCAGAGCAGGTGAACGGTGAATGCGTCCTCGTCATCCGGTGTCGGCTCGATCGCGACGCGCGGCAGCCAGGAGAAGGTGTCCGGTTCCCCGCCGATACGGGTGGGCTCATCCAGGACGGCCTGGCCGTCGCGGTCGTAGCGTTGCAGCAAGATCGCCTGTTCTACCTGGTCAACCCAGACGACCACCACCTCGCCATGATCGTTGATCGCCACCGAGGCATCGTCCACATAGCGAAACTCGGAGGCATTCATGCGCCAGGGGCCTCGGTAGGCCTCGCCGCGGGCGACTTCGCCGGGATCCTGCCAGACAATCCGGTTCTGGGCTTCGTGGTCCGCCAGTGGCGGTGTGGGCGCAATAGCGAAAGCTAGGCCGGCCACGAGGCCAATGGCCGGCCGGGCGTGTGCGTGTGCGGTACGAGCCATGCGACCTCCTGGGATGAAATCCGGGCCGGTTACGTGCGGCTGCGCTTTATGGGACCACCGGGTGCCGGGAAGGATTCACGTCTATCCCCCAAGGGGAGACAACAGTTCCTGGACGAAACGGCCGAACAGCGCTGGTTCCAGCAGGAGCATGAAGCTTACGCCCCAGGCACCGCCCCACAGGTGGGCGCTGTGGTTCACATTGTCGCGAGCCTGGCGCTGCGCCCAGAAGGAATAGGCCACATAAGCCGCCGCAAAAACGATCGCCGGCATCGGGATGAAGAACACGAACAGCATCGACCAGGGCTGCAGCAGGATATAGGCGAACAGAACGGCCGAGACCGCTCCCGAGGCGCCCAGGCTGCGGTAGAAGCGGTTGTCCCGATGGCGCAGGTGGGTGGGCAGGATCGCCAGCACGATGCCGGCCAGATAGAACGCCACAAAGCCCAGTACGCCGATCTCCGGGACCAGCACGCGCTCCATGGCCATCCCGAAGAAGAACAGCGTGATCATGTTGAACGCGAGATGGGTGCCGTCCGCGTGAATGAACCCGTGGGTGATCAGCCGCCAGTATTCCCCGCGGGCCACCGCCGGTGGCCAGTAGATCATCCGTTCCATCACGCGCGGTCGCTGCCAGGCCCAGACGGAGGTCGCCACGGTACCCGCGATGATGAACAGCGTGATGTAAAAGTCCTGTTCCATTGATGATCGGCCACGGTCGGGGGGCCGATTTTTCTGATGGGTTCGGCCCTGGATATTGAAAAGTTCGCTCGACTTCCTACGTATCGGGGTAGGAGCCCTGAATGCAAGTGCGTACGACACACGATACGAGGAGGTGACCGCATGGACCTGCAAAAGCTCAAGCCGTGGAACTGGTTCAAGCGCGAGGAACAGGAACAGCCCGAGGTCCTGCCCGCGCGGCGCGACGAAGCCACGGGCGACCCGCTGCTGCGGATGCACCAGGAGATGGACCGGATGTTCGAGCAGTTCTTCGGTCGTGCCCGGGGCGGTGCCCTCGCGGGGCGTACCGGCCCACTGTGGCTGAAGCCCAGCGTGGACATCGCCGAGGGACGCAAGGCCTACCGGATCTCGGTGGAGGTGCCCGGGATCGCGGAGGAGGAGATCGACCTCTCGATCGATGGCGACGACCTGATCGTCTCGGGCGAAAAGCGCCAGGAACACGAAGAGGACGAGGAAGGCTACCACCGGATCGAGCGCAGTTACGGGCGGTTTCGCCGGGTCTTGAGCCTGCCCGGCGACGCCGACACGGACGGCATATCCGCCCGCTTCAAGAACGGGGTGCTGGATGTCCATGTCCCCCGTCGCAAGGATGGCGAGCGCCCCGGGGTGCGGCGAATCGAGATTGGACGTTAGCGTTGCATGGGGGAACCGGTCGGGACATGCGCATCGGCCCTGTGCAGTCTAGGCTGAAGGACAGGTAAGCGGCAGGGAGGCCGATGATGACGCGCCGTATCGTGATCTGCGCGGACGGGACCTGGAACCGTCCGGAAGAGGACGTCGAGTCCGACGTCCCGACGAACGTATTGCGCCTGGCTCGGGCGGTGGCGCCGGTCGACGCCGCTGGCGACACCCAGCAGGTGTTCTATGACTGGGGCGTGGGGTCATACCACGCCCGGGTCAGTGGCGGGGTGACCGGGCGGGGCATCCACAAGAACATCACCGATGCCTATCGCTACATCGTGCAGAACTACGCCTCCGGCACGGAGCTCTTCCTGTTCGGGTTCAGCCGGGGTGCGTACACCGTGCGCAGCCTGTGCGGCCTGATCAACAACTGCGGGATCCTCCGGCGCCCGGACGCACGCCTGATCGAGGAGGCCTTTCGCCTGTACAAGCGGCTGGGGGCGGCGTACAAACCCGAGGGCAAGCACTCGCGCGCCTTTCGCGAGGGCCACAGCCATCCCTCGCGGACGATCCGTTTCGTGGGTGTCTGGGATACCGTCGGGGCACTGGGCATCCCGTTTTCGGTGCTCGGGCTGTTCGACCGCACCGATGAATTCTACGACACCAAGCTGGGCCCGAATGTCCGGATCGCCCGGCATGCACTGGCCATCGACGAGCGCCGCGCGGACTTCGAACCCACCCTGTGGGCACCCCGCGAAGGGCTGGATCTGGACCAGCAGTGGTTCGCGGGCGTGCACGCGGATATCGGGGGTGGCTATCCACCCGACGCCCAGGGGCTGCAGGTCGCCGACATACCCCTGGACTGGATGCTGGAGCAGGCATCCGCCGCAGGGCTGGAGTTCGAGCCACACCTCCCGGCCAGCCTGCGCCCCGACGCTCGGGCCGCGATCCACCAGTCCCGGCGCCACATCTATCGCCTGCGCCGCACACTGGTCCGGGATCTCGAGCCGGCGGAGCTGCCGACCCGGCTGCACCCCTCGGTCGAAGAACGCTACCGGCAGTCGCGCGACTACCGGCCTCCAAACCTCAAGGCCTATCTCGACAAGCGATCCCGCGACCTGTGACCTCACTGGCCCCGGCTCGTGTCATCATGAATGTACCGGCACGGGGGCGTTTGGAGGTATAACCGCCGCTTTGGCGGGGGTACGGGGCTCGGGGCGAGAGAGTGGCAACGACTTTGGGGAGGGGGCATGGCGAGGTCGCGTGACGCGAGCCAGGAACGCTGGATCGATCGGTTTCGTGTGCTGGAGACACTGGGGGAGAGTGCGCGCGACGGCCTGTATGTCGCGCATGACGGCGTGCTGGACCGACGCGTGATGGTGCGTACGCTGACGCAACAGGCCCTGGGCGATGCCGAGGCGCGTGATGAACTGATGCGTTCCGCCCGCGCGGTGAGCCGCTTCCGGCACCCCCACAGCGCGGCGATCTTCGAAGCGGGGCCCTGGGACGAGGGCCTCTACCTTGTATGCGAGTACATCGAGGGCGAAACGCTGGATGCCCTGCTCGCCAGGGGACGGCTGCCGCTGGACCGCGCCCTGGCGCTGATGCGCGAGATTGTCGATGCCCTGGCGGCGGCGCACGAGCAGGGGATTGTTCATGGGTCGCTGCAGCCTGCGAACATCACGGTGGGCGCGGACGGTCATGCGCGAGTCACTGGTCTGGGGCTCGCGTTGCCTGAGGGTAGCGAGCAGGCCGCGGGGCATCAGACACAGACGCGCCATTACCTGGCCCGGGAGCGGCTGTGTGGAGGGCCACCGACAGTGGCAGCGGACGTGTTCTCGCTGGGCGCGCTGTTCTACGAACTGCTGGCGGGACGGCGGGCCTTTTCCGGGGACGCCGACCGGGATGCGCCGGGTGAGATGGAAGCCGGTGTCCCCGGACCGCCGTCGAAGCACACAGGCGAGGGCGACGAACGCCTGGATGCCATCGCCCTGAGGGCACTGCGGCCCGATCCGCACGAGCGTTACGCAACGGCCCAGGCGCTGCGCGAGGCGTTTCTCGCCGTGACCGAGGGCCGCGAGTCCGACGCGGGAGATCCGGGCGACTTCATCCTTCGAAGGATCCGGCGCAAGCCGGATTTCCCGGGGGTCTCGGCCCACATCCGCGAGATTACCCAGTGC
Organism: Thioalkalivibrio sp. ALJ2; assembly: GCF_000378325.1. Taxonomy (NCBI): domain Bacteria; kingdom Pseudomonadati; phylum Pseudomonadota; class Gammaproteobacteria; order Chromatiales; family Ectothiorhodospiraceae; genus Thioalkalivibrio; species Thioalkalivibrio sp. ALJ2. The sequence goes on from NZ_KB899556.1 coordinate 145,982, forward strand.
TCGGGCGACAGCCAGCAGCGCTCGGTCGCCGAACTGTCGAATGCCGTGCTGAAGGACTACGCGACGACACAGAAGCTTCTGCGGCTGGCCAATTCCCCTTTCTACAGCAACTTCGGCGGCAACATCCGCACGGTGTCCCGTGCGGTCGTCCTGCTGGGTTTCGAGCAGGTGCGCACGGCGGCGCTCGGCCTTGTCCTGCTGGAAAACCTCAAGGGCGGTAGCCAGTCCGCTCGCCTGATGCAGGCCATGGTGCAGACGCTGTTCAGCGCGATGCTGGCGCGCACGCTGGCCCGGCAGCTCGGCGGAGTCGAAAGCGAACAGGCGTTTGTCTGCGCGTTGTTCCACGACATCGGGCGGATGTTGGCGCTCTACTACCTCCCCGAGGAGGCCGACGAGATTCAGATCTGGCAGACGCAGGGCGTTTCCGAGGGCAGTGCGGCGCGCCAGGTGCTTGGGCTCTCGTACGAGGCACTGGCGCGTGCCGTGCTGGAGGACTGGAACTTCCCGCACGAGATCGTGCAGGCGGTCGAACGGGCGCCCGAGGGCACGTTGCCGGCGGTACGCGACCCGGACCAGCGTCTGCACCGGATCGTGACCCTGGCCAGCGAGATGGCGGGCCGGATTATCCACCAGGACCCGGCGGAGCAGGATCTCGCCCTGGCCGAACTGCGGCGCCGCTACAAGGCGTCGCTGGACGTCGAAGCTACGGGTATGCGCCGGGCCATTCAGGACGGGCGCGAGCATCTCGAGCAGTTTCTGAGCGTGGTCAAGCTGCCGCGCGAGGGGCAGGAACATCTGCGGCAACTGCGACGGAATCTGGGGGTTGGCGAGACCGCGCAGGGTGGCGATGTTCCGGACGAGGAGGCCCTGCTGGATGCCAATGGTGGCCTGGCGGCCGACGGCCCGGGCTCCGGGGCGGCGTCACCGGCCGAGCAGGCGGCGGCGCTGATGGAGTCGCTGACGGACATGCTCGATGCGATGGTCGAGGGATTCGAGCTGAACCCGCTGGTGCAGGCCGCGCTGGAAAACATCTACCAGGTGCTGGGGTTGCGCCGCGCGATGCTGATGCTGGCGGATCGGGAACGCCGCACGCTGGTGGCCCATACCGCGTTCGGGCATGAGGCGGAATCCCTGTCCGGGCGCTTGCGCTTGTCTCTGTCCGGCTCCGGCAATGTCCTCTCGCTGGCCATGACACAGCGCAAGGATATGGTGATCAGCGACAGTTCGGACCCGGCGATCAGCCGCTACATTCCGGGGGAGTTCCGTGATGTGCTGGATGCGCGTAGTTTTCTCTTGCTGCCCTTGGGAGTGCGTGAGCGCTGTGTGGGGCTGCTGTACCTGGAGTTGGCGCCGGGCAGTACGGAACTGGACCCGCTGGTGCTGCGCGCTCTGAAATCGGTTCGGAATCAGCTGGCCCTGGCGATCTGCGAGGCGCGTTCCTGACGCGATTCAAGGCGACCCCTCCCCGGCGAGTACGCCGATGCGGTAGTCGGGGAGCATGTCGTGGGCACGGCGGCTGTGGGGGCGGCCGGTACCCTTCGTATCCCATCCGTGCGAGGCATCCGTTCCGCAGTCGTCCTCGATCGGCGTCGGATGGCGCGGCAGGTACTCAGTGAAGTCATAGACCACGCCATGGATCGCCATCCAGCAGTCGTCTTCGCTGGCGTGGCGGGCCAGTTCCTCGTGCGTGATGCCCTCGTCACCCTCCACAACCGGTGGGGTGGTGTCCGGGCCCAGCAGGTGCACGGCCAGGAGGGTCAGCAGGCTCGCGATGAACGCGACTAGGAGCGTGTAGAGAGTCTGGCCGGTTCGTGTCATGGCGTTCTCACAGCAGATGGAAGGCCTCGGAGTGGATGCGCGCGTTCGGCACGCCTTCGGCATGCAGGAGTCCGCGGACGTAACGATCGACAACCCCCGGACCACAGATCCAGAACTCGGCGGATGCGAAATCCGCACAGTGCTGCCGCAGGAAATCGGCGCTGAGCAGGCCGTCCCGTTCGCGCAGGTGCAATGTCAGGTCCAGATCCTCGATCGTGTTGGCGAGACGCTCGAGTTCGTCATGGTAGGCCGCTGCTTCCCGGCGATCGGCCAGCTGGAACAGGTGCACGGGAGGGTTGGCCGAACGTCCTTCGTGCGCCAGCGCGCGTACCGCAGACACAAAGGGGGTAATGCCGACTCCCGCGCCCAGCCAGACGGCCGGCCGCTTGCGGTCATGCCCCTGCAGGAAGGTGCCGTACGGGCCCTCGACCTGGACCGGGCTACCCTTGGCGACCGTCTGCAACGCGCGCGATCCATCGCCCAGGCCCTTGATTCCAATCCTCAGGTATTCCTCCCCGGGTGCGGAGGCGATGGTAAAGGGGTGTTCTTCGCCCTGGCCGTTGGCCAGTCCCGGGTCGAGCGGCGTCAGATAAACAAACTGGGCCGGTTGATGCGCCAGCGGCTCTCCTTCGGGACGCAGACGCAGCTCGACCATGGTCGGGGTCAGCCGCTCGACTCCGTCGACCCGGTAGTCATGCCGTCCGATGCGGGGCGAGAGCAGCTTGCGCCACAGGTAGGCGGCCAGAGCCAGGATCCCGAGCAGCCACCAGGGCCAGGTCGCCTGCGCCAGCGGCCAGGCATGGACAACCCCCAGCAGAAGCGCGAGGCCGGACAGCACATGCAGGCGTTTCCAGCGGGCGTACCCGGGCTCGCCAAAGAACTTGAAGGTCGGGGCCAGCACGATGACTAGCACGACCAGTGCGCCCCATCCGGCCAGGATGGGCCAGTGATCGGGGCCCGGGAACAGGCGGTGAACGGCGGATGCCACCGAGTGTCCCATCCCCCCGGCGGCGACGAGCCAGACGTGCACGATCGCGAGGAGCAGGGCGGCGGCGCCCAGGGCGTGGTGGCGTCTCCAGAGGTCGATCAGCCCGCCGAACGGGCGGTCGCTGTGCGGTAGCCGGATGCTCAGGATGCCGGCCAGCAGCATGCAGGTGAGGGCGAGTACCCCGGAGACCTGCGTCAGCCAGCGGATGACCTCGTCGCGCTCCCAGATGATGGGCGCCAGGTGGCCACCGGCCCAGAGCGGGACGAGCAGCGCCAGCAGTAACAGAAAATCGCCCCGGTGGAGTCGGTTCACGGCGGCGCCCCTGAAGGGTGACCATCCGTCGAGTATGGAAATGCCTCGTGCGCTTCGCAAGTGGGCGTCAGAGCTTGCGCCGGTACCAGTGGATCACGATCCAGTCGTACAGCGCGTGGGTGATGATGACCACCAGCAGGTTGCCCGTCAGGTAATAGACGAGCCCCAGATAAAGCCCGATGGCCGTGGCAAAGACGAAATAGAGCCGCGTGATCGCATGGGCGAGGCCGAAGACCACCGCGGCGATCAGGATCGCCAGGAACGCCGGCAGGTGGGTGTCGAGCCAGGTCTGCAGGACACCGCGAACCAGGAGCTCTTCGCCGAGTCCGGCCAGCAACGAAATCAGCAGGATGGCCCCTGGCCAGGCGCTTCCGAACAGTCGCGCGATGAAATCGCGCACCTGTCCGGAAAGGGTGTCGTAGGCGGACCCGCCGAAATGCGCGATGAGCCCCAGCATCGCCAGCATCGGCAGCACCGCGATCACGCCGATCAGCGCATGATTCGGATCCCAGTGCAGGTGCTCGCCCAGCGGAACCCCGGCGATTGCGGCCAGGAAGAATGCCAGGGGGATCAGGGCGGCCTGGAACATCAGGCCGACCAGGAGGGGGTGGCTGCGCAGGTTCATGGGCGCAGGGTAGCGCACCCATGGGGTGGTTACGTGTTTTCCGTCAGCGCATGCACATGGCTGCGTACGCTGCGCGCCAGCGCCGCGAGATCGTAGCCACCCTCCAGCACCGAGACCAGACGGCCGGTCGCGTGCCGCTCGGCAATCGCCATCAGCTGGCGCGTGACCCACTCGAAGTCGCTCTCGAGCAGATTGAGCCCGGCGAGCGGGTCGTCCCGGTGGCCATCGAACCCGGCTGATATCAGGATCAACTCCGGCCGGAATCGTTCCAGGGCGGGCAGCCAGTCGCGCTCGATCGCCGCGCGAAAGGCGGGGCCGTCTGTACCCGCCGCGAGTGGGGTATGGACCAGGTGTTCGCGCCGGGACAGCGGCCGGTCCGGATAGAACGGATGCTGGAAGCTGGAACAGAACAGCGCCCGGGGATCATCGCGAACGATGTCTTCGGTCCCGTTGCCGTGATGGACGTCGAAGTCCGCGATTGCGACACGGCTCAGGCCGTGTACGTCCAGGGCCCAGCGTGCCGCGATTGCCACGTTGTTGAACAGGCAAAAGCCCATTGCCCGGTCCCGCTCAGCGTGGTGTCCCGGGGGCCGAACTGCACAGAAGACATTACGGGCCTCGCCCTCGAGGACGCGGCGGGTACCCTCGATTGTGGCTCCCGCCGCATGGTGCGCGGCGCGAATGGAATGCTCGTTGATGTGCGTGTCGGGGTCCACGGCAACGCGAACGCCCGGGTCGGGTTGGGCCGCGTGGATCGCGTCTACATGGGTACGGGAGTGGGCGCGCAATAGGTCCTCGTCGGTGGCCGCCGGCGGGTCCTCGATGCGCTCCAGTCCATTGAGGTTTTGCAGGGCCGCATCGATCGCGGCCAGGCGCTGCGGGCACTCCGGGTGTCCGGGTCCGGCATCGTGGAGCCGGCAGGCGGGGTGGGTGATGTACAGGGTACGGGCCATCGCCATCGACCTCTGCGTAGTGGCCGCGGGGTACGGCAGGGTTCAGCGCAACTGGCTGTCCTTGGAGGCGCGCCGGTTGTAGGGGCTGAAGGCCGCGTCCGTCTCGTCATGCGCCTCCTGGCAGGGGACGCACAGGCGTACGCCGGGCAGGGCAAGGCGGCGGGCCTCGGGGATTGTGGCCCCGCATTCCTCGCACGCCTCCAGGCTCTCGCCCTCGGGGAGTTGGCTGCGCACGCGCGCCAGTGCGTCCTCGACGGTGTCGTCGATCTGTTCCTGTTCCGCGCCGTCTTTGGACCAGCCACCCGCCATCACACCATTCCGTCAAAGCCTGTTGGGTGTTAGATACCCAGGCCCTGGCAGGGAGTTCCCGAGGTGTTAGTCGCCGTGGCCGAATTCGCGGGCGACGTAGTCGATGTCCTTGTCGCCCCGGCCGGACAGGTTGGCGAGGATCGTAACGCCGGGGTTCTCGCGGCCGTACTTCATCGCCCAGGCCACGGCATGGGCGCTCTCCAGCGCCGGGATGATGCCCTCGGCACGCGACAGGCGGTAGAAGGCCTCCAGCGTCTCGTCGTCGCTGATCGCATGGTAGGCCACGCGTTCGATGGTCTTCAGGTAGGAGTGCTCCGGGCCCACGCCGGGGTAGTCCAGCCCCGAGGCGATGGAGTGGACCGGGGCCGGATTGCCTTCCTCGTCGGCCAGCAGCATGCACTTGAAGCCGTGGATCATGCCGGGCTTGCCGTAGGTCATCGTAGCGGAGTGCTCGCCCAGCTTCGTGCCGCGTCCGAGTGGCTCGACGCCGTTCAGCTGGACGCCGGCGTCCTCGATGAAGCCGGCAAACATGCCCATCGCATTGGAGCCGCCGCCAACACAGGCGACCACATGATCGGGCAGCTCGCCGCCGGTCATCTCCATGAACTGCTCGCGCGCCTCGATGCCAACCACGGACTGGAAGTTGCGCACCATCAGCGGGAACGGGTGCGGGCCTACCACGGAGCCGATCGCGAACAGGGCCTCATCGGCCTGCGACAGGTAGGACTGGAAGGCCGAGTCCACGGCCTCCTTGAGCGAACGGCCGCCGAAGGAGACCGGCACGACCTGTGCGCCCATCAGCTTCATGCGGGTGACGTTGGGCGCTTCCTTGGCGATGTCGATCTCGCCCATGTGGATCTCGCAGTCCATGCCGAAGTACGCAGCTGCCGTGGCCAGCGCGACGCCGTGCTGGCCGGCGCCGGTCTCCGCGATCAGCTTGCGCTTGCCCATGTGCTTGGCGAGCAGGGCCTCGCCCATGCAGTGGTTCAGTTTGTGCGCACCGGAATGGTTCAGGTCCTCGCGCTTGAGATAGATATGCGCGCCGGCCTCGCGGCTCAGATTGTGCGCGTAGTACACCGGGGTGGGTCGGCCCTGGTAGTGCTTGCGGATGTAGCGCAGCTCGTTCAGGAAGTCGGCCGAGCGGGCGAGCGTCAGGTAGGCGCGGTTGATCTCGGCAAAATGCGGTTCCAGTTCGGGAGGCAGGAACGCACCCCCGAACTCGCCGAAATAACCTTCCTGGTTCGGAAAATCCTTCAGGTATGACATCGCCCGCCCTCGTGCATGTTCGAAAGGGCGAATGATCCTGTGCCAGGCGCCCCTTGCCAAGCCCGTTCGCGCAAACGCTGCCCTCAGGGGGGTGACAGGCGGTCGCAGACCTGGGCGGTGAGCTCCAGGGAGCGACGACGGGCGTCGTGATCAAAGGTCGTGGTGGTCAGGATCAGCTCATCAACCTGCGTGGCTTCAAGGAAGCGGCGCATCTCCCGCTCGACGGTGTCGGGTGCCCCGATCGCGGAGCAGGCCATGGTCTGTTCGACAATCGCCCGTTCAGCCCGGTCGAGCTGTTCGCGGTAGTGCGGGATCGGGGGCTGGATCGGTTCGGGTCGGCCGCGGCGCAGGCTGATGAAGGCCTGCTCCATGGAACTGGCCAGCGTCTGCGCGTCGGTATCGGTGTCGGCCACATAGACGTTGTAGCCGGCCATCACGTAGGGCGCATCCAGGTCCGGGGAGGGCCGGAACTCGCGGCGGTAGATCGCGATCGCGTCATGCAGCTGACCCGGGGCGAAATGCGAGGCAAAGGCGTAGGGCAGCCCCAGGTGCGCCGCAAGCTGGGCCCCGAACAGGCTCGATCCGAGGATCCAGACCGGAACATGCGAACCGGCGCCGGGTATCGCCCGAATGGCCTGGTCCGGAGCGGGGTCCGCCAGGTAGCCCTGCAGCTCCACCACATCGCGTGGGAACTGGTTGGGGTCGCTCTCCGCGCTGCGGCGCAGGGCGCGGGCCGTGGCCGGGTCTGTCCCCGGTGCACGGCCAAGCCCGAGGTCGATCCGACCGGGAAACAGGGCATCCAGTGTCCCGAACTGCTCGGCGACGATCAGCGGCGCGTGGTTGGGCAGCATGATGCCGCCTGCACCCACGCGGATGCGCGCAGTGGCGGCCGCGACCTGGCCGATCACCACAGCAGTCGCCGCACTGGCGATCCCCGGCATGTTGTGGTGCTCGGCGAGCCAGTATCGCGTGAATCCCAGTTCGTCCGCCCGTCGGGCCAGGTCGAGGGTGTTGTGCAGGGCCTGCCCTGCGTCCGACCCCGCGGTGATCGGTGCGAGATCGAGTATGGAGAAGTCCGTCATCGGGGCATTGTAGGACAGGGAGTGTTGTGCCGATTGTCGGTTGACGGGGTAGCGGGGAATCGAGGCACCGTGCGGGCAGAGTGGGTCTATAGTCCGGGGTAGGGACGGCAAGAGGGCCGCAGCATGGGCATCGCGAGAACCCTGAGTGACTATCTGGCGGCACAGGGTGTCGCTTATGAACTGGTTCGGCACCCGTATTCCAGCAGTGCCACCCGAACGGCAGAGGCCGCGCACGTGCCCGGTGATCGGCTGGCGAAGGCCGTGCTGGTGGAGGATGCCGGCCATTACATGCTGGCGATCCTCCCGTCGTCGCGGCGCCTGCACTTCGGGCAGCTCCACCACCTGATTGGCGAACACGTCGGGCTGGCCACCGAAAGGGAGGTGGCGGAACTCTTCCCGGATTGTGCACTGGGCGCGATCCCGGCGCTGGCCGAGCCCTACGGCCTGGAGGCGATGCTGGACGAACATGCCCCCACCGAGGGGGATGTATATCTCGAGGGTGGCGATCACGAGACCCTGGTGAAGCTGCCGGCCCTTGCCTGGCGGGACCTCCTGGGTGCCGCCCGGCACGGGTTATTCAGTCGGCATTTGTAGCCGCTGTCGGTTGCACCATCGGCGTGTGCGGTGAATGCTACGCCGATGGATATCGCGATTCGTTTGCAGGGGCTGGTGCGCGGTTATAACGGCACCCGCGCGGTCGATGGTGTTGATCTGGAAGTCCCGAGCGGGAGCATCCTCGGTCTTCTGGGGCCGAATGGTGCCGGCAAGACCACCATCGTGCGCATGCTGTCCACCCTGATCACCCCGGATGCGGGAACAGCCGAGGTGGGCGGCTTCGATGTCGTCCGCGATGCGGCGCACGTGCGCGAGATCATCGGGCTGACCGGGCAGTACGCCTCGGTCGACGAGAAGCTGACCGGGCGCGAAAACCTGTTGTTGATTTCACGATTGCTGGGTCTGGGCCGTCGCGACGCGCGCCGTCGCACGGACGAGTTGCTGGCCCAGTTTGACCTTTGCGATGCGGCGAACCGTCCGGCACAGACCTATTCCGGTGGCATGCGCCGCCGGCTTGATCTGGCGGCCAGCCTGGTCGGGAACCCCGCCATTCTCTTTCTCGACGAGCCGACCACGGGGCTGGACCCGCGGGCGCGCCGCGACCTGTGGCGCCTGGTGGCGAAACTGCGGGAGCAAGGCACCACCGTGCTGCTGACGACCCAGTATCTGGACGAAGCGGACGCCCTGGCGGATCGGATCGTGGTGCTGGACCGTGGGCGGATCATTGCCGAGGGGACCTCGTCGGAATTGAAGGAACGTGTGGGTGGCCGCTCGCTGTTCGTGGTGGTGGCGGACTCGGCCCGACTCGATGATGCGACCGAGGCGATTGCACGTATCGTCGGGGAGGGCCCGCAGGCGCGGGACAACACCCTGAGTGTCGCCGTGACGAGCAGTAGCGTTGTGCCGAAGGTGCTTCGGGCCCTGGATCAGGCGGGGATCGAGGTGGTCGAACTCGGTCTGCGCACTGCGAGCCTGGACGATGTCTTTCTGGCGCTGACCGGGCATGCGGCCGAGGTCACGTCCGAGACGACAGAGGAGGGCGCATGAAGGCACTGGACCAGACGCTGGCGCTGGCCTGGCGCAGTCTCGTGCAGGTGCGTCGCAATCCCTGGGAGCTGGGGGATTATTCCATCCAGCCGATCCTGTTTCTGGTGCTGTTCCTGTACGTGTTTGGCGGGGCAGTGGCCGGCTCGACCGAAGCCTATCTGCCGTTCGTGCTGCCGGGCGTGATCGCGATGAACATGCTGTTTGTCACCGTGTATGTCGGGCATGGTCTGAATACGGATCTCACACGCGGGGTGTTCGACCGTTTTCGGGCCCTGCCCATTCCGCGCTGGGCGCCGCTGGCGGGGCGCATCCTGGCCGATCTGCTGAAGCAGGCCCTTTGCATCGCGTTGTTGCTGATCGTGGGGGTGTTGCTGGGTTTCCGGATCGAGACCTCGGTCTGGGAGGTGCTGGCGATGGTGGCGCTGGTGCTGGTCTTCGCCTCGGCCGCATCGTGGATCATGGTCCTGGTGGGTGTTCTGTCCCGCGACCCCGAACATGTGCAGCTGTTCGGTTTTACGGCGTTGTTCCCGGTGACGTTCGTCTCCACCGCCTTTGTACCGCTGGATACCATGCCCACCGTGCTGCAGCCCTTCGTGCAGGCCAACCCCGTCTCGTTGCTCGCGGACGCCTCGCGCGCCCTGTTGAGCGGAGGCGACGCGCTGGAGCCCGCTTTGTGGACCCTTGTCTGGGCTGCAGCGATCGCGGTGATCTTTGCACCACTGTCGGTCTGGGCCCTGAATCGGCGTCTGGCCCGGGGATAGGGGCTCGGGTAAAGCGCTAACCCGGAATCACATGCGCAGGTCCACGCGTTCGGAGCCTGGCGCGTCGATGCCGCGGTGCAGCAGCAGCGTACCGCTCGCGTTCAGGAGTTCGGTGGTTAACTGGCGAAAGCTCACCACGGTCTCGGTCAGGCGGAGACGGCTCTCGAGCAGGTCGCGCTGGGCCTGCGCCACGGCCAGTGCTGTGCCGGCTCCGACCCGGAATCGGGTCTGTTCGACTCGCAGGAGTTCCTCCTGCAACTCGATGGTCTCTTCCTGCGCGCGGATCTGCTCGCGCACGCGGGCGGCGTCGAACCAGACCGAGCGCACGTCTTCGATCGCCAGCTGTTCCAGATTGGCCAGGGTCTCGGCGATCTGCTGCCGGGTAAGGCGGGCGCGGGTGTGTTCGGCTTCCGCCGCACGGTTGCCGATCGGCATCTCGAAGCGCAGCCCCGCGGCGAGGTCGTAGCCGTCGCCCTGGGTGTCGCGGAAGGTACGCCCGAAGCTGTCCGCATAGCCCGATTGTCCTAGCGTGACGAAGAAGTCCAGCCGGGGGAGCAGTCCGTTGCGGGTGCGGATGACCTCCAGCTCGTCGCGCTGAACCCGCAGGCGGGTCTCGTTCAAGTCCGCGCGGTGATCGCGCGCCAGTGCCACATAGGTATCGAGCGGCTCGATCTCGTAACGGTCCAGCGCCGGTTCGGAGCTGGTCAGCAGCCGCGTGTCCCACAGGCCCCCGTCGCCCTGGAGCAGGCGCGCCAGGGTGTCCTGGGCGCGGGCGCGCTCGCTGCGGGCATCGATCAGCCCCTGGCGACGCAGGGCGACCTCGGCGCGTGCGGATACGGCCTCGGTCTCCGGCCGATCACCGGCATCGATGCGGCGTTGTGTCTCGTCCAGCTGCTGGCTGGCGACCGCCAGGGCCTCCTCGAAGATTTCGATCTGCTCGCCGGCGAGGACCAGGTCCCAGTAGGCCGTCTCGACGTCGGTGATCAGCTGCTCGACGAAGGCGCGCACCTCGTATTCCGTGGCCTCGACGTCCAGCCCGGCCTGCTGCAGGCGCACGAGATTGGACTCGATTCGGCCCCCGCGCAGAAGGGCCTGGGTCAGCGTCAGGCCGGCGCGGGAGGAGAACTGGGTCTGGTCGACCCGCGAACTGCTGGCGCGCTGGCTGCGCACGGACAGGCTCAGGTCGGTACCCGTCGGGAGCGACTGACGAACGCCCGCCTCGCCGAAGCGCTGGGTCGAGGTAACCTCGTCGGTGTCTTCTTCGGCTTCCTCCAGCAGGCGCACGCTCTGGTCCCGGCTGACCTCGACCTCGGCGAACAGCTCGGGGTCGAACACGGCGCGCTCCTGTGCCTCGAAGGTACCCGCGATCGCGGTCTGCAGGCGTTCGGCGCGCAGGCCACGGTTGCCTTCCAGTGCCCGCGCCACGGCTTCTTCCAGCGAGAGCGTCTCCTCACCGACCGGTTCGCGGGCGAACGGATCGATCGCCATCAGCTGCTCGGCCGGCAGTGAAAGGCGCAACCCGTTGCCGGTCGGCTCGTCTTCCTCTGCCGTGGCGGGAATGGCCAGGGCGAGCGAAGCCAGCAGTGGCAGGGCGACTCGGTACGGGCTAGGCATCTTCGGTTCCGGCTCGGTAGACGGGCTGCGGGCGCTCGCCGCGACGGTGGAACAGCAGGTAGAGCGTCGGGATCAGCACCAGGGTGATCAGGGTAGACGACAGCAGCCCGCCGATCACTACCCGCGCCATTGGCGCCTGGGCCTCGCCACCGTCGCCCATGCCGATGGCCAGGGGCGAGAGGGCCAGTATCGTGGTCAGCGTGGTCATCAGGATGGGTCGCAGACGCTCGCCGGCGGCGGCCACGACGGCCTCGTGCAGGTCCATGCCGTCGTCGCGGTGTCGCCGGGCCATGCGGTCCACCAGCAGAATCGCATTGTTCACCACAATCCCGACCAGCAGCAGGACCCCGATCAACGACTGCACGTTGAGCGTGGTGTCGGTGACGATCAGCGCCCCGGTGACCCCGATGATCGCGAGCGGGATCGAGAACATCACGATCAGGGGATCGCGCAGGGATTCGTACAGGCTGGCCATGACCATGTACACCAGCAAGGTAGCCAGCATCGTACCCAGCAGCAGCTCCGAGAAGGCGGCTTCCTGTTCTTCGATGTCGCCCGTGACGGAGTAGTCGATCTCCTCGGGCAGCGGGATGTCGGCCAGGGCCTCGCGGACCGAGGCCGCGACTTCACCCAGCGAGCGGTCGCCCAGATTGATGAACAGCGTCCGTACGCGGGCCTGTTCACGTCGTTCGATGCTGTCGGGCCCGATCTCGGTGTCGAAGGAAATCAGGCTGCGCAAGGCGACGCGTTCGCCGTCCTCGCTGCGCACGGTCAGGTTGAGCAGGTCGTCCAGCGAGCTCTGGTCCGCGTCGCGCAGCTGCACCCAGATGCGAGTCTCGTCGCCTCCCGCGCGCAACTGCCCGGCGCTGGAGCCGCCCAGCGCGGTCTCCAGCGTCTGGGCAATAGTACGCACATCCACGCCGAGGTCGGCGGCGCGGTCACGATGGATACGGGTGGCGAATTCGGGCTGGCCGCCATCGGTCCCCACCCGCGTATCCGTAATACCGGGGACATCGGCCAGCGCCTCCTCGAACCGTTCGAGCACCGCATTCATGGTCGACAGCTCGAAGCCGCGCACCTCGACCGACAGGCGTTCCTCGTCATCGCCACGCCCGAATCCGCGGAAGAAGATGCCACTGGATGCGCGGACACGGATCTCCGTTCCCGGCGGGGTGCCCAGGGCCTCGCGCAGGGCAGCGGCAATCTCCTCGGAAGAACGGCTGCGACTGTCGCGCGAACCGACCATTACGCGCATGTTGCCGGACGCGGGCGACGACGCTCGGAAGGCAGAGGCGCCAGAGCTGGACACCAGGTTCTGCAGCTCCGGCACCTCGTCGCGAATCACCTCTTCCAGGCTGGCCATGGTGGAATACAGCTCGTCGAGTGGTGTCCCCGGTTCCATGGAGACATGCACGCGCAATTCACCCTCGTCGGTGGCGGGCAGAAACTCGGTGCCGACGCCGCGCAGCCCGGCCAGTGCGATGACCATCAGCAAGGCACTGATCCCGATCACCATCCAGGGATGCGCCAGGGTGCCGCGCAGCAGCCCCTGATAGCGCTGTTCCATGCGGGCGAGGGCGCTGGTGTCGCGCTTCGGCATCGGGGCACGCGCCATCAGCATCGGCACCACGGTGAGGGCCACGATCAGCGAGGCGGCCAGCGCGAAGGCGACTACGGCGGCAAGTGGTTTGAACAGCTGCCCGGCCAGTTCCTGGGCGAAGAACAACGGCAGAAAGATGGCGACGGTGGTCAGCGTACTGGCGATGATCGCGGGCGCCACGCGCCCGGTACCACTGACAGCCGCCTCGACCGCGCTTTGCTCCGCGTGTTCCTCTCGCCTTCGGGCGATGCTCTCGATCACCACGATCGCGTTGTCGACCATCAGGCCCACACCCAATGCGATCCCGCCCATGGTCATCAGGTTGAGCGAGTGTCCACCAAAGTAGACCAGCCCGAAGGTTGAGATGACCGCCAGAGGAATCGCGGTGGCCGCCACCAGCGTGTAACGGATATTGCGCAGGAAGACGAGCAGGACCAGGACGGCCAGTGCGCTCCCGTAGAGGATGGACTGCCCGACATTGGTAATGGAGCTGCGGATGAATCCCGCCTCGTCCGTGACGGCGCGGATGTCGATCTGCGGGAAGTCGCGGTTGAGACGGACCAGTTCGGCGTGGACCGCTGCGGAGACCTCCACTGTATTGGCGTCCGCCAGTTTGCGCACGGCCAGCTGGACGCCTTCTTCCTGGTTGACTCGGAAACGACGGGTGACGCGCTGGTGGGTATCGCGGACCTCGGCGACCTGATGCAGGTAGGTCACGCCATCCTCGCTGCGCTGAACCACGGTATCGCGTATCTCGCCCACCGAGCGGAACTCGGCCGGTGTACGCAGCCGGTATTCACGGCGACCGTCCATGATCGGGCCACCCGGAGTGATCACGTTGGCATCGCGGATGCGGTTGCGCAGGTCGTCCAGCCCCAGGTCGATCGCCTGTATCCGGTCTGGATCGACCTCCACGCGGACCTCGCGTTCGAGCCCGCCAAACGTATCCACCGCAGCCACGCCGGGGATGCGCTCCAGGCGTGGCGCAATGCGGTTGTCAATCAGGGTGCGCAGGTGAATGGCATCGAGCTGCGAGCCGACGCCCAGGCGCATGATGGGCGAGTCCTGGGTGTCGAACTGGCGCACCAGGGGGCGATCCGCCCCATCCGGCAGCTGACCTTCAATACGCGCCAGACGATCGCGCAGGTCATCAACGGCCTGGCGGATATCCGTGCCCCAGGCAAAGTTGACGCGCACATTGCTGTTGCCTTCGGCCGAAGTGGACCGGATCTCCTGGGCCCCGGTGATTGCGGCCGCTGCCTGTTCCACCGGGCGGGTCACCAGTTGCTCGACCTCCTCGGCCCCGGCGTTGGGGTAGGAGGTCATCACCGTGACCACCGGATAGGTGATGTCGGGCAGTAGGTCGACCGGGAGGCGGGTCAGCGCGGTCAGGCCCAGGATCACCACGATCAGGGCCACCATGCTGGTCAGCACGGGGCGGTGGACGGTAAGTCGAGCCGGATTCACGGCTCTTCGGTCTCCGACAGGTCCGGGGCGAAGTCCGCGCCGGGCACACTGCGCGGGTCGGTCAGGCGCAGCGGGGTGCCATCGGCGAGCAGGTGTTGCCCCAGCACCACCACCTCGGTGCCCTCGGGCAACTCGGGTTCCAACAGCTCGATCCAGTTGCCGTCACGCACGCCGGTAACGGCCATGTGGCGGCGCGCCTCTGGCCGTTCGCCGCTACGGTCTACGCTGAACAGGGTGGGACCCGCCTCGCGCTGGATGATGGCGTCCCGCGGTATCGCCAGCGTGTCCGAGCGCTGGCCGAGAGTGATCGCGGTTTCGACAAACATCCCGGGCCGCAGGCGTTCATCGTCGTTCGGTACTTCGACCTCGATTCGTGCCTGGCGCGAACCCGGGCGAAACTCGGGGGAGATCCGTGTGATGGTGCCTTCGAATAGCGCGTCGGGGTACGAGGAGGTGCGCACGGTCGCTTCCTGGCCGCGCGAGATCCGCGAATAGTCCGCTTCGGTGACTGCCAGAATCGCGCGGACCGGCTGCAGTGTGACGAGTGCCAGCGCGGGTTCGTTGGCGCTGATCACCGAGCCGGGGTCAACCAGGCGTTCGGCCACCCAGCGGGTGGTGCTGCCCGGGTCGGCGTCGATACGCGTGTAGCCTAGCTGGATTTCGCGGGTGCGCAGGGCAGAGCGGCGTTGTCGAATCTGGGACTCGGCAAGGGCCACGCGGGTCTGTGCCAGGGCGAGTTCGGTTTCGGCGGCCTCCAGCTCCGAGCGCGAGGCGATCCCCTGGTCGCGCAATTCGCGGGTGCGCTGCAGGTCGCGCTGGGCGGCGTTACGGCTGGCGACGGCCTCCGCCAGGCTGGCTTCGGCCACTTCCAGCTCGGCCTCGGCCTGCGTGACGTCCTGCTCGAATTCCTCGGTATCCAGTTGCAGCAGGGGGGCGCCCGGTTCGACTCGGTCGCCCAGGTTGACGAAGACTTCGGCCACACGGCCCCCGACGCGCGGCGTAATCACGATACGGTCGGCGCCCTCGATGCTGCCGGTGAATCGGCGGCGCTCCACCAGATCCTGTTGTTGCACGGTGGCCACCGCGACGGCCACGGGCCGTGTCTCGCCGCCACCCGCGCGCGAGGAAGAGGCCTGTTCGTCATCCGGGCCCCAAAAGAGCCAGGCGAGCACACCGCCCGCCAGGAGGAACAGGACCAGGGTGATCACGGTGGACAGCTTGGGCATGCACGCGGCTCGAAATGGGTGAACGGGATCACGTTATGCTGCGAGTGTGCCGCAAGCCGCTGAATCGCGCATGAACCTCGTTCATTTTGCTGATTTCGGTTCAAATACGCTGGGCCGGCGTCTACAAGCAAGGGTACGGGACGCGCGAGAGAGGAGGGTCGATGACCAATACAAGGGATGGGGTCGGACTGGTGGGCTGGGTGGCCCTGGTGTTCCTGGTGGCCTCCGCGGGCGGGTATGCCACCAGCCTGTCGGTGCAGGACTGGTACCAGACGCTGGAGCGACCCGAGCTGAATCCACCCGATGCCCTATTCGGCCCGGTCTGGAGCGTCCTGTTTGCGCTGATGGCCGTGGCCGCCTGGCGGGTATGGCGTCGCACCGGCTTCGCGGGTGCACCGCTCGCGATGGGGCTGTTCCTCGCCCAGCTGGTGTTGAACCTGGGCTGGTCCGTGCTGTTCTTCGGCATGCAACGGCCCGATCTGGCACTGGTCGAGATCCTGATCCTCTGGCCCCTGATCCTCGCGACCCTGATCGTCTTCTGGCGCCACGACCGAATCGCGAGCGCGCTGCTGGTGCCGTACCTGCTGTGGGTAGGTTTTGCGATCTACCTGAACGCGGCTATCGTCGCTCTCAACTAGGGGCACTGCTCAGCCTGTAATGCGGTTGTCATGATCGGGAGGTATCCTGACGCGATTTTTCGCGGGAGGGCGTCATGGCCGTACGGGTCGGCATCAACGGGATGGGGCGGATCGGCCGCCTGGCGCTGCGTGCGGCTTGGGATCGCGATGACCTCGAGATCGTGCACCTGAACGAGGTCGCGGCGGACGGCACGGTTACCGGGCACCTGCTGGAGTTCGATTCGGTGCACGGGCGCTGGGATCGCGGCATCCGGGCCGAGCCGGATGCGCTGCAGATCGACGGCCGCAGCCTGCGCCACACGCAGCTGGGCGAACCGGGGCAGGTGCCCTGGGCCGAGTCCGGTGTAGATATCGTGATCGATGCCAGCGGCGCCTTTCGCACCATGCAGACCCTGCAGCCGCACTTCGATCGCGGGGCCCGGCGTGTGGTCGTCGCGGCGCCGGTGAAGGACGAGCTTGCGCTGAACGTAGTGATGGGCGTCAACGATTCGGCCTACGATCCGGCCCGGCACCGCGTCGTCACCGCTGCCTCCTGCACCACCAACTGTCTGGCGCCCCTGGTCAAGGTGCTGCACCCGGCCCTGGAGATCCGCCACGGGTCGATCCTGACGGTGCATGACATGACCGCCACGCAGTCGGCCGTGGATCTGCCGCGCGACAATCTGCGCCGGGCCCGTGCGGCCGGGTTGAACCTGATCCCGACCACCACCGGCTCGGCGAAGGCGATTGGTGACATCTTCCCGGAACTGAACGGACGGCTGAATGGCCATGCCGTGCGCGTGCCGCTGATGAATGCCTCGCTGACGGACTTCACCTTCGAGGCGGCGCGCGAGACCTCCGCGGAGGAGGTGAACGAACTGCTGCGCTCGGCGGCCGAGGGCGAACTCGCCGGCATCCTGGGCTTTGAGGAACGCCCGCTGGTCTCCAGCGACTTCCGCACCGACCCGCGCTCGTCCATTGTCGATGCGCAGTCGACGATGGTGGTGGATGGGACGCAGGTGAAGGTGCTGGCCTGGTACGACAACGAATGGGGCTATGCCAACCGGCTGGTCGAACTGGTCGCGCGCGTGGCCGAGCAGGGCGTGTAGGACGGATGGGCAGCCCGGCCGAAACGCCGAACGCACCGCCCACCCTGGGGCTGGGCGCCTACGCGCGCATCACCGCGAACTACTGGGCGTTTACCGTCACTGACGGTGCGATTCGCATGCTGGTCGTGCTGTTCTTCCACCAGCTGGGCTACAGCCCGCTGGAGATCGCGTTCCTGTTCCTGCTCTACGAGCTGTTCGGGGTGATCACCAACCTGACCGGCGGCTGGCTGGCCGCGCGGCTGGGGGTGAACACGACGATGATCGCCGGGACGCTGCTGCAGGTCGCCGCGCTGCTGATGCTCACGGTGCCGGAGGCGTGGCTGGGTGTGGCGTACGTGATGTTCGCGCAGGCCCTGTCGGGCATCGCCAAGGACCTCAACAAGATGAGTGCGAAGTCCGGGGTGAAGCTGGTCGCCGGCGACGGGGCGGGGCGGCTGTTTCGCTGGGTGGCCGTGCTCACCGGCTCGAAGAACGCATTGAAGGGGGTGGGCTTTTTTGCCGGCGGCGCGCTGCTGTACTCGGTCGGGTTCCAGCTGGCGCTGGTGATCCTGGCCGCGATGCTGGCGGTGGTGATGCTGTTCTCCATCGTCGGGCTGCCGCGCGGGCTGGGCAAGGTCGGCGGCAAGCCGAAATTCACCCGGATGTTCTCCAACTCCGCGGCGATCAATGTGCTCTCCGCCGCGCGTTTTTTCCTGTTCGGCGCGCGCGATGTCTGGTTCGTGGTCGCCCTGCCGGTGTTCCTCAGCGCGACCCTGGACTGGAACCACATGCAGGTGGGGGCGTTCCTGGCGCTGTGGGTGATCGGCTACGGCATCGTGCAGGCGTCGGTGCCGCGTCTGCTGGGTCGGGGCGGGCTGCATCCAACCGGGCTGACCGCGCGGTTGTGGGCCTTCATCCTGATGCTGCTGCCCATCGGCATCGTGATCGGCCTGGAGACGGAGCTGGACCCGGCCTGGGTACTGATGGTCGGGCTGGGCGTGTTCGGCGTGGTGTTTGCGATCAACTCCGCCGTGCACTCGTTCCTGATCCTCGACTATGCGGAGACCGACCGGGTCGCGATGAAGGTCGGCTTCTACTACATGGCCAACGCCGGTGGGCGTCTGATCGGCACCGTCGCCTCCGGTGCCATCTTCATGGTCTGGGGCCTGGAGGGCGCGCTGATCGCCTCCACGCTGTTCATCTTCGCCACCTGGATGATCTCCTCCCTGCTCCCTCGGGTACCTGCTCGGGCCTGAAAGGGTGGCCCCACGCATGGTTCCGGTTACTGCAATTCCTCGATGACCGCCTCGAGGGTTCGCGAGCGGTAGCGGTCCGCGTGGCGGACCCAGCCGAGCTGGCGGGCGATGGGCGGGGCGGGCCATTCGAGGATGGCCAGCTCGGCGGTGGCCATGGTGCGGGGGAGGAAGCCGATGCCGAGGCCGGCGGCGATCATCATGCGGATGACCTCCAGGTACGGGCTTTCCTGTGCTGCGGCGGGGTGCAGGCCCTCTGCGGCCAGCGCGTGGTCGATCTGGCGGCGGGTGGTGGAGCCCACCGGCGGAAGGATCGCCGGCCAGTCATGCAGCCGTTGCAGTGTCTCCAGCGGGGCATCCTGGGCGCGGCCGCGGGCGATCATCGGGACCAGGTCATCGGTCCAGACGGCTTGGGCCTCCGAGCCCTTCGGCAGGTCGTCAGGCAGGGTGGCCAGGGCCAGATCGGCGTCGCCGTGCATCACCGCCTCGATGCCGGCCTCGGAATCCATGAACGCGAGTTCCAGCTCCAGCTTGGGGTGGCGGGTGCGCAGGCGGGCCAGCGGGACGGGCAGACGGTGCAAGGCGATGTGGTGCGAGGTGGCCAGGCGGATGCGGCCACGAACGACGTGGTCGAGGTCCGCCACCTGCTGCTCGATTGCGTGCAGGCGGGCCAGAATCTCGCGCGCTTCGGGCAGCAGGCGTTCGGCGACCTCGGTGGGCCGAACGCGGCGGCCCTGGCGCTCGAACAGGGGGCGTTGCAACGTCGCCTCCAGCGACTGTATGCGCTTGCTGATCGCCGGCTGGGTCAGGTGCAGCCGCTCGGCTGCGGCGGAGAAGGCACCGGTGTCGACCACCGCCACGAAGGCCTGCAGGGACTCGATGCTTAGTTGTTCCGGGCGCATCCGCCGCCTCCGTGGGATAATGACCCGCTGACTGATGCGGTGCCGGTTTGCCAATCCATAACCATATGGAATGGTAAAGATAATAAATCGGATTTGAAAGAATGGAAGGGCGGCCGCAGACTCTGCTTAAACGGTCGTCCTGAAATGACGTCATTGCGAGGAGCGCAGCGACGAAGCAACCTCCATCCGGAACCACCCGATCCCGGTACTGGCGCTCTGCCAGCTTCAGGAGGTTGCCGCGTCGCCTTCGGCTCCTCGCAATGACGGTGCTAGTGGCGACGCTGTGCAAGGGCGGGCCGGTATGGCGCTGGTAGATCATCGGCGTTGGGGCGCAAGAACGATAGAACGCGGCGTGGCCGCGGGAGCAGGTAATGGCAGGCAAGACACTGTACGACAAGCTGTGGGAGGCGCATGTGGTGCGCGAAGAGCCGGATGGCTCGACGCTGCTCTACATCGACCGCCACCTGGTGCACGAGGTAACCAGCCCGCAGGCCTTCGAGGGGCTGCGTCTGGCCGGGCGCACGCCCTGGCGCGGGGGTTCCGTGCTGGCGGTGCCGGATCACAATGTTCCCACCGCCAACCGTGACCGCGGGATCGAGGATCCGGTCTCGCGCACCCAGGTGGAGACGCTGGAGACCAACGTCACGAGCCTGGGGCTGAAGTTCTTCCCGATGGCCGATGTGCGCCAGGGCATCGTGCACGTGATCGGCCCCGAGCAGGGGGCCACTCTGCCGGGCATGACGGTCGTCTGCGGCGATTCGCATACCTCCACGCACGGTGCGCTGGGCGCGCTGGCCTTCGGCATCGGCACCTCCGAGGTCGAGCACGTGCTGGCCACGCAGTGTCTGTGGCAGAAAAAGACCAAGGCCATGCAGATCCGCGTGGAGGGCGAGCTGCGCCCGGGCGTGACCGCCAAGGATGTGGTGCTGGCGATCATCGGCCGCATCGGCACCGCCGGCGGCACCGGCTATGCGATCGAGTTCGCCGGCTCGGCGATCCGCAGCCTGTCGGTCGAGGGCCGCATGAGCATCTGCAACATGTCCATCGAGGCCGGGGCCCGCGCGGGCATGGTCGCGGTGGACGAGAAGACGATCGAATACGTGCGTGGCAAGCCGCAGGCGCCGAGCGGCGCGTTGTTTGAACAGGCCGCAGAATACTGGCGCACGCTGGTCTCCGACCCGGATGCCGAGTTCGACGCGGTGGTGGAGATGGATGCCGCCGAGATCGCCCCGCAGGTGAGTTGGGGCACCTCGCCGGAGATGGTCGCGCCGATCGACGGCCGCGTGCCGGACCCGGCGGCCGAGTCCGATCCGGTGCGCGCCGAGGGCATGAAGCGCGCGCTGGAGTACATGGACCTGCAGCCGAACACGCCGATGACCGAGATTCGTCCGGACAAGGTCTTCATCGGGTCCTGCACGAACTCGCGAATCGAGGACCTGCGTGCGGCTGCCGAGGTGGTCAAGGGCCGCAAGAAGGCCGACAACATCAAGCTGGCGATGGTGGTGCCGGGCTCCGGGCTGGTGAAGCAGCAGGCGGAGCAGGAAGGGCTGGACCGGATCTTTCTGGACGCCGGCTTCGAGTGGCGCGAGCCGGGCTGTTCCATGTGCCTGGCGATGAACGCGGACCGGCTGGAGCCGGGCGAGCGCTGCGCCTCGACCTCGAACCGCAACTTCGAGGGCCGTCAGGGGCAGGGCGGGCGTACCCATCTGGTCAGCCCGGCGCTGGCCGCCGCGGCCGCCGTGGCCGGGCACTTCGTCGAACCGTCGGCACTGAAGGAGGCGTAAGCGATGCAGGCCTTTACCGTACACAAGGGGATTGTCGCGCCTCTGGATCGCTCCAATGTCGACACCGACGCGATTATCCCGAAGCAGTACCTGAAGTCGGTCAAGCGTACGGGCTTCGGGCCCAATGCCTTCGACGACTGGCGCTACCTGGACCCGGGCGAGCCCGGCATGGACAGCTCCCAGCGCCGTATCAACCCGGATTTCGTGCTCAACCAGGCGCCGTTCGACCAGGCGAGCATCCTGCTGGCGCGCAAGAACTTCGGCTGCGGCTCCTCGCGCGAGCACGCGGTGTGGGCGCTGACCGACTTCGGTTTTCGCGCGGTGATCGCGCCGTCGTTCGCGGACATCTTCTTCTCCAACAGCTGCAAGAACGGGCTGCTGCCGGTGGTGCTGGCCGAGGACGAGGTGCAGGCGCTGTTCGAGCAGGTCGAGGCGAACCCGGGCGTGCAGGTCGAGGTGAACCTGGAAGAGATGACCGTAACGGCGCCGGACGGTACGGTGTTCCGTTTCACGCTCGACGAGGACCGGCGCCACCGCCTGCTGAACGGCCTGGATGACATTGCGCTGACGCTGCAGTACGCCGATGACATCCGCGTCTATGAGGAGCGCCAGCGCCGCGAGTGGCCCTGGATGGCGGAGCAACGATAGAAACGATAGAGATGGCGCGGGTGGCTTGAACCCGAGCCTCGTCATTGCGAGGAGCGAAGCGACGAAGCAATCTCTCAAACAATGGCCGAGCGCAGGTAGCGGGATCCGGTGGTTTCGCCCGGAGATTGCCACGGCCCCTACGGGCCTCGCAATGACGAGGTGGAGGTGCCGTCATTGCGACGAAGCAACCTCCGTCCGGAACCACCGGATCCATGTGCCGGCGCTCTGCCAGCTTCCGGAGGTTGCCACGGCCCCTGGCGGGGCCTCGCAACGACGGGGCCGGGGCGCACCGTCATCGCGAGGAGCGCAGCGACGTGGCGATCTCTGTGGGTGGCCCCGGCGTCGGCCGGGACGAACGTCGTGGTTCCGTCCGGAGGTTGCCACGGCCCCAGGCGGGGCCTCGCAATGACGGTGCTATTGGAATCGTACAAGTAAAAGCTAACAGTTGGTTAGGAGAGGTTTGTGAGCCGAATTCTGGTATTGCCCGGGGACGGGATCGGGCCCGAGATCGTGGCCGAGGCGCTGAAGGTGCTGGAGCGTGTGGGCGAGATCGGCGGCCTGGATCTTGAGATCGAGCAGGGCCTGATCGGGGGCGCGGCGCACGATGCGGCAGGTCACCCGTATCCGGAGGCAACCCGCGAGGCGGCGCGCCGCGCCGACGCGATCCTGCTGGGCGCGGTCGGCGGCCCGCAATACGAATCGCTGGAACGCGACCTGCGCCCCGAGCGCGGACTCCTGGGTATTCGTTCGGATCTGGGCCTGTTCGCGAACCTGCGGCCGGCGATCCTGTATCCGCAGCTGGCCTCGGCCTCCACGCTGAAGCCGGAGGTCGTCAGCGGGCTGGATATCCTGATCGTGCGCGAACTGACCGGCGGGATTTACTTCGGCCAGCCGCGCGGGATCGAGGAGCGCAATGGCGAGCGCTATGGCTTCAATACCGCCGCCTACAGCGAATCGGAGATCGAACGCATCGCGCGGGTTGGTTTCGAGTCCGCGATGAAGCGCGGCAAGCGCCTGTGCTCGGTGGACAAGGCCAATGTGCTCGAGGTCTCGGAGCTGTGGCGCGAGGTGGTCGAGCGCGTCGGGAAGGAATTCCCCGAGGTCGAGCTGTCTCACATGTATGTGGACAACGCGGCCATGCAGCTGGTGCGTGACCCCAAGCAGTTCGACGTGATGGTGACTGGCAACATGTTCGGCGACATCCTGTCCGATGCCGCGGCCATGCTGACCGGGTCCATCGGGATGCTGCCCTCGGCTTCGCTGAACAGCGAGGGGGTCGGTCTGTACGAGCCGATCCACGGCTCCGCGCCGGATATCGCGGGGCAGGGCAAGGCCAATCCGATGGCGACCGTGCTGTCGGTCGCGATGCTCTTGCGCCACAGCCTGAATCGTAATGACCTGGCCGAGCGCATCGAGCAGGCTGTGGGGCGGGTGCTGGATCAGGGGCTGCGCACGCCGGACATCTTTGGTGAGGGCATGACGCTGGTGGGCACCCAGGGGATGGGTGATGCCCTGGTGGCTGCGCTGGAGGGCTAGGCGTTGTAGCCAATGATGCGTTTCGCTGCGCTCAACGCATCCTACGAATGTTTCAACGGATCAATATTTTGCAGTTAGAACTTAAACCGGGAATGAACGATGAGTGACCGCAAGTTAGACGTGGCCGTGGTGGGCGCAACCGGCGCCGTCGGCGAGACCCTGCTCTCCATCCTGGCAGAGCGCGACCTGCCGCTGGGCCGTGTGCATGCGCTGGCCAGTTCGCGCTCGGTCGGCAAGACGGTCGCCTTCGGCCGCCGCGAGCTGGAGGTGGAGGATCTGGCCACCTTCGATTTCTCCACCGTGCAGATCGGGCTGTTCTCGCCGGGGGCCTCGGTGTCCGCGGAGTACGCCCCGAAGGCGGCCGCGGCCGGCTGCGTGGTGATCGACAACACTTCGCAGTTTCGCTACGACCCGGAGATCCCGCTGGTGGTGCCGGAGGTCAATCCCGAGGCCGTCGCCGGCTACAAGAAGCACGGGATCATCGCGAACCCGAACTGCTCCACCATCCAGATGCTGGTGGCGCTGAAGCCGCTGCATGACGCGGTCGGCGTCGAGCGCATCAACGTCGCCACCTACCAGGCCGTCTCCGGCACCGGCAAGGATGCGATCGAGGAACTGGCCCACCAGACGGCGGCGCTGCTGAACGGCCGCCCGGTGGAGTGCAATGTCTATCCCAAGCAGATCGCATTCAATGCGCTTCCGCACATCGACGTCTTCCAGGACAACGGCTACACCAAGGAAGAGATGAAGATGGTCTGGGAGACCCGGAAGATCATGGGTGACGAGTCCATCCTGGTGAACCCGACCGCCGTGCGCATCCCGGTGTTCTACGGCCATTCCGAGGCCCTGCACATCGAGACCCGCGAGAAGATCAGCGCCGAGAAAGCGCGCGAGATCCTGTCCGCCGCACCCGGCGTGACGGTGCTGGACAAGCACGAGGACGGGGGCTATCCAACCGCCGTGACCGAGGGTTCCGGCAAGGATGCGGTGTTCGTCGGACGCATCCGCGAGGACATCTCGCATCCCCGCGGGCTGGACCTCTGGGTGGTGTCCGACAACGTGCGCAAGGGGGCCGCGTTGAACACAATCCAGATTGCCGAGGTTTTGATCCGGGATTACCTGTGATTTAATCCGGTAAAAGTCCGGGAAAATTCATACCCGGCAACACGCGGCCAGGGGGCGCTGGGGCCAGGAAGATGGCCCCAGGCGATGACAGGCCGCGCGGCACATTCAGGGGGGATTCGTGCGCAAGTTACTACTCGGGCTACTGCTCTTGCTGCTGGTTGCACCGGCATCATCGAATTCGGTGAGTTTCGGTGAGGTCAACCTGCAATCCCATCTGAACCAGACCTTGCGGGCGGAGATTCCGCTGCGAGGGGGTGCCGCAGCCAGTGATTCGCTGCAGGTGCGCCAGGCTTCGGAAAACGAATACCGGCGCGCAGGCATGAGCCGCGGCAGTGTGCCTGGTGACCTGAACATCCAGGTTCAGGGTGAGGGGTCCGATCGTCGGGTGGTACTGACCACGCGTCAGCCGGTGCGCGAGCCCTATGTGGGCATCCTCCTCGAGGCCCGCTGGGATGGTGGGCGCTCGATGCGCGAAGTCTCCCTGTTGCTCGATCCGCCGGACACCATGCCTTCCGGAGCGGCCGCTCCGGTCCCGCGTGACACCGCTCGGGGGGCACCGCGTCGACAAGACACGCCGATGCCGCGCGAAGGCGAGGCCTATACCGTGCGTAGCGGCGATACCCTCTATCGCATCGTGGAGCGCGCGGGTCTGGCCGGTATGGCGGATCAGGCGATGGTGGCGTTCCTGGAGGCCAACCCCGACGCGTTTTCTGACCAGAACATCAACAGCCTGCGCGCGGGTGCCGAACTGACCGTCCCGTCGCGTTCGGAGCTTGAGTCGCGCAGTGCGGCCGAGGCGCGGCAGGAAGTGCAGCGGCAGGTTCAGGCCTGGCGCGACGGAACGGTGACGGCAGCCCGCGAAGAACCCGAGCCTGAAGAAGCAGCGGAAGTCGAGACGGAAGTCGAAGCGGTCCCGGAAGAGGATGAGACGGTAGCGGAGGACGACGAGGCCGCCGCGGATGACGCCGTGGCCGCTACGGACGAGGACGATGAAGCGGCCGCGGCTGACGACCGCCTGGAGATTGTGACAGAACTCCTGCCGGAGACGGATGAAGGCGCGGCTGCCGCGGCCGAGTCCCCCGATCTGCTCCAGGAAGCCATGCTGTCCCAGCGCGCCGAGATGGAGGGGATGCGCGATCAGATTACAGAACTGCGCGAGGAACTGGGTGAGCGAGGCCGTCTTGCGGAGCTTTCGAGCGAGAATATGGCCGAGCTGGAGGAGCAGCTGAGCCAGCTGCGGGCGGAACGCAATGAACTGATGGCACGGCTCGATCGGGCCGATGCCGAACGCAATGCGCCGCTGCACGAGCGGATCATGAACGATCCGCTGCTGCTGATGATGGCGATTGCACTGGTGATCCTGCTGCTGCTGGTGCTGTTGGCCTTTGCGCGCGGTGGTCGGCGCGAGGTGGTGGTTGAAGAGCGTGCCGCCGGCATGCCGGCGCGGGCGGACAACAGCGGTGTGCGGGCCGCGGCCGCGGATCCCGTCGGCTACGAAGCGCGTGAGATCGATGGTGCGGGCGCGGGATCGAGCGGCGCCGGTGCAGCCGTAGCCGGAGGGGCCGCAGCGGGCCTGGCGGCCGGAGCGGTCGCGGGCAAGGACGATGATCGCGAGCAGTCGGACGAGCCGGAGGAGTCGGTGAGTGAGCCTGTCGTGGTGAGCTCCAGTGGCGACGCTTCGGTGGACGACGTGCTGGCGGAAGTGGATGTCTGCCTGGCCTACGGGATGAATGATCAGGCCGAAGAGACGCTGACCCAGGCCATCGAGCGCGATCCGGATAATTCCCAGTATCGTCTGAAGCTGGTCGAGGCGCGCGTGGCGCTGGGCGACGAAGAGGGCGCCCGCGAGGCGGCATCCGCCCTGCGCGAACGCCTGCCGGCGGACGATGTTGAAACCCGCAATCATCTGGCGGAACTGGAATCGCGTATCGGTGGCGCCGATGATGACAGCGCTGGACCTGCGGGCGCTCCGGCGGGTGTCGAAGGTCTGGGTGCTGCGGTGGAGCCGCAGGCGGCGGGTGACGGCGAAGCGCCGAACGAAATCGACTTCTCCGGCCTGGATCTCCCGGATGTGGAATCCGAAACCGAAGATCTCGGGGACACCGCCGAGCCACAAGAAGAGACCGATTCCGGGCTGGCCTTTGATTTCGACGAGACCTTCGATGAAGGGGCTTCGACGCCTGCGGAGAAGACGTCTTCGGAAACGGACGAAGCGCGGAGCGACGACCTGAACGACTTGTCATTCGATATCGACGACAGCGATCTGCCGAACCTGGATGAAGAGACCCGGGGCGACGCGGCTGGGAGTGACATCCCGGCATTGGATTTGGGAGCCGACGATTTGCCGGCTGCCGGCCAGGAAGGGGACTTGCCGCTGGAGGGCGATGCCTCTGCGCCCATCGGGGCGGACGAAGACAATGAGACACGGTTGAGCCTGGCGCAGGCCTATGCGGACATGGGCGATGACGAGGGCGCGCGTGAACTGATCGACGAGATTGTGGCCACCGGGTCGGACGACCAGAAGGCCCAGGCGGAGGCGATTCGTCAGCAATTGGACGGCTCCTGAGCCGTCCATCTGTCTTGTGAAGAGTATCCTGTCGCGATGATGCGGCAGGGTTTCGATAGGCAACAAGAAACGGCCGGGTCGGCGTCCCTGTGGGCGCTCCCGGCCGTTTTGCTGGTGTCGGTGGTGCTGGCGACCGCGAAGCCGGCCGTGGTGCTGGCAGTGCTGGTTGGCGCGGTCGGGTTGGTATGGGTCGGGCCGTTCGCCTGGCGGCGATGCGGGCGCCTGCTCTGGCGACTGAAATGGTTTTATCTCTCGTTGCTGGTGTTCTTCGGCGTATGGCCAGTCGAAGCAGGCGGGGATTCGGTGCTGGCCGGCCTGAGCGAGGCCGCCTGGCGGATCGGGGCGTTGGCGCTGGTGGTGGTGCTGGTGGTCTGGCTGACGGAGCGTTTCTCGCGCGGCGAGCTGGTCTGGGCGCTGTCGACCTTGTTGGCGGGTCCTCGTGGTTGCTTTGGCGCGTGGGGCGCGCGCTTCGCGCAGCGGCTTTTTCTGGCTCTGGCGCTGTTCGAGTCGGATCGGGTTAATACCGAGCGCGAACGTGAGCAACTCCGGGGTGGATGGCGGGAACGACTGCAGGCGGCGCGCGACTGGCTGATTGCTCGGCTGGATCGGGCCTTGAGTGGGGAGGTGCCAGCGCCAGGGGCTCGCGAGTCCCACCAGGACATGGACGAGGTTCGGAAAGAGGGCGCGGGGGCCGTGGTGTGGTTGTGGACAGTGGCGGTTGCAGGTGGCTGGATCGCCTGGTGGTGGTGATCGGGTGATGACAAATGCGACTTCGACAATGCGTGATGCAGACCGGGTGCCTGGAACGGTTTGTCAGCGCTGGGCGTTGGGGGTCGAGTACGACGGGCGTGGGCTGCTGGGCTGGCAACGCCAGAAAGACGGCCCCAGCGTGCAGGGGCATCTGGAAGCGGCGCTGAGTTTCGTGGCGAATCACGGGATCGAGCTCAGCTGCGCGGGGCGCACGGACGCGGGTGTGCATGCGACCGCTCAAGTGGCGCACTTTGACACTTCGGCGGTGCGGGAGCGGCATTCCTGGGTGCTGGGTGTAAACAGTCGCCTACCGGACGGGATTGCCCTGCGCTGGGCCGAGCCGGTCGCTGAAGACTTTCATGCGCGTTTCAAGGCATTCGGTCGCCGCTATCGCTATGTGATCGCGAATCGAGCGGTGCGGCCTGCACTGGAAGCGGGGCGGGTGGCCTGGTGGCGCCGTCCGCTGGATGCCGCGCGGATGCACGACGCGGCGCAGGTCTTCGTGGGCGAACACGACTTTTCCAGCTTGCGCGCCGCCGGGTGCCAGGCCAAGTCGCCGATCCGGGAGGTGCACTTGATTGCGGTCCAGCGGCGGGGTTCGTATGTGATTCTGGATATCCATGCCAATGCCTTCCTGCATCACATGGTACGCAACATCGCCGGGGTTCTTCTGGCGATCGGCGACGGGCGCGAAGAGCCGGGCTGGGCTGCACGGATTCTTGCGGCCCGCGACCGGCGCGTCTCGGGGATCACGGCGCCGGCCGGGGGGCTTTATTTCGTGCACGTCGACTATCCGCCCGAGTTCGCTCTCCCCAGTGCCGAGGGGCCGATGCTGGAAGGGATCCCCGGCAATGGGGCGATCTGATTGTGCGGGAAAGGGGTCGCGGGCCGCGGTTCTGGTAGGCTTTGGCGCTTGATGAATGAGGCCGGAGCGGGATGCGCTATCGGGTAAAGATTTGCGGGATCACGACGCCGGAGCAGGCGGTGGCCGCGGCGCGTGCCGGGGCCGACGCGATTGGCCTGGTGTTCCATCCGCCCAGCCGCCGTTATGTCGAGCCCGACCAGGCGGCGGAGATCGCTGCGGCGCTGCCGCCCTTCGTGACGACGGTGGGGCTGTTCGTGGATCCGGAGCCGGCGCGCGTCGAGGAGATCCTTTCCGGGGTGCGCCTGGACTGCCTGCAGTTCCACGGTCATGAATCGGCAACGGAATGTGCGCGTTTCGGGTACCCCTATCTCAAAGCGGTGTCGATGAACGAGACGGGTGATCCGCGGCCGGTGATGGACGCCCACCCCCAGGCGCAGGGCTTTCTTCTGGACAGCCATGGAGCCGGACGTAGTGGCGGTTCCGGCCACCGGTTCGACTGGGACACGGTGCCCGACGGGCTGGACCGGCCCTGGCTGCTGGCCGGGGGGCTGGACGAGGATTCGGTACGCGAGGCGCTGGAACACCTGCGCCCGTACGGGGTCGACGTAAGCTCCGGGGTCGAGAGTGGCCCGGGGATCAAGGATGCACGGCGCATGGAGGCCTTTGTCAAGGCCGTGCGCCAATGCGAGGTGAACGAATGAGCAAGATCGACTGGGCGGCGTTCCCGGATGCCCGCGGGCATTTCGGGCCCTATGGCGGGCGCTTTGTGTCCGAGACGCTGATGGGTGCGCTGGACGAGCTGCAAAAGGCGTACGAGCAGTACATGGGCGATGCCGATTTCATGGCAGAGCTGGACCATGATCTGAAGCAGTTCGTCGGGCGGCCCAATCCGCTTTACCACGCCGAGCGCCTGTCGAAGGAGCTGGGCGGGGCGCAGGTGTACTTCAAGCGCGAAGACCTGAACCACACCGGCGCGCACAAGGTGAACAACACCATCGGTCAGGCCCTGCTGGCCAAGCGCCTGGGCAAAACCCGCATCATCGCGGAGACCGGTGCCGGCCAGCATGGCGTGGCCACCGCGACCGTGGCCGCGCGCCTGGGGCTGGAATGCGTGATCTATATGGGCGAGGAGGACACGCGCCGCCAGACTCCGAACGTTTTCCGTATGCGTCTGTTAGGGGCCGAGGTAGTCGCGGTGAAATCGGGCACGCGCACGCTGAAGGACGCCTTGAACGAGGCGATGCGCGACTGGGTCACCAATGTCGACGACACCTTCTACATCATCGGTACCGTCGCGGGTCCGCATCCGTATCCGGCCATGGTGCGGGACTTTCAGGCCGTGATTGGCCGTGAGGCGCGGGAGCAGCACCTGGAGATGACCGGCAAGCTGCCGGATGCCCTAGTGGCCTGCGTAGGTGGGGGCTCCAACGCCATCGGCCTGTTCCATCCGTTTCTGGATGACGAGTCCGTGGAAATGATCGGCGTCGAGGCCGCGGGCGCGGGCATCGAGTCCGGCCGGCATTCGGCTCCGCTCTGTGCGGGGCAGCCGGGCGTGCTGCATGGCAACCGCACCTACCTGATGGAGGACGAGCATGGGCAGATCGTCGGGACGCACTCGGTCTCCGCGGGGCTCGATTATCCGGGCGTCGGACCTGAGCACGCCTGGCTGAAGGATACGGGCCGTGCGCGCTATGTCGCCGTGACCGACGACCAGGCGCTGGAGGGCTTTCATCGGCTCACCCGTACCGAGGGCATCATCCCGGCACTCGAGACCTCCCACGCCATCGCGCATGTCCTGGAGCTCGCCCCGACCATGCGCCCGGACCAGAGCATCATCGTCAACCTGTCGGGCCGGGGTGACAAGGACCTCAACACCGTGGCGGAACGCGAAGGAATCACGCTATGACTCGCATCGAGCAACGTTTTGCCAAGCTGCGGTCGGAGAACCGTGCTGCGCTGGTGCCCTATGTGACCGCGGGAGACCCGGAGCCGGCCGCCACCGTGCCGCTGATGCATGCGCTGGTGAAGGCCGGTGCGGACCTGATCGAGCTGGGGGTTCCGTTCTCCGACCCGATGGCGGATGGGCCGGTGATCCAGAAGGCCTGCGAGCGGGCGCTGCGCTACGGCACGAGCCTGCGGGATGTGCTGGGCATGGTCGCCGAGTTTCGCAAGACCGATCCCGAGACGCCGGTGGTGCTGATGGGCTATCTGAACCCGGTCGAGCGGATGGGTTACGAGACTTTTGCCGAAAAGGCCCGTGAGGCGGGGCTGGACGGCCTGCTGACGGTGGACCTGCCGCCCGAGGAATGCGACGACGTCGCGGGGCTGCTGGAAAACGCGCAGATCGCGCCGATCTTCCTGGTGGCGCCCACGACCTCGGACGAACGCATTGCCCATGTATCGCGCGCGGGGCGGGGGTTCATCTACTACGTGTCGCTCAAGGGCGTGACTGGTTCGCAGACGCTGGATACCTCCGCGCTGGCCGAGCGCCTTGAGGCCATTCGCCAGCATACGAATCTCCCGCTGGGTGTGGGTTTTGGAATTCGCGACGCCGAGACGGCCGGGCGGGTCGCGCGCGTGGCCGATGCCGTGGTCGTGGGCAGCGCGATCGTGCGTCTCGCCGAGGAATTTGACGGTGACCCGGTCGGTTTCGCTCATGCCGCGTCCGAGGTCGTCGCGGGGATGCGCGTGGAGATGGACCGCGTGCGCGCGTCCGGCGTCGAGGCGTCGGTGTAGTAGAATGCGGCGCTCGCAGGACTAAGGGATTCAGGATGAGCTGGTTTGAAAAACTGATGCCTTCGCGCATCCGTACCGACAACAGCAGCAAGCGGGGCGTGCCCGAGGGGCTGTGGGTGCGCTGCGAGGGCTGCGACGCCACGCTGTACCGCCCCGAGGTGGAACGCAATCTCGATGTCTGCCCGAAATGCGGGCATCACCGGCGCATGAGCGCGCGGCGTCGTCTGGAGACCTTCCTCGATCAGGAGGGGCGCGAGGAAATCGCCGCTCAGATCGAATCTTCCGACGTCCTGAAGTTCCGCGATTCCAAGAAATACAAGGACCGTCTGGTCGCCGCGCAGAAGTCGACCGGCGAACGCGACGCGCTGGTCGTCATGCAGGGCCAGCTGATGGGGCGCCCGCTGGTGGCCTCCGCTTTTGATTTCCGCTTCATGGGCGGGTCCATGGGTTCTGCGGTGGGCGAGCGCTTTGTCCGCGGTGCCAACCGTTCTCTGGAGCAGCGCATTCCGCTGGTCTGCTTCAGTGCGTCTGGCGGGGCGCGGATGCAGGAGGCCTTGTTCTCGCTGCTGCAGATGTCCAAGACCAGCGCGGTGCTGGCGCGGATGCGCGAGGAACGTATCCCGTTCGTCTCGGTGATGACCGACCCCACCATGGGCGGCGTCTCCGCGAGCCTTGCGATGCTCGGCGATATCAACGTCGCCGAACCCAACGCCCTGATCGGTTTTGCCGGTCCGCGCGTGATCCAGCAGACCGTCCGCGAGACGTTGCCGGAGGGCTTTCAGCGGTCCGAGTTCCTGCTCGAGCACGGTGCGGTCGACATGATCATTGAACGCGGCGAGATGCGCCGTCGTCTGGCCTCTGTGCTCGGCATGCTGACGCACGGGCCGGCCCCGGCCCCCGAGGCGCCTCCGGTCGAGGAAGAAGAGCCGGAGGTGGAAGTGATTCGTGCGGAGGACACCGGCGAATCGACGGATGCCCCGCGCTCTACCTGACTCCATCCGTGCGCTACGCCACACTGGCTGAATGGCTGGCCTTCCAGGAGCGATTGCACCCGGTGGGGATGGACCTCACCCTGGAGCGCATCGCCCTGGTCGCCGATCGGCTGGGGCTGCGTGGTCCAGGGACGCGCCGTACGGTCATTGTCGCGGGGACCAACGGCAAGGGCACGGTCACCACGCGCACGGCAGCGCTGTTGCAGGCCCAGGGCCTGAATGTCGGGCTTTTCACCTCTCCTCATTTGCTCCAGTACAACGAACGTATCCGCTTGAACGGCCGCCCGGCTTCGGACGCAGACCTGTGCCGGGCATTCGAGGCGATCGACCAGGCTCGGGGTAACGATTCGCTGACCTATTTCGAGTTTGCAGCCCTGGCTGCGGCCTGGCTCTTCCGTGAGGCTCGGGTCGACGTGCAGGTGCTGGAGGTCGGGCTTGGTGGACGGCTGGATGCTGTGAACATCTGGGATGCGGATGTGGCGGCGGTTACCGCCGTCGATCTCGACCACCAGGCCTGGCTCGGTGATTCGCGCGAGGTGATCGGGCACGAGAAGGCCGGCATCATGCGTGCGGGGCGCCCCGTGGTGCTCGGCGAGTTGTCGCCTCCCCAGAGTGTGCTGGACCATGCCCAGGCGCTTGCGTGTCGTACCGTCCGCCTGGGCCGCGATTTCGACCTGCTGGTTGAACAGGAGCGGCTCGTCTGGCGCTGGAATGGGGCCCAGGTCGAGTGGAATGTCCCGCTGGCGCGTGGGCTGAGTGGTGCGGCGCTGGCAAATACCGCCACCGCGCTGGCGGTGGTCGAGTCGCTTGGCATGGACGCCGGGCTGAGTGCGGCCACAATGGAGCGGGCTCTGAAGGTGCGCCCGCCGGGCCGTCTGCAGCGCCTGAATGGCCCGCCCGATTGGCTGCTGGATGTGGCGCACAACGCCCAGGCCGTCGCCGAGCTCGCCCGCTGGCTGCGCGAGAACCCGTCGGCAGGCCCGACCGTTGCGCTGGTGGCGGTGATGGCCGACAAGGATCGCAGTGCCATGTGGCGCGACCTGGATGGGCTAATCGATATCTGGATTCCGGTACCGCTCGATCTCCCTCGGGCCCTTCCTGCCTCCGATCTGGCCGGGGAGCTGGAACAGGTGGGTCAGTCCGGGGTCCGTCCGGCTGGCGATATCCAGCAGGCCTTGAAACAGGCCGCCGAATCGGCAGGTTCACAGGGTCGTTGCGTCGTATTCGGCTCGTTTCACACGGTGGCTGCGGTCCTTGAACAGGCACCGAAGCTGGCTGCTGCGGCCTTGAGAGAGTCACTCCCGGACTCAGCGGTAGCGGAGGGAGTGTGACATGGCGAGGCTGAAGCGGATCATTCGCCTTGCCCGGGCGGGCGCGTGCGGCGTAAGGTCGCTGGGAAGACCCGACGCACGGGACCCCAATGCGAACATGGCATGACCACCGATAATCCCATTCGCTTTCGCCTCACAGGCGCGGTGATCCTGATCGTGATCGCCGTGATCTTTCTCCCGTGGCTGTTTGATGGCGCGGGCTATGAACACATGAGTGGTATCGATGACCCGGTCCCCGATGCCCCGACCTTCGCCGCACCCGATATCGCGCTTCCTTCCGAACGCGAGGCAACGCCTCCGCGACCCGAGCGTGAGGGGGAAGGGGAGAGCCGAATTGCTGACCTGCATGCGCTGGAGAACGGCGAGGAGGGTCGAGAGACCGCAGCTGACAAGGACAATGGGCCGATCCCCGAACCAGTGGAAGCCGCTCCGGAGTCCAGGGCGATCGAGGCCGGCTGGGCTGTCCAGGTGGGCAGCTATCGGGACGGAGACAATGCGCGCGAGGAGGAGGCGCGCTTGCGCGAGGCCGGCTTGCCGGCGTTCATCGACGAGTCGGAGGCTGAGGGGCGCAGCATCTATCGAGTCAAGGTTGGACCGGTGGCGCAGCGCGACGAGGCCCAGAAGCTGGGCGAGCAGCTGAAGGACGAGCTCGATATTACCGGCATCGTGGTGACCTTCCCGTGAGGCCCGGGCATTCCACAAGCGCGGGCGAGCGCCTGCGAATTGCGATTCGCTGCGGTACACTACGCAGCCTTTTCGCACCCGAAGTCCGCCGCGCGTGAACTGGATCGACCTGGTCATTGTTGCCCTGATCGTTGTCTCGGGGCTTATCAGTCTGTTTCGTGGCTTCGTGCGCGAGTCGTTCTCGCTCGCGACCTGGATTGTGGGCATCTGGCTGGGTATTCGACATGCCGCCGAGGTTGCCGAAGTCCTGCCGCAGGCGCTGTCGGATGCCACTTTGCGCTTGGGCGTGGGGTTCGCGCTGATCTTCATCGGGGTCCTCATTGTGGGCGGCATTCTCGGAGTGCTGGCCAATCGTCTCGTACGCGGGAGTGGCCTGACGGGTACCGACCGCTCGCTCGGCGTAATCTTTGGTCTGCTGCGCGGGGTGGTACTGGTCGCCGTGCTGGTTTTCGCTGCGTCCCTGACCTTGATGCCCGAGGAGGGCTGGTGGGAAAACAGCCGCCTGATCCCCGAGTTCGAGCGTCTGGTCGACTGGATGATCGCGCAATTGCCGGAGGGCTGGCAGGAACAGATTGGTGAGCTGCTGGCCTCCGATCCTGTAGAACCGCCTCCGGATGCCCCTGCCGATGATGCGCCGGCACCACAACCCGAACCCCCCGCCGAAGATCTCTAGTCGATCGCCTTGATGGAGCCCTGAGCCGTATGTGTGGAGTAGTCGGAATCGTCGGGCGTGGCCCGGTGAATCAGCCGCTTTATGATGCCTTGCTGGTGTTGCAGCACCGCGGGCAGGATGCCGCCGGGATCGTGACCTGCGACGACGAGGGTCGGTTGCACCTGCGCAAGGACAACGGCCTGGTGCGGGATGTATTCAACGACCAGCACATGCAGGGGCTGATCGGCAACATGGGCATTGGTCATGTGCGCTATCCGACCGCCGGGAGCTCCAGTTCTGCCGAGGCCCAGCCGTTCTACGTGAACTCCCCGTTCGGTATTACGCTGGGGCATAACGGCAACCTGATCAATGCCCGCGAACTGAAACAGGCCCTGTTTGCGACTGATCGCCGGCATATCAACACGGATTCCGACTCCGAGATTCTGCTGAACGTCTTCGCGCAGGAGCTCCTGCGCTATCTGGATAACGGCCTGACCGCCGACTCCGTTTTTAACGCAGTCGAACGCGTGCACGAGCGCGCCAAGGGCGCTTACGGCGTGGTCGCGATGATCGCCGGGCGCGGCCTGTTGGCCTTTCGCGACCCGAACGGTATCCGTCCGATCGTCTATGGCTCGCGTGAAGCCGAGGAGGGCGGGCGAGAATGGATGGTTGCCTCCGAGAGCGCCGCGCTCGAGTCCCAGGGCTTCGAGCTGGAACGCGACCTGGCGCCCGGCGAGGCCGTGTTCATTACCCCCGAGGGCGAGGTCTCGACGCGCGTCTGCGCCGAGGACACCCAGCTCAACCCCTGCATTTTCGAGCATGTGTACTTTGCCCGGCCCGATTCGGTGATCGACAACGTGTTTGTGCACCGCGCGCGCATGCGCATGGGCACCGCGCTGGGCGAGAAGATCCGCCGCATCTGGCCGGATCATGACATTGACGTGATCGTGCCGATCCCTGATACCGGCCGCACCGTGGCGCTGGAGATGGCGCACGAACTGAACATCAAGTATCGCGAGGGGTTCATCAAGAACCGCTACATCGGCCGCACGTTCATCATGCCGGGCCAGACGAAGCGGCGGAAATCGGTACGCCAGAAGCTCAACGCGATTTCGCTGGAGTTTCGGGGCAAGAACGTGATGCTGGTGGACGACTCGATCGTGCGCGGAACCACCTCGCGCGAGATCGTCATGATGGCCCGCGAGGCCGGGGCCCGGAAGGTCTACTTCGCCTCCGCCGCGCCCCCGGTGCGTTATCCGAATGTCTACGGGATTGATATGCCCGCGGCGCATGAACTCATTGCCCATGGCAGAGACGAACAGGAAGTATGCGAGGCGATCGCCGCCGACCGCCTGATCTACCAGGACCTGGAAGATCTGCAAAAGGCCGTGCGGCGGGGGAACCGAAACATCGAGACCTTCGACTGCTCCGTGTTTACCGGCGAGTACGTGACTGGATTGCCCCCTGATTACCTCGAGTATCTGGCCTCGCTGCGGGGCGAAGGACTGGTGAATACGCCCGTGGCGGGCGAGGTGCTGGATCTGGCCAACAAGAAGTGACGAGAGAGTAGTGACCTTGCCGAGTTTGCAGTGGATCGAACCGGTCGTGGAAGCGGCGCGGGAACAGGCGGGAAGCGGCGAAGGTTTGCCGGCGGTCGTGGTGCGCGTGGACCAGCAGCGCCTGTACGTGTGGGAAGACGGCAAGGTCACGGAAATCTTCGATGTCTCGA
Source organism: Thioalkalivibrio sp. ALJ2 (assembly GCF_000378325.1). Lineage (NCBI taxonomy): Bacteria > Pseudomonadati > Pseudomonadota > Gammaproteobacteria > Chromatiales > Ectothiorhodospiraceae > Thioalkalivibrio > Thioalkalivibrio sp. ALJ2. Next base: position 182,863 of record NZ_KB899556.1, read on the forward strand.
CCTCCGAGCGAGGCATCGGGAACCAGGATGGCACGTACAAGACGCCGCTGGGGCTGCATCGCATTGCCGAGCGCTTCGGCGATGGTGCCGAGCGCGGCACAGTGTTCCGGGCGCGCGCGAACACTGGCGAGATTGCCGAGATCCTGACCGGCGAAGGCGAGCGCAGCCAGCGCGACAACATCACCTCGCGCATCCTCTGGCTCGAGGGCCTGGAGCCTGGCCTCAATCGTGGGGGCAGCATCGATTCCTACCACCGCTACATCTACATCCACGGTACGGATGAAGAGGGGCGGATCGGCCAGCCGGCCTCCGTAGGGTGCGTACGTATGCGCAACGACGAGGTCATCGAACTGTTTCCTCGCCTCCCGGTGGGGACCCTCGTCGTGATCCTGAACGGCCCGGATTACGAAACCGGTCGTATCCTTCCGGTTTAGCACACGTCCGGCGGCCCAGCGCGGCTCGCGTTCGGCGTGATCCAGAAATCCCTAATTTTCTAACAATTTCCGAGGGAACTCCGTCAGCATCAGACGGCTCTCACAATAACCTGCGTTTGGCGTACGTGAATTCGCGGCAATCGCCTGATACAATCAGGGAATTATTCCTGACAACAACTGTCAGGTAAAAAGGGAATTATTCCTGACTATGATTGTCAGGAAAGGTGAACGGATTCGAATCTGTGAATGGATGTCGACCTCGACACGCACGATCACGGTTTCTCGGAGGCTTTAAGACATGAAACTCTCAACCAAGGGCCGCTACGCGGTGACCGCCATGATGGATCTCGCGATCCATGATCGGGTCGGACCGGTGACCCTGGCCGACATCTCGCAGTGCCAGGGCATCTCGTTGTCCTATCTGGAACAACTGTTTGCAAAGCTGCGCAAGGCTGACCTGGTGGAAGGCGTGCGGGGGCCCGGCGGCGGTTACCGCCTGGCCAAGCGTGCGGACCAGATCAGCATTGCCAACATCATCACGGCAGTCGATGAATCAGTCGACGTGACCCGTTGCAAGGGTCACAAGGACTGCCAGCATGGCGAACGCTGCCTGACGCACGAGCTGTGGGATGACCTGAGCCAGCAGCTGTACGACTTCCTCGACGGCATTACGCTGGCGCAGTTTGCCAACCGTCCGGAAGTGCAGAAGGTCGCTCGTCGTCAGGATGAGCGCCGCGGCGCGCGGCACCACTTCATCTTCCGTAACGACGCGGCCTGATAGCGGCCGGACGACCCAGCGGCCCGGGGCTCCCGGCGCCGCTGCGCAAGACCTGAAGGCCCGACCGGGTGCTGAATCCGGCCGGGCCTTTTCCATTGGCGCATCCTATGTCGTCCGCGGTGCAGGCTGGCCGACGGGTGGCTTCCGAAGGTCGGATGCAGCCAGGCGGCGCAGGGCCATCAGATGTCCGGCCCGGTCGTCGGGCCGCGCGGGCGCGAAGCGGGCCAGGTTGTAGTGCTCGGCGAAGGCGTCGACGATGGGCGCGAGATCGGGCCGTGCAGCCTTGATCCGTCGGGTCCAGGTGACGACGGGCTCGTGTGCGTGGCGGCCGAGTCCCGTCTGTTGGCGTTCGATGCGACGGGACAGGCGTTGCAGGAGTCGATCCGCTGCGTCGAGGGGACGACGAGGTCGGCGCCAGCCGGCCCAGGCCAGAGCCGCGACCGCCAGCAGCCCAAACCCCGCGCCCAGTGCCGTGACGATGTCGCGCCAGTCCGTTGCGTCGAGCCCGAAACGCGCGAAGAGCTCGCGCTGGCGCTCGGGATCGAATGCCAGCACCCAGCTCTCCCAGCGGAACCGGGCGAAATCGCGCCAGTCTTCGAACCCAAACCGAAGCTGTTGCACCCAGCCCAGCCCGTCACGGCGCAGGAAATCGGGCACGGATTCGCCCTCGCCACCGGTCAGGCCGCCAATACCGGCCTCGATGCGCTCCGGAGCGATCGCCGCGGTGGGGTCGACGCGAATCCAGCCCTCGCCATCCAGCCATACCTCGTTCCAGGCATGCGCGTCGGCGTTTCGCAGGCGCAGATATTCGCCCCGCTGCATCCATTCCCCGCCCTGGTAGCCCGTGACCACGCGGGTCGGGATCCCCGCCGAGCGCATCAGCACGGCGAACGCGGAGGCATAGTGTTCGCAGTAACCGGCCTGGGTTTCGAACAGGAACTGGTCGGTGACATCCCCCGCGAGGGTGGGGGGCTGCAGGGTATAGCGATAGGGGGCGGCGGCGAAGCGATCCAGGGCGGCCTGGATGATCGCGCGGTCATCATCGCCATGCGTGGCGCGCCAGAGGGCGACCTCGGCACGGGAGCGAGGGGCTGCGCTGGGTGGGAGTTCAAGGGCGCGTTCACGGGCGGAGCTGCTTAGGGCTTCCTCGCCACCCGGTGGGCGCGACAGGTCGGCCTCGGCGTCGTACTGGATGCGGTTCACGATGCGTCGATCGCGTATGACCTGATGGTTGTCGCGGTACTCGGCGTTATCCGGCAGCGAAACGGGATAGTCGAGCACCGGCAGGTAACGCACACGGGTGGGTTCCAGCGTGGCGGTATAGGCCACCACGTTGTCCGGGGCGTCGGCTTCCGGGACCTCGATGCTGGACTGGCCGCCTTCGGCCTGCCAGCGCCGCCCGTCAAAGTCCGTCATGACCAGTGCACGCCAGTACTGGGCTGGGGGCGGTGGCACGGTGTCGTGGAACTGGACGCGCATCGCGGTGGTTTGGTCTTGCAGGAGTTCCGCGATGTCGCCGGGATTCAGCTCGCCCGAGAGGGCCGTGGTGGCCACCTCGTCACGCTGCGGATCGCCCCAGAGTGGTCCCTGAACCCGCGGGAAGGCGAGGAACAGGATCAGCATGAACGGGAGGGCATGGACGATCATCCAGCCGGACTGCTTCGCCAGACGCCACCGTTCGAGGGCGCGTCCGGCGTGTACCTGGACCAGGGCGGCGGTCAGCAGCCAGGCGGACAGCAGGGACCAGGCGGCGATCAGCAGCGACTGATCGAAGAAATAGGTCGTGACGACCACGAAGTAGCCAAGGAATAGGCCGATCACGATATCCCGCCGGTTACGGGTCTCGAGCAGTTTGAGGGCCATCATGACCAGCAGTAGCGCGGTACCCGCCTCCTGCCCGAACAGGGTCCCGTACTGCAGAAAGGTCATTGCCCCCGCGAACGCGGCCAGAAGAGCCATCAAACCAAGGGCGGGCGGCTTGCGGTCGCGCAGATGGAGCCAGGTCCGCAGCAGGATGGCGGCCGCCACGAGCAACGTCACCCATGGTGGCTGGTGCCAGGCATGCGGGAGCGCGGCCACCGGCAGGGCCAGGAGGGCGAGTTCCAGGCCTCGTAGTTCCGGTGATCGGTGCTGGCCTGCGCGGTTCACTCCTTCGTTCTCCTGGGAGTTTCTGGGATCGGCAAGGGGATCGGCTCGAAGCGGAATTCGGCGAGGGCGCGAAGACCCCGCTCCCGCTGCGCCGGGCCTTGTCCGGGCGGGAGGATCTGGTCGGGCAGGCGCAGCCCCCAGGCGCGGCCTTCGGCCTCGGCGGCCAGGATCTGGTGGCAGAGCATGGAGAGGCGCGTCTCGGTGTCGCTGGCTGGCATGGAGGACCAGTCGATCCAGAGCGTGTCACGGCCTCCTGCGACCGTTTCGCGGATGTGCAGCTTGCCGGTGCGGGCCAGGGCCTTCCACAGGATCCGGCCGGGCGGGTCTCCGGGGCGGTACGGGCGGATGTGATCGGGTGTGGAGGCTTCCTGACGCCGCTGGGGGCCGGCTTCGTCTCCGAGACCGGTATGGGCGGCGCCCGGGTCCACGGGTTGCGGGTACACAAGGATTTCGGCGGCCAACCCAAGCCAGCTCCAGGCATTCAGGATGCCGAGCGGATACTGGGTGCCCAGGTGTTGACGGGGTAGCCGGTAGACTCCGCGGCCGAGCGGCGGGAGGGGCAGGCTGGCCACTTGCTGCCCGCGGGCCGGTACTGCAACGGGCACGCTTGTGTATTCGCCAATGCTCAGGTGCAGGGCTTCCCGGTCGCGGCCGCGCGTATCCTCCAGGCGCAGGGAGACGGACAACGGCTGTCCGGCGAACACCGGTGTGGTGGGCAGCGCCGACACCTTGAGCCCGAGCAGGTTGCGATGGGTATACCAGATGGCGTTATGGCCGATCCCGACCAGGAGAAAAGTCAGCAGGAACGCCATGTTGTTGGAGTAGTTGATCGCCCCCAGCAGCATCACCCCGAGGATCGCCAGGAGGGTGTAACCGGCCCGGGTCGGCAGGATGTAGATGCGGTCGCGGCCAAGCGTCGCCTCCGAGCCATCGTCGCGGTGGCGCCGCGTGATCCAGCGGATCACGCCTTCACGCAGGCGTTGCCCGTGCGATCGGAAGCGCTTGTGCAGGGCTAACGAACCGGCACGCATTCCAACAGCCGTTCCACCGTGCGTGCGGGGGTGTCCGGTTCGCGGGCTCGGATCCGATGGCCGGACACGGCCGGCAGGACGTCCGCCAGGTCATCCGGAGTGACGTAGTCGCGCCCATCGAGAAAGGCATGGGCCCGTGCGGCGCGCAGCAGGCCGAGCCCGGCGCGGGGCGAGAGCCCGTGGGCAAAGCGTGCGCGGTCGCGGCTCGCCTGTATCAGGTCCTGCAGATAGTCCAGCACCACTGGCTCGGCATGCACCTGGTTAATTCGGGACTGCCAGCCCTGCAGGTCCTCGGGTGTGACGATCGCGCTCGGGGCAGGATGGGCAACGGGTGCCGCCGCGCCACCGCCGCGTTCGAGCAACGCGCGCTCGGCACGGGCATCGGGATAGCCCAGTTCGATGCGCATCAGGAAGCGATCCATCTGGGATTCCGGCAGGGGATGTGTGCCGACCTGTTCTTCCGGGTTCTGCGTGGCGATTACGAAGAACGGTTGGGGCAGGGGGCGGGTTGCGCCCTCCACACTGGCCTGACGTTCTTCCATCGCCTCGAGCAGGGCGCTCTGGGTCTTGGGGGGTGCGCGATTGATCTCGTCGGCCAGCAGAACCTGGGTAAAGATCGGGCCGGGGTGAAAGCGGAACTCGCCGGAGCTCTGTTCGAACACCGACACCCCGAGGACATCGCCGGGCAGGAGATCGCTGGTGAATTGCACGCGGCGGTAATCGAGGTTCATCGCTGCGGCCAGTGCGTGCGCGAGGGTTGTCTTGCCAACGCCCGGCTGGTCTTCAATCAGCAGGTGGCCATTGGCGAGCAGGCAGGTCAACGCCAGCCGGACCCGATCGGGTTTGCCCAGCAGGATGTCGTTCAGCGCGCTTTCGACCTGGTGGAGAGCTTCGTTGGCCGCGGGCATTGGGCTCCTCGTGGTGGATGGTGTCGGGCGGAAAAGGGGCAGACCGATCAGCGTGATGCGTGGGAAAGATTTAAGCCCCGCTTCGCGTGCCGGGTGAGTTTGCGGCTACCATGGCCGCAATTGCCCCACGAGCGACAGTATGGACAAGCAGGCCGCCGATTCGGGCCAGACGTTTCACTATGATGCCACAGCCTCGCCGGATGCCCGCCTGCACCTGGCCGGTCGGCTGGACGTGCATGCAGTGGAGCGGGCCTGGTCGCCTCTGCGCCGCCGCGCCCGCGAGCTGGCCCAGGGTACGCAGGCTGCGGTGACGCTGGATGTCGGGGACCTCGAGTATTGCGATGGTGCCGGGGCGGCGTTACTCCATGCCCTGGAGCGCGATATCGAGCGGGTGGGGCGCAAGGTGGAGCTGGTGGGTGTCCAGGGCCTGGTGGAGGAGCAGCTAACCCCGTACCGAGAGCTGGAAACCGTTGAACCGGCACGTCACGAAACACGTGGGGGACTGTGGGCCCAGTCGCTGGAGGCGGTGTCCCGAGTCGGGCAGGCGGCCTATTCGCAGGTCGGGTTCATTGGCGAACTGACACGGGCCCTGGGTTCGGCGCTGGTGCATCCCCGCCAGGTTCGCTGGGGCGATACCTTCCGGGTCGCCGAGGCGGCCGGATTCCAGGCGCTGCCCATCGTCTCCCTGATTGCCTTCCTGCTGGGCGTGATCCTGGCATTCCAGTCCGCGATCGCGATGCGGCAGTTTGGTGGCGAGATCTTCGTCGCCAATCTGGTGGCGGTTTCGCTGTTCCGCGAGCTGGGGCCGTTGATGATGGCGATACTGCTGGCCGGGCGCTCCGGGGCGGCGTTCGCCGCCGAGATCGGCACGATGAAGGTGAACGAGGAGGTTAACGCCCTGAAGACGATGGGGCTCGACCCGGTTCGTTTTCTGGTGTTGCCCAAGGTGCTCGCCGGCATTCTGGTCGCGCCGTTGCTTGCGCTGTACGCGAACATGATCGGCCTGCTGGGCGCTGCAGTGGTGATGCAGGGCTTCGGGATCCCCTGGACGGCGTTCTTCAATCAGGTGACCGTCGCACTCAGCCTGTCGGATCTCTTCTCGGGGCTGTTCAAGGCCGTGATCTTCGGCCTGCTGATCGCGGGTGTGGGCTGCCTGCGCGGGCTGCAAACGGCGAGCGGGGCGGCTGCCGTAGGGATCTCCACGACCAGCGCGGTGGTGACGTCGATCATCCTGATTGTGGTGTTCGACGGCCTGTTCGCCGTCCTCTTCTATCACATGGGGGTCTGACGGGTGGCGAACGCAGAGCCGGTCATCAGGGTGCGCGACCTCACCATGGGGTTCGGTGACTTTGTGCTGATGCGGGACCTCGACTTTGACGTCCAGCGCGGCGAGATCTTCGTGATCCTCGGCGGCTCCGGGAGCGGCAAGAGTACGCTGCTCAAGCACATGATCGGACTGTACACGCCACAGAAGGGAAACATCTGGGTGGCCGGTGCCGACATCACCACGGCCGATGGCCAAGAGCGCGAGGCGATCCTGCGCCGGGTGGGCGTGATGTACCAAATGGGGGCGCTGTTTGGCTCCATGACACTATTGGAGAACGTCCGGCTGCCGCTGGAGGTCCATACCGACCTGCCACGCGAGGCGATGGACGCGATCGCCAGGGCGCGCCTGCAGCTCGTCGGGCTTGGGGAGTTCGCGGACTTCATGCCTTCGGAGATCAGCGGCGGCATGCAAAAGCGTGCGGCGATTGCGCGTGCGATGGTGCTGGACCCGGAAGTCCTGTTCCTGGACGAACCCTCCGCAGGGCTGGACCCGATCACCTCGGCGGAGCTCGACCAGTTGATCCTGCGGCTGGCGCGCAGCCTGGACATGACCATCGTGATTGTCAGCCACGAGCTGGCCAGTATTTTTGCGATTGCCGACCGGGTCATTATGCTCGACAAGGAAAGCAAGGGCATCGTTGCCGAAGGGAACCCGGCGACTCTGCGTGATACATCCGATCACCCGTGGGTACAGCGGTTCCTGCAGCGGGCCGATTCGGCCGACTCCGAAGAGAGATCTACATGAGTGCCCGACAACATTTTCGCCTGGGATTGTTCATCGTCGGTGGTCTGGTGGCGCTGGTGACCGCGCTGATCATCATGACCGCGGGCAATCTCTTTCGCGCATCGATCCCGATCGAGACCTACGTCGATTCATCCGTGCAGGGGCTGGAGATCGGTGCGCCGGTGAAGTTTCGCGGAGTGACGATTGGCGAGATCACCAATCTGGGCTTTACCTCGGTGGAATACCAGCAAGACGTGGACCCGCGCGAGCGCAAGCGCTATGTGATGGTCGAGGCCCGGCTCTGGCCGGACCGCTTCGCGGCTAGTGCCCGCGAGCAGGATTTCGAGGCGGAAGTCCTGAAAAACCTGGTGGAAGCGGGCCTGCGGGTGCGCATTGCGGCACAGGGCATCACGGGCATGAACTATCTGGAGGCGGACTTCTCCGATCCGGAAGAACACCCACCGCTGGAACACGACTGGGAGCCCCGGTCGATCTACATCCCGTCGTCCCCGAGTATCGCCGTGCAGTTCATGGAGTACGCCGAGAATCTGCTCAAGCGGATCGACGGGCTGGATATCGAGGGCACCATCGAGAACCTGAACACGTTGCTGGTGACCGTCGACGACACCGTATCCAGTCTGGACACTGGGGGGCTGAACCAGCGAGCTGATGACCTGATCTCGGAGCTCGAGCAGACCATGCGCACGGCCGATCGGGTAATGCAGTCGGTCGAGGCCCTGGTGGACCACCCGGACACACAGGCACTGCCCACCGAGACTCGCAAGGCGATCCAGGAGCTGCGTCGTACGGCCGAGGCTGCCGATGTCGCGGGCCTGGTCGAGCGCATGGACTCGATGGTCGAGCGACTGGATCGGGGCATGGATGTCAGCGAGTCGAAGCTGCTGGAGACCCTGGACGAGCTGCAAGGCGCGATCTCGGGCCTGCGCAGCCTGTCGGATGATGTACGCCGCAACCCCGGTGGCACGCTGTTCGGTGCCCCGCCACCGCGCAGCCGCATGGACGAGGAGTAAGCATGAACTGGTGGAAAGTGCCGATCCTGATGCTCGCCGCGCTGGTCCTGGGTGGCTGCACGCTGTTGCCGGACCGCGAGCCGCTCGATCGCTCCTGGTATCTGTTGGAGTTGCCGGACGAGCCACCCGCACGGACGGCGGAGGAGCCGGTGGCCGTCGAACTGGGGTCGGTCCGGGTCGCTCCGGCCTATGCCGGCAATGGGCTGGTGTACCGGCTGGGGAATCACCAGTATGAGTCGGATTACTACAACGAGTGGTTCCTGAAGCCGTCGGAGCAGCTTGAACAACTGCTGCGGGAACGCTGGACGCGCAATGATGCCGCGCTGGAGCTGGTCGACAACGCATCGGCGGTGCGTGAACAGGGGCGTCCTGCCGTGCGGGTCCATGTCCTGATCACCGCGCTGTACGGTGATCTAGAAGGGGCTGAAGCCGTCGAATCCAATGGGCTGGCCGTGACGGGGACCGGGCACATGGGTCTGCGCGCCCAGTTGAGCCAGGGCGATCGCAGTCGTCTGGTGCATCTGGAATCCGAGCAGGCGCTGGAGCGGCGCTCGGCCTCGCAGCTGGTGGGGGCTCTGTCGCGCGCGACGGCCGAGGTCCTGGCGGATCTGGAAGACGCGATTCTGGAAGATGTCGAGGCGGCGCGCGATGACTGATGTCTTCGACTTCTCGGTACCGGCAGCGGATGGCACCGAACAGCCCCTGGGGACGTATCGCGGGGATGTCCTGCTGATCGTCAATGTGGCCAGCGAATGCGGATTCACCCCGCAGTACGAGGGGCTGCAGGCACTGCAGGAACAGTTCGCCGGACGCGGCTTTCACGTGCTCGGCTTCCCCTGCAACCAGTTTGGCAGGCAGGAGCCGGGTGATGCGGAGGCCATACAGGCCTGCGGTGTGCGTTTCGGGGTCGAGTTTCCGGTGTTTGCCAAGATCGAGGTGAACGGCGAGGGTGCGCACCCGTTGTACCAGCACCTCAAGCAGCAGGCCCCCGGCGCATTGGGCACGCAGGGGATCAAGTGGAACTTCACCAAGTTTCTGGTCGGTCGTGATGGCTCCGTACTCGACCGCTTTGCGCCCCAGCGCAAGCCGCAGGACCTGGCCGACGTGATCGAGCGCGCACTCGCCGCACCGCGCCCGGGCGATGGCGGCTGAGGTCGCGTCCGACGCGCGGAGCATGGAACCCGGCGAGCGCGGTCCGGCGCCCACGGAACCCGGTGCGCATGCCTACTGGATGGATGTCGCCCTTGCGCAGGCCGAGCGGGCCGCGGAGGTCGGCGAGGTGCCGGTGGGCGCTGTTCTGGTGGATGCGGAGGGTTATTGTCTGGCCGTCGCCCACAACGCACCGATCGGCGAGCATGACGCCACTGCGCACGCCGAGATTAGAGTCCTCCGTAGAGCCGGAAAGCGGTGTTCCAACTATCGGCTGACCGGTACCACGCTCTACGTAACCCTCGAGCCGTGTTCGATGTGTGCGGGGGCGATGATCCACGCCCGGGTGGAGCGGCTGGTGTTTGCAGCTTCGGACCCCCGCACAGGGGCCGCCGGAGGCGCCATCGACCTGCTTCATCACCCCGCTCATAACCACCGTCTGGAATGCATCGAAGGCGTGGCGGCGAAGCGTTCTGCCGAGCTGTTGCGCAATTTCTTTCGTCTACGCCGAAAGCGTTAGATCCCCGTGATGTAAAGGCGTTGCCCGGCGGTACGTTGGGGCGCAGAATCAAGCAAATATGAGAAGGCGTTCACGTTCTGCACATCAACAGTGCGCGCGGATGCCGAGATTCTGTGTCCGGCCACAGGGGTGTACCGATTAGCCAGCCTCCTTCCAATGACGATCGCGGGGATCCTGTCCTGGATTCGGCCACGGGCACACCCGAGTCGGGGTCCATGGGCGATGTGGATGACCGCGAGCCGGAGTTCCCGATCGTGGATGGGGAGGGCCGTTCGGACAGCCTTCTCGGTGGATTGATCCTGATCGCCCGCATGCACGGGCTGCGTCTGACGCCGGATTCCGCGCTTGCGGGTCTTCCTCTGGACGACGGGCGGCTGTGCCCCTCCCTGGTCCCGCGTGCGGCACAGCGTGCCGGACTGACCACACGCACCGTCACCCGCGACGCCCGCGGACTGAAGGACGACCTGCTGCCCGCGCTGCTGCTGCTGGACCAGAACGAAGCCTGGGTGTTGGTCGGCTGGAACGAAGACAAGAGCGTGGCCCGAGTAATCGATCCCGAGCTGGGTGATGCGGTCATCGATGTGCCGCTGAAACGGCTGAAAGAGCGCTACGTAGGGCGGGCCATCTACGTGCGGCCCGAGTTTCGCATGGATGCCCGCGCACCGCGGGTCTCGAAGGAGAGCAAGGGGCACTGGTTCTGGCGGGTGATTCGCGAGAACCGGCCGCTGTATCGCGATGTGCTGATCGCAGCGGTGATGATCAACCTGTTCGCGCTGGCGATGCCGCTGTTCGTGCTGAACGTGTACGACCGCGTGGTCCCGAACCACGCGACCGAGACGCTGTTCATGTTCGCGGCGGGTGTTGTGATCGTGCTGATCGCGGACCTGATCCTGCGCACCATGCGCAGCCACTTCGTCGACAAGGCGGCGATGCGCGCGGACGTAAAGCTCTCATCGCACATCATGGAGCGTGTGCTGGGACTGCGCATGGAGAACCGGCCGGCCTCGGTGGGTTCGTTTGCGTCGAACATTGGCGCGTTCGAGTCGGTCCGCAGCTTCATATCGTCGGCGACGATCATCGCCTTCGTGGATCTGCCGTTTGCGTTCATGTTCATCGCCATCATCGCGTTGATCGCCTGGCCGCTGGCGATCCCCGTGGCCATTGGCGCGCTGCTGCTGCTGTTTTATGCCACCGCGATCCATCGCAAGCTGCACGGACTCGCCGAAGAGAGCTATCGCGTGGCGGCGCAGCGCAACTCGACGCTGGTCGAGAGCCTCACCGGTGCCGAGACGCTCAAGGCCCTTGGGGCGGAGGGACGGGTGCAGGCGACCTGGGAACGCGCCACGACGCACCTGGCCCGGACCAATGCGCAGAACCGACTGCTGACCGCAAGCGTGACGCACACGGCAATGTGGGCGCAGCACACGGTCGGCGTTGCCATCATCGTGCTCGGTGTGTTCCTGCTGATGGAGGGAGATCTCTCCATGGGTGGGCTGATTGCCGCCTACCTGATCTCCTCGCGCGCGATGGCGCCCATCAGCCAGACCGCCGGGTTGCTGATGCAGTATCACCAGGCCTCGACCGCGCTCGGTTCGCTGAACGAGATCATGGCGCTGCCGGTCGAGCGCCCGGCGGACTCGCACTTCCTGAGTCGTGATCGCTTCGAGGGCGCGATCGAGTTTCGCAATGTCGGCTTCGCCTATCCCGAGTCCGCCACACCGGCGTTGCAGGGGGTTTCGCTGAAGATCGAGGCGGGCGAACACGTCGCCGTGCTGGGTCGCGTGGGCTCGGGCAAGAGCACGCTGGCCAAGCTGATCATGGGCCTTTATCAGCCGACCTCCGGGGCGGTACTGGTGGACGGGATTGACGTACGCCAGCTGGACCCGGCTGAGCTGAGGCGGTCGCTGGGCTATGTGGGCCAGGAAGTCACGCTGTTCTACGGGAGCCTGCGCGAGAATCTGGTGGCGGCCGATCCTCTGGCCAGCGACGAGGCGATCCGCAAGGCGATCGCGATCTCCGGGATCGAGGACCTGATTAACACCCACCCAGAAGGTGTCGATCTGCAGGTCGGGGAGCGCGGGGGCCGGCTTTCGGGAGGGCAGAAGCAGAGTGTTGGTGTGGCGCGTGCCGTGTTGCACGAGCCCAGCATGCTGTTGATGGACGAGCCGACAAGCTCCATGGATAACTCCACCGAGCAGGGCATGAAGCGCCGTCTGGCGGAATTCATCCAGGGGCGGACGACCGTGATCGTCACGCACCGCACCTCGCTGCTAGAGCTGGTGGACCGGATCATCGTGCTGGATCAGGGCCGTGTGGTGGCCGACGGGCCGAAGGAGCAGGTGATCCAGGCGCTGCGGGAAGGCCGCGTGGGCAAGGCGCAGGCATGAGCAAGCGCACGCGCAGGGACGGCCAGGGATTCGAGGCGCTTGGCCGCGGTATGGATCAGACCGGAAAGGTTGGTGCACCGATGGTGGACCGCATCTTTCGCCCGTGGCTGACCAAGGGTGGTGGCGACCACCGCAACTGGGCATCGGACGCCGACTGGACGCAGATACAGGAGCGTCCGATCCGCGCCCGCGCGCTCCTCTACGGGATCCTGATTACGCTGGGCCTGCTGGTTTATTGGGCCTCCGTTGCTGAGATTGACGAGGTGGCCCGCGCGGATGGGCGGGTGATCCCGTCGCAGAACCTTCAGGTGCTGCAGTCGATGGACGGGGGCGTGGTCTCCGAGGTCCTGGTGCGCGAGGGGGATGTCGTGGAACAGGGCGACGTGCTCGTGCGTGTGGACCCGACGCGGTTTTTGTCCGACCTGGGCGAGGCGAGGGCGAGCGAGTTCGCGTTGAAGGCGCGCCGGGCGCGCCTTATGGCGCTGCTGACGGAAACCCCGTTCCTGATCACACCAGACCTGCAGGAAGGGCCGCAGGCCATCGTCGAGCAGGAACAGCAGCTTTACGAAGAAAGCCTGGATGAGCTGCGCTCGCGAATTCGCATTGCCGAAGAGCAGATGCGGCAAAGGCGCGAGGAGCTGAACGAGGTAAGGGCGCGCCGCAGCCAGGCCATCCGTGCCCTGGAGCTGGCCAGTCGAGAGCTGGAGGTGACCGAACCGCTGGTGCAAAGCGGGGCGGTATCCGAAGTGGAGATCCTGCGCTTGCGCCGCGAGGTCTCCAACGCCCGCGGCGATCGTGATCAGGCAACGGCGCAGATTGCCCGTCTGGACGCCGCGATCGAGGAAGCGGAAGAGAAGATCCGCGAGGTGCGGCTGAATTTCCGCAATCAGTGGCGTTCGGAGCTCGCCGACACCCTTGGGCGGCTGCAGGAGCTGGCCGAGGGCACCGAGGGCCTGGAGGATCGCGTGCGGCTGTCCGAGGTGCGATCACCCATGGCGGGGATTGTGCAGCGGATGTTCATCACCACGCGCGGTGGCGTGATCTCGCCTGGGCGCGAGGTGGCCGAGGTGGTGCCGCTGGAGGACGAATTGCTGATCGAGGCGCGGGTATCGCCCCGTGATATTGCCTATCTGCGCCCGGGGCTTAACGCCAAGGTGAAGTTTACCGCCTATGACTTCGCCATCTACGGCGGCCTGGATGCCACCGTGGAGCACATCAGTCCGGACACGATTACCGACGACGACGGCAACACCTATTACAAGGTCCGCGTACGAACTGAGGAAACCGGGTTCGACGAGGAGCATCCGATCATGACCGGGATGGTCACGCAGGTGGATATCATCACCGGGCGTCGCACCATCCTGCAGTACCTGCTGAAGCCGATCCTCCGCGCGGGCGAGCTGGCTTTTACGGAGCGCTGAGCAACATGCAGATCTTTATGATGGACCGAGCGTCGCGGCCGTCGTCGCGCTGGGTAGAGGCCTTTCCGGATGCCCAGGTGCTGCGCCCGCCATTTCCGTCGACCCTGCCGGAGGGCACCGAAGCCTGCTGGATTGGTACGGATCTGGCCGACTGGGAGGAGTACGTCAAACAAAGGACTCTGGTGCATCGGGTGATTGTGCAGTCGCGACACCCGAATGACGAAGAAGGCATCCGTGCATTCGACGCGGGGGCCCACGGCTACTGCCATACACTGGCCAACGTCGCCCAGCTGCGAACGATCGCGGCCACCGTCACCGGGGGTGGCTTATGGGTGGGTCCCGACCTGATGACCCGGATGATTCGCACAGTCCGCAGCGCCCAGCCCCGCGATCCGGAAACACCGCCGGAGGGGTTCGAGAACCTTACGCCCCGCGAGCGGGAAGTTGCGCTGGCCGTGACCACGGGGGCGCACAACAAGGAGATTGCGCGCCAGCTCGGCATGACCGAACGCACCGTCAAGATGCACCTCGGCTCCGTCTTCAAGAAGCTCAACGTGGATGACCGCGTTCAGCTTGTGCTCCACCTGACCCGCCTGCGCGAATCGCACCCGACCGTCTGATTCAGGTGCGATACGCGTAGCTCGCCTCCAGCGGCGGTGATGCGATTCGCTGCGCTTATCGGCATCCTACGTGACGCCATCCCCCTCGTTTGATGAGGGTCGTAGGATGCGATGAGCACAGCGAATCGCATCAATCCAGCCCCCCGCGCCCCGCAGCTTCCATCCGTTTTCATCCAACCGATCCTCATATCGGTTCTCCCATAACCCCACAAACCCTGTACTTCGGTACACCTGTCGTGCCCACGGCGACTCCCCTAGGCTCGTACCCATCGAAAACTGTGAAGTACTTCCGAGTCCGAGGAGAAGGTCATGTCTGAAGTCGTCGTAGCTACCGTCGAATCCGTGGTGGGTACCGTTGTTGCTCGAGACGAGGACGGCAACACCCGCGTCCTGCAACCCGGAGACGAGATCTTCTACGGCGAAGAAGTCATCGCCGAAGACGGCGCCTTCATCGAAATGGCCTTCGAGGATGGCTCCACCATGTCCCTGGCGGGTAACGAGTCCGCCACCATCACCGACGACCTGGCGGAATCCGCCGAGCCCGCGCCGGAAGAAGGCGAGATCGCCGATGCCACCGTCGAAGAGATCATCGCCGCCCTGGATCGCGGTGAAGACATCACCGACATCATCGAAGCCCCGGCCGCCGGTGCCGACGGCGGCGCAGCCGGCGAAGGCGGCGGCTTCGTCCGGATCGCTCGTGGCTCCGAAGAGGTCGGCCAGATCGAGTACGCCTATGACCCCAACACCTTGGGCGGCCCCGGCGACGCCGGCAATGGTGGGGGTACGTTCGCGGACAGCGGCGAAACCACCGAAGACGTGGTTCCGGAACCCAGTCTCGTCATCTCCGTTACACCGCTCAGTGAGCTGATTGAACGGATGGGCTCGGATCTTCGTCCCCAGATGCAGGACTCGGGGGTCGTCCTGCCCCAACAGGTCGACATGCTGCCGTCTGAACAGCCTGGCACGGGCATGGTGGTGTTTAGTCTCGACAGCACGCTGGACCTCGATGGACTGCCGGATTCCGCCGCTGGCCCGATCGAATACGAAATCGTTGGTGGGGACTCGGACTATTTGGCAATTGGCGCGGATGCCGATGGGAATCCGGCCATCGTCCTGACCGAACAAGGCGCATGGGCGCTTCAGAATGGTCAGGTTCCTAACAACGAATTCTCCGTAGACGTTCAGGGAACGGTCGAGATCGAAGGGATCGGTCCAGTGTCAGCCACTGAGAGCTCAATGGTCGCGGTTGAGGTGCCTGAACCGACATTTGAATTTCAGCTATGGCCGGGAGAAGTCTTCCCGATGCCCCCGGTGGAACAGCTGCCTGGAGACGCCACGCCTGGGGCGCAAGCTTTGAATGAGGGCGTAAACAACCCGTTGCCTGGCGACTATGGATTCCCATCGGCGGAAGTTCAGGCGGGAATGCAGGTGTTTTCGCTTATACCTCAGGCGGATTTTGACGGGATCGACCCTTCGCTTGGCGAGTTCTCCTACGAGATCGTCGGCGGTGACAGCGAATACCTCGAACTTTCGCAGAGTGACTGGGGCGACTGGTCGGTTGTGCTCACCGAGGCAGGCGCGGAAGCGATTCAGAACGGGCGGGTTTCCGGTAACGATCTCAATGTCACCATCGAGGGGACGCTGATCATAGGGGAAAACCTGGTCAACACCTTCACGCTTGAAGCCAGTGCCGAAGGTGGTGTCATGGTGCCGGTGCCGAATCCGGAGCTGACGGTTGATCTTGCCCTGGCGGATGGTGCCACCGAGGGTTGGCCGCAGTCGGCGGGCGCGGGTGATGCGGTGTTCGAAGTCACCACGGATCTGGATCTGGACGGCATCGATGGCGGCCTGGCGGGCGAGATCGTGCTGTCACTGATTGAGAACAGCAACGGTTACCTCGCGCTGGATGGTAACAATGTGGTCCTGACCGAGGACGGAGCTGCTGCCGTCCGTAACGGCCAGGTCTCGGGGAACGAGCTCGACGCTACTGTCGAAGGCTCGGTGACCATCGCAGAGGACGGGGTGAATCCGTTCGAGCTGACTGGTCAGGCGTCCGCAGTCACAGTGGTTCCGGTCCCGGGGCCGGAAATCACAGGATTGGGCGAGAAGGATTTCTTCTTCGACGAGAAGCATCTCGAGAACGGCACGAATCCAGATCCCGCTCAGTTGGTGAAGTCGGGCAGCTTCGCGCTCAATGCGCCCGCAGGGATCGCAAGCTTGGCAATCGCAGGAACCTTGAGCGGGAGCAACACCACCGGGGCCACCGATGAAAATGGCTCTGTGCTTTTGACGCTCGAACAACTCGAAGCGCTTGACGAATCCAATACGGTGGATATCGAAACCGACAATGGCAACCTGCTGACCCTCAATGGTTTCGATAGCGATACCGGGGAAGTGAGTTTCGATCTGGAGTTCCGCGAGCCGATCGAGCATCCCGATGGTCAGGGCCGTAACTTGGACTGGAAGGACTCGATCGCGGTCACGCTGACCGACGATAACGGCCAGGTTGCCGATGACACCATCGACGTGTTGATCCGCGACGATGCACCCGTATTCAAGGACGGTGAAGGAATCACCCTTACCGGTGAGATAACCGACAGCCCGGTAGAAGGCAACAACGGGCTCAACATCGGTGCGGACGTCGATGGGGCATTCATTCAGGACATAGAACTATCCGTTGATAACGACGGGTATCTCGTGGCGCTGCTCGATGGGGATGAAGTCCTTCTGACCTCGCGAGGCGACAAGCTAACGTCCAGTTTTGACGCCGATACGGCGACACTGACCGCTCTCAATTCAAATGGAGACCCGGTCTTCACGATTCAGGCGGGTATTGATGGTGGCTATTACATCAATGTGCTGGCGCCGATCGACCCGATGGCACGGAGCAGTTTCGACGAAGAAAGCCTGACCGCTGGTGGTGGAATCGACGATGACCTGTTTGTCTTCGACAACGGTTTGGAAGTCCAGTTTGCGTCGGATAATGGCGCCGTCAATTGGTCTGGAAGCGGTATTGGTGTCGCGAACAACCTAATCAGTGGCGGTCAAACCCTGTCCGCAAGCTTTAATCAGTACGTCACGGATCTTGACTTCACGATGGGGAACCAGGGTACGCCGAGCTGGGAGATCTACCGCGATGGCGACCTCGTGGGGTCCGGTAACAGCTTGTCGATTAGTGAGCCAGGTGGGTTTGACGAGATCCGTTTCCTGGGAGCCTCGGGCGGGAACCAATACAACATCAAGGGTATGTCCGGGACTTACATGGATGCATCGGAGAGCTTTGAACTTCCGGTGACCTTCCATGCGGAAGATGGTGATGGTGATGCCGCCAGCTATGAGATTCCGATTATCTTTGATCCTGCGCTGGTCGATTTGCCTGAGGTCGAGACCCTGTTGATTCCGACGGTTTCGGTTTCGGTCGATTCCGAGGAGGGCCAAGAGACTGTCCTCAAGGATGGTTTCGCGGACCTGGGTGTCGGCGGTTCCGGTGATGGGAATATTAACGATCCCAATCCGCCGGCGGATACCGAGACACTGATGTTCGACTTTGGCCAGGCCAATGCCGGGCAAACCTTCAACCTCAGCTGGACGCAGCAAGCGAAAGGTGGCTGGGAAGATGGAAACCCGGATGGGCTTCCGTCTTGGGAGAATCGTGGCGGTACGCGGGACACCTTTAAGGTCTTTGTGAACGGCGAGGAGCTCTACGAGACCTCGTGGTACGACCCGGCCAATTCGGATAGCACCGTGTTCCCTGCCGAGGACGAGTCGCTGACGGTGACGCTGGATGAGAACGGTCGAGCGGAGGTTGTGTTCGAGGTGCGTTCTACGCATCCGGACGAAGTCGTCGATGTCAGCAACATCCAGGGGCAGCTGGATGTCACGTCCACTATCTACACGGTTTCGCTCGACGGCAGCATCGATGACCCGGGCGAGATCGACTACTACCAGCTGGAGGTACAGGGCGGCGAACTCCTGGTCAACGGCAACGTACAGTCAGCGGTCGATGGCCTTTATACGGTGAACCCGGCCGATATCGATGGATTGACGGTACGTCCCGATGCTGGATCCGATGAGATCGAGGTGTCGGCGCAAGCAGTTTCCACGGATGGCGTATGGAGCGACGTGGATGTCGACAGCACGGAGGTCGTTTACGCCAGTGCAGTGAGCGCGGTCGATAATCTGAATACGGCCTATGTCGGCGAGTCGTTGGAAGAACACCTGAGCGGTCGTGAGAAAGCGACGGATTGGACAGAGACTCGCGAGTTCACGATAAGTGAGGGCTATACGGGTTCGGTCTCTATGGCTGCGGAGTTCAGCCTTTGGGCAGGGATCATTTCTCAGGGCGAAGCCGAATTCACGTGGGCGCTCTACCAAGACGACATTGTTGAAGGTGAACAACTTCTTGCGAGTGATGTTATCACGCGAAAGGCTTCAGATGGTTCCGACTTGAACGTGCCGCTGGACCTACCCGAGGACCTGAGTTCGGGGTCTTACCGACTGGAACTGGTTGGGGAGCAAACCAACGGCGGGAGCTTTGGTCCCATCTCTTGGGGCGGGGAGGTCGGATTCTCGGAGATTGTGGTAGACCAGCAAGCGTCTAACACGGTTACTGGGAATGTGATTACGGATGAGGATGCCGAAGGCAATTCCGATGAGCCAGGAAGCGATTCGACGACCCTGAGCGTCTTCGATGGCGATGGATTCGTCGAAGTCGAAGGCGAACATACGGTGGCCGGGGAGTTTGGTTCACTGACCCTCGCGGAGGACGGGACGTATACCTATACGGCATCCAATGATGTTGCCAACGCCGGGAACATCGAGACCTTCGATTACAAGCTGACGCATCCGAACGGTGACGAAGCGGTTGCGACCCTTTCGATCCGTATCGACAGCCCGGATGTGGAGGTGATCTGGGGTGACGATCTCGAGCCGGGCGCAACCATTGCGGGTACGGAGGTAGACGAGATCCTGGTGGGCACCTCGGGTGCGGATCAGATCGCGGCTGGTGCCGGCAATGACATCCTGATCGGTGGTGACGGTGCCGATACGTTTATCTGGCCCGGTGATGTGGCCGGGGACGTCCCGTCGACCGGCCCAGGGAACTCCGGAGACGACTTTGATCCCGACGAAATGCCGCAGGATGGGGTGCGAGATTTCACGGTCGATTGGGAACAAGGTTTTACTGGCGAAGGGGATGCTGACCGGCTGGACCTTTCGGACCTGCTGGTCGGAGCGGACTCCGACAATGTCGATGAGTTCATCCTCGCGGCAGAGGATGGCGAAGGCAACACGGTTCTGTATGTACGAACGGAGGGCGACACGTCGCCGGGCAATAGTGGTAACGCGAATAACGGCAATGGTGAATGGGCGCACAATCAGTCCATCGTGTTGGAGGGCGTTAGCATGGACGGCAGGGATTCGGCTGAATTCGTCAAGCAATTGTTGGATAACGACCAGCTGAAGATCGACCAGTAACTGGTCGAACGGGAAGAAGCCCCGCCGGTCCGAATCGGCGGGGCTTTCCCGTGTCTGAGGGTGTAGGCTGGGTACTGGAATACCGAGCGGCCGGGAGGCGGCCTATGTATGTGAGACGGGATGCAGAAGGCAGGATTGACTTAGTGAGTCGGGACGCGAATGCCGAGTGTGCGGAGTTTATGGCGGCCGAGTCGCCGGAACTTCTGGGCTTCTTGGCTGGAAATAATGCTGAGCCTGCGCCCGCCGCGTTGCAGGCCTCGGATCTGGAGCTGATTCGTGTGCTGGAGGACCTGGTGGAGGTGCTCACGTACAAGGGTGTGATCCGGTTTACGGACCTTCCGGATGCGGCGCAGCAGAAGCTGCTGGGCCGCAAGGATCTTCGGGCTTCGGCTCGGCGACTGAATTTGATGGAAGACGACGAAGGCCTTCTCTAGAAAAGGCTGGCTAGAACATCACGTGTCATGCACAGCGGTGTGCCGGTGGCGATGGACCCAGACCAGGCACTGAGGTTGGATCGATTATGGACGCGAAGGCGTCTGTTTGAGCCGGTCTTGAGGGCTGGCGCATGAGGGGGATTCGATGGCAGTGAATACGGTAGTGGCCACCGTCCAGGCATTGACCGGGACTGTGATTGCGAGAGATGTCGACGGCAATTCCAGGGTGCTCGCCGTCGGCGATCCCGTGTATGCGGGGGAAGAGGTGATCCCACTGCAGGGGGCGTCGGTTGATCTGCAGGCGATGGAAGGTGGTGTCTTGTCGCTCGGTGAGGGTCAGCAGGTCCTGGTGGGCGAAGCTCTGGCGGATAGCGGCCGTGCGGACAATCCAGAGATTCCGACGGCGGAAGAAGTGATTGCGGCCCTGGAGCGTGGTGAGTCACTGGATGCGCTGATTGCGCCACCGGCGGCCGGTCTCGAAGGTGGTGATAGCGATGGCAGCGGTTTCGTGCGTGTCGCACGCATTAATGAGCCAGTAGAGCCGATTAACTACACATTCCCGGAGAACGTCTTTGGTCGTCCCGATGCACTGGGCGAGACCGTGGCCGTCCCGGGTGGCGAAGCTGGCGAGATCGGAGTGACTCCCGGTCCGACGCCGGCCGACCCATCGGTGGACCCGCCTCCGGTCGAACCCCCGCCTGTCGATCCGCCACCGGTGGATCCGCCCCCTGTCTCCAATCCGACGCTTGCGGTCTCGGTATCCGTGGCAGATGGATATGGGTATGAGGACGCCAATGATGCGGCTGCGGGCGATGTGGTCTTCGAGGTGTCCCATGCCCTGAACCTGGATGGACTGGACCCCGCCCTGGCCAGCGCAATCGTCTACAGCATTGTCGGCGGCGATACGGCCTATCTGGAACTCGCCCAGGATGGGGCGGGCAACTGGGTAGTCGTGCTGACAGAGGCGGGCGCGGCCGCAATCCGCGCAGGCGTGGTGGACGGTAACCAGTTGAACGTGACGGTGGAGGGTACGATCGAACTGGTGGATCTCCCCAAGCTAGTGGATACCGACAGCGCGTTTGCTCCGGTTCCCGAGCCAAGCGGAGAAGAACCACCCGAGCCCATGCCGGACCTGTTCGCCTCGGCCCATGTGGTCGGCGGCAGCGATGTACAGGGCACGATGGCGAATGCGAACAGCCTGAAGTCGACGGGCGCGCAGAGTGCCGCGGTATCGCATCAGGACGGATTCTTCGCGGTTGACCATCGGGCGGCATCGGATAATCCGAACGCGATCGAGTTTGGCGAGGCCCTGCTGTTTACGCTGGTCAGCCCCACCGACACCGCGGTGTTCCAGATTGAAGGTGCGATCAATGGCGGCTCGTATCACCTTTACGACGCGGATGGGGTGCGCATCGGCGAGGCTCGTGATCTTGCCGCGGATGTGAACGAAGACGGGTTCCTGGAGCTGAACGGCGAGACGTTTTCCTACATCGCATTCCAGGGCGGCAGCACAGGCTCGGGAGGGAGTGGCGATCAAAGCGAATTCTCGGTTCGACCGGTTGATCTGTCGGTTCAGGTTGGTGAGGGCGATGATGCCGATTTCTATCCTGCCGGAGGCGAGGAAGCCCTCGCCGCCGAGTCGGTGGAGACGCTCGACGAGGCCGATGACTTTGGCGCGAACTTCCTGACGGTGGATACCGATCAGGACATCTTCGTGGTCGCGGAAGGCGGGCAGGGGACGACGGACGATCCCGCTCGGTTCGTGATCCAGGGTTTCAGCCTGGAAAGCGAGAGTGGTGCGGCCCAGATTACGCTCGGCGAGTTGCTGTCGAGTGCGAGCCAGGAGACCATCGATCAGTACCTGATGGCCGAGTCACAGGGGGAAGATACCGTGCTGCACATCAGTTCCGGTGGCATGCTCGGGACGGACACGGGCGGCGCTGATTACGCGATTACGCTGGAAGGGGTCAGCATGGAGGGTTTCGACTCGTCCTATGATTTTATCCAGACGCTGATCGCGAACGGCCACCTGACCATCGATCAGTAAGGCGTTCACTCCCCGGTGAAACATGCCCGGGCCGCATCGCGGACCCGGGCTTTTTTGTGTCCTTGTATGAGGCGAGACCGCCATCGTTTTGGCGGGTGTATGGAGAAACTCATCCCCTGTACTTCAGTACAGCTAACGGGATTTTGACGCCGGGCGTATTCAGTAAGTCATGAGCATCCCACTGTGGGGTGCATGACGAGGGATACCGCCATGGATCCACAAGCCATTGTTGCCATCGTTGAAAATGTCATCGGTACTGCCCTCGCAAGCGATGAGGCCGGCAATGTCCGAGTCCTGCAGCCGGGTGATCCGATATATGCGGGCGAGGAGGTGATCGCAGAGTCAGACGGCCTGATCGAATTGGCCTTTCCGGATGGGTCCGGACTTACCCTTGCGCAAGGCGAGCAGGCGACGATCACGGACTACCTCGCGCAGTCCGCTGGGGCAGATCCGATGGAGTCGCAGCTAGGTGAAGCCACGGTCGAGGAGATTATTGCTGCGCTGGAACGGGGCGAGAGCCTGGACGGGCTGTTGGAGGCGCCGGCGGCGGGTCTTGATGGTGGTGGCGAGGGCGGTGTGAGCTTTGTGCGCATTGCCCGGAACGTCGAAGAAATCAGCCCGGTTGGCTATGAATTCCCCTCCAACCTTTTCGGCGAGCCCGAGTTCCGCCTCGACGGCGCCCCCTTGCCGGCTTCGCCCGCGGTACCGGCTGATACGCCAGATGTGCCGAGTACCCCCTCTTCGATCAGCGTGATTGAGGCCGAACTCGGCGGGCGCGCCTTGCTCGTGAATGAAACGGACCTGCGCGCGGCCAATGGTTCAGTGGCCACCGTCGATTTCTCGGGTGCTTTCCTGGTCGACTACGGCTCGAATGGTCCGGGTAGCGTGGCCTACGGACTGGGGCTGGCCGGTTCATCGAGCACGGGCCTTGTAACCACGATCAGCGGCGAGCCGATCAGCCTGGTTAACAACGCGGGTGTAATCGAGGGCGTGACCGGAACCGGTGCCCTGGCATTCACCGTCTCGGTCGATGCGGCGGGCGTGGTGACGTTTACACAGATGCTGGCCGTGATGCACCCCGATGCAACCGACTCGGCGGATGTGCTGACTCTGGCGGGTACTGGCATTACGTTGACTGCGGTCGTCACGGACGCGGCGGGCGATAGCGCGTCGGCCACGGTCGATCTTGGCGCTTTGCTGGCGATCGTCGACGACGGGCCAAGCCCGGCAGTCGAAGTGGCTTCGCTGGACGACATCACCCTTCAGACTTCCGATGCGGCACTGGAAGGTGGAACCCTGGAGGATCCGGACGGCCGAGAGGACCGTGTTTCGCTTGCGCATTTTTTCCGGTTGGGTGAGGACAGCACGTTCGGAGCGGATGGCTCGGCGAGCGAACACGCAGAGGAGTGGGCGTACAGCCTGAGCCTGAAGGACGGCGTAGCCGGGCAGCAGGCCACCAGTGGGGATGGCAGCGACAAGCGGGGCCTGTCCAGTGGGGGCACTGCGGTTGTTCTGTTTGCCGTCGGGGGCATGATCATCGGGACCACGGCGACTTCGGCCGAGTCGATCGACGATGGCAACACCGTGTTTCGAGTCTGGCTGGATGGCGATACGAACGAACTGGTGCTTAGTCAGTACCAGCCGGTGGATCATGCTTCCAAGGATGGCAAAGACTTCGAGGCGGATGTCCTGGCGCTGTCGTCCGGCCAGATCGTGTTGCGGGGCGAGGTCACGCTCACAGACGGGGATGGAGACAGGGCGAAGGATTACGCCTATGCCGATCTGGGTGAGCTGCTCCGGTTTGCGGACGATGGCCCGGCCTTCGATAGCGCGGGGATCACATTCGATCTAGGGGATCTCGGCTTGACCGTGCGTGACGACGAGACCGTGGATGGCGCCAGCACAGCCGCCATCGTGCTGGACGGTCTGTTCGAGGTCGAGGTGAACTACGGCGCCGACGGCCCCGGTGAGCTGTCTTGGGCCTATGCGCTGGGTCTGGCCGGTCTGGCGGCCGAGGATGGCTCCACCGGCCTGTTCAGCCAGGGGCAGGCGATCAGCCTGACGCTCTCGGAGGATGGCCAGACGATCACGGGCAGTGCGGACGGGGAGACCGTGTTCGTATTGCAGATCACGACCAACGAGGCGGATGAGGCCGTACTGCAACTTACGCTGTATCGGCCGATGGACCATACGGACCGCAGCGACCCGAATGCCATCGAGACGCTGGGTGGTCTGGTAACGCTGACCGCCACGGCGACGGCAACGGACGGCGATGGTGATTATGCGGTCCTGTCGACGGAAGCAATCCCGCTGGGCGGTGCGCTGTCCTTTGTGGATGACGGGCCGACCCCGGTCGTCCCCGATCCGGGCTTCCTGGTAAACGATCCCGACAGTGCATTCAGCAAGATCGAGGGTGTGCGTCTGGATCTGGACGGCCAGGTCGACGACAACTTCGGTGCCGACCCGGGCGGTACAGTGAAGTTCGCCTATGCCAACGGGCACGTATCGGGTCTCACATCGGGCGGGCAGCCGGTGTACTACTACGTGACCAGCGATGGCCAGACGCTGGTTGGGTCGACCCATTCCGGCGGGAACGGGGCGGATGATCCCGACGTGCTAGCGGCCAAGGTGTTCACCGCCAGCCTCAACCTGGACCCGGAAGGCCCGGATACCTATGACTTCGAGTTGGTTCAGCCGCTCGACGAGCAACAGCGGTTCTCGGTCGATGATGGTGGCTATTCTCTGGCGGGTGATGCCGGCAACCGATACTACAACTACTTCACGGGCGCGGACGGCTTCCCGGACATCCTGCTGACTCCGGTCGGCGCCACTTCGGTGAACACGAACTCCAACGAGGGCGGCGTCGGCAACGTGTTTGTGAGCAGCGGCCAGGCGATGCGGGTGGACTATGTCGAAAACGCCTCCGGGATCCCGCCGAACGGTGCGGGATACGACCCGGCGAACCCAGGGCATATGTTCGACGGACACGTACTGGTCGACGGTGCCTCCGCGCGGATCTCGACGGCGAATGACACCACCATTCGGGTCGAGGCCTTCAACGACCCGGATGGCAATAACCGGGTGGGCGATGGTGATCCGGTACGGATCACGGGTGCCTTTGTCGAGTACGGCGGGCAGACGTACACCGTGGACATGACCGGATGGGCAGAAAACCAGTTCGAGAGCTTCTCGCTGTCGGGGAATCTGTTCTCGATCCGTCTGGTGGGCGATCACGCGGTGTTCGAGGGTGTGCAGTCCGGCACGACCATTGGTGTGTTCGCCGAGGATGGCCTGAACAGTGTCGAATATCACCATGCTGGCGGCGGCCGCTTCCAGATCGGTGGATTTGGCGGGCTGACATCGAGTCCGATTGGCAGCCCGCTCGACTTCGGGCTGGATCTGGCGATCGTGGACGGTGACGGCGACAGCATCACGCTCACCGACGCGATCAAGCTGCAACTGGCACCCGACCATTACGTCATCCAGGAGGCCGCAAACGATGACGGGGTGGAGCTGGTGGTGGCAGCCGGGACCGAGGGTATGCTCCTGGGAGGTGCCGGCAACGACACGCTGATCGGCAATGACGGCGACGACATTCTGTTCGGCGGTACGGGCGACGACACCCTGATCGGGGGTGGCGGTAACAACCTGCTCTATGGCGGTGCCGGGAATGACAGCATCATCGGGGGTGATGGTGACGACGTGATCATCGGTGGTGCGGGCAGCGATACGCTCACCGGGGGTGGCGGCAGCAACACCTTCGTCTGGTTCTTTGGCGATCAGGCGATGGATGGCACTCCCGCCGCCCATGACGTCATTACCGACTTCAAGCTATCGGATAACGGCAGTGGCGATGTTCTGGACCTCTCGGACCTTTTGCAGGGCGAGGAGGCAGGCGAGCTGGGTCAGTATCTGTATGCAGAATCGCAGGGAGGCGATACCGTACTGTTCGTGCATTCCACCGGGCAGCTGGGTGCGAACGGGGATAATGCGGATCAGATCATCACGCTGCAGGGCGTTGATCTGGGCGGCAGCTCCGATGTCATCATCCAGGCATTGCTGGATAACGACCAGCTAAAGATCGACCAGTAGAACGCGCGGTTCGTTGGTATCCGCGAGGCCCCGCCATTGTTGGCGGGGCTTTTTTGTGGCGATCAAGCCTTGAGGGACTGAACGGCTCGGCCGGTCACGCCGTCGATGCCAAGCTCCATCAGGGGCTCGATATCATCGGTGCTGTCGCAGCCTTCGGCGATCACCAGAATGCCGATCGAGTGCGCGAGGGTGCAAAGCCCGCGAATCAGCGCCTGGGTCTCCGTGGATCGATGGGCACCCTGGATCAGCGAGGCCTGCAGCTTCACGTAATGCAGCCCATACGCGGTAAGGTCGTGTGAGCGGAAGGCCTCCGGCCCCGCGTGCTCCAGACCGACCACGAAGCCCGTGACACGCGCGATACGGCACAGGTCGCGCAGTTCGGCCGGATGCGCCAGGGCGCCCCGGGCCGGGAATTCCAGCCACAGTCGACCGGCCACTTCCGGGTCGGAGGCCAGGCGGGATTCCAGGCGTTGGCGAAAGTCGGTGTCCTGCAGGCTGTCGACCGACAAATTGATTGCGAGGCGCTCGTTTCCTGCTCGTAGCTGATCGATGGCGGCATCGAGGACGGCGTCGTCCAGCTGCCGGATCAGGTCCAGGCGCACCGCCCAGGGCATGAAATAGCCCGCGGGGCGCGATTCGCCATCCAGCAGCAGGCGCATCGGCGCCTCGTGGTGCATCAACTCGTGGTCGGCGT
This sequence comes from Thioalkalivibrio sp. ALJ2, assembly GCF_000378325.1. Classification (NCBI taxonomy): domain Bacteria; kingdom Pseudomonadati; phylum Pseudomonadota; class Gammaproteobacteria; order Chromatiales; family Ectothiorhodospiraceae; genus Thioalkalivibrio; species Thioalkalivibrio sp. ALJ2. Next base: position 210,082 of record NZ_KB899556.1, read on the forward strand.
CCATCACCGGGAATCGCGCGAGCTTCACGCCATGCGTGGCCATGGCCACGGTGATCGCGGTGCGCCATTCGTTCTGATTGGCATGTGGCAGCACGGCATGAGGTTCTTCGGCGATGGAATCGCCCGGCTCCAGCTCCGCACGGGCCAGTGCCTGGTCGACGCGGCTCAGCACCTCTCCCGTGGTGTCGTCGGGGTGGTAGGGCGTCCCGGCCAAGTGCAAGGCCATGGCTTCGGGAGCTTTGGGGCCCAGCTCCGCGCGGATCGCCGTCAGCAGGGACTCGGCAAAGCGGCGACTGTCCCCGATGCCGTCGCCAAAGACGGCAATATCGGAACCCTTGAGGCGCCCTGCGGCGCCGTAATCGGTCTCGCTGACTTGTTGTTCCGCGACTTCTGCAATGCCTGCCAGAAGCTCATCCAGCTTGTCGTGTCCGATCGCCTGGTTGAGCTCGGGCAGGCTGGAGACGCGTAGGACGACAAAGCTCCCGGCGGATCCGGCGTGCCGATTTTCGAGGGTCGCCTGGAATCGGGCCAGGAAGGATTCTCGGTTCAAAAGGCCCGTTACATCATCGTGTTGCAAGCGAGTTTTCAGGCGTTCTAGGCGCGTCGATTCTTCCTGCAGCATCATCCGGACATGCTCGGTCAGCCGGTTCATGGCGCGGACCAGTGCCTGGAACTCCCAGGTGCGGGGCTCCGGAGTGGTCACGAACCGCCTTTCGCCGACGGCCTCGGCCTGTTCCACCACTTGCTTCAGAGGCCGAATCAGCCGGCCGAGCAGGAATGACCCAATCAGGCCGATGATCAGCAAACCGGCGGTAAAGATCGCGGTGAGGCGGAGGGTTCCGTCCCACAGGGCCTCGTAGGCGTAGTTCGTCTGGCTCTCGACTATCAAGGTGCCGAATGATGACCAGCCGTCGGACACATGCGCGACCCCGGGGCGGACGTTGAAGGCCAGACGCTCGACGAACCATTCGGGCACGCCCTGGGGTGGCTCGGGGTTGCGGCGTTCGATCATGAGGTCGCCGGTCGGATCGATCAGCCGGATGTGCTGGTAGTGGCCGGTGTCGAACTGCGAGGCGATTTGCAGCTCCACGGTGGTCTCGTCCTTGGGCAGCTGGGAAAGCGACAAGGCCAGGGATGCGGCGTTGTCGATGTTCTTGGTCAGCAGCTGCTGCGCCAGGTAGTCGCGGGCGGACAGGGTGCTCACCACGATGCTGACCAGTAACGCCAGCAGCATGATGATGGCTACCGCGATCCAGAGTTGTTTTCTCAGCGTCATGACTGCGCCCTCATTCCGGGGTCGAGTTGATGGGTCGGTCGAGATCAAGGCCGTATTCGTCCAGCTGCTCCAGGACGCGGCGCCAGCGTGACAGGCGGGCCGTGGGGTCGGCCGCGGACTGTGCCTGCCCGTCGGGCCAGAGTCCCTCGCTATTGAACGAGAAGATCGGCGTCAGGTCGTCGCGCTGGGATGCGCGTTCAATTCGGGTCACCAGGTTGTCCAGGACCTTGGGCTCGTCTCGCGGGTCGGTGAAATAGCCGAGAACCATGTGCGCCTGGCTGAGATTGCTTCCGGGTCCGCCAAGCCGGGCTCGCACGTAGAAAAGGCGCAGGCGCTCATCGGGGATACCCAGTTTGCGCAGGCTGACGTACTTGGCGATGGAATAGTCCTCGCAGTCGCCTGCACCCTTGTCCAGGGCCTCCAGGGGGGTGGCCCAGAAGTCTTCCTGGCCCCAGGTGACCTGGTCGTCCTGGTAGCGCAGCTGACGATTGAAAAACTCGTTTACCCGTGTGATCTGAGTTTGCTCGTCTTCATCGGCGAGATCCTCCAGCAGCTCGCGCCAGCGCCGTACGCGCTCGGCGGTTTCCGGCCCGTAGCGGTCGGCCGCAACCTGCTCGAGCTGGGCGAAGCTGTCGAGGCCTGCATGGCTGGAGCCCAGCAGCCACGCCCCGGCGACCAGCACGAGCACGAGGCTTGCGCGCCGTATCAGTCGGGACGGGTTGCGGGGCCAGATGCCAGGCACGTCGGCGCGCTCTCCGGTGGCTGAAAAAAGCACTACTTCCCGAATGATGGGCTACGCCTTTGTGGAAAGCCACAAACATAAATCCCAAGCGTAGTGCTGTGCGGTGTTTCTCGCCTTATCAGGCGTTTGTTTGCCGTTATGTGAACCATTTCAAAAATGATTGCGCGGGTAAGGGCTTAGGCCTATCGTTCAAATGTGTGAGGCGTACATAAGCGTTTCTTCCGGTTAGCGGTATGCGCTGGCTCGGTGACAAAAAGAGTGGGCGAACAGGTTTTATGGGAGGACAAAAATGATGAACCGAATTAGGCCTGCGGTTGGCAAAGGTGGTTTGCTGGCCCTGACGGCGGCCGTGGCGATGGTAGTGGGTGGTTCGGCGCAGGCCGACGCCCCGGAGCCGTTGCGTGACGCCGCGATGGAAGCGGTACTCTCCAACCCCGATGTGCAGTCGCGGTGGCATGCCTTTCGCGCCTCCGGGGAAGAACAAACGGGCGCGCGCGGGCGCTTCCTGCCCGAGATCGACCTGAATGCCCGTGCGGGGTATCAGCGCCAGCGCTCCAGCGACGACAATTTTGATTCGTTTTCGCGCAATCCGCGGGGCGTCGATATCACGCTGACGCAGATGCTGTACGACGGCTTCGAGACCGCAAGCGAAGTGAGCCGCCTGGGCGAGATTCAGCGGGTACGTTATTTCGAGCTGCGCGAGACGACCGAGGAGATCGCACTGGAAGCCGTGCGTGCCTTCGCCGATGTCCAGCGTCAGCGCGCCCTGGTCGACCTGGCGCAGGAGAACTACGACGCGCACAAGGAGGTTTATGACCAGATCGTGGACCAGACCGATCGCGGCGTGGGCCGGGGCGTTGACCTCGAGCAGGCCTCGGGGCGTCTGGCCCTGGCCGAATCGAACCTGCTGACCGAGCGCCAGAATCTGCACGACGTGAATGCGCGGTACTACCGGATCGTGGGGCAGATGCCCGCTGACGACCGGGTGGACCTGGTTGGCACCTTCTCTGACGAGCCGATTCCCGGCACGGTTCAGGAGGCTCTGACCGAGGCCATCACCAAGAATCCGGCCATGTTCGCCTCGCTGCGCAACATGGAAGCGGCGCAGGAACAGCGCAACGTGGCCCGTTCGGCCTTCCATCCGCGTCTGGACCTGCAGCTGCGTCATGCCTACGAGAATGATGTGCTCGAACGCGAGGACATCCGTATCCATGACACCTCGGCGCTGGTGGTGATGACGTGGAACCTGTTCCGCGGCGGCACTGACCAGGCGCGGGTGCGCCAGTTCACCGAAGAGTTCAACCAGGCGCGCGATCAGCAAGAGTCGGTTTGCCGCAATGTGCGCCAAACGGTGTCGGTGGCCTACAACGACATGCGTTCGCTGGACAGTCAGCTGCGCTTCCTGCGCCAGCATCGGGACTCGTCCGACCGCGTGCGTACCGCCTATCGTCAGCAGTTCGGCATTGGCCAGCGTAGCCTGCTGGACCTGCTAGACACCGAGAACGAGCATTTCGAGGCAAGCCGCGCCTACATCAACGCCCAGCACGATATGGAGATCGCCAAGGCACGGGCGCTGAATGGCATGGGCCGACTGCTCGAGTATCTCGATATCTCGCGTGGCGACATGCCGACTGCTGCCGAGCTGGGGCTCGTGGATGATGCCGCCCGGATTGATCCGGAGTCGGTCTGCCCGGCGGATGCGCCGCAGATGAGCGAAGCCCGCCACGAAAGTATCTTCCGCTAAGACCGACCCGCGGGAGTGCAGACAAGCAAAGGGCCAGCCATTTCGGCTGGCCCTTTTGCTGTGTGCGATATGGAGCCGGCGACAGGAGTCGAACCTGCGACCCTCTGATTACAAATCAGATGCTCTACCAACTGAGCTACACCGGCCAGGTGCGCGGTTTCGAGCCTGGCGGAGGGCCCGAGATAAAGAGGTGGTGCCGGGAGCGAGAATCGAACTCGCACTCTGTTGCCAGAACCGGATTTTGAATCCGGCGCGTCTACCAGTTCCGCCATCCCGGCTTTCGAGGCGCTAGTGTAGCGCACGAGCAGGGTGTGGCAAGGGAGATTGCGCCTTCGCTTGATCCGCATTCAGGGCGCCGGTGCGTGGTAGCATCGCGCGCCATGCGTGTTTCCGATTTCGACTACGAGCTCCCGCAGGAGCTGATCGCCCAGTATCCGCTGCCCGAGCGAGCCAGCTCGCGCCTGCTCGTGCTGGAAGACCAGCGGGCGGAAGATGCCGCGTTTGGCGCGATTGAGTCACTGCTGCGGCCGGGCGATCTGTTGGTGCTGAATGACACGCGCGTGATCCCGGCGCGGGTCTTCGGACAGAAGGCGAGCGGTGGGCAGGTCGAGGTCCTCGTGGAACGGATCGAGTCACCGACCCAGGTGCTGGCGATGGTGCGCGCCAGTCGGGCACCGAAGCCCGGCACGTGCCTCCACCTGGCGGATGCCTTTACGGTGGAGGTGACGGATCGTCAGGGGCCGTTTTTCCGGCTGCGTCTGGTGGACGGCGCCGACATGCTCGCACTGCTGAAGCAGCATGGTCATATCCCGCTGCCGCCGTACATCGAGCGGGCGGACGAGGGCAGCGATGCCGAACGCTACCAGACCGTGTTCGCCCGCAAGGAGGGCGCGGTGGCGGCGCCGACGGCTGGGCTCCATTTTGACGATGCACTGCTGGACCGGCTGCGCGCGCAGGGGGTCGAGACGGCCACGGTGACGCTGCATGTCGGGGCGGGGACTTTTCAGCCGGTGAAGGTGGACGACACCTCGCGCCACGAGATGCACGCCGAGTGGCTGGAGGTGGGGCCGGAGGCCTGTGCCGCCGTGGCGGCCTGCAAAGCGCGTGGCGGGCGCGTGGTGGCTGTGGGCACGACCTGTGTACGGTCGCTCGAGACGGCCGCGGCGGAGGGCGGGCTTAAGCCCTTTCAGGGTGAAACACGACTGTTCATCCAGCCCGGATATCGTTTTCGCGTCGTGGACCGGATGGTGACGAACTTCCACCTGCCGCAGAGCACGCTGCTGATGCTGGTAGCCGCCTTTGCAGGATATCGGCGGATCCTGGACGCCTATGCCCATGCGGTCGCGAATCGCTATCGCTTTTTCAGTTACGGGGATGCCATGTGGTTGGCGCCGGGCGATCCCGCGGATCTGCCGCCGAGCGTCCGGGAGGAACACGATGGAGTTTGAACACCTGGGGCAGGATGGCGCGGCACGCCGAGGCCGACTGCGGTTTCCGCGTGGTGAAGTCGAGACGCCCGCCTTTATGCCGGTGGGGACCTACGGGACCGTAAAGGCTATGACCCCGGAGGAGCTGCGCGAGCTGGGGGCACAGATCATCCTGGGCAACACCTTCCACCTGATGCTGCGGCCGGGTACCGAAGTGATCCGGGCACATGGTGACTTGCATGACTTCATGCACTGGGAAGGACCGGTCCTGACCGACTCCGGTGGATTCCAGGTTTTCTCGCTGGCCGAGATGCGCAAGATCAGCGAGGAGGGCGTGCGTTTCCAGTCGCCCGTGGACGGTTCGAAAGTGCTGATGACGCCGGAGTCGTCCATGCGGGTCCAGCGCGAGCTGGGGTCGGACATCGTGATGATCTTCGACGAGTGCACGCCCTATCCGGCCACCGAGGACGAGGCGCGCAAGTCGATGGAGCTGTCGCTGCGCTGGGCCGCGCGATCGCGCGAGGCGCATGGTGACAATCCGGCGGCACTGTTCGGTATTGTGCAGGGTGGCATGTACCCGGCGCTGCGTCGGGAATCAGCCGCCGGTCTGCGCGAGATTGGCTTTGACGGCTATGCGATCGGCGGGCTGTCGGTGGGCGAGCCGGAAGATGAGCGGCTCGCCACGCTGGATGTGACCCTGCCGCTACTGCCGGAGGACCGCCCGCGCTACCTGATGGGCGTGGGGCGGCCCGAGGACATAGTGGAAGCCGTGCGCCGCGGCGTGGACATGTTCGACTGCGTGATGCCTACCCGCAACGCACGCAATGGATTTCTGTACACCCGGGAAGGGGTCCTGCGTATCCGTAATGCGCGCTTCCGTGACGACACGGGCCCGATCGATCCGGAGTGTGGTTGTTACACCTGCCGCAATTATTCAAGGGCTTACCTGAAACATCTCGACAAATGTAACGAGATTCTCGGGTCGCGCCTGGCGACGACCCACAACCTGCATTACTACCAGGACCTGATGCGCGGCCTGCGCGAGTCGATTGCGGCGGGCACGCTTCAGGCGTTCGTCGCCGATTTCTATGGTCGGCGCGGCATGGAAGTGCCGCCTGTGCCATAATCCGCGCGGCAATTTTCGCGAGCCCGGTCACCGGTCTCGCGGGCGCCGGGCGCCAGGCCCGGCGGCCCTGAACCGATTCGCTAGACGGGAGTGTTCCAATGGATTTTCTGATTTCTGCAGCGCATGCCCAGGACGGTGGTGGCGCCGGTGGTGGCATGATCGAATTCCTGATCATGATCCTGATCTTTTTCGCGATCATGTACTTCCTGATCATTCGCCCGCAGAGCAAGCGCGCGAAGGAACACCGGTCGATGGTGGAGTCGCTGTCCAAGGGTGACGAGATCGTGACCAATGGCGGTGTGGCCGGCACGATCACCGAGGTAGGGGAGAACTTCATCAAGGTCGACATCGCCAATGGCGTGAACATCGCCGTGCAGAAACAGTCGGTTCAACAGGTTATGCCCAAGGGCACCCTCAAGGACCTCTAGGGTCTTCGAATATGCGCAATTCCTATCCGGCGTGGCTGTACGCCCTGATCGTCGTCATCATCCTGGGCGCGGGGCTTTATGCCGCGCCCAACCTGTTCCCGGAGGACCCGTCGGTCCAGATCGGGAACCCGACCACCGGCGAGATCGATCAGAACATCCGTGAACTGATGGGCACCATCCTGGGCGCCCAGGGCGTCACGCCGCACACGGTCGAGGAGCAGGACGACGGCCAGATCCTGTTGCGCTTCGAGACCACAGACGAGCAGTCCACCGCTGCCGAGATATTGCGCAACGCGCTGGATGACAATCACACCGTCGCCCTGAACATGGCCCCGGCCACCCCGCGCTGGTTGCGAGCCATCAATGGCCAGCCCATGGCTCTCGGCCTCGACCTGCGTGGCGGGGTCCACTTCCTGATGGAAGTGGACCTGGACGCGGTGATCGGTACCGCGATGGAGCGTTACTCGAACGAGCTGCGCGGACGCCTGCGGGAAGAGCGTATTTCGTTCGACACCGTGGAACGCGGCTCCCGCGATCTGACCGTGATGTTCGAGAGCGAGGCGGACCGCGAAGCGGCCGAGAGCTGGCTACAGCGCCAGTATCGCGAGGAACTGGTCTGGGAGTCGCGTGGGTCCGGGGACACCAGCCGACTGGTAGCCACGCTGGATGACGACCACCTGACGGAACTGCGTCGTCAGGCCCTGCAGCAAAACATCTCCACGCTGCGTTCGCGGGTCGACGAGCTGGGCGTGGCGGAACCGATCATCGCTCAGCAGGGCGAGAACCGGATTGTGGTGCAGCTCCCGGGCGTGCAGGACACGGCACGGGCAAAGGAGGTCCTGGGCGCGACTGCGACGCTGGAATTCCGCCTCGTGTCGGAGAGCGGTGATGCGCGGGAGGCTGACGAGACCGGGCGTGCGCCGTCGGGCACGCGTCTTTACCACGAACGCGACGGGACACCGGTGCTGCTGCAGCGTCAGGTCATGCTGACCGGTGACTACATCACGGATGCCTCCTCGGGCATTGCCCAGGATACGGGCGGTCCGGCGGTGTTCATTAATCTGGACGGTCAGGGTGCGCGGATTTTCTCCCGCGTGACCTCGGACAACGTCGGTCGGCTGATGGCCACCGTGTTCATCGAGACCTCGACCGAGACCGTTGAGGAAGACGGTGAGCAGGTGATGCGCACCTCGCGTAGCGAAGAGGTAATCAACGTCGCACGCATCAACGAGCCGCTGGGGCGTCGCTTCCAGATCTCCGGACTCGACAGCAGCCGCGAGGCCCGCAACCTGGCGCTTTTGCTGCGCGCCGGGGCGCTCGCCGCGCCGATGTCGATCGTCGAAGAACGTACGGTGGGCCCGAGCCTCGGTCAGGAGAACATCGATCGCGGTATGCAGTCGGTGGTGATCGGCTTCATCGCCGTGATGATCTTCATGGTGCTGTACTACCGGGTGTTCGGGGTGATCGCGAACGTCGCGCTTGCGTTGAACCTGATCTTCATTGTCTCGGTGTTGTCGATGCTGCAGGCGACACTCACCTTGCCGGGCATTGCGGGGATCGTGCTGACGGTGGGTATGGCCGTCGATGCCAACGTGCTGATTTTCGAGCGAATACGCGAAGAGTTGCGAAACGGGTTGTCACCACAGGCCGCGATCGCCTCGGGCTATGATCGCGCGTTCACCACGATTGCGGATGCCAACGTGACCACGCTGATCGCGGCGCTCGTGCTGTTCCTGTTCGGCACCGGCCCGATCAAGGGGTTCGCGATCACGCTGTCGATCGGGATCATCGCCTCGATGTTCACGGCGATCATCGTGACCCGCGCCATCGTCAACCTCACCTACGGGCGGCAGCGTCGGCTGAACCGTCTGGCTATCTGAGGCGGAGAACGACATGCTTCCGCATTTGAATTTCGCCGAATCGAATCTCGATTTTCTCGGCAAGCGCAAGATCACGATCACGGTTTCCCTGATCCTGATCCTGATTTCCGTGGCGCTTCTGGCCACGCGCGGGCTGAATTTCGGGATCGACTTTACCGGTGGCACGCTGGTCGAGGTCGGATATCCCGAGGCGGTCGAGCTCGATCCGATCCGCGAGACGCTGGCCGATGGCGGCTTCGCCGGGGCCCAGGTGCAGACCTTTGGTACTTCACGCGATGTCCTGATTCGTCTGCCCCCGAGCGAGGACGACGATGATCCGGCCACGCTGTCCAACCGCGTACTCAATGTCTTGCAGGATGGAGGTCCGGATGACCCGGATCTGCGGCGTGTGGAGTTCGTGGGGCCTGCCGTGGGCGAGGAGCTGCGCGAGCAGGGGGGGCTGGCGATGATCTACGCCCTGGCCGGGATCCTGATTTACGTCGCGGTCCGCTTCGAGTGGCGATTCTCGATCGGTTCGGTGCTTGCGTTGATCCACGATGTGGTGATCACGCTCGGGATTTTCTCGCTGCTGCAGCTCGAGTTTGACTTGGGGGTCCTGGCGGCGGTGCTTGCGGTGATCGGGTATTCATTGAATGACACGATCGTGGTGTATGACCGAATACGCGAGAATTTCCGAATATTGCGCAAGAAGGGCACCGAAGAGGTGATGAACATCGCGGTGAACAAGACCCTGGCGCGTACCATTGTCACCAGTACGACGACCCTGCTGGTGTTGTTCGCGCTGGCGTTCCTGGGTGGCGCTGCGCTGCAGAACTTCTCGATCGCGCTGATCATCGGGGTGATTGTGGGTACCTATTCGTCGATCTTTATCGCGGCCACCGCGGCATTGCTGCTAGGCGTGGACCGCCAGGTGCTACTCCCGGTGAAGAAGGAAGGCGCCGAGGAAGATCAGACGCCTTAGCGGACATCCGCTGGAATCAGTGGGCACAAAAAAGCCCGGCAGCCTGCGAGGCTAGCCGGGCTTTTCGCGTTCAGGCGGTGGTCAGAACGACAGCGCTTCCTTGATGATGCGCTCCACCAGTTCGTTTACGTCGCGCAGGCTCTTCTTGGAGTCTTCTTCACCGATCTCGGGGACAGGGGTGTAGCCCATGTACACCACGCCGGGCTCATCGGTCAGCTCGTACACCGTGATGATGTAGGGGCAGAACACCATGTTGTGCGGGTCGGCCTCCATCGTGGCGCGCGAATAGCTGGCGCTACAGAAGTCCAGGGACTTGCCATTGAGATAAATGCCCTCGCCACTCTCCTGGCCAGCGGTGCGGTCCAGCATGTTGGCGATGTAGCCGACGTTGTTGATCACCAGGCCCTCGGATGCGATGGCTTCCTCGACCATTTCAAAGTAGTGATCGAACTCGCCTTCGATCTTGAAGATCACGCGTTCGTCGGTTTCCATCACGGTTTCGTACGCACTGGCAGTGGCACCCAGTGCCAGGCCGGCGCCCAGCGTCAGGGCGAGCGCCGAACGGCGCAGCAGTTGGGACAAATTAGGGAATGCCTTCATGGTTCCTTCCTCGTAGTAGCTTCCAGGGGCCCAAGGCCCATTAGTCGAAGAAATGGCCCGCGAATCGGGTGCGCGGGGCCCAGTAGGGATTGTCGAGTTCCTCGATGCGGACCTGCCCGCGCGAGCTTGGCGCATGGACAAATCGGCCTTCACCGACATAGACCCCGACGTGGTCAATTTGATTCCCGTTGATGGCGAAGAACACGACGTCTCCGGGGCTTGGGTCACCATCGCGCTTTACGGCGGCCGAGGCCTGTTCGCCCGTGGTCCGAGGGACATCTTGACCCGCCTCGCGGTAGGCGCGCTGTACCAGGGCGGAGCAGTCGAGCCCGTTGGCGTCGGTGCCGCCGTAGCGGTAGGGCGTGTCGAGGTGTCCGAGCGCCGCCAGTACGACCTCGGAGCGCTTCAGCTCGGCCTCGGGAACATAACTCATCGGGCCTTCGGCTACCCGGGGTTCCGGATCGACCTTGAGGGGCTCCGGTGCCGGCCCGCGTGGTTCAGGGCTGCTTGCGCACCCGGCCAGTACGAGCGCTGCCCCTAGCAAGGGGAGAACGCTGTGGGAGGATGGTATGCCGGATTGGGACCCGTAGGCCGGGGAGGGCGTTGGCCCCGGAGCATTAGAACATCTCGGTTTCTTCATAGCTTTCCGGTACCTGGAACAAGGCCTCGCTAAGGGCGTCCGTCGACAGCCCTGCCAGTCGGGTCGTGACGCCATCGTGTTCGCGGACCTCGAGAGGGATGCCCTCCACACGGGGAAGGAGCGACGCCCCCATCTGGGAGGCCATGGGGCCTCCGGCCTCAAGGGCGCGCAAGGACAGCTCATAGAGGCGATCCATCAAGGCCCCGAGGGTCTGAAAATCGGACGCCTCCAGGCCCAAGGATTGCGCGTCGGCGACGCAAACGGTGCTCTGGGGGCGGTCATCGATCAGCACTTCGATTTCGCTGCAGACAAAGTCCCCGATCTCGCGTTGCTCATTGGTCTCGCGGGTACTGATTTCGGCCTCGAACCCCTCGGGGCCGATCCCAAGCTGCTGTTTGAGCTGATCGCGAACGTCCGGGGGGAGCTGCTCCATCTGGCGGCGCAGGTCGCTGACCATGTCGGTCATCGCCTGGATCTGTTGATCCATCACCTCGCGCGTCAACGGCAGATAGGTCTGCTCGTCGTCATCCACGACGGTGAGCTGGTCGTTGCGCGCGTCGAACAGCATGTACCCGGAAGTTCCGCTGATCGCCTCGTTCAGCTCCATGCGGATCATGTGATCGCGCACGAGGATCTGGCTCTCGAGCCCTTCGTCGTCGATGTAGTGCAAAAGGGCGTCAGCCTGGGCCGGCAGGGCGGTCGCCAGGACAATCAGACAGGCAGCCGGGAGTAGGGCGAGGGTACGGGACATAGGCATTCGCAGATGTTGTGTCAGGCTGTATTTTGGCACGTACGCGGACAATTAGGCGGAAACCGGTTGCAGAAGCTGGCGTGCCAGGGCATCGGTATCCAGCGGCTGTTCCGGGGCAACCTCCACGACGCCCTCCGCTCCGGTCGGCCATTCCTGCTGCGGGCGTTGCTGCTGCATCACCTGGTAGTCGGCATCGGACGCATCCTTACCGGCCGCAGAGCGTTGCTCGAGGCGTTCCTGCAGGACGCGATCGCTGGCGTGGCAGGCGACGACTGCAAACCCCGCCTGGTGCCGGGTAGCGAGCTGCTGGAAGGGTGCCCGCTGGGCACGGGTCAGGAAGGTCGCGTCGACGATCACGGTGTGCCCCAGCGCCAGCAGGGTGTCCGCGCGGGCGCGCAGGTGGTCGTAGATCTGCCCGCGAGCCTCTTCGCTGTAGGAGACCGCGTCGCCCATGCGCTTGCGCTCGATATCGGAGCGCAGCCGCAGCGCCCCGAGGGCCTCAACGATCTGCGTGCTGATCACGGTCTTGCCGCTGCCGGATACGCCATGCATCAGCACCAGGCGCGGCGCAGACGGCTCGGTCAGGCGTTCGGCGAGTGCGAGATAGCGCCCCATTTCGGCGCGGTGGGCCGCCTGTTCGTCCGAGGGGAGATGCGACTCCTGCGCGTGGATGCCCTGCACCTTGGCGCGGATCAGAGCGCGATAGACCTGATAAAGGGGCAGCAGGCGGAGCCCGGCGATGTCGTCACGACCGTCCAGGTAGGCATTCAGCAAGCGCCAGGCATGCGCCCGGGCCTTGCGTGCCAGCAGGTCCATGGTGGTGAACGCGATCTCGGAGATCACGTCGATCCAGCGCAACTCGGGATCGAACTCGATCGCATCAAACGCCGCCAGCGTCTCGCCGTTTTCCGGATCGTCGACATACACGATGTTGCCCAGGTGCAGGTCGCCATGCCCGTGGCGGATGAAGCCCTCGCGGTGGCGTGATTCGAGAAGCGGGCCCAGGCGCTCGATTTCGTTCCGGGTCCAGCGCTCCAGCGCCGTGAGCCGGGCCCTGTCGACCTCGCCATGGATCGCTTCGCCCAGGGCCGGGAAGTTGTCGAGCATGGGCTGGGTTGCCGCTTCCGGGGTGCCATGGGGCGAGTCGGCGCCGACCCGCTCGGTGCGCTCGTGAAAGGCAGCGATGTAGTGGCCCAGTGCCTCCATGGCCTCGGTGGGCAACTGGCCCTGTTCCAGCAGGTTATCCAGTTGCTTGCGGCGATCGAATCGGCGCATGCATACGGCGTAGTCGAGGATCGGGCCTTCGCCATTGATGCGGGGAGCCGAGGCATCTCCGTTCAGGGTCACCACATCGAGATAGATTTGCGGGGCGAGGCGGCGATTCACCTTCAACTCGGTTTCACAGAAGTGCTGGCGCGCGTCGAGCGTGGTGAAGTCCAGGAATCCCAGTGCGAGTGGCTTCTTGAATTTGTAGGCATAGTCACCGGCGAGAATGACGGTCGAGATGTGGGTCTCGATGCGCTGCACCTGATCTTTCGTTGGTGTGGGCTCCGGGAATCCCAGCGTCGCAATCAGGGTCTGCAGTTGTTGTTGGTGTTGTTCCAGCGCGCTCATCACGCCTCCATGGGATTGGCAGATCGCGATCGGGTGGACGGGTTTTGTGCCGATTCGTTCCCGGAAACGCGGCATTTGCGGCATGTCTGCTGTTCCCGGTCAGGTTAACATTGGGACTGATCCCTTTCCTTGTGCCGTTTCCAGAAGCCCTCATGCCCCGAAAACGTACGACCCGTTCCCGCCGAGGTGCCCGATCCGGAGGCCTGCGCCGTTTCTTTGGTGCCGGGGTGTGGCTGTTCGCCGGTCTGGTGCTGGCCGGCGTCGGGGTTGGGGCGATCTACGTCGTCTCGCTCGATCAGGAGATTCGCGAGCGCTTCGAGGGCCAGCGCTGGGCCTTGCCGGCGCGCGTCTACGCGCGACCGCTTGAGCTGTACGAGGGCCGGGCGCTTACGCCCCAGGCGCTTGAAACTGAACTGGAGACACTGAACTACCGCAGTAGTGCACAGGGAAGCGGCCCGGGCGAGTATCGCGTGGACGGCAACCGGGTGTCGTTTACCACGCGCCCGTTCACCTTTGGCGACGGTCCGGAGCCGGCCCATTCGGTGCGAGTGGATTTTTCGGATGGAAGGGTGCAGTCCGTCCAGAAGCAAGGGAACGGTGAGCGCGTCGATCTGATGCGGGTCGAGCCCTTGCTGATCGGGAGCATCTACCCGACCCATGGCCAGGATCGCATCCTCGTGGCCATAGACGAGGTGCCACGGGAACTGATCGGTGCACTGCTCGCGATCGAGGATCGTCGCTTCATGTCGCACCGCGGGGTGGACCCGGCGGGAATTGCCCGGGCCGCTATGGCGAATCTGCGCGCGGGGCGGACGGTGCAGGGTGGCAGTACGCTGACGCAGCAGCTGGTCAAGAACTTCTACCTGACACGGGACCAGACGTTGGCGCGCAAGGCGAACGAGGCGGTCATGGCTCTGTTGTTGGAGCGACGCTATTCCAAGCGCGAGATCCTTGAGGCCTATATCAACGAGGTCTACCTGGGCCAGTCGGGCGAGCGCGCGATTCACGGATTCGGCCAGGCGTCCCAGTTCTACTATCAACGTCCGCTGAACGAACTCCGCCTGGACCAGTTGGCGCTTCTGGTAGGGCTCGCCCGCGGTGCCAGCTACTACGACCCCCGGCGTCACCCCCAGCGTGCCGAGGCGCGCCGTGATCAGGTGCTGCGGGCGATGCTGGAGACCGGGCTGGCCGATGCCGACCAGGTCGAGGCTGCGATGGATACAGAACTCGATGTAACCCCCGTGGTGCCCCAGGGACGCAGCCGATTTCCGGCGTTTCTCGACATGGTGCGCCGCGAGCTGCGCGACGACTACGCGGACGAAGATCTGCGCAGCGAGGGGCTACGCATCTTCACCACGATGGACCCGGTCGTGCAGCTCACGCTGGAGGAGCGCGTGAAGGCAGGTGTGGATCGGGTGATCGAGCAGCGCGGGTCCAGCCTGGAGCGCCTGCAGGCGGCTGCCGTTGTGACCGATCCCCAGGCGGGTGAGGTGCTCGCAGTGGTGGGCGATCGCAATCCGCAGTATCCCGGCTATAACCGGGCGGTCGAGGCGCAACGTCAGGTCGGGTCGGTACTCAAGCCCTTCGTCTATCTGGCCGCGCTCACGCAACCCGGGCGCTATACGCTAGCAAGTCTGCTGGATGACAGCCCAATGACCATCCAGCTGCCGCATGGCGAACCCTGGACGCCGCGCAACTTCGATCGCGAGCACCGCGGCGACGTGACGGCGTGGGAGGCACTGGTCCAGTCCTACAACGTCGCCACGGTCCAGCTGGCCGAAGAGATCGGTATTTCGCAGCTGATCGACGTGCTGCAGACGCTCGGCTTGCAGCGCACCCCGGCGCCGTTGCCCTCGCTGGCCCTCGGGGCGATCGAGTTGTCGCCACTGGAGGTGGCCGGGCTGTATCAGGCGCTCGCCAATGGTGGCTATGCGACCGGCACCCGCGCGATTCGCGATGTCCTCGATCTCGAGGACGAGGTCCTGTCCCACTACGGGCTGGAACTGCGCGGTGCTGTACCCGATGGGGCGGTCAGCCTGCTGACCCACGCCCTGCATGATGTGACTACCGAGGGGACCGGGCGGCAGATCAGCCAGCGCCTCCCGGGGCGCGTCGTGGCCGGCAAGACCGGCACCACGAACAACTTCCGCGACAGCTGGTTCGCCGGGTTCGATGATCGCCATGTCACGGTGGTCTGGCTGGGGATGGACGACAACGAGGCGACCGGCCTGACCGGAGGGGCGGCCGCCGCCCCCATCTGGGCGGACATAATGGCAGGTCTCGGCGCCCAGTCGCTGCGCCTCGACCGTCATCCGGAGATTGCCTATCAGGCGATTGACCTGAAGTCCGGGCTCCGTGTCGAGCAGGACGACCATGCCTGCGAGGCGGTGAAATCGCTCCCGTTCTGGCAGAATTCCATCCCCGAGAGCCGTGCCGACTGCGACACGGGCCGTACCCCGGATGAGCGGGGCTTTTTCGAGAGATTGTTCCGCTGATGACTTCAACCACCTCCTTACGCTCGAGCCTGCCGTTTCGACCTCGCCCGGTCGCCGCACTGCTGACGGTGCTGTTTCTGGCGGCCTGTGCGGTGCCGGAGACACGGGCCCCGGCTCCCGAGCAGCCGCCGGCGGCCGAGGCACCGGAGCCTGAGGCGATCCCGCACGAGGAGTCGCGCGAGCCTGAACCGGCGGCGGAGCCGGACGCCACGCCGTCGGCCGCGCTGGCCCTGGCCGAGCAGGCTGAAGGCTCGCGCAGCGAGGGGAACCTCGAGCGTGCCGCCCAGCAGCTGGAGCGTGCGCTGCGGATTGCGCCGCGCGATGCCTCGCTGTGGCATCAGATGGCCCACATCCGGCTGGAGCAGGGCAATTACCCGCAGGCGGACCGTCTGGCAGGGCGCTCGCTGCAACTGGGCGGCGAACGGGATCGTTCGCTTGCTCTCGAGAACTGGCGAGTGATCAAGGCCGCGCGCGAGGCGATGGGTGACGAAGAAGGCGTCCGGGAGGCCCAGGAGGCCATTCAGAGGCTGGAAACCGGCGTTGTCTGAGTCCGCCGAATCACCCGCGACGGCCCCATCCGGGTCGGCGGCCGTGCGCGCGCTGAGCCCCGGCGGCGATCTGGCCGAGGCACTGCACGGGTTTCGCCCGCGCGAGCCGCAGCAGCGCATGGCGGCGGCCGTGGAGTTGGCCCTGGGGCAGGCCCCGACTGCATTGCTCGTGGAGGCCGCCACAGGGGTGGGCAAGACCTTTGCGTATCTGGTGCCGGTCCTCCAGTCACGCCGCAAGGCCCTGGTGTCGACGGGCACCAAGACGCTGCAGGACCAGCTTTTCGAACGGGATCTTCCGACCGTATGCGAGGCATTGGGCTATCGCCCGCGCACCGCACTGCTAAAGGGCCGCGCTAACTACCTGTGCCATTACCGCCTGGCACTCGCGGCCGCCGAGGCCGGGGGCCAGACGCAACGTAGCGCGCAGCGCGAGCGCATGCCCGTTATCGAGGCGCTGCGGCAGTTCGCGCGCACCCATGCCACGGGCGATCTGGGACAAGCGGGCATCCTGGCCGAAGACTCGCCCCTGTGGCCGCAGGTGACCTCCACCGTCGACAACTGCCTGGGCAGCGAGTGTCCGCAATACAACGACTGCTTCGTGGTGCAGGCGCGCAAGCGCGCGCAGGACGCCGATATCGTGGTCGTGAATCACCACCTCCTGCTCGCCGATATGGCGCTGAAGGAAGAGGGTTTCGGCGAGCTCCTGCCGGAGGTGGATGCCGTGATCGTCGACGAGGCCCATCAGCTGCCGGAGATCGCCGGAGCTTTCTTCGGCGTTGCCGTGGGGAGCCGGGCGTTGCGCGACCTGGCGCGCGATGTGCGCCGGGAGCAGGAGCAGGCCGCCCCGGAGATGGTGGTGATCCGCGAGGCTGCGGTCGAGCTTGAGACTGTGGCGAAGAAGCTGCTCGACGCGACACAGGGCATGGAACCGCGCGCCGCCTGGGACGTGGTGAACGAGAAGGGCCAGGTGGAGCCGTCGATCGAGGAGCTGGACGAGGCCCTTTGCGGGTTGAGTGATGCGCTGGTCCCGGCCACCGAGCGCGGACCCGGCCTCGAGCAGGTGCAGGGGCGGGTACTGCTGATGCGGGAACGTCTGCAGACCTGGCGCGAGGACACGCCGGATACCGTAGCCTGGGTGGAGCGCTTCGCGCAGAGTCTGATCCTGCACAGGACGCCGCTGGATGCCGCGCGACCGCTGGCGCAACGGCGGGCCGCGCGCCCGGCTGCCTGGGTCTTCACCTCGGCTACGCTGGCCGTTGGAGAGGACTTCACCCATGCCTCGCGCCGTCTGGGACTGCCCGCGGACGTCGCCCAGGAACGCCTGGAGAGCCCCTTCGACTTTGCCCGGCAGGCCTGCCTGGTGCATCCGCAGCCTCCGCTGCCCAACCCGAACAGCCCCGAATACACGCGCGCCTGTGTCGCCTGGGCCTGGCCTCTGCTGCGTGACAACCCGGGCGGCGGGTTTTTTCTGTTCACCAGCCATCGTGCTCTGCAGGAGGCGGCGGCACTGCTACGGGCCGAGCTGCCCGATCGCGAACTGCTGGTACAGGGCGAGCAGCCCCGTAACGACCTGCTGGCACGGTTTCGCGAGAGTGGTAACGCCTGGTTGCTGGGTGCCCACAGCTTCTGGGAGGGCGTCGATATCCGCGGGGAGGCGCTGTCGGTGGTGATCATCGACCGCCTGCCGTTTGCGGCGCCAAACGACCCGGTGCTGCAAGCCCGCGCGCAGGCCCTGGAGGCCGAAGGGCGTTCGCCGTTCATGGAGTTCAGCCTGCCGCAGGCGGTGCTGGCCCTGAAGCAGGGGGCTGGACGCCTGATTCGTGATGCGGATGACTCCGGCATCCTTGCGATCTGTGATCCCCGGCTGACCGGAAAGTCCTATGGACGCCGGTTCCTGGCCAGCCTTCCACCGTTTTATCGGACGCGGGACCCGATCGCGGCTCTGCAGTTTCTGGCGACCGCACGGGAGCGTGTCGAATGCGACTGATCGCCATCGAGACCTGCACCGAGATGTGCTCCGCCGCGTTGTGGGTGGATGGGGCCCTGGAAAGCGTCGAGGTGCGTGCCCCACGCAAGCATGGCGAACTGATACTCCGGCAGGTGGAGGAGCTGCTGGCGCGGTCGGATATTGCACGCTCGTCCCTGGATGCCGTTGCCGTCGGCCGTGGACCGGGGGCATTTACCGGCGTTCGCCTTGGGCTGGGTGTCGCACAGGGCATGGCCTTTGCCCTGGATTGCCCGGTGCTCCCGATATCGACCCTGCAGGCGCTTGCGCAGCAACTGGTCAGCGAACGGCCCGACTCACCGTCGGGCGAGATCCTTGCGGCCCTCGACGCCCGCATGGGCGAGGTGTACTGGAGTCTGAATACGGTCGTCGAAGGGCGTGCGCAGGCAGCGGCGGAACAGGTCGCGGCGCCCGGACAGATATCCCCCGCCTGGCGTGGCGCACCCGACCGTGGCATCGGTTCCGGTTTTGCCGCCTATCCTGAACTGGGCGAACGCTGCGGATTGGGCGAGGAGCGGCTCTATCCGGACGCACTGCCGCGGGCGCGCGAGGTGGCCATGCTGGCCGTGGATGCATGGGCACGGGGCGAGGCAATTCCGCCCGAACAGGCGCAGCCGGTTTACCTGCGCGATAACGTTGCCGCGCCGCCCAGTCCGCGAGGGGCGAAGACATGACGCCGGTATATCCATGGTCGCCACCGATTACCGGGCGCATGAAAGAGGCCCCGGAAGATTTCTGCGTGTTCGAGCTTCCTGCGACCGAACCGGAAGGCAGTGGCGAGCACCTGTGGCTGGAGATCGAAAAGCGGCTGCTCAACACCGAAGATGTCGCCGTCGCGCTGGCGCGGGCTTGCGGGGTGCCGCGCGGCCAGGTGAGCTATGCCGGGCGCAAGGACCGGCAGGCCGTGACGCGGCAGTGGTTCAGCGTGCAGTGCACGGCCGCTGCCGAACCGGACTGGCAAGATCCAGCGACCTTGATACAACGCATGGGCAAGGACGCTGTGGGCGAGGCCCGAGTGCTGCGGGCCGAGCGGCATTCGCGCAAGCTGCGTACCGGACACCTCGCGGGGAACCGTTTTGTCGTCTGGCTGCGGGACGTTGCGGGCGATCGGGACATGGCGGGGCAGATCCTTCGGCGTATCCGGGAGGAGGGGGTCCCGAATTACTTCGGTCAGCAGCGGTTTGGCCGCCGAAACCTGGAACAGGCCGAGCAGTGGCTAAGCGGGGGGAGGGCGCCGCGGGGGCGCAACCAGCGCAGCCTGCTGCTCTCTGCGGCGCGCTCCGCGATCTTCAATGCCGTTCTGGCAGAACGGGTAGCCGACGATTCCTGGGCACGGTTTCTGCCCGGTGACGTGGCGACGTTTCAAGGCTCCGGCAGTGTGTTTGCCGTCCCGGAGGTGACTGCTGATATCGAACAACGCCTGGCGGAGGGGGTGATACACCCGACGGGCCCGCTGTGGGGTCGTGGCGAGCCACTGACGGCGGGCGATGTGCGTGCGCGGGAGGCAGAGTGTGCCGGTCGTTTCGAGAGCCTGGCGTCCGGTCTGGAGGCCCAGGGCGTGAAGCCGGCACGCCGTGCCCTGCGCATGCTTCCGGGGTCACTCGGTTTCGAGTGGCAGGGGAATGACCTGCGGCTTGAGCTGGAACTTGGCCCCGGCGAGTACGCGACCAGCGTCATCGACGCATTGATGGACAGCGCACCGAAAGCGGATACCCCCTAGGGAGTGGCCGCGCTCAGGCGGAGCGGGCCTCGGTCTGCTTGAGCTTCTGTTCGGCTTTCTCGGCGCGCTGCTCGGCCTCGACCCGGGCCGTGATGTCTTTCTGGATACCGATGTAGTAGGTCAGATGGTCTTCGTCGTTGAACACCGGCGTAAGCGAAAGCTCGTTCCAGAACTGCGAGCCATCCTTGCGGTAGTTGCGCAGTGTGACGCGGCAGGGACGGTTCTCCTGGATTGAAGCTCGGATCTCGGCGATTGCCTCCTGATCGGTATCGCCCCCCTGCAGGAAGCGGCAATCACGGTAGAGGATCTCCTCGGAGCGATAGCCGGTCAGTTCTTCGAAGGCGCGATTGACGTAGATCAGGATGTTGTCATCGCCTTCGCGTTCGGCGATTACGACACCGTCGTTGGAGGCGTCTATCGCGAGGGCCAGGAGTTCGGCATCAATCGTTCGCGTCATAGTTCGGTCACGTTCGTGTTCGGGTCTGGCGGGCGGGACCGTCCTTCAGGGGGATGCCCGTGTTTGAGAATCAAGTGTCTCGAAAATATCACGAATGTGCCCCCTCGCGGGGCATTTTTTGCGCCGGATACGAAAAAGGCCGCCCGGAGGCGGCCTTTCAGGGGGCGAGATGCCCGCTGGATTACATCTCTTGCGTGATAGTGAATGCACCGCGGACGTCGCCTTCGCTGTACCCGGTTGCCTGGTCATCCGGATACAGACGCTCGAGCGCGTGCTTGACGTCGCTACCAATGTCCGAACCGTGGCAGGCCAGGCAGGCACCGCCGGTCGGAATCGCCGCCATGAAGCGGAAACGGGCGCCATCGTCGCCCTCGACCACTTCGTGGCGCGGAGCAAGCTCGTTGGCGGGGGTGCCGTCGGCATGCTGGGACTGGAAATGCTCCAGCTGGATGCGTTCCCATTCGTCCGGACTGTTGTCAGGGTTGCGGATCTTCAGGCTCGTGCGACCGACTTCCCAGCCGGTGTCGGCCGCAATCTCGTCCGCAATTTCGGGAGCCCGCTGGTTGCAGACCTCAATGGCCTGGGTCGGCCCGCCTTCTTCCATGGCGGCGACCAGTTCCCCCTGGAGGGTGCTTGCGAACTGTTCGATCGCCGCTCGAGTTTCGGCGATGCGTTCTTGCAGTTCTGCTTCGGTCATTTCTTTTGCGTGATCGTCGCCAAGGGCGTGTCCGCTAGTGCTGACGAACGCGGCCAAGCCAAGGGCGATCGGGGCTAGCTTCCAATTCTTCATGAACAGGACCTCCCAATGCAGTGTCCGTTGCGTCCCGTAGAACTGTACAAGACTTGTACAGAGCATGGTACGGATTACCGAAGATTGCAAGGACTGGCGTAGGAAAAACGTGAACCAGTCCCGCGCTGAATCCCCAGCCTGGAATCAGTCTAAGCCCAAGAATCAGCGAATGGGAATATGTGACTTAAGTATAGCTGGTGGGCGTGGTAATGCGCGTGCTAGCGCTGCGCTTTCGGCCGCTTCAGGAGGACATACACGGCGCCCGTACCACCATCGGCGGGCGGCGCGGAGCAGAACGCCAGCACGTCGTGGCGCTGGCGCAGCCAGTGATCCGTGAGCCCCTTCAGGACGGGTCCTTTTTGCCGCGAGCGCATGCCCTTGCCATGCACCACACGGACGCAGAGGCGCCCATGCGCGCGGGCTTGATCGAGAAACTGCCCGATCGCCTGTCGCGCCTCGTCCGCGAACATGCCGTGCATGTCGAGTTCATCTTCCACGCGGTAGTGGCCACTGCGAAGTTTACGAAAAATGCGGTGGCTGATGCCGTCGCGGGCATAGCGCAGCTCGTCACCCGGCTGGAGCTCGGAGGCGCCGATCGGATCGCTGAGCCAGTCGGAATGGGCGGCCGCCTCGTCGCGGTCACGTTGATGGGCGCGGGCAGGGGGGCGCGGCTTGCCGGTGTCGGCCTGGTCATGGTGCAGGCGTCGCACATCGCCAATCGCACGCAGGAATTCGTCCGCGTCATCGGGCATATCGTTGGGATCATCACCGGAGTTCATGGCAGGATACTCGCGTTTTCCGTGGCGTGGACGGAGAAGAACCTCAGGCAGACGGTGAGGTTCGTGACCGCGCTCGGTGTTCCGAATCCAGTATATTAGGCCACTTCCCAGCGACCCCAATCCGAATGCGCATTCTGGTAAGCAACGACGATGGTATCCATGCGCCCGGCATCCAGTGCCTGGCCAAATGTCTGCGTGAAGTCGCGGAGGTGCGGGTTGTGGCGCCGGATCGTGACCGCAGTGGTGCGTCCAACAGCCTGACGCTGGTGCGTCCGGTGCGAGCACGGGAAGTGGGGCATGACGGGATTCAGGTGGACGGGACGCCGACCGACTGTGTGCATCTCGCATTGACCGGCCTGCTGGGCGAGTGGGAGCCGGATGTCGTGATCTCCGGGATCAACTCCGGTGCCAATATGGGTGACGATGTGCTGTATTCCGGCACCGTCGCCGCAGCGATGGAAGGGCGTTTCCTGGGTTTGCCGGCTATTGCGGTCTCGCTCGTCGGCACGGACCTCACGAACTATGACGCGGCCGGCCGTATCGTGCTGGATCTGCTGGACCGGATTCATCGCGTTCCCCTGCCGGCCGCGACGATCCTGAACGTCAATGTCCCCGATCTGCCGCGTGACGAGATCCGCGGTGTACAGGCGACACGCCTGGGTAACCGGCACCGGGCCGAGCCGATGATCGCGGACGCCGATCCGCGTGGGCGACCGATCTACTGGGTGGGCCCGGCGGGGTCGGAACAGGACGCCGGGCCGGGTACGGATTTTCATGCGGTGCGAGAGGGCTATGTGTCGGTGACTCCTATTCAGGTGGACTTAACGCGTTACGACGCCATCGATACGGTGGGCCGCTGGCTGGAGGATGCAACGCCCGGGAGCCATCATGGTTCCTGATGCGCGCGGGGCCGGTTTGACGTCGGGCCGAGCAAGAGAACGACTGATCCGCTTGCTGGAAGGTCAGGGTATCCATGACCGCCGGGTGCTCGAGGCCGTTCGCGATGTCCCTCGCCACTTGTTTGTCGAGGAGGCGCTGAGCCATCGGGCTTACGAGAACATCGCGCTGCCTATCGGGCATCGTCAGACGATCTCGCAACCGTTTATTGTCGCGCGCATGACCGAGGCCCTGCTGGAGGGCGGTCCTGTGAGCACGGTGCTGGAGATTGGCACCGGGTCCGGCTATCAGGCGGCCGTTCTCGCCAAGCTCGTGGACCGCGTCTACTCCGTCGAACGCATCCAGGCGCTCAGCCGCAACGCGCGGGAGCTGTTAAGCCGCCTGGGGATCAACAACGTGAACCTGCGGCACGGCGATGGGGCGGAAGGCTGGCCCGAGCGCGCGCCGTTCGACGGCATCATCCTGACCGCCGCACCGCACAACGTTCCGGAGACCCTGCTGACACAGCTGGCCCTCAACGGCCGTCTGGTAGCCCCTGTGGAGGGACCGGACGGGCGCCAGCAACTGGTGCGCTATACGCGGACCGAAGAGGCCTATGTGCGCGATATCCTCGATGCGGTCATGTTCGTTCCTATGTTACCCGGGGCCGAGCAGTGAGGTGCGCGGGTGCCGAGGCGTGATGTCTGCAGCCACCGGGGATCGGCATGAAGCTGTTTGAGCCGTTGTACGATCGGGTCATGCAGTGGTCCCGCCACCGTCATGCCCCGCGCTACCTGGCGACACTGTCGTTTGCCGAATCCTCCTTTTTTCCAGTGCCACCGGATGTCATGCTGGCGCCGATGGCGGCCGCCCGACCACGGGCGGCCTGGCGCCTCGCCGCCCTGACGACGATCTTCTCCGTACTGGGCGGCTTGCTGGGGTATCTGATCGGGTGGGCCGCGTTCGAATGGATTGGACCATGGCTGGAACGCTGGGGATACGGCGGCGAGATCGCGCAGGCCGAGGCCTGGTTTGCCGTCTGGGGCGTGTGGGTGGTGCTGATCGCCGGGTTCTCGCCCATCCCGTACAAGCTGTTCACGGTGACCGCCGGGGCCCTGTCGATGGCCCTGATCCCATTCGTGATTGCATCGCTGATCGGGAGGGGGCTGCGGTTCTTCCTGGTCGCACTCGTGATGGCCTGGGCGGGGCCTCGAGCCGAGCAGCACCTGCGGCCCTATATGGAACGTATTGGCTGGGCAGGTGTGGTCGTGCTGCTGGGCGCGATGGTGATCGTGCTGTTGATGGAATGACGCCTTGAGTCGGCGATTCTTGCAAACGCTCATGCTGGTGGCCATCGCGGGCCTGGTTGTCGCTTTGGTCAGCGGTTGCGCGACACGTGCCCCCAGCGGCAGCAGCGACACGT
The DNA here is from genome assembly GCF_000378325.1 of Thioalkalivibrio sp. ALJ2. Classification (NCBI taxonomy): domain Bacteria; kingdom Pseudomonadati; phylum Pseudomonadota; class Gammaproteobacteria; order Chromatiales; family Ectothiorhodospiraceae; genus Thioalkalivibrio; species Thioalkalivibrio sp. ALJ2. The sequence continues at coordinate 234,364 of NZ_KB899556.1, forward strand.
CGCGTGCCAGTGGCCCGGTGCCTGCGACCCATACGGTTCAGCGCGAAGAAACCCTTTACCGCATTGCCCACCGCTACGGTCTGGACTGGCGTGAAGTCGCCCAGCGCAACGCGATTAGCGCGCCGTACATCATCTACCCCGGGCAGGAACTGCGTCTGCGCGGGGCTGCGCGCTCGTCGCCGCCGCAGGCCCCACGCCAGCAGCGGCAGGAATCCTCAACCGCGAGCAGCAGTGACGGTGATAGTGGTGCATCGCGGGAAGCCGCGCGCTCGGATCCACCGCCGGATGACCCGGGTGGGTGGCGTTGGCCGGCGGATGGCGACGTCCTTCGTGGTTTCTCCAGCAGCGGAACGCGGCGAGGGCTCGCGATTGGCGGAGAACGCGGCGACGAGGTGCGGGCGACGCGGTCCGGAGAGGTGGTCTATGCAGGTGGCGGCCTCGTGGGGTATGGTCGACTGATCATCTTGAAACACGACGCGCGCTTTCTGAGCGCCTATGGCCACAACGACGAGCTCCTGGTCTCCGAAGGGGATCAGGTCGAGGCCGGCGAGACGATAGCGCGTCTGGGTTCATCGGGTGCGGAGCGCCCAATGCTGCACTTCGAGATACGGGTAGACGGAACACCCGTGGATCCGACCCGATATCTGCCGGATCGCTAGATAGAAAAGGGAGTACAGGGCATCCATGGCTAAATCCCGGAAGCCGGTCGATTCCGCACTGGACGAAGAACACCTGATGGATGACGGAACCGGTCAGTCGGGTGAGGAGAATCCTGCCGAACACCTCGGCGCGAACGGCGATCCTCTGGCGACTGGAGAGAGTCCCGAAGAGGTCGAGGTCCCGCCCCCGGAAGACGAGAAGGAACTCTCCCCGGAACAGGATGTTCCAGTACGCCCCCGAACACTGCGCGATGCCCGGCCGGCCGAGCTCGACGCCATCCAGATTTACCTGCGTGACATTGAATACCGGCCCCTGCTGACCCCCGAAGAAGAGCGCAAGTACGCGCGCCTGGCCCGTGATGGCGACGAATCCGGGCGGCGCCGCATGATCGAGTGCAACCTTCGGCTGGTGGTGAAGATCGCGCGGCGCTACCTGAATCGCGGTCTGCCGCTCCTGGATCTGATCGAGGAGGGCAATCTGGGCCTGATGCACGCGGTGGAGAAATTCGATCCCGAACGCGGTTTTCGTTTCTCGACCTACGCGACCTGGTGGATCCGCCAGACGATCGAGCGGGCGCTGATGAACCAGGGGCGCACGATTCGCATCCCGGTGCATGTCAGCAAAGAGCTGCGGATGCACGCGCGGATCGCCCGCAACCTGACCCAGGAGCTGGGTCGCGATCCCACCGAGGAAGAGCTGGCCCAGCGCCTGGGCAAGCCCGTGGCCGAGATCCAGAAGCTGCGGGCGATGTCCGAGCCGTCGACCTCCATGGACCTGCCGCCCGGACCGGACGGCGAGCGTTCGCTCACGGATATCCTGGCGGACGTGAATGCACAGGAGCCGTCGTCGCTGCTGGAGGATCAGGACATTCAGCACCTGGTGGACGAATGGCTGGGTGAACTGGATTACAAGCAGCGCGAGGTGCTGGTGCGACGCTTCGGGTTGCATGGATTCGAGCGCTCGACCCTGGAGCAGGTGGGGGCCGAGATCGGCGTGACACGGGAACGGGTGCGCCAGATTCAGATGGATGCCCTGAAGCGCTTGCGGCGTTTGCTTGAATCGCGCGGGATGAAGGGCGACGAGGTGCTGCCCAACTCCTGACGGCGATGTGCCGTAGGGCCGGGTTCAGCCGCCGCCGTCGATGATCAGGGCGGCTGCCACCTCGCGACCCTCGGCCATGATCAGGTTGTAGGTCCGGCAGGCGGCAGCGGTATCCATGATCTCTACGCCGAATCCTTCGCTGCGCAAATGGCGCCATACGGCCCGGTCCGGAAAGCGTTGCACGTCGCCGGTACCGATTAGCAGCACCTCCGGGGGATGATCGATTACGGGTTGCAGGTGTTCGACCGCCAGCGTGTCGACGGAATCGACCGGCCAGTCTTGCTGCAGCGCATTCGGGCGCACGATCAGGCTGCGGGTGTACCCCACCTGGTTGATCCCCACCGCACCCGACTCGTAGCCGGTCACGATGTAGGTCTCTTCGCTGGTGACTTCGGAGAACAGCATGCGCTACACGCTACTCCGCGCGCGAGGCAGGCTCAAGATCAGGCATTTGTAGCCGGGCCAGTTTGGTGCCCGATTCGTTGACAGAGGCGGGCCCGGGTTATACTTTGGCGCGCTTTCCGGTGCGGTATTCAAGGGGATTCCGCGGCGTCTCCCCGACCTGCTGCCGGCTCGCTTGGCCCAACCAGGACCTGACCTGTGACCGACGTCTTTCCCCGTATCGAGCGCCTCCCGCCCTACGTCTTCAACATCGTGAACCAGTTGAAGGCCGAGGCGCGTGCCCGCGGCGAGGACATTATCGACTTCGGTATGGGTAATCCGGACCAGCCGACCCCGCGTCACATCGTCGACAAGCTCTGCGAGGCCGCGCAGCGCGGCGATACGCATCGCTATTCGGTGTCCAAGGGCATTCCGCGGCTGCGCAGGGCGATTACGCGCTGGTACAAGAGCGAATTCGATGTGGAGCTGGACCCGGAGACCGAGGCGATCGTGACCATCGGGTCCAAGGAAGGTCTCGCGCATCTGGCGCTGGCCACCCTGGGGCCCGGGGACGCGGTGCTGGTTCCGAATCCCGCCTATCCGATCCACCCCTATGGCTGCGTGATTGCCGGGGCGGACGTGCGCCATGTGCCGCTGACGCCGGACGTCGACTTCTTCGCCGAGCTGGAGCGGGCGATTCAGGACTCCTGGCCGAAGCCGAAGATGCTGATCCTGAACTTCCCGGCCAACCCGACCACGCAGTGCGTGGACCGGGACTTCTTCGAGCGGGTCGTGGCGATTTGCAAGGAGCATGGCATCTGGATCGTGCACGATCTTGCCTATGCCGAGATCAGCTTCGATGGCTACAAGGCCCCGTCGATTCTGGAAGTGCCGGGTGCGAAGGATATCGCGGTCGAGTTTTACACCCTGTCCAAGACCTACAACATGCCGGGCTGGCGAGTCGGTTTCATGTGCGGCAACCCGACGTTGGTAGCCGCACTGGCGCGCATCAAGTCCTATCTGGATTACGGCACCTTCACGCCGATCCAGGTCGCCGCGATCGCCGCGCTGGAGGGTCCGCAGGACTGCGTCGACGAGATTCGCGAGCTTTATCGTTCTCGCCGCGACGTGCTGTGCGAGGGGCTCGGCAAGCTGGGCTGGCATGTGGAGAAGCCGAAGGCGACCATGTTCGTCTGGGCGCCGATCCCGGAGGCCTATCGCGAGATGGGGTCGCTCGAGTTCGCCAAGAAGCTGTTGCGGGACGCCAAGGTCGCGGTCTCGCCGGGCGTTGGTTTCGGCAACTACGGCGACGACTTCGTGCGCTTCAGCCTGATCGAGAACGAACAGCGCACGCGGCAGGCCCTGCGCGGGATCAGGGCCATGTTCCGCGCGGACTCGATCCTGGCGGATGCCACCGTCGAGCCGACCGAGCCGGCTCGGGGCGAATAGCAATCAAGCACTCATTCGGGCGGTAGCGCCCGCACGCAGACAAGACAAGGCTTTTATGACGCCGGTAAAGATTGGAATCCTGGGGCTGGGCACGGTTGGCTGTGGCACTGTCAATGTGCTGGACCGTAACGGAATCGAGATCGCGCGCCGGGCTGGCCGTGATATCCAGGTGGTCGCGGCCGCTGCGCGTGATATCGAACGCGAGCGCGACTGCGACTGTTCGCAGGTCCGCCTGACCACGGACCCCGCGGCGGTCGTCAACGACCCGGAGGTTGAGGTCGTCGTCGAACTGATGGGCGGCACCGACCCGGCGCTGAACCTGGTGCTGGCTGCGATCGACGCCGGCAAGCACGTAGTCACCGCGAACAAGGCCCTGATCGCACTGCACGGCAACACCATCTTCCAGCGCGCCCAGGAGAAGGGCGTGATGGTCGCGTTCGAGGCCGCGGTGGCCGGGGGCATCCCGATCATCAAGGCCATCCGCGAGGGCCTGGCCGGCAACCAGATCGAGTGGCTCGCCGGGATCATCAATGGGACCGGCAACTTCATCCTGACGGAGATGCGTGACAAGGGCCGCGACTTCGACGATGTGCTCGCCGAAGCCCAGGCGCTCGGTTATGCCGAGGCCGACCCGACCTTCGACGTGGAGGGCATCGATGCCGCCCACAAGCTGGCGATCCTGGCGTCCATCGCCTTCGGTATCCCGCTGCAGTTCGACCGGGTTGCGGTCGAGGGCATCAGCAATATCACCCGCGAGGACGTCGGTTTCGCCGCCGAACTGGGCTACCGCATCAAGCATCTGGGGATTGCCCGGCGCACCGACAAGGGCTACGAACTGCGCGTGCACCCGACCCTGATCCCGGAGCGCCGGCTGATCGCCAACGTCGACGGCGTGATGAACGCGGTGCTGGTCAATGCCGACGCGGTGGGCCCGACGCTGTACTACGGCGCGGGTGCCGGTGCCGAGGCCACCGCCTCGGCGGTGGTGGCCGATCTGGTCGACGTCGTGCGCGCCCTGACCACGGACCCCGAGAACCGGGTCCCGCATCTCGCCTTCCAGCCGGATGCCCTGTCGGACAAGCCGGTGCTGGATCTGTCCGAGGTGGAGACGTCCTTTTATCTGCGCCTGCGTACCCAGGACCGTCCGGGCGTGCTGGCCGATATCACCCGTATCCTGGGCGAGCACGGCATCAGTATCGAGGCGATCCTGCAACGCGAGCCGGATGCGGAGCGCGGCGAGGCCACGATCATCATGCTGACGCACAAGGTCCGCGAGGGCGCGATGAACGAGGCGATCGCCGCGCTCGAGGCGCTGGATCACCTGCTAACCCCGATTACTCGTATCCGCATGGAAGCGCTGGGCCGCTAGGCTCCGAGTTTCCTGCGCAACACGCTAAAGAGAACACCATGGCCTTTGGACATCGCTATACCGGACTGATCGAACGTTACCGTGACCGCCTGCCGGTGCACGACGACACGCGCATTATCTCCCTGGGTGAGGGCAACACACCGCTGATCCGCCTGAACAATATCCCGCGGGACCTGGCGCGCGAGGTCGAGATTTACGTGAAGTTCGAGGGCCTGAACCCGACCGGCTCGTTCAAGGACCGCGGCATGACCATGGCGGTCACCAAGGCCGTGGAAGAAGGCTCGCGCGCGATTGTCTGCGCCTCCACCGGTAACACCTCCGCCGCGGCGGCCGCCTATGCGGCACGCGCCGGGATCACGGCATTCGTCGTCATCCCCGATGGCAAGATCGCGATGGGCAAGCTGGCCCAGGCGATGATGCACGGCGCCACCGTGATCCAGATCGAGGGCAACTTCGACGATGGCATGCGGCTGGTGAAGGAGGTCGCCTCCAACACGCCGGTGACCCTGGTGAACTCGGTCAATCCGTATCGCCTGCAGGGCCAGAAGACCGCGGCCTTCGAGATCGTCGAGGAACTGGGCCGCGCCCCGGATTATCACTGTCTGCCGGTGGGCAATGCGGGCAACATCACCGCGCACTGGATCGGCTACAGCGAAATGGCCGCCAAGAGCAGCGACGACGTGACGGATGCCTGCTCCTATTGCAAGGGCCACTGCAAGTACGCCGGTGGTGGCATGGTGGGTAACCGCCCGCACATGGTCGGCTATCAGGCGGCCGGCTCCGCGCCCTTCATGCGCGGCGCAATGGTCGACGATCCGGACACCGTGGCCACTGCGATCCGCATTGGGCACCCACAGTCCTGGGACATGGCCTGGAAGGTGCGCGAGGAATCCAGCGGCTGGTTCGACGAGTGCCAGGACGACGAGATCCTGGCCGCGCAGAAGCTCCTGGCCGAGAAGGAAGGCGTGTTCTGCGAGCCCGCCTCGGCGGCGTCGCTGGCCGGCGCCCTGCGCGATATCCGCGAGGGCAAGATTCGGGAGGGTTCCACCGTGGTGTGCACCCTCACGGGTAACGGCCTGAAGGACCCCGACACGGCCATCGCGCAGAGTGTGGTGCAGCCGACCAAGGTCCCGGCGGAGCTGGACGCGGTCTCCCGCGCGATCCGCGACAACCTCGCCTGAGGCCCTTTAACAATCGCAGCGAGCGGCCCCGAAGGGCTCAGGGCTTGCTGCGCAGGTCCAGGTCGTAGAGGGTGTCGCCACCCAGTCGAAAGATCCGGCAGGGTGGGCGCAGGGCCTGATCGAGGGTGTCGATCTCGGGCAGGGTGATGCCGTGGCGCCCGGAGCCGATCAGCATCGGTGCGATCGTCAGATGAAGGCGATCGAGAGTGTCACTGGCGAGAAAGCGCGACACCGTCCGGCCTCCGCCCTCGACCAGCAGTCGATGCAGCCCATGCTCGGCCGCCAGGCGGTCGCGGAGCTCGGGCGGCGCAAAGCGGCCATCGGCATCGACGGGCATCTCCATGCATTCGACGTGGCCGGGCATGTCGCAGGGGCCGTGGCCCTCGGCGTGAAGGACCAGCGTTTTCACCTCGCCGTCCTGGAAGACGCGGGCACTGGACCGGATTCGTCCATCCGGGTCGAGGATGACCCGCACCGGATGGACGCCCTCGGCCTTGCGGACGGTGAGACGCGGGTCGTCGGCGACTACGGTGCCGGCACCCACTACGACGCCGTCCACCAACGCACGCAAGCGGTGCAGGTGCTCGATGTCCTCGGGGCCGGTTACATACTGGGAGTGCCCGCTCTGAGTGGCGATGCGGCCGTCCAGGCTCTGGCCCAGTTGCGCGACGGTGATGCTCTGCGCCTCGATGATCGGGCCGTAGAGCTCCAGCAGGTCGTGCGCAGCCGGGGCAAGGGGGCCGGGCAGGGGGCAGCAGCCCGGATCGGCACGCTGGGCCAGCAGCCAGCGCCAGGCCTCTTCCTCGGTCACCGGATAGGCGGTCATGCCTGGAAAACCCGGGTTTCGCGACCCTTTAGGGGCACATGCGATAGGCTTGGGGGAGACGACAGGGGTGACGGGTCACGGCTGGACAGAGTGGAATTCGCGTCCTGCGGGCTGGTCATAAGAAAAACTCCATTGGGAAGGACCTGATGCACAACGCCGATCGTGGGATTTTCGACCTTCGCCGGGGCCATCCTGTTTTGCTGAGCGGCGAGCAGTCCAGCGTACTGGTTGCTGCCGTTGAAGGTCTGACCCCGGTGTTGCTGGATCGCCTGACGCATATGACCGGCGGCCGCCCCCGTCTGATTCTAACGCCCCACCGCGCGTCCGCAATGGGCTGGCCGCAACCACTGGCCGAGGGATGGGAAGGCGTGGCGCTGGAGTTTGCGCCCGGAACGGACCCAGAGGCACTGTTTACCCTGGCCAGTGCGCCTGAGGCCTCTAACGAGGGCGAGCACCCGACCCACGCGCTGGACCAGGCGGACGTTCGGCCCGCCGAGCCCGCGGAAGTCGCGGCGCTGGAGCTGGCCCGCGCCGGTCGTCTGCTGCCGGCCGTCGTATCGGCGCGCGTGCCCGAACCCGTACCCGAGGCCATCCACTCGGCGCTGGCCGACGGGATGTTCCTGGACGTGGACGAGCGCGAGGCACGAGCGGTCGCACATCACCCACGCCTGGAACTGGCCTACGTGAGCGAGGCCCCGGTACCCCTGGCCGATGCCCCGGTGACGCGCTTCATGCTGTTCCGGGAGGGGAACGGGATCCTGGAACACGTGGCGGTGGTCATCGGCGAGCCGAACGAATGGCCGGAGGCCGTCCCGGTACGGCTGCATTCGGCCTGCCTGACGGGCGATCTGTTTGGCAGCCTGCGCTGTGACTGCGGCGATCAGTTGCGTCTCGGTGTGAAGACGATCAACGAGAGTGGTGGCGGGGTGCTGCTGTATCTGGCCCAGGAAGGGCGGGGCATCGGCCTGGCCAACAAGCTGCGCGCCTACACCATGCAAACGGCGGGTCTGGACACGATTGACTCCGACTGCCAGCTGGGGTTCGAGGCCGATGGACGCCGTTACGATGCGGCCGTGGAGATGCTGGAATTTCTCGGCATCGACACGGTGCGTGTGCTGACCAACAACCCCGCGAAGATCGAGGCGCTGCGCGCCGGGGGCATCCAGGTGGTGGCCCGCGAGCCCGTCCACGGCACGCTCAACCCCCACAACTTGCGCTATCTCAGTACCAAGGCGGACCGCGGTGGTCACTGGTTGCAGGAACTGCTGGCGTCGGAGGCCGAGCGGGGCTGAGCCGGCCGCCGGTCTACGCAGGCGCCCGGATGTGCGTCAGATCAGACTCAGGTCACTGCGGGCCCGCACGATCTTGCGCAGGGCAATCAGGTAGGCCGCAGTACGGTAATCCAGCACCGCTCCATTGCTCTCCACCTCGCGGGTCTCGTACATCTCGCTGAAGGCCTCGCGCATGGTGTCATCGAGGCCGGAGCGGACCAGGTCGATCTCCTCTGCGCCGCGCACGATGGATTCGCGTATCCAGTCCGGCAGCTTGTGGTCCGTGGACATCTCGATCGCGGTGACCAGATGCTGGCCCTGGGACTGGTCATAGCGCCGCTCGAGCCGTCCGAAGCGCATGTGGGCGAGATTGCGCACCCACTCGAAGTACGAGACCACGACCCCGCCGGCGTTGACGAAGACATCCGGCAGGATGGTAATGCCGCGGTCCTGCAGGATCTGGTCGGCCTCGAAGGTCACCGGGCCGTTCGCGGCCTCCGCGATCAGTCGGGCCTGGATGTTGGGCGCATTCTCGCGATGGATCGCGCCCTCGAGTGCCGCCGGAATCAGGATGTCACATTCGCGTTCCATGATCCGGTTGCCATTGCGCTCGAATTCCACGCCGGCGAAGCCTTCCATGGTCCCGGAGCGGCGTACGTAGTCGTTCAGGGCGTCGACATCGATCCCGTCCTCGCAATAGACCCCGCCATCACTCTTGATCACCCCGACGATTTTGGCGTGGTCGTCGTTCTGCAGGAAATGGGCGGCGTGATAGCCTACATTGCCGAAGCCCTGAACGATGATGCGCTGGTCGCCCAGGCCGCCTTCCAGCCCGGCTTCGCGCGCGGCATTGCCCTCGCGGAAGAAGGCCTGCAGGGCGTACTGAACGCCGCGCCCGGTGGCCTCCAGACGACCGCGCATGCCGCCCAGGTCGACGGGCTTGCCGGTCACGGCGGCGCTGTGGTTGACGTCTTCAGGGTGGCGTTCGCGATAGGTCTCCATGATCCACGCCATCTCGCGCTGCGAGGTCCCGACGTCCGGGGCGGGCACGTTCTGCGCGGGACTGATGTAGTCGCGCTGGATCAGTTCGTGGGCGGAACGACGGGTGATCCGCTCCATCTCCCACTCGTCATACTTGCGCGGATCGATGCGCAACCCGCCCTTGGAACCCCCAAACGGGATATCCACGATCGCGCATTTGTAGGTCATCAGGGCGGCCAGGGCCTCCGCATGTCCCTGGTCCATGGTGGGGGAGAATCGCAGTCCCCCCTTCACCGGCAAACGGTGGGAGGAGTGCACGGCACGCCAGCCGGTAAAGACCTCGATGCGGTCGCGAAAGCGGATCGGAAAGCTCACCTGGATGACCGAGTCGCAGGCCTTGATGGCATCCATCGCACCTTCGGGCAACTCGAGGAAATGCATGGCGCGATCGACCATGTGTGAGACACTGTCCAGAAAGGTTTCCGGCGTTTCGTTTTCCGACATGCGTATTTATCCCTTGGCATTCCGGGCACCACCCGCAGGGCGGGCGGCGCCGTGACTGAACCGTTGCGGTTTCCCGATCCGCGTTTTTCGGTGGCGCCGATGATGGACTGGACCGACTCCTGGTGCCGGCGTTTCCATCGGCTGCTGACCCGGCGCCCTCTGTTGTACACCGAGATGGTACACGCCAACGCGGTGATTCACGGTGATCGCGACCGGCTGCTGGGCCATGTCGCGGCGGAACACCCGCTGGCGCTGCAGCTAGGTGGATCGGATCCCGACACGCTCGCTCAGGCCGCCCGCATCGCGGCAGAGCGAGGCTTTGACGAGATCAACCTGAACGTCGGCTGCCCCTCCGACCGCGTGCAGTCGGGCACGTTCGGCGCCTGCCTGATGGCGCAACCGGAGCGGGTGGCCGAAATGGTGCGCGCGATGCAGGATGCGGTCGACGTTCCGGTGACCGTCAAGCATCGTATCGGGATTGACGAACAGGATTCCGAGGCCGATCTGCGCACGTTTGTCGAAACTGTGGCGCGGGGCGGCTGCCAGCAATTCATCGTGCATGCCCGCAAGGCGTGGCTGCAAGGCCTGAGCCCCAAGGACAACCGCGATGTTCCGCCACTGGACTACGAGCGCGTGTTCCGTCTGAAGGCGGAGTTTCCGGAACTGACCATCGTGCTGAATGGCGGCCTGGACAATGTCCGCGCGGCGCACGGCTATCTCGAGCGGGTGGACGGGGTGATGTTCGGGCGACTGGCCTACCACCAGCCGTGGGTGCTGTCCGAGGTCGACCAGCTTTATTTCGACGAGCCCGGGACGGTGACACGCGAGGCCGTGCTGCAGGGTCTGATCGACATGGCCCGCGAGATGCGCGCCGAGGGCGTCCCGCTGGCACGGCTGACACGGCATGTGCTGGGTCTGTTTCACGGCGAGCCGGGGGCGCGCCAGTGGCGGCGCATCCTGACCGAGGGTGCACATCGGCCGGATGCCGGACCGGAGCTGATCGAGCGTGCGGCGGAGCCCTGCCTGCGGGCCTGTGCCTGAATGTCCGGGCCTCAGGTCTGCGTGGAGTCCTCAGCGGGCTCCAGCCAGCCTTCCTCCAGGCCGTCGCGAAGCATTTCGTGAATCTCCGGCCATTGGTGTTCCCAGTGCCGCGGATCGAGGGTCTCCGTAGCGCACAGCTGCTCCAGTTGGTCCGGCGACAGGGTGTCGGCCGGGTAGCTGTGCCCGGCGGCGCAGAGGACCGGCCCCGTCGGCGTCTTCAGCCAGTGGCGCCGAATACCCGGGTGAATACGGCACGCCCTCGCTGCGGCGAGAGGATCTCCGGGATGCAGTTCGACGTTCCCCGCAGGCCGGCTCAGTACGCGCCCGAGGAAGGCATCCAGTTCCGTGTCGTCGGCGGCGAGCATCTCGCGCAGGATGCCGCGCAGCCGGGTTCGGTCGTGTGACGGCAGTTCGCTCGCGTAGGCGGACACCGGGCGCTGGGGATCGCTGTATCGGGGCGCTTCGCCGACCCGGTTGGCCCGTTCTTCCAGGAACCCGGTCAGCAGATCGAGGTAGGTCGGGGCACGAAAGCCGACCGACCAGGTCATGCACTGATCATCCAGGGAGAGGCCGTAGTGGGGCAGGTTGGGGGGCAGGTAGAGCAGGTCACCGGGTTCAAGATCCCAGCTCTCGCTTGGCTCGAACTCGCGCAGGATCGCCAGCGGTAGGTCGTCGTGGCAGTCCAGCGGTCCCGGTGGCGACTGGATCTGCCAGCGCCGACGCCCGGCCGCCTGAAAGAGAAAGACATCGTAGGCATCGACATGGGGCCCGACCGACCCCTCGGGTGCTGCGTAGGAGATCATCAGATCGTCGCGGCGCCAGCGCGGGACAAAGTCGAACCGGGCCAGGAAGTCCCGCCCCTCGGGCCAGAAGCGCTCGACGTCACTGACCAGCAGGGTCCAGGCGCGATCGGGCAGGGAGGCGAAGTGATCTTCTTCGAACGGGCCGTATTCGACTTCCCAGTCGCCGTGGTCAGTGTGGCCGAGTACGAGCCGGGCGCCGGCATCCGGATCACAGGCGAGTCCGGCCAGGTCGTCGGGCTCGATGGGGTTGGAAAAGCCCGATATTGCGCCGCGCACCAGCAGAGGCTTTTGTTGCCAGTAGTCCCGGAGAAACTCCGCCGGTGAGAGCCCGCCCAGCAGCTCCAGGGCCTGATTCGGGTCGTAGGCTGGCAACGCGTTACTCGTCGCGCGCCAGCTGGCTGGCGATCCCCGTGTAGCGGCCCGGGGTCAGCTTGCGCAGGCTCTGTTTCGCCTCGTCCGGGATCTCCAGGCCGTCGATGAATTCGGCCAGCGCCTGCGGCGTAATGCGCTGGCCACGGGTCAGCGCTTTCAGCTTCTCGTAGGGAGAATCGATCCCGTAACGGCGCATCACCGTCTGCACAGCCTCGCCCAGCACCTCCCAGTTCTGGTCGAGATCCTCGTCCAGGCGGCCGGGTTCGATCTCCAGCTTGCCCAGACCGCGCTGGAAGGCCTTGTAGGCGATCAGCGACCAGGCGAAGCCCATGCCGATGTTGCGCAGCACGGTCGAGTCGGTCAGGTCACGCTGAAAGCGCGAGACCGGGAGCTTGCTCGCCAGGTGATCGAATACGGCATTGGCGAGACCGAGGTTGCCTTCCGCGTTCTCGAAGTCGATCGGGTTGACCTTGTGCGGCATGGTCGAGGACCCGACCTCGCCGGCCACGACCTTCTGCTTGAAGTAACCCAGCGAGATGTAGCCCCAGATGTCGCGCGAGGCATCCAGCAGGATCGTGTTCAGACGCATGAAGGCGTGAAACAGCTCGGCCAGGAAGTCGTGCGGTTCGATCTGGGTGGTGTGGGTATTGGGGGCTAGCCCGAGGCTCTCCACCATGCGCCGCGAAAGCGATGGCCAATCCACTTCCGGGTAGGCCGCGTAGTGGGCATTGAAGTTACCCACCGCACCGTTGATCTTGCCCAGGCATTCGTTGGCGGCGATTGCGGCGCGCTGCCGCTCCAGACGGTGGACCACGTTGGCCAGTTCCTTGCCCATGGTCGTGGGCGAGGCCGGCTGACCGTGGGTCCGGGCCAGCAGGGGCTGATCGGCGAAGCGCCGAGCGAGCTCGCGCAGCGGCTCCAGCACGGCATCGAGCGCCGGCAGCATCACGTGATTGCGCGCCTCGCGGACCATCACCCCGTAGGCGAGGTTGTTGATGTCCTCGGAGGTGCAGGCGAAGTGCACGAACTCGATCTGGCTTTGCAGATCGGTCCGGTCGCGCATCTGCTCCTTGATGTAGTACTCGATAGCCTTGACGTCGTGATTGGTCGTGGCCTCAATCTCCTTCACCCGGGTGCCGGCGACCTCGTCAAATTCCAGGGCAATCTCGTCCAGGAACGCCTCCGCCTCTGCGGTTAGCGGCGGGACCTCGGGGATAGCGGGCTCCGCCGCCAGGGCCTTGAGCCACGCAATCTCCACCCGTACCCGGGCCTGCATCAGACCCTGTTCGGAAAAATAGGGGGCCAGGTCGCGGGTGTGCCGGGCGTAGCGGCCATCGACGGGACTGATCGCGGACAGGGGGCTCAGGGACATGATGCACTCGAGTCGGAATGGGTGGGTCCGCAGGGCGCGTGGGGCATGCGCTCTGCGGACGGTCGATTGACGCGGCGCAGTATAATACAAAGCTACGCCCGATCATTTGGAGGAGTGCATGTCGAAGTCCCCGACCCGCCAGGAGCAGGACAGCCTCGGACCGGTGGAAGTCCCCAGGGATGCCCTGTGGGGCGCCCAGACCCAACGCGCCATCGACAACTTTCAGATTGCCGGCCGGCCCATGCCGCAGGCGTTCATTCGGGCCCTTGCGCTGACCAAGGCGGCCTGTGCGGAGGCCAACCAGGAACTGGGGCAGCTCCCGGACGGTGTGGCCAGCGCGATTGTGGCGGCGGCCGAGGCGGTCGCGGCGGGCGAGCATGCGGACGCCTTCCCGGTTGACGTCTATCAGACGGGGTCGGGCACCAGCACCAACATGAACATGAACGAGGTGCTCGCGCGGATCGCATCGGGTAGTGAGGAACCGGTCCATCCGAACGATCATGTCAATCGCTCGCAGAGCTCCAACGACGTGATCCCGACCGCGTTGCATGTATCTGCGGCGCTGGCGCTGGAGGAGGAACTGGTCCCTGCGCTGCGCCACTTGATTGCCACGATCGCCCGCCGCGAGCGCGATGTGGGGGCGCTAGTCAAGACCGGGCGTACGCACTTGATGGATGCGATGCCCGTGACGATGGGGCAGGAACTCTCCGGCTGGCGTACCCAACTGGAACTGGACCTGGATCGCCTGGAGCACACCCGTGTGCGCATCCAGCGTCTGGCCATTGGCGCGACTGCAGTGGGCACCGGCATCAATGCACCGCCGGCCTTCGGCGCGCGTGTAACAGGGCGCCTGGCCGAGCGAACCGGCCTGCCGTTTGTGCACGAGGGTAACGGTTTTGCGGCACTGGCCAGTCAGGACAGTGCGGTGGAGCTTTCCGGGCAGTTGCGCACGGTGGCCGTCGGGCTCACCAAGATCGCGAACGATCTGCGCTGGATGAACTCGGGCCCCCTGGCGGGGCTGGGCGAGATTGCCTTGCCGGCCCTGCAACCAGGCAGCTCGATCATGCCGGGCAAAGTGAACCCGGTAATCCCGGAGGCCGTGATTATGGCCTCGCAACAGGTGATCGGCCTGGATGCGGCGATCACCGCCGCCGGCGCCGCGGGCAATTTCCAGCTGAACGTCGGCCTCCCGCTGATTGCCGACAATCTGTTGAGTCAGATCGGTCTGCTGGCACGGGCCTCTACCCATCTGTCGGATCGGGCGATCGCGGGCTTCACCGTGAACGAGGACAACCTGCGGGCCGCGCTGGATCGCAACCCGATCCTGGTCACGGCCCTGAACGCCGAGATCGGCTACGAGGCGGGGGCGCGCATCGCCAAGGAGGCCTATGCCACCGGGCGGCCCATCCTGGACGTTGCGGCGGAGCACACGGATATCCCGCGCGAGCGGCTGCAGGTACTGCTGGATCCGGCGAAGTTGACGGGCCCGGAGGGTGCCGGCGGGTAAGGCTTATCCGGCCCACGGGAGGCGGGTCCGGTCCTGCAGCAGGGTGTGGAAGTCATTGAAGGGCATGGGGTGCGCAAAGAAATAGCCCTGTGCCTCGTTGCAGCCGAATTCGCGCAGGATTTCGGCCTGGCGTTCGGTTTCGACGCCTTCGGCGATGATGTTCAGCCCCAGGGTATGCGCCATCTGGATGATGGCCTGAACAATCCGCGCGTCGCCGTCGCTGCGTTCGAGGTCCTGGACGAAGGAACGGTCGATCTTGAGGGTGTCCGCTGGCAGCTTCTTCAGCTGAATCAGCGAGGCATGGCCGGTACCGAAATCGTCCACGGCCAGCCGCATACCGATCTTGCGCAGGCGCTCGAACATGCGGGCGGCACCCTTCGGGTCATCCATGATGGTGGTTTCGGTCAGTTCCAGCTCGATGCACTCGGGCGCGACATTCGCGGCCTGCAGGATGGCGTGAAAGTCTCCGGCGAGGTCGGGATGGCGAAGCTGCCGTGCGGAGACGTTAATGGCGACACGGAAGGCGTGATCCCGGCCCTGCGAGGGCAGCCGCTTGAGGTCCTGGCAGACCTGGCGCAGCACCCACTCCCCAATGGCCTCGATCAGGGTCATGTCCTCCGCCAGCTCGATGAAGTGGCTGGGGGGCAACAGCCCAAGCTTCGGGTGCTGCCAGCGGATCAGCGCCTCTGCGCCGAGGATATCGCCGGTATGCAGGTCGACCTTTGGCTGGTAGTGCAGGACCAGTTGATCTTGCTCAATGGCGGTCCCCAGTTCCTTTTCCAGCTCGAAATGGCGAAAGGTGCGGGAATTCAGGTCCTGGGTGTAGAAGCGGAAGCCGTTGCGGCCACGTTGCTTGGCCTCGTACATGGCCGCATCGGCGTTGCTGAGCAGGACATCAGAGTCTTCCCCGTCGTAGGGAAACACGGCGATCCCGCAGGAGGCGCTGGTCACCACGGGCCGATCAAAGATCGTACGTTCGACCGCGGTCGTGCGCACGACGTCGGTGACCAGTCGCACGCAGCCCTCGAGACCCTGTAGATCCTCGACCAGGATGCCGAACTCGTCGCCCCCCAGGCGCGACAGGGTCGCGCGCAAGGGACGCCCCGATCGGTCGTGGCTGCGATCCAGCAGCTTTCCGAGATCCTGTGCCACCTTGCGGATCAGCTCGTCGCCGGCGCGATGGCCGAGCGAGTCGTTCAGGCGCTTGAAGTTGTCCAGATCCAGCAGGATCAACGCGATGTGATGATCGGTTCCCTGATGGCGGGTAATGGCTTGGGACAGACGGTCACTGAACAGCATCCGGTTGGGGAGGTTGGTCAGCGAGTCGTGGGACTGGTGATGAAGCAGTTCGCGTGACTGGTGCTCGGTAATCCGCTGCAAGGCCTTCTGGCGCCGGTCCATCATCTGGAACAGGTCGGCGCTCTCGAGGGCATAGGCGGTATTGAACAGGACCATCGTCAGGGTCGAGAGGGTCATCTCGTGGCGCTGGAGGTCGTTCTGGCGAAAGCGGGCGGCAAACATGCCGCGAATGCGGGTCCGGGTCGAGATGACATGGAGCAGCACGTTCTCGCCGTCGAAGCGTGAAGGCAGGCAGACCGGATGATTCTGATGCAGCGCCCAGGAGAAAGTGCCTTCCTGAATCAGATCCTCGACGGCATCCGCGAGGTCGTATTCAGCCTCCTGAGGATGCTGTTGATAGGCGAGATCAAACGAAGACTCGCCGTCGAGGATGTAGACGGCCATGTCGCGGGCCGGCAGCAGACGCCGGATGGATTCCAGACTGCTCTGGATGATCAGGTCTGGGCTGCGATTGCGGTCGGTGTCGCCAAAGATCGCGGTAGTCGAGGCGAGCACGTCCATCGCGTAGGCGTTCGCCTCCAGCGCTTCCTCGAGGAAACGGATGCGCTCATGCAGCGCATTGACCTCTTCAGGCGTTTTGTACGAAGGGCTCATGCCGGGTCGTCCTTTACCTGCATCCGTGCGCTCATCCGTCCCTCGTCAGTCCAGCAGGATCGCCTGCATCTGTCCGAGCTGTTTCCGGGCATCGCCGATCACGGCCTCGTAGGTCTCCATTTCCAGACCAATGCGGTCGAAGGTCTCTGCTTCCACGGGCGGAACGAAGCGTTCGCCAGACGAGCCCAGCCGCAAGGCGTTGGCGATGCTGTCCGCCACATGGACGATCGCGGTCTCGACCGGGAAGGCCTGTGCGTCACCCGGCGCATGGTGGAAACGGGTGGCCTCCACCTGTGCCGGTGACATGCCCCAGCGCTCCATCAATTCCGCGCCAATGGCGGCATGGTCGAAGCCGAGAAATTCGGTTTCCGCTTCGAACAGCAGCATGCGTTCGCGCTCGCGGATATTGATCAGCTCCTCGGTGCGACTGGACAGATGCAGGAACATCAGCAGACGTCCCAGGTCATGCATGATCCCGTAGAGATAAAGCCGTTCGATGTTGGCCTCGCGCCGGAATCGCGCGATCGAGCGGCTCAGAACGCCGACGGCCAGGCTGTGCCGCCAGAAGGACTCCATGTCCACGCCGATCACCGGCACGCCGCGAAAGTGTTCGATCACGACCGTCGATATCACGATCTGGCGCATCTGCTGCAGGCCGATGATGGAGACGGCCCTGTGCAGGGTGTCGATCGGTTCCGGGAAGCCATAGAGCGAGGAGTTCGCCACCTTGAGCGTCTTGGCCGCGATCGTGGGGTCCAGTTCCACAGCCTCGGTGATGGCCGCGACGTTGGCCGTCGGGTCGCTCAGGCGCGTGAAGATGGTGTTGTAGCTTCCGGAGAAGCTGCACAGGGCATCGTCGGTGGCGAGGAACTCGTCAACGGTCATGCCTGTTCACTCTGCCTTCTCGGTGCGTAGCGGCACAGGTCATCCAGCAGGGCTTTCCGCGCCAGAAGGTAGATGCCAGACATGGGGTGATCCTCGATCGAGCAATGCTGAAAACGCTCGGCCAGGATCTCGTCGGCGCGGGCCTCTATCTCTGGGGTGGGCTCGGTGGCGGGGGGCTCATCAGGCTCGTGCGGGGACGACATGGAGACGTCGTCGGCACCCTCGTCGAGCACTTCAACCGCTGTGATTCCCCAGGACAGCAGTACTCGAATCTGCTTGTCCTGGAGGACCATGCCAGCGGGGATCAGCAGCCTGCCCGAGCGGTCATAAACCGCAGTCGCCAGTGTATTGCCGGACCTCACGTCCTCTATGGATACCCGACGCGTCATGCTGTGACCTTAGTCTCATTGCGCCAGTTGGCGCAACACGTAGGGCAGGATGCCCCCGTGGCGGTAGTAGTCGATCTCCTGCGGGGTATCCAGCCGCACACGGACGTTGAAGGTCGTGCGCTCGCCGTCATCGGCCACGGCGGTGACGGTGGCCTCGCGTGCCTCGCCGTTGTTCACGCCGGTGATCGAGAACGTCTCCCGACCGGTCAGCCCCAGACTGGCCGCGTTGTCGCCCGCCAGGAACTGCAGCGGCAGCACACCCATGCCCACCAGGTTGGAGCGGTGGATGCGCTCGAAGCTCTCCACGATCACGGCCTTCACGCCCAGCAGCAGTGTGCCCTTGGCCGCCCAGTCGCGCGAGGAGCCGGTGCCGTACTCTTGCCCGGCGATCACGATCAGGGGCGTGTCCTGCTCCTTGTACTGCATGGCCGCGTCATAGATGGACATCTGGTCGCCATCCGGCAGGTGGACCGTGACGCCCCCCTGCGTGCCGGGAGCCAGCAGGTTGCGCAGGCGCACGTTGGCAAAGGTGCCGCGCATCATGACCTCGTGGTTGCCGCGCCGCGAGCCATAGGAGTTGAAGTCTGCGGGCTTCACGCCCTGTTCTTCCAGGTAACGTCCGGCCGGGCTGTCCTTGGCAATGGAGCCGGCGGGGGAGATGTGGTCGGTGGTCACCGAATCACCCAGCAGGGCCAGCACCCGGGCACCCTGGATGTCGGTCAACGGCTCGGGCGTCATGCCCATGCCGTCGAAATAGGGCGGGTTGCGCACGTAGGTGGAGTCGTCCTGCCACTCGAAGCGGTCCCCAGTGGGGGCCTCCAAGTTGCGCCAGCGATCCTCGCCGCTGTAGAGATCACCGTAGGCCTTGGTGAAGCTCTGGGCATCGACATGCGCCTGCACAGCTTCGTTGACCTCTTCGGTGGTTGGCCAGACATCCTTCAGGAACACGGGGTTGCCCTGTGCGTCCTCTCCGATCGGGTCGTTGTACAGATCCAGGGTGCTGCGCCCGGCCAGCGCATAGGCGACCACCAAGGGCGGCGAGGCGAGGAAATTCATCTGCACCTCGGAATGGATCCGCCCCTCGAAGTTGCGGTTGCCGGAGAGCACGGAGCTGACGATCAGGTCATCCTTGATGATGGCCTCGCTGATCGGCTCGGGCAGCGGTCCGGAGTTGCCGATACAGGTCGTGCAGCCATAACCGACCACGTGGAAACCCAGCGCCTCGAGATCTTCGAGCACCCCGGCCTTTTGCAGATAGTCGGTCACCACCCGGGAGCCGGGCGCCAGGGAGGTCTTCACCCAGGGCTTGACCTGCAGGCCGCGTTCGCGGGCCTTGCGGGCGACCAGGCCGGCGCCCAGCATGACCGACGGGTTCGACGTGTTGGTGCAGGAGGTAATGGCCGCGATCACGATGTCGCCGTGGTCGAGGGTGAAGGTCTCGCCGTTCATCTCGATGGCCGTATGGCGCGGCTCTTCGGCCTGATGCTCAACGCCGACTGCGGTATGACCACCCTCGGCCGCGAAGCGCTCGGCCTCCTCCGGCTCGTCCGCGCCGCTGTCGCGCTCCTTGAGCATGGTGTCCAGGTGGCGGCTGATCTCGGCTCCGGCCTGGCTCAGGGCGATGCGGTCCTGCGGGCGCTTGGGCCCGGCCAGGCTGGGCTCGACCGTCGCAAGGTCGAGTTCCAGCATGTCGGTGTAGCGCGCCACCGGGGCGTTGTCATTGCGCCACAGTCCCTGGGCCCTGGCATAGGCCTCGATGAACTCGATATGGCCCGCCTCGCGGCCGGTCAGGCGCAGGTACTCGAGGGTCTCGTCGTCGATCGGGAAGATGCCGCAGGTCGCGCCGTATTCCGGTGCCATGTTGGCGATGGTGGCGCGGTCCGCCAGCGGCAGATCGGCCAGCCCGTCCCCGAAGAACTCGACGAACTTCCCGACCACGCCCTTCTTGCGCAGCATCTCGACGATCACCAGCACGAGGTCGGTGGCGGTGGCCCCTTCGGCCAGCCGGCCGGTCAGGCGGAAACCCACTACCTGCGGGATCAGCATGGAGATCGGCTGACCGAGCATCGCGGCCTCGGCCTCGATGCCGCCGACGCCCCAGCCCAGGACGCCCAGGCCGTTGATCATCGTGGTGTGCGAGTCGGTGCCGACCAGGGTGTCCGGGTAGGCCAGACAGGAACCGTCTTCACGGTCCTCGACAAACACGGTGCGCGCAAGGTGTTCAAGGTTGACCTGGTGCACGATCCCGGTGTCCGGTGGGACGACCTTGAAGGTATCGAACGCCTGCTGGCCCCACTTCAGGAAGCTGTAGCGCTCGCGGTTGCGGGAGTATTCCAGCTCTGCGTTCAGGTTCATCGCGTTCGCATTGCCATACTCGTCGACCTGCACCGAGTGGTCGATTACCAGTTCGGCCGGCTGCAGCGGCGTGATCTTCTTGGGATCGCCGCCGAGGGCCTCCATCGCGTCGCGCATGGCCGCCAGGTCCACGACCGCGGGCACACCGGTGAAGTCCTGCAGCAGTACGCGGGCCGGGCGGAAGGCGATCTCCTGCGTGGGCTCGGCCTTCGGGTCCCAGTCAAGCAGGGCCTCGATATCGGCGCGCCTGACCGTGCGCTCGTCCTCGAAGCGCATCAGGTTCTCGAGCAGGATCTTCAGCGCGTAGGGCAGGTCCCGGGCGCGCGGGTCATCGGTAATCGGCACGTAACGGCACTCGCGGCCGCCGGCAGAGAGGTTTTCGGTCTTTTTCGGTTCTGCGTGGCTCATGATGCGCTATCCGCTGTCAGGTGTTCAGTCGTTGAAGGATGTGGTCCGCTTGGCGAATCAGTCGCTTGCGGCCCAGAAGGAGCTTCCACCGAGATCCACCCGCCTGGCGCCAGAGCACGGCGGCACGGATGCCCGCCAGCAGCAGGGCGCGCACGCGCGCGGCGATCTCGGGATTGGAAAGATGATTCTGTTCGCCCTGGACGACGATCCGGGGGCCCAGCTCCGAAATGGTCTCCTTGTAGATCTCGGCCAGGCGCGCGATCACGCTCTCGTGCGTGATGGTGAAATAGTCCACCTGCCGCTGGGCACCCTGCAGGCCGTCGCCTAGTTTTTGCAGCATGTCCGGGCGTTTTTGCAGCTTGCGCTCCAGAAAGATCAGGCCCACCGCGTAGCGGGTGATCTCCATATCCGGTGGCTTGCCGCCGTTTTGCAGCTGGCTCTGCACCCGCTCCAGGCCCGGGCGCAAGCTGCTGGCGCCGCGGTAGACATCCTCGGGCGTCTCCGCGTCGAACGCGAACAGGCTGCCGATCAGGATCTCGAATTCGTACTCGTCGCAGCTGCCGCGCCAGGCCAGGTCCTTGACCAGACTCGCGCATTGGAAGAGGGCGGCCAGCGCCAGGGTGCGGTTGTGGTCGTTACGGTCCAAGCCGGAGGGCTCCCGGAGCAGGCGTGAGTGGGTGGATACGGAAAACGCGCCTACTATACCGGAACCGGGGCTTCTGACTCACTGGCGAGTGTGCGGCGGGTGGCAATCACGCCCCCCCCCAGACACACGTCGCCGTCATAAAAAACCGCCGACTGACCGGGCGTGGCCGCACGCTGAGGGGCTTCGAAGCGAACGCGTAGACGGTCCCCATCGACGGATTCCAGCCGGCAGGGCTGCAAGGGCTGGCGATGACGCAGACGCGCCATGACTGGCTGTCCCGGTTCGGGCGGGCGGTGAATCCAGTGGGCGGCCTCCGTCTCGATCTCGGGACTCATCAGCAGCGGATGCTGCGGGTCCTGCGCGACAATCAGCCGATTGCCTCCCAAGTCCTTGTCCACGACATACCAGGGGGCCTCGGGAAACCCGTCGATCCCGCCGATGCCCAGTCCCTGGCGCTGGCCCAGGGTGTAGAACATCAGGCCCTGGTGGTGCCCCACGACCTGACCTTCCGGTGTGCGCATCTCGCCCTCCGGCGCCCGCAGGTACTGCGCCAGAAAATCGCGGAAGCGACGTTCTCCGATGAAACAGATGCCGGTGGAATCCTTGCGGGCGTGGTTGGGCAGACCCAGCTCGCGGGCACGCGCCCGGACCTGATCCTTGGGGATGTCCCCCAGCGGGAACAGCGCGGGGCGCAGCTGCTCCTGCGTCAGGGTGTGCAGGAAATAGGTCTGATCCTTGTTGGCATCCGCCGCCATGCACAGTTCGCTGTGGTCAGGGAGGTGGCGCACGCGGGCATAATGGCCGGTGGCGATCCATTGCGCACCGAGTTGCCGGGCGTGCTCCAGGAACGAGCGGAACTTGATCTCGCGGTTGCACAGGATGTCCGGATTCGGCGTCCGGCCAGCCTCGTACTCGTGCAGGAAGTGGCGGAACACCCGCTGGCGATAGTCCTCGGCGAAGTTCGCCTTGTGCAGGGGGATCTCGAGACAGTCCGCGACCTCGCGGGCCATCTCGTAGTCGGCCTCGGCCGCGCAGTATTCCGCGTCGTCGTCATCCTCCCAGTTCTTCATGAACAGGCCTTCCACGCGATAGCCGGCCTCCAGCAGGCGGCTGGCCGCCACGGCCGAATCCACCCCGCCCGACAGGCCCACGATGACCCGATCGGGACCGCTCACGGCCCCTCCGCATGAACCAGTGAGCCGGCCGCCGCGAGCGGCAGGCGCATCCCGTCCTGATAGCGGCGGATGCTGCGCAGGACCAGCGGGCTGCGCAGCGGCCATCCGCGACGCGCCTCATCCGGTGTCAGCCAGTGGAGGGCATGGATGGCGGGATCGCGGGCCGGCGGATGGCTGGGCTCGCTTGCCGTGCCGCAGAACGCGACGCGCAGCGTCACCGCGCCATTCGCCAGCGCGAGCAGGTCGCAGCCAAGCAGGGCCTCCGGCTGGAAGTCCAGACAGGTTTCTTCGCGGACCTCGCGGATCACCGCTTCGACCAGGTCTTCTTCGGCATCGAGATGGCCGGCCGGCTGGTTCAGTACATGGCGGCCGTCGTCGGTCTCCTCGACGAACAGGAAGCGCCCGTCCCGCTCGATGACGGCGGCGACGGTGATATGGCAGGGCAGGCGTTCGGTCATGCCGTGAATGATAACGCAGCGGCCCGTCTTGCTGGCGTTCTCGAGACCACGTTCCCCTCGGCGGGGGCGGATGGGTATGTATAATCCGGGAGAACGATTTCAATTCTTGCGCACAAGGAGTTTGCATGGCCTACCAGCACATTCAGGTCCCGGAAAAGGGCGAACGCATCACCGTCGACGAGCAGGGCAAGCTGGTGGTGCCAGAACGCCCGATCATCCCCTTTATCGAGGGGGACGGGATCGGTGTGGACATCACGCCGGTGATGCGCCGGGTGACCGATGCGGCCGTGGAAAAGGCCTACGGTGGCCAGAAGGCGATCGAATGGATGGAGGTCTACGCGGGCGAGAAAGCCACGCAGGTCTACGACGACGACTCCGGGCTGCCGGATGAAACCCTGGAGGCGGTCAAGGACTATCGCGTGTCCATCAAGGGCCCGCTGACCACCCCGGTGGGCGGCGGTTTTCGTTCGCTTAACGTCGCGCTGCGCCAGAAGCTGGACCTGTTCGTCTGCCTGCGCCCGGTGCGCTACTACGAGGGCACCCCGAGCCCGCTGAAGGAGCCGGAAAAGACCGACATGGTGATCTTCCGCGAGAACTCGGAGGACATCTACGCCGGCATCGAGTTCGAATCCGGCACGCCGGAGGTGAAGAAGGTCATCGACTTCCTGCGAAACGAAATGGGCGTAACCCAGATCCGCTTCCCGGATACCGCCGGCATCGGCGTGAAGCCGGTCTCCAGCGAGGGCACCAAGCGCCTGGTGCGCAAGGCGATCGAGTATGCGATCGACAACGATCGCCCCTCGGTGACGCTGGTGCACAAGGGCAACATCATGAAATTCACCGAGGGCTCGTTCAAGGCTTGGGGCTACGAACTGGCGCGCGAGGAGTTTGGTGCGAAGGATCTGGACGGTGGTCCGTGGCAGACCTTCAAGAACCCGAAGACCGGCCGCGACATCGTGATCAAGGACGTGATCGCGGACGCCTTCCTGCAGCAGATCCTGTTGCGCCCGGAGGACTACTCGGTGATCGCCACGCTCAACCTGAACGGCGACTACATCTCCGATGCGCTGGCCGCGCAGGTTGGCGGTATCGGGATCGCACCCGGCGCCAACCTGTCCGACACCACGGCGATGTTCGAGGCGACCCACGGGACCGCCCCGAAATACGCCGGCCAGGACAAGGTCAATCCGGGCTCGCTGATCCTGTCGGCCGAGATGATGCTGCGCCACCTGGGCTGGCCCGAGGCCGCCGATCTGGTGGTGAAGGGTATGGGCGGCGCGATCAGCGCGGGCGAGGTGACCTATGACTTCGCGCGCCTGATGGACAACGTCGAGCCGGTGAGCTGCTCGGCCTTTGGCGAGGCCCTGATCAAGCACATGTAACGACAGCGGGTGCGGGCACTTGGTCCGAGCCCGGAACCGAACGACCATGAACGTGGCCTAAGGAGCCAGGGAGACATTGGATTCGTGTTTCCCTGGATGGCCGAACTGGCATGACTAAACCGCTGAAGGCGTGAGTTCGACCGATGAGTGAGAAAAAGCCCCAGATCCCCGATCACGACAGCAATACCGCGGTCGAAGAATCGAGGCCGGAGCTCAAGCCACCGCGGCAGTACAAGGTGGTACTGCTCAACGACGACTTCACGCCAATGGAGTTCGTGGTCGAGGTGCTGGAGACCTTCTTCAGTATGGATCGCGAAAAGGCCACCCAGGTGATGCTGCACGTGCATACACGCGGCAAGGGAGTATGCGGCATCTATACCCGGGACGTGGCCGAGACGAAGGTGGCACAGGTGAACGATTACGCCCGTAGCCACCAGCATCCACTGCTTTGCTCGATGGAGGAGGTCTGACTCCCATGCTCGACAAGGAACTCGAATTCAGCCTGAACATGGTCTTCAAGGAAGCGCGAGAGAAGCGCCACGAGTTCGTGACCGTGGAGCACCTCCTGATGGCGCTCGCGCAAAACCCTAGTGCCGCGACGGTGTTGCGCGCCTGTGGGGGCGACCTCGACCGCATCCGCGACGAGCTCGAGGTGTACATTGACGAGAACACCCCGCGCATCCCGCCGAATGACTCACGCGAGACGCAGCCGACCCTGGGGTTCCAGCGGGTCCTGCAAAGGGCGGTCTTTCATGTGCAGTCCAGTGGCCGCAAGGAGGTCTCCGGGGCAAACGTGCTGGTCGCGCTGTTCGGCGAACAGGACAGCCAGGCCCTCTACGTGCTCGGACAGCAAAACATCAGCCGCCTGGACGTGGTGAATTTCATCTCGCACGGCATCTCCAAGGTGGGCGAAGACGAGCTGGGGGCCCAGCAGAACCCGAACGACCCACAGCCGGAGCAGGTCGAGGGCGAGCGCGAGGAAAAGACCAATGCGCTGCAGCTGTACGCGACCAATCTCAACGCGAAGGCGCGCAAGGACGAGATCGACCCGCTGATCGGGCGGGACCACGAGATCGAGCGCACGATCCAGATCCTCTGCCGCCGACGCAAGAACAACCCGCTGCTGGTGGGCGAGGCCGGTGTCGGCAAGACCGCGATCGCCGAGGGCCTGGCGCGCCGTATCGTCGACGAACAGGTGCCCGAGGCGATCGAATCTGCGACCGTCTATGCGCTCGATCTGGGCGCGCTGGTAGCGGGCACCAAGTACCGCGGTGACTTCGAGAAGCGCCTGAAGGGTGTGCTGGCGCAGCTGAAGAAGGAACCCGGCGCGGTGCTGTTCATCGACGAGATCCACACCATCATCGGTGCGGGTGCCGCCTCCGGCGGGGTGATGGACGCCTCCAACCTGATCAAGCCGATGCTCGCCTCGGGCGAGCTGAAGTGCATCGGCTCGACCACCTACCAGGAATATCGCGGCATTTTCGAGAAGGACCGCGCCCTGGCCCGTCGCTTCCAGAAAATCGAAGTGCCGGAGCCGACCGTGGACGAGACCGAGCAGATCCTGCGGGGGCTGAAGTCACGCTTCGAGGCACACCACAATGTCCGCTTCACGCGCCCGGCGCTGCGGGCCGCGGCGGAACTGGCGGATCGCTACATCACCGACCGGTTTCTGCCGGACAAGGCGATCGACCTGATCGACGAAGCCGGTGCCAGCCGGCAGCTACTGCCAATGAGTCAGCGCAAGAAGACCATCGGCGTGCAGGATATCGAGACGATCGTGGCCAAGATCGCGCGCATCCCGCCGAAATCGGTTTCCAGCTCCGACAAGGAGACGCTGCGCAACCTCGAACGCAACCTGAAGATGACCGTCTTCGGCCAGGACGAGGCGATCGGGACGCTCGCAACCTCGATCAAGATGGCGCGTTCGGGGCTTGGCGACATGGACAAGCCGATCGGTTCGTTCCTGTTCGCCGGGCCGACCGGGGTCGGGAAGACCGAAGTGACGCGTCAGCTGGCGCAGCAGCTGGGGATTCATCTGGCGCGCTTCGACATGTCCGAGTACATGGAGCGCCATACGGTCTCGCGCCTGATCGGGGCGCCGCCCGGATATGTCGGCTACGACGAGGGAGGGCTGCTGACCGATGCCATCCTCAAGCATCCGCACTCGGTGCTGTTGCTGGACGAGATCGAGAAGGCCCATCCGGATGTCTTCAATGTGCTGCTGCAGGTGATGGACCACGGCACGCTGACGGACGCCAATGGCCGCGAGGTGGACTTCCGCAACGTGATCCTGGTGATGACCACGAATGCCGGTGCGGAGCAGGCCAGCCGCCCGTCGGTGGGCTTTACCCAGCAGGATCACTCCAGCGATTCCACGGAGGCGATCAAGCGGACCTTCACGCCGGAGTTCCGCAACCGCCTGGATGCCACCATCCAGTTCGGTCCGCTGGACGAGGCGACCATCCTGAATGTCGTCGACAAGTTCTTGACGCAGTTGCAGGCCCAGCTGGACGAGAAGAAGGTGCACCTGACGGTGGAGCCGGATGCCCGTGCCTGGCTGGCCGAGCATGGCTACGACGTGAAGATGGGTGCGCGTCCGATGGCGCGTACGCTGCAGGAGCACATCAAGAAGCCGCTGGCCGACGAGTTGCTGTTCGGGCGCCTGGCGCAGGGGGGCGAGGTTGTAGTCCGGGTGGGCGAATCCGGGCTGGAGCTCGATATCCGCGAGCCGGCTGTCTCCTGAGCGAAACCCCGGCCTGCAGAAACCACGAAGCCCCGGTCCAGCCGGGGCTTCGTCATTCGGGGGGCCGACCCTTATGTCTTACGAGCGGCCCCGCAACCCCCGGGGCGGAACTACTTGTTGCGGTAGACGATACGGCCCTTGGTCAGGTCGTAGGGGGTCATCTGCACGATCACCTTGTCGCCACGCAGGATGCGGATGTAGTGCTTGCGCATCTTGCCGGAGATGTGGGCGGTGATGGTGTGCCCGTTTTCGAGCTCTACCCGGAACGTCGTATTCGGCAGGGTCTCTACTACCGTTCCTTCCAGCTCGATTTCGTCTTCCTTCGCCATGCAGTTCCTCGCGTATTGAATTCGGTGGCGACATTATCCGGATGCCACGCGCGAACACAAGTCAACACGGGGTTTTCGGCGTGGCAGGGCTCCGTGCCGGTCGCCGAGTGGCCGCCATTCGCGGAGGATGGCGAGCGTGTACATTGATCAGTGTTTCCCGTGGCCCTACACTACGCCCGCTTTTTACGCGCGAGATGAATAGCGAATGACCACTACCTGGGCCGCAGTCTTTCCGGGGCAGGGCTCCCAGTCCACCGGCATGCTCACCGATCTGGGCGACGACCACGCGGTCGTACGCGATACCTTCCAGGAGGCGTCGGACTGCCTCGATGCCGACCTCTGGAGCCTGTGCCAGCACGGTCCGGTCGAACAACTGAACCAGACAGAATGGACTCAGCCGGTCATGCTCGCTGCCGGCGTGGCCACCTGGCGGCTGCTGACGCAGCAGGCGGACGCGCGTCCCGCGGCTGTGGCCGGCCACAGCCTGGGCGAGTACAGCGCGCTGGTCGCGGCCGGCGTGCTGCGCTTCCCCGATGCCGTGCGGCTGGTGGCCGAACGTGCCCGCGCCATGCAGGCCGCCGTGCCCGAGGGCGAGGGCGCAATGGCTGCGATTCTCGGTCTCGACGATGCTGCGGTCGAGCAGCTCTGTGCGGACAACGCGAGCGGCGGGGTCCTGGAGGCCGTCAACCTGAATGCCCCCGGGCAGGTGGTGATCGCGGGGGCGGCCGCGGCGGTCGACCGAGCGGTCGGTGCGGCCAAGGACGCCGGGGCGAAACGGGCGCTCAAGCTGCCCGTATCCGTGCCGTCCCATTGCGCGCTGATGCGCCCGGCCGCCGAGCGTTTGCAGTCGGTTCTCGACTCTACGAGCTTTGCGGCCCCGCAAATCCCCGTTTGGCAGAATGTGACCGCGGCGCCCGCCGAGACGGCCGATGCGATCAAGGCCAATCTGGCCGCTCAGCTCTACCGGCCGGTCCGCTGGGTGGAGACCATACAGGGGCTTCGCGGCCAGGGTGTTGCGGTACAGGTAGAATGCGGACCGGGGCGCGTGCTGACCGGCCTGGCCAAGCGGATCGATCGCGGGCTGGAACTGTTCGATGTGGCCGATCGCGATACCCTGGATGCCACCGTGAACCGGCTGAGCGCCGGCTGACCCTCTACACTCGATTCCCAGTACGTCCAATTACAGAAGGCGAATGATGTCCGATAACAAACGAGTGGCCCTGGTGACCGGGGCCAGCCGCGGCATTGGCGCGGCCATTGCCCGTCGTCTGGCGGAGCAGGGCCTGCAGGTCGTGGGAACCGCGACCAGCGAATCCGGCGCCCAGCGCATCAGCGAGGCGTTGTCCGAATGGAACGGGCGCGGTATCGCTATGGATGTCACGGACGCCGATTCGGTCGCGACCGGTCTGGCGGGTATCCAGGAGCAGGAAGGACCGGTGGAGGTGCTGGTGAACAATGCCGGCATTACCCGCGACAACCTGTTCATGCGGATGAAGGACGAGGAGTGGGATGCGATCATCAACACGAATCTGTCCTCCGCCGCCCGGCTGACGCAGCGCCTGCTGAAAGGCATGATGAAGCTGCGCCGCGGGCGGATCATTCTGATCGGCTCGGTGGTCGGTTCCGCCGGCAATGCCGGCCAGACGAACTACGCCGCGGCCAAGGCGGGGCTTGCGGGATTCGCCCGCTCGCTGGCGCGCGAGGTGGGCAGCCGGAACATCACCGTCAATACGGTCGCGCCGGGCTTCATCGATACCGATATGACCCGCGAACTCGGGGACGAGACCAAGGAACACCTGCTGGGCCAGATCCCGCTGGGGCGCCTGGGCGCGCCGGATGAGATCGCGGCTGCCGTGGGCTTTCTCGCCTCCGAGGAGGCGGGCTACATCACCGGCGAAACACTGCATGTGAACGGCGGGATGTTCATGCACTGATCAACCCGCGGGGCCCTCGGTCCCGCGCAGGCCCGAGAGGTTCGCGTCTCCCTGGAACGCAGCCGGGCTTTTCTCTAGAATGGCGAACCTTCAAACGAAGCCGCCTCAATTGGAAGGGGATTTCTGAACCATGAGTAGCATTGAAGAACGCGTCAAGAAGATCGTTGTCGAGCAGCTGGGCGTCAAGGAAGAGGACGTCACCAACAGTGCCGCCTTTGTCGACGACCTGGGTGCCGACTCGCTGGACACCGTGGAACTGGTGATGGCGCTCGAAGAAGAGTTCGAGACGGAAATCCCGGACGAGCAGGCGGAGAAGATCACCACCGTGCAGCAGGCGATCGACTACATCAACGAGCACATGAAGGACTGATTGGGCGCCCCCCTGGGCGCTCGAACAGGACGCGGACGGGCCTCTCTGCGAGCAGAGTGGCCCTTCGTCGTTTCGTTGAGCGCGTATTTCAGTCTTTCCGAGGAGAACATCATTGGCTAAGCGACGTGTCGTGATTACCGGACTGGGCATTGTGTCCCCGGTCGGCTCTACCATCGACAAGGCCTGGTCCAACATCAAGGCCGGCAAGAGCGGCATCTCTCCCATCGACGTGTTCGATGCATCGGAGATGCCGGTCAAGATTTCCGGAGCCGTGCGGGACTTCGACGCTAATGACTATGTTCCGACGAAAGACCAGAAGAAGATGGACACGTTCGTCCTCTACGGTCTGGCCGCGGGGATTCAGGCGCTGGACGACTCGGGTCTGGAAGTAACCGAGGAAAACGCGGACCGCATCGGGGTCGCGATTGGGTCCGGCATTGGGGGCCTGCCGTATATCGAACGGTCTTATGCCGCCTATCTCAAGGGCGGTGCTCGCAAGATCTCGCCGTTCTTCGTGCCCAGCGCCATCATCAACATGGTGGCGGGTAATCTCTCCATCATGCGCAACCTGCAGGGCCCGAACATCTCGATCGTGTCGGCCTGCGCGACCGCGACGCACAACATTGGCGATGCGGCTCGGATGATTGCCTATGGCGATGCGGATGCGATGGTGGCCGGCGGAGCCGAGATGGCCACGACGCCACTGGGGATCGGCGGCTTTGCGGCGGCGCGCGCGCTGTCGACCCGGAATGACGACCCCGAGCGGGCGTCGCGCCCCTGGGATCAGGATCGCGACGGCTTTGTGCTCAGCGACGGTGCCGGCGTGATGATGCTCGAGGAATACGAGCACGCCAAGGCGCGCGGGGCTCATATCTACTGCGAGGTCGCCGGTTTTGCCTGGAACGCTGACGCCTACCACATGACGCAGCCGTCTCAAGATGGCGCGGGGGCCGCCAAGTGCATGCTTCGCGCACTGAAAGATGCCGGCGTGAACCCGGAAGAGGTGGGCTACATCAACGCCCACGGTACTTCCACCCCCGCGGGCGACCTGGCCGAGACGCAGGGCCTGAAGAAGGCCTTTGGCGACCACGCCTACAAGTTGCTGGTGAATTCCACCAAATCGATGACCGGACACCTGCTGGGAGCGGCGGGTGGCATCGAGGGTGTGTTCACGGCACTGGCGCTTCGCGATCAGGTCTCTCCGCCGACAATCAACCTCGAAAACCCGAGTGAAGGCTGCGATCTGGATTATGTGGCCAACGAGGCGCGTGAGATGAACACGAAGGTCGGCCTGTCGAACTCCTTCGGTTTTGGGGGCACGAACGGCACCCTGGTGTTCCGCACCCTCTAGTCCGCCCATATGGCAGTCGAACGCCTGGGGCGCGGGATCGATCTGGCGCCCCTGGCCCGGCGCTTTCCGGAGCGCTATCCCCACCTGCTCGAGTCGGCCCTGATTGGTCAGGCGCCGGCTCGTTACTCCATCCTGTTCGCCTTTCCGGGTGTAACGGTCGATGCCCGAACGGATGACGATCTGTTGGCCGTGCTCGATCAGGACCTGAGCGATTCAAGGGCCTCCTCTGAAATCGAGCCGGGTTATGACCATCTGCCTTTTCTCGGCGGCTGGTTTCTCTATTTAGGGTATGAATGGGCATGGCAGCTGGAACCGGCCCTGGGCCGCTGCCGCGCGGATCCCTGGCTGCCCACCGCCCGGGCCATCCGCTTTCCCGCCGCCATCATTGTGGATCACCACGACGATCAGACCTTTCTGGTGAGCGAGGAGGGGCCCGACCCGCTCGCGGAGATGCGGGCCGATGTCGAGTTGTGCCGGGAGGATGTGCTGGTGCCAGGGGCCTTGCCGGAGCTCGTGATCGACGAGGAGAAGCCCGAGCGCTATCGCGAGGCGGTGAAGCAGGGACTTGAGTACATTCGAGCGGGCGATACCTTTCAGGTGAATCTGTCGCGCGAGTGGAAGGCCACCAGCCCAGAGGCACTCGATGGGGCTTCGTTGTACGCCCGCCTGCGGCGCGCAAATGCAGCACCGTTCGCCGCCTGGTTGCAGTTTCCCGAGGGTCAGGTGATCAGTTCATCGCCCGAGCGTCTGGTGTCTGTGGACGACGGCGAGGTCGAGACGCGGCCGATCGCCGGCACGCGCCGCCGGGATGACAATGTGGATAAAGACTCCATTCTTTTTAGTGAGCTAAAGGGCAATATTAAAGAGCGATCTGAGCACGTGATGCTGGTCGACCTTGAACGCAACGATATCGGCCGGGTGGCCTGCGCCGGGAGCGTGCGGGTAGCCGAATTGATGACCGTCGAGAGTTACCGACGGGTCCATCACATCGTCTCGAGTATCGTGGGGCGGTTGAAGCCCGGGACACGCGCGGGCGATGTGCTGCGAGCCGTGTTTCCGGGCGGGACGATTACCGGGTGTCCCAAGATACGGAGCATGCAGATCATTCAGGAGCTCGAGGATGGCGCGCCCCGGGGGGCGTACACCGGGTCCTGTGGCTATTTGAGCCGGCATGGGCGCATGGATACCAACATCTTGATCCGTACCCTGGTGCTGCGCGGCAACGAACTGCGCTTTCGTGCCGGCGCGGGCATCGTGGCGGACTCGGATCCCGACCGTGAACTCGCCGAGACCCGCCACAAGGCCCATGGTCTGCTGGATGCACTGGAGAAGGAGGCGTGATCCTCGTGAACGGCGTCGAGAGCTGTGTGCCGGGCGACGATCGGGGTCTGTTGCTGGGCGACGGTCTGTTCGAGACGATCATGATGGAGGGCGGCCAGCCACGCTTGTGGCCTTATCATGTCGCACGGCTTGAACGGGGACTGAAACGACTCGGCTTTCCGCGCGTTGACGCAGCGCTCCTTCGCGAGGAACTGCAGCAGGTGGCGCCAGAGGGGCAGCGTATGGCGCGCATTACTGTGACCAGGGGGCAGGGGCCCCGGGGTTACGCGCCACCCGAAAATGTGGAGATGACGAGGATTGTGTCCGCGGGTCCCGTGCTGCGTCAGTCTCGCGGTGCCGAACCGAAGCCACTGCGTATGGGCTGGTCGCGGGTCGCCATGGCGATTCAGCCCGCGCTGGCAGGGCTCAAGCACACGAGCCGCCTGGAGCAGGTGGTGATCCGGCAAAGCTGGGAGGCCGGTTGGGACGAGGCGGTCGTTTGCGATACGCAGGGGCGGCTGGTGAGCGCCACGCAAGGCAATCTCTGGTGGCGTCAGGGGATGGACCTGTTCACCCCCCCGGTGGACGAGGCGGGGATCGCGGGTACGCGCAGGGCCTGGATATTTGACCATGCGGCTTCCTGTGGCTTCGCCGTGCACGAGCAGAGCGTGGAACCGCAGGCGCTGGATCAGGTGGACGGGCTTTATGTCAGCAATGCGCGCCTGGGATTACACCCAGCCCGCCTGATCGAAACGGACATGCCGGACACGGCGTGGCAGGATGACCCGGTTAGGGTTCTGAGTATGGCGCTCCATGAAGCGGATTAGTGGTCTGATCATCGGAATTGTGCTGGTCGGCGTGATGGCTGGAGGCTGGTGGTTTGCCGATCGCTATTACCAGGATCTCAACCAGCCACTGGCGCTCGACCAGACAGAGCGGTTCCAGCTTGAACGCGGGCAAGGACTGCGTCAGGTGAGCAAGGAGTTCGAGCGGCGCGGTTGGGTCGAGCAAGCCTGGATGATCGAGCTGTACGGGCGGCGCCAGGGACTGGCACCGCGGCTACAGGCGGGCGAATACGCGGTGGACGCGGGTGCGACCCCGCGCAGCCTGCTGCACGCCATGGCGCGTGGAGAGGTCGTCCAGCATCGATTGACCGTCCCGGAAGGCTGGACGATTGCTCAGGCCCTGCGCGCCTTGCGCCAGCATCCCGAGATCGAAGGACCAGCCGAATCCGTCGGGGTCGATAACCTGCTGGACGCGCTGGGCCTCGAAGAGCTGGAGCATCCCGAAGGCTGGTTCTTGCCGGACACCTACTTCTTTGGCTCGGGGACCGATGCCCTGGATGTGTTGCGGCGCGCGCACCGCGCGATGGATGCCACCTTGCACTCTGCCTGGGATTCCCGCATCGAGGACCACCCGGTCGAGTCACCGTACGAGCTCCTGATCCTGGCCTCGATCATCGAACGCGAGACGGGCCGCGGCGAGGAGCGTGATCGAGTCGCAGGCGTGTTCGTGAACCGGCTCCGCCGCGGGATGCTGCTGCAGACCGATCCGACGCTGCTCTATGTCCAGGAGCCCGGCGTGCAACGGCTCACCCGCGCCGAGCTCCAGCGCGATCACCCCTACAACACCTACACTCGCACCGGGCTGCCACCGACCCCCATCGCCTTGCCGGGACGAGCGGCGATCGAGGCGGCCGCGCAGCCGGCCGAGACGAACGACCTGTTCTTCGTCTCCAGGGGCGACGGCACGCACCACTTCTCCGAAACGTATCGCGAGCATCGCCAGGCCGTAATTCGCTATCAACTCGGCGGCGATGGCAGCCGCTACGGTATCCGGAACCGCCAATGACCACCGACGCATCCAGCAATGCACGCTTCGTGGTACTGGAAGGCATCGAAGGCTCGGGCAAATCCACGCAGCTCGCCACGGTGGTGGAGGCCCTGCGCGCCATGGGCATCGAGCCTGAATGCACGCGTGAGCCGGGGGGTACGGCGCTGGGCGAGCGGTTGCGGGGGTTGCTGCTCGATCCCGACCTTCCCGGTATGTGTCCGGAGGCGGAGCTGCTGTTGATGTTTGCCGCCCGTGCGCAACATCTCGCCTCGGTGATACGGCCTGCACTCGCGGCGGGCCGCTGGATAGTCAGTGATCGCTTTACCGACGCCAGTTTTGCCTATCAGGGTGCAGGGCGAGGACTGGGGATAGAGCGCGTGGCCCGGCTGGAAGAATGGGTGCAGGGCGATCTGCGGCCCGACCTGGTCCTGTTGCTGGATATCGATCCGGCCACCGGGCTGGAACGCGCCGTGCAGCGGGGTCGACGGGACCGCATCGAGCGCGAGGCGCTGGATTTCTTCGCACGGGTGCGTGAGGCCTACCTGGAGCGGGCCCGCGCCTACCCGGATCGCTACCGGATTATTGATGGGCATGCCGATCCTGAACAGGTGGCGGAACGGGTTCGTCAGGCGCTGCAAGAGTGGCGCACCAAGATCATGCCCCGGGGCGCCTGATGTCGACCCAGCCACCCTGGCTCGAACCCATCCGCCAGCGGCTCGTGCTGCGCGGGCGGGATGGATGGCTCCCCAGCGGGGTTCTGATCAGCGGGAGCCCCGGGGTGGGCAAGGCCCTGCTGACGACCAGCGTGGTCCAGAGCCTGCTGTGTCAGCGTGTGTCCAGTGATGAACCCGCCTGCGGCGAGTGCAACGCCTGTCGCAGCCTGGAGGGCGGCGTGCACCCGGAGGTACGGTTACTGGAGCCCGCCGAGCCCGGCAAGGATATCCTGGTCGATGCCGTACGCGACGCCACGGAATTCCTCACCCTGAGTGGCTCGGGCGGGGCGCTGCGCGCGCTGATTATCCGTCCGGCCGACGCACTGAACGTCAACGCAGCCAATGCCCTGCTCAAGACGCTGGAAGAACCTCCCGCCGGGGCCACGCTGTTTCTCGAGGCAGCGCGTCCGGCCAGCCTCCCCGCAACCATTCGGAGTCGTTGCCAGCAAGTCGAT
Organism: Thioalkalivibrio sp. ALJ2; assembly: GCF_000378325.1. Classification (NCBI taxonomy): domain Bacteria; kingdom Pseudomonadati; phylum Pseudomonadota; class Gammaproteobacteria; order Chromatiales; family Ectothiorhodospiraceae; genus Thioalkalivibrio; species Thioalkalivibrio sp. ALJ2. The sequence continues at coordinate 269,881 of NZ_KB899556.1, forward strand.
GTCGCCTGTCCCTCGATAGAACAGGTCCACGAGTGGCTTGCGGCTGAAACCGATCAGTATGAACGAGTCGCGGAGGCTTATGCTGCGAGCCTCAATCGTCCGCTCCTGGCGCGGGAGATCCTGACCGATTCCGCGGCGCTGGAGGCCTGGGAGACCGATCGACAGATCCTGACGGGGCTCCTGAGTGCGGCGGATCTGCATTCCACCGCTGCTGCCCTGCAGCGCAGCGTGCCGGAACGCCTGATCCCTCGCCTGCAGGCCTTGCTGTTGTCGGCGCAGCGCCTGCTACTTGTGGGGCAGCTGGATGCCTTTGGCGAGCAGTTCCCGCGTGAGCGGCTGCTGGACTTCGCACGCGCGCGGGGCGCGCGTCGTCTCGCATGGCTCGCGCAGCAGGCGTTGGAGTGGCAACGCCAGAGTGGCGCAAACCTGAATCCGGCGCTTCGCAGCGAGACCATCGCGCTCGCGCTGGGGCGACGCTGACAGCGAGGCCCCAAAGGGGGGGTGGCGCGCGCCACGCGGGATAGGGGATACTCGCGAGTCCAGACACCGTCACGGGAGGGAACATGGCCGGGCAGGGCATGCTGACCTTGGCAATCAAGGAAAAACCGGCGCTGTACGCCGCGTACATGCCCTTCGTGACCAACGGCGGGCTGTTTATCCCCACGGACAAATCCTACAAGCTCGGGGACCAGGTCTTCCTGCTGTTGTCTCTGCTGGAGGATTCCGACCGCCTGCCGACCCCGTGCACGGTCGTGTGGATCACGCCGCCCAGGGCGCAGGGCAACCGCCTGCGCGGCATTGGCGTGCAGTTCAACAAGTCCGACAAGGGTGTGACGCACCGACGGATCGAGGAACACCTGGGCGGCATGCTCAATTCCGACCGCAAGACCCACACGTTCTGAGCATCCGATCCCTGCGGCCCGTCAGGCCGCGATCCCAAGCGCATCTTTCACCTGATCCAGGGCACGCCCGATCTGCTGATCCGTCAGGTAGTAGTGGGGCGAGAAGCGGATGCCCCCGCCCCGTACCGCGCACAGGACTCCGCCGGCCTGAAGCCGCGCATAGACGGCGTCGAGATCCGCCGCAGGGGGCCGGAAAGTCAGGATCCCCGCGCGGCGGCCACGCGGCGTAAGCACCTCGCACCCCATCGCCTCCAGCTCCTCGGCCAGGTGGTGCCAGTGGAAGCAGATGTCGTGGTCGATGTTCTCGATCCCGACCTCCAGGAGCAGCGAGAGGCTGGCATGCAGCGCATGGATGCCCAGCATGTTGTGGCTGCCCGGTTCGAAACGGCGTGCCGACGGGGCCGGGGTCAGGCTCGGATTCGCGAAGTCGCCGGCGTGCGCCAGCATGTTCCACCCGTACTCCTGTAACCGGAGCTGGTCGCGAACCTCCGGATTGACGTAGAAGATCCCGATCCCCTCCGGTGCCAGCATCCACTTGTGGCCATCCGCCATCACAAAGTCCGCGTGGCAACCCGGGGCGTCGAAGGGCAGCGCCCCCAAGTGCTGGATCGCGTCGACACAGAACAGGATCCCGCGGGCGCGCAGCTCTGCCCCGAGTGCCTGGATATCCACGCGGATGCCCGAGTCATAGCGCACCGCGCTGGTCGCGACCAGCCGTGTCCGGCGATCGCAGGCAGCCAGCAGGTCGCGTTCGGGTTCATCACCCACCTTGACCTCGCGTACCTCAATGCCAAACCGCTCACCCGCCGCGTGCCAGACGACCCGGTTGGACGGGAACTCCCCAGCGGGAAAGACAATGTTCTCCCCCTCCGACCACGGCAGGCCGAAGGCCACCATCGACAGCGCTTCCGAGGTGTTCTTGACGAAGGCGATATCCGCCGCGTCGCGGGCCCCGATCAGGGCGCGTGCCAGCTCGCGCGTCGCATCCACCTGCTTGAGCCATCGGCCATAGTCCTTCGAGCCCTGGCGTACGTTCTCGCGCGCGAACTCGCAAACGGCCTCTTCCGTACGCCTCGGCCAGGCGCCGACCGCCGCGTGGTTCAGATGGATGATGTCCTGCTGCGGAAATTCGGGATGCATGGGATCCTCCTGGCCGGCAGAAAAGGGTACCTCAGAAGAGGGGGCCGGCTGAATCCCGGGGCGCATGCGCGATGCCTTGTCCGGTCAGGGACCCCCTGCTACTTTCCGCCCATCGAAAACTGGTCCCTCCGGTGCGTTTCCGGCGGCTAGGGGCCCACAGCGCCAAAGAGTTCACCGCATGGATAACGAACAGCTCAAACGCCGGGACCTGCGTGCCCTATGGCACCCCTGTACCCAGATGAAGGATTACGGAGAGGAGGGGACCTTGCCCCTGCTCCCGATTCAGCGCGGGGAGGGCGTCTGGTTGTACGACTTCGACGGCAATCGGTACCTCGATGCCATCAGCTCCTGGTGGGTCAACCTGTTCGGCCATGCAAACCCGCGAATCAATGCCGCGGTGCGCGACCAGCTGGACCAGCTCGAGCACGTGATCCTTGCGGGCTGTACGCATGAACCCGTCGTGGAGCTGTGTGAGCGGCTGATCGACCTCACCCCCGATGGACTCGACCGGGTCTTCCTGGCGGACAACGGCAGTGCCGGCGTGGAGGTCGCGCTCAAGATGAGCTTCCACTACTGGCTGAACAGCGGCCGGAGCGAAAAGACCCGGTTCATACGGCTGTCGAACAGCTACCACGGTGAGACCCTGGGCGCACTTTCCGTCAGCGATGTCCCGCTCTACAGCGCCACCTACAAGCCCCTGATGCTGGATGTCATCACCGTACCGGCTCCGGACTGCTACGAGCGCGAGCCCGGGGAGACCTGTGCCGATGTGGCTCGGCGCCAGTTCATCTATATGGAGGCCGCACTCGCGGAACACGCGGATGAAGTCTGTGCGGTCATCGTGGAGCCCTTGGTGCAGTGCGCAGGGCACATGCGTATGTACGACCCTGAATATCTGCGCCTGCTTCGTGCTGCATGTGACCGTTATGGCGTTCACCTGATCGCAGACGAGATCGCGGTGGGCTTTGGGCGCACGGGCACCATGTTCGCCTGCGAGCAGGGGCCGGTCATCCCGGATTTTATGTGCCTTTCCAAGGGGCTGACAGGCGGTTACCTGTCCATGGCAGCTGTGCTGACGTCGGAGCAAATCTACCGCGCCTTTTATGATGACTATGAGAAACTCAATATGTTTCTCCACTCGCACTCTTACACGGGTAATCCTTTAGCGTGTCGTGCTGCCTTGGCCACGCTCGACATTTTTACTACAGAACCCGTTCTTGAGCGGAACCAGGGGCTGGCCTCCCACATCTCCAAACGTCTTGCTCCGCTTATGGATCACCCCCATGTTTCCGACGTGCGACAACACGGCATGATTGCGGCGGTTGAACTCGTACAAGACAAGGCCTCCCGTACGCCTTACCCCTGGCAGGAACGTCGAGGCCTGGAAATCTACCGGTATGCCCTTGGTCGAGGTGCGCTTTTGCGTCCATTGGGCAATGTCTCGTACCTCATGCCGCCCTACGTAATCACGGAGGATGAGATCGACTTCCTTGTCGAGGTGATGACCGAGGGTATCGACCGCGCCACACATCGGCCTTAACGCCGTCTAATCACTTTGTATGCCCGTTGGATGAGTTTCATCGCGCTGTGCTTGACGGACCATCGGACCTGTGTCTATATACTTTCTAAAAGTGCGCATACGCAGTTGGTACTAGGCCCATCGGAAGGGCACCCGAGGTAAGTCTGAAAAATCTAATCGGTTGACTCGGACCCGCCTCGTCTTTCCAATATCAATGGTTCAAATGTGGAGAGCAGGTGACGTCATGAACGATTCAAACGATGATTCACAAGTACTGATTGTAACGTCGGCATCCCCCCAGTCGGCCCTTTTTATCGAGTACGTTTCCGAGAAAACCAAATGTTCGGTAACGGGACTAGAACCTGGGTCCCCAAAGGTCGCCCAGACGCTCAGGGATTACAGCCTTGCCCTGTTTGACGCCAGTTCCCTTGACGAGCGTGACATTGGGCATGTTCAGCAGGCCGTCGCGGACGGGGCAAAAACGGTCTTTGCCGGATTCAATATTCCCAGCGAGGACGAGGCACTCCGGCTCCTCGATGTGCTGTACCTGCAGGGCATTTTTTACAAGACCGATCAGCTGGACCTGTTGTGCAAGGGGATCCTGTGCCTGCTGAACGGTGACTTCTGGATGTCCCGGCACCTGATGACACGGCTGGTGCGGCTGTATCGTCAGCAGCGCACCAACACCTATCGGCCCGCCTGTGGCTTGACTCAGCGCGAGCTGGAGATTCTGGCCATGCTGGGTTCAGGCGAGACGAACATGAATATCGCGAAGCAGCTGTTCATCAGTGAACACACGGTCAAGTCCCACCTGTACAACATCTTCCGCAAGATCGAGGTCAAAAACCGCACGCAGGCGATCAACTGGGCCAAGGATCATCTGGGCGCTCCGCCACCCCAGGTGATGTGGCGTCGCCGTCGTGCCGAGGCGCGCGCCGTCTAACGCGCGCTGGCTCCTGGCCCCTGGGCGGGGCGATAGGGGTGAGGGCGGCTGCAATTGCCGAACCGTCCTCACCAAACGGGTGCAATGCCCGAAGCTGATGTGCCTGCGCCATCAGTCACACCGGGAGCTTAGGACGAACGACTGGCGTAGCTCGCGATCCTCGGTCGAGTCGCACCCACATGGCTCATACTTCTCGCTTGATAACGACCGACAAAGCTCTCCCGGAAAACCACCCGTTATTCTGATGCCTGCTGCCAATCCGACCGCCATACTGCAGTTGGATTAACGGTCGGAGGCCGCCTCATTCCTGCAATTGCCGCAAGGGGCACTCAAGCCAGCCTGGCGGCGATGCCGGAAATTGCACCGACCCGACGCCCGCGATCGGCCAGACATCCTGATCCGTCGTGTTCCTGGCGATCCCTGCCGGATTGCCCCTGGCTGGAGGTGTTCACGCGATGTCGACATCGCCCAACGAATCGCGTATCGGCCTGCAAGCCTCCGGGCCCGAGGGTACTGCGTATTCCATTACATGCACGGTCACCCGAATCCACGACGTCGAGGAAGTGGAATTCGAAGGCGTCGTGCCACTGGAAGTGGAATTTGAAGGGATCGGAGTGGATTGCAGGGTCGTACAACTCAGTGGGCCGGGATATCTGGACCTGGTCCTGACGAAGAATGGGCATGTCACGCGTTCGCGTTGCCATGGTCTGAACAGCACAATGAATCTGCGAATCCGGTGACAGGGGCTCTTGGTTAACGCCACCCATTACGACGCATAATACATATTATGTTAAGTCTGGGATCGGTGAGGGTCAGCTGTCTGTTCTAGCCCGCCTGCTCCCCTGGCCGAAAACGACGATCGTTCCCGGTCCTGCGCCTCAGGACAGCGTCTCGATAACGTGCGTAAGCACATCCTTCACCCGCGTCATCCCTTGATCCAGGTTGCGGCCGATCTCGTCCATGGTGATCTCGCCCTCGGCACGACCGGCCGCCCAGTTGGCGATCACGGCACAACAGGCGTAGTTCAGCTCCAGTTCGCGCGCCAGCGCCGTCTCCGGCATGCCGGTCATTCCCACCAGGTCGCAGCCATCTCGCGCCATGCGGTCGATCTCGGCCGCCGTCTCCAGCCGCGGGCCCTGGGTGGCCCCGTACGTCCCTCGGTCCGTAGCCTCGATGCACAGGTCATCAATCGCATTCAGCAGCGTCTCCCGCACGCCCTGGTTGTAGGGCCAGGTCATGTCGATATGGGTGACCTCTTCGAGGTCGCCGCCTTCGAAAAAGGTGTTGGCGCGTGACCAGGTGTAATCGATGATCTGATCGGGAATCGCGATCATGCCCGGCTTCATCGATTCGGTAATGCCGCCCACGGCGGCCACCGCAATCACGTTGTCGACCCCGGCATGCTTCAGGGCCCAGATGTTGGCCCGGTAGTTCACCTGGTGCGGCGGGATAGTGTGACGTGCGCCATGGCGCGGCAGAAACACGATTTCCGTGTCATTCAGCCGCCCGAAGACCAGCGGCCCCGACGGTTCGCCATACGGGGTATGCATGACCTGCCTGCGGGTAATCTCCAGCGACTTCAGCTGGGTCAGTCCGGTGCCGCCGATCACGGCAAGACGGGGTGTCGACATATGGCGGGTATCCCTAGTGGTTCGAGACGGCAAAGATGCCGGGTGCGTTGCGGAGGTAATCCTGGTAATCCATCCCGTAGCCAAACACGTACCGATTCGGCACCTCCAGGGCCGCAAAATCGACGGTAATGGCCGGATCGCGTTCCGGGTTGGCCTTGTCCACCAGCACCACGGAATAAACTTTCTCGGCGCCCTGCTCTTCGCAGAAAGCCTGGATGCCTTCCAGGGTAATGCCACCGTCGAGGATGTCATCCACGATCACTACGGTGCGCCCCTGGATCGGAGTCTGGGGGCGCGCCAGCCAGTGCAGCTGCTCCCCTCCCCGCGTGCCGCCGCGATAGCGCGTGGCGTGCAGATAGTCGACCTGCATTGGAAACGACCAGCGAGTCAGCAGCCCGCCCATCAGGACGACCCCGCCATTCATCACGCCCAGAACCAGGGGGTTACGGTCCTTGAGCACCTGCGCCGAGCGTTCGGCCAGGCGGTCGATCGCGGTCTCGACTGCATCGCGGCTATAGAGGCAGTCGGCATCTCGGAGCGTTGCACGGGCCTGTTCCGGGCTCATCAAGGGTCCTGCGGTGGGGGGGTGGAGGAAGGATGTTGGCCGAGCGTCTGGCAGACGGCAAGGTCTGGGTCCGGTATGCGCGGGCCCTACAGGGCCCTTAAACGCAACCGGCCGGCACAAGGGCCGGCCGGATGGCAAAGCTACGGACGTGTAGAACCTTAGTAGGTAAAGGTCACGGTGTCGTCGTCCATGGCTTCGGAAATCACGTAGGCGCCGCCCACGGTTTCTTCGATTTCCGGGATCAGGTCGTTGCCCCACAGATCCAGAGTCGGGGTGCAGACCTTCATCACCACGCCGGCTTCGTGGGCGTCCTTCATGAAATCGTAGACGCTCTTGCTGGAGCCTTCCTGGACAAACAGGTTTTCGGCAACGCCCTTCTTGGCCAGCTCGCCGGCACGGCCGGTCATGACGACTTCAACGTCATATTCCATCGCGGCGGCCACGGTGGCCTGGAAGAACGGGGCACCCAGTTCAGACGGGTTGCTCGGATCGGTATTAACCATGACGATCAGGAGCTTGTCGGCCATTTTTGATCTCCAACTTCAGTGGTGAGTGTGAATATTAACAGCTGCTCAAGCGCAAACCGGTGGCGCATTATAGGCGCGCGAGCGCCTGTGCGCCAATGAGTGACTCCCCCGCCGCGGAACGGGGTTTCAGGCCGTCGCTGCCTGACGGGCCGCGAGCCAGTGATGCAGCTGAGCGCGAAGGGCGTGAATTCGCCTGGGTTCATGCGCAGTGGACTGTGCACGCAATGCCTCGACTCTTCGCAATGCCTGGGCATCGAGCGGCTGTCCCTCCTGCGCCTCGAGGATGGCGTCGGCCTGCTCGGGCTGGTTGCAGATCAGCACCATGTCGCAGCCTGCCGCACGCGCTGCCGCGGCCCGTTCGGCCGGGCTGCCGATGGCCTCGGCGCCGGCCATGGCCAGATCATCGCTGAGGATTGCCCCGCGGAACCGAAGTTCGCGGCGCAGGATGTCCTGTAGCCAGATCCGCGAAAATCCGGCGGGCTGGTCATCCACCTGTGGGTACAGGACGTGCGCGGGCATCACGGCATCGAGATCGCCCAGCACCGGGCGAAAGGCCGCGATGTCATCGGCCTCGATCTCGGCCAGCGGGCGGTCATCTACCGGGAGCGCGAGATGGGAATCCGCCTGGACGGCCCCGTGTCCGGGGAAATGCTTGCCCACACTGGCCATGCCGCCGGCCGCGAGCCCGCGAATCAGCTCGCCTGCCAGGCGTGCGATGACATCGGGATCATGGTGGAACGCACGATCCCCAATCACCTCGCTGACGTCGATGTCCCGGTCCAGTACAGGCGTGAAACTGAAATCGATTCCCACCTCGCGCAGTTCCAGCGCCAGCAATTCCCCGGTCGCATGGGCCAGCTCACAGGCCTTGTTGCGATCGTAATCATCGACATGCCCCAGCTCGCGCATGGGCGGGAGCGCGGTGAAACCGTCTCGCAGACGCTGTACGCGCCCACCCTCCTGATCCACCGCGATCAGGATGCCGGGTCGCTCCGCGCGTATCGCATCGGTGAGTGCCCTCACCTGCTCGGGCGTACCGGCGTTGCGGGCAAAGAGGATGACGCCGCCTGTCGCCGGGTGGCGCAGGCGTTCACGGTCTTCCGGGGTCAGTTCCAGGCCTGTCACATCGAGCATGACCGGCCCCAGGGGCAGGGATACGGGAGAAGCCATTGAACCTGTACTCAACTGGCGCTCGTGACCCGAGCAATCTTTTTAGGATAGCGAGGCTTCCGGGCGGAACGCGAGTGCTTTGAGCTTCTCGATGCGGTCACGGATCCGCGCGGCCTCCTCGAACTCCAGGTCGCGGGCCTTCTGGAACATCTCCTGTTCCAGCTTCTCGATCTCCTTGGCGGCCTGCTCCGGGGCGTCGATGTAGTCGGGCGCATCCTCGGCCACCTTCTTCTGGCCACGACGCCGCCCGGAGCCTGGCGTAGCGTTGCGGGCCTCGAGTATGTCGGCGACATTCTTGCGGATGCCCTGCGGGGTGATGCCGTGCGCCTTGTTATGGGCGATCTGCTTCTCCCGCCGGCGCTCGGTCTCGTCGATCGCCCTCTGCATCGATCCGGTCACCTTGTCGGCGTACAGGATCGCCTTGCCGTTCACGTTGCGCGCGGCACGCCCGATGGTCTGAATCAGCGAGCGATCGGAGCGCAGGAAGCCCTCCTTGTCGGCGTCCAGGATCGCCACCAGCGAGACCTCGGGCATGTCGAGGCCCTCGCGTAGCAGGTTGATCCCCACCAGCACATCGAACTCGCCCAGGCGCAGGTCGCGGATGATCTCCATACGCTCGACGGTGTCGATATCCGAATGCAGATAGCGCACCCGCACGCCGTGTTCCGAAAGATAGTCAGTCAGGTCCTCGGCCATGCGCTTGGTCAGCGTCGTGATCAATACACGCTCGTCGCGCTCCACCCGGTCGCGCACCTCGGACAGACAGTCGTCGACCTGGCTGCCCGCCGGGCGCACCTCGAGAATCGGGTCCAGTAGCCCCGTGGGCCGGACGACCTGATCGACGATGGCCCCGGCATGCTCGCGCTCGTACGGCCCCGGTGTGGCGGACACGTAGATGGTCTGCGGCTGCAGGGCCTCGAATTCCTCGAAGCGCAGCGGGCGGTTATCCAGTGCCGAAGGCAGTCGGAAACCGTATTCCACCAGCGTCTCCTTGCGCGAGCGGTCGCCCTTGTACATCCCGCCCACCTGGGGCACCGACACATGCGACTCGTCGACCACCAGCAGCGCGTCCTTCGGCAGGTAGTCGAAGAAGGTGGGCGGCGGCTCGCCCGGTGCCCGGCCGGAGAGATAACGCGAGTAGTTCTCGATGCCGTTGCAGTAGCCGATCTCGAGGATCATCTCCAGGTCGAACAGCGTGCGCTGCTCCAGGCGTTGCGCCTCGACCAGGCGATCCTCCTTGCGCAGGAAATCCAGACGCTCCTTGAGTTCGTCGCGGATATGGTCCACCGCCTCCAGCAGTGTCTCGCGCGGGGTCACGTAGTGCGTCTTCGGGTAGATGGTCAGGCGCGGGACGGTGCGCAGCTGCTCGCCGGTCAGCGGATCGAAGTACGACAGCCGCTCGATCTCGTCGTCGAACAACTCGATGCGCACGGCCTCGATTTCGGATTCGGCGGGATGGATGTCGATGACCTCCCCACGTACCCGGTAGGTGGCGCGCCGCAGCTCGGTGTCGTTGCGGGTGTACTGCAGCTCTGCCAGACGCCGCAGCAGGTCGCGCTGGTCAATGCGATCCCCGCGCTGGAGGTGGAGCACCATCGACAGGTACTTGCGCGGATCGCCGAGGCCGTAGATGGCGGAGACCGAGGCCACGATGATCGCATCCCGGCGCTCCAGCAGGGCGCGCGTCGCGGACAGTCGCATCTGCTCGATGTGGTCGTTGATCGAGGCATCCTTCTCGATGTAGGTGTCCGAGGACGGGACGTAGGCCTCCGGCTGGTAGTAGTCGTAGTACGAGACGAAGTACTCCACCGCGTTGTTCGGGAAGAACTCCTTGAACTCGCCATACAGCTGCGCGGCCAGGGTCTTGTTCGGCGCCAGGATGATAGTCGGGCGTTGCAGGTTCTCGACGACGTTGGCGATCGTGAAGGTCTTGCCCGACCCCGTCACACCCAGCAGGACCTGATGCGCCAGCCCCGCCTCGATGCCATCGATCAGCGCGCGGATCGCCGCGGGCTGGTCGCCGGCAGGCTGATACTGCGATACCACCTTGAATTGTTCGCCTTCATCTGGCTGCACGCCTTATCCTCCGCGCCTGATTTCAGTATTATTTCGCCACTTGCGGCCGGTTATGCATTCGCGCCCGGCCGCCCACCCCGCCCAACCCGCATGAGGCCCGCCTTGGATATCGAGCTCTCCGATCGCGTTCAGCGCATCCAGCCCTCCCCCACCCTGGCCGTCAGCGCGCTGGCCGCGCAGCTGCGGGCCGAGGGCCGCGATATCGTCGGTCTGGGGGCCGGCGAGCCGGATTTCGATACCCCGGAGCATATCAAGCAGGCAGCCATCGACGCCCTTGCCCGCGGGGAAACCAAGTACACTCCAGTGGATGGTACGCAGGGCCTGAAAGACGCCATCATCCGCAAGTTTGTTCGCGACAACGGGCTTTCGTTCGAGCGTGACCAGATCCTGGTCTCCTCTGGTGGCAAGCAGAGCATCTTCAACCTCTGCCAGGCCCTGCTGAACCCGGGCGACGAGGTGGTGATCCCGGCGCCCTACTGGGTCTCCTACCCCGACATCGCACTTCTGGCCGGTGCGCGGCCCGTAGTGGTCAGCGCCACCCAGGAGGCGGGATTCCGGATTACGGGCGAGCAACTCGCGGCGGCGATCACGCCGAATACCCGCCTGGTGTTCATCAACAGCCCGTCCAACCCCACTGGAGCGGCCTACTCGGCCGACGAGTTGAAGGCCCTGGCCGACGTGCTGCGCGAACACCCCCGGGTGGTGATCGCAACCGACGACATGTACGAACACATCCGCTTCGGCTCCACGCCGTTTGTGAACATCGTGAATGTGGCTCCGGATCTGCTCGAGCGCACCGTCGTGCTCAATGGCGTGTCCAAGGCCTACGCGATGACCGGCTGGCGTATCGGTTATGCCGGTGGACCGAAGAATCTGATCGCGGCGATGAAAAAGATCCAGTCGCAGAGCACCTCCAACCCCACCTCGATTGCGCAGGCCGGAGCGCAGGCCGCGCTGGATGGCGATCAGGGCTGCGTGATCGCCATGTGTTCCGCGTTCGCCGAACGGGCGCGGCACGTGGTCGACGGCCTGAATGCGATCGACGGCATCGACTGCCTGATGCCCGACGGCACCTTCTACTGCTTTCCACGAGTCACCGGCCTGATGCAGGCGGCCGACATCGACACCGATGTCGCCCTCACCAAGCAATTGCTGGACGAAGTCGGAGTCGCCCTGGTGCCCGGCAGTGCATTCGGCGCCCCGGGTCATGTGCGCGTCTCGTTCGCCACCAGCGTCGACATGCTCGACAAGGCACTGGACCGGCTCAGGCAATTCGCCTCGACCCACCGCTGAAGCAATAATTGAAGCTTGACGGGGTGGCCGCCCCCCATTAGGATCTGCGGCCAATTCCCCGGTAGCTCAGTCGGTAGAGCGGGTGACTGTTAATCACTAGGTCGGCGGTTCGAGCCCGTCCCGGGGAGCCAGATAAAGAGAAAGGGCCAGGTCTGCGCTGCAGCCTGGCCCTTTTTTATGCAGCCTTCGTCCCGTTCAGTCCGGCTCGTGTTCGATGGGGTCCAGCGACTGCAGATAGGCCGCGATTGCCCGGCGGTCGTCACTGGTCAGGTAGGACGTTCCGTGCTCGATCACGTCGGCCATGCTGCTCCCGGCAAAATCGCCGTCACGGGTGATGCCCATCTCCAGGTAGCGGGCGATATGACGCACGCCCCATCGGCCGATGCCGGTTTCCCGGTCCGGCGTGATATTCGGTGCGACGTCGCCATCCGGCATGCGCGCCCCTGCCCCGAGACGCTCGAGGTCCAGCCCGCCCGTCCGGGTGCGCGGGGTATGGCATTCCATGCAGTGCCCCAGGGCCTGAGTCAGATAGGCGCCACGGTTCCACTCCTCGGACTCGTCAGGATTTGCCTCGAACTCGCCGGGCTCGAAGTGCAACCACTTCCATACACTGAGTGATGGCCGAAAGCGCACGAACCAGTCCAGATCGTGCGGGGTATTCTCGCGGGCGACGGGCTCGACCTCGGACTGCAGATAGGCCCATAACGCCTCCACGTCCTGGTCCGTCATCTTCGTATATGCGGTGTACGGAAATGCCGGGTAGTAATGGGTCCCGTTCGGGCTGCGCCCTTCCCTCAGGGCCTTCTTGAAGTCGCCCTCCGACCAGCCGCCGATGCCGTGCTCTTCGTCCGGGGTGATGTTCGGGCCGTAGAACACGCCGAACGGGCTTTCGATCGGCCGACCACCGGCCAGGAAGTCGCCCTCCTCCGCGGTGTGACAGGTCACACACCCGCCGGCGCGCAAGACGTATTCACCGTAGGCAATACGTTCGTCCTCTCCGGCCTGGGGGTCCTCTTCACCGATTTCCACCTCCGCCTGTGCGACGGAACCCCATGTAAAGGCCGCAATGGCCAGGGCCGGCAGCCAGGCGGCCGGCCCTGTGCGCCTTGTGGTCACCACCACCGATCAGTCGCGGCGGAAGTCGTCGTGGCAGGCCTGGCAGGATTGCCCCAGATTACGGAAGCGAATCGGGAGTTCGTCGTCTTCACCGGCTTCAACCGCGGCATGCAATGCCTCGGCCGCATCCTTGGTGTCCTGAGAAAGCTCCTGGAACCGGTCCCAGTCGTCCCAGATCTCCTCTTTGGCATCGGTATCGGGGAAGTCACTGCCTTCCGGGAACAGTGCCGGGATGTCCGCGGTGAGATCCACCAGATGCCTGGTGTGCATCTCGAGGTTGTCGCCGAACTCGGCGCCGTCGACAACGACTGCGGCGATAGACCCGACGTTGCCGCCGATGGACCGCATCACGCCCTGACGGTAATCAATGGTTGCCTCGTGCTCGTCAAAGGCATGCACGGAATGCACAGCGCCCAAGCCCAGCGCGAGGGTTCCGGCAACGGAAGCCGCAGTCAGAAAACGAAGGGGTTTTTTCATGGGTTGTCCTCCCTGTTCAAGGAACATCGAAAGTGCCGCGCGACCGCTGCGGCCTGCCAAATACAGCCTTCAATATAGATGTCCAGGTGGCGTGCGCGCCATCCGCGTCTTCACGTCCCGCTCACGCCGGCCTCTCGACATTGACCCCATAAACTAACGGGTGTTCCCCGAGACATCCTTCGCGCCTGTCGCGATACAATCCGGCTTCCATCTATCCCCCTGGATTCCGATGCCTGCCACCGATGAACTGGCCCTGCGCCAGGCGATTATCGACACCGCGCTCGAGACCAATCGCCGTGGCCTGAACCAGGGCACCTCGGGCAACGTCAGCGCGCGTCTGGGCGACGGCATGCTGATTACCCCGTCCGGCGTGCCCTATGAAGCCCTGCGTCCGGAGGACCTGGTCTCCGTCGATGCACAGGGACGCTGGCCGGATCACCAGAAGCCTTCCAGCGAGTGGCATTTTCATCGGGCGATCCTCAAGGCGCGCCCGGAGTTGAACGCCGTGGTGCATGTCCACTCGATCTATGCCAGCGTGGTCGCGATTCAGGGTCGTGATATCCCCGCCCTGCACTATATGGTTGCGGCGGCCGGGGGCAATTCGATCCGTTGTGCCCCCTATGCCACGTTCGGCACGGAGCAGCTGTCAGGCAACGCGGTGGAGGCCTTGCACGATCGACTCGCGTGCCTGCTGGCCAACCACGGCATGATTGCGACGGGGCCGGATCTCGCGCGGGCCTTGTGGCTGACCCAAGAGGTCGAACTGCTCGCGCAGCAGTATGTGCTGAGCCTGCAAATTGGCGGCCCGCAGCTGCTCGGCGATGATGAAATGGCGCGCGTGCTGGAAAAATTCCGAGACTACGGGCCGTCCCGGCGCGCGCAGGACAGCTGAACTACAACCCGCCCAGCGGGCTCGCGGACTCCGGGGCGCCCATCGGCGCAAATTCGTTCAGGTGGTGCGTCTGCTGATAGTGCGCCAGGGCCCAGGCGACCGACGGAAATGCGAGCTCCCCGGGCAGATCATTGAAGTCGAACAGCGCGACCTCTTCCGATTCCGGTCCGGGAGCGACATCGTCGCCCAGCAGCTCGGCACGGTAGATCATCTGCACCTGACCGATATGCGGCAGACTGTAGACCGCGAGCAGGCGATCGATACGCAGCCGGGCGCGCGCCTCCTCCCAGGCCTCTCGCTCGGCGCCCTGCTCGGTCGACTCGCCGAGCTCCATGTATCCTGCGGGCAGCGTCCAGTGACCCTTGCGCGGCTCGATCGCCCGGCGGCACAACAGGACCCGCCCTTCCCATGTGGCGACGACGCCCACCACAATCCGCGGGTTCTCGTAGTCCACGAAGCCACAGTGACTGCAGATCTTGCGTTCGCGGTCATCATTTTCGGGCACGGCCCGGTGAAATTCGGGGCGGGGGATGCTGACGTCACGGGACATGGTATACGTTCGCTTTGCGGGTTCAGGACCACGCGCCGGAACGCGAGACCCGGGCGATGGTCTTTTCTGAGAGACACTGTCAATGCAGCGCAATTAATGCACCAAACGCCGCCAGGGGGCAGCGATGACACAGGGAACACGCTTCACCGTGGGTGAACTGGTCCACCATACCAAGTTCGGCTACCGCGGTGTGATCGTCGAGGTCGACCCGGTCTACTCCGGCTCGGACGAATGGTACGAAACCGTGGCCAGGAGCCGCCCCCCCAAGGACCGGCCGTGGTACCACGTGCTGGTGGACGGGTACTCGCACAGCACGTATGTGGCCGAACGCCACCTGGAACCCGACACCTCCGGCCAGCAGATCGACCATCCGGCACTGGGCCAGTTCTTCGATCACTTCCTCAATGGGCGCTACTGCCGGGGAAGCAATTCTCGCACCCACTAGTCCGCCCTCTCCCGGGCCGGACAACGGACAGGACGACTCGATGACCCAGGACAATCGACGCAGCCGCGTCGTCACCGAAGGGCCACGCCGCACCCCCAACCGCGCCATGCTCAGGGCCGTGGGCTTCGGTGACGACGACTTCCAGCGCCCCATCGTTGGCATTGCCAACGCCCACAGCACCATCACTCCCTGCAACATGGGGATCGGGGCACTGGCCGAACGTGCGGAATCGGCCGTACGAGCCTCGGGCGGCATGCCGCAGACCTTCGGCACCATCACCATCTCTGACGGCATTTCGATGGGCACCCCGGGCATGAAGTACTCCCTGGTGTCGCGCGAGGTGATCGCCGACGCGATCGAGACGGTCGTCAACGGCCAGAGTCTGGACGGGCTGCTGGCCACCGGCGGCTGCGACAAGAACATGCCCGGCGCCATGATGGCGATCGCCCGGCTTAACGTGCCCGCGATCTTCGTCTACGGAGGCACGATCAAGCCGGGACGCTACAAGGACCAGGACCTGACGATCGTCAGTGCGTTCGAGGCCGTCGGACAGCATGGGGCGGGAAAGCTGTCGGATGAAGACCTGGCCGGCGTGGAGCGCAATGCCTGCCCGGGAGCCGGCTCCTGTGGCGGCATGTTCACAGCCAATACCATGTCCAGCGCCTTCGAGGCGATGGGCATGAGTCTGCCGGGCTCGTCGACCCAGGCGGCCGAGGACCCGGAAAAGGCCGACTCCGCCGCCCGTTCCGCCGAGGTCCTCCTGGAGGCGATCCATGCCGACCGCAAGCCGCGCGACATCCTCACGCGCGAGGCCTTCGAGAACGCCCTGGCCGTGGTTATGGCCGTCGGGGGATCGACCAATGCCGTGCTCCACCTGCTCGCCATTGCCCACTGTGCCAACGTGCCGTTAGCTCTGGATGACGTAGAACGGATCCGCCGGAAAACCCCGGTACTGTGCGATCTGAAGCCCTCCGGTCGACACGTGACCACGGAATTCCATGCGGTGGGGGGCACACCGCAGGTCATGAAGATCCTGCTGAACGCCGGTCTTCTGCACAGGCACTGCCTGACCATTACCGGCCAGACCCTAAGCGAGGTCCTCGCAGACATCCCTGATGCACCACCATCGAACCAGACCATCATCCGCCCGCTGGATGCCCCCCTGTACCCGCAGGGGCACCTGGCGATCCTTAAGGGCAATCTGGCGCCGGAAGGCAGCGTGGCCAAGATCACCGGGCTCAAGTCCACTTCGATTCGCGGGCCCGCGCGCGTATTCGAATCCGAGGAGGAATGCCTGGACGCCATCCTGGCGGGTGGTATTCAGGCTGGAGACGTCATCGTGGTCCGTCACGAGGGTCCTCGTGGGGGGCCCGGTATGCGCGAGATGCTCGCCCCCACGGCAGCGATCATCGGCGCGGGTCTCGGCGACTCCGTTGCGTTGATTACCGACGGACGCTTCTCCGGAGGCACCTACGGTCTCGTCGTCGGACATGTCGCGCCCGAGGCGGCGCAAGGTGGGCCCATTGCCCTGGTGCGCGAGGGCGACATCATCGAGGTCGATGCCGACCGTAATCGTCTCGCGCTCGAGGTACCAGAGGACGAACTGGCGCGTCGCCGCAGTGCCTGGCAGGCACCCCCGCCGCGCTTTGATCGAGGTGTGCTCGGGAAGTACAGCCGTCAGGTCGGATCCGCCAGTCGCGGCGCGGTCACCGACGACTTTCGCTGATCCCGGCCCCGATGACGCACCCGGACCCGCGCCACCCCGATTTCAGCATGATGCCACCGGTGATCGGCTTTTTGCTGATCACCAACGTGGCGCTCTTTCTTGCCCTGCCCTGGCTGGGCGACTGGCTGATGACCCATTTCGCTCTGTGGCCCATCGGAACGCCTTCGATGATCCTCCAGGACGGGCAATGGCTACGTGTGCCGGACTTCCAGCTCTGGCAGCTGTTGACCTACGGGTTCCTGCACGGAGGCCTCGTTCACCTCTCGGTGAACATGTTTGCCGTCTGGATGCTGGGAGTGCAGATCGAGAACGCCTGGGGTTCCAGGACCTTCGCCCTGTACTTCCTCATCTGCGTGATCGGCGCAGGGCTGGTACAGCTTATGGTCACCGCCTATGGCGACAATGGGATGGTCTATCCCACTGTTGGGGCATCCGGCGGCGTGTTCGGGGTCTTGCTGGCGTTCGGGATGATGTTCCCCAACCAGCGGCTTTATCTGTTCTTCCTGCCGATCCCCATCAAGGCAAAGTACTTCGTCATCGCCTACGGCGCCCTGGAACTCTACCTGGGGATCTCGGGCACCCTCGCCGGTATTGCGCATTTCGCGCATCTGGGCGGGATGGCGTTCGGCTTCCTCGCCATCCAGTACTGGCGCGGAAGGCTTCCGATACGTCCGCGTCAGCGGAGGTTCTGGTGGTGAGGCTTCAGGAGGTGCTGGCGCGGGATTTCAGATAGGCGCCAAAGTCGTCCTTCAGCTCCGGGTGCATCAACGCGAACTCCACGGTCGCCTCCAGATAGCCCAGCTTGCTTCCACAGTCGAAGCGGCGACCTTCGAAATTAAGGGCAGTTACACGCTCTTCCTGAAGTAACTTGGCAATTGCGTCGGTCAGCTGGATTTCGCCCCCAGCACCGGGCTCCTGCTCCGCCAGCAGCTCGAAGATGCGCGGGGTCAGGACATAGCGGCCCACGACCGCCACATTGGAGGGTGCGTCCGCCGGCTGCGGCTTCTCCACAATCCCGCGTACGTCCCAGGTGCGCGGGCCCGTTTGCACCGGATCAATGATGCCGTACTGATGGGTGCGGTCCGCCGGCACCTCTTCCACGCCCAGCACGCTGCATCCATGCTGGTTAAAGGCCTCAACCATCTGCTTCGTGGCACCGCCCTGCTCTTCTTCGATCAGGTCATCGGCCAGGATCACCGCAAAGGGCTCGTTGCGTACCACCGGCCGCGCGCACGCTACCGCATGTCCCAGACCCAGTGCCTCGGCCTGACGCACGTACACACAGGTCACGTTGGACGGCACGATATTGCGCACCTTCTCCAGCATCTCCGTCTTGCCGCGTTCTTCCAGCTCCGTTTCAAGCTCGTAGGCCTTGTCGAAGTGATCGGGGATGGAACGCTTGTTGCGACCGGTCACGAACACCAGGGTCTCGATACCCGCACGCACGGCCTCCTCGGCCGCGTACTGAATAAGCGGCTTGTCGACAATGGGGAGCATCTCTTTGGGGTTGGCCTTGGTGGCCGGAAGAAAGCGGGTGCCCATGCCCGCGACAGGAAAAACAGCGGTACGGATCGGTGGCGTATTCGGGTTCATCCTGACTCCAGGTGGGGAAAGACGACGGGGATCGGCCCCGTCGTCCTCGATCGGGCTACTCGACCTCGATACGGTCGAGATTCATCTCCACCGTGCGCTCGCCGACGCCGGATACGTCCGTCAGCGCCTGCACCGAGGCAAACGGACCGTGGGCTTCGCGATGCTCGACGATCGCCTCGGCCTTGACCTGGCCGATGTTGTCCAGCGTCGCGAGTTCATCCGCCGATGCCGAGTTCACATTCACCGGCGTCTGCCCGCCTGATGCCGTAACCAGCGCCAGCGGCAGCACGCACAAGGCGGCGAAGAACCAGCATTTCACACAGTAGATGGCATTTTTCATGTTAACTGCTCCATGTTGAGTGATAACCGGCGCAACCCTTGCGCCAAGGTCATCCTAACGGGATCAGTGGCTCTGGAAAACCCTCTCCAGGCGATGTGCGAAATCGGTCGCAGCTGCCGCCGGATCGGCCGCCCGGGTAATGGGTCGTCCCACCACAATGGCGCTGGCACCGGCCTTGATCGCGTTCTCCGGTGTCATCACCCTGCGCTGATCGTCTCCTTCGGCCTCCGGAAGCCGGATTCCGGGGGTCACCAGCATCGGGCCAGAGCCCAGCTCCTCACGCAGCAGGCTTGCCTCCTGCGCAGAACACACCAGCCCCTCCAGCCCAGCCCGTGCGATGGCCAGATTGCCCAGCAGGCGCACCTGGGCCTCCGGGCTGCGCTGAACGCCAATCTCGCGCAGCGTGTGTGCGTCGCTGGAGGTCAGAACCGTAACCGCCAGAACGGCGGTGTGATCATTGACCTCGCGGACCGCCTCGTGCGCCGCCTGCATCATCTGCAAGCCACCACTGGCGTGCACATTTACCAGCCATACGCCGGTTCGCGCCGCTGCCCTGCAGGCGGCGGCCACTGTATTGGGGATATCGTGAAACTTGAGATCGAGGAATACCCGAAAGCCGAGATCGTGCAGTCTGCCCAATAAATCGGGCCCGGCCACGACAAACAACTCGAACCCGACCTTCAGGGCGCACAATGACGGATCGAGACGCTGCGCCAGCTGGATGGCACTGTCGGCATCGGCAAAGTCGAGTGCCACGATCAGACGCGGGGCTGGGGACTGAACGACTGCTCGCATGGCTCTTCCTGATTAAATGGGTTTCAGCGCGTCCCTTCGCGGACCAGCGCATCTTCAGCCTCCTCGGTAGAGGCATCGAGTTCAAAATCCAGCCCCCGCAGGGTATCCCATCGGCGACAGCTCGGACATTGCCAGACGTGCGCTCGACCTTGGTAGCCACAGTTCATGCACTGGTACAGATGCTGGCTTCCGAGCTGATCCGAAAGCGCTTTCTCGAACGCGGCGAACTCCACACTGTATTCCTGCACCGCGGGGAGAATCTTCATCCAGCGCACGGCCTCGAGCAAGCCCGATGTCGGCACCGGGCGTTGCGAAAGGATCATCCCGAGTTCGGAGAGTGCGGCATCCAGCCGCCCGGTGCGACGGTACAACCGCATCAGTGCGATCCGCGCCACGGTGATACCGCGGCTGTTCGCCAGATCTTCCAGGGTTTGCTCCAGCTGCCCCAGGCGGTTCTCACCTGGCAGTGCCTGGTGCAGCCGCTCGAGGCGCGGCACGACCAGGGGTGCCAGCGGTGGCGTACGGGCCACGGCCTCACGGCCGCATGCAATCGCATCGGCGATGCGGTCTTCGCGTTCCGCGATCTCGGACTTGATCAGCAGTGCGCGCGACAGCCCAGGGACCAGCCCCTCTGCTTGTGCCGCTCGCTCGGCGGAGGTTGAGCGGTCACCTTGCTCCAGCGCAATAGTCGCCAACTCACAGTGATAATGCGCGATTCGAAGATGTTCATTCGGCACGTTATGCGCTTTCAGTCGTGTGCCGACCTCGATCGCGCGCTCCCATTCACGCTGGGTTTCATAGACATGCTGCAGGCCCTTCAGCGCCTGCACCGCCTGATGCGGCGAGTCCGCAAGCTCGCGGAAGACCGCCTCGGCCCGATCGAGAACGCCGGCTAGCAGAAAGTCCTGCCCGAGCTCGTTCAGCGCCTGGGCCCGCTGCTCGTCCTTCAGAGAAGGACGCGCCACCAGGTTCTGATGGATCCGGATCGCCCGATCGACCTCGCCTCGACGCCGGAACAGGCGTCCAAGAATCACATGGGTCTCAAAGGTTTCGTGGTCGACCTCCACCATCTCGATGAAGGCCTGCAAGGCATCATCGGTACGGTCGTCCAGCAGATATCGGACGCCCTCAAGGTAACGGTGAAGGGAAGGTTCCTGGTCCCCCGGGTCTTCCGGGTGGACGCGACGGGCTACCCACCAGCCGCTTGCCGCCGCCACGGGCAGCAAGAGCCAGAACCAGTCGTTGATCACGTGACGCTCCCGGACTCGGACAGCGACCCCAGCTTTCGCGCCGGGCCACAGGGCCGAGCGAACGCTGCGAGGCATACCCGTTTCCACACCCTGCAACATGACCCACGAGAAGGGCCTGGCCAACCAATCTTGTTACATCGGGTGATCAATAAACGAGCGTTCACGGGAGAGGAAACGAGCCATCCCAACCATATGGTCGATCGATTCTCGGACGTAGCGGAAGACATGGCGCGTCGTTTGTGCCTCAAGGCTAGTGTGCCTCAAGGCTAGCCTTCGCCGGCTGCACTGTGCACGTGGGCGAAATGGACTCCAGCGCGGGCATGCACAGTGATCCGCATTGCACTAATAAAAATCCCGCATCGGGGCCGTTCGCATCTGCTCGACCTCGGTCTTCAATGCGCGATTCTCCGCGCGCAGGTCCGCCACCTTCTGGTTCAGTCGGCGGATACGGAGAAGCAGAATGGCGGCCGTGACGACCACACCCACGAGCGCGGAAATGCCCAGCAGGACTACCAGGGGCGCTTGCACGTCTACCCATGGCAGGCTCAGGGTGACCTGGCCCTCGTTGAACACCACAAGAATACCGATCGCCGAAGAGATCAGGATCAGCAAGGCAAACGCGACTGCGTTGCGGACCTGCTGGCGCCGTCGATCGGACATGCCGATTACTCGTCGACAACCGCGGGGCTATTGACCCGCTCGCGCAGTTCCTTGCCGGGTTTGAAATGCGGGACATGCTTGCCCGGCAGTGCCACCCCTTCCCCGGTCTTGGGATTGCGTCCAAGACGCGGCGGGCGGAAATGCAGGGAGAAGCTGCCGAAGCCACGAATCTCGACTCGCTGACCATGCGCCAGGGCCTGACTCATCCGTTCCAGCAACGCCTTCACGCACATCTCGACATCCCGTGCGGGCAGGTGAGGCGATTTCTGGGCGAGGCTTTCGATCAATTCCGATTTGGTCATCTGACGCTCGTCACAGACAGAAGAAAGAGATCCGCACTGTGCGGATAAAAAAACAGTCCACGGCATCCGTACGGACACCGTGGACTTTATTGTGACGGACTTAGTCGTTCTTGCCCATCTGTTCCTTCAGCAGATCGCCAAGGGAGGTCGTCGCACTACCGCTCGCGGAGTAGTCGGAGACCATCTCGGCCTCTTCGGCGCGGTCCTTGGCCTTGATCGACAGGCTGATCGCACGGGTCTTCTTGTCCACACCCATGAACTTGGCCTCGACCTCTTCGCCGACGTTCAGCACGGTCCGCGCATCTTCCACACGGTCCTGGGAGATATCGGCCGCACGCAGGATGCCGTCGATACCGTCAGCCAGCTCGATCACGGCCGCCTTGGCGTCCACTTCCTTGACCGTACCCTTCACGATGCTGCCCTTGGTGTGCTCGGCCACGAAGTTGGAGAACGGATCGCGGTCCAGCTGCTTCAGCCCCAGGGAGATACGCTCGCGCTCCGGATCCACCGACAGCACCACGGCCTCGACCTCGTCGCCTTTCTTGAAGTTGCGGATCGCCTCTTCACCGGCCTCGTGCCAGGACAGGTCGGACAGATGAATCAGGCCGTCGATGCCGCCATCCAGACCGACGAACACGCCGAAGTCGGTGATCGACTTGATCTGGCCGCGGACCTTCTCGCCACGATTGTGGTTGGCGGCGAAGTCGTCCCACGGGTTGGACTGGCACTGCTTCATACCCAGCGAGATGCGGCGGCGCTCTTCGTCCAGGTCCAGGATCATCACCTCGACCTCGTCGCCGATGGCCACGACCTTGCCCGGATTGACGTTCTTGTTGGTCCAGTCCATCTCGGACACGTGCACCAGGCCTTCCACGCCGTCTTCGATTTCCACGAAGCAGCCGTAGTCGGTAATGTTGGTGACCTTGCCGAAAATACGGGTGCCGGTCGGGTAACGGCGGGTGATGTTCTCCCACGGATCCTCGCCCAGCTGCTTCAGGCCCAGCGAGACGCGCATGCGTTCGCGGTCGAACTTCAGCACCTTGACTTCGACTTCCTGGCCGATCTCGACCACGTCGGAGGGGTGCTTCACGCGCTTCCAGGCCATGTCGGTGATATGCAGCAGGCCGTCGATGCCGCCCAGATCCAGGAACGCACCGTAGTCGGTCAGGTTCTTCACGATGCCCTTCACGACCGCGCCTTCCTGCAGGTTCTTCAGCAGTTCTTCGCGCTCGGCGCTGTATTCCTGCTCGACCACGGCGCGGCGCGATACGACCACGTTATTGCGGCGGCGATCCAGCTTGATGAGCTTGAATTCCAGTTCCTTGCCTTCCAGGTACGCGGTATCGCGCACCGGACGTACATCCACGAGTGAACCGGGCAGGAATGCACGGATGTCTCCCAGCTCGACGGTGTACCCGCCCTTGACCTTGCCGGAGATCTTGCCGGTGACGTACTGCTCTTCTTCCATCGCACCTTCGAGACGATCCCAGGCCTTGGCCCGCTTGGCCTTCTCGCGCGACATGCGCGTCTCGCCGAAACCGTCTTCGGGGGTTTCGAGGGCCACTTCGACGACATCGCCGACCTTGACCTCGAGCTCGCCCTCGTCGTTCATGAACTGCTCGGTGGGGATGACCCCCTCGGACTTCAGGCCGGCATTGACCACGACCACATCCGGGGTGACCTCAATGACGGTGGCACTGAGGATGGCACCCGGCTGCATCTGGGTGTAGGCCATGCTCTCTTCGAGCAGTTGCGCGAAACTTTCACTCATGGATTTAAAAACCTGTGATTAAACAAACTCTTGAAGAAACTTCCTACAAGAGGGTTTGAACGTTAATGTACCCGCTTCGAGGCTATCCCTCGATTCGGGGGCTTTGTTCCGGGAGTACGTCCCGGAGGCGCTCCAGGATCATGTCCACCACGCTGACGATGTCGAGTTCCGTGGTATCCAGCACCCAGGCATCTTCGGCGGGCTTGAGGGGAGCCACGCTACGCTCGCGGTCACGGCGGTCGCGCGCCTCCATCTCATCCTGAAGGGCGGAAAGATTAGCACTAAGTCCTTGTTCCTTCAACTGCATGTAACGCCTGCGCGCCCGCTCCTCCGCCGAGGCCGTCAGGAAGATCTTGAGGTCCGCATCCGGGAACACCACGGTGCCCATGTCGCGCCCGTCCGCGACCAGCCCCGGGGCCTGAGCAAACCATCGCTGGCGATCGAGCAATGCCTCGCGTACAGCGGGCAGCGCGGCGACCTGCGAGGCATCGGAACCCGCCTGTTCGGTGCGCAGGAGCACGTCCACCGGCTGGCCCTCAAGCAGGGTCGTTACCCTTGCCGCATCGCCGTCGATCTCGAAGCTGACGTCCAGTGCGCCGGCCAGGCGTTCGAGTCCTTCGATATCGGTCAGCTCCACCCCATGCTGGCGCGCCGCAAGGCCCAGCAGTCGGTACAGGGCCCCACTGTCGAGCAGGTGCCAGCCCATCGCCGCGGCGACGCGCATGCACACCGTCCCCTTTCCGGCACCACCCGGGCCGTCAATGGCGAGCACCGGGATCGCCGCCGTCATGCCGCCTCCAGCGACAGACCGGCATTACGGGCAAGGTCCACGAAACCCGGGAACGATGTCGCCACATTGGCGCAGTCACGAATGCGAATCGGGCCACTGGCCCGCAGCCCGGCCATCGCGAACGACATCGCGATACGGTGGTCGCCATGGCTGTCGATCTCTCCGCCGGCGAAACCCTCGCCGCCCAGAATGCGAATACCATCGCGCTGCACCGAGCACTGCACACCCAGCGCCTGAAGCCCATCGGCCATCACCTGAATGCGATCGCTCTCCTTGACCCGCAGTTCTTCCGCGCCCGTCAGGACCGTCTCGCCCTCGGCGCAGGCCGCGGCGACAAAGATGGCCGGGAATTCGTCGATCGCCAGCGGCACCAGCTCGGTCGGGATTTCGATCCCCTTCAGGCGCGTGGCATGTACCTCGATGTCGGCCACCGGCTCGCCGCCGGCTTCGCGTTCGTTCTCCACGCGGATATCCGCGCCCATCAGGCGCAGGATGTCGATCACACCGGTCCGGGTCGGATTGATGCCGACGTGTTCCAGGCGCATCTGCGAGCCCGTCGCGATGCTGGCGCCCACCAGGAAGAACGCGGCCGAGGAAATGTCCGCCGGGACATCCACCGAACTGGCCTGCAGGCGCCCGCCACCGGTCACACAGGCCTTGGGACCATCCCGGGTAACGACGCAGCCGAAGCCATTCAGCATCCGCTCGGTGTGGTCCCGGGTGGGCGCGGGCTCGGTCACACAGGTTTTCCCGTCTGCCCACAATCCCGCGAGCAGGATCGCGGACTTGACCTGTGCGCTGGCCACCTGCAGCACATGATCGGTGCCCCGCAGGGGTGCGCCGCCACGGATGCGCAAAGGCGGCGTACCCGTCTCGCTGGTCTCGATCTGCGCACCCATGAGCGCCAGGGGCTCGGTGACCCGGCGCATGGGGCGACGGGTCAGGGATTCATCGCCGATGAGCTCGCTATCGAACGACTGCCCGGCGAGCACCCCGCAGAGCAGCCGCATGGCGGTCCCCGAGTTACCCATGTCCAGCGGGCGATCCGGGGCCTGCAGGCCCTGCAGGCCCCGGCCCTGGATCACGACCTCGCCTGGCCCTTTGCGCTCGATCGGCACACCCATCGCGCGAAAGGCCTCCAGCGTCGCCAGGCAATCGGCCCCTTCGAGAAAGCCGGTGACACGCGTCTCGCCCTCGGCCAGCGCACCCAGCATGATCGAGCGATGGGAAATGGATTTGTCGCCCGGCACACGGGCGACACCGGAGAGCGTGCCCCCCGGCTGTACGGTAAAGGTGTTCATCTTTCAGGTATCCAGTTGTGCATCCGCCGGGTCACAAAAACGATCCCGGGTTTCCTTTGCGTGCCGAAAGCGCGTCTCGATCGCGGGCCCGTCCGCCGATTCGATCATCCCGCGTAACTGCTCCAGGTCACCCTGGTAGCGTTCGATCACCTCGAGGATGGCCGTGCGGTTGGCCAGGCAGATATCGCGCCAGACCACCGGGTCCGACGAGGCAATGCGGGTGAAATCGCGAAAGCCGCCCGCCGCATAATGAAAGATCTCGTCGCGCTCGCTCATGTCCGACAGTGACGCCACCAGCGTGTAGGCCAGCACGTGAGGCAGATGGCTCGTCGCCGCGAGCACCCGGTCGTGGTGGGCGGGTGTCATGAATTCCACCCGCGCACCAGTCGCCTGCCACATCTGTGCAATGCGATCGCTGGCCATCGGGTTGGTCGCATCCGCCGGGGTCAGGATCACCAGCCGGTCCCGAAAGAGGCTGGGGAATGCCGCCGCCACCCCGCTCTTCTCGGTCCCGGCAATGGGGTGACCGGGCACAAACTGGCGCGGCGTGGTGCCAAAGCCCTCGGTCACCGCGTCGATCACGGCCTGCTTGCTCGAGCCGACGTCCGTCAACGGGCTGTCGTCCGGCCAGCAGCCGGCCAGGTCGCGTGCCAGCGGGCCCATTGCCCCCAGCGGCACTGCCAGTACGCCGATATCCGCCCCTTCCGCGGCCTCCGCCACCGAGGTCGTCCAGCGGTCGATCACGCCCAGACGCTCGGCCTCGCGCAGGTTGTCCGCATTGCGCGAACAGCCCACGATCTCGCGTACCGCTCCCGCCTCGCGCAAGGCGAGCGCGAGCGAGCCACCAATCAGGCCAACCCCGAAGATGACCAGCCGCTCGATCATGCCAGGGCCCGATCCAGTGCCTGCAGGAAGCGTTCGTTGTCCTCGGCCGTGGAGACCGTCACCCGCAGATGCCCGGGCAGCCCGTAGTTCTCCACGGGGCGCGTAATCACGCCTTCGTGTTGCAGCGCCTCGTACACCGGCCCCGCATCACGCCCGGTGTCGAAGGTGATGAAGTTGCCTACAGACGGGATCGCGCGCAGCCCCCGCTCGCGCAGCCCCTCGCCCAGCTGCAGCAGGCCCTCGCGATTGACGCGCACCGAACGTTCGATATGGGCGGAGTCCCCCAGCGCGGCGAGGCCCGCAGCCTGTGCCACGGCATTAACATTGAACGGCTGGCGCACGCGATTGAGCAGTTCCGCGACCGCGGGTGAGCTGATGGAGTACCCCAGGCGCAGGCCGGCAAGGCCCTGAATCTTGGAAAACGTGCGGGTCACGATCAGATTCGGGTAGCGCGCGACCCACTGGGTGGTGTCGGGATAGTCTTCCTGTTCAACGTATTCCGCATACGCCTCGTCGATCACCACCAGCGTGGTGGCCGGCATCGCCGCCACAAAGGCCTCGAGCGCCGCGCGCCCGACCCAGGTCCCGGTCGGGTTGTTCGGATTGGCCACGAACACCACCCGCACGGCGTCATCCACGGCTTTCTCCATCGCCGCCAGATCATGCCCGTAGGGCTGTTCCAGGTCGGTCGCAGGCAGCGCTTCGACCACCCGTGCCTCGGCCCCCACCGCCTGGGTAACCAGCGGATATACCGCAAAGGCATGAGCCGAAAAAACCGAGGTACGACCGGGCGCCAGCCACGCCCGCGCAATCAGCTCCAGGATCTCGTTGGACCCATTGCCGAGGGTAATGGCATCCGGATCGACACCATGCCGAGTGGCTAGCGCGGCCTTGAGTTCGAAGCCTGCCCCATCGGGATAGATGTGGGCCTCGCTCATCGCCGCGCGCGCGGCCTCCACCGCCTGGGGCGAGGGCCCCAGCGGATTCTCGTTGGAGGCCATCTTGATCGCCTGCTGAATACCCAGCTCCCGCTCGAGCGCCGCGATCGGCTTGCCGGGCTGATAGGGCGTCAGGCCCCGAACGCCATCCACGGCAAGCGCGGCGGCATCAAAGCCACCCGGGTTCATATCGGACGCGGGGTTGCGTGAAGCCATGGAATGTCTCGGTTAGGTAGCGGCCTGGGGGTAGCTCCCCAGCACCTTGACGGTATCGGCGGTCTGGCGCAGCTGCTCAAGACAATCCTGGATTGCCCGATCCTTCTGGTGGCCCACCAGATCCAGGAAAAACACATAGGTCCACTGGGTACAGCGCGAGGGCCGGGACTCGATCCGGGTCAGGCTGATGCCGGCCTCTGCGATCGGCTTGAGCAGTGCATACAGCGACCCTGGCCGGTTCGCGGTACTGAGCATGATTGAAGTCCGGTCCGCACCACTCGGCTCGGTGGACGCGGTGCCAATAATCAGGAAGCGCGTGGTGTTGTCCGCGCGATCCTCGACATGCTGCACCCGCAGTGGAACACCATAGTGCTCGGCGGCCACGCGGCTGGCGATCGCCGCGCTTTCCGGATCTTTCGCCGCGACCTCCGCCGCCCGCGCGTTGGAGGACACCGCCTCGCGCTCCGCGTGTGGGAGGTGGGTGTCCAGCCACTGCCGGCACTGGGCCAGTGCCTGGGCGTGCGCGCGGACACGGCGAACCTGGCTCAGGTCTTCGGCCTGCGCCAGAAGATGATGATGGATCGGCGTCACGACCTCGCCGCAGATCTGCAGCGGCGAATCGAGGAAACAGTCCACGGTATGCGTGACCACGCCCTCGGAGCTGTTCTCGATCGGCACTACACCGAACTGCGCCCGCCCGGCTTCCACCGCGCCAAACACCTGATCGATCGAGGTCAGCGGGGTGGTCTCCACCGCATGACCAAAGTGCTTGCGTGCCGCCAGGTGGGTAAACGTACCCTCGGGGCCCAGATAGGCGACCGTCAGCGGGTGCTCGAGCGCCAGGCACTCGGACATGATCTCCCGGAACAGCCGGACCACGGCCTCGCCGGACAAGGGTCCGGGATTTTCCTCGCGCACGCGCCGCAGGATCTCGGCCTCGCGCTCCGGCCGGTAGAAGACCGGATTCGGCTCGAAGTCGCGCTTGACCCGCGCGACCGCCTCGGCGCAGCGTGCACGCTCGCTGAGAAGCTCCAGCAACTGCCCGTCCAGCGCGTCGATGCGGTTACGCAAGGACCCGAGGTCTTCCGGCCCCGTAGCGGCTTTCGGCGATGGCCCCTTCTTCGTCACGATCTACAGCACCCGTGCGCGCAGCACGCCATCAATCTGCAGCAACGCATCCAGCGTGGACGGGTCGGGCTTGCCGTCCACGTCCAGAAGCGTATACGCGAGATCCCCACGGGAATCGTTCATCAGGTGCAGGATGTTCAGGTTGGATTCGCCCAGGACATGCGAGATGCGCGCCACGCGATCCGGGAGATTGCGGTTGACCACCGCGATGCGGGTGTCGCCCTTGCGGTCCAGCACCAGGGTCGGCAGGTTCACCGAATTGACCACATTGCCGTTCTCGAGATAGTCGCGCAGCTCGTCGGCGATCATCACCGCGCAGTTCTCTTCCGACTCGGTCGTCGAAGCCCCCAGGTGCGGCAGCGTGATGACCCGCGGGTGGCCCAGCATGTTGGGCACCGGGAAGTCGGTAATGTAGGCGTGCAGCCGCTCGGCATCGAGCCCTTCGCGCACGGCCTCGTCATCGACGATGCCCTCGCGCGCCAGGTTCAGCACCATCGCGCCTGGATTCATACCAGCCAGCCCCTTGGCATTGACGATATGGCGAGTGTTCTCGGTCAGCGGTACATGTACCGTCACCGAGTCGGCACCCTCCAGGGCAGCTTCCACGGAGCGCGCCCGCTCGATGTCCGAATCGAGGCGCCAGGCATTCTCGACCGTGACCTTGGGGTCGAAACCCACGACTTCCATGCCGAGGGCCTTGGCCGCATTGGCCACGCCGACACCGATGGCGCCCAGTCCCAGCACGGCGAGCTTGCGCCCGGGCAGTTCGAAGCCCGTGAACCGCTTCTTGCCGTGTTCGACCGCGGCCATGAAGTCGTCCTTGCTCGGGTCCAGCTCCTGCACATAGCCGGCCGCCGGGAGCAGATTGCGCGCGCCCAGCAGCAGGCCGGCGATCACCAGCTCCTTGACGGCATTGGCATTGGCCCCGGGCGCGTTGAATACCGCGACCCCACGGTCCGACAGCGCCGTGACCGGGATATTGTTCACCCCGCTGCCAGCCCGCCCGACGGCCAGCACGGACTCCGGGATATCGACATCGTGCAGATTGAACGAGCGCAGCATCAGCGCGTCGGGCTGATTGATGTCCGAGGCGACCTCGTAACGGTCCCGCGGGAAGCGATCCAGCCCGCGTATGGCGATATTGTTGTAGGTCTGTATGCGGTACATCCGGGTCCTCCGTGATCGGTTACCCCAGGGGGACACGCTCAGGCGTGGCGGTTCTCGAAGTCCGCCATGAACTCGATCAGCGCGTCCACAGCACTCTCCGGCACGGCGTTGTAGATGCTAGCGCGCATACCGCCCACCGAACGATGCCCTTTCAGCGACGACAGCCCGGCGGCATCGGCCTCGTTCAGGAACGTACCATCCAGCGAGTCGTCCGCGAGGATAAACGGCACGTTCATCCACGAACGCGCATCCGGCTCGACCGGGTTGCGATAAAACGCCGAGTTATCCACGAAATGATAGAGTTTCTCGGCCTTGCGCTGGTTGATCTCGGCCATCTTGTCCAGCCCGCCCTGCTCCAGAAGCCACTCGAAGACCAGTCCCGCCAAGTACCAGCCGAAGGTCGGCGGCGTGTTGTACATGGAGTCGTTTTTCGCCTGCAGCGTCCAGTCGACCACCGCCGGCAGATTCGGATTCGACTCTTTGTCCAGCAGGTCATTGCGAACAATCACCACGGTCAGCCCGGCGGGCCCGATGTTCTTCTGCGCGCCCGCGTAGATCACGCCAAATTTCGACACGTCGATCGGGCGCGAGAGGATGGTGGAGGACATGTCCGCCACCAGCGGCTTGCCCCCGACATCCGGGACCTCGTGAAACTCCACGCCACCGATCGTCTCGTTCGGGGTGTAGTGCACGTAGGCGGCATTCGGGTCCAGATTCCAGCTGTCGCGCGCCGGGATCGAGGCGTAGCCACTGGCCTGCGAGCTGGCGACGATATTCACCGGCCCGAACTTCTGGGCTTCCTTGATCGCCTTGCCCGACCAGGCCCCGGTGTCGATGTAGTCCATCGGTTTTCCGCCCGAGTGCAGGTTCATTGGGATCGCCGCAAACTGGCCGGTCGCCCCACCCTGCAGGAACAGCACACTGTAGTCGTCCGGAATGTTCATCAGCTTGCGCAGGTCTTGCTCCGCCTTCTCGGCAACCTGCATGAACGGCTTGCCGCGATGGCTCATCTCCATAACCGACATCCCGGCGCCATGGAAATCGATCAGTTCTTCGCGTGCCCGTTCCAGGACCGCCTGCGGCAGCGCAGCCGGCCCCGCACTGAAGTTATGCACTCGGCTCATTCCGGATCTCCGTTGTCGATGGTGTTCTGCGTGGATTCGTCGTCCTCGCTCTCGCTGTCGTCGTCCAGGTCTTCATCCTCGCCCTGCAGCTTTTCGACCCGGGCCAGTTCCACCAGGCGCTCGCCCTCGTCCAGGCGGATCAGCCGCACACCCTGCGTATTGCGCCCGATCAGCGGGATCTGGTCCACCGGTGTACGCACCAGCGTACCGCCCGTGGTGATCAGCATCGCCTCGTCGTCTTCCAGCACGCGCGCGGCCCCGACCAGTGGCCCGTTGCGCCCCTCGGTCTGGATCCCGATCACGCCCTGGCCGCCACGACGGTGGACCGGGAATTCGTCGAAGCGAGTCCGCTTGCCGTAGCCGTTCTCGGTGGCCAGCAAGGCGGCACCCTCGGCGACATTGAGCAGCGCAATCACGCGATGATCCGATTCCATGCGCACGCCGCGCACACCGCAGGCGGTACGGCCCATCGGCCGCACGTCGTTCTCGGAGAAGCGCACTGCCTTGCCGGCCGTGGTAACGAGCATTACGTCCATCTGGCCATCGGTAAGCGAAACGTCCACCAGGTAATCGTCGTCGCGCAGATCCACCGCGATGATCCCGGTCGAGCGGCGGCGCGAGAAGTCGGTCAGCGGGGTCTTCTTGACCGTTCCGCGCGCGGTCACCATGAACACATAGTGGTCCGGGTCGTACTCGCGCACCGGCAGGATGGCGTTGATTCGCTCGTCCGCTTCCAGCGGCAGCAGATTCACGATCGGCTTGCCACGCGAGGCGCGCGAACCCTGCGGCAGTTCATAGACTTTCAGCCAGTAGACCCGCCCGCGGCTGGAGAAACACAGCACCGTGTCGTGCGTGTTCGCGACCAGCAAGCGGTCGACAAAGTCCTCTTCCTTGAAGCTCGCGGCCGCCTTGCCGCGACCGCCTCGGCGTTGCGCGCGGTAGTCGGCCACCGGCTGGTACTTCACATAGCCGGCGTGGGAGAGCGTCACCACGACGTCTTCCTCGCCGATCAGGTCTTCCAGGGTGAGGTTCGCCTGGCGCTCGCGGATCTCGCTACGGCGTTCGTCGCCGAACTGCTCGGCCACGGCCAGCAGTTCGTTGCGGATCTCCTGCTGCAGGCGCTCCCCCGAACCGAGAATGTCGAGCAGGTCCTCGATCAAGTCGAGCAGCTCGCGGTATTCGTCGAGGATCTTGTCCTGTTCCAGCCCGGTCAGACGGTGCAGGCGCAGATCCAGAATCGCCTGCGCCTGGGCCTCGGACAGGCGATAGCCGTCGTCGCCCACGCCGTAGTCCGCTGCCAGATCCTCCGGACGCGAGGCGCTGGCCCCGGCCCGGTCGAGCATGTCGCTGACCACGCCCAGCGGCCAGCTGCGCGCCAGCAGGCCGGCCTTGGCCTCGGCCGGGTTGGGGGCGGCACGGATCAGTTCGATCACCGGGTCGATGTTGGCCAGCGCGATCGCCAGGCCTTCCAGGATATGGGCGCGCTCGCGCGCCTTGCGCAGGTCGAAGATCGTGCGGCGGGTAACCACCTCGCGGCGATGCCGCAGAAAGGACTCCAGCACCTGACGCAGATCCAGCACCTTCGGCTGGCCGTCAACCAGGGCGACGATGTTGATGCCGAAGACGTTCTGCATCTGCGTGTGCATGTACAGGTGGTTCAGGACCACCTCGGCCATCTCGCCGCGCTTGAGCTCGATGACCAGTCGCATGCCGTCCTTGTCCGACTCGTCGCGCAGCTCCGAGATGCCGTCGATGCGCTTTTCCTTGACCAGCTCGGCGATCTTCTCGGTCAGGCGGGCCTTGTTCACCTGGTACGGGAGTTCGGTGACGACGATCGCCTCGCGCTGTCCGCCCTCCAGCGGCTCGACATGCGAGCGCGCCCGGATCAGCACCCGGCCACGACCAGTGCGATAGGCCTCGCGCACGCCTTCCACGCCGTTGATGATCCCGGCCGTCGGGAAATCGGGGCCCGGCACGTGCTCCATCAGACCTTCGATGGATATCTCCGGGTCATCAATCAGCGCCACACAGGCGTTGATCACCTCGCGCAGGTTGTGCGGCGGGATGTTGGTCGCCATCCCCACCGCGATCCCGGCGGAGCCGTTGACCAGCAGGTTGGGAAACTTGCTCGGCAGTACCGCCGGCTCCGTCTCGGAGCCGTCGTAGTTGTCGATGAAGTCGACGGTTTCCTTGTCGATATCGGCCAGCAGCTCGGCCGCGATGCGCGCCATGCGCACCTCGGTATAACGCATGGCCGCCGGGGAATCACCGTCAATGGAGCCGAAGTTGCCCTGCCCGTCGGCCAGCATGTAGCGCATCGAGAACGGCTGCGCCATGCGCACGATGGCGTCGTAGACGGCGGAGTCACCATGCGGGTGGTATTTACCGATCACGTCACCGACCACGCGCGCCGACTTCTTGTACGGCTTGTTGTAGTCGTTGCCCAGCTCGCGCATCGCGTAGAGCACGCGGCGATGGACCGGCTTGAGGCCGTCACGGACATCGGGGAGGGCCCGGCCCACGATTACGCTCATCGCGTAATCGAGGTAGGACTGCTGCATCTCGTCTTCGAGATTGACCGGGAAGATTTCCTTGGCAAATTCAGCCATCGAGGGTTACGCCGTCCGTCTGAACAAGCTCGCGATCATACCACAGGGGTAACCACTGGGACCTAGCAAATGGGCCTGAAATCGCCCCTCCGTAGCTCTCAGCCGGGGTGCACCACTGTGAAACACCGTGATCCGGCGCTGTCAGCCCTCCACAACAGGCTCTCCAGCGACGGCTTTCCGCCGCAGGGCGGCCAGTTTGTCCCGATCCGGCGCCTCGACCACACCGTGCTCGGTCACGATCGCGTCGACCAGGTGCGCCGGCGTGACGTCGAACGCCGGGTTGTAGGCCCGGGCGCCGTCCGCGGCCACGCGCTTCCCGGCGAGCGCCAAAACCTCGTCTTCGGCGCGCTGCTCGATCGGGATACCCTCCCCGTCCGGCATGTCGAAGTCGATGGTCGACAACGGGGCCGCGACCATAAAGCGCACGCCGTGGGCACGGGCCAGGAGGGCCAGCCCATAGGTGCCGATCTTGTTCGCCACATCGCCGTTCGCCGCAATGCGGTCGGAACCCACGATCACCCAGCCGACGCGTCCGGAACGCAGCAGACTGGCGGCCGCCCCTTCGCACAGCAGCTGTACCGGGATACCGTCATGCACGAGTTCCCAGGCGGTCAGCCGGCTCCCCTGGAGCCACGGGCGGGTCTCGTCGGCAAAGACCTCGGTCACCCGACCCTCGTCCCAGGCCGCGCGAATCACCCCCAGGGCCGTGCCATAGCCCCCGGTGGCCAGCGAACCCGTATTGCAGTGGGTGAGCACCGCCTGTCCCGGCTCAATCAAGGAAGCCCCGTGCCGCCCCATGCGACGGTTGCCCGCGATGTCGTCGTCCAGCATCTGCCGGGCCGCGGTCGTGGTCGCCTCAATGGCGGCCTCCGGATCCGGGGCGCCATCGACCTCCCGGGCCATGCGGTCCAGTGCCCAGAACAGATTCACCGCCGTGGGCCGCGAGGCCCGCAGGCGATCCATGTCCGCGGCCACGCGTTCGCGCCAGTCGTCCCGACCCCGGGCCTTCTGGCAGGCCAGCACGACCCCGAACGCGGCCGTGATCCCGATGGCGGGCGCACCGCGCACGACCATGTCGCGTATCGCGGTCGCCACCTCGCCGGCATCGGTGTAGCACTGGCGCACGGCCTCGCCCGGCAACAGGCGCTGGTCGAGCAGATAGAGGTTGCCGTCTTCAAAGCGAATCGGGCGGATCGTGTCGGAGCGGTGTTCGGTCATGGCGTTATTCTATCAGGGCTCTTTTCGGTCAGGGCTTTTGCGGGTGCCAGAATCGCGTCCGCGGGCGGCCTGTCGCCGGAGCGCGGTCGAGTTGCGCGCTGCTCGTGACCAGCGCCCCGCTGCGCCCGGTCTCGTACAGGGGAATACCGCTTAGCTCCAGCCGTTTCCGTGCCTCGTCGGGCAAACCGGCACCCTCGGCAGTCGTCGCAGCCCAAACCTGACCGGGCGGGAATTGCGCCAGCCAGTCGTCCTGCAGGGCGCGCGGGTTGGAAGTCCTCGGCGCTACCAGCAAGTCAACCGCAAATCCTGCGGTGCCCCGACGCATCACGGCCTCGCCGAGACCATCCAGCCCGCCCATGACCAGCAGGGTCGCGTCCGCCCCCTCCACCTTCAGCACACAGGACGCGGACGAGTCGTCATTCCAGCCCGGCGGCGGATGGAGTACCTCGAAGCGCACACCGTCCCAGTTCCACTGATCCCCCTTTTCGCAGCTTTCGTCATTGTCATGGCTCACCGGAGTGCGCCGCAGCGTGCGCCCCACCGGAATCTGTTCCCGGACTGCCGCCACGCCGCCGGCGTGCCCGGCATGCTCGTGCGTCACCATCAGCGTGTCCAGGGAGCGGATGCCGCCCGCCCGCAAGGCCGGCACCACAATTCGGTCACCCGCGCTGAAGCCGCCCTCCCGGCCCGGACCCGCATCAATTAACAGCGCGTGTCGTCGGGTCTCGACGATGGTGGCCTGCCCGGCGCCAACGTCCAGGACCTGAACGCGCCACTGCCCGGCCCCAAGCTCCGGGCGCAACGGCGCGACCAAGGCGATCGCAGCCACTGCAATCCAGGGCGCCAATCGCCGGGCGAGCGGCTGCAAGGCCAGGAAAACAGCCACCCCGCCCAGCAGGGACGCGGCCACCGGCACATGGCGCTGGTCCACCAGGACAGGGATCCCTGCCAGTGCCTCGAGCGTCATCACCAGCAGTGCCAACAGGCCATCCGCAATGCATAACAACAAGCCACCTGCGGCCGGCCACCCCCACGCGAGCAAGGCACCGACCAGCAACAACGGCAAGATCAGTAGCGTCACCATCGGCACCGCGACCAGGTTGGCCACGGGTGCGACCCAAGACCCCAGCTGGAACCAGGCCAGACTGAGCGGCAGCATCGCAATCGCCAGCACGACCTGGATGCGCAGGCCTTCGCGCCAGCCGGTCGTCCCGACCCGACCCTGCAACAGCAGCAGGATCACGGCCACTGCGCCGAACGAGAACCAGAACCCCGGGGCCAGCACGCTCGGTGGGTGCACAATCAGCACCATGGCCGCGGCAAGGGCCAGGGCGCGCCAGGCAACACCCTCGCGACGCGACAGCACCGCAAGCGTGAGCGCAATCAGCATCAGCAAAGCCCTTTGGGTCGGGATGCTGAAACCGGCGAGTACCGCATAGCCCGTGGCGGCCACCAGCCCGACCACACCCATGAACAGCCAGCGCCGCAGCCGTCTTATAACGGCCACCCCGGACCACAACCATCCGGCAATGCCGCCGGCAAACCCCGCCACCAGGGCCACATGCAACCCGGAAATCGCCATCAGGTGATTCGTCCCGGTGTGTAGAAAGGCCTGCCATTCACTCTCGGTCATGGCCTGACGATTGCCGATGACCAGCGCCTGCACCAGGCCCGGGTGACGCAAATCCGGTGCCGCGCGCTCCAGACGCGCCTGCATTGCGGCCCGAAGGCGGTGCATGATCACGCGGCCCCTGGCCCCCTCGTGCACGCCTGCCAGTGGGGTAACGGAACGCGCAACGGCGCTGCCGTGCATCCCCTCGCGGTAGAACCAGCCTGCGGCATCGAATCCCCCGGGGTTGCGGGGGCCGTCGACACCACGCAATCGCAAGTCCAGCCGCAGCGAATCACCCACCTGTATCGCCGGCCGCGCGGGGAAGGTGCTCACCCACAACTCGCGGCCTTCAAGCTCCAGCCCCGGGCTGCCCTGCTCGATCTCCGACACCCCAACCCGGAACCGGCTGCGCCGCTCCCCGTGCTCCGGCAAACTGACCACCTGTGCCCGCACCGAGACCTCGACTCCCGACCACTCGGGACCCACGACCTTGCCCGACCAGTCCGTCGCATGCGGGAGTGCCAGCCACACGCCCGCGAGCAACCCCAGCGAGGCTGCTGGCAACCACGTGAAAGGAGAACCTCGCCGAGCCGCCTGGACCCAGCCAAGTGCGACCAGCGCGCCAGCGACAGGCAGGAACACTCTCAATGGACCTTCGAGCAAGACAGGCAGGACGGGGAGCTGGTGCAACCCCCACACACCGGCGATCAGACCCAGCACCGCGACCATCATGGCGCACGGTCCCGTCCAGGAAGAGTTGGAATCCTCTCCCCAGGGCCCAGTCCTAGCAGGTAGGATGCACGCCCAGGATTGGGCCTGCGAGAGTCCGACAGATACCCACAGACATGGCGAAGCACATCATCAGAAGGCTGTTCCCCGGCATGGAGGGCGTGCGCGGCCATCGCGCACTCTCCCCACTGGGGCCGCGCCTGCGGTCTCCGGATCTGTGGCATCTGAACCGCCGCTCCGTGGCTGGTGCGTTTGCCGTTGGGCTGTTCGTGACCTTCCTGCCTATCCCTATGCAGATGCTGGTCGCCGCGATTGTCGCGCTGATTGTGCGCGTCAACCTGCCCATCTCGGTGATCCTGGTCTGGATCTCCAACCCGATCACCATGCCCCCCATGTTGTATATGGCCTATACCGTCGGCCGCAAGCTGCTGGGTGAGCCGCCCCGCGATGTGCATCTCGACTGGAGTTGGGAATGGTTCAGTACCGAGCTGCTGACCATCTGGCAGCCGCTACTGCTCGGCAGCCTGCTCTTCGCGACGCTGGCCAGCCTCTCCGGATATCTGCTGGTGCGTGTGCTGTGGCGCGTGAATGTCGTACAGCGCCTGCGGACCCGTCGCGCGTTGCGGCGGTTACGCCAGGAGAGGAACAAGGAAAAGGAAAAAGCGGAAAAAGACGATTCGAGCTGACCGTCGGCGCACAACACACGGTGACTGTAAATCAGCAAGGCTTTGCCCGGCGCTCCCGAGCGGGCGGATCAGTCGTCGGCCAACTGGCCGTGGAAGTGCTCGCGCTCCAGGTGCCCCTTGACCAGCTGTACCGACCGATCCAGCTCGCGCGCCAGCGTGATGTCGTGCGTCACCAGCGCCAGCGCGGTGCCGGTCGAACGGTTCATCTCGCGCAGTAGCGCGAACACATGCTGGGCGCGCTCCTGATCGAGGTTTCCGGTCGGCTCGTCAGCCAGGATCGCGGACGGTCGGGTCACCAGCGCCCGCGCAATCGCCACACGCTGGCGCTCGCCCCCCGACAGTTCGGCCGGTTTGTGCGCACCACGGTGCCCGAGGTCGACCTGGCCGAGCCAGTGTTCCGCCTCCTGCCGCGCTCGCCGGCTGGCGACCCCCCGGATCAGCAACGGCAGCGCGACATTCTCGACGGCCGTCAGCTCCGGCAACAGGTGATGGAACTGATAGACGAAACCGAGGTGCTGGTTGCGCATTCGGCCCCGGCGCGCCTCGCCCATGCGCGACCACTCCTGCCCCAGCAGCCGAACCTCGCCCGCCGTGGGGCGATCCAGTCCCCCGAGCAGATGCAGCAGCGTACTCTTGCCGGAACCCGAGGCACCGATGATCGCCGTCTGGTCGCCCCGCTCCAGGCGAAAATCGACGCCCTGCAGCACGGCCACATCCAATTTGCCATCACGGAAACGCCGCTCGACCCCCATGGCCTCCAGTACAGGCACAGTCTCAGTCATGGCGCAGGGCCTCCGCCGGCTGTGTACGGGCCGCCCGCCAGGCCGGGAACAGCGTCGCCACGACGGTCAGCAAGAACGCAATCCCGCCCACCCGAAAGACATCGGATGCTTTCAGTTCCGACGGCAAGTCACTGATGTAGTAGACATCGGCCGCGAGAAACTCGATACCCATCGCGCGTTCGATAAAGGGCACCACGACATCGATATTGAGCGCCAGCGCGACACCGGCGACCGAGCCGAGCAGGATGCCGATCGCGCCGATCACCACCCCCTGGACCACGAACACCAGCATGACCCCCGAGGGGGACAGCCCAAGGGTTCGCAGTATCGCGATATCCCCCTGCTTGTCGGTCACCAGCATGATCAGCGTGGAAACGATATTGAAGGCCGCTACCGCGACGATCAGGGACAGGATGATGAACATCACCATCTTCTCGATCTGGATCGCGCGAAACAGGTTCGCGTGCTGGCGCGTCCAGTCGGACACCCGGAACAGCCCGTCAAGCTGACTGGCCACCTCGCGCGAGACCACACCCGCCCGCATCATGTCCGTCAGGCGCAGGCGCAGGCCGGTGACGCTCTCGCCGGTCTGGAAGACCGCCTGGGCGTCCTGCAGATGAATAAACGCAGTCCCGCGGTCGTACTCGTACATCCCGACCTCGAAGATCCCCGCCACCTCAAATCGTCGCATGCGCGGCATTACACCCGCTGGCGACACCGAGGCCTGTGGCGCCATCAGGATCAGAGAATCGCCTACCCTCACGCGCAGTTCCGCTGCCAGCTCGCGCCCCAGCACAATGCGGTAGGCACCGGGTTCGAGCTGCCCGAGCCGGCCCTGAGTCATGTGCTCGCCGATCCGCGCCACGCGCTCCTCGGCCCCCGGGTCCACCCCGCGGATCAGCGCACCGGAGATGTTCCCGGTGGCACTGAGCATCGCCTCGCCCTGGACATACGGAGCGACCGCCAGTACTCGCTCGTCGATCGTCTCGACCTGCTCCTTCAGCGACTCCCAGTTGCGCAAGCCACCATTCACGTCCTGGATGGTCGCATGCGACGCCATGCCCAGGATGCGATCGCGCAGCTCGCGTTCGAAGCCGTTCATGACCGAGAGCACGGTAATCAGCGCCATCACACCCAGCACCAGGCCGAGGATCGAGACGACCGAGATAAAGGAGATGAAGTGGTTACGCCGTTTGGCGCGCGTATAGCGCAGACCAATGGCGAGCGGGAGCGGGCGGAACATCGAGAAATCATGCCAGAGTTACACGGGCGCGCCTATCCCCGATGGCACAGACTTTCACGATGGGAGGCACAGCCAACAGGATGACGCTACCATGTGGTTTATCGTCCGCGAGCCATCGGAGATTTGTCTCATGCAAGGGAATCATGCAAAGCCAACGCTTACCCGTCCGCGCGGCCTGCTCGCCGTCGCTGCCGCGGCGGTCCTGGTCATGACCACGGCACTGACCCCATTGACCGTCAACGAGGCGCAGGCCGAGATCCTGCGGGGCACAAGCGGAGACTTCGAAGTGCAAACCCGTGAGGGGCTGCCAGCCCGTGGCCAGAGCCAGTCCGGGGTGCGCAGTCGTCATGGCGAGCCCAGCCAGCGCCATCCCACGGTCGGTGATCCGCCGATCACCCGCTGGGACTACAGCGATTTCTCTGTCGTGTTCGAGGGCGAATACGTGCTGCACAGCATCGTGCACGGCGAACAGACCCCGCGTCGGCCGTGACGGGCGGCGCATCTTCCCCCCATACCCGGCGTCTACCAGCAGAGTGGGAACCGCAGGCCGGTGTTCAGCTCACCTGGCCGCATAGCGGTACCGACTGGGCCGGAGAACTCGACCGGGTCCACCCTGTCTTTGCCACCCTCGCGGCTGCGATCAGCCGTTTCGAGCCGGTGGTGATCGTCGCCCGCGACCCGGAACACATCGAAGAGATCTCCGGATTTCTGGTCGAGGCCGCCATCCGCAACGACCGTCTGTGGTTCGCGCTGGCCGACTCCGACGACACCTGGGCTCGCGACCATGGCCCGATTACCGTACTGGAAGGGCCGCAGCCCCGCCTGCTCGACTTCACCTTCAACGGCTGGGGCGGCAAATTCCCTGCAGAGCATGACAACGCGATCACCACTGCCCTGGCCCAGCAGGGCGTCTTCGGCCCGAACGTGCCGGAGCCCATCGCAATGGTGCTGGAGGGTGGCAGCATCGAGTCCGACGGCGACGGCACCCTCCTGACGACTGCCCAATGCCTGCTGCAGCCAACACGCAACCCGGATCTGGACAAGGCGGCGATCGAGCGCCGCCTGCACGAGCATCTGGGCACACAACGGGTCCTGTGGCTGGAACATGGCCACCTCGAAGGGGACGACACCGACAGCCACATCGACACCCTCGCCCGCTTCTGCAGCCCGGATACGATCGCCTATGTCCAGTGCGACGACCCCGATGATCCGCACCACGGCGAACTGGCGGCCATGGAGGAGGAACTCCGCTCGCTGCGCCAGGCCTCCGGCGCGCCCTACCGGCTGATTCCCCTGCCCTGGCCTCGCCCGCAGCGCGGCCCCGATGGCCAGCGCCTGCCGGCGACCTACGCAAACTTCCTGATCCTCAACGATGCCGTCCTGATGCCGGCCTACGACGACCCCGCCGATGCCATCGCGCTCGATCGCCTGACCGAGGCCTTTCCGGGGCGCGAAATCGTGGAAATCGACTGCCGGGCCATCATCCGTCAGGGTGGCAGCCTGCACTGCCTGACCATGCAATACCCCAAGGGCGCCCTTGGCATCCCGGAAGACTGATCTGTGATGACGACCGATACCCTTCCCGTGGCCCTGATCCAGCACCGCGATGCCGGGAGCGTCGAGGCCAACCTGGACGCGACCGCCCAGGCCGTAGCCGATGCCGCGGCGGGCGGGGCTCGCCTGGTCGTGCTGGCCGAGCTGCACACCGGCCCCTACTTCTGCCAGACCGAAGACCCGGGGGTCTTCGACCGCGCCGAGCCCATCCCCGGCCCGTCCACCAGGCGCCTGGGACAGATCGCCCGCGACAACGCCGTGGTGCTCGTGACCTCGCTGTTCGAGCGGCGCGCAGCCGGCGTTTACCACAACACCGCGATCGTCTTCGAGGCCGATGGCCGCCCGGCGGGCCTTTACCGCAAAATGCACATCCCGGACGACCCCGGGTATTACGAGAAGTACTACTTCACCCCGGGTGATACCGGCTTCGTCCCGATCGACACCTCGGTCGGCCGGCTGGGCGTGCTGGTCTGCTGGGACCAGTGGTATCCGGAGGCCGCGCGCATCATGGCCCTGTCCGGGGCGCAATGCCTGATCTACCCGACCGCCATTGGCTGGGACCCGCGCGACGAGGCGGACGAGCAGACCCGCCAGCGCGAGGCCTGGATCACCGTCCAGCGCGGCCACGCGGTCGCGAACAACCTGCCGGTCCTCGCCTGCAATCGCACCGGACACGAAATGGACCCGTCAGAGACCAGTCCCGGGGCCCGGTTCTGGGGCACCAGCTTCGTTGCGGGCCCGCAGGGCGAGTTCCTGGCGCAGGCGGGCGAGGATCAGCCCGAGACCCTCCGCGCCACCCTGGACCTGGGCCGCACCGAGGCGGTCCGCCGGATGTGGCCCTTCCTGCGCGACCGTCGCATCGACGCCTACAGCCCGATCCTCAAGCGCTACATCGACCGCACGGACTGACCGCTACCGGCTAATTCAGCGCCTTCCCGACGGGGTTCCGCCGCAAACAGGATCGAATCCGTATAATGCCGGCCCGTTTTCCCGGATTCTCGACACTGCATGTCCGAACAGCCGCGCAACCCGCTAAAACCCGGTCGCTTTCCCGGCGACGGATTCGAGATCTGGTCGGGGCTCAATACCTCGGCCGCGCCCCTGGCACTCGCACGCGCCGCCGCATCGGCCGAATGGCCGCTGCTGGTCGTCGTCGAGTCGAATGAGGCCGCGGACCGCTGGCAGGAAGAGTGGGACTTTTTCGGTGCCGGGCTCGACCTGCCAGTGATGCGTCTCCCCGACTGGGAGACCCTGCCGTTCGATGTCTTCTCCCCACACGAGGACATCATCTCCGAGCGGCTGCGCACGCTGTATCACCTCCCGTCGCTGGAGCGCGGGATCATCCTGATCCCGGTCTCCACGCTGATGCAGCGCCTGCCCCCGCGCGACTGGCTGACCACCCAGGGTCTCTCCCTGCGCAGTGCCCAGCGCCTGGACCGCATGCAGCTGCGGGAACGGCTGACCGAGGCGGGCTACAGCGCAGTCAACCAGGTGATCAGCCACGGCGAATTTGCCGCACGCGGGGAGATCCTCGATCTGTTCCCGATGGGCGCCGAGCAGCCGGTGCGCATCGAGTTTCTCGACGACGAGATCGATTCCCTGCGCCATTTCGACCCGGAGACCCAGCGCTCCACGGAAAAGGTCGAGCGCGTCGAGATCCTGCCCAGCCACGAGTTTCCGCTGAACGAGGATTCCATCCGCGCGTTCCGCACCCGCTACCGCGAGCAGTTCAGTGGCGATCCCAGTCGCCACCCGATCTACCGGGACATCAGCGAAGGCCTGGTTCCCCCGGGCATCGAAGCCTACCTGCCCCTGTTCTTCGAGGGCATGGACAGCGTATTCGACTACGCCCCTCAGGCTCGCGTCGTGCAGGCCGGCAATATCGCCGACGCCGCGCAGGAGTATGCCCGCGAGATCGCCGACCGCTTCGAGCAACTGAGCCACCAGGTGGAACGCCCCCTGCTGCCACCGGAGCGCCTCTATCTCGACGAGTCGGCCCTGAACGAGGCGCTGCGCGCCCGCGCCGGTATTGCCCTGGGCGGCGAGCCGCCGCAGCCGCTACCGGCAGACCGAGGCAGGACCGTGCCCTTCACCTGCGACGCCCTCCCCGAACTGGGAATGGAACACGGCAAGGATTCCCCCGCCGAACGCCTGAAGCGCTTTGTCGGGGAACAGGAGCGGGTCCTGCTCACCGCCGAGTCCGCCGGCCGGCGCGAGGCCCTGCTCACACTGCTGCGCGAACAGGATGTGCCGCACCACGCCGTCGATGACTGGGAGGCCTTCCTGGGGGGCGAGCCCGGCCTCAGCGTGACAGTCGGTGCGCTGAGCGAAGGGTTCCGACTGCCGGACGGGATCGTGCTCGTGCCGGAGTCCGCCATCCTCGGCGAACGCGCGCGGCAATCCCGCCGGCGCAACCGCCCCACCCGCGATGCCGATGCCGTCATCCAGAACCTCAGCGACCTGACAGTCGGGGCCCCGGTCGTCCACGAAGAACAGGGCGTGGGCCGCTACCTGGGCCTGCAGACGCTGGATTTCAGTGGCCAGCCGTCAGAGTTCCTGACACTGGAGTACGCCGATGGCGCCAAGCTCTATGTCCCGGTCTCCTCGCTGCACCTGATC
Organism: Thioalkalivibrio sp. ALJ2; assembly: GCF_000378325.1. Lineage (NCBI taxonomy): Bacteria > Pseudomonadati > Pseudomonadota > Gammaproteobacteria > Chromatiales > Ectothiorhodospiraceae > Thioalkalivibrio > Thioalkalivibrio sp. ALJ2. The sequence goes on from NZ_KB899556.1 coordinate 314,165, forward strand.
AGCCGCTATACCGGAGCCGATGCAGAACACGCCCCACTCCACCGCCTGGGCAGCGAGCAGTGGAACCGCGCCCGCAGCAAGGCCGCCGAGAAGGCGCGCGATGTCGCCGCCGAGCTGCTGGAGGTCCACGCTCGGCGCGCCGCCAAGCAGGGGACGGCGTTTGCGACCGAGACCCCCGAGTATCACGCCTTTGCGGCTGCCTTCCCGTTCGAGGAAACCGCCGATCAGCTCCAGGCAATCGACGCGGTACTGACCGACATGGCTGACACGCGGCCGATGGACCGCGTGATCTGCGGCGATGTCGGCTTCGGCAAGACCGAGGTCGCGATGCGCGCCGCATTCGTCGCCGTGCAGAACAATCGCCAGGTGGCCGTGCTGGTCCCGACCACCCTGCTCGCCCAGCAGCACCACCAGAACTTCAGCGACCGCTTCGCCGACTGGCCCGTCCGCATCGAGTCCCTGTCGCGCTTTCGCAGTGCCAAGCAGCAGGCCGCCGTGCTGGAAGGGCTGAAGGAAGGCAAGGTCGATATCGTGATCGGCACGCACAAGCTGCTGCAGTCGAACCTGGACTTCTCCAACCTCGGGCTCGTGATCGTGGACGAGGAACAACGCTTTGGCGTGCGCCACAAGGAGGCGCTGAAGAGACTGCGCGCCGAGGTCGACATGCTGACCATGACCGCAACCCCGATCCCGCGCACGCTGAACATGGCCCTGTCCGGGCTGCGCGACCTCTCGGTGATCACCACCCCGCCGCGCGAACGCCTGGCAATCAAGACCTTCGTCAACGAGTGGAACGACGCGATCATCCAGGAGGCCTGCCTGCGCGAGATTCGCCGCGGTGGCCAGGTGTACTTCGTGCACAACGAGGTCAACACCATCGAACGCATGGCGGAACAGATTCGTGCGCTGCTGCCGGGCGCCCGCATCGGTATCGCCCACGGCCAGATGCGCGAACGCGAACTCGAACAGGTGATGCTCGACTTCTACCATCGGCGCTACAACATCCTGGTCTGCTCCACCATCATCGAGACCGGCATCGATGTACCCACCGCAAATACGATCGTGATGAATCGCGCGGACAAGCTGGGCCTCGCCCAGATGCACCAGCTGCGCGGCCGCGTCGGGCGCTCCCACCACCGGGCCTACGCCTACCTGGTCACGCCGCCAGAAAAAGCCATGTCGGCCGACGCGCGCAAGCGCCTGGAGGCGATCGCCTCGCTGGAGGATCTCGGCGTGGGCTTCACGCTCGCCAGCCACGACCTCGAGATCCGGGGCGCTGGCGAGTTGCTGGGTGACGAGCAAAGCGGCCAGATCCAGGAAGTCGGCTTCTCGATGTACAACGACCTGCTCAACCGCGCGGTCAACGCCCTGCGCTCCGGCAAGATGCCCGAACTGGAGACCCCGGAGACCCCCGGAACGGAGGTCGAGCTGGGGCTGCCCGCCCTGCTCCCGGATGCCTACGTGCCGGATGTGCACACACGCCTGATCCTCTACAAGCGCGTCAGCAGCGCCGAGAACAGCGATGCACTGCGCGAACTGGAGGTGGAACTGGTGGATCGTTTCGGCCTGCTGCCCGATCCGGCGAAGGCCCTGTTCGAGGCGGCCCGCCTGAGGCTCAAGCTGACGCCGCTGGGGATCCGCAAACTGGAACTGGGCCCGGCCGGCGGACGCTTCGTTTTTGGACCCAATCCCGAAATCGATATCGCCGCCCTGATCGAACTGGTGCAATCCGACCCGAATGCCTACAAACTGGATGGCCAGAAGGCTTTCCGCTTTTTTGCCGAAATGGAGACTCTGGAGGCCCGCTCTCAGGCCGTCCAGCGTCTGATCCATACCATCAGCCCGAAACAACAGGCCGCCTGAATGCCCGCCAACACCAATCGCCCCGACCCGAACCGCCGCAGGCTCGTCAGCAGCCTCGCCCTCCTGCCACTACTCGGGCTTGGGACAACGGCCACCGCCCAGGTCGGCCGCCGCTACCGCATCGAGCTGGTCATCTTCGAGCACACGACCGCGGAGAGCCGGCGCCTGCAGGAGGAAATCGCCTCCGTGCGCGAACCCAACCTGGCAGGATCCGAACTGGGTGGGCGCATCTATCAGGATTCTCGGCGCGGCTTCGAGTTGCAGCGGGCGGCCAGTCGGGTCGAAGACTCCGGCACCGGGCGTGTGATCGCGCGTCTGGCCTGGGATCAGCTGGGCCGCGATCATAGCGCCACCCCCTGGCTCAAGGTGCAGCAGGGCCGCCGTCTTGGGGCCCGTCAGGCTGTGTTTGGCGATTCCACCACCGCAGCGCAGCCGATCGTAGTGGACGAAGACCGCTACGAACTGGAGGGCCGGCTACGGGTATGGGTCGGGCGTTTCCTCCACCTGGAGACCGACCTCGTCTATCACATCGACCGTGACGGGGCCGAACCGCTCGGCGTGGCCGTGCGCGGCCACCAGCGCATGAACTCCGGCAGCCAGCTCTTCTACCTGGACCACCCGGTCGTCGGGATCATCGCCCGCGTGACGCGGCTGGACAGCTAGTCCGGACTGAAACAGGCGTCACCCCGCCTGTTTTGCCGGCTCAGCGCCAGTTGGGCTTGGTCTCCATCGCCAGCCAGCTCTGCAGCGCCGACATGCCCAGGTCCTCGAACAGAAGCTGCAGGGCGCTGCGGCGCGGCTTGAAGGTCACCATTTTCTCAACACCAATCACGTCGCGTGCGACCGACTGATCCGTCCCCAGACCATCGATAAGGCCCAGATCCACCGCGCGTTGACCGGTCCAGATCAGGCCGTCGAACAGCTCCTCGTTTTCGGCCAGACGATCTCCCCGCCCCTGGCGGACCACATCGACGAACTGCTGGTGCAGCCCGTCCATCAGGTCATGGATATGGCTCACGTGACCCTCGTCGAGCGGCAGAAACGGATCCAGCAGGGCCTTGTTCTCCCCGGAGGTGAACAGCCGCCGTTCGACACCAATGTTCTCCAGCAGATCCACCACGCCAAAGCTGTCCAGGCGCACCCCGATCGAACCGACCATGCTGGCCTGGCTGGCGTAAATCTCGTCGGCCGCCACGGCGATGTAGTAGGCGGCCGAGGCCCCGATATCGGTGACGACCGCATAGACCGGGATGTCCTCGTGCTCGTCCTTCAGCCGCAGGATCTCGTCATGGATCGCGGCGGCCTGCACCGGACTCCCGCCCCCACTGTTGATGCGCAGCATTACGGCGCGAGTGCCATCCGCCTCGAACGCCCGTTTCAGGGTCTTGTTGAGCTCTTCGGCGTTGGCCCGAGCACTCGACGCGATCAGTCCGTCGACCTCGACAACGGCCACGTGCTCTTCGGGCTCGCGGTCGTCCTCGAACCAGGCGGTCAAGCCCATATCGCCGCCCCGCACCAGAACCAGCAGGGCGAACAGATAGATGAACAGCAGCAGCTTGAAGAAGATTCCCCAGCGCCGGGCACGCCGCTGTTCCACCACCTGGGCCTGGACCAGACGCTCCAGCGTCTCGCGCTCCCAGCCCGGCTTGTTCTCGTTCGACCAACCCATCGTTTGTCCTCAGTCCTCGGGAAGCGGCTCCGACTGCCGCAGGAGATCCAGCAGTTCCTTCAGGTCGCGGGCCACGGCCAGCGGGCGCTCGGCGCTCAGCCGGCGGTGATCGTGGACCCCATGTGTCACGGCCAGCGACGGGACGCCGGCGGCGCGAGCCATCTGCAGATCATAAACGCTATCACCGACCATCCGTGCCCGGGAACGTTCCACCCCGCAGCGCGCCATCACATGTTCCAGCATCACCGGACTGGGTTTCGACGGATGCTCGTCCCCGCAGGCCGTCGCGACAAAACGTCCCATGAGGCCGGCGGCTTCCAGGGCCTGGTCCAGCCCCGCCCGCGACTTGCCGGTCGCAACGCCCAGCAGCACGCCGCGTTCGTCAAGCCAGTCGAGCAAGGGCTCGACATGCGCGAACAGGGGCGTCTCTGGCGCATCGGTGGCGCCCAGATAGCACTGGCGATAGGTGGTGGCGAACGCCCCCACGAACGCAGAGTCGGCGCCCGGGAACAGTCTCTCTACCGCGGCCTCCACGCCCAGGCCAATAATATCGCGCAGCTCGCTTTCCGCGGGCGTCTCGCGCCCCAGGGCCGCACAGGCCCGCTGCAGGCAGTGAACAATCCGGCGTGGCGAATCCATCAGCGTCCCGTCCCAGTCGAATACGACCAGGCGCAAGGCATCCCCCTCCGGTGGCAGCAGTGTGCTCATCCGGACGCTTCGGGGCTTGCGAGCGCATCGAGGATCGACTGCAGCTCGTCCGGCAGCGGCGCGGAGTACACATGCGACTCGCCGGCCGAATCCTCGTACTGCAGGGCCTGGGCGTGCAGAAACAGGCGTTTCAGGCCTGCCCCGCGCAGTACCCGGTTTGCATCGGGCAATCCGTAGTCGTGATCGCCGCCAACGGGATGGCCAATCGCCTGGCCATGTACGCGGATTTGGTGGGTCCGTCCGGTACCGATCCGTACCTCGGCCAACTGAAAAGATCCAAAACGTTCCAGCGGCACGAACTGGCTGATCGCCGAGCGGGCACTCTCGGGGTCGGCATCCTCCCCCGCACGCATGCGGCGTTTCCCGTCCTGACCCCGACTGGAGGCAATCGGTTCGTCGCACACAATGGGCTGATCGTTGGGGAACGCCCCCACCAGCAGCGCCAGATAGCGCTTCTCCACACGCCCCTCGCGCAGCGCCGCGTGGAAGTCCTGCAATCCCGCGCGAGTCTTGGCCAGCAGCAGGCAGCCGCTGGTCTCGCGATCCAGCCGATGCCCCAGCTCCAGCTCGCAACCGGGACGCAGCTGGCGCATCGCCTCGATGATCCCGAAGGCCAGGCCGCTGCCGCCATGCACCGCAAGGCCCGAGGGCTTGTCGAGGACCAGGACCTGGTCGTCTTCATGCAAGATGGAGCGGCGCAGTCGGTCCAGGACCCCCGGGGGGATGTCCCGCTCGACGGCCTCGGGCCGGTCCAGGTCCGGCACGCGCACCTCCGAGCCGACACTCAGCCGCTGGGTCACCTTGGCACGGCGCCCATCGACCCGGATCGCCCCCTTGCGCACCAGGCGGTAGATCAGACTTTTGGGAACTCCCTTGAGCTCGCGCAGGAGGAAGTTATCCAGGCGCTGGCCATCCCCGCGCTCGGTGACCGAGAGCGTACGAGGCCCAGAGGGAGATTGCGGCTGACGGGGACGTGCTTTCATCGGGCGCGATCCTACCTCAGGCGCGCCATCCTAACCATGTACCCTGGCATTTGCGCGACGAAAAAACTTGCCCAATCGGGGGGTTATGCCCTACATTGGCGCACGGTACCTGCTGGCGGATATTGCGCCCGGGCGCCTCGAATTACCCGCCGATCTGGTCCTGCACAGTGCGACTACATGCGACCAGACGGCCATCGCCCAAAAGCGAACCTGTGACACTATTTCTTCTAACCCAGTCCTGTCTCCCCGGCCCCGCATCCCGCGGACGGCTGGTCCCGTGGCTATTGGTGAACACCTGGCTGGCGCGTTGGATTCCTCTTCGCGCCGCCATGGCGAGCATGCGTCTCGAAACGTCGACGTGCCGCCTCCGTTCCGCACCACACGGCCCCGGGCTTGTGACCGACGTACAGGACGACCGACCGAGTCCATTGCATGAAACGCATCCTGATCAATGCCACGCAGCCCGAAGAGCTGCGCGTGGCCATGGTCGACGGCCAGCGGCTGTACGACCTCGATATCGAACTGCCCTCGCGCGAGCGCAAGAAGGCCAACATCTACAAGGCCAAGATCACCCGCGTCGAGCCAAGCCTCGAAGCCGCGTTTGTTAATTTCGGCGCCGAGCGCCACGGCTTTCTCCCGTTCAAGGAGATCGCCCCCTCCGCGGTTGGCGCGCCGGCCGACAGCGACAAGCCCATCCGCGAGCTGCTAAAGGAAGGGACCCAGCTTCTCGTCCAGGTGGAGAAGGAAGAACGAGGCAACAAGGGTGCCGCGCTGACCACCTATATCAGCCTGGCCGGGCGCTACCTGGTCCTGATGCCGAACAATCCCAAGGCCGGTGGCGTCTCGCGACGCATTGAGGGCGAAGATCGCGCGGAACTGCGCGAGGCCCTGTCCGGCCTGACCATGCCCGATGGCATGGGCGTGATCGCCCGCACCGCCGGCGTAGGCCGCAGCACCGAAGAACTGCAATGGGACCTCGACTACATGACGGCCCTTTGGTCGGCCGTGACCGAGGCGGCGGAAAAGGCCAACGCCCCGGCGCTGATCCACCAGGAAAGCAACGTGATCATCCGCGCCCTGCGCGATCACATGCGCAATGACGTCGGCGAGGTGATCATCGACGACGAAGCCGTCTATCAGCAGGCGGAGGACTTCGTCCGACTGGTGATGCCGAACAGCCAGCGCAAGCTGAAGAAGTACGACGACCCCGTCCCGCTGTTCAACCGCTATCAGATCGAAAGTCAGATCGAGAGCGCCTTCGATCGCGACGTGCAGCTCCCCTCCGGCGGCGCCCTGGTCATCGACCATACCGAGGCCCTGATCTCCATCGACGTGAACTCCGCCCGCTCCACCAAGGGTGGCGATATCGAGGAGACCGCCTTCCACACCAATCTGGAAGCCGCTGAAGAGGTGGCGCGCCAGCTGCGCGTGCGAGATCTGGGCGGCCTGATCGTGATCGATTTCATCGACATGAGCGCCAACAAGCATCAGCGAGAAGTGGAAAACCGTCTCCGCGAAGCGCTCGAGCTCGATCGCGCGCGGGTCCAGGTGGGCCGCATCAGTCGCTTTGGGCTGCTGGAGATGTCGCGCCAGCGCCTGCGTTCGTCGCTCGGCGAGTCCAGCCAGATCACCTGCCCCCGCTGCCAGGGGCATGGCCAGGTGCGCAGCGTCGAGTCGCTAGCCCTGTCGATCCTGCGCCTGATCGAAGAAGAGGCGATGAAAGACCGCACCGGCCTCGTCCTGGCGCAGGTCCCGGTCGATGTCGGCACCTTCCTGCTGAACGAAAAACGTTCATCGATCAACGAGATCGAGGCACGCCATCGGGTCGATATCAGTATCGTCCCGAACCCGCAGTACCTGACACCGAAGTTCGAGGTCCAGCGCGTGCGCGGCGACGAACGCGAAGAGGTCGTCAGTGGCCGCGGATCGCACGAACTCGTGGAGTCCGTCGAAGAGGATGTCGACCCGCACGGCGAACGCCGCGGCAAAGTGGAGAAGCCCCTGGTCCAGGGTGTGAAGGTCAAGGCCCCGGCCCCGATGGCCGAGTCGCCCGCCCCTCAAACGCCCAGCGAGCCGGTGCAGCAACCCGGGTTCTTTACCCGCATCTGGTCCTCCCTGTTCCCCAATGCGGCCCGGACCCCGGAGCCTGAAGCAGAAGAGCAAGAGAAAGACGAGGGGCGCAAGCGCGGCAAAGGCGGGCAGCAGCGAGCCAGCCGCGGTAATGGAAGCAACCGTGGGGGCGGCTCCAACCGGCGCCGTGGCGCACGAGACGACGGCGGTGACAAGCGTGATGCAGCGAAGCCGTCAGGTAACGGCAAAGGCGAGCCCCGTCAGGACGCCAGCAGCGCCGGTAGTGAAGACGGCGGCAAAGGCGGCCGATCGCGACGGCGTGGTAGCGCCAGTGGTGGCGCCGGCACCAAGGCTCGCGAAACCGAACCCAAGGCCGCCAAACCGAAGGCGGAAGGGGGCGAGGCAGCCGCAACATCCGAGGAACCGGCATCGCCTTCCGGGAACGGCCCGTCCACTTCCGACGACGATAGCGGCAAGGGCCGTGCCCGTTCGCGCCGCTCGCGCCGGGGCGGGCGCCGTCGTGGCGGCCGCGGCCGCTCCGGAAGCGGTGACGACAGCTCGGGTAATGAAAACGCCGAGAACCAGGATGCCGGTACTTCGAAGGAAGTTGACCAGTCCGCCTCCTCGCCCCAGGACAGCGAGACCACCAGGAAGCCGGCCGTGAAGGACTCGGGCAAGGGCGACAGCCAGCCACCCAGCGGCGAGTCCAAGCCGGCCGCTAGGGAAAAATCAGCCGAGAAGGACTCCGGCCAGGAAACCGGTGGCAAAAGCGAAAAGGCGCCTGAAGACAAAGGTGCGGTAAGCGACAAGCCTCAGGCCCAGGAGAAGCAACCCCGCGAGCCTGGCAAGGCGGAAAAAGGGTCGGAAGACGCGCCCAAGACTGCCTCCGGCACACGTCGGGCAAAGGGAAGCGCTCAATCGTCCAAAACGGATGACGCGAAGGACAAGGGTGATTCTGGATCGCACACCGAGAATCGCCCTTCCGAAGCCGCCAAAGCGGATGACAGCTCCGCATCAAAGCCGTCTCGTGGCAAGAAAAGCGATGCCAAGCCCACGCCCGAGAAGGCCGCACCCGCCGAGGCCAGCGGTTCTGCCCGGTCGGAGCCGGCCTCGGCACCCCCGACCGACAAGCCGGCCAGCAAGCCGGAACCGGCGGCTGAGTCTTCGAGCAGCCCGGACGACAAACCGCGCGATTGAGCTGGAAACCGGCCGATAACGTTTATCGCGTTATCGGCCGGCGGGAGAACGCCCCGGCCGCCTGACCAGGGTCTTCAGGAGACGCGCTCCAGCGCGTGTTCCCGGCAGATGTGGTCCAGCAGGCCGTCGCTGGCGGCCTCGACGAGATCCATCACATGAACGAAGCCATCCGGCCCGCCATAGTACGGGTCCGGTACTTCGCGCTCGGGATGGTCCTGGGCGAACTCCAGGAAACGGTGCAACCGCGCGCGGGCGCCATTCGGCTGGATCTGCTGGGCATTGCGATAGTTCGCCTCGTCCATCGTCAGGATGTAGTCGAACGTCTCGAAGTCGTCCGCCTCCAGCTGCCGCGCCCGCAACTGGTCGAGATCGTAGCCTCGGCGGCTCGCCTCCTCGCGGGCGCGCGGGTCCGGCCGTGCCCCAACGTGATAACCCGCCGTACCCGCCGAATCCACCTCGATGGCGGACTCCAGACCATGCGCGCGCACGCGTGCCTGGAAGACACCGTGAGCCATGGGCGAGCGGCAGATATTGCCCAGACAAACCATCAGCACTCGAATCTTTTGCATGCCTTCTTTTGTGTTCGCGAAATGAACACACAGCATAGCAAAGCCCCGCTCCGATGCCCGCCCGTAGGCGCGGCGGACACGGTGTGCGATGCTGTTGGCATGCCTGCAGTGCGGGCAGCCGCTTCCCAAGCGACTCGGAGCACCGATGCCCGACTTTACCGGCCCTCGCCCAACCGGATTGCCCGCAGGCGGCCTTGATCGGGTAGCCCCGCGAGCGAGCGCGATGCCGACGCTTGAGACAGGCACCCGGCTGCAGGTCCAGATCGTCGGGCAACTCGCCGAACGGGGAGTTCAACTGCGCCCGCTGACGTCGTCCGGCGCGCAAAGCGTGGACACCCGCGCGCCCATCTTCAATGCCCAGCTGGCGACTCCACTACCCAACGCCCTGCTACCCGGCAACCAGTCCGGTCCACGCATCGCCCTCGCCGAGGTGACCCGCACAGAGCCGCGCCTGGAGGTGAGGCTGCTACCCCTGCCCTCTGGCACCACCCTGGCGACCGGTTCGCCCTCGCCCCCGGCGCCGACTTCACCATCGAATCCGTCGGTCGGCCAGCACGACGCCACGCAGTGGCTGTTGCGCGAGTTGCGCCACCAGATACCGGGGGCGCGAGGCCTGGCCGGTGGCATGCAAACGATTCAGAACACGCTGGCCACGGCCATAGCAGCCGGCGCGCCACCCACAGCAAGCGAAGCCCGAGTGCTGCCGGCGATGAACCGCCTGATCGAACTGACACCTCCTGCCGTTCGCCTGACCAGCCCCGATAGCCTGAATCGCCATATCCAGCAGTCCGGCCTGTGGCTGGAGGCCATGCTCGCTCAGGGGGTTCGAACCAATACCTCTGGCACGGCCGCTCAGGATCTCAAGGCCCAGCTGCTGCGCGTCGCCGAACACCTGCGCCAATCGGCCGAGACCCGTTCCCCTCTGCCAACCCCCGCGGCTGCGACGCCGGCTCCACCCGCGCCCACCACGGCGGGCCTGCCTCCCACGGGGGCGCTGGCCGGGCTCATCGAAGGGATGCTGAAGCGCATTACCACGCTGCAACTGCATTCACTGCAGCCCAGCACGCAGGGAGACGACGAGTCGCACCCCCGCTGGTTCTTCGAGCTACCCTTTCGCAGCCCGCAAGGGCTTCACTCGCTGGCCGGCCAGTTGCAGCACGAGGCTGGCCGCCCCCCCGAACGCGCCGAGGGATGGACTCTTGTGCTGGATCTCGATTTGCAGGCCCTCGGCCCTACCCGTGTCGCCCTTGCGCTGCGCGATGACCGGGTATCCGTTCATTTCACCGCAGAACGCCCGGAAACCGTCCAACGCCTGCGCGCCGGCACGCCGGAACTCCATCAGCGCCTGGCCGGGCGTGACCTGACCGTCGGATCGCTCTCGGTGCGAGAAGGTCAGGTGGAGCCACAGGATCCGGCGAGCCTTACCTTGCGTGACGGGCTGCTGGACGAGCGCGCCTGAAGGCTTGAGATGAGCAAGCGACGCCCCCCTCACGATCACGACGAGCCGTACGTCGACCCCCGCGGCCCCCGCCGGCAGCAAGCGGTGGCACTGGAATGGGACCGGCAACGGGCGCCGCGTATCACCGCGAGCGGCAGTGGTGTCACCGCCGAGCAGATCCTGCGAATCGCCGAGGAACACGGGATTCCCCTGCACCAGGACCCGGGCCTGACCGAGGCGCTCGCACAGGTACCGCTGGGCGAAGAGGTCCCGGAGAGCCTTTATGTCGCGGTGGCCGAGGTCCTGGCGTTTGTATTTGTGCTTGCGGGCATCACACCCGAGGACCGCGAACAGGGATACCGCCGCGACGATTCAACATCGGGCGAGTGAAGACACAAGCAGTAGCAGGGACTAACGACGACCCGCAGAGCCGGGGGCGTGCAGACTGTACAGGAGGTCCAGCTCGGTGGTGGTCAGGCCGCACATCCGGCGGACTTCTTCGCGCTCACGGCCCTGCCGAATAAGCTCGATCGCCTGCTGATAGGCGCCATCATCGGCGTCACGGGCCCGCAGCTCGCTTTGCTGGTCGTTGAGGCGCTCCAGTGCGCGCTGCACCGCGGATTGCGCCTGGCTGTGGTTGACCACCCCCTGGGAGATGACCTTCATCGCACCCTGCAGCGCCATCACCGAGGTCGCCTGACGCTGGTAGTCCTGGCGCAACGTCGCGAGCTGGCGCCGCAGGGTTAACACAAGCGAGACGGACAGCACTGCAACGACGGTCGCCACCAGGGCGATTGCCGCGACAATCCAAACCAGAATGCCTTCCCCCATCGACCCAATACTCCCAGCGACTCAGACTCGATTGTCGCGTGAAATGCACTGATACACCACCCGGGGCCGACTGGAGGGGTCCGTCAGGCGTAATCGTCGATCAAGCCCTTACGGGGGCGCTGGCGTCGGTCGCGCGGGGAACGCTGTTGCGCAGGCTTTACGGCCGGACGCAGCACGGGGTCCCGGTCGTGGTCATCACTGAGCGTCCGCCCGGGCACGGTCGTATGGACCGGGCGAACCGTGGAGTTCGTGGTCGGCGGCTGCACGGGGCGAACCGTACGATCCGGCTGCAGTTCATCCACCATCGCCCCACCTCCCCTCCGCATGCCGCGTTTCGGAGCCACTCTCAGGTTTGATCCTCTCCAATACGCGGCGGTTCCAGTTCGCCGAATGCCCCGCGGTTTCTACAGCTCCCGCAACTGGGCCCATTCCTCGTCAGACAGGAGCTTGTTCAGGTCGACCAGGATCGTGAGCCCCTGCTCCGTGCTCGTCACCCCCTGGATGAACCGCGAACTGTCGTCATTTCCGACTTCCGGCGCGGGCTCGACCGAATCCAGCGAGATCCGCACGACCTCCGAGACCGAGTCCACCAGGATGCCGACATTCTGGTTGTCGACATCGATGATCACGATGCGCGAGGCCTCGTCCGGCTCGCGGTCCTCCAGGCCCATACGGCGGCGCGCGTCGATCACGGTCACGACGTTGCCCCGCAGGTTGATAATGCCAAGGATATAGTCCGGCACACCGGGAACAGGCGCGATCTCGGTGACCTTCAGCACCTCCTGCACCTGCAGGACGTCAATCGCGTAGGTCTCCTCCGCGAGACTGAACGTCACATACGGGGCCGTATCGGCCTTGGCCATCGCTTCTACGTCTTGTGCGCTGCTCATGTCGTCCTCGTCGCTCGCGGACCCTGTTGCGGGCCCGGTGTTCGGTTCCTGAATACGTTATCGGCCGCGCTCGTCCCGGCTTGAGTCCGGAGTACCGCCCATTTCCCAGCTGCCCTGGTCCAGGGTCCGGTCGAGGGCCTCCAGGTCCAGCAGGGTGGCCATCTGTTCCCGCTCCACCCCGGCCAGCCAGGGCAGGCGCTTGCGGTGACTGCGCCAGCGCAGATTCTGAGGGTCGATCACGCGGGTCCCCTGAATCGAGCGGCAGGCCAACGCGAAGCGCGAACCGGCCAGGAACACGACATGGCGGGCTGTCTCCGGCTCATATTCCCGATCCTCGGGGGTCACCACGGCCGCGAGATCAATCAACTGCACTCGCCCCTGTTTGGTATCCGCCAGACCCAGATACCAGACGGAGTGGTTGGGCGTGGGGCGCACATCCAGATCCCCAAGCGGCGCAACGCCGCCGAGCGAGGCCAGCGGCGCCAGCAGGGTCAGATTCCCGGCCTCCAGCACCAGGGCGGAGAATCGCTCGGACGGACGCGGATACTCGTCACTCTCGACAATCGTGCGCGGAGGCACGGGGGGCGCGACCGCTTCGGCCACCACGGGGACCTCTGGTTCGTCTAACGGCTCCGGTTCAGCGGGCGCCGGTCTCGGTTCGAGGATATCCGGGCGCAGCAGGTGCGCCGGGGCGATCGGCGCCGGTTCGTCCAGCAGGCTGCCAAAATAGTCATGCAGGGCTTCAGGTTCGGCCTTGAGTGCCAGGTTGTCATCACGCGAACGGTTCATCCCTTCTGCCTCCGGGTCCGGGCATGAGGCTGCGAAAGCTGCCCGCCAATCGCCTCCAGCAAGTCCGAGTACGCCAGTACGCCCCGGGCGTCCGGAATCATGAAGCACAGCGGCTGGCCTGCGCTCGACGCATCGCGAAACTTCGTATCGACCGGGATCACGCCGGGCCAGACCTCATCGCCATAAAGGCGGCGCAGCTCGGCCAGCGCCTCGTGCGCGGCACGCGTGCGTCGATCGAACAGGGTGGGAATGATCCGGTACTGCAACTCGGCCTTGCGCGACTTCTGGACCATTTTCAGGGTATTGATCATGCGTTCCAGGCCCTTGAGGGCAAGGAACTCGGTCTGCACCGGGACCAGCAGCTCGTCACAGGCCGCCAGGGCATTGACCATCAACACGCCCAGCATGGGCGGGCAGTCCATCAGCACGTAGTCGTACTGGTCGGCGACCTGCTCCAGCGCCTGGCGCAGCACCAGGCCCATCCCGCTGCGCGTACCAAGCTGCCGGTCGAGTGTGGCCAGTGCCGTGCTGGCCGTCAGCAAGTCCAGCCCCGGGAACCGGGTCTCGCGGATCAACCCCCGCGGATCAGGACGCTTCCCCTCTGCGCACTGGCTGAACAGCTCGTACACACCGCGGGTGGCGGTCTCCGGGTCGTGGCCGAAATAGGCCGTCAGCGAGCCATGGGGGTCGACGTCGACCATCAGGACGCGCTGTTCCGGACCCGACAACAGGCCACTCAGGGTGACTGTGGTCGTGGTCTTGCCCACCCCGCCCTTCTGGTTGGCCACCGCCCAGATCTTCACTCGGTATCCCCCTCGTCCCCATCCATCGTTGGTGCACCCGGCGCGAGCGGAAGGTCTTCGCGCAATTGCTCGGGTTCCTGCGCCCCGTCTTCGCGCGGGCGCGCGCCGGGCAGGACCACGATGGCCACCCGCCGGTTTTCCGCCCGTCCTTGCTCGGTATCATTGCTCGCGACCGGACGATGCTCACCATATCCCAGGGCCACCAGATTCTTCGGCTCGATGCCCGCGTCTTCAAACACGCTCACCACGGCCGCGGCACGCCCCGAAGAAAGCTCCCAGTTGGAAGGATAGACCGCCGTCTGGATCGGGACATTGTCCGTATGGCCCTCCACGTGCACCCGCGACACCCGCGGCGCGAGGATCGCCCCGACCTCGTCCAGCAGGGCCCGGGCCTCGGGATTCAACGTAGCCGAACCGCTCCCGAACAACAGCCGACTGGTGATCTCGATCTCCAGCCAGTACGCCTCGCGGCTTACCCGGAGATCACCCTCCTCGATCAAGGGGGCCATCGCCATTTCCAGCTCGTCGGCGACCTCGGCCAGTGCCTCCAGGAACTCCTGCAGCTCGTCATCCGTACCCGCATCGTCCAGTAGCCCGGATAAGGCCATGTCGATGGGTGCTACACCGTCGTCAACGATGCCGGGCTGCACATCAATCGGAACCAGCGCGCGCATCTCGTCCAGGGACTGCTCACGCGACACCGTCGGTTCTCCCACCTGGATCGGATCGGTCTGCGCCGGTGCCCGGAAGGCGTCCACCAGCGACTCCGACAGCACACGATACTTGCCGTCATCCACCGAGGAGATCGCGTACATCACCACGAAAAACGCCAGCAGCAGCGTGACCAGGTCGCCATAGGGGATGGCCCAGGCCTCGTGATTCTCCGCTTCTTCTGGGCGTTTGCGCCGGGCCATCGCGACCTCACTCGTGGATGAAGCCGCTAAGCTTGCTTTCAATGTTGCGGGGGTTTTCGCCCTCGGCGATGGAGATCAGCCCCTCCATCAGCATCAACTGGTGCTGCGAGCGTTTCTGGATGATTGATTTCAGCTTGTTCGCCACCGGCAGGAACAACAGATTCGCCGACGCAATCCCGTAGATCGTGGCGACAAAGGCCGCGGCAATCCCCGCTCCCAGCTTGCTGGGGTCAGCCAGGTTCTGCATGACCGCCATCAGACCCATCACCGCGCCGACAATGCCAAGCGTCGGGGCGTAGACCCCCATGCTCTCGAATACCTTGGCCCCCTGGGTATCGAAATGCTCGCGGTTGTCCAGATCCGCCTCGAGGATCTGGCGGATGGTCTGCGGCTCGGAGCCATCCACCAGCAACTGCAGCCCCTTGCGCGCGAATTCGTCGGTCTCCTCGTCGGCCAGCGTCTCCAGACCCAGCAGCCCTTCCTTGCGTGCCACGTTGGACCACTCCACGATGCGAGCCAGCATCGCCTCGTTGTCGATCCGCGGCGGCTTGAATGCCCAGGGCAGAATGCGCATCCCGTGAAGAAACACCGCCATGCGCGCCTGCACCAGGGTTGCCCCCAGCGTCCCCAGGACCACGATCACAAATGCGGCCGCATTCCAGAGTGCGCCCAGACCACTCCCCTTCGCGATACTCCCCCCGAGCACCGCGACGAGCCCCAGGGTGATCCCGATGAGGCTCAGGATATCCATCTAGCAGAACCCCTTGACCAGTGCCGGACCCACATCCGGCAACGGATACACCTGGTCCACGAGCCCGGCCTCTGCGACTGCAGCCGGCATCCCATACACCACCGAGGTGGCCGCGTCCTGTGCCCAGACCTGCGCCCCGGCGGTCTTCAAAGCCCGCGCACCTTCGCGGCCATCTGCGCCCATCCCGGTTAGCACCACGGCGAGCACCTGCCCGCGCAAGGCCTCGACCGCCGAGCTGAACGCGGCATCCACGCTGGGCTTGTAGATCGTGCCCAACGGGCTCTCGGTCACGCGCACCGTTGTCTGGCTGCCGCGCTCCAGCGTGGTTTGCAGACCGCCGGGGGCCAACAGGGCCACCCCAGGGCGCATGACATCGCCATCCTGTGCCTGCTTGACCCGAATTTGGCACATGGCGTCCAGGCGCTCCGCGAAGGCCGGCGTAAAGCTCGCAGGCATGTGCTGAATCAGCAAGATCGGCTGTGGGAAGTTCGCCGGCAGGGCCTTGAGCACTTCCTGCAAGGCCACCGGCCCCCCGGTGGACGTCCCGATCAGTACCGCGCGGACCTGCCGCAGCGGCACGGCGGGCCGACTGACCGGCGGGGCCTGTCGCTGTACCTCGGCCGCCTTGCGGTCGGACTCTTCACGACGCGCAGAAGGGCGGGCCTCGACCGCTGGTCGCACGCTCCCTGGCTGGCTGACCGAACGGGCCCGGCTGCGCGAAAGGCTGCGCACCCGCCGGCGCAGCAGCATGCGCGCGCTGTCCTCGTCGGACGCGATGTCGCTGAAGCGCTTCGGCAGAAAGTCCACCGCCCCTGCCTCAAGCGCATCCAGGGTCGCCTGGGCCCCCTCGGTGGTCAGACTCGAGAACATCAGTACCGGCCGGGGGTTCTCGGCCATGATCCGGCGCACCGCGGTGATGCCGTCCATCACGGGCATCTCGATATCCATGGTCACGACATCCGGGTCCAGTTCCTTGACCTTGCGAATCGCCTCCTCGCCGTTCTCCGCGCTGCCGACGACCTCGATCCCCGCGTCGGCGTCCAGAATTTCACTAATGCGGCGGCGGAAAAACCCGGAGTCATCCACCACCAGTACCTTAACCGGCATCCTTAGCCCTCGATTGTTTGCGCAGGCCGCCGGGTGCGGCCCGCCGACGGGATCTTGTGCGTCAACAAACCCACGAGATCGGCGACATCCAGGATCAGCGCAATCCCTCCATCACCGGTGATGGTCGCGCCTGCCAGGCCCTTCACGCCCTGCAGGTTCTGCCCCAGTGGCTTGATGACCACCTCTTCCTGCCCCACCAGATCATCGACGACCAGCCCTACCTTGCGATCCGCGGTATGCACCACGACCACATGCGATTCCGGTTTGGCTTCGGGGATGAACCCCGGCTTCAACCACCGCTTGAGATAGTGAACCGGAAGCGCCTGATTTCTTACAACAATGACCTCCTGGTCATCCACGTAATGGGTCTTGGTCAGATCCAGGTCCAGGATCTCCGAGACAGACGCCAGCGGGATCGCGAATCGCCGCCCGTCGAGGATGACCATCAATGCAGGGAGGATCGCCAGGGTCAGCGGCAGCTTCACCCGCAGCGTGGTCCCGACACCGATCTCGGAATCGATCTCGATGGTGCCGTTGAGCTGCGAGATCTTCGTCTTGACGACGTCCATCCCCACCCCGCGACCGGACACATCCGAGATCTCGGTCTTGGTCGAGAACCCGGCCATGAAGATGACGTTGAAGGCCTCGCGATCGGTCATCCGCTCGGCCATCGCGGGTTCCATCAGACCCTTCTCGACGACCTTGCGCCGCAGGGCCTGCGGATCCATGCCACCCCCATCGTCCTTGATCAGCAGGGCGATGTGATCGCCTTCCTGCGCCGCGCCGAGCACCACCGTCCCCTTGCGCGGTTTGCCGGCCTTCTCGCGCACCTCCGGAGTCTCGATCCCATGATCCACGGCGTTGCGCACCAGATGCACCAGCGGATCGGACAGGGCCTCGACCAGGTTCTTGTCGAGGTCGGTGTCCTCGCCGAAGATCTCCAGCTCGATCTCCTTGCCCAGGCTGCGCGACAGATCGCGGATCACGCGCGGGAAGCGATTGAAGACCTTATTGACCGGTTGCATGCGGGTCTTCATCACCGACGTCTGAAGATCCGACGTGACCAGCGCCAGCGAACTAATGGCCTTCCCCAGCTCGTCATCCACGTGCTGGGTTCGCAACATGCTCAGGCGGTTGCGCACGAGCACCAGCTCCCCGACCAGATTCATAATCTCGTCGAGACGTTCGGTGTTCACACGGACCGAGGCCTCGCCCTGAGGGGCCTGCCGGGCGCCGGCCGCCGCGGCCGCAGGCGAAGACGCCTGTGGCTTGGCTTCGGGAGCCGGCGGTTCCTGTGTCGCGCCAGCGGCTTCGGGCTCCACGCTCGGCTCTTCATGCGGGGACGACTCAGTCACAGCGGGTGCCGGCGCTGCAGTGGCGGGAGGCCCATCACCTCGCGCCTGCAACTCGTCCAGCAGGTTCTCGAACTCATCGTCGGAAATCAGGTCCTCGCCGTCGTCCCCTGGCCCGGCTGCATCCGAATCGGTGCCGGGCAACCCGGCGTCCTCAGTCGACGGCGTAGCGGAGTCCTGGGCCGCCTGCGGCGAACCATCGCCGTGCAGCGAATCCAGCAGGGCCTCGAACTCGTCATCGGTAATCTCGTCATCGGCACCGACCAGCCCCGACTCATCCCCTCCAGCCTTCGCAGTGGCTTCCACCTCGGCGGGGGGTGCCGGTTCCGGCTCCGGTTCGGGGGGCACGTCTGGCGTCGCGATTGCGGCGGGTTCGGAATTGCCGGCCACGTCTTCATTCTTGGCCATCCGCCGCAGGTCTTCGACGAGATCGGCCTCCGCGGGCGTCGGATCGACCCCGGAGCGGAGGTCGCCAAACATCACGTTCAACGTATCGAGGACCCGCAGCATGGTATCCATCAGGTGACCGTCGACCTGACGTTCCCCATTGCGCAGGAGATTAAACACATCCTCTGCGTGATGGCAGACGGTCACCAGCGGATCCAGGCTCAGAAAGCCCGCGCCACCCTTGATCGTGTGAAAGCTGCGAAATACCGCGTTCAACAGATCCCGGTCATCGGGATGCTGTTCCAGGTCGATCAGCTGCTCGTTGAGTCCTTCGAGCAGTTCCCCGGCCTCGATCAGGAAGTCCTGAAGGATTTCGTCGTTGGGGTCGATGGCCATTCGGTCTCTCCGTTCCGGTGAGGCTTGCCGTTGAGGGGTGGGCGCCGGGAAGCCGCCGATTCAGGGATCAGCGGGCTACCTAGAAGCCCAGGCTGGACAACAGATCGTCCACCTCGTCCTGTCCTTGAACGACATCCTGGCCGGAATCTTGAGTCTTCGGCACTGCTGGCCCGTGTCCACGCCGATCGCCCTCACGCCGCTCGGCATCGTCATCCAGCGTCTTCTCCGCAGCCTCGACCGTCTCCATACGCCCGCTGGACAGCCGAATCAGCGTGACCAGGTTCTCCTCCAGGTCGGTCACGAGCTGAATCACGCGCCGGATCACCTGCCCGGTAATATCCTGGTAGCTCTGCGCCATCAGAACCTCCGACAGCAGGCGGCGCAGCTCTTCGGTATCGTCGTTGGCCTGAGCAAAAAACTCGTCCAGCTCACGAGCGAACTCCCGGAACTCGTCGACCGAGAGTTGCCGATTGCGAAAACGGGTCCACTTCGCCGTCAGTTGGCCGGCCTGCTGGCTGAACGATTCGGCAATGGGGAGACTCGTCTCGATCGCGGTCAGGGTCTCGTGCGCGGCCTTCTCGGTCATCGTGACCACATAATTGAGACGCTCGCGGGCATCCGGGATCTCGGCCTGGGTCAACTCGACCAGCCGCGAATCCCCCCGGAAGCTTTGCAAGGCCTCGTGCAGGTCGCGCGTAAGCTTTCCGAGCTCGTCGAAGAGTTCGCGGTCGTAGGGGCGCGCCAGATCCTGGATCAACGCGCGCGCGGCCACCTCATCACCTGCCTCCAGAACCTGCACGAGCTCCCGCGCGCGAGCGATTTGCTGCTCACTGATCGATTGTTCTTGGTCTGTCATCCAAAGCCCCTTGCTCGCTCCCCATCCCGAACGTGATGACCGGGATCGATCCCCCGGCCATCCATTTGTCTGGACCAGGAGACTTCGACACCGAATCCCAAACTAGCCTTGGGATTCAATGCGTTCGAATATTTTGTCGATCTTTTCCTTGAGGGTTTCCGCAGTAAAGGGCTTCACCACGTAGCCGTTCACGCCCGCCTCGGCCGCCTCGACGATCTGATCCCGCTTGGCCTCCGCCGTCACCATCAGCACCGGCATCGTCTTCAGCTTCTCGTCGGCACGCACCGCCCGCAGCAGGTCGATGCCCGGCATATTGGGCATGTTCCAGTCGGTAATCAGAAAATCGAAGTCGCCGTTCTGGAGCATCGGCAATGCCGTGCTGCCGTCATCGGCCTCTTGGGTGTTGTTGAAGCCAAGATCACGCAACAGGTTCTTGATGATCCGTCGCATCGTGGAGAAGTCGTCCACGATGAGAATTTTCATTCCCTTGTCCACAGGTCACTCCGGGATAGATGATTCATATGAGTACTAGAGCTTGGCCTTCAGAATAACTGCAAAGCCTCGCCGTCTTCGAGCCAGGAGCCCAGACGCGCGCGCAGTCGGATAACGGCCTGACTGCGGATCTGGCTGACGCGCGACTCGGTCACCCCGAGTACCGCGCCAATCTCGCGCAGGTTGAGCTCCTCGATGTAATAAAGCGACAACACCAGACGTTCGCGTTCGGGCAAATCGCCCAGCGCGGCGGCCAGCTCCTCGCGAAACTCCCCGGCCTCGATCGTGCGCGAGGGCGAGGCCTCCTGCCCCTCGATCACCCGGTCCGCATCACCATCGGTGCCGCCCAGATCATCCAGCGCGAACAGATGGGCGCCGGCATGGTCCTGCAGCATCGAGTAGTACTCGTCGATCGGGACCTCGAGTTCCTCGGCCACCTCGACCCCGCGCGCCGCACGCCCTTCACGGGCCTCGACGGTCTGAATGGCCGAGGCGATCTTGCGGCTATTGCGGTGCACCGACCTCGGGGTCCAGTCACTGCGGCGTAACTCGTCGATCATCGCGCCACGGATGCGAATCCCGGCGTAGGTCGCAAACGTCGCGCCCTGCCCGCCCTCGAATTGCCGCGCGGCCTCCAGCAGGCCAATCATGCCGGCCTGGATCAGGTCATCGACCTGGACCGAGGAAGGGAGGCGAGCCATCAGATGGTGCGCGATGCGGTGCACCAGCTCGATATGTTCCGCGACGCGCTGCTCGTGGCCGGCTGCGGCCACGTTCTCGTATCCGTGGAGGCGATTACGCGTCGCCATCATGCGCTCTGCAGCATCCGTTCGACGAAAAACCCGACACCACCATCGGCACCACGGGCCACCGGCCAGCGGTCGACCGCACGGGCGAGTTCGGTAAAGGCCTTGGCCGCCGGGCTGCCCGGATATTGCTGCACGACCGGTGCCCTTTTCTGTACGGCCTTGCGCAGATGCTCGTCCATCGGGATGTAACCGGCGAGATCCAGGATGACTTCCGGCAGGTAGTTGTCGCAAACCGTGGTGAGTTTCTGCAACAAGCGCTCGGCGCCCGCGCGGTCCTGGACCATATTCGTGACCAGCCGGAAACGCCGCATGCCATGATCTCGATGCAGCACCTTGATCAAGGCATAGGCATCGGTGATGGACGCCGGCTCGTCGCAGACGACGACCAGGGTCTCCTGGACCGCTCGACAGAAGGTCGTGACGGATTCCTGCAGGCCCGCTGCCGTATCCACCACCAGCACATCCAGCGGCTTGGAATAGGCGCTGAATGCCTGGATCAAACCGTTGTGCTCGAGCTGCGTGAGATTCGCCATCGCCGCGATCCCCGAGGCCGACGGGATGACCTTGATCCCCTCCGGGCCCTCGATCAGCACATCCTGGAGGTCGTCCACCTGTCCGGTCACCAGGTCATGCAGGGTGCGCTCGGGTCGCAGTCCGAGCAGCACATCGGCATTGGCCAGCCCCAGGTCGGCATCAAACAGCATGACCTCGCGGCCCAGCCGCGCGAGCGCCACGGACAGGTTGACCGACACATTGGTCTTGCCGACGCCGCCCTTGCCGGAGGCAACCGCAATGACCTTCAACGGCTGATTAGTGCGTGGCATAGCGTCCTTTCCCCACCGGATGGATCATCTCCAGAACGCCCGCATCCTGAGTACGGCGCGGCGACGGCGCATTGCGGCCGGCATTCGAGAACTCCGCCAGGCTTGCATCGGTCCATCGTTCATCGCGGGAGGATCGACGCGCGGGGCCGCGCTCTTCGCCGAGCGCCCGCCGGGTCAGATCGCCCGTCTCGACCCGGTGGAAGTCTTCGGCAATCCGCTGTCCATCGCTAACAAACGTGAGCCCAAGGTGTTGATCGAGCAATACCGACAACGTCTCCCCCAACTGTTCGGCTTCGTCGAGTTTGGTCAGCACCAGCGCCGATGGCTCCGTCTTCCGGAACGCATCCAGCACCCTTCGCAGCGCCGCCGCCTGAGTGGTCGCGGAGACGACCAGCCAGCTCTCGCGCCGGACACGGTCCGGCCAGCCGGCAAACAGCGACTCGTCGCCCACCGTGGAAGGTGCCTGCCCGGCGGTGTCGACCAGAATCAGATGCCCATCCTCTGCCCGCGCGGTCATGTCGCGCAACTCGCGCGGGCTCTGCAGCACCCGCAATGACACGCCCGCCATCTGCGCGAACGCCTGCAGCTGGCGCGTGGCCCCAATGCGCTGGGTGTCCAGTGTGACCAGCGTAACCGAATCCGCACCCATACGACGGATTTGACGCAAGGCAATGCGTGCGAGTGTAGTGGTCTTGCCCACCCCCGTAGGCCCCACCAGGGCCAGCACGCCACCTTCATCCAGGATGTCCGGATGGCGGGTCGCGATCGCCCCGGAAAGGCGTGCGCGCAGCCTCTCCCAGGCCTGTTCCACCGTGCTGTCGTCGAGAATACTCCCGGCGAGACTGCGCGCCAGTGACTCGCTGAACCCACGGTCCATCAGACGCGCCTTGCACTCCGCCGCCAGCGGATGCCGCGCCGCCCACTGTGCGGCCTCGTTGTCGCTGTGCTGGCGGGTGAGCAGGCTGCGCAGATCCCGCAGCTCCTGGCGCATCGCGGCGAGCTCGGGGTCCGCGGGCCAGGCCGAGCCCGGGCTCGGACGCGAGGCGGATGCCGGCGCCTCACGCGGGGCATGGACCGCGTTCACCGCAGCCTGCTGCTCGCGCTCCGAGACCCCCGCATCGCCATCTTCCAGCGCCGCGACAACCTCCAGCCAACCATCGACACGGCGGCTCGATAGGATCACGGCATCCTCGCCCTGCTGTTCACGCACTTGCCGCATCGCATCGCGCATGTCGCGTGCCCGGTACCGTCTCACATTCATCGCTGTTCTCCCGCTCCGCTCAAGGAAAACACTGATCAGTGTTTCCCTCTCGTATCCGATCGCTACTGTTCGTCTCAGGCACCTGTGGGCGTTGCCTGCCGGGCCGAGTCTTCCTGGCCCACCGTGGCCACCACGCGGATCCGCCGGTTATCGGGGATCTCGGTAAAGGCCAGCACCGCCAGGCTGCGCACGGCTCCGCGGAGCCACCCGGCAATCCAGGAGCGGATCTCCGGGGCCACCACCAGGATGGCCGGCTGCCCGCTGGCTTCCTGGCGCTGGGCCGCCTCGGACACCGACCGCTGCAGGCGTTCCGCCAGGCCCGGTTCCAGCCCCACGGTCTCGCCATTACTGCCCTGAAGAGACTTATGCAAAAGCTGTTCCAACGAGGGATCGAGCGCGATCAATGGCAGCTCATCGTCCGGTCCCACAAGGTCCTGCACGATCGAGCGCGACAGCGAGACACGCACGGCCGCAGTCAAAACGCCGGGATCCTGACTCTTCACGCCCTCCTCTGCCAGGGTTTCGGCGATCGTGCGCAGGTCGCGGATCGAGACCTGCTCGGCCAGCAGGTTCTGCAGCACCTTCAGGATTACCGACAGCGAGAGTGTCTTCGGCACCAGATTCTCGACCAGCTTCGGCGAATGCCGTGCCAGCTGGTCCAGCAGATGCTGGGCCTCTTCGTGACCAATCAGGCGATGGGCGTTCTCGCGGAAGACCTGCGACAGATGCGTGGCGATCACGGTGGAACAGTCGACCACGGTGTAGCCGGCGCCCTGCGCCTGATCGCGATCCGCCGGATCGATCCACAAGGCGTCCAGATTGAAGGTCGGATCCTTGGTCGGCGTGCCCGGAACGGTGCCGAACACCTCGCCCGGATTGATCGCCAGCTCGCGATCGGGGAAGACCTCGGCCTCCGCCACCGTGACACCCAGCAGGGAGATGCGATAGGCATTCGGACTCAGTTCCAGGTTGTCGCGGATATGGACCGGTTGCAGCAGGAACCCCAGCTCCTGGGAGAGCTTGCGGCGCACACCCTTGATCCGACCCATCAGCTGACCGTCCTGGGTGCGATCCACCAGCGGGATCAGACGATAGCCGACTTCCAGGGAGACGAGGTCGATCGGCGGCACGTCGTCCCAGGTGAGATCGCGATTTTCCGGACTGGTGTCCGCCGCTTCGTCAGGCACGCGCTCCACCTCCACGGCCTGCTCGCGCTCGCGCCGCTGCATCAGGTAGGCCGATCCGATGGCCAGCGAGGCGAGACCCAGGAATACGGCATTGGGCATACCCGGCACCAGCCCCAGCGCGGCGATCACGCCACCCGCCACGTACAGCACGCGCGGGTTGGAGAACATCTGCCCGAACACCTGCTGGCCCATGTCCTGGGTGCTGGAGACACGGGTCACGATGATCGCGGTGGCCGAGGACAGCACCAGCGACGGGATCTGCGCGACCAGACCATCGCCAATGGTCAGCAGCACGTAGTTCGTCGCGGCGTCGCCCATCGACATGCCGTGCTGCAGCGTGCCGATGGTCAGGCCGCCAATGATGTTCACGAACAGGATGAGAATCCCGGCGATTGCGTCCCCGCGCACGAACTTCGAGGCACCGTCCATCGAGCCGTAGAAGTCCGCCTCGCTGGCGATCTCCTCGCGGCGCTTGCGCGCCTCTTCCTGGGTCAGAATTCCGGCATTCAGGTCGGCGTCGATCGCCATCTGCTTGCCCGGCATGGAATCCAGGGTGAACCGGGCGCTGACCTCGGAGACACGCCCCGCGCCCTTGGTCACCACCACGAAGTTGATGATGATCAGGATGGCGAACACCACCAGACCGACGGTGTAGTTGCCGCCCACGACGAAATCGCCAAAGGCCTGGATGACCTGGCCCGCGGCGTCAGTGCCGGTATGCCCCTCCAGCAGGATCACGCGCGTGGAGGCCACGTTCAGCGCCAGGCGCAGCAAGGTGGCGACCAGCAGCACGGTCGGGAAGACCGCGAACTCCAGCGGCCGCGGCGTGTAGACCGCGACCATGATCACGACCAGCGACAACGCAATGTTGAAGGTGAACAGGACGTCCAGGGCGATGGGCGGCAGCGGCAGCACCATCATCGAGAGCATCGCGATCAGCAGGATCGGCGCCCCCAGGCCCCACTTGCCGACAGTCCCCAGGCGGTCGAAGAAGGCCATTAGCGGTTCCTCCGACGGCCGCGCGGCTGCTGCGGATCGAGATAGTCTTCCGGCACCGGCAGGTCATCCGGCATCGCGACGTCTGCATCCGAGCGCTTCAGCTGATAGACGTAGGCGAGGATGCGCGCGACTGCGACGAACAGCCCGTTCGGGATCTCCTGGTTCAGATCCGTGGTGAAGTAGATTGCACGCGCCACCCGGGGTGCCTCGACGCGAATGATTTTGTGTTCGTCCGCGACCGCGCGGATCGACGCCGCGACCTCGTCCACGCCCTTCGCCACGAGCTTCGGCGCAGCCATGCGCGAGGCCTCGTAGGTAATCGCTACCGCGTAGTGGGTCGGGTTGGTGATGACCACGTCGGCCTTCGGGACTTCCTCCATCATCCGGCGCTGCGCCATCTCCTGCTGCAGCTGCCGGATTTTCTGCTTGACCTCCGGCTTGCCGTCGGTCTCCTTGTACTCGTCCTTCAGCTCCTGGCGCGTCATGCGCAGCTGCTTCTGGTGGTTCCACATCTGGAACGGCGCGTCGATCGCGGCCACCAGGATCAGTGCGGCCGAGACCGCCACGAACGTCCCCAGCGCCAGCTGCGCCGCGTGCGCGATCGCTTGCTCAAGGGGCTCGTAGCCGAGCATCAGCAGGCGATCCGAAAAGGCCCACAACACCGACATCGCGACACCCGCGATGAGCACGAACTTGGCGAAGGTCTTGCCAAACTCCATCAAACCCTGCCACGAAAAAATGCGCTTGAGACCCTTGAGCGGGTTCAGCTTGGAGGCCTTGGGTTTCGCCGCCTGCCAGGAGAAGTTGGCGCCGCCGATCAGGATGGGCGCCAGTACCGCCGCGACCATCAGCACGCCAAAAAGCGGCAGCAGCGTGCGCAACGTCATAAAGATCTGTTCCGACAGATACGGCAGCAGCAGCGAGCTGTCATAGGCCAGATCACGCTCGATGTCGAAGCGCCCGGCCGTCTGTTCGGCCAGCTGCCCGCCCATCGTCGGGCCGAAGAACGTCATGAACCCGCCGGCCGCCATCAGCACGAGGAAGGTCGACAGCTCCCGCGAACGCGGGACCTGACCCTTCTCCTTCGCCTCGCGCAGGCGTTTCGGAGTCGGTTGTTCGGTTTTCTCTTGTCCGCTCTCGTTCTCGGCCATCCTAGAACCCCAGCATCGCTTGCATCAGGCCAAAGCCGTCGAACAACAGATCCCCAAGTCGCTCCGGCAACCCGGGCATGGTCAGCATCAGCAGGATGAAGCCCATCAGGATCATCATCGGAAAGCCCACCGCGAAGATGTTCAGCTGCGGCGAGGCCCGGGTAATCACCCCCATCGACAGGTTGACCAGCAGCAGCGAGGCCACCGCCGGGATCGCAACCAGCACGGCCCCCTGGAACATGACACTGCCAAACGCGATCAGCGACGCCAGCGCCTCGGCATCCAGCCCCGAGGGGGCGACCGGCAGCGTCTCGAAGCTGGTCAGAAGCAGCTCGAGCGCGATCAGATGCCCATTCATTGCCAGGAAGATCAACGTGGCCATAATCACGAAGATCGTGGAGACCACCGGCACCTGCACGCCCTGCGCCGGATCCACGATCGAGGCGAAACCAAGACCCATCGACAGTGCGATCACCTCGCCGGCCTGCGTCAGTGCGGAAAAGACCATCTGCAGGATGAAGCCCATCACCAGACCGATCAGGATCTGGTGCACGGTCACCACTACCCCCTCGATGCTGATCGGGTCCACCGCCGGCAGCGCCGGCCCCTGCATGGCCACGAAGATCGCCAGCACCAGGGCAAACAGGATGCGCACCGTCGCGGTGAGCTGATCACCGCCGAACACCGGCATCACCAGGAGCATCGCCCCAATGCGGGCAAACGGCCACATGACCGCCCCCACCCACACGAGGATCTGCTCCATGGCGAGGTTCACGGCTGCCTACCCCACCATGCCCGGCGCGGCATCATAGAGTCGCTCCGTGTATTCGATGATCAGCGCCAGCATCCAGTGCCCGGAGATCAGCAAGGCGGCAAACATCGCCAGCAGCTTGGGGATGAAGGACAGCGTCATCTCCTGGATCTGGGTCGCGGCCTGCAGCATCCCGATCGCCAGGCCCACGGCCAGGGCCGTCAGCAGCGGCGGCGCGGCCAGCAGGACCACGACCGTGAGCGTCTCGCGCCCGACATCAACCACCATTTCGGGTGTCATCGCGTATCCCCCTAAACGAAGAAGCTGGTGGCAAGCGTGTTCATCATCAGCGCCCAGCCATCGACGAGGACGAACAGCATCACCTTGAACGGCAGCGAGATGATCAGCGGCGACAGCATGACCATCCCCATCGACATCAGGACGGACGCCACCACCAGGTCGATAATCAGGAACGGAATCAGGATTAGGAATCCGATCTGGAAGGCCGTCTTCAGTTCGCTGGTTACGAAAGCCGGCACCAGCAGGCGCAACGGGATGTCATCAGCGTCATCGAATCCGTCGATGCCGTTGATCTCGGCAAACATGCGGATATCGCTCTCGCGGGTGTGCGCGAGCATGAACTCGCGAAGGGGCTGCACACCGGCCTGCAGGACTTCTTCGGTCCCCATCTCCTCGTTCATGTACGGGACCACGGCGCTCTCGTAGATCTCGTCGAATACGGGTGCCATCACGAACAGGGT
Organism: Thioalkalivibrio sp. ALJ2; assembly: GCF_000378325.1. Classification (NCBI taxonomy): domain Bacteria; kingdom Pseudomonadati; phylum Pseudomonadota; class Gammaproteobacteria; order Chromatiales; family Ectothiorhodospiraceae; genus Thioalkalivibrio; species Thioalkalivibrio sp. ALJ2. The sequence goes on from NZ_KB899556.1 coordinate 341,973, forward strand.
GAGGAAGAACGCCAGGCCAATGAGGATCTGGTTCGAGGGGGTCTGCGTCGTCCCAAGCCCCTGGCGCAGGATCGCCAGCACCACGAGGATGCGGGTAAACGCCGTCATCATGATCAGCGCCGCCGGCAACAACGTCAGCAGCGTCATCAGCAGCAGGATCTGCAGGGTGACGGAATAGGTCTCGCCGCCCTCGCCGTCGGTGGTCACCGTCAGCGCCTCGATCCCCTCGCCGCCGAACTGACCCCAGGCCAGCCCCGGAAGCAGCAACAGCGCCAGCGCCAGAACGGCGCGCGGCAGGTACCTGAGCCGACCCGCCATCACGACCGCTCGCCTCCCGCCTCGCGCCGACCCGAGACGGCTCGGCGCAGCGCACTGGAGAAGTCAGGCGTCGTTGCCTCCTCGACGCTGACCGGCTCCCGCAGCGTGTGCAGGGTCCGCATCCCCGAGGGTGCGACCCCGATCAGGACCTGCTCCTCCCCTACCTGGACCAGCATCAGGCGCTCGCGCGTCCCCACCGAGCGCACCGCCACCAGCTCGATGGTCTGCGAACCCCGGCTCAGGCCACCCTGTGTCCGGCGAAGAATCCAGCCCAGAACGACGATCGCGATGATCACGATGACCAGCCCGCCGATCATCTGCGTCAGGTGGGCGGCGGCCGAGATCCCGCCGTTCGCCTCCTCGGCGAGGCCAATCGCAGGCCAGAGCCCCCCTGTGCCGGTCAGTCCGAGGACTGCCAGCCAATGTGCAAATCGTAGTTTCATCAGTTACTTGAGCTTGCGAATGCGTTCACTGGGGCTGATCACGTCAGTCAGCCGTATGCCGAACTTCTCGTTGACCACGACCACCTCGCCATGCGCGATGAGCGTCCCGTTCACGAGCACATCCAACGCCTCCCCCGCGAGTCGGTCGAGCTCCACCACCGACCCCTGGTTCAACTGCAGCAGATTGCGAATGGGGATGCGGCTGCGACCGATCTCCATCGAGATGGTGACCGGCACATCCAGCACCATCTGCAGATTAATGTCCTCGGCCGACATGCCGGCCGACGCCGCCAGTTCCTCCGGCTTGAGCGGTTCGGCCTCCGGATCGGGCTTGTGCTTGCGCTCCCTTTTCTCCGCTCCCATCAGGGGATCGGCCGATTCACTTCCGCTACTGCTGGCCTGGGCCTGATTCAACAGCTCGTCCGGATCGGCGGCCGGCTCACCGTCGGTGTCCTTCTGCTCGGCCAGCGCTGCGGCCCATTCGTCCGCCAGGGCGTCCTGGTCCTCTTCGGATTCCCCTTCGGCTGCCTCCGTGGTCACGTCACTGTCCTCACTGGAAGCCAGGCTCTCGTCGTCTTTCTTGTTGTCTTCGGTGTCTGCCATGGGTGCAGCCCTCTATCGCTTGATAATGCGATCCGTCACCTGGATCGCATTCTTGCCATCGGATACGCCAAACTTCCCACGAAACAGCGGGATATCTTCGACTCTCAAGGTAACGGTCTCGGGGAGATTGATCGGGATGATGTCGCCCGGCTGGATGTCGAGCAGCTCCTGCACCGTCACTTCGGTCTCGGTCAGGGTGGAGCTCACCTCGACTTCCGCGTCCTGAATCTCTTCTTCCAGCGCCTTCATCCAGCGTTGATCCACGTCGGACCGGTCCGATTGCAGCCCGGTATCCAGCTGCTCGCGGATCGGCTCGATCATCGAGTACGGCAAGGTGAAATGCAGATTGCCGCCGCCACCATCGAGCTCGATATGGAACTCGCTGATCACGACGATCTCGGTGGGCGAGACGATATTGGCGAACTGCGGGTTCACCTCCGAGTTCAGGAACTCGAAGCGCAGATCCATCACCGGCTGCCAGGCCTTGACCATGTCCTCGAATGCGCCTTCGAGGATGCCGTGGACCACGCGCATCTCCATCGGCGTGAAATCCCGTCCCTCGATGCGCGTGTGGTAGCGACCGTCGCCACCAAAGAAGTTGTCGACCAGGATGAACACCAGCTTCGGGTCGAACACGAACAGACCAGTCCCGTGCAGCGGATGCGCCCGCACCAGGTTCAGGCTGGTCGGCACGAACAAGGAGTGCATGTACTCCGAGAACTTCGAGACCCGAGTGCCGACCACGGAGAGCTCCGCAGAGCGACGCAGCATATTGAACAGGCGTACCCGGAGGTGTCGTGCAAAGCGCTCGTTGATCATCTCCAGCGTGGGCATCCGCCCACGCACGATCCGATCCTGCGTCGCGAAGTTGAACTCGCGGGCCTCTCCGTCATTCGGAAACGGGTCATCCGTTTCGATATCGCCGTCATCGACCCCATGAAGGAGGGCGTCGATCTCGTCCTGGCTGAGGATGTCCGTTTGCGCCATGGTTCTGCCTACTGCATGACCAGTTCGTTAAAGCGCACCGCTTCCACATCATGTGGTGCGTCCCGCTCCTCAAGGATCTCGGCGATCGCCTCGCGCAGCTCCTCGGCAAGCGATTCCTTCCCGTCACGCGTATTGAGGTCGTCGTAGTGTTTCTCTCCAAGCAGGCCCAGCACATCGTTGCGAACGGCCGGCATATGCCGCTCCAGTGCTTCAATCACCTCGGGGTCGGTTGTCACGACGCTTAGCTCGAGCCGGAGATAGCGAATGCGTCCGGGCCCATCAATGTTCACGGTCATCGGCTCCAGTCCGTGATAGTGGCGCTCGGCAGGGCCTTCTTCACCGGTCTCTTCCTCGCCACCGCCGGACAAGAAAAACCACGCAGCCGCCGCGCCGGCCCCGGCGAACACGAGCACCAGTAAAATGACAATCCAGAGCAGCCCCTTCTTGCCCTTATTGCCGGCGCCTTCTTCACCCAGTTCGACTTCTTTCTCGGCCATTTCCTACCCTCGAGATTCGTGAATCCGTCCATGTTGACGGCACGGGATCGCGCTGACTATTGCCTGAACTCATAGCAAAGGCAGTGCCAAGATTGGTTTACGTAATATTTTCCGACACTTAAGAAGGGGAAAAGAGAACTCTGGAGGGGTGCAACCGGGAAAGAACAAGGGGATCGTCAAGATTCAGCCGCCCCGAACCCGGCAGAAGACGGGATCTTGGCGGCACACAAACCGGGGATGGGAACGACCGGGCGGGTTTACGCACCCGGTCTTTTGCAAACGGACTTACTCAGGCGAAGAGGTCAAGGCGGCGGTTCAGAATCGAAAGGGTGCTACCCGTAGCCTGCTCGCCTTCGGCTTCGGACTCATCGGCCTCGCGCCCGGCCCGCTGCCCGTCAGCCAATTCCTGCTGACCTTCACGCTCTTCGGCCGCCTGATCGGACACGGTCGCATCCTCGAGCGTAAGGCCGCTCTGGGCGAGACTCTCGCGCAGCCGAGGCATCGCCGCCTCCAGAACCTCGCGGGTCACCGGATTTGCACTGATGAACTGGACGGTGGCTCGATCACCGTCCACGTTCAGGCGGACATCGAGTGTCCCCAGCTGCGGCGGGTGCAGCTTGATCTCGGTACGGCCGCCCTGGGCACGCGCCAGCATGCGGATCTGGTCCGTCAGCTCGCGCTCACCACCCGGCTGCAGCAGCCGAGCCAGGTCCAGGCGCAACGAGCTGCGTGAACCCTCGCTGCCTTCCGCAGCCTGTACATGCGCCGGCAGAATGCCGGCCAGAGGTTCCGCGCGTCCCTGCGCCCTTTGCGTATCAGTCCCCTGGGACATCCATTGCGCCAGCAGCTCCAGAACATTCTCGCGCGAAAGGCGGCTGTTCGGACCGAGCAGCTCGGTGCCCGCCCCGCCGCCTGAAGCAGCCGAGCCCTGGCTGGACTCGAGGAACAGCCGCATGACCGCTGCAGGCAACGGCTTGATCTCGCGCGCGCCACCGTTGCCTTCGCCGCGCTCCATACGTGCAACGGTCGGACCAGGGCGATCATCCACTGCCGTCATGAGCGCGGCCAGCGGCAAATCCTTGCCGCCCGATTCCACCTCGACGGCCAGTTCGCCTCCGTCCATCAGGGCTTGCAAGCGGGCCAGCATGCCCTCCAGATCGAGCCCTTCAAGCTCCTCTTCACCCACGCCCAGATCGGCCAGCAGCGCCTCGAGCTGCGGCTGAAGAATATCGAGGAAACCCTCGCCTTCTGCGGTTTTCAGGTCCTTCAACCCTTCGAGGCCTTCGAGCGCCTGAAGGTCCTTGAGGTCACTGCCACCCCCCAACAACTGCAGCAGCGGCATCATCCCCTGACCGGCATTGCCTGTCGCGATCATCAATGGATCCTCTGAGTCATTGCCCGGCTCGTACGCCTTTGATGGGCATTCCTGGTCAGCTCATTCAAGATTCTTGCCAGTCGTTGTTCGTCTCCTGCGTGCGCGTGTGCACCTGCCGTGTCGCCCACATGTCCTGCTCATGCTGGCGACGGCGATCGGCCTCCCGCTCCTGTTCTGCAATGCGGCGCTCCAGGAGCTTTTCCAGGGACATCACCGCCCGGTGGCGGAGCAGCCACTCCTGGCGTGCCTGCTCCGCCTGGGCGCCTGCGGCCTGCGCGCGAAGGTCTTGCTGTTCCAGTGCATGCCGCAGCTGATCCCGCATCCCGGAAAGCCACTTGAGCTGATTCGTGTCATCGGGCAGTGGCGCCCGGAGATACTCGAGCTGATAGCCCTCCAGCTGGGTCCGCTGGGTCTCGACCGCGTCCAGTTGCTGCAACCGCGCCCCCAGTTGACGCGTGGCTTCACTCTCTTCGATGCGTCGCAGACGCAGAAGACGTTCCAAGCGCCGAGAATCCATTTCAGGCGCCCCCGATCAAGGCCAGCAGTTCGTCGCGGGCCTGATCAAACCCAACCGCCTCGTCGCGACCCTGCCCAAGGTAGGCCTCCAGCCGCTCGTGCATCGCCACCGCTTCATCCAGATGCGGATCCGCTCCCCTGCGGTAGGCGCCCACGGCGATCAGGTCGCGGTTGCGCATGTAGGTCGAGGCGAGATCCCGGAATCGCCGGGCCGCCTGCTCGTGCTCCGGCGTGATCAGCGCGCTCATCACTCGCGAGACCGACGCCGACACGTCGATCGCGGGATAGCGTCCGGTCTCCGCGATCTCGCGCGACAGGACCACGTGCCCGTCGAGGATCGCACGCGCCGCATCCACAATCGGGTCGTTCTGGTCATCGCCCTCGGCGAGCACCGTATAGAACGCCGTGATCGAACCACCGCCCACATCCCCGTTGCCGGCCCGCTCCACCAGTTGCGGCAGACGCGCGAACACCGAGGCGGCGTAGCCCTTCGAGGCCGGTGGCTCGCCAATCGCCATCGCGATCTCGCGCGCCCCCTGGGCAAAACGCGTGAGCGAATCCATCAACAGCAGTACATTGAGCCCCCGGTCGCGGAACGACTCCGCCACCGTCGTGGCTACCCAGGCCCCGTGCTGGCGAAGCAGCGGCGACTGGTCGGCGGGCACTGCCACGACCACGGTGCGCTGGCGTGACTCCTCATCCAGGATCTCGTGGATAAATTCATTTACTTCGCGCCCACGCTCACCGATCAGCCCGACCACGATCACATCGGCATCAGTGTTGCGTGTCATCATCCCGAGCAGAACGCTCTTCCCGACACCGGACCCGGCGAACAGGCCCAGCCGCTGCCCACGGCCGACCGACAGCAGGCCGTTGATCGAGCGAATCCCGACATCCAGCGGTTCCCGCACCGGAGCCCGCTGTAGCGGGTTGATCGGCCGCCCCGACAGCGGACTGTGGTCACGCGCGCGCAAGGGCCCTTTGCCATCCAGCGGCTGGCCATTGGCATCGATCACGCGCCCGAGCAGCGCGTCCCCGACCGGGATCTCGCGTTGGATATCGAGTGGTTCGATGCGCGCACCGGGCGTCAGGCCCGAGGCAAGCTCCTCCGGCATCAGAAAGGTGCGGTCGTTCTGGAACCCCACCACCTCGGCCGGGACGGCCGCGCCATTCTCGCCGTGGATCAGCGCCCGGCCACCCATCGGAAGGCGCAACCCCTCGGCCTCGAAGGTCAGGCCCGTCAGCCGCGACAGGCGGCCTTCGGACTGTGGCGGTTGCACGCGCTCCAGCCGGCCACGCGACTGCTGCAGACGATCCAGAAGCCCGGTGGTCAGTTGCTCTTGCCCACGCTTGCGCAGGGTATCGAGGGGCGAGCTCATGAATCGTCCCCCGATACCGAAGTATCCTCGGGCGCCGTCGAACGGGCAGGCTCAGCCAGATCGCCCCAGACCGCCTCGACCGCCTGTTGCAGGCGGCGCTCCAGCGAGGCGTCCACAGACGCCGCGCCCGACTCGACGCGGCAGCCACCCCGAACAAGGTTCGTATCCGCGACCCAGCGCACCCGCGTATCCAGCGACTGGACATACTCTTCCAGCAGGTTGCGGTCATCCGGGTGCACATGCACCCGCACTTCCTGATTCCGCCCAGGCAGTTGTGCCAAGGCCTGATGCAATACCTGTTCGATCAGTTCCGGTCGGGTCTCCAGCTCGGCAGACAGCACTTTGCGGGCCAGGGCGACGGTCAACGCCAGCAGCTCCGGCTCCAGCTGGTCGGCTGCTTCGGCCAACGGGTCGGTCAGCCCACCCGCCAGTGACTCCAGTCTGGCGACCGTCTCGCGCAGCTGCTTGTCCGACTTTGCCCGCGCGGCCTTCTCGGCCTCCTGTTTCCCGACCTCGTGGCCTTCGGCGTATCCGGCCTCGAAGCCATTCTGACGTGCCTGTTCCTCGATCGCCTCGATCTCGGCGGCCGTGGGCAGTCGTCGGGGCGGCCGCAGGCCTTCATCGCCAATCTCTGGCGGTTCCCAAACCGACGCGTCGGGGTCATGGACCCGCACCTGGGCGCCGGGACGGGATGTCACAACATCGCCTCGCTACCCTGCCCGCCGAGCACGATCTCGCCGTTCTCGGCGAGGCGACGGGCCACCGCCAGGATCTCCTTCTGCGCCGCCTCGACCTCGCTCACGCGGACCGGGCCCTTGGCCTCCAGATCCTCACGCAGCATCTCGGCCGCACGCTTCGACATATTGCGGAAAATCTTGTCCTGGAGCTCCTCTTCGGCGCCCTTCATGGCCAGCACCAACGAGTCTGTCGAGATCTCGCGCAACAGGGTCTGGATGCCGCGATCGTCGATATCCACCAGGTTCTCGAAGACGAACATCTCTTCTTCGATCCGCCCGCCAAGGTCCGAATCGGACTCCTTGATGGATTCCATGATCTCGGCCTCGCGCGACCCTTCCATCAGATTCATGATGTTGGCCGCCGTGCGAACCCCACCCAGCATCGAGGTCTTGCTGGCGGCATTCCCCGAAAGCTGACGATCGAGGATTTCATCCAGCTCCTGCAGCGCCTGCGGCTGGATGCCGTCCAGCGTCGCGATTCGCATCACGACGTCCGTCTGCACGCGGGTAGGCAGGTATTGCAGCGTGTCCGATGCCTGATCGGAATCCAGGTGCGACAGGACGATCGCGACGATCTGTGGGTGTTCGTTACGCAGCATGTCGGCGATCGCGCGCGGGTCCAGCCACTTAAGGGCCTCGATCCCCTTGGAATTGCGCCCCAGCAGGATCCGGTCGATGACGCCCGAGGCCTTCTCGCCAAGGGCGTTCTCCAGCACGCTGCGCACGTACTCGTCCGCACCTACGCCGAGCGCCGTTTGCTCCTGCACATGCGCGGAAAACTCGTGCAGCGCGGAGTCCACATCCGCGCGCGAGATGCGGTCCATCGAGGCCATCGCGGTCCCGATCTTCTGGACCTCTTTGGGCCCCATATGGCGCATGACCTCGGCGGCGGCATCCTCGCCGAGACTCATCATGAACACCGCGGCGCGTTCCGCGCCATCGAGCTTCTTGGGTTGCTTGTCAACGGCCATCATCACCCAACCAGGTCTTCATTACCTGCGCCACGCGCTTCGGATCCTCGCGCACCATCTCGCGTACCGCCTCGAGATCCATCTCCTGCTGATCGGGCCCCTTGGGGCCCGTCAGTGCGGCCACGGCCGACTGCGAGCCCGCCGGCGCACCGGGACTATCTTCGTCCGACTGGTCCGTCAGCGCCCTTTGCTGGTCGGCCCGCGGATCACGCGGCGGGCTTGCCATCAGCTGCTTGAGCGCCGGGCGAACCACCGTGAGCAACAGAATCAACGCCAACAACAGGCCTGCGCCGATCTTGACCATCTCGAGGAACCACGACTGAGACCAGAACGGCACCTCGTCTTCGATCATTTCTTCCGCCGGGGCCTCAAAGGGCGCCGTCACGACGTTCAGCGTATCGCCTCGGGCCTCCGAGAATCCAACCGCTTCTCGCACCAGCGCTTCGATCCTTTCCAGCTCCTCCGCATCGCGCGCCACGCTCTCGCTGGCTCCGTCCTCGCCCAGCTGCTCACGGAAGTCCACCACGACCGCGGTGGACACCCGGCGGATACCGCCCGGCGCCTCGCGGATATGGTTGATGCGTCGATCGACCTCGTAGTTACGCGTAACGTTGGCGCTGCGGCTCGTCGGCAGCGGCGCCGGGGCCACCTCACCCTCAGCGCCCTCAACCGCCCCGCCCTCCGGCGGCTGATTGGTCAGGGCGCCGGGGACTCCCGCCGGCCCACCATCCATCCCGGTGCGCTCGTCCTCGCGCGTCTGCTCCGAACGCAGGGCGATGGTCTCGGGATCGTAGAGCTCCTCGGTGCGTTCCACCTGCGAGAAATCGATATCGGCATTGACCTGGACACGCACCTTGTCCGAACCCACGATCGGCGCCAGCAGATCGTGGATGCGCTCGGCGTAGCGTTGTTCGACCTCGCGCGAGAACGACAGGCGGTCACTGCTGGCCATGCCGCCACGATCGGCCCCATCCTGCGTCAACAGGCGGCCACGCTGATCGACCACCGTCACCCGCTCCGCCTCGAGCTCCGAGGTGCTGGAGGCCACCAGATGCACGACCGCGGCCACCTGCGACTCGGAAAGCGAGCGACCACCCCGGAGATGAACAACCACGGAGGCAGTGGCCGGGCGGCGATCGCGCACGAATACCGACTGTTCGGCCTGCGCGATATGCACGCGTGCCCGTTCGACTGCGTCCAGAGACGCAACGGTGCGCGCCAGCTCGCCCTCCATCGCGCGATGAAAGCGCGCCCCCTCCACCATACGGCTGGTACCCAGCCCGGTGTCTTCCTGCAGCAGCTCGAAGCCCACATCGCCCGAGCGCGGCAGGCCTTCCGATGCCAGCTGCAGTCGCGCCTCGGCCAGATCCCCCTGGGGCACCTTCACTTGTCCGGTCGTGGCATCCACCTGGTATGAAATACCGGCCTGGGACAGCGCCTGCACGACTTCCGCTGCCTCCTCGCTTTCCATGCGCGGAAACAGCGGCACATACGTCGGCCGGAAGGCCCAGTACAGTACCGCCACAATCACCACGATCGCGCCGGCGAGCATGCCCAGAAGCGCAAGCTGACGCCCCGCCGGCATGCCATTGAACTCGCGGATACCACCCGTGATTACGGTCGGCAGGGATTGTGCGTTCTCGGCCATGAGTACTTATTCTCCGTGCGGTCCGCGCATCAGACCTGCATCCGCATGATTTCCTGATACGCATTCAGGAGCCGGTTGCGTACCTGGTTCGTGGCCTCGAACGCGATGCTCGACTTGTTCATTGCCACCATGACCTGGGGCAGGCTGACGTTCTCGTCGCCCAGCTCGAAGCGAGTCTGTAGATCGGTCGCACTCTGCTGAACATCATTCACCCCGCGCAGCGAGTCGCGCAGCACGTTCTGGAAATCCGCCCCGCCGACCTTGCCCGGCTGCTGCGCGGGATTGGTGCCTTCCACGCCCGAGCTCTGCGTCAGCTGGCGCATCTGGGCCAGAACGTTCTGAATCTGCATCTCGCTCATGATTCGACTCCCCTATTCGCCATCCACGCCCACGTGTGCGTGTCTTACCCTTCGCGCCAATGCCCGATGTGGTCTGTTGGCGTCGAAACAGCACGAAGCAAAGGCCGTGCCAGTGGTCTCACTAGTGACTCGACGAAGGCACCGCGAAGCCCGATTCCCGCAACCGAGCAATCTTGTAACGCAATGTTCTGGGGCTGATTCCCAGACGTTCCGCGGCCTCCTTGCGGCGCCCGCCCGACTCGCGCAGGACATTGAGAATCACCCGACTCTCCTGTGTCTGCAGGGTCTGTTCCAGCATGGGCGTCGAGTTCTCGTCGACCGAGTCGCGGTCATCCGGGTCCGAAGCGTCCGATGGCCGACACTCGTGCGTGCCCCAGGGCATCAGCATGTCCAGGTCCAGCCAGATCGCTTCGACACCGATAACGGGTCCGCGCGCCGCATCGTGCAGCGTCACCGCACGTTCCATCACATTGGCCAGCTCACGCACATTGCCCGGCCAGTCGTGCTCGACCAGCCGTTTCCGGGCAGACGCATCGAGATCGGTCAAGGCATTGCTGCTCAACCGGCGCAGCAGGGTGCGCGCCAGCGGCACGATATCCTCCGGACGCTCGCGCAACGGCGGGATCCAGACAGGAAAGACATTCAGGCGGTAGTAGAGGTCGTCGCGCAGCACCCCTTCCGCCAGTGCCTCGCGCAGGTCACGGTTCGAGGTCGCGATCACCCGCACGTCCACACGGCGGGCCTGCCGGCCGCCCAGTGGCTCTACCTCGCGTTCCTGCAGCACCCGTAGCAGCTTGGCCTGCAGGTTCACCGGGATCTCCGTGACTTCGTCAAGCAGCAGCGTACCGCCGTGGGCCTGGGCGAACTTCCCGGGCCGCGCCTCCAGCGCCCCGGTGAACGCCCCCTTCGCATGCCCGAACAGCAGGGCCTCCAGCATGGTCTCCGGCAGTGCCGCGCAGTTGACGGCCTCGAACGGGCCGTTCGCACGTGGTGAACGGGCGTGCACCTGGCGCGCCAGCACCTCCTTGCCAACGCCTGATTCGCCGGTGACGAATACCGTCGCCGGGCTTGCGGCGATCCTCGAGACAAAGGCGTCCAACAACTGCATTGAGGCGCTCTGTGCCACCATCCGCGGAACCACAATGCTGGGCGACGGCCTGGCCACCGAACGCAGCCATTCAGCCATGGACTCGGCCATCTCGGGAAGGGCGAAATGCGCGGCCAAGCCTTCACGCAAGGCCCCGATCTCGGCGTCCTGCGTGGCGTCGTGCCCGACCGCGGCGACCGGCATCCGCGCCCCCAACTCAGCCCAGTGGCCCGGGGCATCCCTGCGCGCCACCAAAACCGCACGAGGGCGATGCGTATCCAGTGCGACCGGTAGCGCCTCGCTCCGGCAAGATTCCAGCCGCACGCGCGGGATCGTCGCCAATACGCGGACCACCGCCTCGCGCAGCGCGGGTTCCGCATCGACTAGGAGAATGGTCGCTCTGGACATATACCGGTTCCTCGGAAGTTCAGGAGGCAACCAGCAAGAACCAAGCCAGAAAGAAGAAACGAAATAACTACAGTTACTTAACAAGGGGTCCGGATGCGCGTCGTCAAATCCTCGTCGGGCGTTCCGGTATCAACGCGGCCCCCACCTGACGGCTTCCCGACGATGCTGGGCCAAGGGGCAGAACCTCAGGCCTTGCCCAATCCGAACTTGCGCATACGCTCGACCAGGGTGGTGCGGCGCATACCGAGCCGGCGCGCCGCACGGGCGACGACCTGCCCGGTTTCGTTCAGCGCCGTGACGATCATTTCGCGCTCCAGGTCATTCAGATAGCCGCGCAGGTCCACACCTTCCGGGGGCAACCCCTCGCGGGCCAGACCCAATGCCCCATTCGGCGCGCTGCCGGCCTGTCCATTCGCATCGCTCTGCGGCGGCATGGTCAGGTCTTCGATGCCCTCCGGGCGGACCCGCGGAGGGAGCTGCCCGAGGTCCACTGGCAGGTCCGGATACATGATGGCCAACTGCTCGAGCAGGTTTGCCAGTTCGCGGATGTTGCCCTTCCACGGCAGCTGGCTCAAGTGCGCCATCACGGCCGGGGTCAGGTGGGCCGGAGTCATACCCTGCTCTCGCAACCGATCCTCCAGCGCAGCCACCAGGGACGGGATGTCGCTCGCGCGCTCGCGCAACGGGGGTAGCTCGATGGGGAATACATTGAGCCGGAAGAACAGATCCTGACGGAAACTGCCCTCGGTCACCGCGTCATCCAGATTGCGATGCGTGGCCGCGATGATCCGTGCATTGGTGGTGGAGATCGACTTGTTGGAACCAACGCGTTCGAACACGCGCTCCTGCAGGACACGCAGCAGTTTGACCTGCATCGGCAACGGCATGTCCCCGATCTCGTCGAGGAACAGCGTCCCGTCGCCGGCCAGTTCGAAGCGGCCCGTACGCGCGGTGAAGGCACCCGTAAAGGCCCCCTTCTCGTGCCCGAACAACTCGCTTTCGAGAAGATCCGCCGGGATTGCGCCGCAGTTGACGGCGACGAAGGGCTTGTCCGCACGATCGGAGGCCGCGTGGATCGCCCGCGCAATGACCTCCTTGCCGGACCCGGTTTCGCCCAGAATCAGCGCCGTGGCATCGGTACGGGCCACCTGTGCGACCAGGCGCTTGACCGCCAGCATCGTCGGATGCACCCCCACCAGGCCCGGCATGTCGTCATGCCCGGGCTCGCGGCCGTACCGCAGCCACTGCAAGACCTGGCTCACCTGGGCAATCGACAACGGGTGCTCCACCACGCAACCCGAACCCGGGGCGCTGACCTTCTCGCCATCGGTGGGCTGCACGACCACGGTCGTCTGCCCGTTGAGTCCCTCGAACAGGCGCTGGTCCAGCTCCGCGGCCGGGCCGCACCACCACACCGCTGCGGCGTCGGAACCCTGGTCGATCAGGGCTTCGGGGGATTGATGGGATTCGGTTTCACAGCCGAGACAGGACAGAATCGCCTGCGTGTCGCGGGCAGCGCCTGGTTCACCGGTGAGAGCAATCCGTAGTTCCTGGCTGCGTCCATTCAGATCCGTCATACCGGCCACCGCTCGTAGACTGAGTTGACTCATGCAGGGTCCAAAGCCGACCCATACAAAGGTGTGATGAGCGTCTCAGTATCCGGCTAGTTGTGACCGGCGTCAACTTTCTGTCGTTTGTCGGCAATCTCGCGCCGATGGAGGCGAAAAATCCAGCGTCCAAGGGCCTCTCTGAGGGTGTCTTCCATGCCCATCCACCGCATCAGCTGTACGTCTCCAGCCGTTGTCGGACTCTCGACACCCAGCACGCAAGGCTGCGGCAACAGCCGGCTGAGATAGATCTCCAGACGATCACAGTCCTCGGGTACAGTGCCCGCTGGCAGTACAATCCCGTGGCGCGACAAGGTCGCCTCCACGGGTGCCGGACGCTCCGGGTGCAGCGATTCGGCCACCAGATGCAGCAGCAGGTCCAGCTTGTGCTCCAGGCGCTGGATCTCGGGTGCGGTCTCGTCCTCGTGCGGGATCGAGCGCGGGTGAGTGTCGTCGAACAGGTCCAGGCTTTCGATCAGGCGCTGTGCGAGCCCCGGGTCCGTCAAGGCGCGCTCCGATGGGCCGACCGCGAGCGCACTGCTCACTCGCAGATCATCCCCCAGGTACTCGCTCCATTCGCTCGCCGTCATCGGACCTCCTGATTTACCGGCAGGGTGCGTTCCCGCCGCTTGCGCGGTTTGTACAGACGCTTATAGACGATCAGGCCACGAACACACGCGCGTTACGGAACAACCGCATCCAGGGGCCGTCTTCACCCCAGTCCTGTGGGTGCCAGCTGTGCTGCACGGTCCGGAACACCCGTTCCGGGTGCGGCATCATGATCGTGGCACGGCCGTCCTGCGAAGTGAAACCGGTGGCGCCGCCCGGGGAGCCATTGGGGTTCGCCGGGTAGTGGGTGGCCGGCGTGTCGTCCGCCTCCACGTAGCGCAGCGCCGCCTGGTCGTGCAACGGGACCTCGTCCCGATAGTGCACGCGGCCCTCCCCGTGCGAGACCACCACGGGCAGCAGGGATCCACCCATACCGTCCAGCAGGACCGAGGGGCCCGGCTCCACCCGGACCAGTGACAACCGGGCCTCGAACTGCTCCGAGCGATTACGCACAAAGCGCGGCCAGTGATCCGCCCCGGGAATCAGCGGGGCCAGATGGGACAGCATCTGGCAGCCATTGCAGACCCCAAGCGTAAAGCTGTCGGCGCGGTCGAAGAAGGCCTGAAACTGATCGCGCAACGCCGCGTGGTTCAGGATGGTCTGGGCCCAGCCGCCCCCGGCGCCGAGCACATCCCCGTAGGAAAATCCGCCACAGACCGCGAGGCCCTGCATCTCGTCCAGCGCCCTCCGTCCCGAGAGCAGGTCCGTCATGTGGACATCCACCGGCTGAAACCCCGCACGCTCGAATGCCGCCGCCATCTCCAGCTGGCCGTTCACCCCCTGCTCGCGCAGAATCGCCACGCGCGGCCGCTCGCCGGTCGCGATCATGGGCGCGGCGATATCCTCCGCCGGGTCGAACCCCAGGCGCGCGGTCAGGCCGCCATCGTTGTCGACACGCGAGAACTCCTCTTCGGCACACTCCGGGTCGTCGCGCAGCCGCTGCATCGCGGCCGAGGTTGCCTGCCAGTCGCCCTGCAACTGCGCCCGCGTGGTCTCCAGCAAATCCTTCGGTCCCTGGCGCACGAGCACGCGGTCATCCGCGCGCACGGTCGCGACCCGGTGCAGGTGCGCGCCCAGGCCCACGGCGTTCAGCCCGTCACGCAGCGCCGCCTCGGCCCCCGGGGCCAGCTGCACGACCGCGCCCAGTTCCTCGTTGAACAACCACTCCTGTGCACGGTGATCGTCGGGCACCGTGACCTCCAGCCCGCAACGACCGGCGAAAGCCATCTCCGCAAGCGTCGTGAACAGGCCGCCATCGGACCGATCGTGGTACGCGGCCAGCAAACCCTTGCGGCGTAGCCCCGTGATCACATCAAAGAAGCCGCGCAGGCGCGCCACATCGACCAGATCCGGTGTCTCGCACCCGATATGACCCCAGGCCTGGGCCAGCGCCGAGCCGCCCATGCGCGTGTTCCCCTCGCCCAGGTCAATGAGCCACAGGGTCGAGTCCGCACCCGGATTCAGCTCGGGCGTCACGCTGCGCCGGACGTCGGCGACCGGGGCAAAGCCCGAGACGATCAGCGAGACCGGGGAATACATGTCCCGCGCCTCGCCATCGGCGGTCTCCCAGACCGTACGCATCGACAGCGAATCCTTGCCCACCGGGATGGAGATACCCAGGCCCGGGCAGACATCCTCGGCCACCGCGCGCACGGTATCGAACAGGTTGGCGTCCTCGCCGGAGACACCGGCGGCGGCCATCCAGTTGGCCGACAGCCGAATCATCTCGGTACTGTCGATATCGGCGGCGGCCATATTGGTCACGACCTCGCCAATGGCCATGCGCCCCGAGGCGGGGCCGGAGAGGATCGCCAGCGGCGTGCGCTCGCCCATGGCCATCGCCTCGCCGGTATAGCCCTCGAAGTCGGTCAGCGTGACCGCGCAGTCGGCCACCGGCACCTGCCACGGGCCCACCATCTGGTCGCGCGCGACCAGTCCGCCCACGCTGCGATCACCGATCGTGATCAGGAAGTGCTTGGCCGCTACCGCAGGTACCTGCAGCACGCGGCGGACCGCCTCTTCCAGCGGGCAAGCGCCCGCGTCAAAATCGGTGGCCGGCGGTGCCGTGCGATGGTCCTCGCGCGTCATGCGCGGCGTCTTGCCGAGCAGCATGCCCATCGGCATGTCCACGGGCGACTCGTGGAACAGCCGGTCCTCGACCTTCAGGTGGCCTTCCTCGGTGGCGCGGCCGACCACCGCGAACGGCGCCCGCTCGCGCTCGGCCAGCATGCGGAAGGTCTCCAGTCGGGCGTCGTCCACGGCCAGCACGTAGCGTTCCTGCGCCTCGTTGCACCACAGCTCCATCGGCGACAGGCCCGGCTCGGCGGTCGGGACCTCCCGCATCTCGATCACGCCGCCGCGCCCGGCATCGTCGAGGATCTCGGGAATGGCGTTGGACAGTCCACCCGCACCCACGTCATGGATCGAACGGATCGGGTTCTGCACCCCCAGCGCGGTGCAGCGATCGATCACCTCCTGACAGCGCCGTTCCATCTCCGGATTGCCACGCTGCACGGAGGCGAAATCAAGCTGCTCCGCACTGGCGCCACTGGCCATCGACGACGCCGCCCCGCCACCCAGGCCGATCAGCATCGCGGGCCCGCCCAGCACTACGATCGGCGTGCCCGGGGGCACATCCTGCTTGTGCACGTGTTCGCCGCGGATCGACCCCAGGCCGCCGGCCAGCATGATCGGCTTGTGGTAGCCGTACAGGGCCTCGCTTCCGTCCGGGCGCGGAAGCGTCATCTCGAAGGTGCGGAAGTATCCGGCCAGCGCCGGGCGGCCGAACTCGTTGTTGAATGCAGCGGCGCCAATCGGGCCGTCGAGCATGATCTGGCGCGCGCTCTCGATCCGTTGCGGACGTCCGAAGTCACGCTCCCACGGCTGCGGCAACTCCGGAATCTGGAGATTGGATACGGTAAAGCCGGTCAGCCCCGCCTTGGGCTTGGAGCCCTGGCCGGTGGCCCCCTCGTCGCGGATCTCGCCGCCCGAGCCTGTGGCGGCACCAGGGAACGGCGAGATCGCGGTCGGGTGGTTGTGGGTTTCCACCTTCATCAGGATCGGCAGATCCAGCGATTCGCGCTGATACTCGCCGCTGATCGCATCCGGCATCAGGCGGATGCCCGCATGCCCGGCGATCACCGAGGCGTTGTCGCTGTAGGCCGACAGCACACGCTCCGGATGCTTCTGGTGGGTACTGCGGATCATCCCGAACAGCGTGCGCTCGTCCGCCTCGCCATCCAGGATCCAGGCGGCGTTGAAGATCTTGTGGCGGCAGTGTTCGGAGTTCGCCTGGGCGAACATCATCAGTTCGGCATCGGTGGGCGCGCGCCCGAGCCCCGCGTACCCATCCGCGAGATATTCGATCTCGTCCGGCGAGAGCGCCAACCCCAGATCGACATTGGCGGCTTCCAGCGCCCGGCGCGGGTCGTCGCCCAGCTCTACTCGGCCCAGCGAGCGCGGCGTCTCGGACCGGAACAGCCGCGCGGCCTCCGCCGGATCCTCGATCACGGTCTCGGTCATCCGGTCGTGGAGCACATCGCCCAGCGCCTCGAGGGCTGCGCCTTTGGCCCCCTGCCCGCCGATCTGCCAGTGGATGCCGCGCTCGATCCGCACGACGGCCTCCTCGAGGCCGGCGTGGTGTGCGATCTCGGTGGCCTTGGACGACCACGGGCTGATCGTGCCGAACCGCGGGATCACCACCAGTTCGCGCTGGATCTCGAAGTCCGGCGCGCGCCAGGCCTCGCCCTCGGACAACAGGCGGTCCAGGATCGCGTCTTCTTCCGCCGTCAGGCGGCGCCGGGGCTCGATGAAATACACAAACCGCGCCGCGAGCGGACCCGCGTCAGGGACACTCGCCCGCAGGCCGGCTTCCAGTGCCTGCAACCGAAATGGCGAGACGGCGATACCCCCTTCCACAAACCGCATTGCGCTTCCTCGATACCCGGAGATGACAAAGGCTGCGCATTGTACCGGACCCGGCGCCGGGCCGGGACCGCCGCCCGCCTACTGGATCACTCTCCGTGGACCGTTACGGTCAGCGTGCGCGTGTGCGCGGCGTAGCGGTGCTCCCACAGAAACAGGCCCTGCCAGGTACCCAGGACCAGCCGGCCCATCCCGACCGGGACGGTCAGGTCATTGTGGGTCAGCATCGCGCGGGCATGGGCGGCCATGTCGTCGTCGCCTTCCATGTCATGCCGATAGACCGGATCGCCGTCCGGGGCCATGCGCGCGATCAGGGTCTCCAGATCATGGCGCACATCGGGATCGGCGTTTTCGGTCACCAACAACGAGGCACTGGTGTGGTGCTGAAAGACATGGCAGGTACCGGTAGTGATCCCGCTGGCGGCCACGATCTCGTCGATCTGGCGCGTGATGTTGATCGTGCCCCGCCCCTCGGTGCGTACGCGAAAGCTGTCCTGATGCACGGCCATACCCGGCTCCCCAACAAAAAAGCGCCCGAAGGCGCTTGATTGGACTTGCTAATTTGGTGGAGGCGGCGGGAATCGAACCCGCGTCCGCAGGCCCTCCGCCTTCGGCTCTACATGCTTATTCTGTCTTTCAGTTTAACCAGCCGCTACCCGACAGGCAGGGAAAACAACTGGCGATCCCGGTTTTGTTTTAATGGATCCACGCCGGGCGCGCTTCACCACGAGCTTGTGAGAGTCGACGCCCGATACTGGACGCACAAGCACGGCTCCAGTCGGACGGCATCTACCGGTTTTTAAGCGGCGAGTGCGTAGTTGTCGTCGTTGGCAACTATTTTTTTGCAGTGATTTTTACGAGGCTCACCACATCCTCGGCATGCACCTCAGGTTTCGCGACCCGCGTCGAATCCAAGTCGCCCCCTTGCAGTACACAGACAGTCTACCGCGCCAAGGGTTCCCCGACCAGACGAATATGCACGGTGACCTCCTCCCGATCGTGATACAGCTGTCGTGCCCGGACCTCATAAGCCAGCCCCGCGTCGCTCAGCCGTTCATCCAGGTGTTCCAGACAGTCCCGCACGGTCTGCCAGCGTTTCTTCATCGGCAGTTTCAGGTTGAAGATCGCCTCGCGGCACCACTGTCTTTCCAGCCAGTCCCCCATGCGGGCCGCAACACGTGCCGGCTTGTCCACAATATCGCAGACCAGCCAGATCACCGGATTCGGCGGCTCCCAGACAAAGGCATCCTCGCGGTGATGCTCCACCTGGGTGGTCGCCATCAGCCGCTCGTCCATCGGTCCGTTGTCCACGGCATGCACATGCATCCCGCGCCGCACCAGCTGCCAGGTCCAGCCGCCCGGAGCGGCCCCCAGATCCACGGCCTGCATGCCCTCGGCCAGTCGCTCCGGCCACTGCTCCGCCGGGATAAATGTGTGCCAGGCCTCTTCCAGCTTCAGCGCGGAGCGGCTGGGCGCGTCGGACGCCGCCCGCAGGCGCGGCTTGCCCTCCGGCCAGTCGCTGCGTTCTCCCGGCCTGGAGAACGCAATCTGTACCCGGTCGCCAGCGGACCAGAACAGGTGCGCCCGCAACCCGGCCGCATCCGGGACCAGCAGGCCGCGCTTGCGCAACACGGCCTGCAAGGGTCGATCCAGGGCGCGCGCCAGCCGAACCAGTGACTGGCCCTCGTTGGTGTCCGGGCACTCGTGCCACAGCGAGTCGAAACAGATCCCCGTCAACTGAAGCTGATCCAGGATCGGCGTCACTCGATCCTCTCGGCTCAGCCGTTCCAGTGGGTGCAGCGCCACCAGCCGCTGCCGGGCAAAAATCAATTCATCCAGCGGCAGTGCCGCGGCCAGCCCCACAAGATCGCCATCCGCCGGGACAAAGCGTACAAATCCGGTATCGGGCTTCGCGCGCGGATAGGCGGCCATACCCGCCTCTGCCGCCCGCTCCGTCAGCTCGGCAATCAGGTCGGGCTCGAAGCCCGGGCGGCAGTAAAACAGCAGTTCGGACGCCGTCGCCTCGATCGCCACCATGTCTCCTCCATGAAAAAAGCCGCCACACCCGAGAGGGGTGAGGCGGCTTCGAGGGTAACCGGACCGAACATCCGGGTCACCAATCCACCGTCGGGATCAGACCTCCAGGCCCGGATCGCCTTCGACGTTCTTCAGCTTCGGCAGATAGGGCTTGCTGACCTCAACCGTACCCTTCTCGCGCAGGTAGTCCGCGACCAGTTCCCAGACCGGCTCGGAATCCAGCGGCTCGTGCACGTTCGCCCAGCCAGCCACGACATAGTTCTTGTCCATGTCGATCGGCTCGCCATTGATCTCCAGGTCGCTGATACGCGAACCCATCGACTCGTGCGGATCGATCGTGTACTTGATCCCACCGGTCCGGACCATGTCGCCACCGCGGTGATGGTACGGGTTCTGGTTGAAGATCGAGTTGGCCACATCCTCCAGCGTGTTCTTCAGCTGTTCGCCGGTCATCTCGTTACGCTGGACCTCGGAGTACGTGGTCACGGTCTGGCTCATCACCTCCTCGAAGGTGATCGGCTGACCCGGCAGCACGCTGACACCCCAGCGGAAGCCCGGCGACAGGGCCACCTCGGCATCCAGCTTCTCGCGCAGTGCATCCAGGATCACCTCGTCGAAGGTGCCGTTGAAGTTGCCACGGCGGTACAGCACGCCGTCGGTCACCGCGAGCTCTTCGTTGAGCTTGTCCTCATACGGCTGGTGGACCTTCTTCACGTGCTCTTCCATTTCTGGATCGGCATCCAGCAGGTTGGAGAACACCGGCAGCATGTGGAACTTGTAGTCGCGCACGCCGCTCTCGCCGACATCCAGGTCCAGCAGGCCCAGGAACTTGCCGTTCGAACCGGCGTTGGTCACCAGCGTGATGTCGCCACCGGCGTTTTCGATCTCGACCGCACCGGGGATCGGGTCGTGGGTGTGACCACCCATGATCACGTCCACGCCTTCCAGGTTGCGGGCCATTTCCATGTCCGTGACCATGCCGTTGTGCGACAGGATCGCGACGACCTTCGCGCCCTTCTCGCGGCACTCGTTGATCATGCGCTGCATGTGCTCGTCGCGGATGCCGAAGCTCCAGTCCGGGAACATGTAGCTCGGGTTGGCCACCGAGGTGTACGGGAAGGCCTGACCAATCACCGCCACCGGCACACCGTTCATCTCGCGGATGGTGTAGGGCTCGAACACTGGGTCGCCCCAGTCGCGGTCCTCGATGTTCTGCGCCAGGAAGTCGATGCCGTTCGGTTTGAAATCGTTCTCGACGATCTCCATCACGCGCTCGTCACCGAAGGTGAACTCCCAGTGGCCGACCATGATGTCCACACCCAGCAGCTTCTGGGCATCGACCATGTCCTGACCGTCGTCCCACAGGGACACCGCAGAACCATGCCAGGTATCGCCGCCGTCCAGCATCAACGAGTTCGGCCGGTCGGCGCGCAACTTCTTGACCAGCGTGGAAAGGTGCGAGAAACCGCCCATACGGCCGTACTTCTCCGCCGCGTCGACGTAGTCGAGATGGGTGATGGCATGCGCCATCGGCGTACCGGGCTTGATACCGAACCACTCGAGCAGCTCGTTGCCCACCAGCACCGGCGGCTTGCCCTTCATGTCGCCCACGCCAATGTTCACGTTCGGCTCGCGGAAGTAGATCGGCTTCAGCTGCGCGTGGCAGTCGGTGTAGTGCATGAACGAGACATTGCCGAATTTCGGGATGTCGTACATCTCGCTGCTCAGGGGCTTCCACGATCCCTTCTCGCCGGCCCAGGCATTCATCGAGAAGCCGGCGGCGCTCGCCACGGCCATGGCCTGCAGGAATTCTCTCCGAGTCAGATTCATTGACTGGCTCCTATTGGTGGTTTGAATTGGATAAACCGCAATTTCTAGCTGGACCTGTTCCGGTCCTCTTCCCGGTTATTCCGGACGTGCTTTGGCCAATTTTGTTCCATCGGCCTGGTCGTCATCGGGTGCGCAGCCTACCGGAGTTACCGCGAGTTCGCGCGGGATCGTATAAAAATCGAACCCATTCCAATCCGATCTGCGCTGACAAAAAAATGCTCCGGGAGCCTGCCAGAGCCACAACGCAGGTCACAAAAAAGGCCTGTCACCCTGGGGGTAACAGGCCAAGACGCGACATACACCGCCGGAGGAATCGATACGGGGGCACGGCGCCGACAGCGCTGATCCTTGTGCCCTCGCCGACCGACCCATGCCCGGCAGCTACAGTCTATGAACCTGGAACCCGGCGGGAATTGATTCAGATCAACTATGCCGCAGGTTCCAGGTTGCACCCGCCCATCGTGACCCGCACGCCCTAGGCCGCGTACTTGCCCTCCGCGGCCAGGCCATTGTCGCGGGCACGCTCGTATACCGTCTTCTGCGCGCTCTCGAAATTCGCCTGCATGTCCTCGCCCCACAGCTTCATCGCGGCCTGCTGCATGCCGCGGCCGTAGGAGAACGAGAGCGGCCAGGGCGTGCCCCCAATGCGATTCATTGCATCCAGGTGCGCAGTTGCATCCGCGTCGCTCTGCCCACCCGACAGGAACACAATACCGGGGAGGATTGCGGGCACCGCGGAGGCAAGGCAGCGAAGCGTTGCGTGGGCGACATCGTCCACACCCACCTGCTCCGGGCAGTCCTTGCCGGGGATCACCATGCTGGCCTTCAGGATCGTGCCTTCCAGCAACACGTGATGCTCGTACAGCGCGCTGAACACCGCCCGCTGCGTCGCCTCTGTTACGCCATAGCAGGTCTCGATGTCGTGATCGCCGTCCATCAGCACCTCGGGCTCCACGATCGGCACCAGCCCCTGCTCCTGGCAAAGCGCCGCATACCGGGCCAGCGCATGCGCATTGGCCTCGATGCAGGTATCGGTGGGCATGGTCTCGCCGATGGTGATGACGGCGCGCCACTTGGCGAACTTCGCACCCATCCGGGCGTATTCCTGCAGGCGCTCGCGCAGCCCGTCCAGGCCCTCGGTAACCTTCTCGCCGGGGAACCCCGCCAGGTCCTTGGCGCCCGTATCCACCTTGATGCCGGGCAGGATGCCCGCCTCGCGCATCACATCCACAAACGGCTTGCCGTCGCGCGTGGACTGGCGAAGGGTCTCGTCGTAGAGGATGGCGCCGGAGATGTATTCGTTCAGCTTCGGTGTGGTGAGCAGGAGCTCGCGGTAGGTTCGGCGATTCTCCTCGGTGTTCTCCACGCCCACCGCTTCGAATCGCTTGGCAATCGTGCTGGTGGATTCGTCGATGGCAATAATGCCCTTGCCGGGGGCCACCATGGCCTCGGCCGTCTCGATCAGTGTGTCGATTTTCATCTCTGCTCCTTGGGCGGGGGTACCCGTATGGATTTCCGTTGGAGACTAGTTCCCCACTCGGGGTTCTTCCATACGGACTCCCAACGCCCGGGAGCGGTTCACAAACCGTCGCTGCCGTTACAACCGCAGCGGTGGCCTAGTTCAGCCACTCCTTGCGCACGACGAACGTCTCGGCGATCAGGTCGTGCAGCCCCTGGCGGCGGCGGGTAAACGCCACCATCAGGTAGCCGATCCCGAACAGCAGGCCCGAAAGGATCTCCGCGAGATAGCGTCCTGTCGCGCGCATGAAGGTAATGCGCTCGCCGTGATAGTCGACCACACGCAGCCCCACCGCCATCTTGCCGACCGTCGCCTGGTAGCGGGAGCTGTGCATCCCCGCCCAGTACAGCCAGGCCACCAGGATGTTGATCAGCATCCAGGCAATATCGGCCGCCATCAGCTCGGGTTCCGGCCCCTTGGGCGCCATCGTCTCCGGGCTGATCACCATCTGCGCCACGATCTGCGGCACCCCGATCACCACCATGTCGACCAGGGTGGCCAGCACACGCCGCCAGAACCCGCCAAAGGCGGCGCGATCCTCCGGCGGCCCGGCGTGCGCCGGCGACGCTGCGGCCACCTCGACCAGATCCGCTCCGCAGCCATTGCAGTAGCGCGCCTCGGGCGGGTTGTCCCGCCCGCATGCCTTACATTCCATGTAACCCCCCTGACACTACAGCCCTACGGATGCACGACCGTGTTATGCCCGAACCGGATCTGCCAGCCGTGGTGATCATCCCGCTCGAGCAGAAAGCTCATGCGGGTGTACAGCACGCCATCGCCGCGATCCGGCAACCCGGCCGGCATGGATTCGATGTCCGATACCCGCAGCACGGCCTCGGCGAACGCCGTGTCTTCGCTCAGCATCGAAATATCCTGGACATCCACGCTCAACGAGCTGCCCGCAAACGGCCCCTGCAGGACCTCGGTATGCCGCTTGGCATTCGTCGCGCGATCATCAAAGCGCGTGCCGAACAGGTTCACGAGCCCCGCGTCTTCCTGATAGTCCCGCGCCCAGGCCTCGCCATCACCGGCCTCCCAGGCCGCCTCCTTGGCCTCCAGGATGCGCTGGATTTCGCCTTCATCGGCACCTGCGGTGGAGATCAGCGCGGCCAACGGAAGGGCGAGAAGCGATAGCAGTTTTCTGGACATGACAACTCCTATAGTGAACGGCAAGACAGGCCCCCTGTTTACAGGAGCGGCTCCACTGGCGCCAGTCGCGTAACCCCGGACAAGAAGCGCCGCCAGATGCCCGCCTTCGGATCCGTGCGGTAAAGCGTGCCCTCGTCGTCCGTCCAGATCGGCCAGCCTTCGTCGTCCAGCCGAACCTGATACGCCAGCTCCGGCCGGGTGCTGTGCTCGTACAGCTCCAGCAGCTCCTGCACGATCTCCGGCTCGCGCAGGAACACGCCCAGTTCGGTGTTGGTATAGCGCGAGCGCGGGTCCAGATTGAACGAGCCGACAAACCCCTCCTCGCGATCGATGATCAGCGCCTTGGTATGCAGGCTCGCATGCGAGGAGCCAATCCCCATCTCGCGGTCCGCGGCTGCGCGTGGCGGCAGCGCAGTCGGGCGCAACTCGTGCAGCTCCACCCCGGCCTCCAGCAATGCGGGACGGCGGCGCGAGTACCCGCTGTGGGTAAAGGCCACATCATTCGCCGCCAGGGAGTTTGTCAGCACACTCACCCGCACCCCCCGCTCACGCATCGCGATCAGCTGCGCCGTGCCATCCCGCCGCGGCACAAAATACGGCGAGATCATCAACAACTCGTGCTCGACCGCATCCAGCCGCCGTGCCACCGCCTCGGCGACCCCGTCCCGGATATGCTCGTAGCCCTTGGCCTTGCCAACGTCATCCACGACCAGCTTGGCCTGGTCCGTCCAGGTGTAAGCCCCGGCATCATCAATCGGCTCGGCGAGGGGCACACCATTCAGTGGCTCCAGTGTCAGCAGCGGATGTTCCTGGTGCTCGGCCAGCCAGGCGTCGAGCTTCTCCCGGTGGCGCGCGAGCTTCTCCGGGTCCTGCTCCACCCGGCGCATCCGCCGCAGATCGATCGCCGCGCGGCTGTTCCAGTACTCCACGAACGAATGATCGACCTCCGTCGCCAGCGGGCCGACCATCACCAGATCCAGATCCGTGAAGTTGTAATACGGGCTGACCTCGAAGTACTCGTCGCCGATGTTGCGCCCGCCGATGATCGCCAGGTGCCCGTCGACCACCCAGGCCTTGTTGTGCATACGGCGATTCAGGTCGCTGCCACGAAAGACAAACTCCACCCCCGCACGCACCGCACCCCGGCGCGTACGAAACGGGTTGAACACGCGAACCTCGATATTGGGATGCTGATTGACCGCGGCCAGCAGGTCATCACTGCCGCGCAAATCCATGTCGTCCAGCAACAGCGACACCGCCACGCCCCGGTCCGCCGCATCCAGCAGCTCCCCGAGCAGCGTGCGACCGGCCACGTCATCGCGCCAGATGTAGTACTGGATATGGATGCGTTCCTGCGCCTTGCGCGCACTCTGCACCCGCCACTGGAAGGCCTCCGCCCCGGTATCCAGCAGCCGGAACCCCGTCTGCCCTTCCTCGACCGCCGGCAGCGTATCCAGCCAGGTCGCCAGCTCGCCCTGTACCGCTGGCGCCTGCGGGGTACGGTCCACCCGGTCCGACGCCGGCTGCATCGGGGTACACGCCGCCAGAAACGCCAGCAGCAACGCCGCGACCAGCGGCTGAAGCAACGTACGCGCGTTCATTCGCAGATGTCCGACATCCGCCCCCAACGAAGCACCCATACCGCAAGCATGTACCCACCGTGCGAACCTTTCCATGGTCCGTATCCCCAAAACAAAAAAGCGAGCCGGGAGACCCTGGCTCGCTTTCTCAAAATACTGGTAGGCGCGATTGGACTCGAACCAACGACCCCCACCATGTCAAGGTGGTGCTCTAACCAACTGAGCTACGCGCCTGTCGTCTTCGAGCCGCGTATTCTACGCGCTCCCCGCCCCCTGTCAAAGCCCTTTGTAACGCGGCGCTCGCCGCAGCTCTATCCGTAGCAAGACACGCTTTGCCTAGGAGAACCTGAGGTGCCAACGTCAGCGTGTCCATTGATCAGCTTTCCCAAAACGCATGCGCACGGGTTCAACCTGGCAGAGCAGGCGGGAGCAAAGAAATCTGCCAGTCCTCAGGCGCATCCTCCGGCAGAGCATGATCCAGATAGGCGATCAGGTCTTCCTGTCGCGGCTGACCGAATACCATGCGGTAGAGCGCGAGCTGGCGTTTCATGCGCTTGAGGCGCCCCACGTCTCGGCTCAATGGCAACAGCAGGACCCGCCGCATGATGCGTGCGTCCCCGGCCTCGTAGATCCACCACGGTGCCAGGTCGGATTGCTGGCCAAACTCCGTCGCTTCAGCGCATTCGAACAGGCGGGCCCACGGGTCTCCTTCCCCCTGCCAGTCCGCAAGCGCGGCCAGGCCGATGTGCTGGGCGACGTTCCTCCTCACCGCGTGGCCCTTGTAGCGATGAACGCGCCCCTCGCGCTGTTCCATGTCCACCGGATTCGACGGGAGGTTCCAGTGCACCACCGAGTGACACCAGGTATGGAAGTCCAGGCCTTCCTGCCCGACCGAGGTGCTGGCCAGCACAAAAGGTCGAAAGGGCGAATTGAACGCCGCCCGCACGGAGTCGGCACGGGCGACAGCGCCGCCAGTGTCATCGCGCATATCGCCAAACCGCAGTGCGAACCTGCAACGCATGGAGAGATCCGCGACCTCCAACCGGCGCTTGTTCACTCGAACGTCGTCCACCTTGAGCTGCGCCGAACGCATGGATAAGGATTCCGTCACAGCGCGCGCCACCGCATCAATGCGCTCGGCGGCGGGTGCCTCTACCCTCCCCAGTTGCTCCGGCAGCACATGCACCTGCTCGTCCAGGACGGCCTGCAGATTGCCCTCCACCGCATAGTCCAGTGCCTGCCGCCAGTAGGGCTGTTCATCCCGGTTCTGGATCAGCACCACGCTCTCGGGCAGATTGAACAGCGTACGAAAGCCGTTGGCCACCCGCGCGGCCCCCAGCAACAATGCCGGATCGTTCCAATCGACATCCGTAGCCACCCGCCGCAGTGCACGTAGCGCGCAAACCCCGGGGCCTCCAAGCGCGAACCGGGCCAGCACTTCTGCAAGGTCTGACGGGCGCCGCCCCAGGTCCAGTTCCCCCCGCATGGCCTGGATCATCTGGTCGCGATGGGCGCGAAAGTGCTCGCCCCCTTCCTGTTCGGGGATGGCCTCGGGCCAGCCGCTCGCCGCCTGCATCCACTCGATCAGGCCCGCATCCCGTTCCAGCATCGCGATCGCTGCCCAGTACCAGCGCTCGTCGACCCGCCCGTACTCGTCCCCCTGTGGCAGTTCGTCGAGCAGGTCACGACAGCGCCGCGTGGCCTCCACAAGGAGTACGTCGAGGGCCGGTGGTTCACCATTGCCAAAGGCGATGGCTAGATGCAAAGGATCCACCTCGCGAGCAAGGCGAGGCGCCGGCATGATGCGGGCCAGGGCTGGCATTCCCGTCAGGCGCCCATCCGCGTCCGTCTGAAATCGCAGCAGTGGCCGGACCCGCTCGTAGGTATTGCTGTACCCGACATCCCCGCCCACCTGGCCAAACGCCCTCGCCTGCGCCTCGTACGAGCACAGCGTGGCAATCGCATCCGGCACGGCATTCCAGGCCGAGAACACTAGCTGTTTGGTGACCTCTCCTGCCCGCGCCCACGGCCCGGCCAGCTGCGTATAGGGCAACGAAGGCGGTAACCACAGAAGCTCCCACAGACCAGCACCCACGGTTTCCTCAACGAATCCGCGCATCCGGGCGTGCGGAATATCCAGCGGCTCATAGGCCTCAATGCGATTGACGTCGATCGTACTGAGCCCCTTCCCCCGCGCGATCGCCCGCCGAAGCTTCTTTGGTGGCTTGGTCGCAATGGCATCCAGCTCCCGGCGCATCTGATAGCCGCGCATGTAGCTGAGCATGTACGGAACCGACTTCCAGTACTCGATGACATCCGGCAACCCCGCCGCATGCGCCGTGGAATCGATGTTCCGGGCGTATTCGAGATCCAGGGGCGCCAGATCCACGGTGCGCTCGTCCCCGGAAAGCATGGCATCGCGCCGGCGCGTCAAGCCCACGCGCTCCGTTCTGCACATCACCCGTAGCAACCGCGATTGAAGACCCTCACGCGCCTGCTGAATACCCTCGTGATCGCCCTCTGCCAGTTGCCGGCAGCCGCGGCGATAGGTCTCCAGTGCCCAACGCAGGCCGTCCACCTCGTGCGCGTCGCCGTACAGGAACCCCACCGTATCCAGGAAGTGCTGGTGATGATCTTCGTCCGACTCCCCGTGCATGCTCAGCATCCGGTACGGAGTCGCCGACAGCAGCAGGAGCCGCGCACCCTCCAGCGAGAACAGGTCATTGGCCAGTTCGGCTTCTTCTGTCTCCCCGTTCAGCAGGTCGGAAAACCGCTGGAACTCGTCCAGGATCACCAGCGATGGGCGCAGCGCATCCAGACAGACGCGAGCAAGCCTGCGGCGCAGCCGACCCACCAGAGCATTGCGCTCGGCATTCGTCTCCGCCGGCCGCTCGGATTCTGGTACCTCAAAGACCTCGCACAGTCTCCGCAGCTCTCCGAGCAATTCCGTCTGCTGGCGCATATCCTCCAGGAACGCGGCCGCCAGGTCGGTCTCGATCTCCTCCGGCCCCTCTTTCAGCAAGTGCGGCCAGCGTTCCCCGACGTTGCACTGGAGCACCTTGCTCAGACCGGCCGGGCTCAAACCTTCCAGCCCGTCGAGCAGATGGAACAGCAGCACCCGCTCCCGCGCGATCCCTGTGCTGGAGCGAAGGTTGAAGGTGGTCCCCGGGGTCAGGCTGATGAAATTGACCGGATTCCGGTTGAGCTGATGAACCGTCTCGGGCAACAGGGTCAAGCGGCTGGCCAACGCAAACTCGTTGTCCTCGAGCACATTCATCCTGCGGATGTTCTGCTGCGCAATCGCCGCGTTCGAGCACACGTAGATAATGTCGACGCGCTCCCCCTGTCCGCTCAGCGCCTCCAGGCTGCGCGCGATGACCCCCCGAGCGACCAGCGTCTTGCCCAGCCCCACCTCGTCGGCCACCAGAAAGCGCCCGCTGCCGGCCGGGTCGAACAGCCGCTGGAAGGCGTAATCCACGGTGCGGCGCTGAAAGGGCTTGAGCCCGTCCAGCACCGGCCCGGCATTGAACCCCTCAATCCCGGCCATCGCGGTGCTCCATCGCTTCCTGATACGTCCGCCACAACGCCTCGAACTCCGGCGGCACCAGGTCAGAGGTGCCCAGGCGCCCCTGCAGGCGCTCGATCATTTCGGCGATATCCCGCAGGCGCTCCGGTTCCCGGCTGTAGCAGCGGGTCATCTCCTCCAGAAGCGGCAGTTCGTCCAGCACCGCCCTTTGCCAGTGCCCGTGACCACTTCCCGCCATCGGGATAAAGGCGCCAGCGGCGGCATCGTCATTCGCCAGCAGCAGCATCAGATACCGCAGGAACCCGTCACGATTCTCCACCACGGCACGCAGAATGGCCGCCTCGCGCTCCTCTACCGGCAAGCCCTCGATCGGCAGGTTCAGTGCAAAACGCAGCGCGTGGTCCGCCGCCGGATCCGTCAGCTCAAAGGCAATGACCCCTGTCAGGTAGGCCACCCCGCCATACGGCAACTCGCTTCTCCCTGCGGCGCCACCCGCCCCAAGCGCGACCGCATCACTGGGGGATCGGCTCACCGGCCAAACGCGGCAATTCACCGACTCCGGCAGCTCCACCTGCCCGACCAGCCACCACCGCCACATATCCTCCGAATTACCGGCCTCGCAAACCACCCGCAACCCACCCCGCGCAAGCTCGGTACGCGCCCGCTCCAGCCGCTCGCGCGCCCTCACGAGTTCTGCATCCTCGGGCTCCGCTCGCTCCCAAGGTTCCCAGCGCTGCAACACGCCGCCCAGGCCCTTTTCGCCCAGCAGGTCGTCGATGCCACCCAGTTTGCGCCGAGGGCCTTTCAGGGTCGCAATCACCTCCAGGTTGTGCTGCGCCAGCAACGCCGCATCCGTCACGTTGGCCGACCCCAGCGTGATCGTCGTGCGGGTACCGCGTTCGCTGATCCATGCCTTGGCGTGCAGCCCGTGGGTGTCGTGGTCGATCTCGCCCTCGTTGTCCTCGGTCTCGGCCGCCTCGTGCAGCACGTAACAGCCACCGAAGCCGCCGCAGACATCCGGCGAAACCTGCTCCAGCTCCTCCGGACGCGAAATCAGCGCCACCGGACCGCCACTGGCGCCGGCCAGCCGGCCGAGCGCGGCATCCTTCAGAAACGGCGAGATCACTGCCAGGCGATCGCTCTTCTCGGGTTCCCAGCGCATCCCCGGCAGGCCCGGAACCGCAAACTCCAGGCTCTCGGCGCCATGGGGCAACTGGAACTTGCAGGACATCAGATCCCGCGCCAGCTCCCGCGCCTGCGCCCGCCGGTCCGCATCGACCTCGCGCGTGGCCAGTCCCGGCAGGCTCTCTAGCAGCCGCGCCAGCGGCCGGTTCGTCTCAATAGTTTCGTCGCCCAGCACGCCATCAAGCTGCAGCGAGAGATCCCAGGAGCGATCGTCGGTCACGTTGCGCGACAGGATCGCCCCCCGCAGCAGCGGCGGTTCGGGCACCCCCTCGTCCGGGCGGAAGCGCAGCACCCAGACCTTGGGATGAAACACCCCGTCCCCGGGCGGCTCCACCTCCACCATGCACGGCTCCAGCAGCCCGAACAGGTGATTGCCGGCCTTCGGGGCGCGCATCTGGCCGCGCTGGAGATAGAGCGTGACCCGATCCATCGTGCGGCGGACCGATTCGTACACCGCGATCCCGTCATCCCGCCGCTCCGCCCCCAGCAGGGACAAGTGCACCGGGATGGTCAGCAGCGTCGGAATATCCAGCGAGAAGGTCGTGCCCAGCGCCTGGTCCAGCGAATACCCGGGCGGGGGTGTGAGCAGGCTCGTATACAGGCTGCGGCCATTGGGGTCGAGCATTACCCGTCCTCCCCCTGCAACGCCGCGTACAGGTCACGGTGGAACCGGCTCACCGTCGGCCAGCGATAGTTGTAGCGATAGGCACCCGACTGGCCGCTCCATTGTGTCAGCGCCTGCGGGTTGGTGAAGCGCGAACGCGCCTTCTTCAACAGCGATTCGCGCCGACGCACCAGATCACGCGCCGCCTCGTCCGCCCGCAGCCGCGCCCCGTCGCTGCCACAGGCCAATACCCGCTCGCGCCAGTCGCGCAGGAAGTCGCGCGCCCCCTGCTGTACCCGCAGCGTTCCCACCTCCGTCAGCGCAAACAGATCGTCCAGGTCCCACTCCGCCAACGGCAGTGCCCGGGCCGCTTCGGTCCAGTCATCCATCCGCTGCTCGTAGTGCTCGACCCAGTCCTCGCGTACGCGCCGTTCGGACAGCGCCAGGTTGTAGAGCAAGAACGCCCCCTGCGCGAGCACCGCAAGCTTCTCCGCCTGATCCAGGAGCGCCTGCTGCCGGTCGCTGAAGCCCGCCCGATCCGGGTGCTCCCAGGGGTACTCCACCTCCGCCGGTGCGCAGCGCTCGAACAGATGGGCCAGCAGGCTCGTCGGATGACACTCGCGCACCCGGTCCAGGATGAACGCCGCCTCCGCACGGCCCAGCGCCAGCGACACATCTGCCGGGAACCGCTCGGGCGCGTCCGGCAGGCCGGCATGCCAGGTGCGATACTCCGAGACATCCGCAACCGGCTCGCCTTCACCTGCAAGAGCGCCCACCTCGCGCCGCCGTTCCACCAGCCCGGCCACGCTGCGGTGGTAGCGCTCCTGGGAAAGCGGCACCTCCCGAATGCCCCACGACGCCAGCCCCGCCCAGTACACCGAGCTGGGCAATCGCTGCAGCGTCCGCCCGGATCCAATCCCGAAAACACCGGCCCGGTCGTCCGCCTCGCGCAGCACATCCACAATGCGAAACTCCAGATCCGCCGCCCGGGCCGGCACCTTCTCCGCCGCAAGCGCGCCCTGCGCCAGCTCCGCCTCTACCTGCTGATACACCCATGCCACCAACAGCATGTAGCGCAAGCGCGTCTGGATCGTACTCGTGCCCGGAAACAGCAAATCCGCCAGGTTATCCCGAATCGCCCCAAGCCCCAGCTCATCGCGCGTATCACGCTCCCCGAACATCGCCAGCACGCGCATGCTCCTTTCACGCGCGTCCGCATCATGATCAAGCCAGGCAATTCTCGACTGGAGCATTCGCTTACCCTCTCCCCTGCGCCAGCTTCACCAGATGACAGCCCGAACCACAGCGCCAGAAGGTCATTTCCGCCTCAAAACCGCGCTTCGAAGCTCCATCGAAGCGGCTTCAACCTCATTTACGCGTTCCTTTGCAGCCACTTCCCGAGGTCCGACCCCGACACCTCTTCAAACCACCCTTGCTACCCCATAGAGCCCGCTCCAGAATCCCTAACGCATTCCTATACAGTTACTCTCCGAAGTCCGACCGCGATATGCATACTTAATCCTCGCCGAGATCCGACACCGACATTTACACTCCGCCCGCACTAATCCACCTCTCCATTAAAGGAGGGCGCGAAGCCGATGCCCCTGAACCAATTTATGGAATTTATCCATAAACTCCTTTATCTCATCTAATTTCTTTTTCTCCCCTTGTGCCGTTATCGACCAAGTCGCGCGCAAGGATGACTGATGAGCCACGTCACCGCGCCTCTTCCCGAAATCATTCATCTTGTCCAAAAATACTGGACTTATACTTTCAAACATTCCTTCATCGAAGCCCAGCGGTCCGAACATCGCGCGGATATCCTTCCCCTTTACCCCATTGTTACCATTTACTGCCTCTCTGCTTCGTTGTACTGCATGTTTTGCCCAAATCAAGATCATTCTCTCACGTGGCTCCAACCCTCGCGCTGATTGCTTCGCGTCCACGTTCCTCTCAAGGTCTACGATGAGCCTCTCGCAGAGACGCTCCAAGAAAAATTCGATCTCCGCGTGAGCCAGAAGCCTAAGTGCGCGCATGTCATCAACTTGACCGTCAGTGTAGTCGGCGGTCGGGTGAAAAACTGGAAGATAGCGTTCCTCCAATTCATCGAGCCTTGCGTCAAGTTCCGAGTAATCAATCGACTCCATGCTCAACCGCTAACGCCTCAATTTCTTCAAGCCCTGCTGGCTTGGAGCCCATAATAAGCTCTATAACCTCACCCCAAATCTTTAGCCGCGTAAGCACTGCCTCTGTCGTCTTAGTAGTCGCTTCCAAGGACTTCAAGAACCGACGATCCGTTACACAAAGGTTTTGGAACTTCTCTCTTAAATTTTTCTTCTGATCGTCGGACTCGGTAGCGACTCGCACTTCAGGATCCGAAAAGTAGAACGTCATGGCATCGAACACTGCGCGGTTGAACCGACCTTCCGCACCACGCTCTGTCCACTTGGAAAACGCAGAACGCTCATCGAAAATGGAGATTGTATGTTCGATGGCTCGCTCGCAGCTTTGAGCCAGTTCGACTATAAAATCCTTGTCGCTATTCCATCGGTAATTCTGTTCTTTAACAGTCTCGTCCAGAAATTTTTTCAAATCCCCTCGATAACTCGCCAGCCGGACCTTAAAACCGATAAATCGAATTAATAATTCAACGTCGCGCATCCGAAAGTCAGGCTTTCCATTCTTCCCAAGAATACGGATAAATGTGTCGCTAGACTCCGTAAAGTCAAAGACGTAATCTATAAATGGACCAGGGTGAAGAGCATGACGGAGTTCTTGTGGAGAAAGCGCTACGCTCCCGGAGTTCAGCCTGTGGAATATTAGAAAAAGGGCCCGCTCATCATTCCAACCTCGAATGGTTGTTGTTCGGATTTGGGCATTTTCGAAGGCAGCCACATCATCAGCCAGCTCCGGTGAAGACTGAAGATCATCCCAAGTTTTCCCATTGAGGTCAGACCGGACCTCTAAACCACTCAACTTTAGCTTTCCATCCGTAGCGCTTCCTGCGAACCGCATAAGCGACAGCAATCTTTGCTTTCCATCAATGACGAGGTATTTCCCTCTTGCACCTTTCTGTTCCGCCAAAACCAGCTGTGGTATGGGCAGACCAAGGAGAACGGATTCGATGAACTTGCTCTTCCGCTTATCGTTCCAAGCCTCTCGTCTCTGGAAGCGGGGATTGAGCTGGATGTTTCCCTTATCAACTTGGTTGAGAACCGTTTCGCTAGTCCAGTCCGAATCGGTGACAACCACGCCCTCTAGGAGGGATGGGGTACCGAGATCCGAGTCGTCTTCGCTTTCGAATTGGTCATTCGTCGATTCAAAGTCCAACTCACTATCTAACGATGGCATATTCGCTTCCCTCAGGCCGACGTGACCCGTTGTCTTGCTATACGTGGTTGCAGCGGTGGACTCAAAGTTATGGTAACGGGTGAGAGGATGTCCGTCACCTGGCGGCTGGACCGACGCGGCCAAGCCATACGGAAGGTCATCACGACAGTCGTTGATCTCGACGAAGAGGGTGTCGAGTTGCAGTCCCTGAAGGAATCCATCAAGACCACAGCACCTGGCGGGCAGCACGCTTTCCACGTGTTCGGGGTAGTGGCCGAACTCGAGCGCTCATCCATGCATGATCGAACACGCGCGAGCCTTGAGGCGGCGCGGCAACATCGGGCACCGGTGGCCCGTCCCTCGTCTACTGACGAGAAGCCGGTCCCTGTGCGAATGATCATCGGCCGGTGCTCGTTGCGGTCTGTCTTGGATCGCCTGCCCCGTCGGTCAACAGGCGCAGGATCAGGAGAGCGAAGTCTCGCTGGCGCTCCGGGTCGTCCAGGACCTGCATGGAGAGTTTTTCGTGGTCGGTCATGGCGTCGAGGACGGTGTCGGTGACGCGCTTGGGGAAGAGGCCGTGCATCACCTGGTCGGGGCTGTGGTTCTCGACCTGAGCCATCACGGCGTCGTCGCGGCGGATGCGGTCGGCGATGCCGTTGGCGAACTGGAGCTTGTCTTCGTCGCTCACCTCGGCTCCGAACAGCTCGTTGAGCTGGTCGATGATCTCGGAGAGGCGCTTCTTCTCCGGGTCGTGCGGTTTGCCCGAACCGACGTCGGAGACGGGCTTGAGGCCGTCATAGTCGGCGCCCTCCTCGGCGAGGCTCAGGCGCTGTTCGGCGCGCTTGTTCAGGCGGTAGTGGGTCAGCTCCAGCTCGTCGACGTCGATGGCGTCTTCTTCGATGTTTTCGACGCGCAGCAGCGGGTGCAGGGCGCGGGCGTAGACGTTCAGCTGTTCCAGCTCGCGGTCCTCGAAGTCGACGATCTGTGACAGGAACTCGTAGCTGCGCACGAAGCTCTGCAGGTTCTTGCGGAACAGGTCGAGCTCGTCGCGTGTGGTGTGGGCGTCCTTCAGCTCCTGCTCGGCGCGGTGGAGGCCCGGCTTGTCGCCCCTGCGTTCGGCTTCGACGTGGGCGGCCTTCCAGGTCTGGATCTGCTCCAGCACCGCCTTGTAGCGGGTGTGGTAGCGCTCCTTCGCGGGCTGGCAGTAGTAGCTGAGCTGGCTGGCGCCGGCCTTCGGATCAAAGAAGGCGCGGGCGAAGTTCTCGACCTCGTCCCAGTGGTAGATGCCGGCGGCGTCCAGGCTCTTCTGCAGGTCGTAGACGATCTGATGGTCGGAGACGTCGGCCAGCTCGGCCTTGTTGTAGTACGGGCGGAAGGCCTCGAGGATGTCTTCGGCATCGTTGAAGAAGTCGAGGACGAAGGTGGCCTCCTTGCCCGGGAAGATGCGGTTCAGGCGCGACAGGGTCTGCACGCACTCCACGCCCTGCAGCTTCTTGTCCACGTACATGGCGCAGAGCTTGGGCTGGTCGAACCCGGTCTGGAACTTGTTGGCGACGATCATCACGTTGTATTCGTCGGTCTTGAACGCCTCGGCCAGGTCGCGGCCCTTCAGCCCCGGGTTCAGCAGCGAGCTGGTCTCGGTCACCTCCTCCGGGATCACCTCGTCCGGCAGGACGGAGCCGGAGAAGGCGACCAGCGCGTGCACGTCGGTGTAGCCCTTGTCCTGGATGTACGCGCGCATGGCCAGCGCGTAGCGCACGGCCTCCTGGCGGCTGCCGGTCACCACCATGGCCTTGGCCTGGCCGTCCAGCAGGTGGCGCACGTTGGCCCGGAAGTGCTCCACGATCACCTCCACCCTCTGCGAGATGTTGTAGGGGTGCAGGCGTACCCAGCGGGCGATCTTCGTCGAGGCCTTGCGCGACTCCACCTCCTGCTCGTCGGCGTGCGGGTGCGCCAGCTTCCAGGCGGTGGAGTACGTGGTGTAGTTCTTCAGCACGTCGAGGATGAAGCCTTCCTCGATGGCCTGGCGCATGGAGTACAGATGGAAGGGCTCGGGCTTGTTGTCCGCCGAGGGCGGCAGATCCGGGTCCGGCGGGCGGCCGAACAGCTCCAGGGTCTTCGCCTTGGGGGTGGCGGTAAAGGCGTAGTAGCTGATGCGCTCGGCCGGCTTGCGCGCGGCCACGGCCGCGTCCAGCAGTTCCTCGGCGCTGATCTCCTCGTCCTCCGGCTTGTCCGTTCCGAGAATCGCCTTGAGCTTGGTGGCGGAGGAGCCGGTCTGCGAGGAATGCGCCTCGTCGGCGATCACCGCGTAGCGCCCGGCGGCCAAGTCCGGGCGCTTGTCCAGCGCGTCGAACAGCGCCGGGAAGGTCTGGATGGTCACGATAATGATGCGGGTCTGCTCGGCCAGCGCCTCGGCGAGCTGCTCCGACTTGCTCTGGCTGCCGATATCGCGAGTGATCGGCCGCACCACCCCATGCGCGTGCTCGAAGTCGAAAATAGTCTTCTGGAGCTGACTGTCCAGCACCGTGCGGTCGGTGACCACGATCACGGAGTTGAACAGCTTGTCGCCCGCATCGTCGTATAACGCAGAAAGCTGGTGGGCAATCCAGCCTATGGAGTTGGATTTGCCCGAGCCGGCGCTGTGCTGGATCAGGTAGCGCTGCCCCGCGCCTTCCTCGCGCGTCGCCTCGATCAGGCGGTTCACCACGTCCCACTGGTGGAAGCGCGGGAAGATCAGCGACTCTTTCTTGCGCCGTTTTCCGTGAAAGTCTTCCTCCGGTTTGTCCTCCAGGTGCAGGAAGCGGCCGATGATCTTCAGCCAGGCATCCGGCTGGAACACGCGCTGCCACAGGTAGCCGGTGGCGTAGCTGCTCGGGTCCGGGGGTGCGGGGTTGCCGGCGCCGCCGTCCTCGGTGCCCCGGTTGAAGGGCAGGAAGAAGGTGTCCTTGCCATTCAGGCGCGTGGTCATCGCCACCTGGTCCTGGCTGACGGCAAAGTGCACCAGCGCCCCGCGCTTGAAGGTCAGCAGCGGCTCGGGCTTGCGGGTGACCGGGTCCTTCAGCGGGCGGTCGCGCCGGTACTGGCGTTTGGCGTTCTCCACCGACTGCTTGAACTCGCTCTTCAGCTCCAGCGTGGCAGTAGGAATGCCGTTGACGAACAGCACCAGATCCAGCCGCGGGTTGTACTCGCCGCTGCGCGCATGCGGCGAGTACGAGACCTCCGGCACCACCCGCAGGCGGTTGGCGCGGTAGCGCGCCAGGGACTCGGGGTTCATCTCGTGGTCGGGCTTGAAGCTGCACAGCTCCAGCTTTACACCCGGGGTCTTCACCCCGTGGCGCAGCACCTCCAGCGTGCCGTCGTGCTCCAGCTCGCGGGTGACCGCGCGCACCAGGGCCTTCTGCGGGTCCTGCGAGTTCTTCGCGGCGAACTTCTCCCAGCGCTGCGGCCAGGCCTCCTGCAGGTAGGCGACCAGATCCTCGGTGTACAGGGCGTTGGCGGCGTCATACCCGCTGGCCGGACCGGTCAGCCAGCCATCGGCGGTCATCGCTTCGATGATGTCCTGCTGAAACTGGGCTTCCCTGCTGTCCGCCATCAACACTTCCTTTCCGGGTGGTTACCGCGTCCGATGGCTCCCAATTTGCAGGGTTATGCGCGCAACGGCAAACCGCCATTCCCGTGGCCTGCCCCAGAGTCCTTATGAAGAACGGTAATACGGTTCCAAAACGCGCCCGGCGCCTGGCTAATGCGCACCGCCTGCGGCGTCACCCTTCAGCGGGTTCCTGGCGGCTTCTTCCTGGAGGCGCTCGACCAGCCACACCTTGATGATGGACTGACGGGTCACGCCGATGCGCGCCGCCTCGCGGTCCAGCGACTCCACCACCCAGGCGGGAAA
The DNA here is from genome assembly GCF_000378325.1 of Thioalkalivibrio sp. ALJ2. Classification (NCBI taxonomy): domain Bacteria; kingdom Pseudomonadati; phylum Pseudomonadota; class Gammaproteobacteria; order Chromatiales; family Ectothiorhodospiraceae; genus Thioalkalivibrio; species Thioalkalivibrio sp. ALJ2. The sequence goes on from NZ_KB899556.1 coordinate 380,093, forward strand.
GTCGACGTTGATGCGCTTCTGTTCCTGATTGACGCGGCGCGCCGACGAGAGGTCGAGATCGCCAACGATATCTTCCTGCCCTTCGTCGAATTTCTTGTCGAGGTCTTTAGCTTTCATAGAGCTCCACCTCCTTTCTGCGGGAGCGCCTGACGGAGATCAGGCGAGTACGGCCTTCCCTGTAGGTAACGACAGCCGACCAGTGTCTTCCAGCAATCTTCCCGATCAGCAGGAATCGCGGCTCGCCCTCGGACCTTGCCCGGATCTCCAGCAGGTTCGGGTCTTCCCACAGCGCCTGGGCGGTCTCGAAATCGATACCGTGCTTTTCCAGATTGGCCCTGCTTTTGGCCTGGTCGAACTGAAACTCATCCATGAGCATTAATTATACCGTTTTTACTCATTCAGAAGGAACGGGGGATGCGCGACAACACTGGCCGTCATCGGATCGCGCGTGTTCAGCCGGGAGCAGGAACTGGCCAATCGCGTGCGAAAGCGATCGGTCGCCGGTACCAACAGCGGCGGATCAGAGCACTTCAGCGCTGCTTTCTGCGGCTTCGCTGACCACCTGCTCCTGCCATTCGCCATAGGTTTGGCCAGTGTCTTCCCGTTTCCATTCGGTACGGCCGTTGGCCGACCTCCCCACCACCATGGCCGCAGCGGCGCTGGGACTGGAGAACGCGTAATCGCGGGAAAATCGCAGCAACCCGGTCTCGTCCTCCACCAGTACGCCCTCTTCGAGCAGTCGTTGGTGCAGGGGCTGATAGCTATGCCCCGGAGCGGCCCACGACGCCCTGGCCTGCGACCCCTCCAGAACGAAGAACTCGCCCTCCGCCTCCTGCCCGTACGCGGTGATGCCGTATTTCGGGAAGATCATGCGGAATCGTGGCGAGGCAGCAGCTTCGTCAGCGTTAAGGGAACCGCCTTCCGCGCCATCACGCGACGGCGGTCGGCTCGAGTCGCGCAGGAACTCGAAGCCGAGCACCGGGAGGACGGTGCGGATCTGTTCCAGGAAGAAGGCCATGTCGGCCTGGTCGGCCTCGGGAAGGCCGATGTAGTCGTGGCGGGTACCGTTGATCAGGGTGCAGCGGCCCACGCGCTGGGCCTGCTGGATCAGCAGGCTCTCCAGGTACTTCACATGGGCCTTGGTCAGGTTCTGGTCCTTGCTGGTGATCAGGCAGACCTTTTCCCAGAAGTCCTTGCCGCCCTGTTCCTCGGTGCGGTTGTGCTGCTTGAGCCGCTTGCCGACATCATCCGACTCACCGATATACACCTGCGGGCGGGCGCTGTTCTCGGCATCCGGCCCCACCAGAAAGTACACGCCGGTGCGCCCGCACTCCGGGCGCTGCACCAGCTCGCTCAGCTTGCCGCGCGGCCCGGTGAGCACATGCCCGGTCCAGTTCATGATCTCCGCTGTCAGCAGCCCGTGCGGTGTGCCATCCACCAGGAACAGGCGGATGCTTCGGCCTTGGGTCATCGGGCACCGCCTTGTGCCGAATATCCGGCCGACTCCTCGGCGACCATCGCCAGCTCCGACTCTCCCGACTCGGCCCCAGCCGACCAACCCCGCACGTCGATCTTGCCAGTGACGGCAGCGGAGATCAGTGCCGAACGACGTTCCTGCAGCAAATCGATCGTGTTTGCTGCTTCAACCATTAGCTGATCAACTGAACGCTTCAGTCCTTTCACATACTCAGCAATCTGATCTTGCTCACGTATACTCGGAAGCGCCACGCGCCTCGTCACCATGACCGACAGAGGGATTCGTGAACGTGTCGAACCAGTCGAGAGCTGGCCCGCATCGACCTCTGCACTCGCCGAAAGCTGCTCCGCAAGAAATCCCGGCTTTGCTCTTGAAGCATCTAGACGAAACCGAAAACAGTCGGCCTTCACCATGGCTGGCTCGATCCCCTCGGGCGCAACACATGCACGACCAACTGCATTACGCTCATCGCCCAATCCAGCGATTAGAAGGTCTCCAGAAGCGACCCCACTCCTGCGACCAATATCCGTGTAGTAGGTTTCGGAAATAAAAGCTGAATCGTCATCATTGAAGCGACCCTTCTTGATATTCTGCAACCGGACCACACGAACGCCATCGCTCGTGTAATGCTCTGATTTCAAAGCAGAGCCGAATGGACCGTCGCACTTTTCTACAGTCACAAAACCAAGCTTCAGAACCTCCCAGTGCGCCGGAACCTCGCCCAGCCACTCGACGCCCGAGTCCTTCATGGGCACGCTGGGATCGAGGCCCTTGGTGACGGCGTGGGAGATCGCCGCCTGCCGCTTCTCCTTCAGCAGCTCGATCAGCCGCCGCTGCTCCTCAATCAGCGCATCGATCTTCCCGGTCTCGTGATCGAGGAAGGCCGCCACACCCAGTTGCTCTTCTATTGGTGGAACCAAAACTCGAATTTTAGGAATGTCCTTCATGCCCAAGTTCAACTGTGTATTAGAGTTCGCCAGTTGATTGAGTTGGTGTTGGGCGCCCGGGGATTTCAGAACATATTCCAAAAACCCGGAAGAGTATTTATCTTTGTCGACACGGATCAATGCCAAGGGCGACCAGATCCCAAATGTCTTGTCCGTTTTAACCCTCGCGACCTTACCTATGGAAGCCGCCTTACCCATTAGAATGTCATCGCGTCGCGGGGCCGCCTTTCGACTAAATCGAGCATAGTCTCGAGCCGAAATGAACCGGCACCCTTCAAAAACCAATTCACCCTCTTGAACCCCATCGACTGACAAGAATGGTATTCCTGATTGGGTAAACTCGGGTGTCGTGTGGGGTCCGTCCGTAATCGGTGCCTTGATGATGCGTGCGATCGTGCCGACGACCCAATGCGCCGGCACCTCGCCCAGCCACTCGACGCCGGAGTCCTTGTACTCGGGATATTTCGGGAAGCTCACGCCGACAGCTCCTCGATCATCTGCTTGATGCGGGTGGTGACGGCCTTCAGGTCGGCGTCGATCTCTTCGAGCGGTCGCGGGGGTTGGAACACGTAGAACTGGCGGTTGAAGGGGATCTCGAAGCCGACGATGCCGATCTCGCCGTCCTGTTCGTCACGCTTGTCCTGGTCGATCCAGACGTCGGGGACGTGCGGCTTCACCTCGCGCTCGAAGTATTCGAACACGTCCTCGCCCAGCGGGACGTTCTCGGTGTCGCGCAGGTCGCTGTCCGGTTCCGGGTTGCCCTTCTTGTCGGTGCAGATGTCCGCTTCGGGGTCGCGTTCGCTGAGGGCGTTCCATACGGCTTTCAGCGCGGCGGCGGGCAGCTTCACGTCGAGCGCCTTCAACTGGGCCTTCAGGTCGGTCAGGAAGGCCTCGCGGTTGGTGTACAGGCCCTCGGCGTCCAGCCGCTCGCAGGCGGCCTGCACGCCCAGGCGGGTGGTCTCGTCCAGCTTCTGGATGGGCTTCTCGGCCAGCATGCGTTCGATGCGCTCGGGGCTGGCCTGGAAGTTCAGGCGCAGCGGGCGCTCGACGGTGATGCGGCGGTAGCCGAAGGCCTCGTTCGGGAAGATCTTGCTCTTGTCGCTCTCCTCGAAGGCGCCGTAGCTGCGCACGATGGCGTCGATATTGGCGTCGTCGATGTACTGGCGCTTGGAGCCGAGCGACTTGCGCATCTTGGCGTAGCGGTCGGTGGCGTCGATGAGCTGCACATGGCCGCGGCGTTCGGCCGGCTTGTTGTTGTTCAGCACCCAGATGTAGGTGGCGATGCCGGTGTTGTAGAACATGTCGGTGGGCAGACCGATGATGGCCTCCACCATGTCGTGCTGGAGCAGGTAGCGGCGGATCTCGGACTCGCCGCTGCCGGCCCCGCCGGTGAACAGCGGCGAGCCGTTGAGGATGATGCCGATGCGCGAGCCGCCCTTGCGCGGGTCGCGCATCTTGCTGACCAGGTGCAGCAGGAACAACAGCGAGCCGTCGGAGACGCGCGGCAGGCCGGGGCCGAAACGGCCGTTGAAGCCCTTGTGCTGGTGCTCGTCTACCACCTGCTTCTGGACCTTCTTCCACTCCACGCCGAACGGCGGGTTGGCGAGCATGTAGTCGAAGTGCTCGTCCGCGTGCTGGTCGTCCGACAGGGTGTTGCCGAGCTTGATGTTCTCGACGTCCTGGCCCTTGATGAGCATGTCCGCCTTGCAGATGGCGTAGGACTCGGGGTTCAGCTCCTGCCCGTGCAGGGACACGCTGACATCCTGGCTGATCTGCTGGATGTACTCCTCGCTCTCGGACAGGAACCCACCAGTGCCGCAGGTCGGGTCGTACACGGTGACGATGCCGTGCGGCTGTAGCTTGTGGTCCTGCCCGGTGAGCACGAGCGAGGTGGTCAGGTGCACCACGTCACGCGGGGTGAAGTGCTCACCGGCGGTCTCGTTGGAGCTCTCCGCGAACTTGCGGATCAGCTCCTCGAACACCAGCCCCATACCGAAGTTGGAGATCCGAGCCGGGCGCAGGTCGATGGCTGCGAAGCGCTGCACCACCTGGTACAGCAGGTTGTTGCTGGCGAGCTGCTCGACGTATTCCTCGAAGCGGAAGTGATCGAAGATCTCGCGGGCGTCCTTGCTGAAGGACTCGATGTAGCTCATCAGGTCCTCGGCCGTCTGCGTGTCCGACAGACTCGCGAGCGACAGCGGCGAGGTGTTGAAAAACGGCTGCTCCGCCTCGCGCAGCAGAAACTGCTCGCGGACCGTCTCCGACTTGTTCTCGTGCTCCTTGGCAGCAGCCAGCACACCATCCTTGGTCGGCTCCAGCACGCATTCCAGCCGTCGCAGCAGCGTGAACGGCAGGATCACCCGCCCGTACTGCGACTGCTTGAAGTCACCGCGCAGCAGATCCGCCACCGACCAGATCCACGCGGCGGTCTCTGAATGATTCTCCGTGTTCAAGCCCTGCTCCCCTGTTCGTTCTTCCATGCCGGGCACCAAGCCCCAGTGATGGGGACATTGTTGCAGCAAACGAAGGCACGCGGCGAACAGAGGAACGACAGCCGCCTTATCGGCCACCCACAACCCTGCTATGTGACGGTAACAATTGCGGCCGCAGGCCCAAGAGCGCCCGTCAGGCTACGCACCCATCCGCGCCTTGATGAGCTTCTTCAGTTCGTCCACGGGAAGCGGCGGTACTTGCCTATGCACCACCGCGTGACAGTTAGGGCACAGCGGAATGAGGTCATGGACAGGATCGACGGTATATTCCTTCCCGATGTCGGACAGGCGAACGTTGTGGTGAACCTCAATTAGGTCCTTTGCGATGGGCCCATATCGCTCTTCGAAGGACATCCCACAGGCCTGGCAAGTCAGCCCATAGTGCTCCAGACATTTCCGCCGCGCTTCTGGGTTACGCTCGTACCGCGTCGCCACGGTCAATAGCCTCTTCCCTTCCACCACGCCCATCGATGCCGAATATGCAGGGCGCTGCGCGCGCTCTGCCCAGCGAGCTTCCAGCACCTCAGCCACGTCGCTCGCTATCGTCACGCCGGAGGCCTGGGGAAACCAGTCCTGAGCATCAAGCGGTTTTGAGCGGAGTTCAGCCTCGTCCACCACAGGCTGTTCACTCAGAACATCAAACTCGATCTCCACAACGTTGGCGGTATCGCCTTTCGCACGCCGCTCTGCATCCCAATGATGCCTTTCGCGCGGACTCGACAGCACGATACCCGAGCCGATCAAACCCTTGGGTGGCTCACCCAGCCGAATCAGAAACGCGCGGTCTCCAGGCTGAACGTTCTTGGTTACTCCACAGCTCCATTCATCTCTGTAAGAACCTTCCTGGTTCGCCCGAACAACCGCCCGGGGAAGCTCATCCCAGACCCACTTTCTTGGGTTCCAGGCAAAAAGAATCGTCTTCATCCAGTCACTCCCTACTCCTGCAGTGTGCGGACCAACACCAGCGTATGGGTAAGCGAACCTGACTTCCGGGGGTGAGCAGAAGGCTCTTGAACAGGAAAGAGGACACCCCTCTTCTTCCATACCCCACCGGGATCATTCTCCCTACACGCCAGTCTTACCTATAGGCCATCTGTCAGTCGGATCGACAAGCATCCACACCCCGTAACGATCGGATTTGCCTGGAGGGGGCTCATCATGCGCCCGAACCTGATCACGGTATTCGGCGGCACCGGCTTTCTCGGCCGCGCCACGGTGCACGCACTGCTCGACGCCGGGCACACCGTGCGCATCGCCTCGCGCCGCCCCGTACTACCCGATTCTCTGCAAGATCACCCCCGAGTGGAGCACTGCCGCGCCGACATCCGGGACGGTGCCGATGTCGCCCGCGCCGTGGAAGATGCCAAGGGTGTTATCAACGCCGTCAGCCTGTACGTGGAGCAACGCGACCTGCGCTTCACCACCATCCACGTCGAAGGCGCCGCGCGCCTCGCCCGTGCCGCCCGGAACGCGACCCTGGAGCGCGTCGTGCAGGTCTCCGGCATCGGCGCCGACAGCCGCTCGCCCTCGTCGTACATCCGCGCCCGAGCGCAAGGCGAAGCCGCCGTCCTCCGCGAATTCCCCAACGCCATCGTCGTGCGCCCCAGCGTACTCTTCGGCCCGGGCGACGCCTTTGTGCGCAACCTCGCCGGCCTCGCGCCCCTGCCCGTAATACCCCTGTTCGGCCGCGGCACCACCCGCCTGCAACCGGTACACGTCAGCGACATCGCCCGCGCCCTCGCCCGCCTGTGCGCAGACGAGCCGCCCACACACCCCATCTACGAACTCGGCGGCCCGGACATCCTCAACTATCGCCAGATCCTCACCCGGGTCCTCACCCACCTCGGCCGCAAGCGCCCCATGCTGCCCGTGCCGTTCCCCATCTGGCACGCCCTGGCCGCCCTGGGCTCACTGCTCCCCAACCCACCCCTGACGCGCGATCAGCTCTACCTGATGCAACAGGACAACATCGCCAACCCCACCCTCGGCGCCTTCGCCGACCTCGGCATCACCCCTCACTCGTTCGAACAATCCCTGCCCGACTGCCTCCCAACCCACTAACCCCACCCGAATACATCACTCCACTGTTGCCCGTCTCCCCCTGTGGGAGCCCCTCGTCATCCCGGCCGCAGCAAGGGGAGAGCCGGCGTCCGCTCCTGCCTCGGCGCCCGAGATCCCGGATAACCGCTGCGCGGTTTCCGGGATGACCTTCCAAGCTGGGCGAAATGACAATTCCTGGAACGATCCGAACGGTTGCTGCGGTTGCTGGCGGTGACGGAATACCCGTACGGTTTACGGGACGTACGCCAAGGCGTACTCTTGGTCGAAGCCCACACACTTGCGAGGTGCGCCATGACGGGAATTACGGCTACAGAGGCGCGCAGCAACCTCTACCGGCTGATCGACGAAACGGCGGAATCCCACGAGCCGATTGTGATCACCGGCAAGCGGAACAACGCGGTCCTGCTATCCGAGTCGGACTGGTCGGCCATTCAGGAGACCCTGTACCTGCTATCGGTGCCGGGTATGCGCGAGTCGATCCGCGAGGGGATGGATACTCCGGCGGATGAATGCCACGAGGAGCTGGATTGGTGACATGGAAGTGGGTCTACACCCGGCAGGCTCAAAAGGATGCGAAGAAGCTGGCGGCCAGCGGCCTGAAGCCGAAGGCACAGGAACTGCTGACCCTGATCGCGGAAGATCCGTATCGAAAGCCCCCACCGTTCGAGAAGCTGGTGGGTGATCTCTCCGGCGCGTACTCGCGGCGCATCAATATTCAACACCGGCTTGTGTACCAGGTGCTTGAAGACGAGGGAGTCGTCAAGGTGATTCGTTTATGGAGCCACTACGAGTAACCCGGCTACACGATCCCGCAGCCGCCAGGAAAAGAGGACACCCGCCTTGTTCAAATGCCGCCACAGCCCCTTCTCTCGTAGGAGCCCAGCCCTCTGGGCGATGGGGCATTGGGCACGTCTGATCGGCGAGGGGGCTCGCCTCCTACAAGGGGCTCCGGGGTCAGGCCTTGCCTTTTGTCCATAGGGTCAGCGCTTGTCTTTTGCCGCTGGCTCGGCCAGAGGGCGGGCCTGGAGCTGTTGAACGCGCGCCGCGTTGTGGTAGCTGTCTCTACGAGCATTCCCATCAAGACGCCACTGAAAGGAACAATAGCGGGGTCGGACCACGGTAACCATCTGTATTGCAGTCGATTAACGCCCCGCAAAAACAAAAAGGGGACAGATTTATTTTCTCATGCCCGACATGACGGCGGACTGTCCACTTCCCCGGATTAGGTCCACGCGTAACTAGAGGTTTCCGGGTGGTGTAGCTGCCGGTATTCGACCGGCGTGAGATCCCCCAGCGACTCGTGGGGGATGGTTTCGTTGTAGTCCTGCAGCCACTGCTCGGTGTGTTCCCGGACTTCGGTCAGCGTTCGGAAGA
>NZ_KB899557.1:0-298964 GCF_000378325.1 Thioalkalivibrio sp. ALJ2
CCCGCCGTTCGCGGCGGCGACCCAGCTCCTGGACGACCCCAAGGTGGACAGGAAGATCGAGGAAGACGACCCCGACGAGGACGAGGAAGACGACATCGAGGAGGGCCGCGACCTGCTCGGAGAAATGCAGATCGCGGCCAAAATTATGATCACCGGCGGCGACCCTCGCGAGGAGGCGCGCATGCGCCGCGCGGACAACACCGCCATCGCTAACGGCATCCTCCGTGCCGCCAAGAACGTCCGTGCAGCAGGACGCGAGCAGGTCCTGACTGGGGACGTGGTCGCGGGGTTACGTGAAGTCGCGGGGGAGGAAGATGCGCCCGAACGCCGCCTGCGTATCAGAGAAATGGCAGATGGCATGGAAACCTTCTGCCAGGGGTTCGCGGGGCAGGTCTTCAACCGGCCCGGCGATCGCTGGCCGGAGGCCGACGTAACGATCGTCGATATGGGGCTCATGGCGCGCGAAGGCTACGCCGATCAGCTCACGGTCGCCTATGTCGGCCTGATGAATCATATCAACGACCTGGTCGAGCAACACCAGCACGCCGAACGCCCGACCCTCGTGCTCACCGACGAGGGGCACATGATCACGACCAATCCGATGCTCGCGCCCTACGTCGTCAAGATCACGAAGATGTGGCGAAAGCTCGGGGCCTGGTTCTGGATCGCCACGCAGAACCTGGAGGACTTCCCGGATGCGTCCCGGAAGATGCTCAACATGATGGAGTGGTGGATGTGCCTGGTGATGCCCAAGGAGGAGATCGAGCAGATCGCCCGCTTCAAGGACCTCACCAACGAGCAGAAAAGCCTGCTGCTCGGAGCCCGCAAGGAACCCGGCAAGTACGTCGAGGGCGTGGTTCTGGCCGATCAGGTCGAAACGCTGTTCCGCAACGTCCCGCCCCCGATCGCCCTGGCCCTGGCGATGACCGAGAAGCACGAGAAGTCGGAGCGCCGCAAGGTCATGGACGAGTTGGATTGCTCGGAAGTCGAAGCAGCCGAAGAAGTCGCGCGCCGGATCGGGGGAGGTGCGTGATGGTCAACCGACTCCACCTTTGGGCCAGGGACTTCGCCTGGACCGAATGGCTGCTGGTCGCCGGCGGTCGCAAGGGCCTGTTCCTGATGCCCGGCCACGACGGCGGCCCGGAGCGCCTGGAGATCCATACCCTGCCTCTGCAGGGAGAGGGGCAGCTGATCCACAAGGGCGGGTGGCTCACCGACGCCCACCGCGACGTCGTGCTGATGGAGCTGACCGTTCACGGGCGCACGCCCGAGACACTGGCACGCGAGTTCGAGCGTGGCGACGTCCTGACGGGGACGCTGCGGGATCTGGCGATGCGTCTGGCGGATGCAGAAGGCCACGTATGCGAGCGCATGCTGAATGAGCCCCAACAGCGCTTCCGGGCGCAGCTGCAACTTCCCCCGAAACCCAGCGCAGGAGGCCGCTCATGCGACGAATGATGGCCGTTCTACTCCTGGTGGGGATCAGCCCCGTCAGCGCCGACCCGGGGCAGATCGAGGTCTTCGTGACGACCGGAACGACGGTGTCCACCACGGCGGCTGATCGCCGGGGGATCCCCGTCGAGATTCATTATGTGGATGCGGTGGACCGAGCAACGGAGGATCTGAGTCAGGGGCTACCTGCCGACCCCGAGGCGGCGGCCGAGATCGCCCGCGAACGCCTCGATGTCCAGGCCCATCGTGATCTTGAAGCTGCCTACGAGCCGCTGCTGCGCGCCTATCGCCTGAACATTGAACAAGTACCGGCCATCGTCTTCGACGGCCAGGCCGTGGTGTATGGCACGACGGACCTCGCGCGCGGCCTGCGCGAGTATGAACGGTGGCGGCAATGATCCGGGGTTCCGTGCGTAGCACCGGCGTCGGGATCGTGGCCGCGCTCTGCCTGCTGGTTGGAAGCCCCGCGAAGGCCGAGGACCCGGACACGATCAGTACCGCCGAGATCACTTCGCAGACGAGCAGCGCCCTCTCGTCCTGCCTGAATTGGGAGATCATCGGAGTCTGTCTGTGGCTGCGCTGCACCATTACCGGCTGCAGCGTGGTCACGACCGAGCGGATCCGGCATTACGTCCCGGACGCCGTCATTTCGGCCTATCAGAACACGGGCGAAAACCCGTGGGCGGAGATTCGGGGAGCGCTCGGATCCGCGCAGGAGTCCGCCGCCGAATCGATCCTGTCCTTCGACGCTTTCGTGGGCGGCGGAAACACGCTAGAGGGGCGTTATTCCCGCGATGCGCGCCAACTGCGCTTCAAGGAAGCGGATGTGGTCGGTCACCCCTTCATGGAGATCCTGGAGTACATCGACGTCCCCTATATCTGCCCGGGAGCCGCGACGGCCGAAGCCTTCTATCCCTACTACCAGTCCGCGAGCAGCGTACTCGCCTGGCGCTACGCGGTGCCCGAAATGTTCTACACCGAATCGCTCGTGGAGGGTGAGCGGGAAATTGGGGAATGGGACGACTACACCTGGGGCGCGCTTTATCCCCGCTCCGGCTATGTCTCCCAGCCCGAGGATGCCAAGGCGGCGGCGATCGTCGCCCAGCGGGCGGGTGACATCACCACGCGCGAAAGCCAGTCGGGGCATGTCTACGAGCAGCTCCCGGGCGACGACGTGGTGCATGAATCCGGATACCGCGTCTGGCTCCCCCCCGAGCTGGTGGAGCGGGACGAAGAAACCGGGACCTTCCAGATGCACATGCCCACAAGCACCAACACCTGCGAAGTGTTTGGGGAAGACGACACCGAAGACAAGGATGGCTGGTCCAGCGACAAGACCAACCTCAAGGGCAATTACGTCTGGACGCTCTGGCGCCCGTACAACTGCTGCGAAATCGGGGGCCAGGTCTACCTCGGCTCCGTCACGTTCTAGGAGACGGATCATGCGGATGCGGAAAACACTGATCGCTGCTACAGCCTGCGCGGCGCTTTGGGTACCGACCGCCGGCCATGCCCTTGTGCCGTCCGAAGACGGGTTCTGGTACTACGAAGTGGGCGGGGCCGAGCCCATTTCCAATGCCCCAAACCCCAATGTCACTACGACCCGCCTGGCCTTCGGAGCGGATGCGAGCGCGGGATACAGCTGCGGCAGCTTCGATCCCCTTCTGAGCATCGAAAACACCCTGAACGAGGTCGCCCAGGGGATGGAGGACATGGTCGATCAGATGGTTCAGGCCGCCACGGATGCGATCGCTTCCCTGCCGGCCATGGTGCTCCAGCGATCCAATCCAGGGCTGTACGACCTGTTCCAGAACAACCTGCTGCGGGCCGAGGAGCAGCTGTCGCTCGCCACGCAGAGCTGCGAGGAAATGGAGGCCGCGATCGCCGACGGTCGCAACCCCTATCAGGAATGGGTCACGCTCTCGAAGGGCGACGACTGGCGTGCGGCCATGGGTTCCGGGGGCGACATCGTGCAGGTCCAGGAGCAGATCGACCAGGACGCCGGGAATAGCGGGGCCGAATGGATCGGAGGCCGACGCGGCGGACAGGGTCAGGAACCGATTGACGTGATCAGCGATACCGTCCGGGCGGGCTACAACATCACCCTGGATCGCCCCCCGAACGCCGGTACACCCTATGCGGGCGGCGGTGATGCGCCCCTCCTGGCGCGGACCTGGGGCTCCCCTCAGGAGGCGCAGGAGTGGGCAACCCGGGTGCTCGGAGACAAACACATCCGCACCTGCCAGGGATGCGAAAGTGAGACCACCCCCGGCGTGGGCCTCCTGCCCATTCTCGAAGAAACCAACCAGCAGGTCCGCGAGGATCTGATGCAGCTCGTCTCGGGGGCGACCAATCCCACGCGAAGCAACCTGCGCGACGTCTCGGCACCCGGTGTGGCGGTATCGCGTGGCCTGATCGAGTCACTGCGCGAACTTCCGGAGTCCGACCGCATGGTGGCGGCCGGACGGCTCGCACAGGAGGTCGCAACGGCGCGCACGATGGAGCAAGCCCTTCTGACCCGCCGCATGCTGCTGAGTGGCCGAAAGGCACCGGAGATCGATGCGGCCGGAGTCGCCCGGGAAGACATCCGGGACGGCATCGAGGAGATCACCTCCGAAATCGAAACGCTGATGATGGAAATCGAGGCGCGTCAGGCCGTGGTGTCGAACACGGCCAGCTCGATCCTGCGTGAAGCGCAGCGCCGCACCCGCGCATCCCAGGAAACGCCATCGCCTCACCCGCTTGAGACGGCCCCGATCCGTGGCGGTGTGGTGCCACGGCCATGAGAGCCCGTATCCCACTCCACCTCCTGATCGGGGTCACCGCCGCGTTTGCGGTCGTCATCGTGGCGGGACTCGCGTGGAACATGATCGAAGGGGCGGAGGCAGTGCGGGCTCGTCTCGACCGGACTGAATGGCTGCTGGCCGGTTGGCGCTGGCTGCTGATCGCGACAGTGGTGCTGGGTTGGCGCTACTGGGTCAGCTGGCTCGGCGGGCACCTGCCCCACGAGTCGCAACGGCGCCTGGTGGATGCGCGCTGGAGAGTTGCGGGCTGGCTCGTGATCCTGGAAATCGTGCTGGGACAGAACCTGCTGGGTCGCGCAGTGGAGCTAATGGCATGAATGTCGGTCATCCCCTTGAGGCCTTCACGACCATCTTCGGCTGGATGCAGTTCCAGAACCTGTGGGACATCCTGGTGTTCTCCGGGATTGCGTTCATCCCCTTTCTTGTCATCGTGATCCGAGCGTTCGTGGACAATTACACCGGGCAGGAGGCCAAGGCCGGAACGCGGAAGTCCGTTCACATGATGGAGGTCGAGATCGTCAAGGCGCTCTCGGTCGTCGTGCTGGCTGCGCAGCCGATCTGGCCCCTTGCCCTCAATGAACTGGAGTTCGATAACAGCTGCGATCAGATCCCGGACATTTCCGACATCCAGGACACCACCTACCAAGACTCCTTCGATGTATCGAATGCCACCGTGCCGGTCTGGTGGTACGCGACCATGGCGATCTCGAAGGGGATTACGGGCGCCGCGATCGCGGGGATCGGTTGCCCCGAGGATATGGTCCGGACACGAATCGAGCTGGATCTCCAGCGGATCTCGGACCCGGAAGTGGCGCAGAACGTCCAGCGCTTTACGAACGAATGCTTTGTCCGGGCCCGATCCCGCTACCAGAATGAGCGCCCGGACGTCTCGGCCCTTCTGGAGCAGCACGGCATCGATGACCCGGAGTTCGTCGGTTCCCGCGTGTATCTGCAGACCGAAGGATTCTACGACCGCTATCGAGCGGCAAGCCCCGTCCCGGGGTTTGATTACATCGCCGCACGCGACGACCCCGACTATAACGAGGGGGCCGAACCGGACTACGGGCGTCCGATGTGCGACGACTGGTGGAACGGGGATACGGGCCCGAGCCTGCGGGGTCAGATCTTGGAGCAAATGGACGCGACGTTTTGGGAGAACGCCCGGGATAGCATGTCCGGATGGTTTGGCGCGTCGAACGAGGAGCTTGAGGATCGGATGATCCGGCGACTGGTCGAGGAGTCGGCCGTCCGGGCGCCTCACATCACGAGCGGCCTAGTCAACGCCGACACCAACGCGGGCCTGTTCTCCCGCCTGACGGCATCGTTCGGAATCGCTCAGCAGGAAATGTTCTCGCACGGACCTATGATGCTTACGATCCGCGAAGCAGCCCCGATCGTACAGAGCTTCCTCCTGATGGGGATCTACATGCTGCTCCCGATCCTGCTCGTGGTGTCGCTGTACTCCTGGGGTCCCGTATTCATGGCGACCATGGCGATCCTGACGATCACCTTCTGGAGCTACCTGTGGGCTGTCAGCCGTTGGTTGGAAGACAACATGACGGCCGCGATGTATCCGGACGGCGCAGGGGGGTTCCTGGGGCCGGCGTTCGGCTCGCTTCTGTCACCAGACCTGGGCATGAAGGACAGCATGATCACCATGGCGACCGGGCTCCTGCACATCGGCCTTCCCTTGGTATTCAGCATGATCGTGGGATGGGCGGGATTTAAGCTGAAAGACAGCCTGAACGCTAACAGCCAGACCACCGGATCGATGCCCAATACGGGATCCGCTGCGGGGTCAGGCGCAGGCCGCAAGCTCACCGAAAGTAGCGGTCGTCGTTAGTGGCGACGGCCGCTGGCAGGAAAGCGCCGAAGTCAGACATGACCCGGCAGTAAGCGCAGGGCGACTGGCCCTGCGGCTGGCGAGGCACGGATCCAGACGAACTAGGTATCCCTGCATCTAAAACGCCCCACCTTTGTATTGTGGCCAAGCCTTGATGACGTGAATTCGAACTGACCCTAGCCTATGCTACTTGCGTGCCCCAATAGGCCCAGGCCAAGGAGGTGGTATGGGAACCATCTGTCCGAAGTGCGGGAAGCTCAACGACGATGCAAAGGACGAAATCTGTCCTCATTGCGGCGTGCTATATGCCAAGGCGCGGCAGGCTCAGAAACAGCAGTTGCGACAAGATGCGCAGCGCGAAGAAGAGATTGAGGAGGTCAGGGAGTTATGGGCGTTCCTGGTGCGCCACCCAGTGATCGGTATTTCGATGGTGTTGGCAATACTTGCTGGGGGTGTGGCTATGTTTTCTTATGAATCAGGATCATATGTGGCTGACCAGCGAGCGATGACCGGGGAGGCGGAACGGGCCTGTGAAAATCATATCCGGACCGTGGCCCAGCGTCCGAGTACGGTGAGATTTCATGTCTCGGGCCTGCAGGCCCAGGTACAAGACTCAGGATCGGTGGTGACCAACCATGTGTTTTCTGCTGAGAACATGCTGGGAGTGCGGATTCGCTCGAGGGCGCGCTGTACGGTAGGACCGGACGGGAGGGTTCAATCGTTTAGTTCGACGCAGCAGTAACGACATCACATTAGTAGCATCGGCGACCGTGCTTGCGCGTAGACCGCACCCCTTGAGTCGCGGTAGAAGCTGACCAAAAATCCTCGCGGTTAGCGCCGATGCAAGTCAGGGGTTAGGACAAGAGCACCCGACGCCACGTCCTCATTGATCATAGCCGGCTAATCGTCTTCCTCGAAATGCGAGTCGTGCCAGAGGTTGGTCGGATGTCCCCACAGATCCCTAGCTTCCTCGTAGGTGTAGAATCCCGGGACCTTTGCATCGCCGGGCATCCCTGACGCTGTCGCAGATTCATCCTGGCTAATCGGCCCATTGGGTGCGTCGTCGCCCGACGTATCGCTATGGGAATCACCGGTGAAACCAACAGCCTGCGCGGCACCCGCACCTAAGCCGGCCAGGCCTGCGCCATAGCGGCGTACACCTTGAGCCCAGCCATGTTGGCGCACGGCGGTCCCTACACCTGCGACCAGGAACAGAAGGATCAGAGTTAGAAGGAGGCCCATACGCGACTCATGGTTTCTTTGTGGCTATTACTACACGTTTAGCGCAGCCGGGGCGCAGACGCAAGCGCTAAGGGCGATGGTCCGTCAACACGACAAGATCAGTTGGCGACGGTCGGGGTACGATTGGCTCTTGAGTGTTACGCCCACTGCCAATGGGTCCGCTATTTGATCGGCACCTGCTTGAAGCGCCCTTGGCCGCTTAACTTCCAGGGCACCTGCAGAATAGCCCCTCCCGAAAGGCGTTCCGCTTGATGAACGATCACCGGCCACCAACGACAGAGATTGGTCGATTTATCCCAGAAAGCGTGCTGAGCCCAGCTTTTGTCCAACAAGAACACCACAATATTTGCGCGAGCCAGCGCTTGGCGCTCCAGACCTTTCGCGAAGCGATCATGGGTCACGATCGACCAATCGCCTTCACTACCAAGCTTTTCAATGTAGAAGGTATCCGAGACCGATTTGTCGAATCGGTCCCTCAGGTGAACGACGCTGTGAACCCCTTGCCAGTGCGCTGCCGTGAGCGTTCCAAGTGCTTCGGCCAGCGCAGGAGGTAGGTTGTTGTCGAAGAGAAACTTCACGCAGTAAGCGATTCTTCGTAGCGAACAGCGGCTTTTACTGCATCCCGAGACACATCGTACAGGCCTGCGACTAGGCGGTAGTCTTTCCCTTCAGCTCGCCAGGCATCGAACAGAACGTCCGTGCGTACCCCAACGTCAGAAATCGTCGGCTTCCCAAACGCAACATCTGGATCGAGCACTACTCGCTTACTCTGCGTTGGGAACCACCGGCGCGGCTGCCCGTCCTCGAACTCCATCCCCGCGAACAGAGATTGGCGCACAACCTTTTCAATGACGTATTGCCGCGATTTGAGGTCAATGAGCTTCTTATCGTCGCTGTGCTCCAATGCCTCAGCAAAAATCGACTTCCCGTCCGTCAGAAACTGCTTGCATATGAATGGGTGGGCACTGTCGAACAAATCTCGAGCGTGCTGCGAGGCAAGACGGATGGTTTGGAGGCTGATCCCCAAGTGCCGGAAGTGAGCCACAAGCCGGGCTTCAAGCAAGTCGTGGAAACTAAGCCCCTCCAAGTCGGCTTCAGCAAGGTCGGGATTCCAAAGAGGGGGGTACGAGGTACCCTCGCCACGCTTGTAGCCGAGGAGCCATCTGCGGAGCTGTGCCGAAGGGATCCTCGTCAGCCGAGCCGCTTCCGGAAACGTGTAGAGTCCAATACCAGTCAGCTTCATGCGTCACACGGCAATCCGATTCGATGGCCTCGCATTATCGATGCCTACAGGGTGAATCAGCAAACGACCCTCTCGAAAACGATCGTTTTCGAGAGAATTGAGGCGGACACCGCGACGCCGCCCGATCACCCCCGCCTAAGTGTCTCAAAACTGTCTCTTGAAACCTTGTGTCGCAAAACCTAGCATAGAGATGAGTTTCGAGAGAGAAGACCCATGAAAGTCGGGTACGCGCGCGTTTCAACCCGTGACCAAGACCCATCGCTCCAGACCGATGCCTTGCGGCAGGCCGGGTGCGACCGGATCTACGAGGACCGCGCATCCGGAGCCCAGCGTGATCGCCCACAGCTTCGGGAGGCCCTGGACTACATGCGGCAGGGCGACGTCCTGGTGGTCTGGAGACTGGACAGGCTTGCCCGATCCATGCGGCAGCTCATTACCACTGTTGGGGATCTGGAGGAGCGCGGGATCGAGTTCCAGTCCCTCACCGAGTCCATCGACACGACGACGCCAGGCGGGAAGCTGGTCTTTCACGTATTTGGCGCAGTGGCCGAGTTCGAGCGCTCCATCATGCAGGAGCGGACCCGTGCGGGCCTGGACGCCGCGCGCCAGCGTGGTCGCACCGGCGGACGGCCCCCAGCGCTTACAGACGAACAGTTGGCCTTTGCGTGGACAGTCCTTTCCCACTCCGATGCTCCCGTGCGGGAACTCGCCAACCAACTGAATGTTTCGCCCGCCACGCTCTATCGCCACTTTCCCGGCGGTCGGGCCGCGCTCCGCGACAATAGCGATGAATGAGGTGCGGCCGCGCAAGGTCACCCCTGACCGCAACCAACTCCGGTTCTACCGGATGTTCATCCAGAGAGGGCTTTTCGGTGGGTATGCCGTCCGCCGCGAATGGGGCCGCATCGGACGCCCAGGAACCACTCGCGAGGACTGGTGCAGCACCATCGAGGAGGCAAAGGCGACCCTGGGGCAAAGGGACGCAGCCAAAGTCCGCCGCGGCTACACCGGCTGGTCGCACGACGCGTAGGACAAAAGGAAAGGCCCGGGAAGGGAATGGTAGAGAGAACGGCAAGGGGCTTATCCGAAAGGGCATCGTTGCGCACGGTGGCACCTAGCGCTCAGCCGCTTTGATGACAGCCCCACAAAGGGCGGCTTCCAGCCTAAAATTATCCCCCTCAGTGGCCTTTTGCCGCTCATATCTGCGCCCGAACCAGTCGGTCGTATACAAAGCTGAGAAAATCCCGCACGGTCTGACGCGCGTCTTCCAGATCGACGTTCATCCAGTCGTGATGGGCGGGATTCAGCGCCAACCTCCAGCGATGACACTCGGCCCGCACCGCCTCTGATATCACATCCCCTTCAAACAACCCTTCGATCCTGTCGCTCAGGCAGAGCTCGCTCAACCCTAAATCGGCCATTTGCGCCGCAAACCGGCTATCCAGCTCCGACTCAAGGAATATGCGCAAATCCTGTATTGAATGATCGTCTATTTGGCCGCACGCGAAGGAACGGAGTTTTTCGCTCACACGCTCGTGCGCTGACAAGCAGAACTCCCGTGGATCGCCTGGCTCGATGGTCGTCCCTGCTGTACTGCTATTGGTCAGGCAAAGCAATTTCGCCGCACCCGACCGACCAAACCCCTTCAACTGCATTTCTATGTCGTATCGGTAATGGCTAAGCACAACAACCTGACGAACATGCTGCTGCAGGTCTGCTAATTCGCGATGAACCGCCGACACCCGATTATCATCGAAAGACGTGACTGGATCATCGAGTACAACGATGCAGCGTGCAAGCTCATCCTCGTGCAAGGACTTCAACTGTGCCCAAAACACGGCCAAGGCAAGAGCACGCCGATCCGACTCACTGAAGACGCAGCTTATCTCGGACTCCCGTATTGGTTTCCCTTTGTAGCGCACTTTTACAAAATATATTGGCGTATGCCCTCTCTTGGTCTCTCCACGCTCCAAAACGAAATCTTGCGACCCAAAAGATCGAAACCAACCGTCCAGGGAGCCAAAGAACGCATCAAGATACTCACTCTGGCCCTCATCTAATTGTTTTTCGAGTTCCGCCACTTCCTTTTCGAGCTCAACAATCCTGCCTTGAAGCGCGCTCCAATGATCGCATTGTTCTTGAAGCTCGATCCTCCGGCTAACACTCTCCGCCTCAGCAATCAAATGATCAAGCTTCTTGAGGCGCGCTTCAAGCGAGTCAGAGGATACCGACGCTTTGAACGCGCGAATATGGGTATTTAAGGCATTGACAACCCCATTGTAGCGCTCCACCAATGTCCGAATGCTGTCCTCTAGAGCGATGATCGACTCCTCGGAAACCACCTCCAGGGCCTTGTGCGGCATGCCTTTTTTTAACCCGATGGACTCTTGAACACGACGTATCACATGCCGAATCTCCTCATCGAAACGATCCAGCGCCGCACTTAGGTCCGCCTCTACCTCTTCTTTTTCCGCTAACGCAGCCCGATAATCTGCGTCGCTCTCTCGAATCTCAGGATAAGCCGACGTGAGGGCGCGATTCGATGCCAACTCTAACCGCAGGTCTGACGAGGAGCTCCTCCTTAGCTCCTCAAACAAGCCATCGAGCTTGCTTTTGACCTCGCGGTCGTGATCGTCGAATGCGCTGTCGAATGCCTCGCGATACAGCTCTAACAGCTCTTGCGCGCCGGAGCCCAAAGGCTGCCCACAAAACTGACACTCGTCGGATTTTACGTTCTGCAGCCCCTCCCGAATCCATTGCTCCGCACCGACGGGGTTTGCAAACGTGTTCTCTATGTGGCGGTCTACTTTAAGCTTTGCGGTTTCGTGAGCACTTTGCAGGTCGAGACCCAGGGTCTCGTTTATGCGTCCCAAGGCACCAGAGACATTGTGGCGCCATTGAAGTACCGCCCCCTCTTGTCGCTGATGAATCGCGCCCACCTGATCTTGCTGCTTACGGAGGGATGTATGCTCGTCCCTTAGGCGCTGGAGTCTGGCGGGTGTATCTGGGAGAGCGGCAGCCGGGGAAAGATTTACGAACGCCTGAATATCATCCACACCCTTAAACGCATCGCGTTCAAGTTGTGAACGTTCGCGAGCGGCATTGTCGCGTTCCCGTTTTTTCTCTGCAATCGCCTTGGCTTGCTCTACGCCTCGGGCGCCCAACACAAAGGAGGAGAAATTCTCTTTTGTCTCGCGATTAAATTGACGCGCGACAAAAACATTTCGGTGTATGAACCCGTCGTCGAAGGTTCTGAGGATGAGGTCAGCAGGGAGACCGTGAGTCCACGCGCCTTGGCTATAAACGGCAGACTGCTCTTTAGAAGCCCCTGGAGGAGCGAAGCTGAGCTCAACACGCTGAGGACCGCCCTCTGATGGGATACTGTATCTGGAGGAAAGACGGTCAGCATGGTTCTCTTCGAGACTAGCGAACACATCCGCAAACGTCGATTTGCCATATGTGTTCCGCCCGTAGACCAAAGTGAGCTCGTCCAGCTCTGTCGAACCCGCCAGGCAGTTCTGAAAGCGTCCTACGTTTCTTATTTCCTTGATTCGCTTTAGCACGTGGCGCCCCTTGAGGTATGCGAGTACAGCTCGAAAAGATCACCTCATTCGTCTGGAACCGCTCCTACTGGACAACCAAGCCCATTCTTGTTACGCGTGGATTGGGAGTGATTGGGGTAAGTGCTCCAACTCGGGAAGTACTCGGCTGACTGATCACCCCAAACAGCCCACCCATCCCGGGGCCCGCGGGCAAAAAGTTCGAGGTACGGGCCGGGACTACACGACTCTACGATGTCATAGAACTCGTCAGGTTTTCGAGAATGCTCGCGCTTGCGTGTCGCCAGATAGTTGACCTGGGTACGCCCTGGCTGCAACGTGCGTGCATTCTTGCCCTTGACCCCAAACAGAACGAGCTCCGTCACATTGCGGAAATAGAATCCCACGCCTCGCCCATCTGACCCGCCATCTTTACGGATTTTATGCCAGACGATGTTGCTTTTATAAGTAAAGCCCCAAGCTTCCATGACTTTCAAGCCTTCAGGGAGCAAGGCATTGGGAACCCATAAGTAAAGGTGCGCAGGGTCATTCGCAACCGCAGAAACGGGGAGCTCCATGATGTCATTTAGACGCATAGTGCCGTAGCGGTTGAGTCGCTTGTGGCCAGGTGCAACCTTTCCTGTCCGATTTTGGAACTCCCACGGGGGGTCTGCAAGAATAGTGCTAAACCGTCGCCCTCCATGAGCTTCTAAGAGTTCGGCGCTTGGGTCAACCACATCAGTGAGTTCAATCTTGCTCATGTTCATTCCAATCGTGGATTAGTCTTGGCGTTATGCCAAAAACCAACACAGGACACCCGCCGTTTCGCCCCGCGTTTAACCTGTATAAGAGCTTGCCCATCCAGGTGGTGCTTGCCCCGTATTTTGATTTGACGCTCGATTTTACAGTGTTTCCAGCTCTATCGAGCTGCGGAACCTCGCGAAATACCGGGTCTAATTTCTCGCTTCGTGTCAGCATGATTCCAGCGCTCACCAAACCACACTCGTGAAAGGCGCGCATCGCGTAAAGATCGCGGTCAAACGTCTGGTCTTTGCTGTTCCACTCCAAGTCGAAGGCGACCCGCCCTTTGACGTAGTCGATCTTGTGCCCGTCAATGAAATTTTCGATCGTCTTTGGCTCGACTTCTGGCCGCTTAGTTTTCTGCGCCTTCCCGTCAGCGGTGAATGACTCGCTGTGCTCCTGCATCCGCACGACAAGGTCTCCACGGATCCGCGCTTCGACCCAACCTGCGGGCCGCAAGGTCGTGGAGATCTTCTTGGGGATTTCGGACTCGTTTCCGCCGGGCATGCCGATATCCGTTTTGGTAATTCGGAAGCGCAGTAGGGCCCTTTCGATGTCTTTGAGCTCGTCAGGGAACTCGGTGGCCAGGAGGGCGGCTGCATGTCGGTAGCTGTAGACGTCATACAGTTGGCGAATTTCTTCGCTGATGTAGGGCTCAATGCCACCGGGGTCATCTGCGGTAACACCTGGAGAGAGAGCGACATCATCGGCATTCGCCTCCGCCTCGCTCAGCACGCTGGTATCTAGAGCCTGTTGCTGTGGATCTTGCTCGTGTCCCATGTAGAGTGGTCGCCGCCATTGGCTGCCTCCTGAACAGGCGGGTGATGGTAAGGCGGGGTTCCTGGCCCCAACCGGGAACTCCGCCACTAACTTAGCTTTGGTTCGTCACTTCGTGCCGAGTGATCTGCCTCCAGAAGACGCGACAAACTTCACGGTGGCCCTGCGACCGGTCGATGGTCGGGCGCTGCAAACGGCGCGCACGCCGCCTTAAGCTTGAATGGCGTGGCGCCCCCCTCAGAGACCGCGATCACCGTCATGTTTCGAGCTAACCGGCCAATCGTCGAACGGGAGCGTCGCTTGCTGGACAGCCATGGTCCGTTGCACGTAATCCCGCATGAAATCTCGGATCAAAACAGAGGCTGGACGATCCGAGGCCTTGGCCGCCCGAAGAAATGCTTCCTTCAGGTCGGCATCAACGCGGCAAGTGAAATTGGTTTGGTGCATTGCCAACCCCGGTGGGTACATGGCACTGACAATGCACTAACGCATCGAGTGAAGCAAGCCTCGTGGCCCAAGTCGATGACAAAACGGCGAGACATGGGGGGGGGACAAGCAGGGAGTGCAGCCGGGGTGCTGGCCACCTGACGGCGGACGGAGCCCATTCAAGGCAAGGGTTCGTCAGGCTTCTTCGAGTCGAAGAAGTGCGGACGACTTTCTTAGAGTAACCCCGCCATGTAGAGACCGCGCAGCCAACCCACTGGTCTCGCTACACCGCGTCGATCACGTGCACTGCGGGTCCCCGAACCGGGACCCAGCTACTGCCTGATAGCCCAACTCGCTTGTTTCGGGTCATGTTCCCTGTAGCGAGGCGCGCCCACTCATTCCTTTGCCCCGCCTTGTGTGGGCGTCAGGGTATCCGACCCTTGCCTGAAAAACAGGCGCCATGCTGACAGGGATTTCCCCCATACAAACACCGCGAAGCCGGCATCATCACACGGTCCCCATTTCTGGCTGAACCATGCTGCGCCTGTTTCGTCGATCGACCCCTCCAGATGGCCCGAAGCCCAAGCCGCCGATTGACGGCCTGCTTCCCGTCCTCACGCCCGACGATCTGCTGCAGCCACCCCACCGTCAGGCACTACTGCGCCAGATCACCGGCCTGCTCGCGCTCCCGTCGGAGTGCGCCGAGCAGTACGTCGCCGCGAGCCTGCGCCAGTACGCGACATTCGTCCAGGAAGTGCCAGCGTCGGAGGTTCACCACCATTCGGGTCGCGGCGGCATGCTGGACCACGGCCTTGAGGTTGTCCTCAAGGCGCTGCAGATCCGCAGGGGGTACGTCCTGCCGCCCGGCGCGGAGCCCGAGCGCTTGTCACATGAGGCGGACGCATGGTCCTACGGCGTGTTCACAGCCGCTTTGCTCCACGACGTGGGCAAGCCTGTGGTTGACCAGGAGATCGTGCTGTACGACGCCTCGGGGCACCGCTTGGGGCGTTGGGAGTCATGGCGTGGGCCAATGCCGGATCGACCAGGTGCGCGCTGGTATTCCGTGCGGTATCGCCATGGCCGCGTCCACAAGCTCCACGAACCGGTTTCGAGCCTCGTCGCCCATTGGGTCCTACCACCGGAAGGTCTATCGTGGATCGGGCAACACCAGGAGCTGCTGCAGGCATGGATCCATGCGATCCACGGCCAGATGGAAGATGCGGGAGCGCTGGGACAGATCATCCTGCAGGCCGACCGGGAGTCCGTGGCGCGGAACCTGGGCGGCGAATCACCGGACCGACTTCCGACGCCCACGAAGCCGCTTCACGAGAAATTGATGACATCGCTTCGGCACCTGCTGAGCAGCGAGGATCTGCCGCTGAATCGCAACGGGGCGGCAGGCTGGCGCATGGAGTCGGATCTGTGGCTCGTGTCGAAGCGTGCGGCCGACGCGCTGCGGGCACAGCTCCGTGAGGAGGGGCATTCCGGTATTCCGTCGAGCAACGACCGGATCTTCGACACGCTGCAGGAGTACGGACTGTTGGTCGCCAATGGGGATCGGGCCATCTGGAGGGCACGGGTTGCCGGTGACGGCTGGTCGCACGAGCTGACCCTGATCCGCCTGCCGGTGGCCCGTATATGGTCCGACCCCGAGACGATGCCGACGGAGTTCGAGGGTTCCGTGACTCCGCTTGGCGAGGAATCGACCGGGGAGACAACGGAGTCTGGCGACGGAGCGGTCAGCCGCCCTGCACCGGAAGAAGTGGCCACCCCCGCAGCAGGCCCATCCACGGCGAGGAGCGTCGCGATCCAGCCGGGTCAGTCTGGCGAAGTGGTGGAAGAACACTCGCCCTCCGGCCCGCCCCAATCCGCCGACGTTGACGATCTGCCACTACCGCCGGGTCTCGACGGCGCCCTGGACAAAACCACGGACGAAACGGTGGCCGAGCCCCCACCGCAACCGATGCCCTCCTGCGATACGGGTGCGGACACTCCCTTGCCTGAAGACCCGGGCGAAGCCTGTCTCGAATGGATCCGACGAGGTGTCGCGGACGGATCGCTCCTGGTGAACACGCGAGAGGCCCGGATCCACGTCGTCCCCGAGGGCGTGCTACTCGTTAGCCCCGGGATCTTCCGCGACTTTGCGAGTGCGACGGGCCACGCGTGGAACGCGGCCCAGAAGCGTTTTCAGCGGTTGCAGCTGCACGAGAAGTCCTCAGAGGGCACCAACATCCATCGCTATGTGGTGAGGGGTGAACGCCAGACCAGCCGGATCAACGGTCTCCTGATCCGCGACGTCTCCGTTGTCTTCGGTCCGGACTGGACACCCTCACCCAACGACCACCTGACACCCGCCGCCGAAGCGTAAGCCAGCCGTCTTGCCCGGATAGTTACGGGCATGTGACACGGGAGCAATAACGGAATATTCTCCATGGTTTCTTCCGGCATCATAAAAATCGAATATTCGGAAGAAATGCAGAGGGAGCTGGCAAACAGGCAAGGAAGCAAGGAGGAGGAAAAGGAATGTTGGTTTTGACCCTCAAGGACGGGGAAGCACTGTACGTGGGGGATAGCGCCCTCGTGGTTGCGGTGCAGATCCAGGAAACACCCCTTCGACTGTCGGCGTGCGCGCCCGGTCTCAATGTCGATTGGGACACCGCAGGTAGCCGAATCACGCTTCACCACCCGGACGGCCCTGTCCGTATGGAGTACGTCGACCATCGCAAGGCGCGCCTTGGCATCGAGGCCCCCGAGAGCGTAGAGATCGTGCGCGAGACGTTGCGGGAACGACGTCAATCCTCCCAGGAAATTTCGGCTCCATCGCAAACGGAGTAGGCGGTTTCACTGCTGAATCCGTGAGGACGCGCGCCTGGCAGGGAGCCCGTGTGCTAATTTCAGTGATGCCAGGGGCGTGACTTGTACCCGTTACAGGGGAGGGCATGCCCGCGATGGAAACCCACCGCACCCTAGACGACCTGGTGCAGACTTATCTGCGCGAGCGGATCCTGCGGCCTGAGACCGCAATCCGCTATCAACAGGTCGCTCGCCAATTTCAGAATGATTTGGGCCCCAGAACGCTGGAGACGATCCAGCGGGAAACTCTGCTGGAATGGCGAAGCCAGGTCCTGCAGCGCGCCCGAGCGACGACCTGGAACTACTACCGGCGCCATTTTCGTGCGATGTGGCGCTTCGCCATGGAAGCGGAATGGATCAGCCATGACCCGCTGGAACGGGTGGATGCGGCTCCTGAAGATCGCCGGATCAAGACCGTTTCCCGAGACTTGCTGGATCAGGCGATCACCGCGCTGGACGATCCCGAGAACCGATGCCTTGAGCCCCGCTGGTTCTGGCACGTGGTGCTGCTCACCTTCTACTACACCGGTATGCGACGGCGGCAACTGGTGGCACTGACCTGGGGCGATGTGTGCTGGAATGAAGGCGAGCTGCGGCTGTCAGCAGCGGGATCCAAAACCCACCGAGAGTGGGATATTCCGATCCCCGCGCCCTTGATGGACCCTTTACGGGAACTCCATGGGCGCACCATCGCGCTACGCAGCCCCCGGGGCCTTGAGAAAGCTCCAGTATTCAACCTGGGCCTGCATCGAGGCGAAACGCGCTACCAGGGAGACGGCATCCGAGTAGAACAGGTCAGCGGCTTTTTCCGGAAGCTAGGCGAGGTACTGGGGCAGCCCATATCACCGCACCGTCTCCGGCATACGCTGGGGACCGAGGTGGGGCGGCGGGAAAATCCGCCGCTTCGTGCGCTACAACACTTGCTGGGACACACCAACCTATCGACTACCATGCAGTACGTAGAGCCCGACATGGGGCAGCTGCGGCAGCTGGTTGACCACCTGCCGCAGCCAGGGCGGTCGTAGCCCTAGTTCGGGTTGCGGCAAACAAGCAAACCCTGCCTTGACTATGGGTTCAGGTATGGGATAGTAACGGGCTAGGCGGCCTTGTGCCGCCTGCAGCCAGTCAGCACGTGCCACCTGACGGCACGCCTCGACATTGAGCGGGGGACGCAAAAAAGAAGGGCGGTGCCATCAACACCGCCCTTCCGATGGTCCGAATAGGGCGGACCTGTCCCTGGCTCTGGTTTGCCATCGTCCCCTTAATCCGACGATGACAGCAAGTTTGGTGCCGACGGCAGGAGTCGAACCTGCGACCTATCGATTACGAATCGATTGCTCTACCAACTGAGCTACGTCGGCGAAGCGCGCCATAATAGCGGGGGTGGGGCTCGACAACAATCCCGCGCGACCGGCGGCGCGGGTTCCGGATCAGGCCGTGCGCTCGCTGACCCGAATAATCACGTCCACACCCAGCAGCTCTTTGCCTTCCGGCAGCGGGGGCAGGTGCGAGATATCGACCCGTGCGGGATCGACGTCTTCCAGCTCGCCGGTGTCGGTGTGGAACAGGTGGTGGTGCGGATTCAGGTTGGAGTCGTAGAAAAGCTTGGTCGGGTCGATCACGACCTCGCGCACCAGGCCCTTCTCTGCGAACAGCTTGAGCGTGTTGTAGACCGTGGCCTTGGAGACGCGCGACGAATGCTGCACCAGGCGGCCGAGGATTTGTTCGGCGCTCAGGTGCTGATGACGCGCGAACATTACGCGTGCGATCTCCACGCGCTGCTCCGTCGGAGAGATCGTGTGTTCGCGCAGCAACGCGCGGGCGTCGTCGACGTCCAGCAGATTCGGATTGTCAGATGTAGCAGACATATTCCGGACAATATAACAGCTGCTGGATCGCGTCCAGATCACGTCAGTCCGATGGGGGGTCCGGAGGCGCAAGCCTCTGATAGAATGGAGCGGGTGATGGGAATCGAACCCACATTAAGAGCTTGGGAAGCTCCCGTTCTACCATTGAACTACACCCGCTTGAGTCGGCGATTGTAGGTCTTGTTGGCCTCCGGCTCAACGGCAAATTGACCAGTCGAAGAACTATGCAGATTCAGCTGAACGGCGAACCCTTCGAACTCCCCGAAGATGGCGAGGCCACCCTGGCTGCGCTGATCGAGGCGCGTGGCCTGGGCGGTCGCCGCCTGGCAGTGGAGGTCAACGAGGAGCTGGTACCGCGCAGCGAGCACGCCGCGCACCCGTTGCATCCCGGCGATCGCGTGGAGATCGTGCAGGCGATTGGGGGCGGTTGAGTCCGAGTCGCCGTCCGTAACTACTTTCAACGAAGGAATCACCATGACCGAATCGGCCGCCGCGTCTGCCGACGACCTCTTCCGCGTGGGTTCACGCGAGTTCACCTCCCGTCTGCTGGTGGGCACAGGCAAGTACCGCGATCTCGATCAGACCCGTGATGCCATTGAGGCCAGCGGGGCGGAGATCGTCACGGTCGCGATCCGCCGCACCAACATCGGCCAGAACCCGGACGAGCCCAACCTGCTGGACGTGATCTCGCCGGAGCGCTACACGCTGCTGCCGAACACGGCCGGCTGCTTTACCGCCGATGACGCGATCCGTAGCTGCCGCCTGGCGCGCGAGCTGCTGGACGGGCACAACCTGGTGAAGCTGGAGGTCCTGGGCGACGAGAAGACCTTGTACCCGGATGTCTTCGAGACCGTGAAGGCCGCCGAGACCCTGGTCGCCGAGGGCTTCGACGTGATGGTCTACACCACCGACGATCCGCTGCTGGCGAAGCGCCTGGAAGAGATCGGCTGTCTGGCGATCATGCCGCTGGCCGCCCCGATCGGCTCCGGGCTGGGTATCCAGAACCGCTACAACATCCGCGAGATCGTCGAAAACGCCAACGTTCCGGTGCTGGTCGATGCCGGCGTCGGCACGGCCTCGGATGCCGCAATCGCGATGGAGCTGGGCTGCGACGGGGTGCTCATGAATACCGCCATCGCGGCTGCCGAGGACCCGGTGATGATGGCCTCGGCCATGCGTCACGCGATCATCGCCGGGCGTCAGGCCTACCGTGCCGGGCGCATGGCGCCGCGCCGCTACGCCTCGGCCTCCTCGCCGCAGACCGGCCTGTTCTTCAGCTGAGCATGAGTGAGTCTGCTGATTCTGCCTCCGACGACAAGCCCTTTTACCGGCGTATCCGCAGTTTCGTGCGCCGCGAGGGGCGGCTGACGCCGGGCCAGCAGCGTGCGCTGGACGAGCTGTTGCCGCGCTTCGGGCTCGCGCTGCCGGAGCCCGCGGCACCGCTCGACCTGGCGGCCGTCTTCGGCCGCGAGGCGCCGGTCACGCTGGAGATCGGCTTTGGCGACGGCGAGAGCCTGGCCGAGCAGGCGGCGCAGAACCCGGGGCGCGATTACATCGGCACCGAGGTCCATCGCCCGGGCGTGGGTCACCTGCTGCGCGAGGTGGAGCAGCGCGGTCTGACCAACGTGCGCGTCTCCGACCACGACGCCGTGGAACTGCTGGAGCACTACATCGCGCCGGCGGCCCTGGACGGGGTTCAGGTGTATTTCCCCGACCCCTGGCACAAGAAGCGCCACCACAAGCGCCGCCTGATCCAGCCACCGTTCGTGCGCCTGCTGGCCTCGCGTATGCGCCCGGGCGGGCGGCTGCACCTGGCGACCGACTGGGCCGAATACGCCGAGCACATGATGGCGGTACTGGAAGAGTGCGCGCCGTGGTTTGAACCGGATGGCCCGGTGCCGGCCCCGGGGCGGCCGCCGGAACGCCCGGTGACCAAGTTCGAGCGGCGCGGCGAGCGGCGCGGCCACGCGGTGGCCGATCTCCTCTACAGGCGCACCGACGCCGAGGCCTGACGGGCCTCAGGCCTCGCCCATCCACCAGGCGCTGACCGCGCCGGCCAGGCTCATCAGGGCGAGCACGAAAATCGCGACCTCGGTGCCCGCGAGCTGGGCCAGCAGCCCGAACAGCCCGCCCACGAGCAGCAGCGCGCCGATCACGGTATTGCTGACGGCGGTGAACGCGGCGCGGGTCTTCTCGGTGGCCATGTCCACCAGATAGGTCTTGCGCCCCAGCCGCACGCCGGCATGGCTGACCCCCAGCAGGAAGAACAGCAGCGCGTAGACGACCCCGCCCGGCACCAGCGCCGAGTCGGTATCCACCGGCGCGAACCAGACACCCAGGGCGACCAGGATGCCGAGCCCTGCGGCCAGCAGGCCCGAGAGAATCAGTACCCAGCGGGAGGAACGATCGGACAGGCGTCCCCAGACCGGGGCGCTGACCGCCGAGGCCAGCCCGCTGGCCAGGATCAGCAGCCCAAGCGTGCCCAGATCCCCCGAGGTCGCATCCTCCGCCAGCAGCACATAGAACGGCAGCGCCAGGGCCGTGCTCATCAGCAGCGCGCGGGTGAACACGAAGTGCCCGAACGCGCGGTCGGTCCACAGCAGGCGTACCGAGGACAGCGCCTGGGTGATCGCGTTGCCGCCGCCCTCGGTGGAGCCCGGGGCCTCGTGCAGGCGCGTAAAGGTCGCGGCCGCCACCCACCAGGCGCCGGCGGAGGCGGCCAACAGGGCGACGAATATGCCAATACCGGCATCCTCGAGGTTCGCCAGGGTCAGATAGACCCCCAGCCCCAGCGTGAAGAAGCCGGCCAGCGAGGCGGCATAGCCCATCACGGTGCCGCGGCGCTGCTTGGCAATCGTCTTGCCGAGCACGTCCTTCGCGGCCACCGAATTGATCCCGCGCGCCAGCGCGAACACGGTCAGCAGCCCGAGGATCGCCCAGCCCGCCGCCGCGCCCTCCAGGGTCAGGGCGACGATCGCCATCCCGGCGACCGCCAGCCCGGAGAGGACCGAGCCCAGGATCCAGAACCCCTTGCGGATGGCGCGGCGGCGAATGGAGGCGGCGACGAACAGCTGCGGGAGCAGCGAGCCCGATTCGCGGATCGGGACGAGGAAGCCGGCAAACGCGGCCGGGGCGCCCAGCGCCCCCAGCAGCCAGGCCAGCACCAGCCGCGCCGAGGCCAGCTCGTCGCCAATCTTGCTCAGCGTGTTGGAGACCAGGTGGACGAAGAAATTGACCGGCTGCGCGCGGCAGGCATCCTCCGGGATGTCCTTGCAGACGCGCGCGTCCTCTTCCCCGGCGATGGTCTCGTACAGGTGCAGGATCGGACGCGGCAGCTTTTCCGAATCAGTCTCGGCCATCGGTATCCCTGGTTACGAGGAGATCCCCCCCCGCGCTGTCATTGCGAGGAGCGAAGCGACGAATCCATCGATTCTCGAAACAACCGGCCCCGCGGCCCTGCCATCGTCAGGAGGCTGCCTCGTCACCTCCTCGCCATGAGGGGCAGGGCCGGATTAGCGCCGCCCGGCGAGCGGGTCGTTCGGGTCGACGCTGTCGCGAAACGGCTTGCGCCGGTCGAGGTTCGTCAGCTGGTAGACGTTGCCCAGCCAGTTGTTCATCACCGCCAGTGCGGTGTCGTGCCAGGTGTTGTCCAGGCGGTCGAGCAGCAGTGCCTCCGGCAGTGCCGGGATCTCGGTGCAGTGCTCGACCGCGACCTGCACGTGTTCGCGGTGCTCGTCGAGGATCGCCGCCGCCTGCGGCAGCAGGTAGTTCTCCGGCAGGGGCGGATAGCTCTCGCGTTCGCCCTGGATGTAGCGCACGACCTCGCGCTTGTACTCCTTGAGCAGGCTGATCGAGTCGTACTCCGGATGCCCCTGGAAGAAGACCATGCGGAAACCATCCGGTGATGCACCCAGATGGATGCCGGACTGCTCGCTCTCCACCAGTACACGCAGGCCGTGGCGCTCGAACTGCTCGCGCGAGACGTCGTTGTAGCGCGAGTGTGGCACGTCGAAACGCGTGTTCACGCCGGTGACCAGCGGGTGGCCGCGGTCCACCACGCGATGCGGGAACACGCCCCACAGCTTCTCGCCCATGTGCACGCGATGCTCGCCGTAGCGGGCCTGCAGTACGGCGTGGGTGGCAAGGCAGGAGCACAGCGTGGAGGTCACGTTGTCCCAGGCCCAGTCGACGACCTCCGCCAGGGGCTCCCAGAACGGCTCCAGCGCCAGATCGGGCTGGGTCACGTTGGCCCCGGTGATGATCAGCGCGTCGAGGCCATCCTTCTTCAGATCCTCGAAGTCCTCGTAGTAGTGCTTGATGTGATCGCGCCCCTTCGGCCCGCGCTTGAGTTGCGGCAGGGTAAAGGGATGGATGTAGAACTGCGCGATCTGGTTGCTCTCGCCAATCAGGCGGAAGAACTGGCGCTCGGTGGCCGCCAGGGCGGCGTCCGGCATCATGTTCAGCAGCCCGATATGCAGCGCGCGGATCTCCTGCTGCTGGGCGAAGTCGCTGGGCAGTACGGTCTCGCCTTCGCTCTTCAGGCGGGCGAAGGTGGGCAGGTCCGAGTGGGCAACGAGTGGCATTACAGTCGCGCCTCCCGCTCCAGGGCCATGCACACCAGGTCGTCAAAGTCCGCGGCGTTGCGGACCTGCGCGAGCTCGGTGGTGCTGATGGTGTAGCCGTGTGCCTCCGCGATTGCCTCGTAGCGTGGCAGGCGCGCGCGGAACAGGCGCGAGAACACCCAGCGCACAAAGGCGTCCGGGTCGATCTGGGCGACATAGTCCAGCCCCTCGTCGCGCATGTACTCGGCAAGCTGCTGGTCGAGGAAGGCCTCGCGGTAGTACAGCGGCTTCGGGTCGCGTTCCGCGCGCTCGATCAGCTGGCGCTCGTCTTCGTCAGTCGCCTTGATGTAGAGGATCAGCGTGTGCTCGGCGAGGGTCTCCAGGACGCCGGGGCTGTCCAGTTCGCAGACCGAGCCGCCGGCGTCGTTGACGAAATGCGGATAGCCGAACAGCGTCTGCGACTTGTGGATGAAGTCCGGCACGTCGAGCATCGCCTGCACCTCGGACTCGTGGTGCAGGTTCTGGCGGCGCTTGAACTCGGTCAGCGGCAGGCCGCCCTGTTCCGGGTTGCCGAGCTTGCCGAGGAAGCTCGCGACCGGGTGCAGGTTGTCCACCGTGATGTTGTTGATGATCTGGATCGAGTCCGAGCGCAGCAGGTCGCGCAGAAACGGCACGGCCATCGCCTGGGCCTTGATGTTGTCCAGGATCGGTTCGCTCAGGTAGCGCGTGCCGATGCGGTAGTCACCCGAGTAGTGGAACCACTCCTCGCGTCGGAGCATGTTGGACAGGCGCGTCTTGCCGACACCGGACATCCCCAGCAGGGTGATCCGGCGATGGTCCAGTTGGCGGTATTCTTCGGGCGAAAGGCGCATGTCCGGGTTTCGTTTAACGTCGCAGGATGAACAGGATACCCGCGATCACGGCCAGACCGCTGATCACATAGTGGTCGTACTGAAACTGCAGCCCCAGCAGGCCGCGCAGGCCGAACAGGATCAGCCACGCGCCCAGCAGAATGTTTCCTAGCATGCGCATCCCTGCGTTTCTCCCCGTCTATCGTTAGCGGATCAGTTGACTGAGCTCGCGGAACTGCGGGTCGGCCGCGTCGCGCAGCCACTCGAACAGTACCGATTCGTGGTTCGTGATGATCGCGCCCGCCGCGCGCAGTCGCTCCAGTCCGTTGCGCTTGCGCGTGGCGTCGCGCGAGCAGACCGCATCCTCGACCACGAACACGGTAACACCTGCGTCCAGCAGTTCCAGGGCCGTCTGTGTGACGCAGATATGTGTCTCGGCGCCGGTCAGGATGATCTGGTCGCCGCCGGTCAGGCGCGCGTGGAGGTCGTCTTCCGCGCAGCAGGAGAAGGCCGTCTTGTCGGTCAGCGTGCCATGTCCGTCCAGTGCCTGCTGCAGGCTCGCGGTCACCTCGCCCAGCCCCTTCGGATACTGGCGCGAGACCTCGATCGGGATGTCCAGCTTGCGCGCGGCCTCGACGAGCCGTGCGGTGTGGCGTTCCACCGCATCGCGTTCGCTGTCCGGCATTGCGGCCAGCAGCCGCTCCTGCAGGTCAATCAGGACCAGGCGGGAACGGGCACGGTCGCAGCGGGCGCGTGGATCGACGGTCATCGCTCCAGCAGCTGGTTGATCGACTCCAGGTCCGCGACGCTCAGGCGGCCGGCGGCGCGCTGCAGGCGCAACGAGTCGGTCAGGAAGCCGTAGCGGGCCTCGGCGTAGTCACGCTCGGCGCGGAACACCTCGCGCAGGGCCAGCAGCACGTCGACCTGGGTACGCGTGCCGACCTCGAACCCGGCTTCGGCCGACTCGAAGGCGGCCTGGGTGGAGATCAGTGCCTGCTCCAGGGCGCGCACGCGCGAGCTGTTCGCGATCACCGACAGATAGGCATTGCGCGTGTCCTGGGTGGTGCGGCGTTCAACGAGCGACTGGCCTTCCTGTGCGGCCTGGAAGTCCTCGCGGGCCTGGCGGGTCAGCGCGCTCACGCGCCCGCCGGTATAGAACGGCACCTCCAGGCGCACGCCCACCTGGGCCTCGGTGCCTTCGTTGAACAGGGGCCCCACGCCCTGCGCGCCAGCGCCGCCGTCATCGATACCGTGGAAACGGTTTTCGCTGACCGAGGCGTTCAGGTTCAGCCTTGGCTGGCCCTCGGCGCGCTGACGCTGGATCTGCTCGCGGGCGGTCTCGGTGGTCAGACGCTGGGCAGCCAGCTCCAGGTTATTTTCCAGCGCGATATCGACCCATGCCTGGGCATCGGCCGGTTCTGGCGGGGTTAGTTCGGCATCCTCGCGCAGCACGTCGAGTTCGTCCCAGTACGTATTGGTGATTACCGCGAGTTGTTCGCGCGCCACGTCCAGCTGGTTCTCCGCGGCGATGCGTTCGGCCTCGGCGATGTCGCGCTGGGCCTGGGCCTCTTTCACGTCGGTGCTGGCGATCAGGCCCACCTCGAAGCGGCGCTCGGTCTGTTCCAGCTGGCGGCCGATGGCCTCGAGCTCCGCCTCGCGAAAGGCCAGTGTCTCTTGTGCAACCAGTACATCGAAGTAGGCCTCGGATACCCGCAGGATCAGGTCCTGGCGGGCGGCGTCCAGTTCGGCCTCCGCGCGCGCAATCTCGAGATCGGCTTGGGTCAGTTCAATGAAATTGCGGCGGTCGTAGAGGCTCTGCATCAGCGATACGCCAAAGCTGGTCTGGCGTCCGTCGAAGCTGTCCTGGTTGCGATAGTTGTTGTAGAAGGCGCCGGCCTCGGCGTCACCGGTGATCTGCGGCAGGAACGCGGAGCGCGCGATCGGGCGGTTCTCGAGCACGCTGCGGTACTCGGCCTTGGCCGCGCGCAGCTCGGCGTCTTCCGTCGCGGCGCGCTCGTAGACCTCAAGCAGGCTGGCGGCCGGGGCGGGACTGGCCACCAGCAGGGCGATGCCGGCAGTCGCCAGCGTGGAAAAAATACGTTTGACGGACCGGTTCATGGGCGCGGCTTCCTGAATAGACAGGGAAAGCTCCATCGTAGGGAAACACCGGGCAATGTGCACGCGGACCCGTGTTTCTGCGATGGAGACCCCGGCGGGCGGACGGCCGGGGGTGGGAAGTCAGAATTCGAACGCGGGTTTCGGTTCGAAACCGACCAGCGGCTCCACACGCGTCTCGAACAGCACGTCGTGGCGGACGCTGTCCTCGGTGGTGCGGGTAATCAGGTTGGCCTGCATGATCGGGCCGTCACCGGTGATCACGAACAGCCGGCCACCCAGGGTCAGGTAGCGTTCGAGGAAGTCGTTGTATTCGGTCATCGCGCCGGTCAGCACGATCACGTCATAGCGCTCGCGCGGCGGAGCCCACTCGGGGGTCACGGTGGCGGTGCGCAGGCTGGCGTTCTCCAGCCCCAAGTCGACCAGCGTATTGCGCGCATTCAGACGCAGTTCGTCAATGCGCTCGATGGAGTCGACGTGCGCGGCCAGGCGTGCCAGGCAGGCGGTGACATAGCCGGAGCCGGTACCGATCTCCAGCACCGTCTCGGTCGGCTGCGCGGCGGCGGCCTGCAGCAGGCGGCCGATCACCACCGGTGGCAGGGTGTGCGCGCCATGGCCGAGCGGGATCTCGGAGTCGGCGTACGCCAGGGCCTTGTAGGCGTCCGGCATGAAGCGTTCGCGTGGAAGCGTTTCCATCACGTCCAGTACACGCATGTCCAGCACGTCCCAGGGACGGACCTGCTGTTCAACCATGTTCATCCGGGCCAGGGCGAAATCCATCGCGGAGTCCTCGAGTACGTCAATAGCGGCGAAAGAGTACGTTCGCACGCTCGTCCAGGCAAGTTGCTGTAGGAGGCCAGCCCTCTGGCCGATGGGCCCGGACCGACAGCCGATCGGCCAGAGGGCTGGCCTCCTACGGGTTCGGGGCGGTGTGAAGGGCATCCTCGATCGCCCGGATACGCGCACGCTCCAGGGCCTCGCCGAGGGCCTTGCCCTTGTGCCCCTCGGCCATCAGGGTCTGGACGTCGACCCCCTGCGCGGCCGCCACGGCGCGGCGCACCGCATCGGCCTGGGGATAGGGCTTGTCCTGCCAGCCGGTGCGCCCGCGAAAATCTGCCTCCACCGCGAGCAGGAAGGGCTCGACGTTGTCCGGCCGGCGCAGGGCATCGAGCCCGTCTACGAGTTTCATCACCGTCTTCGGGCGCAGCTCGAAGACCCGGTGCACCAGTCCGTGATAGCGCGCGACCCGCACGGCCAGTTCGCGGTAGCGGTTGGGGATGCGCAGGCGCTCGGCCAGTGCGCGGATCAGTACGACCCCGCGCTCCTCGTGGCCGTGGTGGCTGGGCAGGATCTCGGGGTCGGTGTTGCCCTTGCCGAGGTCGTGGACCAGCGCAGCGAAGCGGACCTCCGGGGACTCGGACAGGCGGGTGGCCTGGTCCAGCACCATCAGGGTATGCACGCCGGTATCGATCTCCGGGTGGTAGCGCGCCGGCTGCGGGACGCCGAACAGGCATTCGATCTCGGGGAACAGGCGGGCCAGCGCCCCGGCCTCGCGCAGCACCTCGATGAAGCGGCGCGGGGCCGGGCTCTTCAGGGCCTTTTCGCACTCGGCCCAGACGCGTTCCGGTACCAGCGCACCGACCTCGCCGGAGGTGACCAGCTCGCGCATCAGTTCCCGCGTGTCATCGGCGACCCGAAAGCCCCATGGCTTCAGTTGTGCGGCAAAGCGGGCCACGCGCAGCAGTCGCACCGGGTCCTCGGCGAAGGCGGGCGAGACGTGACGCAGCAGGCGCGCCTCGAGGTCGGCCTGGCCGTTGTAGCAGTCGATCAGATGGCCGTCGGCGTCCTCCGCCATCGCGTTGATGGTCAGGTCACGCCGTTCGAGGTCGGCCTCCAGCGTGACCTCGGGCGAGGCATTGAACTGGAAGCCGTGGTAGCCGCGCGCGGTCTTGCGCTCGGTGCGCGCCAGCGCATATTCCTCGTGCGTCTCGGGGTGCAGAAAGACCGGGAAATCCCGCCCCACCGGGCGGAAGCCGGCAGCCTCCATGGCCTCGGGCGTGGAGCCCACCACCACGTAGTCGCGTTCATGCACCGGGCGCCCCAGCAGCCGGTCGCGCACCGCGCCCCCGACGAGATAGGTCTGCATGACGCCCGCGCGGCCGCTAGCCGCGGTCGACCTCGCGGGTATGGGTGCGCAGGGCCTGCTTGCGTGCCTCGATGCCGCCACCGAGGTACTCCGGGGCGATCGCCTCGAGGCGCGTCGGGCAGGGCAGACGCGACTCACCCTCGCAGACGCTGTCGATGGTCAGCGAGGCGAAGTTGTCGCGCGACAGCGGCTTGCCGGGCACGAACTCGAACACGCTGGCCTGCAGCTTTCCGGCCCAGTCGGGGAGCGCGATGACCGGGCGGCGGTGGCCGATCAGGCGGCCGACATAGCGCACCAGCTCTTCCAGGCTGTAGGTCTGCGGACCGCACAGCTCAAAGCCCTCGCCGAAGGTCTCCGGATTCTCCAGGGCATCCACGAAATGCTCGGCGACATCGCCCACGTAGACGGGCGCGAACTTCGCGTCCGCCCTTGCCAGCGGCATGAACGGCGAGATCTTCAGCAGGGTGGCGAAGCGGTTCAGGAAGGAGTCGTCGCGCCCGAAGATCACCGACGGACGAAACACCGTGACCGGGAACGCATCGCAGGCGAATACCAGCTGTTCAGCCTCGCCCTTGGTGCGCAGGTAGTGGCTGGGCGGGTTCTCCATGTCGGCCTTCAGCGCGCTCATCTGCAGGAAGCGGCGCACCCCGCAGCTTTCGGCGGCCGCCAGGGCCTTCTGCGTCAGTTCCACATGCGCGGCGCGAAAGCCCGAGCCGTTGCGGCCGCGCTCGTTCAGGATGCCGACCAGGTTGATCACCGCGTCCTGCCCCGCAAAGACGCGCTCCAGCGTGGCCGGGTCGTGGGCGCTGCCCTCGACCAGATCGACCTCGGGGTTCACCAGCAGGTCACGGTGGCGGTGCGGGCGCCGCGACAGCACGCGCACGCGGATACCGCGATCGATCAGGCGGCGGATGATCTGGTGGCCGACAAAGCCGGTGCCGCCGAGGAGGCAGACAGAGCGAATCGAATCAATCGACATGGTCCCAAGGTCCTTCCGAAAGCCAGTGGGGCTGGTCTTATACTCGGGTGACTGTCAATCTTCAAACCGGGTTCCGTCAGGGAAACACTGATCAATGTACACACGCGCGTTGGTACCCCAGGTTTTCCGAGACAAGGCGCGGTGCGCAGCCGGTAGTGGTTCTACCGGCCCGTTATTGACGGATTCGGGCCGCAACGCAGGATCGGAGAACCTGGGGAGCCAACCCCGAAGGGGCTCGGCCGCCCGTTGTTATCAAAAACGGGCGTGGGAACTGCGTTGCGGTTCCCCTGTGCAGAATGACTGCACGGCGGTCACCGCGCCTTGTTCGCACGCAAAAGGGACTCGAACGCGAGCGTGTACATTGATCAGTGTTTCCCTTGTTCACTCCGAGGCCTCGACATGACCGACCTGACTGCCATCAATCCCGCCACTGGCGAAACACTGGCCCGGTACCCGCGGATGGGTCCCGAGGCCCTGGAGGCCGCGCTGGCGCGGGCGGCCAGCGCCCAGCAGGACTGGGCGGCCCATCCGGCTTCGGTACGGGCCCAGTGCCTGCGCGATCTGGCTGCCGTGCTGCGGGATCAGCGCGAGGCGCTGGCGCGCACTGCCACTCAGGAGATGGGCAAGCGCCTGGTCGAGGCGCGTGCCGAGGTCGACAAGTGTGCGAATGGCTGCGAGTACTATGCCGACCGCGGTCCGGACTTTCTCCAGGACACGATGATCGCCTCGGACGCGAGCCGCTCGTTCATCGCCTGGCAGCCACTGGGCACCGTCCTGTTGGTCATGCCCTGGAACTTCCCCTACTGGCAGGCCTTTCGCCAGGCGCTCCCGGCGACCCTTGCCGGCAACACCGTGCTACTCAAGCATGCCTCCAATGTCCCAGGCTGCGCCGAGCACCTGGAGCGTGTGTTCACTGAAGCCGGTCTGCCCGAAGGCGTGTTCCAGAACCTGCCGGTCGGGTCGGACGCGGTAGAGGGCATCATTGCCGATACCCGCGTGCAGGGCGTGAGCCTGACGGGATCGGAAAGGGCCGGGCGCGCGGTGGGCGCGGCTGCGGGCAAGGCGCTCAAGACCTCGGTGCTGGAACTGGGCGGCTCCGATGCCTTTATCGTGCTGGCGGACGCCGACCTCGACCATACCGTCGAGCAGGCGGTGCGCGGGCGCTTCCAGAATAACGGCGAGACCTGCATCGCCGCCAAGCGATTCATCGTTGAAGAATCGATCGCGGACGCCTTTGTGGAGCGATTTCGGACGGCCATCGAGGCGCTGGTAATCGGCGACCCGATGAGCGATGACACGAATATCGGGCCGCTGGCGCGCGACGACCTGCGTGACGAGTTGCACGACCAGGTCCGGCGCAGTGTCGCCGCCGGCGCGCGGCTCGTTACCGGCGGCGAGCCGCTCGAGCGGGCGGGCTACTTCTACCCGCCCACGCTGCTGGACGCGGTCGAACCGGGTATGCCCGCCTTCGACGAGGAGACCTTTGGCCCGGTCGCCGCGGTGACCCGCGCACGCAACGCGGATCACGCGATCACGCTCGCCAATCGTTCGCGTTTCGGTCTGGGCGGCAGTGTCTGGACCGCCGACCCGGTACGTGGCGAGGTCCTGGCCCGGCGCCTGGAATGCGGCTGCGCCTTCGTCAACGGCATCGTCAAGAGCGACCCGCGCCTGCCCTTCGGTGGGGTCAAGGACTCGGGCTACGGCCGCGAGCTCTCCGAACTCGGCATCCGCGAGTTCCAGAACGCCAAGACGATCTGGGTGGGATAGCACCACCCTGGCCAGGAGCGTCCTCTAGTGCGCGGGAGCGCTCCGGGGGCGGGCGCGGTACAGGCCGAGTTCCAGGCGGCTGTGGCGGTCGGCGTGATCACGCTTTTCCAGGATGCGGGCCACCAGGGGCTCGTCGCGGTCCAGCAGCTCGGCGGCCAGGCCGTTGCGGTCCCGTGGCAGGTAGCCGAGTTGGTGGTCGACCCAGTCGATGGCGACGGCCTTGTCGTCGTGGGGGTTCAGCCGCTCCCGGCGCAGGGTCAGGGCCTGGCCGCGCTTCAGGGCGTTCCACAGCTTCGGCGCATCGTGGTGGCGAAAGCCGGCCAGCGGGATGGTCTGCAGCAGTTCCTCGGTGGTGGCGGTGGCGCTGTAGCGCCCGCGCTTGGCGTAGTAGCCGCGCAGGGTGGGGATCGGGCGGGCCTGCTGGGTCTTGTTCGGCATTTCGGACTCCCTGTGGTCTGGATCTTGGGGTCCGTTGTAGCACTGGGGGTGGCTCACAGAATGAGCCACCCCTGTTAATCACCTCTTGAATGCCCCTGGACGGCTTCCCAGTGCACGGTGTCGCCACGCCGAATGGTGCCCGGCCCCAAGGGCCGCAGGCAGATACCGCTGTCCTGGCGCAGGGCCCCCGCGAGGTTGTAGCCGACCACCTGGTTGAGCCAGCCGCAGGGCGGGCGCGGCCGGGTGATGGCGAAACGCACGGCACCGATGCGCAGGATCCCCGCGCGCGGGCTGCGTCGGAGGCCGCTGACCACGAGGTTGCGGCGGTGGTCGCCGGGCACCGGGGTTGCGGGCTGGCGCAGGCGGCGCGCCCGCCGCGTGGCGCGCTCCATCTCGGCGCTGCAGATGAGGGTGACGGGGCAGGCTTCCACCGTGTGCCAGTGGCCATGTCCGGTGGCGTAGCGATCTCCGGTCAGGCCCGCTTCGGTGACATCCACGGCGGCGCGCTCGCACATGGGTGCGCCGGCCTGGTCGGCGATCCAGATCGCCTCCAGTCGGCCGGAGGCGGTGGTGGATTTGCGGTGGGCCAGCCAGCGGCGCAGCATCAGGACGAAGCCGGGTATTGCGCAGCGGCCTCGTGCAGCGTGGCGGCGACGCGGGCGCGCAGGGTTTCGGGGGCCAGGACCTCGACCCCGGCGCCGTGGCGCAGGATCTCCTGGATCAGCTCGGTGGGATCCCCGAAGGGGACTCGCAGATGGTAGTGCTCGCCTTCGAAGTGGCCGGTCTGGTCCGGGTGCCAGGTCTCGTCCGCGACCCAACGCGCGTGTTCCGGGGTGAAGCGCAGCACCGCCCATTCCTGCGCGGGACCGGTGAAGATGCCGAAGGCCGCGCCGGTGTGGGCATCCAGCGTGGACTCGTCAATATCGCGGTAGGTGCCCTCGGCCGGGGCTGACGAACGGATGCGTTCCAGGGCAAAGGTGCGCAGGTCCTGTGCCTGCTCGCACCAGGCGATCAGATACCAGTTGTCGCGGTAGTAGAGCAGGCGTTGCGGGTGCACGACGCGACGGGTCGCCGTGTCGCGGGCGCGACCGTGGTACTCGATTGCGATTGGCTGTTCGTCCAGCGTGGCGGCGGCCACGGCCTGAAAACCCTCGCTTCGCCCGCCCCGCTGCGCCAGCGGCTGGATGCGGATGCGACGACGCACGGCGTCCGGCTGGTGTCCGCCGCTGGCGAGCAGCTCGCGGATGCGACCCTTCAGTGGGCCCAGCGTGGGCGCCAGCAGACCCGGCTGCACGTCTTCCAGCAGCTGCTCCATGGTCAGAAGCGCCAGCAATTCGGATTCGTTGAACCACAGCCCCGGCAGTTCGAAGGCCGGGGCGTCCTGCCCATATCGGTAGCCGTTGGCCTGCGGGTCGTACTCAATCGGCGCCTGCATGAAGTCGCGCATGTACTCGAGGTCGCGCTTGATGGTGGCGCGCGAGACCTCGAGCCGTTCCATCAGGTCCGCCAGTGACGGCGGGCGCCGCGCCTGCAGCAGGCGGTGCAGATGAAAGATGCGTTCGGCGCGGTTCACCGGGTCAGCAGGGAGACGGTCATGTTCGGAACGCTAAGCGTAAATGCGGTCTTTTCGCAATGCTGTGGGCTTGATGGTGGGTCGGAGCGCTCCCGGTCGAGCCGATGACCTGGAGGTTTCGTGCACGGCGTTCGGAGCGATGTGTGTCTTCGCAGGCCGTTAGTTGTGCAAGGGGGCACGGCGACGTCGATGAAGCTTCGCGTTGCGAATTGCGCCGACAGACGGTCAGCCCTTCCAGGCATGCTTCCAGCATGAGCTCCCGAATCGTTTCATGTTCGGACTCCCGGGAGCGTGGCCCGCAGCAGTCATCTGGTGCGACTGTGCCGGACTCGAACAGGTGGTGCAGATCCTC
Organism: Thioalkalivibrio sp. ALJ2; assembly: GCF_000378325.1. Classification (NCBI taxonomy): domain Bacteria; kingdom Pseudomonadati; phylum Pseudomonadota; class Gammaproteobacteria; order Chromatiales; family Ectothiorhodospiraceae; genus Thioalkalivibrio; species Thioalkalivibrio sp. ALJ2. The sequence continues at coordinate 33,632 of NZ_KB899557.1, forward strand.
TCCCTGCCACTCGGCGATGACGCGGCGTGAGGCGCTGTCGATGATCCGCAGCGAAGGGTGGGTGCGTTCCAGCCAGGCATCCAGTGTGAACATCCGAGACCTCCTAAAGTAAATGAGAATCGTTCGCAGTTGAAGATTGAAGAAGGATAGCGCACGGGTCAAGTGGCTTTCCGCGTTTTTGTGAAAAATTCAGATCCGCCTCTTGGGTTGCCAAGGGAGAGATGCTGCGGCTTCTGCCCCTCGCGCCCAGGAGGTTGTTTCAGCGGGGCAGGCCCCGCGCGATACCGGAGACAAGCGTCATGGATAGTCCAGACGGAGCGCGAGGCGGCGTTGGCCGGGGGGAATAGGGGGCGATCGATGCACCGCACCGCGCCCATTTTCCGACGAGTAGCGTTTGCCCTTCATCAGGATGGCCTGTCCAGCTTCGGTGATTAACGGAGAGCGCCCGCCTAGCACGCCCTCGTTGTCGTTCTGTTGCAGTCGTTCGCGGTTCAGGTGTCGCTCGTCCGCGTACTCGGTGCTGGGCCCGACGTAGGTGCACAACATCCGAAGGACATTGTTGTCCACATGGAACAAAGGGCAGGGCTGGTGATCGAGGACTTCGAGCTGAATCCTGACGCTGACCGCGCTCGCAACGATGGCGAATGCATGGGCGAGATGTTCAATGTCCCGGCCCAGCAGATGGACCTGGAATGGGGGCTGTCCGGTGGCTTCCAGGAGCCGGAGCCGTACCTGGTCGGGACGGCAGCGGGTATCCAGCAGCATACCCGGCTCGGTACTGGCCAGGGCTTCCGACTGAGTTGACAGGGCTGGGCCCAGAGATCGCCTCCAGATCAGGGAATTGACCTCTTCACGGTGGATGCCCAGGAGCTCCCGGGCCTGGTCGACGAAGCGGTGACGGCTGGAAGGCCCTGGGCGATTCGCGGGTTGATTCTCCGGACTCATGCGGATGAAACCTCTCGGGTCCGGGATTCTTCCGGCGATCCCTCGGGCTCGTCCGAAAGGCGCCAGACCGGAAACGGGTCCTCGAAGTACTGCCATTGCTGCGGGCCCGCCGCCATTTCGTCGTCGGTGAGCAGGCAGGCATCGAGACGCTGGCGCATGGCGTCTGCGTCCATTTTTATACCGATCAGTACGATCTCCTGGCGGCGATCGCCGAAACGTTCGTCCCATACTGGCGCTATGGCCGTGTCCCACCAGTCCTCGTTAGTGGGACGTTTCTCCGGCGGTACGGCGGCCCACCAGAAGCCGGCGGCGTGATGCGTCAACGCGCCGCCGGCCTGCGACAGTGTGCCGGCCCAGTCCGGGCGCGAGGCCAGCCAGAACCAGCCCTTGCTGCGGATCACGCCGGGCCACTCCTGGTGCAGCAGGTCAAAGAAGCGGGCCGGGTGGAACGGGCGATTCACCCGATACACGATGCTCGAGATCCCGTATTCCTCGGTGTCCGGCGTGTGTCCGCCCATCATCTCCTGCGCCCAGCCAGCGGCCTGCGATGCGCGGTCGAAGTCGAAGCGGCCGGTGCCCAGAAGCAGTTCGAGGGGAACGTTGCCATGGGTGGCCTCGATCACATGCGCTTCGCGGTTCAGGCCGCGGACCACGCCGCGAACGGTCGCGAGTTCATCGGGCGTCGCGCGGTCCACCTTGTTGATGATGATGACATCTGCAAACTCCATTTGATCCACCAGAAGGTCGACGACGGTGCGCTCGTCCTCCTCGCCCAGTGATTCACCCCGATCCCCTAGATAATCGGTGGAGGCATAGTCCTTCAGCAGGGCGCCGGCGTCGACGACGGTCACCATGGTGTCGAGGCGGGCGACATCATCCAGGGACTGACCGTTCTCGTCGCGGAAGGCGAAGGTGGCGGCCACGGGCATGGGCTCGGAAATGCCGGTGGATTCGATGACCAGGTAGTCGTATTGCCCGGATTCGGCGAGGCGGCGCACCTCCACCAGCAGGTCGTCCCGCAGCGTGCAGCAGATGCAGCCGTTGGTCATCTCGACCATGCGGGCATCGGTACGGGTGACGGCATCCTGGCCGCCGCGCACCAGGGCGCTGTCGATGTTGACCTCGCTCATGTCGTTGACGATGACCGCGACGCGCAGCCCCGACTGGTTGTGCAGGATGTTGTTCAGCAGCGTGGTCTTGCCGGCGCCGAGAAAGCCGGAGAGGACGGTGACGGGAAGACGTTTCATTGCTACCTCCAGGGGAAATGCTCGGGCCGCTGGAGCGCGCCCGAGTCGAATGGGGATGCGGCCTCAGCGAACGATTACGTGCTCGGTCTTTTCCTGGCGTTCCTTGACTTCGATGCAGAGGGTCGCCGTGGGACGCGCCAGCAGGCGTGGCAGGCCGATGGGTTCACCGCTCACTTCGCAGTAGCCGTATTCGCCGGTCTGAATACGATCCAGGGCCTGGTCGATCTTTCGCAGCAGGCGTCCCTCGCGTTCCTGTACACGCATGGAGAGGAGCCGGGACTCCTCCATTGCCGCGCGGTCCAGTTCGTCCGGGGTGCGCTCGTTGTCGAGCAGCCCATCTCGGGCACCCTCGATGTCGGCCAGGATCTCGTCGCGCATTTCGAGCAGGCGCTCGCGGAAGTACGCGAGCTGGGGCTCGCTCATGTAGGCCTCGGCAGGCATGGCCAGCAGTTCGTCGCGGGTCATGGGGTTCCGTCGGTTGCGCTAAGGATGTTATACCATAACGTCTCGATTGAGCCCCGACAACACGGATCGGCCACCGTCCCGTGATGGGGTCGACCCGCCTGCAACAAGGTGTCTTATGTCCTCTACCTGTGTGTCTCCGGTCTCACCGGATACGGAAACCTCCGCGACCGATCCGCTACCGGATATTGCCGCGTCGGCTGCTACGCACGCCTCCGCACTCGACTGGGTGGGTATGGAAGACATCACCCTTCCGCTGTATCTGACCGGCCAGCCAGTGGTCGCCCGGGCCAGCGCGGGGGTGAGCCTCGATGACGCGGGCGCGCGCGGTATCCATATGTCACGGCTCTACAGGGCCCTGCGGCAGCTGGAGTCCCGCGAGCTGGACGTTGCGCGGCTGTGTGATGTGCTCGAGGCGTTTCTGGCTTCGCACGGTGGCCTGTCCAGCGTGGCGGAGGTCCGTCTTGCCGGGGAGCTGCCGCTGGAACGGCCGGCCCTGGTCAGTGCGGCCGCGGGCTGGAAGCGCTACCCGTTCCGGATCGCTGCACGCAGCGAGTCCGGGGCTGTGTCCCTGGAACTGGAGGTTCAGGTGGGCTATTCCTCCACCTGTCCCTGCTCCGCCGCCCTGGCGCGGCAGGCGATCCAGGAGCAGTTCGACCGCGACTTCACACGCTCGGCCGTGGATGCGGCAACCGTGCGCGAATGGCTGGGCCGGGCCGAGGGGATTGTCGCGACGCCCCATAGCCAGCGCAGCGAGGCAACCGTTACGGTCGGTCTGGATCCGCTGATATCGACGCTGCCCCTGCCCGATCTGATCGATGGTGTGGAACAGACGCTGGGCACAGCCCTGCAAACGGCGGTGAAGCGTGTCGACGAGAAGGCCTTCGCGCTCGCCAACGGCCGTAACCTGATGTTCTGCGAAGACGCCGTACGGCGCCTGGACAGCACCCTGCGCCCGGAGTACTCCGCCCGCGGCTATCGCATCCACGTTCGCCATCGCGAGAGTCTGCATGCGCATGACGCGGTCGCCCGTGTTGAACGAAGGGTGACCGACCATCGCTGAAGCCGTCGGCCCGTTGCGTACCGGCATGCCTGGCGGTGACGACGATGCATAAAAAAGCCGCCGGATTGCATATCCGGCGGCAACGCTTACGGAGGTTGGAGAGACCAAAGGCAGAAAGCCGCCTTTCGTCCTGGCGACACACAGCTGTCCGGGCTGCGCATCTAAATGAGAATCATACGCAACTGTGTATTGGTGTCAACATGCTCGGTCAGTAATGCTGTGTGCCGTTTGGTGAGCCGGTATCGGCTTGAGGCTACTCCGGGTTCGGGAGGGTCTGATGAGGCTGCAGCGGGTCGTGCAGGCCGCGATGCCGGTCGGCCATCGGTTCGGCCACGATCAGGTAGTCTGCGCCGTGTTTCAGCCCCTCCTGGCTGCGGGCCAAAGGCAGGGCGCGTTCACGCAGGACCTCGATCTGGTGGTGCATGGCCTTGGCCAGACCCTCGTCGCTGAAATGCGGCAGCTGCCGCAGGCACAGGTCGAGCTGGCCGTTGACGAACCGTTCGCGATAGTGGATGGGAAAATAGCGGACATCCAGAACCCGGAATCCCGCGATTCCAAGCTGGCGCATGACCCAGGATGATGGGTATTCGCGATAGGGCCGGTTGCCCGCAATCAGCAGGCAGGCGTCACGCAGGCGTCCGATCTCCCTCACGAGCGCGCCGGCTTCATCTTTCGGTTCCACCAGCACGTAAGGTTCGACGCCCACCAGATACAGCCGGTCGCCCACGTGCGGCCGCAACCGGTGCAGGGCGCGGTCCTGCCAGTAGGGCGCGAAACCTTCGATGGCCCCGATAAAGTAGTCCAGCAGCACCGTGTCAAAGCGTTCACCGAACAGAAGCTGATCCGACATCCAGTTGCCGACCAGGATGCGGTCCTGCCGGCGCCGCGCCGTGCCCGCCGCCTTGCGGGTCGTGCGCGCCATCTCCTGGGAGGCCGTTACCGCCGTCCAGCGCTCGGTGTCCAAGTGGCTGATCCACTCGATGGACTTGCGACCCGTCCCGGCATCAAGAAAGCTGCCCCAGGGCTGGTCGCCCTGCGCCTTCTCGATGGCCTGGAAAATCGGCGAAGTGCCATTCGCACTGGTGGATGACGAGTGGGCGGTGTTGGATGTCATGGCGTCAGTCGTTGCTTGCGGTGGGGATGAACGCGTCGGGTCAGCGCAGCATGGCGGCGAGGCGGGCGCCGAGCGCGAGCATGACGTTGACCAGGACCAGCACCGGTGCGAAGGGCTGATCCAGCGGCAGGCTGATGGTCCAGGCGACAAGGAACCCGAACAGGGCGATGCCCTGCGTCCAGAGCACCAGCCCGGTGAGGTTGCGTGCGAGCCAGGCTGCACCCCAGGCCGGCAGTAGCAGGGTGGCCAGTGCAGCCGGAAGTCCCAGGACCATGCTCCCCAGAACGATAGCGGCGACCAGCCAGACGATTTCGCCGAGATGCTGCCAGACAGCCGGCCTGCTTGCCGCCGACACATCCGGTGCGATCTGCGCATGCAGCCATACGCGGAGGAGCACCGGGACCATCAGGAGGGTCAGCAGGCTCAGACCGATCGCCGCCCAGAGCTCATTGGGGCCGGCAAAGTAGAGCTGGCCTTCGGCCCAGGCAGCGGCCGCCAGGCTGGCCTGAGCAAAGTTGGCGGCCAGTAGCGTGACCGCTGCCAGGCCGGCGAGGAAAACGGCCAGGGGCAGGCGCTCCCGATCCCGGCTGCGCTGCAGCAGCACCATGATCCCGCCACCCAGCAGCAGCGCCACGGGCAGCACCGGCCAGTGCAGGACCGAGGCGAGAACCCCGCCCACGGCTGCCCATTGCCCCAGGGCCAGCGCCTGCCAGACCGATCCGCGCAGGAACAGACCGGCCCCGGCGAGCGCCAGCACCATGGTGACGAGCACGCCGGCAATGAAGGGTGTCAGCAGCAGGTCACCCGGCATCCAGGTACTCCGCAAGTGGATGGTTCTCCAGGCCGAGCGCCTGCAGGAATTCATCGTCGTGGCTGGTGATCAGCATGCTCGTCTCGGCCGGGACCGCCCTGATCAGTTCCACCGCGTCGGCACGGACCTCGGCATCCAGATGGTTGGCGGGTTCATCCAGCAGGATCAACCGCTGCGCCGACGAGTCTTCACCTCGGCTGGTCAGCACGGCGGCCAGACGCAGAAGTTGCCACTGACCGCCGCTCAAGCAGTCCAGCCGCCGATTCAGCAGGGCCCGAACTCCTTCATGTTCGGGCACGCTGGCCCCCATCGCGCGAAGCCAGTCGTCTCCAGACAGGGGCCAGGGCTGCGGGCGGGCGTGGTCCTGAGCCAACAGGCTGGGTCGCGTACGGGGGGCGAGTTCAAAACGCCCGCCGTGAACGCGGGCCTGTCCGGTAATGGCTTTCAGCAGTAGCGATTTGCCCACCCCATTGGGTCCGGTCAGGGCCCAGCGGGCACCTGCCGGGATCTCCAGGGACAAAGGCCCGATCACCGGACGGTCGAACCCGAGGAGGGCCGACTGGGAGTGCAGGATGGGCGGGACAGGCTCGGGTGGCATGCAGGTTCGTAAGAATGGGGCGGTGGCCAATGATAACGGACCCGGAAAGTGGCTTTCCGGGTCCGTCGTGACAGCGGCTTCTCCTTTCTTCAGCGCTGGGGCAGGGCCTGCGCCCAGGTGCTCATCAGTTCGAGGTAGCCATCGAGGCCGGAGTCCGCCGGCGGATCCAGTGGTACGGCATGCGTCGGCCAGCCCAGGTTCCGTTCCAGGAATTCGGCGCCGCGAGGCGGCTGGAACTCGGCGTACAGGACAGTGCCCTCGGTGCCTTCGAGATCGTCCACGAGGCTGCGCAGATGGCGCGCGGTGGGCGGGATCCCCGGCGCCGGTTCCAGATAGCCGACGATCTCGACTGGCAGCCACTCTTCCAGATAGTCGAGGTCCTCGTGGTAGACCACGATGCGCTGGTCAGGCTCCACGCGCTCGGCCAGCTTCTCGGCGTGTTCGCGCAGGCTTTCGGCGGCTGCCTCTGCACGCTGCACGAAGGCCTCGGCGTCATCCGGCCGCAGTTCTCCCATGCGCTGTCCCAGTGCCAGGGCGAGTTCGGCCATACGCAACGGGTCGGCATTGAAATGCGGATTGCCCTCCTCGTGCACGTGGCCCATGTTCGGCCCGTCCATGGTGATGGAACGGCGCAGTTCGACCTTGTCGGCCGCGCGGAAGTGGCCCGGCTGCCCCGAGTTGATTGCACGGTTGTTGGCGCCGCGCTGGGCGGCGGGCAGCCAGCCTTCTTCCAGACCGGCGCCCAATTCCAGCAGCATGTCGGCCCGGCGCAGGGCGGCCATGAAGCTGGGGCGGGCATCCAGGTAATGTGCGTCGCGGTCCGGCGGCGCGAGCACGCGGACCTCGGCCTCGTCGCCTCCGATCTCGCGGGCCAGGGCACCGAGGCTGGATGTAGTGGCCACGATGTTCAGTCCGGCGGCTGCCTGCGCGGGTAGCAGGATGAAGGTGAGTGCCGCCACCGAGGCCACGGCGGCGAGGGTCCGGGTGATACGGGTGCGAGTCTTGCTAAAGGACATGCGGGACTCCTGGTGATTTCGGGATACGGATGGGGCCGACAGGGCATCAACGGTCCTGCCGACCCTGAACGACGCGATACTGATCAGAAGCGGTGGGCGCCGTGCGCGCCGAGGGCCACGTTCAGCTGCAGCATGAATTCCAGCCCGCGGTCGCGATCACCGTCCTCGTCGACGAAGTCGTTCTGCGACAGCTGCGCGCGCAGGAATACCGGCTCCACGGGGCGGAAGGTGACCTGGGCGGAGTGGCGGTAGCTCGTGCCAAAAGAGGGCTCCGCAAAGTTGCGCTCGCTGCCTTCGTTGGTGGGCAGCCCGCGATTGGTCAGGCCCAGGGCCTCGGAACGCAGGCCGGCCTCCCAGCGTGGGGCGAAGCCGTACACCCCCTGGATATAGAGACCATCCTGGCGCGCCTTGCCGCTACCCTGGGCGTTGCCGGCGATGGTGGTCTGGTCTTCGCGACGCTGGTAGTCGACGTCGATCTCGCGATAGAAGTACTCGCCCTGCAGCCGCCAGTCGCCGTGCCCGTAGGCGCGGCCCGAGCTGTACTTGTAGACGGCGTCCAGCCCGGCGAACCAGGCATCGCCATCCCATTCCTCCAGGCCGGAGCCATGCTCGGTCTCTTCCTGCCAGGTGTTTGCGTAGCCGCCGGAGACGCCAAACTGCATGGCGTGATCCGGTCCCAGATCCGGGCCGAACTTGGCGAATGCGGTAACGAGCCGGGGTCCCGAGACATCCGAGAACGAGGATCGAATGTCGTCCCCGGCGTTGGTGGTATGCGTGCCGCCGCCGCCCTGATAGGGGATAAAGCTGTTGTCGCCCTGAAGCAGTTCCACCCCGAGCTGGATGTAGGTCTCGGTCGGAGCGAGCCAGGTGGCCTGAACGCCGGTTTCCTGCAGTCCGTGGTCGCCGAACAGATATTCGTTGACCAGCGGGCGGTCGACGAAGTCCCAGTCATGGACGTGGCGGCTGTTGATGTAGCCGATGTCCGACAGGAATTTACCTGCCTTGACCTGGAAGCCGCCGGGCAGGGCTCGGGTGGTCAGGTAGGCCTCTTCGACTTCAACATGGTCCTCGTCGAAACCGATCATCAGCACGCCATCGAACAGATCGCCGAGGTTGGCCTCGAACACCAGCTCGCTGTGCCCGAGGTTGAAGCCGTCGTCGAACCCGTGGTCATGCCCGTTTCCGTGGTCGTGCCCATGGTCATGGCCGTCATCGAAGCCGGCTGGGTCGCTGATACCGCGGGACATCTCGTTGTAGTAGACCCCTTCCAGGATCAGTGAGATATCCAGCCCCCAGTTGCGGTCTCCCGCGCGCGTCTCCCACTGCTGGGCGGTGGCGGCGGTCGGCACGGCGAGCGCCAGGGCGGTCAGTCCGCCCAGGGCGGGGCGGAGCAGGTGTGTGTTGTGCGGCATGACGGACTCCCAAACATGTACAGACACGCCGAAGGCCTCAGCGTGAATAAATTGTTATATCGTTACACGACGATGTCACGTTATAAGATAACGTTTTGGGGCGCAACCCCGACGGCGGCCGGAGGGACTACAGGTGCCTGGGAATCCCGACGCTTGTCAGGGCTTTGGCCCAGACCTCGAGCTTGGCCTCGAAGCTCCAGCGGGCGTTGGCCGGACTGGTCGATGGCAGGCGCAGGGCCTCGACGCCGAGTGCCCGGGTTTCGTGCAGACGGCGTGCGCTTTCCGCGCCGTTGTGCAGGGCGAGGCGCAGTTCCGGCGCTTCCCGTGTCAGCCGCGTGAGGTCGTTGGGTACGGCGGCACGGATGGCGCTGTCCAGGCTGCCCTCGCGCCGACAGGTGCCGTAGACATCCCAGAGGCCGATGCGGTGCGTGAGCAGGCGCTGGATGCGTTCGGGGTATTCAAGATCGGGGAAGGGCTCGCCGAGGATGGCGGCCATAATCGGCCAGAACTGGTTGCGCGGATTCGCGTAGTACGCCTGTGCCTGGAGGGAAGCTACGCCGGGGAAGCTGCCCAGCACGACGGCGCGGGTGCGGGTGTCCAGGACCGGGGGAAATGCCTGGAGGGTGGCGGGCACGGCAGTCAGGCGTTACGGCAGTCCGCGCAGTGCCCGTGCAGCTCGACCATGCGCGAGTCGATCGCAAAGCCCTGGGCGGTGGCCTGGGCTTCGAGTGCCTGGGTGGCTGGCTCCGGGGTATGGAACTCGGTGATCTGGCCGCAGCCGTCACAGATCATCAGCGCGGATTCATGGCGCTCACCCGGGTGAGAACAGGCGACGAAGCCGTTCAGGCTCTCGATGCGGTGGATCAGGCCCTGCTCCAGCAGGAAGGCCAGGGTCCGGTAGACCGTTGGTGGCTTGATGCTGTGGTCATCCGAGGACAGCGCATGGATCAGGTCGTAGGCCTTGATCACGCCGTCGGTGCGCAGGATCTGTTCGAGGATGCGGCGGCGCTGCTCGGTCAGCCGCGCACCGCGTCGGGTGCAGACACGCTCGGCGTCCGCCAGTGCCTGGTCGATATCTGCCGGACTGTGGGAATGCGCTGTCGAGGTCATGGGGCCTAGGATAGCGGAAAGTGGCTCGGGCCTCTCGGCGTTGGTCGAGGGCCCCTGCCTCGCTAGCGCCGCTCGATCTCTGTTGAATCTGCGTCTTGCGCCGCGGGGGTGGCCGAGGCGGCATCCGCAGGCGCCGCTTGCGTCGCTTCGTGACGCGCAAAGACCCCGGCTGCCCAGCGCGCGCGCTGCTCGGGCGGTTCGGTGCCGTCGCGCCCGACCAGGTGCGCGTCCACCGCGAGCAGCCGGCTCTCCAGTCCCTCGCCATTGGCGATCTGGATCGCAAGCCCGGGGCGGGCATTGAGTTCGAGAATCAGGGGGCCGCGGTCCTGATCGATCACGACGTCCACGCCCAGATAGCCCAGTTTGCTCAGTTCGTAACAGCCTGACGCCAGCTGCATCAGTTCATTCCAGCCGGGGATTTCCAGCCCGACAATCGAGTGTTCGGTGTCGGGGTGTTCCCAGATGGGCCGGTTGTGCTGCACGCCGCCGATGGTCCTGCCGGAGGCCAGGTCGATCCCGGTGCCGACCGCACCCTGGTGCAGGTTGGCCTTGCCGTCGGAGTCCTGGGTGGGCAGGCGCATCATGGCCATGACCGGGTACCCCCGGTAGACAACGGTCCGGATGTCGGGCACGCCACGATAGGTGATCTGGTCGAAGGCCGAGGAGAACCGGACCCGCTGCTCGACCATCGCGACGTCTGGACGTCCGCCCAGGCTGTACATCCCGGAGAGGATGTTGGAGCAGTGGTCGTGCAGCTCGCTCATCTCCATTGTGCGGCCGCTGGCACGCCGCAGCCGATCCCCGCGCCAGCCGGTAATGACCAGGATGCCGTCGCCGGCAGCCCCATGCGCCGGTTTGATCACGAAGCCGTCGGGATAGGCGCGCAACAGACGCTCGAGTTTGCGAATCTCGTGATGCGAACGGACGACCCCGTAGAGTTCGGGTACCGAAAGGCCGGCATCCAGGGCGAGGCGCTTGGTCTCCAGCTTGTCGTCCACCCGCGGGTAGAACCGTCGGTGGTTGTACTGGGCGATGAAGCGGGCGTTGCGCGCGTTCATCCCCACAATGCCCTGCTCGCGCAGGGTCCGTGGGAGCACGAAGCGTGGCAGCCAGCCCATGTTAGCGATCCTCCGAGCGTCTGGAGGGCTGCATGGCCTCCTGCATGCGGCCGAAACGGAACAGCTCGCTCAGGCGATAGCCCGTGTAGCGCCCGAGCAGCAGGGTCATCGCCAGCAGTACCAGCAGCAGTTCGGGGAATACGAACAACAGGTGTTCCAGGTGGCGATTGGCCATCAGCCCATAGGCGGCGGCGGCCACGGCCAGGCTGCCGATGCCCTGGGTGATCGCGTCCGATGGACCGTGTTCTTCCCAGACCACGGACATGCGCTCGATCGTCATGGCCAGGATGACCATCGGGAACAGCGACAGCGCGAGCGCCCGCTCGAACCCCAGCTGGTGCGAAAGGATGCTGATCCCGAGCATCAGCATGATGACCACGCTGACCACTGCCGCCAGTCGTGGCACGAGCAGTAATCGCAGGTGTTCGAGATAGAAGCGCACGGCCAGCCCGAGCGACACGATCAGGGTGAACAGGATGATCCCGGCCAGCAGCTGCGTCTCGCGAAAGGACAGCGCGATCAGCACCGGCATGAACGTGCCGAATGTCTGGACGCCGATCACGTTGCGCAGGAACACGATGATCATGGCCCCCAGGGGGACCATGAGCAGCACGCGGTAGGTGTTCTGGGTCCCCAGCGGGAGATTCAGGGTGGAGAACTCCATCAACTGGGCGTTGACGGTCTCGCCGAATCGCTGGGCGGTGGTCAGGGCGTCCTGTACGCCCCGCGAGACGGCAAAGCGGACCTCGGCGTCGCGTCCGTTGGAGACCTCCAGCAGGGGCGCGGACCCATGGGCCCAGACGACCACATCGTCCGGGTATTCGATCTCGCCCGACAGCGGGTGAATGGGCACCCAGCGCCGCGTGTTGTGGACCTCGATCCAGGTTTCTGGCCGTATGTCGCGGCGCCCGTCGCGCAGGTGCAACGTGGTGACCATGCGCGCGGGGATCCGGGCCGTAGCCAGGAGTTCGATCAGCGTCTGACTGCGTTGTACGCGGTCGCCGCCGTCATCGGCGAATACCGCGGCATTCGATGCGGGTGCGGCGTGTGCGAGGTCATTGACCAGCACCGAGGCGAAGGTCTGGATATCCGAAGACCGGCTGCGGACGTCCTCGATCAGCGCATCCGCCGCGGAGCGGTAGGGCTCGGTCCATTCAGGGGCCCCGACGGGGCCTGGGTAGTCAGCGTCCGAGCGGTCATCGCTGTCGCGGTAGAGGGTCGCCCGGTAGTACAGCACCTGTTCTCCGCGCGGCTGCCGTGTGGTCCATTGGGCAATGCGGTCGTCCTGGCCGCGCAGCGTATTCAGGCCATAGCCGCGCGAGACGAAGCCTTCATCCAGGATGGCGAAATTGGGCAGGCGATCCGGGATGCGCAGTTGCACGTTGGCCGCACCCCCGGTGGGCTGATAGCGAACGCGTGCTTCAACCTGCCAGGTCTCGGCCGATGCCCCGGGCATGACGGGCATGTCCAGGGCGATGACCTTGTACGCAAAGATCCCGAGCCCGATCGTGCTCAACAGCACGATCAGGATCGGGAGATGAAAACGTCTCACGAATCGTCGTCTCCGCAGTCGGGCGCGTAGGTATGTTCGGCCCCGGAGTCGACCAGAATATGCCCGGCCAGGTGCGTGCGGCCAATGAGGGCCTGATAGGTGAGGTTAGTGCGGTCGATGAGGGTCGTGTCGCCCTTGATGCGCTGGTCGCCGATGCAGAACTCCATCGCGATTACCGGGCGCTCCTGGCTCTCGCCGCTGTGACGGCGGATACGGACGATGCGCTCGACCGGGCGTTCCAGGGTGATATAGGCGTCGTCGTCATCGGGGTCGATGACATCGAAGCGGATCCAGTCCTCGCCGTCGCGCTCGAACTTTTCCTTGTTGAGTGCGTTCAGGGACGATGATGTCGCCCCCGTGTCCAGGCGCGCCTCCAGCACAATCCCCTCGCCCACGATCTCGACATCTTCGACGGTGCCCAGAATGGCCAGGGATGACGGATCTTCCTTCGCGTGTACTGGGGCCAGGGCAAGGGCCAGGCCCAGCAGCATTCCCCCGAAAGCGGTTTTCGTTAAGCTGGACGGAAGGGTTGGGCGTATGGACACGGGGCCTCCTCGGGTATGGGGGACAAAATGGATCCTAGTGTATCCCAGAGGCGTCACGGCCCATGTTAGACAGTTCACAAACCTTCTTGGGAGGCGCGATGCGCTGGGTAGTCGATCTCGACGATCTGAATATGGACGATGTGGCCAGGGTGGGCGGCAAGAACGCCTCCCTGGGCGAGCTTCTGCGCGAGCTGGGGCGGGCGGGTGTGCGCGTGCCCGGCGGGTTCGCGACCACGGCCGACGCCTTCCGTGCGCATCTGGAGCACGAGAACCTCGCTGCCCGGATCAAGGCGCGCCTGGCCGATCTCGACATCAACGACATCGAGGCCCTGCGCGAGGCGGGGCGCGAGGTGCGCGGCTGGATCGAGGCGGCGCCACTGCCGGACGAACTGGAACAGGCGGTGCGCGAGCACTACGGCAAACTGGGCGATGACGTGCCCGTCGCCGTGCGCTCATCGGCCACCGCCGAGGATCTCCCCGAGGCCTCGTTTGCCGGACAGCAGGAGACGTTTCTGAATGTGCGCGGTATCGATGCGCTGCTTGCACGCTTGCGCGAGTGCTTCGCCAGCCTCTACAACGACCGCGCGATTGCCTACCGGGTGCACAACAACTTTGCCCACGACGAGGTGGCCCTCAGCGCCGGCGTGCAGCGCATGGTGCGTTCCGATGTCGGGGCGAGCGGGGTGATCTTTACCCTCGACACCGAGAGCGGGTTTCGCGACGCGGTGTTCATCACTGGCGCCTGGGGTCTTGGCGAGACCGTCGTGCAGGGCGCGGTGAACCCGGACGAGTATCAGGTCTACAAGCCGGCACTGGCGGCGGGCAAGCGCGCGATCATCGGTCGCACCCTAGGCACCAAGGCTGTCCGCATGGTCCTGGACGAGGGTGGCACGCGCACCGAAGACACGCCGCGGGACCTGCGCGAGCGCTTCTGCCTCAGCGACGCCGATGCCGAGCAGCTGGGTCGCTTTGCGGTCGCGATCGAGCAGCACTATGGCCGGCCCATGGATATCGAATGGGCCCAGGACGGCGAGACTGGCGAGCTGTTTATCGTGCAGGCGCGCCCGGAGACGGTGGAGAGCCGCGTCGAGCTCGGTGCGGGCGAGCGCTACGAGCTGGCCCCGCACAGCGAGACGCCGCTGGTCACCGGCAGGGCGATCGGCTCGAAGGTCGGTGCCGGGGTCGTCCGTGTGCTGGACTCCCCGGATTCCATGCACACCATGGAGGAGGGCGACATCCTGGTGGCGGACATGACCGACCCGGACTGGGAACCGGTGATGAAGCGCGCCGCCGCGATCGTGACCAATCGCGGCGGGCGCACCTGCCACGCGGCGATCATTGCCCGCGAGATGGGCATCCCGGCGGTGGTCGGCTGCGCCGATGCGACCGAGGCCCTGTCCGATGGCATGGAGGCCACCGTCTCCTGTGCCGAGGGTGACGATGGTCATGTCTACGCCGGGCGGCTCGACTATTCGGTCAAGAAGGCCGATGTCGGCGAGCTGCCGGAGCTGCCCGTCAAGCTGATGCTGAACGTGGCCAACCCGGGGCGTGCCTACGCCTTCTCCCAGCTGCCGCATGCCGGGATCGGGCTCGCACGGCTGGAGTTCATCATCAACGGCACCATCGGCGTGCATCCCCTGGCGCTGCTGGACTATGCCGAGGACCCGGGGCGGCTGGATGCCGATGTGCAGGAGCGCATCGCCGAGCGCCTGCGCGGGTTTGACGACGGCCCGCGCGAGTACTTCGTGCGCAAGCTGTCCGAGGGCATTGCCACGCTGGCTGCGGCCTTCGCACCGGAGCCGGTGATCGTGCGCCTGTCGGACTTCAAGTCCAACGAATATGCCCATTTGATCGGGGGTTCGGGCTACGAGCCGGAGGAGGAGAACCCGATGCTCGGGTTCCGCGGCGCCTCGCGCTATCGCTCCGACACCTTCCGCCCGGCCTTTGCGATGGAGTGCGAGGCCCTGCGTCGTGTGCGCGAGGAGATGGGGCTCGAGAACGTGCAGATCATGGTCCCGTTCGTGCGCACGCTGACCGAGGCCGAGGACGTGATCCGCGTACTCGGCGAGGAGGGGCTGCGCCGCGGCGAGAACGGCCTGAAGGTCGTGATGATGTGCGAGATCCCCTCGAACGCCCTGCTGGCGGCGCGCTTCCTGGAGCACTTCGATGGCTTCTCGATCGGCTCCAACGACCTGACCCAGCTCACGCTCGGGGTCGATCGTGACTCCGGCCTGGTGGCGGATTCCTTCGACGAGCGCGACGATGCGGTGAAGGCGTTGCTGACCATGGCGATCCGGGCCGCGAAGGATGCCGACAAGTACGTCGGGATCTGCGGGCAGGCCCCGTCCGACTACCCCGAGATGGCCGCGTGGCTGATGGACGAGGGCATTGATTCCTTGTCGTTGAACCCGGATGCACTACTCTCCACCTGGGAGCAACTGGCAAAGGTAAGGGGATAGGACATGGCCGATCCGCGGTGCCCGCAGGTGTATCTGGTGTCTGACGGGACCGGGATTACCGCGGAGACGCTGGCGCGTTCGCTGTTCACCCAGTTCCCGGACCTGGATCCGGCCTGGCATCGGTTGCCTTTCGTGCAGACCCCGGGTCGGCTGTCCAGCGTGTTCGCTCGGATCGAGGCCGGGCCGCAGCCGGCGCTCGTCGTGGCCACCCTGGCCAATGCCGACCTGCGCCAGGAACTGCGCCACAGCCCCGTCCCGGTGATCGACGTATTCGGGGAGCAGGTCGGGCGGCTGGAGGAGGTGCTCGGGGTCACGGCCCAGTCGGTATCCGGGCGGGCCCACGGCATGGGCGATGTGACGCGCTACGACCGTCGCATCGAGGCCCTGAACTACACGCTGTCGCACGACGACGGTCTGGCCACCCAGGATCTTTCCGTCGCCGATGTGGTGTTGCTGGGCGCCTCGCGTTCGGGCAAGACACCCACGAGTCTCTACCTGGCGATGAATTACGGGCTGTTCGCGGCCAACTACCCGCTGGTGCCGGAAGACCTGGGCCGGGATGATACCCCGCACATGCCGCGCAGCCTGCGCGGTCTCGGCGGGCGTATGGTCGGGCTGACCATCACCCCCCAGCGTCTGTCACAGATCCGCGAGGGCCGCCGCCCCGGCAGTCAGTACGCAAGCCTTGCCCAGTGCCGCGCGGAATGTGCCGCGATCCAGGAGTTCCTCGAGACCTGGGCCATCCCCCACCTGGATGTCACCGAGCTGTCGATCGAGGAGATCGCGACCCAGGTGCGCGACACCCTGGACCGGACCTGAGGCGGCTGGGCGCCCTCGGTCCGTTCAGCGTCTTCTTGGCATCCCGCCGGGCATGCCGGACAATGCTGCGCACTTTCCGTTGAATTGCCGCAAGGAGCCCGCATGAACGCCGCCGGACCCGGACAAGAGATTGCCATCTTCCTGATCAGCGTCGTCTTCGGGATCTACATCATCCTGCTGATCCTGCGCACGATCTTCGGGCTGGTGCGGGCGGAGTACCACAACCCGATCTCGCAGACGATCGTCATGCTGACCGACCCGCCGCTGCGCATCCTGCGGCGGGTGATCCCCTCGGTCGGGCGGGTCGACCTGGCCGCGATCGTGCTGATTATCGTGCTGAAGTGCGTTGAACTCTGGCTGCGCGCCGCGATCCTCGGCGCGGACGTAGGGTTTGGCGTGATCTTCTACGTTGCCATCCGCGAGGTCCTGACCACCGTGATCTGGGTGTTCATCATCGCCCTGATTGTCGAGGTCGTGATGAGCTGGATCCAGGCCGGAGGCGGTGGCGGGGGGCACAACCCCATCCTGCGCCTGGTCGGCGACGTCAATCGGCCTATCCTCGGTCCGCTGCGCCGGACGCTGCCGCGGGCCGGTGCGATCGATTTTTCGCCGATGGTCGCACTGGTCGGTCTGTACATCTTGCTGATTCTGGTGCGCTCTTTTTGATCGAGACCATCCGCGCCCCGAAACCCTCCTTTTTTGGCGGTTTCATCCGCGCGAAAAGGCGCTAGACTCGAAGACAGGGGATGGTGTCAGCCATGCCGGCGGCACCGCCTCTGCATTCCCGCAACGGCAGAGGAGTCAGCCATGGTAAGAGTGCATCGGGTCATCACCGGCTTCATCGTCGCCCTGGCGGCGGTTGTCCTCGGCAGCTCGATCGCGTCCGCCAACGAGGCGGAATTCGATAACTACGTGGTGTACTACAACGTCATCAACACCACCTTCCTCTCCCCCGAGGTCGCCCAGGCCTACGACGTGCGCCGCAGTTCCAACCGCGCAATGGTCAACGTCACCGTGATGGAACGGACTGACGATGGGCTCAAGGCCGTCTCCGCGGATCTCAGCGGCACCGCGACCAACATGAACGATCAGATGCGCAACCTGCGCTTTCGGGAGATCCAGGATGGCGACGCCATCTATCAGCTTTCCGAGGTGACTGTTCGCCGCGGCGAGACCCTCGAGTTCGCACTCGAGGTAACGCCGGAAGGCAGCGAGCGGGCCCTGCCCATCAGCTTCAGCCGCGAGTTCTTCGCTGACTGAACCATTGGTACCCCCGCCGGGAGGCGGGGGTTACATTGTCAGCCGCAGTAGCATCCAGCCGCCGTAGAGCAGGATCGCGGCTCCCGCCAGGGCGCGAACCCAGCGTTGTTGCACAAACGCAGCCATACGCGCCGCGAAGACCCCCATCAGTAGCAGATTCGGCAGCGTGCCCAGGGCAAAGGCCGCCATCAGCAGCGCGCCCTCGGTGGCCCCGCCGGCGCTGAGCGACCAGGCCAGCACGCTGTAGACCAGCCCGCAGGGCAGCCAGCCCCAAAGCCCGCCCACCAGCAGGGCCTGGCCGGCATTGCGCACTGGCAGAAACCGCCGACCCAGAGGCTCGATACGACGCCACACCACGCCACCGGCCTGCTCCAGACGCGCGAGTACCGGCCACCAGCCGCCGATGTACAGCCCCAGCAGGACCAGGAATACCGCGGCAATCCCCTGCAGGATCACCTGCCCGGCCGGCAGCCCGCCCAGCAGGGTGGCGCCCAGCCAGCCCGCAAGGGCCCCGGCGATCACATAGCTGCCCATGCGTCCGAGGTTGTAGGCCAGGAGCAGGTCGAACCCCGGGCCCCGGCGGCCATGTCCGAGCGAGATCGCGCCCACGATGCCGCCGCACATCCCGAGGCAGTGAACGCCCCCGAGGATGCCCACTGCAAGGGCGGCAAGCAGCGTGCCCGGGTCGCCCATCAGCGCCACTCCCTGTCAGTTCGGATCGGCGGCATCGCCCAGGACCTCGTGCTTGGTGCGGATGAATGTCGAGTGCGGGACATACAACAGATCGGCCAGGTGCCGGATCACGGCTTCCTGGCGCTTGTGCAGGTCCTGGTTGGCCCAGGCGGCGCGCCACAGTGCGCGCATGATGTCGGCCTTCTGGTCGGCATCGAAGGCCGCGTTGACCTCGCGCACCAACGGGTGGACGGATACGAGTTCGTCGCTCTTTTCCCGGGCGATTTCGAGCAGGCCGTCGGCGGTGTCCGCATCCAGTTCGAACAACTCGATCAGGCTGGCGCGCACGGAGTCGAGTTCGGCCTCGTGCAGTTCGAAATCGGCGCGGCAGACCTCCATGATCAGCGCGGCGGCCGCACGCTGCAGTCGGTGTTCGTCGTCGCCGGATTCGGTATCGCTCAGATCCGTGCGCATCAGGCGCTGCCAGTGGCGGCGCAGCTCGTCGATCATAAGGGTTCCTTTCTGCGGGCGTGTGCTTTGCGTATGGTGCCCGAATGCACGCCACGGACAAGTACACGGGTGAATCGCCCCCCGATCTGCTCCTGCTGTCCGGGGGTATCGAGAGCAGTGCCCTGCTGGCGCAGCGGCATGCGCAGGGCCGCCCGCTGCGCGCCCTGTGGGTGGACTATGGCCAGCGCAATGCCGAGCGTGAGCGGGCTGCGATCCGTGCCCTGGGCGCCGACTATGGGGTCGACCCCGTCGAGATGGACCTGCGCGCGCTGCGCCAGGCGTTTGCCAAACGTTCGGAGTGGGTCGCGCATGTGCCGTTGCCACAGCGCAACTTGCTGGTGCTGGCGCTGGCGATCAATCTCGCCGAGCACCAGGGGGCGGGGCGTATCCTGCTGGCGCTCAATCGCGAGGACCAAGGGCATGGCCCGGGTTCGCGCCCGTCCTTTATCGGGCGCCTCGCGGCGCTGGCGGACGAGCTGGTACCGGGGCTGGCGATCGAGGCCCCGCTGATCGCGCAGTCCAAGGCCGATATCATCTACACCACCGATCCGCTGGGGATCGACTGGTCCCGCACCTGGAGCTGCCTTCTGGCACAATCGCTCCACTGCGGGCGCTGCCCGCAGTGCCAGGCGCGCCGCGCGGCTTTCGCCTCGGCGGGCGTGCCGGATCCCACCGACTACCGCGAACCACCCCGATGACCGAATCCGTCCTTCCCAAACATGTGATCGAACGCCTGGAGATCGCCATTCTCACAGGTGAGACCCTGCAGCTGAACTGGGCCGAGCCCGACTCCAGCCAGGCCTGGTGGGGCAAGGTGACCCCGCGCGAGGTCCGCGAGGCGGACGGATATCACTGGCTGGACGGCGAGTGCGAGGGGCGTGACGTTCAGATCCGGCTGGACCTGATCCGCAACCTGCCGACTCCGGTCAAGTAACGGGCCGTTCCCGGCCCGGAAGTCCGGGCAGCAGGTCGGCCAGCGATTCCAGCAGCAGAAACTCCCGCGAGTCCATCGGCTCCCCGCGCTCGTCCGGGTAGCGCATGCCGCGCAGCTCGGTCAGGCCCTGCCGGGCTGCGCTGGCCAGGGCCAGCAGGTTGTCGTCGACCAGCAGCGTACGTGCCGGATCGTAGGGGGTGATGCGTTGCAGCCGTTCCCAGAAGTCGGTGTCTTCCTTGGCGCACTCCAGGTCGTGGGCGGAGACGATCGTGTCCAGGTGATCCCCGATCCGCGTGATCTGGTGCTTGAAGTTGTAGACCTTCGGATGGGCGTTGGTTACCAGCACGCGTCGGCGGCCGGAGCGATGCAGGGCGCCCAGCAGGGCCTCGGCGTGCGGCTTGATTGCGACGTGGTGGGCCAGTTCGCGCTTCAGCCCGAGCACGTCGAGACCGGTGAACCGGGTCCAGTGATCCACGCAGTACCATTCGAGCTTGCCGCGCACGCGTTGCATCTCGTCTTCCAGGCGCCGGCGGGCGCATTCCGGGTCGTCCGGCTGGCAGCGGATGTACTCGGCGGGGATCAGCTCGCGCCAGAAGCGGTTGTCAAAGTGCAGATCCAGCAGTGTACCGTCCATGTCGAACAGCACGGTGTCGATGCTCGACCAGTCGACATGCACCGATGATTCCTGCGGATTCGGATTTTTTTCGGGGTTTTTGGGGTCCACAGCGAACGGAACCTCAAAGAGGGTGATTGCGATGGCTCCCATGGTACCTGAATCCCGTCTGGCCCCTGGCCCGCTCTTTCTGGCGCTGGTTTCCCTGGCGCTGCTGCCATTTTCCGCGCAGGCGATGGACCCGAGCGACCCCGATTACGACCCGCTCGAGGACGACAGCCTGTGGGGCGAGACTGTATCGCCGGACCAGACCCAGACCACCAGCCCGGAGATCAAGTTTCTGACCGAGGAGCCGGAGCAGGTCCCTCATCACCACCAGAACCAGATCACGCTGAGCTCGTCTTCGCTGGAGGACGGCTGGGTGGATCTGCGCCAGTGCCACAGCGATATTGCGCCGATCCGGCGCATGGTCATTGCCTACAACGAAGAGCGAATCGAGGACCTTCAGGTCGAATCCACTACCAACATCGACCTGGCCGAGGCACGGGGCGACCGGGTCGACCTGCGCGGTGTCCACAAGGATTCCGAGGTCTGTGTCACCGCACGCATGCGTGTGATCGAACACGAAGGTGATGGCGTCTACACGATGGAGAACGGGCCCTTCGTGCGGCGTTTCCTGGATGGCTACTTCCCCATGCGGGTCACCATGGCCGTAAACTGGGGGGATCTGGACCTGCGTCTGGAGGAGACCCACCCCGAGGCACAGGAAGGCTTCGACGTCGTCGAGTCCGACCATGGCATCATCCTCGACACCCTGTTCGAGGGCGAACTGAGAACCCAGGTACGGCTGCGCAACGCCGAATAAAACGTCTATGAGTCGAGACAAACCGGATGTCCAGGGCCGCCGGACCGTAGCCCGAAGTCGGCTGTTCGAGGTCGAGGAGCTGGATCTCGAGTTCAGCAATGGGGCGCGCACCTGTTACGAGCGCCTGATCAGCCGGGGCAACGGCGCAGTCATCGTCGCCCCGGTGCAGCCGGATCGCACCGTGCTGCTGATCCGCGAATACGCGGCCGGCACCCACCGCTACGAGCTTGGCCTGCCCAAGGGCCGCATCGAGGCGCGCGAGGACATCCTGGTGGCGGCAAACCGCGAGATCATGGAGGAGGTCGGGTATGGCGGTCACCGCCTGACCCACCTGGGCGCGCTGACGGTCGCGCCCGGCTACATGTCGCACGAGACCCATCTGATCGTGGCGGAGGATCTCTACCCCCAGCGCGAGGAGGGTGACGAGCCGGAGGCCATCGAGGTCGTACCCTGGTCGCTGGACCGGCTGGGCGAACTGGTCACCCGCGAGGATTGCACCGAGGCCCGTTCCATCGCGGCACTTTATATGGTGCGCGATTTTCTCGACGCCTGACCCGGGTTCTGCCAAGGTACGCGCATTCCGTACCGTTCGAATCAGAAAGGATGCCCCGATGAACGAACCGCCCAAGGACGCGGCCCTGACCGCCCTGATGCAGGAAGTGGGTGGTCTGGCCGAGGATGCCGGCCATGCCATTCTCGAGGTCTACGAGACCCGCTTCGCGGTTACCGAAAAGGACGATCGCTCCCCACTGACCGAGGCCGACCTGGCCGCGCATCGCGTGATCGCACAGGGGTTGCGCGAGATCGCGCCGGAGTGGCCCGTCCTCTCCGAGGAGGGGCAGGACGTACCATTCGAGCGCCGCAAGCAGTGGCGGACCTACTGGCTGATCGATCCCCTGGACGGGACCCGCGAGTTCGTCAAGCGTACGGGTGAATTCACGGTCAACATTGCCCTGATCCATGACCACGAGCCGCTGATGGGCGTGGTCTGGAGTCCGGTGCTTCAGCGTCTGTATGCGGGCCACGCTGGAGGCGGCGCCATCCGCCGCGATGGTTCCGAGGCCCCGCGCGCCATCGAGGTGGCACGCGACCGTATTGATACCGAGCACCCGCTGGTGGCGGGCAGTCGTTCGCACGGGGCCGAGCGGCTCAAAGCGGTTCTGGAACGCCTTGGGACGCACGAGTTGGTGAGCCTGGGCAGCTCGATGAAGCTCTGCATGGTGGCCGAGGGAGCCGCGGATATTTATCCGCGCCTGGGGCCGACCAGCGAGTGGGATACCGCGGCGGCGCATGCGGTCGTGCGGGCCGCGGGGGGGCATGTGACGGACCTCCACGGGCAGGAGCTTCGCTACAACACCAAGGAGAGCATGCTCAATCCCGAGTTTCTGGTCTGCGCCGGCGATCCGGCGCGCTGGCTGCGCCGCCTCGGCCTCCCCGACGCGTAGCCTTCTCCCGCCCACCAGCTAGCGGGCCTTGGCGTGCCCTGGTTGGCCCTCAGCGTCGTTGAGGCTGGGCCGGGTTCGGCATCTGGTGTTTACTTGCTTTCGGTCCGCTGCCTGCCATGCGCTGTTTCGGCAGCGCACCCCGCCAGTTGTTGATCAAAAACGGACTTCTTTGCTCGTGCAAAGAAGTAACCAAGAAACACGCCCGGGATTCGCCCGGGGACCTTGCTTCAGGGCCCTCGGGCCGGCGGCGCTGAAACTCGCTGCGCCTTTGGCTTCGCTCAGACAGTCAGCGCCCCGTGTCTATTGTGAATCGTCCGGCCTGTCACGCCCTCCACAAGGGGCTCATATCGGGAGGGAAGGTCAAAACAGGCGGTAGCCCCGAGCTGTAGGGTGCGGTTGAGCGCAGCGAAACGCACCGGTCCGGCGTTGGGGCAACCCTGATGCGATTCGCTGCGCTCATCCGCATCCTACGAGGGGGGCTGGCGCCCGCTGGCGGGCGCGGCACGCCAAGGCCGAAGGCCGAGCGTGCCAAGATGTCCGAATGCCTAGCCTCTATCCACTGGCAGGAACGTCAGGCCAGCCGTTGTCTTGACCTTATCCCCCCGTATGAAGCCCCTTGCGGAAGGGTCCTCGGGACGGACGATTCAAAATAGAAACGGGGGCGCTGACTGTCTGAGCGAAGCCAAAGGCGTAGCGAGTTTCAGCGCCGCCGGCCCGAGGGCCCTGGAGCAAGGTCCCCGGGCGGAATCCGGGTGCCCTTCTTTGGGTACTTTCTTGGGCAAGCAAGAAAGTACCTCGCGGCGCGCTGGCGAGACAGCGCATGGCAGGCGGCTAGCCGAAGCCACCGTAAACTCCGGATGACGAACCAGGCCCAGCCCGAAACGCGGCGGACGAAGCCCCTACTTTCCGAGTTCGCGCGAGCGCTCGGCCGCTGCCGCCATCGCGCGGCGCATGAGTCCGCGCAGGTCGCCATCCTCCAGCACCTGCAAGGCCCGCTCGGTGGTGCCGCCCGGCGACGTCACGCGGTGGCGCAGTTCGGCGGGCGGCTCGTCGCTCTCGGCGGCCAGTCGGGTCGCACCCGCCAGCGTGCCAAGGGTCAGCTCCAGCGCGGTGTCGGGCGGCAGCCCGAGCGACTGCGCGGCGTCCTGCATCGCCTCGATCATCAGAAAGACATAGGCCGGGCCACTGCCCGAGGTCGCCGTGACCGCGTGCATCAGCTCCTCGTCCGCCACCGGGATCGCCCGCCCCACCGACTCCAGCAGGCGGGTGGCGGTGTCGCGGTCTTCGGCGGTCGCAGTGGGGGCGGCGAACAGGCCGGTCACGCCGGCGCCGACCAGGGCCGGCGTGTTGGGCATTGCGCGGACGAGGCGGGTGCCGTCACCCAGCCAACTGGCCAGCTGGGCCGTGGTGATGCCCGCGGCCACCGAAATGACCAGGGGCTGCCCGCGGGTGACGCCCTCGCGCAGCGTGGGGGCCAGGTCCGGCAGGGTCTGCGGCTTGACCGCGAGCACCAGCGCGGCGCTGTCCTCGGCGAGCGCCTCGGCACTTGCGGCCTGCAGTCCGGGGTAGCGGGCCTGGAGATCGCGCACGCGTTCGGCGCTCTTGTCGGCGATCGCGATGCGCTCGGCGTCATGGCCGGACTGGATCAGGCCCTGCAACAGGGCTTCGCCCATGTTGCCGGCGCCGATAAAGCCGACTTCGAAGCGGTGTTCCGTCATGCGGACTCCTCTTTTACTGGTTTCTCTCGGGTGTGATGCGGGGCCCGAACAGCGCGGTGCCGATGCGTACCAGGCTGGCACCCTCGAGGATCGCGGCCTCGAGATCGGCGGACATGCCCATGGACAGGGTATCCAGGCCATGTCCCCGCGCATTGAGTTCGTCCTTCAACTGCCGCAGCCGGGCAAATGGCCGGCGCTGGCGCTCGCGATTGCTCTCGGCGGCCGGCAGGGTCATCAGGCCCCGTAACGTCAGCCCGGGCAGGTTCGCGACGGTGTCGGCCAGCGCGGCGGCAGCCTCCGGCGGGACGCCTGCCTTCTGGCTCTCGCCCGAGACATTGATCTGCAGGCAGACCTGCAAGGGCGGCAGGTGTTCCGGGCGCTGTTCCGAAAGGCGGCGGGCAATGCGCTCGCGGTCGATGGTGTGTACCCAGTGAGCGCGTTCGGCCACGGGGCGCGTCTTGTTGCTCTGCAGTGCGCCGATATAGTGCCACTCGAGGCCCAGGGGTTTCGGGCCGGTCTCGAGGGCGTCGAACTTGTCGATGAATTCCTGCACGTAGTTCTCGCCGAACGCCGTCTGCCCGAGCGCATGCAACGCGCGGATGTCGTCGGCCGTACGCGTCTTGGATACGGCCAGAAGGTGCACGCTGCCGGGGTCGCGCCCGGCCTGTTCGCAGGCGTGAACGATACGTTCGCGAACGGCCCTGAATGCGTGGTCTGGTGCGCTCATGGCCCTATGATATAGTCCGGTGAAACGTAAGGGCACCGCCGCCAGGCGGGCGGTGTCCGTCACACGCTGCGGGGCCCGGCAGGGCGTCGCCCGGGGCGGGGCGCTGGGGCTGGCGGCTCGTTTCCGGTTGTACAGGGGGATGCATGGATATCACGCAGCTGCTGGCCTTTGCGGTCAAGAACGGGGCCTCGGATCTGCACATCTCGGCGGGCATGCCGCCGATGGTGCGCATCGACGGCGATATGCGCCGCGTGAATGTGCCGGTCATGGACCACAAGGAGGTCCAGGGCCTGATCTACGACATCATGAACGACCGCCAGCGCAAGGACTACGAGGAGTTCCTGGAGACGGACTTCTCGTTCGAGGTCACCGGGCTGGCGCGTTTTCGTGTCAATGCGTTCAATCAGGACCGGGGCGCGGCGGCGGTTTTCCGTACCATCCCCTCCAAGGTGCTCACGCTGGAAGAGCTGGCGGCACCGCGCATCTTCGAGGATATCTCCAACTATCCGCGCGGGATCGTGCTGGTCACGGGCCCGACCGGCTCGGGCAAGTCGACCACGCTGGCGGGCATGGTCAACCACCGCAACGAGAACGACTACGGCCACATCCTGACGATCGAAGACCCGATCGAGTTCGTGCACGAGTCGAAGAAGTCGCTGGTCAACCAGCGCGAGGTGCACCGCGATACCCACGGCTTTTCCGAGGCGCTGCGTTCCGCGCTGCGCGAGGATCCGGACACCATTCTGGTCGGCGAGCTGCGCGATCTCGAGACGATCCGCCTGGCGCTGACCGCGGCGGAGACGGGGCACCTCGTCTTCGGCACCCTGCATACCAGTTCCGCGGCCAAGACGATCGACCGTATCGTCGATGTGTTTCCGGCGGCCGAGAAGGACATGGTGCGGGCGATGTTGTCCGAGTCGCTGCGGGCGGTTATCGCGCAGACCCTGATGAAGAAGATCGGCGGCGGGCGTATCGCCGCGCACGAGATCATGCTGGGCACGCCGGCCATCCGCAACCTGATCCGCGAAAACAAGATCGCGCAGATGTACTCGACCATCCAGACCAGTGCCGGCACCGGCATGCAGACGCTGGACCAGTGCCTGAAAGACATGCTGGCGCAGGGCGTGATCAGCCGCGAGGACGCCAAGCGCAAGGCCGCCAACCCGGATTCGTTCTGAGCCCGCGCCCCCGCCCGGGGGATTCGGCAAGGGGAGAAGCACCATGGATCGTGACAAGGCGATCAAGTACATGCACGACCTGCTCCGCGCCCTGGTGGACCGGGGTGGCTCGGACCTGTTCATCACGGTCGGCATGCCGCCAGCGGCCAAGATTGACGGCCGCGTGGTGCCGATGACCGAGCAGAAGCTCACGCCTTCGCATACCCAGGCGCTGGTGCGCGCACTGATGAACGACAAGCAGTCCGCGGAGTACGAGCGCCATCAGGAGTGCAATTTCGCGATCGGCCTGCAGGGCGTGTCGCGCTTTCGCGTGAACGTGTTTACTCAGCGCGGCAGCCCCGGAATGGTGCTGCGCACGATCAACTCGGTGATCCCGAAGTTCGAGGACATCCAGATGCCGCCGCAGCTGGAGAAGATCACCATGGAGCGCCGCGGGCTGGTGATCTTCGTCGGGGGGACCGGCTCGGGCAAGTCGACCTCGCTCGCCGCGATGATCGGCCATCGCAACCGCAATGCCCCCGATCACATCGTCACCATCGAGGACCCGATCGAGTTCGTCCACGAACACGAAAAGAGCATCATCACCCAGCGCGAGGTGGGCGTGGACACCGAGGGCTACGAGATCGCGCTGAAGAACACCCTGCGTCAGGCGCCGGACGTGATCCTGATCGGCGAGATCCGGGATCGGGAGACGATGGACTACGCGATCGCCTTTGCCGAGACCGGTCACCTGTGCCTGTCCACCCTGCACGCCAACAGCACCAACCAGGCGCTGGACCGCATCATCAACTTCTTCCCCGAGGATCGGCGCGAGCAGCTCCTGATGGACCTGTCGCTGAACCTGAAAGCGGTGATCTCGCAACGCCTGGTGCGGCACGAGAACGGCGAGGGCCGCGTGCCGGCGGTAGAGATCCTGATCAACACCCCGTTGATGGCCGACCTGATGCTGAAGGGTGCGGTGCACGAGATGAAGGAGCTGATTTCGCGTTCCCGCGAGCAGGGCATGCAGACCTTCGACCAGGCCCTGTTCGACCTCTACGAGACCCGCAAGATCAGTTACGAGGAGGCCCTGCGCAATGCCGATTCGGTGAACGACCTGCGGCTGCGCATCAAGCTCGACTCGCAGCGGGCACAGGATGACGGTGCCCCGGCCGTGGCGGACACGGGCGAGGGCCTGTCCGTGGACGACCGTCCCGAGGACTACAGTGTCCGCTAACGGTCCGCACCCTTCGGGAGATCAGCGATGAGCCAGATGCAGATCGAACCGTACCTGAGCCTGATGGCGCAGAAGGCCGCCTCGGACCTGTTCTTCCTGACCGGCGCGCCCGCGAGCATCAAGGTCGACGGGGTCCTGCAGCCGATCTCGCGCAAGGCACTCGCACCCGGTCAGGCGGAGGCCATCGCGCGCGAGATGATGAACGAGCATCAGGCCGAGATCTTCGAGCGCGAGACCGCGGTCAACTTTGGCGTCTCGCGCGAGGGTCTGGGACGCTTCCGCGTGAATGTCTATCGCCAGCGCGGCGAGGTCGCGATGGTCATTCGCTTCATCCGCATGTCCATCCCGACCATCGAGCAGCTTGGGCTGCCCCCGGTGCTGGAGGAATTCGTCTCGCACCATGACGGGCTGGTGCTGATCGTCGGCGCGACCGGGACCGGGAAGTCCACCACGCTCGCCTCGATGATTGATCACCGTAATACGCATTCCAGCGGTCATATTCTTACGGTCGAGGACCCGATCGAGTTTCTCTTTACGCACAAGCGCTCGATCGTCGGCCAGCGCGAGGTCGGGATCGACACCCCGAGCTATGATCACGCCCTGCAGGAGGGGATGCGCGAGGCCCCGGACGTGATCATGATCGGGGAGGTGCGTTCCCGCGAGACCATGCGTGCGGCCTTGACCTACGCCGATACCGGCCACCTGGTGCTGACCACCCTGCACGCGACCAATGCCACCCAGGCGCTCGATCGCGTGATCAATCTATTCCCCGAGGACAACCGCTCGCAGATCCTCTCGGATCTGTCGCTGAACCTGCGCGCGATCATCGCCCAGCGCCTGTTGCAGACCAAGGACGGACAGCGTGTGGCTGCGCTGGAGATCATGGTGAACACGCCGTATATCTCCGAACTGATCCGCGACGAGAAGATCAGCGAGATCAAGGAGATTATGGCCAAGGGCAGCTCGGTGGGCATGCAGACCTTCGATCAGGCCATCGTCAAGCTGTTCAAGGGTGGCCGAGTGATGCTGGACGAGGCCCTGAACAAGGCAGACTCGCGTGCCGACCTCGAATGGCGCCTCAACTTCGGCGGCGGCGTCTCCGCGGCCGACGAGGCCGAGGAAGACCTTCAACTCCCCGACCGGTAGGATGCGCTGAGCGAAGCGAACCGCATCACCCTCGGCTCCTCAATGTGGATCTCGGAGGGGCGCTCCCCAGTGTCCGGCGCTTACCAAGAACCCCTCCGTGCGTCCTGTCCCTCAGGCCCGCGCAGGCTCCGGGAACACATCGGCGGCCGCAAACACCGGCCCATCCACGCAGACACGCTTCATCGCCACGCCGTCGGGGGTGCGCACCGGTACCGTGCAGCCCGCGCAGCCACCCACTGCACAGGCCATGAATTCCTCCAGCGAGACCTGACAGGGCAGGCCGAACTCCGCCGCCAGTTCCGCGCAGGCCTCGAGCATCGGGTGCGGGCCGCAGGCATAGAGCTCGACCTGATCACGTTCCACAGGCGAGAGCGTCTTGAGCCAGGCGCGGGCGAGATCGGTCACGAAGCCGTCATGGGCACCGGGGATGCCTGCCTTCGAGGTCAGGCGGCAGGCCACGCCCCAGTCCTCCAACAGCGGCAGGGTCGCGATCGCCCCGTCCGGCAGCCCTGGCCAGAGGATTTCCGAGGGCTTGGCCCGAAACGGGAACGGCACCTCGGAGCCGAGGATCGCGCGGGTCTGGCCCGCCTCGCCCTGGCGGCGCAGGTGATCGGCCAGAAAGACCATCGGCGGGATCCCGACGCCACCCCCGAGCAGCAGCCGCAGCGGACGATCCGGGTTCAGCCGGAACGGGACCCCGATCGGCCCCAGTACGCTCAGGGAATCGCCCACCGGCTGCTGCGACAGTGCCTGCGTGCCGTCGCCCACGACCTTGTAGAGGAACTCGACCCACCCGGCCTCGCGGTCGACCCGCTGGATCGACAGGGGGCGCCGCATCGGCAGGTTCGGCGAACACTGGATGTGGGCGAACTGCCCGGGCGCGGCGCGCTGCGCGCATTCCGGTGCCTGGACGCGCAGGATCCACTGACCGGCCCCGGCATCCTGGTGATCGAGGATGCGAGCGGTCTCCTGAAAGATCGTGCCGCGGTGGGGGCGTTCGGCGCCGGTGGGGGTCATGCGTTGTCCTTAGGGAAACACTGGATAATGTACACGCTCGCGCTCGAGTCGCTTTTGCGTGCGAACAAGGCGCGGTGACTGCCGTGCAGTGACTCTGCACAAGGGAGCCGCAACGCCGTGCGCGCGCAAAAGCGGCCGAGCCCCTGCTTTAATGGCTTGTGGGGTTGGTACCCCAGGTTCCCCGATCCGGCGTTGCGCCGCTTGCGGGTAGAACCACTACCCGCTGCACGACGCGCCTTGTCTCGGAAAACCTGGGGTACCAACGCGAGCGTGTACATTATTCAGTGTTTCCCTCAGTGGGCTGGGTCCAGGCCGGACGGCCCGCTACCCAGGTCTCGCGAACCTGGCCGGAGAAGGTCCAGCCGAAAAACGGCGAATTGCGCCCGGCGCTCAGCCAGTCCTGCTGTCGGACCTCCTGAAGCGCGGTGGGGTCATACAAAACGAAATCGGCGCGCGCGCCGGCGCCCAGCCGGCCCTGTTCGAAACCAAGAATTTCCGCGGGCCCGGACGTCACGCGCGCCAGTGCTTCGCCCAGGCTGAGAAGGCCATCCTCGACCAGGCGCAGGGTCAGAGGCAGCAAAGTCTCCAGGGCCGAGATGCCCGGCTCGGTACCGGCGAACGGGCCGAGCTTGGCGTCCGCCTCGTGCGGCTGGTGGTCCGAGCAAATGGCGCTGATATCGCCGCGCGCGACGGCTGCTCGCAGACCGTCACGGTCGCGTTGGGCCCGCAGCGGAGGGATGACATGGCCGTTCGGGTCGTATTCGGCCACGTCGACTTCGGTCAGAAATAGCTGGTGGGCGGCGACGTCGGCGGTGATCGGCAGGCCTTCGGCGCGCGCCTTGGCGATCATCTCGGCCCCGCGGCGCGTCGACAGCCTTGCGACGTGTACGCGCGCCCCGGTCTGTTCGACCAGGGCCAGGATGGCGCCCAGCGCGGCGGTCTCGGCTGCCTCGGGGATGCCCGACAGGCCCAGGCGCGTGGAGACCGCGCCTTCGTGCATGCAGCCCGAGCCGGTCAGCGACAGGTCCTGGGCGGGCAGCACGATGGTCAGGCCGAAGGTGGTCGCATATTCCAGGGCTCGGCGCAGCACCAGCAGGCTGGCCAGCGGCTTGTGGGCGTTGCTCACACCGCGGGCCCCCGCCTGCTGCAGCGCCGCCATCTCGGCCAGCTGCTGCCCCTCCAGGCGTTGTGTCAGGGCGCCCAGGGTGTAGACCCGCACGCCGCAGGCCTGCCGGGCGCGGCGCGCAATCAGCTCGATTTCGGCCGGGGAGTCGATGGGCGGATCGGTATCCGGGGGAATCACGGCGCTGGTGATGCCCCCGCGCGCGGCGGCCAGCGTCTCGCTGGCGATGGTGGCCTTGTGCTCCTCGCCGGGCTCGCGCATGCGCGCGGAAAGGTCGATCAGGCCGGGGAACAGCCACAGCCCGCTGCCATCAATGCGCCGGCGCGGCTCGAAGCCGTCCGGTATCTGGCCTCGCGCAAGGATCTCGGCGCCCTGCACGCAGAGCGCCCCGACCTCGTCGTAGTCGTCCGCCGGGTCGATGATTCGTACGTTCTCGATCAGCACACTCATGACTGATGCGCCCCCATCACCATGGACATCACGGCCTGGCGGACCGAGATGCCGTAGGTCACCTGCTGCAGGATCACCGAGTGCGGCCCGTCCGCCACCGCGGACTCGATCTCCACCCCGCGGTTGGCCGGGCCCGGGTGCATCACCAGGCAGGTGGGGTGCGCCAGCTGCAGGCGGCGCGAGGTCAGTCCGAACAACTGGTAGTACTCATGCTCGGAGGGCAGGTGGGCGTGCTCCATGCGCTCGCGCTGCAGGCGCAGCATGATGATCACGTCGACGTCCTTCAGTCCCGCGTCGAGGTTGTTGTAGACGTGCACGCCGAGTTGGTCGACATCCGCCGGCAGCAGCGAACAGGGCGCGACCACGCGCACTTCGCCGGTCTGCAGGATGTTGAGCGCGTGGATCTGCGAGCGCGCCACGCGCGAGTGCAGGATGTCGCCGACGATCGCGACCTTCAGCTTGGTGAAGTCGCCCTTGTGCCGGCGGATGGTGAACATGTCCAGCAGGGCCTGGGTGGGGTGCGCGTGGCGGCCGTCTCCGGCGTTCAGCACGCTGATGCCGGGGGCGACATGGCGGGCGATGAAATGCGCGGTCCCGCTCTCTTCGTGGCGTACGACGAACATGTCCACGTTCATCGCCTCGAGGTTGCGCAGAGTATCCAGCAGGCTCTCGCCCTTGACCGCCGAGGAGGTACTGATGTTGATGTTGAGCACGTCCGCGGACAGGCGCTTGGCGGCCAGTTCGAAGGTGGTGCGGGTACGGGTGCTGGCCTCGAAGAACAGATTGACGATGGTCTTGCCGCGCAGCAGTGGGACCTTTTTGACCGCCTTCTCGTTCATGTTCGCGAACGACTCGGCGGTATCCAGGATCTCGTTCAGGAGATCGCGGTTGAGGCCCTCGATGGTCAGCAGGTGGCGCAGCTGGCCGTCATCGGTCAGCTGCAGGCGATTGGGCAACGGGCCCGGCTCCGGCAGGCGGGCAGCCCCGGCCAGGACCGGGGTAACCACGGTATCGCTCATGCGTCGGCGTCCCCATCGGTCTCCAGGGTGACGCGCTCCAGGCGCAGGGGTTCGGGGCCGCGCAGCTTGATCTGCTCCCGGGTGCCGAGTTCCATGTGTTCCCCGACGATCGCGGCGGCGATCGGCAGCTCGCGCCCGTCGCGCTCGACCAGCACGGCGAGCGTGACCGAGGCGGGGCGCCCGTAGTCGAACAGCTCGTTCAGGGCGGCGCGGATCGTGCGCCCGGTGTAGAGCACGTCATCCACCAGCAGGACATGCACGCCGTCCAGGTCCTCCGGCAGCTCGGACGGGCGGACCTGCGGATGCATGCCGATGCGGGAGAAGTCGTCGCGGTAGAAGCTGATATCCAGCTTGCCCAGTGGCCTTTCCACCCCGAGGCGTTCGCGCAGGTGCTCCGCGATCCAGACACCGCCGGAGTGGATGCCGACCACCATCGGGTTGTCGATCCCGCGCTTGTCCAGATACTGGCGTGCCTTTTCGGCCATGCTGTCGAGCAGGGTTGGGACGTCCGGCGTCTTCATGCGTTCTCCTGAAACCAGCCTTCGAGGATGACCGCGGCAGCGTGGGCGTCCAGCCCCGGGTCGTGGCGTCCCCGCCCGCTGCGCTCGCGGGCCAGGTGCGATGTCAGATGCTCGTCGTACCAGTATACCGGCTGGCCGTAGCGCGCTTCGAGGGCGGCCCCGAACGCGCGGATGCGTTTCGCCAGCGGCGTGGGCTTCCCGTCCGCCTGGGTGGGCCAGCCGACGACAAAGCCCTCGGGTGCCCACTCGCTCACCAGAGTGTCGATCACGGACCAGAGTTCCGGTGAATCGGTGTTGAGCGTGCGCAGTCCGCGCGCTGCACCGGTCAGTTCCTCGCCCACCGCGATCCCGATCCGCCGGCGGCCGTAGTCGAAGGCCAGAAGCCCCATGACGTTGCCGGGCCCGCCTCAGGCGTGGCCGGGCGCGGAACTGATCAGGTTGACGTCGATGCCGATCAGCTTGGCCGCCGCGGCCCAGCGCTCGGCGCTGGGGTGGTCGAACAGGATGTCGGCATCGGCGCGGGTGGTTAGCCAGGCGTTTTCGGCCAGTTCGCTCTCGAGCTGCCCCGGTCCCCAGCCGGCGTGTCCCAGGGCAATGAGGACACGGCTCGGGCCGCGGCCCTCGTTGAT
Source organism: Thioalkalivibrio sp. ALJ2 (assembly GCF_000378325.1). Classification (NCBI taxonomy): domain Bacteria; kingdom Pseudomonadati; phylum Pseudomonadota; class Gammaproteobacteria; order Chromatiales; family Ectothiorhodospiraceae; genus Thioalkalivibrio; species Thioalkalivibrio sp. ALJ2. The sequence goes on from NZ_KB899557.1 coordinate 66,946, forward strand.
AGCCTCCAGGATGTCGCGCGAGGTGGTCAGCACGATGGAGTCGGTGATGGGCTGGCTGCCCCGCCACTCGGGCTTTCCAGTGTGCAGCACGAAGCCGTGCTCGGGCTGGACCGGGCCGCCCCGGTAGACCGGGATCTCCGGCAGCTCGTCGCGAGGCTCGAGATCGACGTGTTGTAGCAGGTCGCGTAGCGAAAGCTCGGTGGGCTGGTTGATTACCAGCCCCAGGGCCCCTTCGGCGTCGTGATCGCAGATATAGGTGACCGCATGGCTGAAGTAGCCATCGTTCAGGCTCGGCATCGCGATCAGGAAGTGATCGCGCAGGCTGGCCGCGCTCGAGCTGGAAGGGGCTTGCGTCATGTGTTCAGTATCGGCGCTGCTCCGTGATGCCGCAAGGAACTCGAGCCCGGATGTTCCTCGTGTCTTGCTAGCGAATCTGCTCCATCTGGTCGCGGCGGAAGGCCCAGGTCCGGGTGATCACGAGTTCGTCGTATTCCTCGCGCATCTGCTCGGTGAAGGGGGCATAAGGGGCGGCCAGTTCCACGATGCGCATCGCGGCCTGGTCGAGCACCGGTTCGCCGGAGCTGCGGGCGATCTCGATGTTCATCAGCTCGCCATCCGGGTTCAGGCGGACCGACAGCACCAGTGTGCCGGACAGGCCCCGGCGGCGGGCCTCGTCGGGGTAGTTCAGGTTGCCGACGCGCTCGACCTTGTTGATCCAGGACTGCAGATAGGCGGCCTCCGGCGCGCTGCGTGCAGCAAGGCTGTCGAGGTAGCGGGTGCGGGTGGCGCGGGTGGAGAATTCGCGGCGCTCCTCGGCCGGGGCCGCGCGCGCGGTGTCCAGGCCCCGGTTCATCAGCGCGGCGGCCGATGGGCGTTCCTCCGCCTCGGGCGATTCGATCGGGTCCGGTTCGGCGACCTCGGGGGCAGTCGGTTCCGCTTCGTCCGTCTCGGCCTCCACGGCCTCGGGTTCGGGCTCCGGTTCCGGCTGGGCGGGCTCCATCACCAGTGGCCCCGGGTCTGGCAGCGGGGCTTCGACGCCCTCGGGTTCCGGTTCGCCGACACCCTCGGTCTCGGCCTCCGGGGATAACGCCTCCTGCACTTCCTCGCCTTCGCCGCTGGCGGCCTGGTCTTCGGTGGCGATGCGTTCGACCTCTTCCGGCTCTGGCGCCTGCGCGTCCGGGTCGGTCACCCAGGTCACGTCCAGGGGCTCGCGGGAAGGCGTGTCCAGTGGGTCCACGGCGAAGCCGATGCCGAGGATGATCAGGGCATGCGCGACCACGGCCAGAAACAGCATCGGGCCCAGTTGGCCGCGACGCTGCGGAGATTCGGGTTCAAGGGTGCCGTGCGAGACGGACATGGCGCTGGATCCGGGGGTCTGCGAGCACGTGTGCTGCCAGTATACCGGTCACGCTGCCGGTAATCAGAGCGGCCAGCAATAGTGGGGGTAGCACCAGTGGCAGGTTCGGGTGGGGGATGATCACGCCCCAGGCCAGCAGGAACTGGCCGGTGATGTGCGCCATCGCCGCGGCGATGGCGAGGCCCAGCGCGCCGATATGCCGAGGCGCCAGTGGGCGCAGCAGGCCGAGCGCGGCCAGGGCGGCCAGGGCCCCGGCCAGCGACAGCCAGAAGGTGGGGCTCATCAGCGTGCCGAGTAGCAGGGCGGCGCCGACGACCCGGATCAGGGTCACCGCCACCGCCGCGCGCCAGCCGAGGGTCAGCAGGGCGATCAGGGTCACGATGTTCGCGAGCCCCGGCTTGATGCCCGGAACCGGGCTCGGGATCGCCGCCTCCAGGACCTGGACACCGATGGCGATGGCGGCCAGCGCGGCGATCGCACGGTCGCGCTGTGTCAGCGTGTCGGGGGTGGAGGCGGTCACGCCGGGCTCAGTAATGAAGGCTGTCGTAGCCGGGGCCGCGGCCCTGCACCTGCAGGGTCAGCCGGTTGGGCAGGCTGACCGCGATCTCGCCGTGTCGCTGCAGCCAGCCGCTGTTCTCGCAGATATTGCGTGTACCGGGGGAGTCGGCGCAGCGGGCCCTGCCCGGCTCGATCTGCACGCGGGTGATGCCGGCTGGGCCCTGAATCTCGATCTCGCGGGTGCGGTCCAGGGGTTCCTGCCGCGGCGGCTCGCCAGTCTGGGTGATGACCAGCATGGAGGCCTCGCTATCCGGCAGGTAGGCGAGGGCAAAGGCCGCGACCACAACGCCACTGGCCAGGGTGGCGATCACCCCGTCACCCCAGCGCAGGCCAGAAAACGTCACGGCAGTTGGCGCTCCTCGAGCGAGGGCTGGCCTTCTTCCAGGCGCACGCGTTCGGCCATCGCCGGGGTCGCCTCGATGCGGTCATCGAGTACCACCAGGGCGGCCTCGATACCCATCTTGCGGGCGTAGCGCGGCCATTCCTCGGGGCCGGCAATCATCAGCGTGGTCGCGGCGGCGTCGGCCAGGGCGGGGTCGCTGTGCAGCACGGTAGCGCCGTGGATGCCTTCGCTGGGGCGCCCGCTGCGCGGGTCGATCACATGGTGGATGTGTTCGCCTTCCCATTCGTAGCCGCGCTCGTAGTCGCCGGAGCTGAACAACGCCTCGCCTGCATCAAGCTCGATGCTCCCGAGAATGCCGCCCTGCGGGTGGCGGATCGCGACCTGCCATGCCCGGTCCGTGGGGCGACCGAGGGTCATGAGGTCGCCACCGGCGTTGAAGATCGCGGCCTCCACGCCCTGGCCCTGCAACAGGTCGAGCATGCGTTCGACGGCGAGACCCTTGGCGAGCCCCCCGAAGTCCAGTTGCAGGTCCGCGTGCTGGCCGCGCAGACGTACCCCGTTGCGTTCGACGTCGCGCATGCTGGGCGTATCCTCTAGCAGCGCCTCCAGGGTGTCGTCGTCCGGTGGCGGGCCCTCGGGCTCGTCCTGATGAAAGCCCCAGGCGGCGATCAGCTTGCCCAGCGCCGGGTTGAACAGGCCGTCGCTCAGCTCTTCCATTTCCTTGCCACGTTCGATCAGTGGCAGGACAGAGGGCGGGGCGCTGAACTCGGCCCGAAGCGCCAGCAGTTCATTGGTACGTCCGAGCGATCCCGGCTCCCAGGCATGCCAGGAGGTATGCAGGATCTCCAGTTCGGCCTGCAACTCGGATTCCAGCGCCTCCAGGTCGTAGGCCCCGGCGGGGTAGAGCGTGACATCCACGATCGTGCCGAAGGCGAAGAAATTCAGGGTCTCGGTGTCCGGTGTGTCGCGGTCGCAGCCGGCCAGGGCCAGCGCGGCGAGCAGGATCGGTCCAAGGAAGGCCTGGCGGGTGCGCGGAAACGGGATCGGCATGGGCATCACCTCGCGGGGTCAGGGATGGGTCAGGTAGTCGATGAAATGGCCGGCGAGATCGTCGCCGCGGGCGGCATCGAGCTCACGCACGCCGGTGGGGCTGGTGACGTTGATCTCGGTCAGGTAGTCGCCGATCACGTCGATGCCGACGAAGTCCAGGCCTCGGCGCTTGAGCTCGGGGGCGATCTGCGCGCAGATCCAGCGGTCGCGATCGGTCAGGGGAACGGCTTCGCCACGCCCGCCGGCGGCCAGATTGGCCCGGGTCTCGCCCTCGGCCGGGATCCGTGCCAGTGCATGATCGTAGGGTTCACCCCCGATCAGGATGATGCGCTTGTCGCCGGCGGTGTATTCCGGCAGGAAGCGCTGGGCGACGATGGTGCGCCGGTCGAATTCGGTCATGGTCTCGAGGATGACCGAGAGGTTGGGGTCGCCCTCGCGGATGCGGAACACCGAGGCCCCGCCCATGCCGTCCAGCGGCTTGACGACGATGTCGCCGTGGTGCTCGAGGAAGGCGCGGATGCGCGCGCGGTCGCGGGTGATCAGGGTCGGTGGCCCGCAGTCGACGAAATGCGTGGCGAAGGCCTTCTCGTTCACGTCGCGCAGGGCCCCGGGTCGGTTGACCACGCGCACGCCGTCCCGCTCGGCCAGGTCCAGGGCGTAGGTGGCGTAGATGTACTCGAGGTCGAACGGCGGATCTTTGCGCATCAGCAGGAGATCGAAGCGGCTGGCGTCGCCTTCTTGCTCGGGCCCCAGGGTGTAGTAGTCCTCGCGCTGGTCGCGCACTGCCACCGGGCGGCTGCGGACCTGCGCGCGCCCCTCTTCGATCCACAGGTCGCCGGGTTCCAGGTAGTGCAGGCGGTGCCCGCGTGCCTGGGCGGCGAGCAGCATGGCGAAGGTGGTGTCCTTCCAGGGCTTGATGCTGGTGATTGGGTCCATCAGGACAGCGATGTCATGCGCCACGAGCGGTTCCGCGGTGTCGAAGTGTGGCCCGAGTATGCCATGTCATCGCGGCCCTCATGGATCTCCGTCGAGGCAGGGCAACTGTGTGCGCTCGCTCGCACTCCTTGCGCTGCTCGCGGGGGCAGGCAATATCATTGGGTGCTGTTTGTCACGGACTCGAGCTTCCGATAGATTCGGGGGCGCAGAGAGCCTTCAGGGGGAGCAGGGTGGCGAACGCACTGGCAGAAGCGGAATCGGCTGCCGAGTTTCAGGGGCTGAAAGTCATGGTGATTGATGACAGCAAGACCATTCGGCGCACCGCCGAATCCTTGCTGCAGAAGCACGGTGCGGACGTGATTACGGCCGTGGATGGCTTCGAGGCCCTGTCCAAGGTGGCCAACTCCAACCCGGATATCATTTTCATCGATGTCATGATGCCGCGTCTGGATGGCTACCAGACCTGTGCCCTGATCAAGAACAACAAACGGTTCCGGGCTACGCCGATCATCATGCTGTCGAGCAAGGACAGCGTGTTCGACAAGGCCAAGGGCCGCGTGGTTGGCTCCGAGGATTACCTGACCAAGCCCTTCACCCGGGATGACCTCCTGGGTGCGATGCGCCAGTACACTCGCCCGGCAGGAAGCTGAAACCCGCCGCACCACAAGATGCCGACAAGGAACGACCCATGGCCCGCATCCTGATCGTTGATGACTCCCCGACCGAGATCCATGTCCTGCGCACCATGCTGGAAAAGCATGGCCATGCCGTGACCACGGCTGAAAGCGGCGAGGAGGGCGTGGCCGCGGCCAAAGCACAGGTCCCGGATCTGGTGCTGATGGATGTGGTGATGCCGGGGCTCAATGGCTTCCAGGCCACCCGCGACTTGTCGAAATCCGACGAGACCTCGCATGTACCCGTGGTCGTGGTGTCCACCAAGGACCAGGCCACGGACCGGGTCTGGGCCATGCGCCAGGGGGCCCGGGACTACATCACCAAGCCGGTGGCGGAGAAGGAGCTGCTGCAGACCATCGGGAAGTACCTCAACGCATGAAGGTCGAGAGGTCCACGCCCTACGCCCTGCTCGCGAGTCTTGATCGCGAAGGGCGTCGCGTGAACCGTGAACTGCGACGGGATATCGGCACGGGCTGGCGCGGGGTGTTGCTCCGTGTCGCCGATTTCCGTTTTCTGGTCGACATGGACTCGATCGCCGAGGTGGCCGATCCGCTGTCGCTGACGCGCGTGCCGCTGGCGGATCCGGCCGTGCTGGGTGTGGGGAATCTGCGCGGGCTGGTCCTGCCGGTTTTCGATATGGGCAAGCTGCTGCTGGACACCCCGCTGCCGCACGACGCGAGCGGGCAGCGTGTGGTGGTGGCCCCTCAGGGGCACGGGATGGCCGGGTTGCTGGTGAGCCAGGTCGAGGGCATGCGTCGCTGCATTCCTTCGCAACGGCGACTGGAGGTGTCGGTGCCTGATGGCGTGCGCCCCTTTATTACCGGCGGATTCGATCTCGGGCACCGACTGCACCCGGTGCTGGATCTGGATCTGCTTTTGAATGACACCAATCGCTTTGCCGGCATGGAGCTGGCTGGGGCATCGAATACCGAACAGACCGCGGCAGCTGTATAAGCGGAGCCGACGGGCTGCAACAGGGGGTTTGACGTATGGGATCGAGTCGACGCTTGCGCAATATCGTCCTCGGGGGGCTGCTGGTGCTGGCCCTGATCGCGACGGGCGTGGCCTTTACCTACCACGAATTCGAGCAAAGTCAGTATCGCGACCGTGTTGCCCTGGCCAGCGAGATGCAGCTGCTTTCGCAGCGATTGGCGACGGGTACTCTGGAAGCGGCCGGGGGCTCCGAACAGGCGATTACCGATATCACGGAGTTGCGTAATCGCTTCGACGACCAGCTCGAGCGCCTGCGCGATGGTGGCGACGGCCTGCTGCCGCTGCCGGAGGCGGTCTCCAGTGAGCTCGCGGCCGTCAATCGCGAGTGGTCGCTTTATCGCGACGACGTCACCACCGTCATCGTGGGCTCGGATGATATCGAGCAGGTGACGGAATTCTCCGAGGCGGTGGAGGCCTTCTCGCCGGAGTTGGCACGCCTGTCCGATGACGTCGTGCGGCGTATGGTCCAGATTGGGGAATCGCCGGAGCAGATCTATGTGGCCTCGCGCCAGACGATGCTGATTCAGCGTATCGCCAACAACCTCAACCAGGTGTTGCAGGGTGGTGCGGCCGCGGCCACCGCGATCGAGCGCTTCGAGCGTGATGCCACGCTGTACGGGCGTGTGCTCGACGGCCTGATCGAGGGCTTCGAGCCCCTGGGCATCGAGCGTGTTAACGATGCCGAGACCCAGCGCACTCTGCAGGAGATCGCGACCCTGTTCATCGCCTTCAGCGAGGCGGTCGAAGGGGTGCTGGATACCTCGTCGCAGATTTTCGAGATCAACGCTGCGGCCTCGGCCGTCGAGGCCCGCTCGGGGGCAATGCTGGACGTGACCGGTGGCCTGGAAGTCGCCCTGAACCGGGAGGCCGAACAGGCGGGTGTGATCGCCCTGGTCGGCTTCGCCCTGGGTGGCCTGGCGCTGTTGCTGCTGATCGCGATGGGCCTGTTCCTCTATCGCGACACCAAGCGCGAACTGGCCGAGACCGAGGCGCAGAATGAACGTAACCAGCAGGCGATCCTGCGCCTGCTCGACGAGATGATGAACCTCGCAGACGGGGATCTCACCGTCAACGCGACCGTGACCGAGGACTTCACTGGCGCGATCGCGGACTCGATGAACTACGCGATCGAGAACCTGCGAACGCTGGTCGCGACCATCAACACGGTGGCGGCGGATATCAGCGAATCCTCGGCCGCCACCCGCTCGCAGGTGCTCGGGCTGGCCGAGAAGTCCGAGGAACAGGCCCGCGAGATCCAGCAGGCGAACGACGCGATCGACGAGGTGAGCCATTCGGTCGACAAAGTCGCGCAGGATGCCGGGCAGTCGGCCCAGGTGGCACGAAACTCCGTGGAAATCGCGTCCAAGGGGGCGGCCACGGTGCGCCGCTCGATCGAGGGGATGGACACTATCCGCGAGCAGATCCAGGAGACCGCGAAACGGATCAAGCGCCTGGGCGAATCCTCGCAGGAGATCGGCGACATCATCGGGCTGATCAATGACATCGCTGAACAGACCAACGTGCTTGCGTTGAACGCGGCGATCCAGGCATCCGCCGCAGGCGAGGCGGGTCGCGGGTTCGCGGTGGTGGCGGACGAGGTCCAGCGCCTCGCGGAACGCTCCTCCGGGGCGACCCGTCAGGTCGAGGGTCTGGTCAAAGCGATCCAGGCGGATACCAGCGAGGCGGTCTCGTCGATGGAACAAAGTACCGCCAACGTGGTGTCCGGGGCCGAGATGGCCCAGGCAGCGGGCGAGGCGCTGGCCGAGATCGAGCAGGTCTCTGCCGATCTGGCGGACCTGATCGACGGGATCGCGAACTCGGCGCGCCAGCAGTCCGAGATGGCGCGCAACGTGACCTCGATCATGGGCCAGATCCGCGAGATCACCTCGGAGACCACCCAGGGCACCCAGTCCACCGCGGCCGCCATCGGCGACCTGGCGCAACTGTCCGCGCAGCTCCAGTCCTCGGTGTCGGACTTCAAGCTCCCCGACCCGACGCTACCCGAGCCTGGCGAGGCTGCCGCCGCGCCCGATGCGTCGTCCGAGGAAACCGTCCCGAACGAGCAGCGCGCCTGACGCCGGGCCCCAGATATGGCACCCAGCGCACTGAATTGGGTCCGCGACGAACTCGACAAGCTCTTTGTCGAGCTCCAGGACGCCCTGCGTCGTTATGCCGAGGACCCCGCCTGTGGCGAGTGTCTGGAGGAGGCCCGCGCGGGACTGGAGCAGATTCGCGGCACCCTGACCATGGTGCAGGTCGAGAGCGTGGTCCTGATCTGCGACGAGATGTTGCAGGTGATGGATCTGCAGCAGGGGGCCGAGCCGCCCAGCCCGGAGGCAACCGAGGCGCTCTTGCGTGCCGCGCTGCAGTTGCCCGACTACCTTGAGCAGGAGGGCGACTCGGAACTGCCTTCGCCGATGATCCTGGTCCCGCTGCTCAACGAGCTGCGGGCAGCGCGGGGCGCCACCTTGCTGATGGACGTCGCGGCCCTGATGCCGGATCTGCAGGCGGTGGACGACGGTCGCGTTGGGGCCGGTGGCGAGGCGCCACAGCCTCAGGAGCGCGCACGGCGCCTGCAGGAGGCCCGTCGGGGATTTCAGCGCGAGCTTCTCGAGCTGGTCCGCGGTGATGTGACCGCGGCGGCCCGCCGCCTGAAGCCCGTTGCACAGCAGATCGAGGAAATGGTCCCGCCCGGGGATCTCCGGCGCCTGTTCTGGATTACCGGTGGCATCCTGGAGTCGCTCGCCGACGAGGGCCTCGAGGCCGGTACCGACATTCGCCGCCTGATCGGGCGCGTGGACCGCGAGCTCGGGCGCTACCTGGGCATCCTCAGCGAGCACTGCGAGTCGCACGACGATGGCTCGGAGCCCGATCACGCCATTCCGGATGACCTGATCAAGACCTTGCTGTTCCACATTGCGGGGTCAAGCTCCGATGGCGAGCAGGCGCGCGCGGTGCGCGAGGTGTTCGGTCTGCACGCGCTGCAAGGCGACGACGGCGGAGGGGTCGGCCAGGCGGTTTATCAGAATCTGCGCGCCGCCCTGGAAGATGACCTGGCCGAGGTGCGAGAGCGCCTGGATGTGCTGATGCGCTCGGAACAGCGCGGCCACGAGGAGCTGGCCAGTCTGAGCGAACAGGTCGAGCGTATCGGCTCGACCCTGAGCCTGCTCGGCCTGGAGGCGGGGCAGCGCCACACCGATGCCCTGACAGAGACCCTGACGCCGGAGCGGGCCGGGCACTCCGATGAACAGGTCGACATGGAGTTGGCCGAGCATCTCCTGGCGCTGGAGTCGCTGCTCGAATCGGGCCTGCGTCGGCGCGCGGCCAGCGGCCCGCGTGCCGACTTCGATCGCCATCTGGCCGCGGCGGTCTACCAGGAGGCTCTGGTGGACGTGCGGCGTGTGCGCGATACCTTGCTCGGGTACCTCTCCGGGGAAGGCGCGGATAACGGGTTGCGCGAGGCCCGCGGTGCGCTGGAGCGGGTCGACGGTGCGATGTCGATCGGTGGTTTCGAGGCCCTGCAGGCCCTGTTGCAGCCGTTGATCCGCTACCTGGAGGCCCGCGCTGACGCCGGGCTGGCGGCACAGGACCTGGGCGAGGACGAGGTCGGGGCGCTGGCGGAGGTGTTGAGCTCGATCGAGCTGGCGCTGGAGTCCTCCGGGCAGCCCTGGCGCGAACTGGATAGTGTCCACGAGCGGGGCGTGGCCGCACTGCAGCGTCTGGGTGCCATCTCCGGTGGCGATGGGGCCGAACGCCCCGTTTCACTGACCGATGTGTCCGTGGGTGCGAGCGGGGAAGGGGCCTCGCCGGGTGACGACGTTGAAGAGGTCGCGGGACAGGAGGAGCCGCTGGCCGTGTTTGGTGAGGCCAAGGAGAATATCCCGGAGCAGGAGACAGTATCCGAAACCAATCCGGCCCCGGTGCAAGTCTCGAGTGCAGAACATCTGCATTACGACGAGTCTGTGTTGTCCTCGCAGGTCCGGGGGCCGGATATCGATCCCGAGATTCTCGATATCTTCCTCGAGGAAGCCGACGAGGAGATCGAAAGCCTCGGTGAGCAGTTCCCGCGCTGGCAGGCCGCGCCCTCCGACATGGATGCCCTGACGGTGATCCGTCGTTCCTTCCATACGCTCAAGGGTTCCGGCCGCCTGGCGGGTGCCTTGCGTCTGGGCGAATTCGCCTGGGTTGTGGAGTCATTCCTGAATCGCCTGCTGGAAGGCGGCCAAGAGGCGGACTTCGCGACCATCCAGGCACTTGAGGATGCGATTGCAGTCCTGCCGGGCCTGGTAGCAGAAGTCCGGGATGATGCCGGCCCGGACACCCCGGTGCTGGATATCGCCTTGCGTCTGCAGGCACTGCTGTCCGGCGAGATGGAGCCGGCGGAAGAAGCCGCCGAGGTGCCGGCCGGTGCCGAGGACGATTTTGCCGAGCTCGCGCGCAGTATGGATGCCCTCGAGCCTGCCGCAGGCGGGGCCGAGCCCGAATGGCCGGCGGCCCCCATTCTGGAGGCCCCGGAAGAAGAACTGGAGTCGGCGGAGCCGCTCGACCTGGATTCACAGGAGCTGGGGGTGTCGCTGGACGGGCCCGAGGCCGAGCTCGAGTCGGGTGTCCCCGTGGAGCCCGCGCTGGAAACGAACGACGAAACGCTCGAGTTGCCCGAGGACGCGGGTACTGACCCGCAACTCTGGCAGGTGTTCTCGGCCGAGGCCCGTACCCATCTGGCTACCCTTCGCGAATGGATCGACGCGTCCGGGAACCGGCCCGACAGGGTGCCGAATCACGAGCTCGAACGTGCACTGCATACCCTGAACGGTAGTGCCCGAACGGCCGATATCCGCGGCATCTACGCCGTTTGCGGGCCGTTCGAGCGCATCGTGCGCATCCATCGCGAGATGGAGTGGCCGCTGGCGGCGCGAGCTCAGACTCTGCTCGCCGAACTCGAGCGCTACGTGGCAGATGCAGTGGCCGACGAGCACCCTGACCCGGTCAAGACGGAGGCACCACCCGAGTGGTCGCCCGAGGTCTACGAGCTCCTCGACCATGCGACCGCCGAGCAGTTGCTGCGTGCTGCCGACGAGGATGCCGCCGAGCAGGTCTCCGAGCCGCCACAGTCGGATGGGCTCGGATCGGCGCTCGAGCCACCGCAACCGGATGTCGAGTCCGCGACGCCTTTGACGCCCGAGCCAGCGGAGGCCGAAGCGGTGGGCGCCGAGCCCGACGACGCCGGGCTGGCGGGCGAGCCGGATGCCGGGCTGGAGGTGGAGCCGGAGGAAGAGATCGATCCGGAGTTCGCCGAGGTATTCATCGAAGAGGCCCGCGATATCCTGGAGGCCGCGTTCGCGGCCCTGGCATCGTGGCGCGAGGCCGGCGGCCGTCCGGGGCCGGATCAGAATGCCTTCCAGCGCGAGGTGCATACGCTGAAGGGCAGTGCCCGGATGGCTGGTTTCGAGGTGGTAGGGGCGATTGCCCATGCCCTGGAAAGTGCCTTGGGCGTGGAGACCGAGACCGGACTGGAGCCCCGAGAAGGATTCTTCCGGCTGGTCGAGCGCGCATTGACCGATGTCCAGCACCTGGTCGAGCGCGGGGTCGGTAGCTGGCAGACGAACGAAGAGGCCAGCGAGACCCTGCCGGCGTTGCGCGAGTGGGCATCCGGTGGCGGCGAAGAGTTCGAGAGCCAGCCGGCCGCCCGCAGTGAGGCCGAGGAGATCGAACCCGCGGCCCTCCTGACGGACGACGACGAGTCGGAGACGGTCGCGCACCCCGTGCCGATGGAGGCGCGCCGTATCCAGGACCAGGTGCGCATGGATGCCGAGGTGCTGGATGCGCTGGTCAATCATGCCGGCGAGCTTGCGACCTTTCATCGTCGCTTCGAGCAAACCGTGGGTCGCGTCGAAGGTCAGGTCGATGAACTGGAGCGGACGATCGCTCGCTTGCGCGAGCAGCTGCGCAAGCTCGAGATCGAGACCGAGGCGCAGATTCTGTTCCGGGTCGAGAAGGAGAGCGGTGACGAGGCGGTGGATTTCGATCCGCTGGAGATGGACCGCTATTCCGGGATCCAGCAGCTCTCGCGTGCGCTGGCCGAGAGTGTCAGTGACCTTGAGGCCCTGAAGCAGGACGTGGGTGACGAGCTACAGAATGCCGGCGGCATCCTGCTGCAGCAGCGTCGCGTGGGGACCGATCTCCAGGACCAGCTGATGCGCCAGCGCATGGTGCGGTTCGCACGTATGGCCCCGCGCCTGCGGCGCGTGGTACGCCAGGCCGGCGACGACATGGGCAAGTCGGTCCGTGTGGAGTTTTCCGGGCAGGGGGCCGAGCTCGACCGCGCATTGCTGGAACGGCTGGTCGCCCCGCTTGAGCACCTGCTGCGCAATGCGATTGCGCACGGGATCGAGGACAGCGACGCGCGGCGCGCGGCCGGCAAGTCGGAAACGGGCCAGATCGGGGTGTCGCTCGAACAGTCAGGCAGCGAGATCCGCCTGCAAGTGACGGACGATGGCGCCGGGATTGATGCCCATGCCATCCGCACGCGAGCCGTGGAGCGCGGGCTGCTGGCCTCCGATGCCGAGATTACCGATGCCCAGGCCCTGCAATTGATCCTGCAGTCCGGGTTCTCCACCGCCGCGGAGGTGTCGCAGGTGGCCGGTCGCGGGGTGGGGCTGGACGTGGTGAACAGCGACGTCAAGCAGCTGGGCGGCACGCTGGAGATCGAATCCACGCCCGGACGAGGCTCGCGCTTTACCATGCGGTTGCCGTTTACGCTGGCGATCTCGCAGGCATTGCTGGTTCAGGTGGGCGAGGAGACCTTCGCCGTGCCCATGGCGTCCGTGGAGGGCGTCGTGCGGGCGCATGCGGACGAGGTCGTGGCCAGCGGCGACGGGCATGTGAGCTATCCTTACGCGGGTCAGGACTATGCCGTGCGGGCCCTGGGTGACCTGATGGGGATCGAGACGCAGGCCAGCGCCAGCCATCTGCCGGACCACGCGTTCCCGCTGTTGCTGGTGCGCGCTGACGATCAGCGCGTGGCGCTGCGGATCGACGGGTTGCTCGGAAGCCAGGAAGTGGTCGTGAAATCGGTAGGCCCGGTCTTGAGCCGCATCCCGGGGGTCGCTGGTGCCACCCTGCAGGGCGATGGCTCGGTCATGCTGATCCTCGACTTGAGCATGCTGGTGCGTTTCGCGGCGGCTACGGCGGGCACCGTCGACACGGGTATGCCGGCGGAGATTGCCGGCGCCCCACGCGTCATGGTCGTGGATGACTCGATCACCATCCGCAAGGTCACCGCGCGTCTGCTCGCCCGCCATGGGTACGATGTGGTCACGGCCCGCGACGGTCTCGATGCCGTGACGATGCTGGAGGAGCGGCGACCGCAGCTGATCCTGCTGGATGTGGAGATGCCGCGTATGGACGGCTTCGAGTTCGCCGCCCATGTCCGCGACCATCCGGAGCTGAGCCAGGTGCCGATTATCATGATCACATCGCGCAGTGGCACGAAGCATCGCGAGCGGGCCTCGCGGCTGGGCGTCAATGGCTATCTGGGCAAGCCGTACCTGGAGAATGACCTGCTGGACGAAATCCGGCGTCATCTTGAGGAGGTCGTCGCATGAGTGAAGAGACCCGCGCGCCGTCGGTCGAGTCGGTGATTGTGCAGCTGGACACCGGGTCCATCCTGTTGCCGCGTAGTGCCTTTCTCGAGGTCACCACCCGGGCAGGTGCCGTGCAGACTGATCACGAGCACGCGGACATCCCCTGGCTGGAGCCCACGCTGATCTGGCAGGACGTCCAGGTGCCCGTGGTCAATGTTCACCGACTGTTGTATCCCGAACACCCAACCGAGGATGCGCAGCGTCGGTTCACCCGTCTGCTGGTCATGCAGGCCATTACCCAGCCGGAGCGGCTGCCGTTTTATGCGCTGGAGGTGCGCGGCACGCCACATCCGGTGCGCATCACGCCGCAAAACATCTATGCCGTCGATGAGGCGGATGCCTCTCCGTGGGCGTGGCGGGTAAAGGCGTCGGGAGTGACCAGTCACCTGCTGCGACTTGATGCGATCGAGGATCGCTTGCTCGAGCTCTCGCAGCCGGAAACGGCATAGGCCGACGGCCTCGAACGTCAGGTGAGGGCCGCCCCACCGTCGAGATCCCCGAGCTTCCATTGCACCAGGGTCAAAAGGCTGATCGCGGCCGTCTCCGTGCGCAGGGTGCGGGGGCCCATGGAGACGGATTGAAACCCCGCCTTGCGCGTCTGGAGGCGTTCCTCGTCAGTTAGCCCCCCCTCGGGTCCGATCAGTATCCGTACCCGTCCGGACGTGCCCCCCTTCCCGAACGCGTCGAGTGCCCCGGACAGGGGCGGGCCCTGTTCGTCCGCGACCAGGTCGAGGCCGGGTGAGCTGGCGCCCAGCGCGTCGTCCAGTGTGGCTGGTGGTGCCAGAAGCGGTAGCTCGTTACGGCCGCATTGTTCGGCGGCGGCCTGGATGATCCCGGCCCAGTGGGCATGGCGCTTGTCCAGTCCCCGATGGGCTGCGGCCGAACGGCTGCGTTCGCAGAGCACGGGCCGGATCATGCTGACACCCAGCTCCACCGCCTTCTGGACCGCCAGATCCATATGGTCTCCCCGGGCAATGCCCTGGAGCAGCTCAATGGGGCGTGCGGGTGTGGTGGCGGCGGCGGCGCGCTCGCCCAGGTGGAAGGTGCCGGTGCGCCGTCCGGTGATATCCAGACGGGCGTGGAATTCGTTGCCCTGACCGTCGAACACCCGGCAGGCAGCATGGTTCTTGAGACGCAGGACATTGGTGGCGTAGTGCAGCCGGTCCTGCGACGCGGGAATAGACTGCCCCGCGGCCAGATCCGTGTCGTTGATCAGCAGCCGGGGGCAGCGCATCGGGTGTTACCGACGGTTGTCCAGGTCCAGGTTCTTCCAGATGGTCTCGGTCGGACCGGCCTGGTTCATGGAGTAGAAGTGGATCCCCGGGGCGCCCTTGTCGAGGACGTCGTCGGTCAGGCGCGTGGCGACCTCGATGCCAAACTTGCGGATCGACTCCTTGTCGTCACCGTAGGCCTCCATCCGCTTGCGGATGTAACGGGGGATCTCGGCGCCGCACATCTCGGAGAAGCGCACGATCTGGGTGTAGTTGGTGATCGGCATGATCCCGACAATGATCGGGATGGTGATGCCCATCTTCTCCACCCGTTCCATGAAGGCCTCGTAGGCGTCCACGTTGTAGAAATACTGGGTGATCGCGGCGTCCGCTCCGGCGTCGACCTTGGTCTTGAAGTTCTCCAGGTCTTTCTCGGCGTTCGGGGCCTGCGGATGGAACTCCGGATAGGCCGCGACCTCGATCTTGAACTGGTCGCCGAATTCGGCGCGCACGAACTCCACGAGCTCGGAGGCATAGCGGAAGTCGCCGCCGGAGTTCTTGGTGCCGGACGGCAGGTCGCCGCGCAGCGCGACAATGCGGTTAACGCCGATGTCGCGGTAGGTCGACAGCAGCTCGTGCAGCTCGCCCTTGGTCGAGGAGATGCAGGAGACGTGAGGGGCGGCCGGGATGCCGTCGTTGTCGATGATGTCCCGGACCGTCTCCAGGGTGCGGTCGCGGGTCGAGCCGCCGGCGCCGAAGGTGACGGAATAGAACTCGGGATTCAGTGCGCCCAGACGCTTGCGGGCCTTGGCCAGTCGTTCGGCCCCGGCCTCGTCCTTGGGCGGGAAAAACTCAACGCTGAAGACGCGTTTTTGGGTAGACATGTTTGTCCTCCAGACAAAAAGAAGGCGGACCGCACGAACATGCGGCCCGCCTCGGCGTTCACATTAGCAACGAATTGAAATGTGAGGCTGGCCGATCAGTAGCGGTAGTGTTCCGGCTTGAACGGGCCATCCACCGACATACCCAGGTACGCCGCCTGATCGTCGGTAAGACGGGTCAGGTTGGCGCCCAGCTTGAACAGGTGCAGCTGTGCGACCTTCTCGTCCAGGTGCTTCGGCAGCACGAAGACGTTCTTGTCGTACTGGTCACCCTTCGTCCACAGCTCGATCTGGGCCAGGGTCTGGTTGGTGAAGGAGTTGGACATCACGAAGCTCGGATGACCGGTGCCGCAGCCCAGGTTCACCAGGCGACCTTCGGCCAGCATGATGATCCGGTTGCCGTTCGGCAGGATGATGTGGTCAACCTGCGGCTTGATGTTCTCCCACTCGTACTTGCGCATCGCGGCCACGGCGATCTCGGAGTCGAAGTGGCCGATGTTGCAGACGATGGCCTGGTTCTTCATGCGGGTCATGTGATCTTCGGTGATCACGTCCTTGTTACCGGTGGCGGTAACGAAGATCTCGGCCTTGTCGGCCGCGTCTTCCATCGTGACCACGCGGAAACCTTCCATGGCGGCCTGCAGGGCGCAGATCGGGTCGATCTCGGTGACCCACACGGTGGCACCCAGGCCGGCCAGCGACTGAGCCGCACCCTTGCCGACGTCACCGTAGCCACAGACCACGGCGATCTTGCCCGCGATCATCACGTCGGTGGCGCGCTTGATGGAGTCCACGGTGGACTCGCGGCAGCCGTACAGGTTGTCGAACTTGGACTTGGTGACCGAGTCGTTGACGTTGATCGCCGGGAAGGCCAGCTCGCCGTCCTTCGCCATCTGGTACAGGCGATGGACACCGGTGGTGGTCTCTTCGGTCACGCCCTTGATCTTGGCGAGCTGCTCGGAGTACCAGGTCGGCTGCTTGGCCAGGCGATCCTTGATCGAGGCAAACAGGGCGACTTCTTCTTCGTTCTCCGGGTTGGAGATGACGGACTGGTCCTTCTCGGCCTTGGCGCCGATGTGCAGGAGCAGCGTGGCGTCACCGCCGTCGTCCAGGATCATGTTGGCGCCGCCGTCGAATTCGAAGATGCGGTGGCAGTAGTCCCAGTACTCTTCCAGGGTCTCGCCCTTCACGGCGAAGACCGGGGTGCCGTTGTCGGCGATCGCGGCCGCGGCGTGGTCCTGGGTGGAGTAGATGTTGCAGGAGGCCCAGCGTACGTCCGCACCCAGGGCTTCCAGGGTCTGGATCAGAACCGCGGTCTGGATCGTCATGTGCAGGGAGCCTGCAATCTTGGCGCCCTTCAGCGGCTTGGAGGCCGCGAATTCTTCGCGGGTCTGGATCAGACCGGGCATTTCGGTCTCGGCGATCGCAATTTCCTTGCGGCCGAACTCGGCAAGGTTGATGTCCTTGACGACGTAATCGGTGGTTTTCTTGTCGTTCATCACAGCATTCATGGATCAACTTCTCCGGTTATCTGGATGAGCGCCGTGTTCACGTTTCAGGGGGGGCATCCGGCTGAGCCTGACGGTTAAACCGCTGCAGCGCTCCTCAGCCGGATGGGTATTTCGCTTACAAAATGTCGGGTGCTTTTAGAGGCCCGCCATCTTCTTAAGTTCCTCGGCCTTGTCGGTACGCTCCCAGGGGAGGTCGACGTCTTCGCGGCCGAAGTGACCATAGGCGGCGGTCGCCTTGTAGATCGGGCGCAGCAGATCCATCATCTGGATCAGGCCCCACGGGCGCAGATCAAACACTTCGCGCACGAAGCCTTCGATCTTGCGATCGTCGACCTTGCCGGTGCCGAAGGTGTCGACGGTGATCGAGGTCGGCTCGGCCACGCCGATGGCGTAGGAGACCTGGATCTCGCACTTGTCGGCCAGGCCGGCGGCGACGATGTTCTTGGCCACGTAGCGGCCGGCGTAGGCAGCGGAACGGTCCACCTTGGACGGGTCCTTGCCGGAGAACGCGCCACCACCGTGACGGGCCATGCCGCCGTAGGTGTCAACAATGATCTTGCGGCCGGTCAGACCGGCGTCACCCACCGGGCCCCCGATCTCGAACTTGCCGGTCGGGTTGATGTGGATCTTGTCGTCGGAGACCTGGCTCAGCCATTCGTTCGGCAGCACCTTCTTGAAGATCTCTTCGTAGATCGCTTCCTGCAGATCCTTCTGCGAGATGTCCGGGCTGTGCTGGGTGGACAGGACCACCGCGTCCAGGCCGGCCGGCTTGCCGTCTTCGTAGCGCAGCGAGACCTGGGACTTGGCGTCCGGGCGCAGCCACGGCAGCTTGCCGCTCTTCATCAGTTCGGACTGGATACGCACCATCTTGTGGGCGTAGAAGATCGGGGCGGGCATCAGCGTATCGGTTTCGCGCGCGGCGTAGCCGAACATCAGGCCCTGGTCACCGGCACCCTGGGTGGCGCGGTCGGAGACGTCGCGGTCCACGCCCATGGCGATGTCCTGGGACTGTTCACCCAGCACGTTCAGCACGGCGCAGGTCTTGCCGTCGAAGCCGACGTCGGAATCGTTGTAGCCGATCTCGCAGACGGTCTCGCGCACCAGGCGCTCGTAATCGATCTGCGCGCCGGTGGTGATCTCGCCCAGCAGCATGACCATGCCGGTCTTGGTGGCGGTCTCGCAGGCGATACGCGCATGCGGGTCCTGCTCGATGATGGCGTCGACGATGGTGTCGGAGACCAGGTCGGCCATCTTGTCGGGATGGCCCGCGGAAACCGATTCCGAGGTGAAGATGTAATCGTTGGACATTAGGCGTTCCTTTGTGGGTCGTTTCGATTTAGTTTTGCGCAAAACGACCAGTACTGTAACGCAACTCGACGAGATTTTCTAAGCCCCCCTCCCGGTGTTTGTGGGGCCCCGGGCCGCACGAATCCCGTTGAGACCGCGTTCTGGTGCGCCCTGGCGCCGACTTGCCCCGATCGCGGAAAGTGGCCAAAATGCATCGCCTTTGCTGGGGCTGCTCGGGCCATTCCGTGTCTTTGAGCGCCGGCAGGATCTGTGTGCCCTCGATCGGTCGACCTGTCCGGGTCTGGCCGCCGCTGGTGCCCCGCGCCGCTGATCGCCGCCAGCCGAACCCAAACACTATTTCGAAAGAGCAGGAGTTCAGCATGCCGACCCGTAGAGAGCTTGCCAATGCCATTCGCGCCCTGTCGATGGATGCCGTCCAGAAGGCCAATTCCGGCCACCCGGGCGCGCCGATGGGGATGGCGGACATCGCCGAAGTGCTGTGGAACGACTACATGCAGCACAACCCGGGCAACCCGCACTGGCCCGACCGCGACCGCTTCGTGATGTCCAACGGCCACGGCTCCATGCTGGTCTACTCGCTGCTGCACCTGACCGGCTACGACCTGCCGATGGACGAGCTCAAGCAGTTCCGTCAGCTGCACTCCAAGACCCCGGGCCACCCGGAGTACGGCTACACCGCGGGTGTGGAGACCACCACCGGTCCGCTGGGCCAGGGGATCTCCAACGCGGTGGGCATGGCGCTGGCCGAGAAGATGATGGCTGCGCACTTCAATCAGCCCGGGCACGACATCGTCGACCACAACACCTACGCCTTCCTCGGCGACGGCTGCATGATGGAAGGGATCTCCCACGAGACCTGCGCGCTGGCTGGCACCCTGGGCCTGGGCAAGCTGGTCGCCTTCTGGGATGACAACGGCATCTCCATCGACGGCGAAGTGGAAGGCTGGTTCACCGACGACACCCCGGGCCGCTTCGAGGCCTATGGCTGGCACGTCGTGCGTGGCGTCGATGGTCACGACGCCGATGCGGTCAAGGCCGCGATCGAAGAGGCGCGCAAGGAAACCGGCAAACCGAGCCTGATCTGCTGCCGCACCGTGATCGGCTTTGGTTCGCCGAACAAGTCCGGCAAGGAAGAGTGCCACGGCGCCGCCCTGGGTGACGACGAAATCGCGCTGACCCGCAAGGAACTGGGCTGGAACCACGCCCCGTTCGAGATCCCGAACGACATCTACGAAGGCTGGAGCGCGAAGGACAAGGGTGCCAAGGCCGAGGCCGAGTGGAAGGAGCGCTTTGCCGCGTACAAGCAGGCGCATCCGGAACTGGCCGCCGAGTTCGAACGCCGTATGGCCGGTGACCTGCCGTCCGACTGGAGCGAAAAGGCCAACGCCTACATCAAGGAAACTGTCGAGAAGGCCGAGAAGGTCGCCTCGCGCAAGGCCTCGCAGAACGCGATCGCCGGCATGGCCCCGGCCGTCCCGGAGCTGCTGGGCGGCTCCGCCGACCTGGCCGGCTCCAACCTGACCATGTATTCCGGCTCCAAGGGCGTCAGCAAGGACGATGCCGCGGGCAACTACGTCTACTACGGCGTGCGCGAGTTCGGCATGGCCGCGATCATGAACGGCATCGCCCTGCACGGCGGCTTTATCCCGTACGGCGGTACCTTCCTGATCTTCTCCGACTATGCCCGTAACGGTATCCGCATGTCCGCGCTGATGAAGCAGCGCGTGATGTATGTCCTGACCCATGACTCTATCGGTCTGGGCGAAGACGGCCCGACCCACCAGCCGATCGAGCAGACCCCGAGCCTGCGCCTGATCCCCAACCTGAACGTCTGGCGCCCCTGCGACGCGGTCGAGACCGCCGTCGCCTGGAAGGCCGGCATCGAACGCACCGATGGCCCGTCCGCGTTCATCCTGTCGCGTCAGGGCCTGCCGCACATGGAGCGTGATGGCGAGCAGCTCGCCAATATCGCCCGAGGCGGCTATGTGCTGAAAGACTGCGACGGCACCCCGGACCTGATCTTCATCGCGACCGGCTCCGAGGTCGAGCTGGCAGTGAAGGCGGCCGAGGAGCTCGCCGGCGAGGGCAAGAAGGCGCGCGTCGTCTCCATGCCCTGCGTCGAACTGTTCGAGCAGCAGGACCCCGCCTACCGCGAGGCCGTGCTGCCGGCCGCTGTGCGCAAGCGCGTGGCCGTCGAGGCCGGCGCCACCGCGGGCTGGTACAAGTTCACCGGACTGGACGGCGCCGTGTTCGGCATGGATCGCTTCGGCGAGTCGGCCCCGGGTGGCGCCCTGTTCGACTACTTTGGCTTCAAGCCGGAGAACGTCGCCCAGATCGCCCGTGACGTGCTGAACGGCTAAGCTTACGTCCGCATCGATTTCGCATAAGCAAGAAAGAGAGGAGACATCCTATGTCGATCAAGGTTGGTATTAACGGCTTCGGTCGTATCGGCCGCATGGCCTTCCGCGCCATCGCCAAGGACTTCCCGAACCTCCAGGTGGTCGGTATCAACGACCTGCTGGATCCGGAGTACCTGGCCTACATGCTGCGCTACGACTCCGTGCACGGCCGCTTCGAAGGCGACATCAGCGTCGACGGCGACCACCTGGTGGTGAACGGCAACCGCATCCGCCTGACCGCCGAGAAGGACCCGTCCGCGCTGAAGTGGGGCGACATCAACGCCGACATCGTGATCGAGTCCACCGGCCTGTTCCTGACCGCCGAGACCGCCCAGAAGCACCTGGACGCCGGCGCCAAGAAGGTCGTGATGTCCGCGCCGTCCAAGGACGACACCCCGATGTTCGTCTATGGCGTTAACCACGGTGACTACGCGGGCCAGAACATGGTCTCCGCCGCCTCCTGCACCACCAACGCCCTGGCTCCGGTGGCCAAGGTGCTGAATGACACCTGGGGCATCAAGCGTGGCCTGATGACCACCGTGCACGCCGCCACCGCGACCCAGAAGACCGTTGACGGCCCGTCCATGAAGGACTGGCGCGGCGGCCGCGGCATCCTGGAGAACATCATCCCGTCGTCCACCGGTGCGGCCAAGGCCGTGGGCAAGGTGCTGCCGGAACTGAACGGCAAGCTGACCGGTATGGCCTTCCGTGTGCCGACCTCCGACGTCTCCGTAGTCGACCTGACCGTGGAACTGAACGGCGACGCCAAGTACGACGACGTCTGCGCGGCCATGAAGAAGGCCTCTGAGGGCGAGCTGAAGGGCGTGCTGGGTTACACCGACGAGCTGGTGGTCTCCACGGACTTCCGTGGCTACACCGCCCCGTCCGTGTTTGACGCCGGCGCCGGCATCCAGCTGGACCCGACCTTCGTGAAGGTCGTCGCCTGGTACGACAACGAGTACGGCTACACCTGCAACATGCTGCGCATGGTGGAGCACGTCGCCAAGTAAGGCCTGACGGCCGGGTCCTCGCGGGCCCGGCCGTTTTCCTTGTCCCGGGTTGGCCGGGATCCAGAGGCCTGGGGCGAGTCCCGAACGGGGCTGGCCCGAAGCCTTTATCTGTTCAACGTATTTCCGAGAGGTACTCCCATGTCTGTCATCAAGATGACCGATCTCGACCTGAATGGCCGCCGCGTGCTGGTGCGCCAGGACCTGAACGTGCCGGTGAAAGGCGGCAAGGTCACCTCCGACGCGCGTATCCGTGCGAGCCTGGAGACCGTGCAGAAGGCGCTGGACGCCGGCGCCGCGGTGATGCTGATGTCGCACCTGGGCCGCCCGACCGAGGGCGAGTTCTCCGAGGAGGATTCCCTGGCCCCGGTCGCCGAGCACATGGCCGGTCTGCTGGGCCGCGAAGTGCGCTTGGTGCGGGATTACCTCGACGGTGTGGACGCCCAGCCGGGTGAGGTCATCCTGCTCGAAAACGTCCGCTTCAATGCGGGCGAGAAGAAAGACGACGAGGCGCTCGCCAAAAAGTACGCGGCCCTGTGCGACGTGTTCGTGATGGATGCCTTTGGTACCGCTCACCGCGCCCAGGCCTCGACCCATGGTGTGGCGAAGTTTGCCCCGCAGGCCTGCGCCGGTCCGCTGCTGGCCAAGGAACTCGAGGCCCTGGGCAAGGCCCTCGAGACCCCGAAGCGCCCGCTGGTGGCCATCGTGGGCGGCTCCAAGGTCTCGACCAAGCTCACCGTGCTGGAATCGCTGTCCAGCGTGGTGGATCAGCTGATCGTCGGTGGCGGCATCGCCAATACCTTCATCGCGGCCCAGGGCCACGGTGTCGGCAAGTCGTTGTACGAGGCCGATCTGGTCGATGAGTCCAAGCGCCTGATGGAGGCGGCTCGCGCCAAGGGCGGCGAGATCCCGGTGCCGACCGACGTGACCGTGGGCAAGGAATTCTCTGAGTCCACCCCGGCCGAGACCAAGTCTGTCGATGCCGTAGCCGATGACGACATGATCTTCGACGTCGG
Organism: Thioalkalivibrio sp. ALJ2; assembly: GCF_000378325.1. Classification (NCBI taxonomy): domain Bacteria; kingdom Pseudomonadati; phylum Pseudomonadota; class Gammaproteobacteria; order Chromatiales; family Ectothiorhodospiraceae; genus Thioalkalivibrio; species Thioalkalivibrio sp. ALJ2. Next base: position 89,834 of record NZ_KB899557.1, read on the forward strand.
CCCCGATACCGCGGCGACCTACGCCGAGGCCCTGCGCAACGCTGGCACCATCGTCTGGAATGGCCCGGTCGGCGTGTTCGAGTTCGACCAGTTCGCCGCCGGTACCAAGGCCCTGGGCGAGGCCATCGCCGAGAGCAATGCGTTCTCCATCGCCGGCGGGGGCGACACCCTGGCCGCGATCGACAAGTACAACCTGGCCGATCGCATCAGCTACATCTCCACCGGTGGTGGCGCCTTCCTCGAGTTTCTCGAAGGCAAGACCCTGCCGGCCGTCGCCATCCTGGAAGAGCGCGCCCGCGGCTGATGCCCGGCGCGCTCTCCGCTGACGGAGAACGACGCGGATGAGACGTACCAAGATCGTGGCCACCCTCGGGCCGGCCACGGATACCGACGAGGCCATGGAGGCCATCATCCTGGCCGGCGTGGATGTCGTTCGATTGAACTTCTCGCATGGCGACCCGGATGACCATCGTACCCGGCTCGCCCGCCTGCGCGCCGCGGCGGATCGCGCGGGTCGCTGCGTCGGCGTCCTTGGCGATCTGCAGGGCCCCAAGATCCGCATCGACCGCTTTCGCGAAGGTCGGGTCCAACTCCAGGAAGGCGCGTCCTTCGCGCTGGACGGGGACCTGGATCGCGACGCCGGGGATGGGACCCAGGTCGGGCTGACCTACAAGGAACTGCCGCAGGACGTGCGCCCCGACGACATCCTGTTGCTGGATGACGGGCGTATCGTGCTCAAGGTGACCGCCGTCAACGGGGCGCGCATCGAGACGACCGTCGTGGTCGGGGGCGAGTTGTCCAACAACAAGGGCATCAACCGCCAGGGCGGTGGCTTGTCCGCCCCCGCGATCACCGAAAAGGACCGCGAGGATATCCGTCTGGCGGCCGAGCTTCAGGTGGACTACCTGGCCGTCTCCTTCCCGCGTTCCGCGCAGGACTTGCACCTGGCGCGCAGCCTGTTGAATGACGCCGGCTGGGAGGCCGGGATCTGCGCGAAGATCGAGCGCTCCGAGGCCCTGGAGGTGATCGACGAGATCATCGCGGCCTCCGAGGTGATCATGATCGCGCGCGGGGACCTCGGCGTGGAGATTGGTGACGCCGAGCTCCCCGGCGTGCAGAAGACCCTGATCTCGCGGGCGCGTACGCTCAATCGTCTGGTCATCACGGCGACTCAGATGATGGAGACCATGATCCAGAACCCGATCCCGACGCGTGCCGAGGTCTTCGATGTGGCCAACGCGGTGCTCGACGGCACGGACGCCGTGATGCTCTCCGGCGAGACCGCGACGGGGCGCTATCCGGCGCGCGTGGTCGAGAGCATGGACCGGATCTGCGAGGCCGCCGAGCGCCAACGCGCCGCGCGCCAGTCGGACCACCGCATGGATTCGACCTTTGGCCGCGTCGACGAGGCCATCGCGATGGCCACGATGTACACGGCGAACCACCTGGACGTGGCGGCCATTGCCGCACTGACCGAATCCGGTTCCACGGCCCTGTGGATGTCGCGTATCAGCTCCGGTATTCCGATCTACGCGCTCACCCAGCACGAGTCCACCAGCCGCCGTATGACGCTCTATCGCGGGGTATACCCCCGGATCCTGGAGCCGATCCCCGAAAGCCACGAGAGTCTGAACCGTGAGGCGGTCAACTTGCTCCGGGCCGAGGGCGTCGTGCAGGATGGCGGGCTGGTTATCATTACCAAGGGTGATTTGCAGGGCGAACATGGCGGTACCAATGCCATGAAGATCGTGCGCGTTGGCGACGAGTTGTGAGCCGACGCGGCCCCCTGGAAGACCCAAGAGCTTTTACTACGTCAGTCCGATCCCGTTAAGGAGGAACCCATGGCACTGATCTCCCTTCGTCAACTGCTGGACCATGCCGCCGAGCACGGCTATGGCATGCCGGCGTACAACGCCAACAACATGGAACAGGTCCACTCGATCATGGAAGCGGCCGCCGCGGTCGACTCCCCGGTGATCATTCAGGCCTCCGCCGGTGCCCGCAAGTACGCCGGCGAGCCCTTCCTGCGTCACAACATCATTGCCGCCATCGAGCAGTATCCGGACATCCCGGTCGTGCTGCACCAGGACCACGGCTCCGAGCCGGCGGTCTGCCTGCGCTCCATCCAGTCCGGCTTCAGCTCGGTGATGATGGACGGCTCCTTGATGCCCGACATGAAGACCCCGGCCAGCTACGACTACAACCGTGACGTGACCGCCAAGGTCTCCGAGATCGCCCACGCCTGTGGTGTGTCCGTGGAAGGCGAGCTGGGCTGCCTGGGTTCCCTGGAAACCGGCATGGCCGGCGAGGAAGACGGCTCCGGTGCCGAAGGCAAGCTGTCCCACGACCAGCTGCTGACCGACCCGGACGAGGCTGCCGACTTCGTGAAGAACACCAAGTGCGACGCCCTGGCGATCGCCATTGGTACCTCCCACGGCGCCTACAAGTTCACCCGTCCGCCGACCGGTGACATCCTGGCCATCCAGCGCATCAAGGAGATCCACAACCGCATCCCGGATACCCATCTGGTCATGCACGGCTCCTCCTCCGTTCCGCAGGAGTGGCTGGAAATCATCAACAAGTACGGCGGCGACATGGGCGAGACCTATGGCGTGCCGGTTGAAGAGATCCAGGAAGGCATCAAGCACGGCGTGCGCAAGGTCAATATCGACACCGACCTGCGCATGGCCTCCACCGGTGCGGTGCGCAAGTTCCTGGCCGAGAACCCGAAGGAATTCGACCCGCGCAAATTCCTTAAGGCCTCCACCGCGGCCATGAAGGACATCTGCCAGGCCCGTTACGAGGCCTTCGGTTGCGCCGGCATGGCGTCCAAGATCAAGCCGATCTCCCTGGACGACATGGTCAAGCGTTACCTGTCTGGCGAGCTGGATCCCAAGGTCAACTGATCTGCGGATCGCAGCACGGAAAAGGGGGCTTCGGCCCCCTTTTTTTATGCGATCATGTCGCCAATTCCGAGCAATCCGGAGCGTTTACCCAATGCAGCGACTGATCCATCTTTGCCTGACCGCGCTGGTGGTGGCTGCGCTGTCCGCCACTGCCCACGCCAACCCGTTCAGCCGCGAGGTTGACCCGCAGGACATTGTCGACCGGGCGAAGGTCACGCTGGAGCGTATGGCCACGCACCCCGAATACGAACACCTCCAGGAAGATCTGCGCACCGCCCGAGGTGTCGTCATCTTCCCGCGTATTGGACGCGGCGCGTTCCTGATCGGGGGCTCCGGGGGCATGGGTGTGTTCCTCGCCTGGGACGAGGACAAGGGCGACTACTCGCCGGTTGCCTTCTATTCGGCCGGGTCGATCAGTTTTGGTATGCAGTTCGGGGGTGATGCCGCCGAGGTGGTGATGGTCGCGCGCACCCAGGATGCGGTGGACTCGATGTTCGGTTCGGCGATCCGTCTCGGCGCCGATGCCTCCGTTGCCGCCGGTCCGGTCGGGGCCGGGCGTGGCTCCACCCCGACGGCCGACTTCCTGACCTATTCCCGCTCGCGTGGGGCCTATCTGGGGATGAGCCTGTCCGGCTCGCGCCTGACCGTGCGTGACGACTTCAACGAGGCGTACTACGGCGAGGCGCAGCGACCGGTGCACATCATCGAGAGCCGACGCGTGGATCACGCCGGGACGCGCGAGCTGCGCGACCTGCTGGCCTCCTTCCGCCAGCCCGAAGAGGCCGCCGAGCCGACGACCGGGAGCGGCGACATGCGCCCGGATCAAACCCTGGACGAGGTCACCCCGGGCGAAGGCGGCATCCGCCAGGACGACTTCCAGGTGGAGAGCTTCTGAGTCGCCTCCTCCGGGGCTATCCCCTCCGGCAGCGACAGGATGGGTGCGGCCGTGTACCGGGCCAGCGCCCCGGCATTGTCCAGCAGGGGATCGGTATCGGCGTGGCGACGGTTGAGCACGATCCCGGCCAGTTGCAGGCCACGACGTTCCAGGGCCTCCAGCGTCAGCAGGCAGGTGTTCAACACCCCTAGCCGGTCCTCGGCGACCAGCAGGACCGGGAGGCCCAGGGTCTGCGCCAGGTCGGCGTTCAGGCCATCGCCGCACAGCGGCGAATAGAACCCGCCCGCACCCTCCACCAGTCGGGGGCCACCACCCGGCACCTCGCAGGCCTGAACCAGTTCCGCGACCGTCAGCTGCACACCCTGGCGCGCAGCGGCCTGATCGGGTGCCAGCGCATCGGGAAACCGCCACGGCGTCACCTGCGCCACGGCCGTTGCGGGAAGGCCGGCCGCCGCGGTCAGGGCGGCGCCATCCTCGGGGAACAGCGTGCCGTCGCGCTCGGGGCAGCCAGATTCCACCGGCTTGCGTGGCTGCGGGTCCAGGCCCTCGGCGCGCCACGCTGCCAGCAGGGCGCAGCCAACGAAGGTCTTGCCGACGCCGGTGTCGCTGCCCGTGACGAACAAGCCCTGTGGCGGCATTTCGATCATGCGTCGCGGGTCAGGCGTTCCAGGGCCTCGCGGTAGCGCGCAGCCGTTTGCTCCGCGACCTCGGGCGGCAGCTCGGGTCCGGGAGCGGTCTTGTCCCAGTCCAGGGTCTCGAGATAGTCGCGCACGTACTGTTTGTCGAAGGACTCGGGGCTCCGGCCTGGCGCATACTGGTCCGCCGGCCAGAAGCGCGAGGAGTCCGGCGTGAGGACCTCGTCGATCAGGTGCAGGGTCCCGTTCGCGTCCACCCCGAACTCGAATTTGGTATCGGCGATGATGATCCCGCGCTCGGCCGCGTAGTCGCGCGCCATCGCGTAGATTGCCAGTGCGGCCTTGCGCACCTGTTGCGCCCGTTCCTCGCCGATCGTGTCCACTACGGTGGCGAAGTCGATGTTCGCGTCGTGATCACCGACCGCTGCCTTGGTGCTGGGGGTGAAGATGGCCTCCGGCAGCTTCGAGGCCAGTTCCAGGCCGGCCGGCAGCGGGATGCCGCAGACCGCGCCGCTGACCTGGTAGTCTTTCCAGCCGGACCCGATCAGGTAGCCGCGCACCACGGCCTCCACCGGCAGCGCCTCGAGCCGGCGAATCACCAGACTGCGGCCCTCCAGTGGCGCCCGGATCGCCGGGTCGGGGACCACCTGTTCCAGCGCGATGTCGGTCAGCTGGTTGGGGATGCCCAGCTCGCGTTCGACCTTGTGCATCCAGAACTCGGTAATTGCGGTCAGCATCCGCCCCTTGCCCGGGATCGGGGTGGGCAGGATCACGTCAAAGGCCGACAGGCGGTCGGTGGTGACCATCAGCAAGTGGTCGGCGTCGACCGCGTACAGGTCGCGCACCTTGCCGCGATGGACCAGTTCGAGATCGGGGATGTGGCTTTCCAGCAGGGCGTCGCTCATCAGTGCTTCCGTTCGGTCGGCTTGTGGTCAGTCGTCTGGCAGTTCGGCGATCAGGTCGTGCTCGTCGGTGTCGGTGATCGCGACCTCGATGAAGTCCCCGGCATCCACCGATTCCGGGTCGACCCCGGCCACGCGGATCACGCCGTCGATCTCCGGGGCCTCCGCGGCAGAGCGGGCAATCACGGTCCCGTCCGTGTGCACCTCGTCGACCAGCACTACCGGCTGGCTGCCGATCCGGCGGCGCAACCGCTCGGCGCTGATCCGGGCCTGCACGTCCATGAAGCGCGCCAGTCGCTCCTCGCGCACGGCCTCCGGCACCGGGTCCGGCAGGTCATTGGCTGCCGCGCCCTCCACGGGCGAGTAGGCAAAGGCCCCGACGCGGTCCAGCTGCGCCTCGTGCAGGAACTCCAGCAGGGTCTCGAACTCGGCCTCGGTTTCGCCCGGAAAGCCCACGATAAAGGTCGAGCGCAGGGTCAGGTCGGGGACCTGCTCGCGCCAGCTCGCGATGCGTTCCAGTACGCGCTCGGCGGCGGCCGGGCGGCGCATCGCCTTGAGTACCCGGGGGTGGCCGTGCTGCAGCGGCATGTCCAGATACGGCAGGATCCCACCGTCCTCGCCCGAGCCCATCAGCGGGATCAGCCGATCCACGTGCGGGTAGGGGTAGACATAGTGCAGACGCACCCAGATGCCGAGCTGGCCCAGTGCCTCGGCCAGGTGGGCGATGTCGGAACGGATCGGGCGCCCGCCATGGAAGCCAGTGCGGTACTTCACGTCCACGCCATAGGCCGAGGTGTCCTGCGAGATCACCAGGATCTCGCGCACGCCGGCCGCGGCCAGGCGCTCCGCCTCGGCCAGCACCTCGCCGATCGGGCGGCTGACCAGGTCGCCGCGCAGGCTGGGGATGATGCAGAAGCTGCAGCGGTGATTGCAGCCCTCGGAGATCTTCAGGTAGGCGTAGTGGCGCGGGGTCAGGCGGATGCCCTGCGGCGGCACCAGTGACTCGAACGGGGCCGCCGGCGGCGGCAGGTGTTCGTGCACCACGCCCACCACTTCCTCGTAGGCATGCGGGCCGGTGACCGCGAGCACGCCCGGGTGGGTCTCGTGGATGCGCTCGGCATCCTTGCCCAGGCAGCCCGTGACGATCACCCGGCCATTGGCATCCAGGGCCTCGCCGATCGCGTCCAGGGATTCGGCCACCGCATCGTCGATGAAGCCGCAGGTATTGACCACGACGAGGTCCGCGCCGTCGTAGTCGGCGGCGATCTCGTAGCCTTCGGCGCGCAGGCGCGTCAGGATCTGTTCGGAGTCGACCAGGGCCTTCGGGCAACCGAGGCTGACAAAGCCCACGCGCTGCGCGTTGTCGGGAGACGGGGTGTTGCTTTTATTCACAGTACGTTATCGCCTTCTGGGAGCTGCTCCGGGCGCGCCCCGATCGTGGTGCGTCAGCCGGTGTACTCCCCGATTGTTCTTTTGATTTAACGGGTTGCGTGGACAGGGTGTCGTTCGGGGACGGGTTGCGCCGCCCCTTTTGGCCCCGTTGGCGGCCGGCGTTGACAATCCGTCCACAAGGTTATCCACAGGCCGCCCCAAATGCCTCGAAGGGACGCTATCTTCAGGGGCTTGCGTACACAGGGCCCGCTTGCCGGCCTTCACGAAGGACCTTGCAACAGCCCCGGAAAGGCGGCTATGCTATCGCACTTTTCGCCAGAACACGCGTGAGCCGACCATGAAAGCCGACATTCATCCGAACTACCACAACGTCAAGGTCATCTGCAGCTGCGGCTCGCAGTTCGAGACCCGCTCCACTCTCTCGAAAGACGAGATGCATTTGGACGTGTGCTCGCAGTGCCACCCGTTCTACACCGGCAAGCAGAAGATCGTTGACACCGCCGGTCAGGTCGACAAGTTCAACCGCCGCTTCGCATTCTAGGGAGACGCTGGTCTAAACGCGCGTCCGCGCTCGAGTCGCTTTTGCGTGCGAACAAGGCGCGGTGACTGCCGTGCAGTCATTCTGCACAAAGGAACCGCAACGCCGTTCTCGCGCAAAAGCGGCCGAGCCCCTTCGGGGTTGGCACCCCAGGTTCCCCGATCCGGCGTTGCGGCCCTTGCCGGTAGAACCACTACCGGCTGCGCACCGCGCCTTGTCTCGGAAAACCTGGGGTGTCAACGCGGACGTGCGATTAGACCAGCGTCTCCCTAGAGTGCGTTCGCGCCCGATGGCGCGAGGTGGTTTCTGGCGGGGCGTCCAGTGGATGCTCGCGCCATGTAACGAGGGCGTCCCGCGGGGCGCCCTCGTTTGTTTGGTCGCGCTTTCGGCGTGGCTGCTCGCCCCGGGGGCCGCGGCGCAGTGTGCACTGGAGGACCACGACCCACGCGATCTGCAGCGCGTAACGGTCGAGCGTGTCTGGGCGCCGGATGCCCTGGAGCTGGAAGACGGGCGACATATCCGTCTGCTGGGTCTGGCATCGGCGGCCGCACTCCCGTCGGTCGCGCCACAGCTGTTACCGGTGGGCTTCGGGCTGGACTCGCGCGAATCCCTGGAGGAACGCCTGCGCGGCGTCGATCAGCGCCTGGTGCTGTTGCCGGGACGTCCGGCCCGCGACGCCCATGGCCGCTTGCGCATGCATGCCTGGATCGACGATGGGCCGCTGCTGGCGGCCAGTCTGATTGGTGATGGCCTGGCGATGCCGCGCCCCGGCCCGGAACCGGGGCCCCTGGATGAGTGTTACTACGGGGCCGAGACCGTGGCACGGGAAGCGTCACGAGGGCTCTGGCTGGAGCGGCTCGAGGCCTTCCCGGTCGGCTGGCTGGAGCCGCCGCGCGAGCGCTCGCAGGGGCGGCTGCGGGTCCAGGGCGAGGTGATCGACGTGCGCGTGCGCGACCCGCACTGGGTGCTCGTACTGGACGGCCCGCTGGACCTGCTGATCTCCGGCGATGACCGCGATTTTTTCGAGGATCTGGAACCACGCTCACTGCTGGGTAACACCGTTGTTGCGCGCGGCGCGGTGTATCCTTGGAGGGAGCGAGGGCGGATGCGTATCCGCCACCCCTTTGATCTCGAGGTGCTTGATCCATGAACGCCCTGTCCCGCCTGTTTCCCCGTCGCTGGGCGGCGCTGGCCCTGACGCTGCTGATCGGCGCGGGCCTGGCCGTTGCGCTGCCGGGCTGTACTACCAACCCGGTCACCGGGCGCTCGCAGCTGATGCTCGTTTCCGAGAACCAGGCGATCGACGCCTCGCGCACGGCCTATGTGGAGATGCTGGCCCCGGCGCGCGAGGAGGGGAGGGTGGACGCTGACCCGGAGATGACCGCGCGCGTACAGCAGATCACCGAGCGTGTGGTGGCGCAGGCGGTCAAGTACCGCCCCGAGACCGCCGACTGGGATTGGGAGATTCGCGTGATCGAGGCACCGGACACGGTCAACGCCTTCGCCATGGCCGGTGGCAAGATGGCGATCTACTCCGGCATCATCGAGCAACTGGAACTGACCGACGACGAGCTGGCGCAGATCATCGGCCACGAGATCGCCCATGCGCTGTCCGCGCACACGGCCGAGAAGATGTCGGTGGCCCTGGCCAGCAATCTCGCGGTAGCGGGCTATGCGATGACCGGCGACCGCTCGCCCGTCGCACTGACCGGCGCCGCCCTGGGGGCCGCGCTCGCGGTGCAGCTGCCGCACAGCCGCCGGATGGAGGCGGAGGCCGACCGCATCGGGATCGAACTGGCCGCGCGGGCCGGTTATGATCCGGACGCGGCCGCGAGCCTGTGGCGCAAGATGGCGGAACAGGCCAACGGAAGTCATCCGGTGTTCCTGAGCACGCACCCGGCGCCCGAGTCGCGCCAGCGCGACCTGACCCGCATGGCCGACGAGTTCCGGCCGCTGTACGAACAGGCCCGGCGCTCCTCGGTGCCGACCCACCCGGTCAACTGACCGGTCGCGGGGCCGGACCGGCCCCGGAACCCCGCTGCACTCTGACAGCCACTGCTTGAAAGGCCCCGCAACGCCATGTCCAACGATTTCACCCAGCGCGCGCTGGACTACCACGAACAGCAGCCGGCCGGGAAACTGGCCATCCACATCACCAAGCCCACGGCGACCCAGGATGACCTCTCCCTGGCCTATTCGCCCGGCGTGGCCGCGCCGGTGCGCGCGATTGCCTCCGATCCGGAGCTGGCCTACCGCTATACCGGCAAGGGCAACCTGGTCGCGGTGATCACCGATGGCACGGCCGTGCTGGGACTGGGCAATGTCGGCGCGCTGGCGGCCAAGCCGGTGATGGAGGGCAAGGGCGTCCTGTTCAAGGCCTTCGCCAACATCGACGTCTACGACATCGAGGTGGATGCGCCGCAGCCGGAGGACTTCATCAACACCGTGGCCCGCATTGCCGGCGGCTTCGGCGGGATCAACCTCGAGGACATCGCCGCGCCGCACTGCTTCGAGATCGAGCGCCGCCTGTCCGAGCGTCTGGATATCCCCGTCTTCCACGATGACCAGCATGGCACGGCGGTCATCACCGCGGCCGGTCTGGTCAATGCCCTGGAGATCCAGGGCAAGAAGCTCAGTGACGCGAAGATCGTCTGCGTTGGCGCCGGCGCGGCCGGCATCGCCTCCATGCAACTGCTGCTGCGCCTGGGGGCGAGCAAGAAGAACCTGTTTATGGTGGACCGCAAGGGCGTGATCCACAGCCAGCGCAACGACCTGAACGAGTACAAGCAGATCTTCGCGGTCGATACCGAGGCGCGCACGCTGGAGGACGCCTGCGAGGGGGCGGATGTCTTCATCGGGCTGTCGGGCCCCGATCTGCTGACGCCCGAGATGCTGAAGTCCATGGCACCAAAGCCGGTGATCTTCGCGCTGTCCAACCCGGATCCGGAGATCCGGCCGGAACTGGCGCTCGAGACGCGCGACGACCTGATCATGGCGACAGGCCGTTCGGACTACCCCAACCAGGTCAACAACGTGCTGGGCTTCCCGTTCATCTTCCGCGGTGCGCTGGATGTGCGCGCGCGCCGGATCAATGACGAGATGCTGGTCGCGGCCGTGCATGCGCTGGCCGAACTGGCTCGCGAGCCGATCCCGCAGGCCGTGCTGGACGCCTATGGCCTGGAGGCGCTCGAGTTTGGTCCGCACTACATTCTGCCGACCCCGTTCGATCCGCGCCTGATCGATACTGTGCCGCAGGCGGTCGCACAGGCCGCGCGCGACAGCGGGGTTGCCCGCCGCTAAGGAGACGCTGATTGATCAGCGCTTCTCCAAACTCCACCTCCGTCATACGAGTGAAGCATGCAGAAAATCGCCATTATCGGAGCCGGACGCGTCGGCGAATCCACCGCCCAGTTCCTGGCTCGGCGCGATGTCGCCCGCGAGATCGCGTTGCTGGACGTGCGCGAGGGTGCGGCGGCCGGGGCGGCGCTGGACATCCAGGAGACCGCGCCCCTGCTGCGCTTCGATACGCGCCTGGTCGGTAGTCACGAACCCTCGGTGATCGCTGGCGCGGAACTGGTGATCGTCACGGCCGGGCTGCCGCGCAAGCCGGGCATGTCGCGCTCCGATGTCCTGGACAAGAACGTCGAGATCCTCGACCAGATCCTGCAGGACATCCTCGTCCATGCGCCGCAGAGCCGCATCCTGGTCGTGTCCAACCCGGTGGACGTGCTGACCTACCGCGCCTGGCAGAAGACCGGCTGGAGTCGCGACCGGATCTTCGGGCAGGCCGGGGTGCTGGATACCTCGCGCATGGAGGCCTTCATCGCCCTGGAGACGGGGCTGTCCACCCACGACATCCAGGCCCTGGTCCTGGGTGGTCATGGCGATGCGATGGTGCCGCTGTTGCGCTATTCCAGTGTCAACGGCGTGCCGCTGCACCACTTCATGGACCAGGCGACGCTCGACAACATCGTCGAGCGTACCCGCCACGGGGGTGCCGAGATCCTTGCCCTGAAACAGACCTCCAGCGCCTATGGCGCGCCCGCAGCGGCCATCGCCGAGATGGTCGAGGCGATCGCCGTGGATCGCCGGCGCGTGCTGCCGACCGTGGCCCTGCTGGAGGGTGAGTACGGGGAACGCGATGTGGCCATGGGCGTGCCCTGCATCCTTGGCCAGGGCGGCATGGAACGGGTGATCGAGCTGGAACTGGACGCGGATGAACGCGCGGCCTTCGACCAGTCCATCGCCGGGGTGCGCAAGGACCTTGAGCGCCTGCACTGAGTCGCGCCCGGGGCTGCCGTGCCCGACCCTGACGCTGGTCGACTCCAGCATCTTTGTCTTTCGTGCCTGGTTCGCGCGCGGGCTGGACCTGGATCCGCTCGGGCGGCCGGGCGGGGCCGTGCACGGGCTGGTGCATTCGCTCTGCCAGTGGCTGCCTGCCTGCGCCCCCGGTCCGATCGCCTTTTGTTTCGACGAGAGCCTGCGCCGGGGCTTTCGCCACCGGCTCGACCCCACCTACAAGGCCCACCGCCCGCCGGCGCCACCGGAGCTGCGCGAGCAGTTCGCGCGTATCCGGGAGCTGCTTGGTCAACTCGGCTTCCGGACCCTGGCCCATCCCGAGTACGAGGCCGACGACCTGATCGCCAGCCTGGCGCGTGTCGGCCGGGCCGCGGGCTGTCGCATCGAGGTCAAGAGCGCGGACAAGGACCTGACCCAGGTCATCCTCGGTGACCAGGACCGGATGCATGATCCGGAGCGCGGGACCGCGCTGGATCGCCGTGCGATCGAGAAGCGCTTTCGCATCCGTCCGGAACAGGTTGCGGACATGCTCGCCCTGGCGGGCGATGCCAGTGACAACGTCCCGGGTATCGAGGGCGTGGGCCCCAGGACCGCGGCGCGGATCCTGCGCCGCCTGGGCGATCTGGACACAGTGCTGGCCGAACCGCAGGCCGTGGCGCGTTGCAATATCCGCCGCGCTGATGTCGTGGCCGCGCGCATTGCCGAGCAGTCGGACCGGCTGCGCCTGTCGCGCCGCCTGACCGGGCTGGCGGACCGCATCCCCGACCTGCCGGGGCTCGACGCCCTGCAACCCACCGGGCCGAAACCCGATGCCGCGCGCTGGCTCGCGGAACTCGGGGTCGCGCGCGATTATCATGGTCGCCTGCTGGCGGCCGCCGGTGCCTGGCGGTCCACGACCCCGGAGATTGCATGAGGCCACGTTCTCTTCTCTACGCCATCCTTGCCGCGGGCCTGGTGTGGTTGCTGCTGGTCAGTGCGCCGGTACAGGCGCATCCGCATGCCTGGATTGATCTGGAGATCACGCTGGAGCGCGATGGCGAGGGGCGCATCACCCATATGCTGCATCGCTGGCGCTTCGACCCGACCTACGGGCAGTACCTCTACGAGGATGCCCTGGCGCATCAGGAGGGCGCGACCGAAGAGGAGAAGCTGCAGGCGCTCGCCCGCGAGATCCTCGGCAACCTCGAGGAATACGAGTGGTACAGCCATGTCGAGGCCGGCGGGCGCGCGGTGGACGTCGCTGCCGAGCCCGATCCGTCCATGCGCATGGAAGACGGGCTGCTGTTCTTCCGTTTCCGCCTGGCGCTGGACGAGCCAGTCGATGTGGGTTCCGAGACCCTGGCGTACAAGGTCTACGACCCGACCTATTTCATCGAGCTCCTGCACGAGGAGCCGGCCGGTACGCGCATCGTCGAGGCCGACGGGCTCGCGGCTGCGGGCTGCAGTGCAGAGCTGGAGCGCCCCCGCCCGGATCCCCAACTCGTCGCCAAGGCCATGATGCTCGATTACGGGGCCACGGTGGACTATGACCTGGGGCGCCATTTCGCCGAGCGCGTGACCGTGCGCTGCGATTGATGCACCGAATCGTTTTGTTCCACAAGCCCTGGGGCGTGCTGCCGCAGTTCACCGACCCGGAAGGGCGCCCCACGCTGGCGGATTACATCGACATCCCCGGGGTCTACCCGGCCGGGCGCCTGGACCGCGACAGCGAGGGGCTGATGGTGCTGACCGACGACGGGCGCCTGAATGCGCGGCTGACCCAGCCGCGCCACAAGACCAGCAAGACCTACTGGGTACAGGTGGAGGGAGAGCCCGATGACGCCGCCCTGGAGGCCCTGCGCACCGGGGTGGACCTGAAGGATGGGCGCACGCAGCCGGCGAAGGTCGAGCGCATGGCGCCGCCCGATCTGCCGGAGCGCGACCCGCCCGTACGCTTTCGCAAGTCCGTCCCGACGACCTGGCTCGCGCTGACGCTGCACGAGGGCCGCAACCGCCAGGTGCGGCGCATGACTGCCGCGGTGGGGCATCCGACCCTGCGACTGGTGCGCTACCGGGTGGCCTCCTGGACCCTGGATGGCCTGGAACGCGGGGCGTTTTCGGTGATCGAACGCGAGTGAAACCGGTCACAAGCGCCGCGCCGGGGCATCGCGGGATTGTCGCGGAATGCGGCCCGGCCGGTGCGAAATCACCACAAGACCATTGCGCCCGCCACAGGTCGTGCGGAATATGAACGGATCAGCCAAGCGAGAACGCAATCCAATGCGCCTGCCCAGGATATTCACCACGGGTCTGACCGGTCTGGTCATGGCCTTCGCCGCCGGGGCTCCGGCGGCTAACCCGGGCCCGACCGGGATGGTCTTCGAACGCAGCCTGTTCCTGCATGCCGAACGCGCCCTGAGTCGTGGCGACATGACGGCCTATCGCAATGCCCGCAGCACGCTCGAGGGCTATCCGCTGACGCCCTATCTGGATCATCGCGAGCTGGCTCGCGACCTGGGGCGTGCGGACCCCGATGCCGTGCGCGCCTTTATCGAAGAGCACGACGACACCCCGCTGGCCGGCCAGTTGCGCAGCAACTACCTTTCCTATCTGGCCCGCGAAGAGGCCTGGTCGCGGTATCTCGACTTCGCCGACGACGGGCGCGATCTCTCCGTCACGCAGGACTGCCAGCGGCGCAAGGCACTGATCGAGACCGGCAACACCTCCGCGGCGATCGAGGATATGGACTCCATCTGGCTGCACGGCCAGTCCCGTCCCAGTGCCTGTGATCCGGCGCTCAAGGCCTGGCGCGATGCCGGCGGGCTGACCGATGAGCTGGCCTGGGAGCGTTTCGCCCTGGCGATGCAGGCGCGCCAGACCGGGCTCGCGCGCTACCTGCGCCGCTACCTGGCCAGCGCCGATCGCGACTGGGCGGAGCGCTGGCTGGAGCTCGAGTCGCGTCCGGCACGGGTGGTCGAGGTCGACGTCCGCGCGGACGATCATCGTTCTGCCGAGGCGATGCTGGAACAGGCGTTCAAGCGCTGGATTCCGCAGGACCTGGATGCGGCACTGAAGGGCTGGGAGGAGCGCGGCGAGCGTCTGGGCTTCCCGGCCGAGACCGCCCGCGAGATTGAGCATGCGCTCGCGCTGCGCCTTGCCCTGCGTTTCCGCTCCGAGACGCTGGAGTTCATGGAGGGGCTGGACGCGGAGGTCTTCGACGACCAGCTGCGCCAGTGGCAGGTACGTGCCGCGCTCCATGATGGCGACTGGGAGACGGTCAAAAGCGCGATCCGCTCCATGAGCCGCGATGCCCGCGACGAGACCGCCTGGCAGTACTGGTATGCACGGGCGCTGGAGCAACTGGACGATGCCGACGAGGCACGTTTCTTCTACGAACGGGCGGCGCGGGAGCGCAACTTCCACGGGTTCCTGGCCGCCGATCGTCTGGGCCAGCCCTACCGCATCGGGCACCAGCCTCTGCAGCTGGCCAATGGTGCGCGCGAATCGATCATGGACCGCCCGTCCATGCAGCGCATGCGCGAGCTGGTGGCGCTGGACCGCTACGCCGAGGCACGCCGCGAGTGGACCCGTACCGTGGCCAACATGGAGCCGCCCGAGCTCGAGGCCGCGGCCGCCGAGTTCGCCGACTGGAACTGGTACGACCGCGCGATCTTCACCATTGCGCGGGCCCGCAATTGGGACGATATCGAGCTGCGCTTCCCGCTGGCCTTCGATTCCGTGATCGTCCCGGGCGCGGAGAAGCAGGGCATCGACCCGGCCTGGGCGATGGCGATTGCCCGCCAGGAGAGCGCCTTTCTGCATGACGTGCGCTCCGGGGCCGGTGCGTTGGGGGTGATGCAAATCATGCCGGCGACCGGGCGCTCGATTGCCTCCAGTGCCGGGGTCCGGGTCAACTCCGATTGGGACATCCTCGACCCGGCGACCAATGCGACGCTGGGCACCTACTACCTGCGGCGCAACCTGGACCGCTTTGGCGGGCACAGCCTGCTGTCCACGGCGGCCTACAACGCCGGGGCGCATCGCGTGCGCTCCTGGCTGCCGGACGATGGCGAGATGGACGCCGATATCTGGGCCGAGCTGATCCCGTTCTCGGAGACGCGCGATTACGTGCGCCGGGTGTATGCCTACCAGATCGTCTATGCGGTGCGTCTGGGGCAGGACCCGCCGTCGCTGTCGCAGCTGCTGTTCCCGGTGGCGCCGGAGTCCAAACTCGCGGCGAGCCGCGAGGATCACCTCCAGGCGCTGCGCAACATGCGCGAGGACCTCGCGCTCGGTCGCGCCTTCTGCGACGCGCCGGGCTACACCGAAAACGCCTGCTGACGGGCCGGGGCTGCTTCACGCGCTGAGGCTGGGCCTGTTTGGGCCTCTGGTGTTTACGGTGCCTTCGTCCGGCCGCCTGCCGTGCGCTCACTCGCGAGCGCGCCGCGAGGTACTTTCTTGCTTGCCCAAGAAAGTACCCAAAGAAGGGCACCCGGATTCCGCCCGGGGACCTTGCTCCAGGGCCCTCGGGCCGGCGGCGCTGAAACTCGCTGCGCCTTTGGCTTCGCTCAGACAGTCAGCGCCCCCGTTTCTATTTTGAATCGTCCGTCCCGAGGACCCTTCCGCAAGGGGCTTCATACGGGGGGAGAAGGTCAAGACAACGGCGATCCAGACGTTCGTGGCAATGGTTGAAGGCTAGGTGTTCCCACATCTAGGCACGCGCGGCCTGTGGCCCTGGCGTGCCGCGCCCGCGAGCGGGCGCCAACCCCCATGTAGGATGCGGATGAGCGCAGCGAATCGCATCAGGGTTGCGCCGACGCTGGGATGGTGCGTTTCGCTGCGCTCAACGCACCCTACGGCGTAAGGGATAGCCAGAAGCGCTGGAACACGACTGGTTTTGACCTACCCTCCCGATATGAGCCCCTTGTGGAGGGCGTGACAGGCCGGGAAAAGGCGCTGACTGTCTGAGCGCAGCGAGTTTCAGCGCCGCCGGCCTGGCGCGTCCGGAGCAAGGTTCCTGGGCGAATCCCGGGCGTGTTCCTTGGTTGCTTCTTTGCACGAGCAAAGAAGTAACTCGGGGCGCGCTCGCGAGTGAGCGCATGGCAGGCGGCCGGCCGAAGGCACCGTAAACACCGGATGCCGAACCAGGGCCAGCCTCAACAGGGCAGGAGGGTAGGGCGACGCTAGCGAATGATGTCCTCGCGCATTCGGCTGGCGATGCCCTCGGCCAGCTGCTGCCACTCGGCCGCTAGTGGCGCCTCCAGATGCTCCTCGGTGGTCGCCTTGAAGTGCCGCATCCAGATCGCCAGATCGGCCTCGGTCAGGTTCATCGGCGCATGCTTGCCGACCATGTCGATCGTGGGCGGCTGTTCCAGACGTCCGCCCAGGTTCATGTACCAGAAATCCGAGATGCGCCGGACATGGGACTCGAAGTCCTGAATGCGTTCGAAGTGGTGCCCGATCTCCGGGTCGCTGGACAGGCGGCGATAGAAGTCGTCGATGACCGCGCGGATGCGGTCGGCGCCGATCTTGTCGCACAGTGGCTCGAGTTTGCGAAAGGCCATGGGTGAGTCTCCTGACGAATCCCGCGGCAACCGTTAACCTGCATGTTGATCAGCAAGCTGGATACCGAGGATGAACCAATTGGATTCTGCGGGCCCTGACGCCATCACGGCGGCGGTGGCCCAGTGCATCACGGACCATACCGCAAGCGCGTTCGAGCCGACAGGAAGCCAGGCCTGTTCCGGGGGCTCGATCAACCAGGCCCAGCGCGTGACCGGGACCGATGGCCGGAGGTTTTTCGTGAAGCTCAACCGGGGCGCGATGGCCGAGGCGATGTTTGCCGCCGAGGCGCGCGGACTGGAGGAGCTGGCCCGCTGCGAGCGGGTGAAGATCCCCGCGGTGATCGGTACGGGCAAGGCGGGGGGTGCCTGCTTCATCGTGCTGGAGGAGCTGGACCTGGGTGGCCGGCGCGACGGGGTCGCGCTGGGGCACGGGGTGGCCGACATGCACATGAAGATGGCGGCGCGCTTCGGGCTGGATCACGACAATTACATTGGCTCGACGTCGCAGTCGAACCGCCAGCACGATGACTGGGTGTCGTTCTATCGCGACGAGCGCCTGGGTTTTCAGCGCGGCCTGGCGCGCGAGCGCGGGGCCGCGCATTCGCTGATCCAGGCGCTGGAGTCTCTGGAAGCGAGTCTGGGCGGGTTCTTCAGCGACTACCGCCCCGAGCCGTCGCTGTTGCACGGGGACCTGTGGAGCGGCAACTGGGGCTTCCAGTCCGATGGTACGGCCGTGCTGTTCGATCCGGCCGTTTACTACGGGGATCCGGAGGCGGACCTGGCCATGATGGAGCTGTTCGGTCATCCCGGGCAGGACTTCTTCAACGCCTACGAGGAGATCCGTCCGGTCGATGCCGGCTACCCGGTGCGCAAGACGCTCTACAACCTCTACCACATCCTGAACCACGACCACCTGTTTGGCGGGGGCTATGGTTCCCAGGCCGAGCGCATGATCCGTCAGCTGCTGGCGGAACTGAGATGAGCAGCGCGCGAGAGGTCGATCGAGCGGTGTCCGCCCGGCGCCGTAAGGATTCGGCCCCGTTGCGGGCTTGTCGCCCCGAGGCGGGGCGGCTAAGGTTCCGTCCATGACGGCCAACAACGACACAACCGCTGCGCGCGTGGGCGTGGTGATGGGCAGTACCTCCGACTGGGCGACGATGGAACGCGCGGTAGATGTGCTGGAGGAACTGGGCGTGCCCTACGAGGCGCGTGTGGTCTCCGCCCACCGTACCCCGGATCTCCTGTTCGAATATGCCGAGCAGGCCCGCGAACGAGGCCTGGCCGCGATCATTGCCGGGGCCGGGGGGGCTGCGCACCTGCCCGGGATGCTGGCCGCCAAGACCTCGGTGCCGGTACTTGGCGTACCGGTGGCTTCGCGCCATCTGAAGGGGCAGGACTCGCTACTGTCGATCGTGCAGATGCCGAAGGGGATCCCGGTCGCGACCTTCGCCATTGGCGAGGCCGGTGCGGCCAATGCCGCCTTGTTTGCCACCGCGATGCTCGCCAACTCCGACCCCGCCCTGTGCGAACGTCTGGACGCTTTCCGGCGTGCGCAGCGCGATACGGTGCTGAACCAGATCCTGCCGCCGGCCGCATCATGATCCTGCCTCCCGCCACACTGGGGCTGCTCGGCGGCGGGCAGCTCGGCCGCTACTTTGTGCGGGCCGCGCGCGAGATGGGTTATGCCGTGTGGGTGCTGGATCCCGACCCGCACAGCCCCGCCGGACAGGTCGCCACGCGACACCTTTGCCAGCCCTACGAGGATGCGGAGACGCTATCGGCACTGGCCGACCAGTGCGCGGTGATTACCTGCGAATTCGAGAATATCCCGCGCCCGGCACTGGAGTGGCTGGAGGCCAATGCCTGTCTGCGGCCCGGCCTTTGCGCGCTGGGCGTGGCCCAGGACCGGCTGGAGGAGAAGCGCTTTCTCGCCGAGATCGGGGTGGCGGTCGCGCCTTGGCGCCCGGTCACGGCCGGTGGCGATGGTGGCGAGGACACCACCGGCGCGCCATCCTTCCCGGCGATCCTGAAGACGGCCCGCCTGGGGTACGACGGCAAGGGGCAGCGCCCGATGGAGCACATGGGCGATCTCGCGGCCGCGCACGCGGAGCTCGGTGGCGTGGACTGCGTGCTCGAGGAGCGGGTGCAGCTGGAGCGCGAACTGTCGGTCGTGGTGGCGCGCACGGCGGACGGTCGCAGCGAGGCCTTCCCGGTATCCGAAAATATGCATCGAGGCGGCATCCTGCACCTGAGCCGGGTGCCGGCGCGTGTCGACGAGGAACTGTCCGGGCGCGCGGTGGCGATCGCGCAGTTGATCGCCGACCGCCTGGACTATTGCGGGGTGCTGGCGGTCGAGTTCTTTCTGACGATGAGTGGAGACCTGCTGGTCAACGAGATCGCCCCGCGCCCGCACAACACCGGTCATTACACGCTGGACGCCTGCACCGTCTCCCAGTTCGAGCAGCAGGTGCGCGCGATCTGCGGTCTGGGGCTCGCCCCGGCGCGCCTGACCACCCCGGTGGCGATGGTCAATCTGCTGGGGGGGCTGTGGCCCGCGGACGGAAGTCCGGACTGGTCCGACGTGCTGGAGGCCGGGCGTGCGCGCCTGCATCTGTATGGCAAGAGCGAGGCGCGGGCGGGGCGCAAGATGGGGCACCTGAGCGTGCTGGGCCTGCCTGGCGAGGACGATGCGATGGCCCCGGCGTCCACCGCCGAGGGGCTGTGGCAGGACCTGGCGCGGGCGGCGGGGGTGTCCGAGTGACCGAGGCGTTCCCGGATTCCCGTTCGCGCCGGGCGCGTCAGGCGGAGCTCAAGCGCGACCTCGAATTCGCCGATACCCTGGCGGGCGAGTCCCTGCGCTTTCGCACGACCTGGGGGCTTTTTTCGCCGCGCCGGATCGATGATGGCACGCGCATGCTGCTGGATCGCATCGATGTGCGTCCGAGTGATGACTGCCTGGACCTGGGCTGCGGCTATGGCCCGATCGGCCTGACCCTGGCGCGCAAGGCCCCGCAGGGCATGACGACGCTGGTGGACACCAATTTCCTGGCGGTCGAGTACAGCCGGCGCAACGCCGAGCTCAACGGCATTACCAACGTCGAGTGCGTAAACAGCAACGGTTTTGCCCAGATCTGTGACCGCCGTTTCGATCTCGTGGCCTCGAACCTGCCGGCCAAGGTGGGCCGGGAGATGCTCTACACCTATCTGCTGGATGCCCACGAGCAGATGAACCCCGGTGGTCGCATCTATGTCGTAACCATTACCGGGTTGCGGCGGTTTATCGAGAAGGGGTTCAAGGAAGTGTTCGGCAACTACGACAAGGTCAAGCAGGGCCGCGAGTACACCGTCGCGGCCGCCGAACGCGAGCCCGACTGACCATGGTCGAGGGGGCGGGCGAACTCCCGGTTGCGCTCCGCGTGCTGTCCGCCCTCCTGCTGGGGGCGGGGCTGCTGATCATGCTGCGACGCATGCCCTGGGAGGCCTTCTTTGTCCCCGGGCGCACGCAGCTCTTTGTGATCGCCACGCTGTGTCTGTTTCTGATCTGGGGTCTGCGTGCACAGACCTTGGAGGGCCTGGCGCTGCACTTTCTTGGCATGGCCACGATTACGCTGATGTTCGGCTGGCAGCTGGCGATCTTGATGGTATTTCTGGTGGTCGCGGGACTGGCCCTGCTGGGGGCGCTGCCGCTTGCGGCCTTTCCGCTGACAGTCCTGCTGGCGGGCGTGCTTCCGGTAGCTGTGACCTGGGGGCTGCTGCGGGCGACTGAGGCCTGGCTGCCCCGCCACATGTTCATCTACCTGTACGGGGTCGCGTTCCTCGGCGGGGCCCTGACGGTGGCGGCCACGGTGCTGACCTCGGCGGTGATCTACGGGCTGTTCACCGACCTGGCCTGGGGCGATATCTACCGCGATTACGTGCGCTATCTGGCCCTGCTCGTGCTGCCCGAGGCTGTCCTCAACGGCATGGTCGTCACCGGTCTGGTGATGGTGCGCCCGGAGTGGCTGGCGACCTGGTCTGACGAACGCTATGTGCACGGGCGCTGATCCGTTCAAACCTTCTTGTGGCCGCATTTCCCTACCGGTTTTTATGTTAATGAACCGTTCAGGGAAGCCCTGCTAACGTTCACTTCACGATGGGGCGCAACCCCGTTGGTGAGCTGCAAACGAGGAGACCACAACAATGAAAACCAAGCTGTTCGTTCTGGCCGGGATCGCAGGGAGTGTGCTGATGCTGTCCTCCGCCGCGCAGGCGGCCGACATCCAGGCTGGCCAGTCCAAGTACCAGTCCACCTGCCTGAGCTGCCATGGTGCACAGGGCAAGGGGCAGGCGATCTTCCCCGCGCTGGCCGGTCGTGACGCCGAATACGTGACCGACAAGCTCGAGCGCTACCGCGCCGGTGAAGAGGTCGGTTCCCATACCGGTCTGATGCGCCCGCATGCCCAGGCGCTGAGCGATGACGACATCGCCAACGTGGCCGCCTTCATCGAGTCCGAATTCAACTGATTCAGACAACCGCGAAGTGGCAAGCCGACGGGCCGGGGTTTCCCCGGCCCGTTTGCGTTGGAGGGCCTGTCGCATGCGCCGCCTTTTGCCTGCCATGGCGGCATCCGGTAAAGTTCCGCGGTTCCGAGAGCGTGGCCGATGGTCGGTCCCGCTATCCCAGAGATTTCTGCGAGGCTTCCCATGGCACAACCCGATTTCATTGCCCCGTCCATCCTCTCCGCCGACTTTGCCCGTCTGGGCGAGGAAGTCGACAACGTCCTGGCCTCCGGCGCGGACATCGTCCACTTCGACGTGATGGACAACCACTACGTGCCGAACCTGACCATCGGCCCGCTGGTCTGCGATGCCCTGCGCAAGCACGGCGTGACTGCGCCGATCGACGTGCACCTGATGGTCAAGCCGGTGGACCGCATCATCCCGGACTTCGCCCAGGCCGGCGCCAGCTACATCACCTTCCACCCGGAGGCCTCCGACCACATCGACCGCACCCTGCAGTTGATCCACGCCGAGGGCTGCAAGGCGGGTCTGGTGTTCAACCCGGCGACCCCGCTGTCCTACCTGGAATACGTGATGGACAAGGTCGACATGATCCTGCTGATGTCGGTGAACCCGGGCTTTGGCGGCCAGAAGTTCATCCCGGCCACCCTCGACAAGCTGCGCGCCGCGCGCAAGATGATCGACGAATCCGGGCGTGATATCCGCCTCGAGATCGACGGTGGTGTGAAGGCCGACAACATTCGCGAGATCAAGGCTGCGGGTGCGGATACCTTCGTCGCCGGCTCCGCGATCTTCGGCGCGTCCAGCGACTCCGACGCGAACCGCTACAACAGCATCATCCAGCAGATGCGCGACGAGATGGCCAAGGCCTGATTCGCCCGGAGACCAGGATGTCCCTGAAGCGCCCCCGCATGATCCTGATCGACCTGGACGGCACGCTGATCGACAGCGTGCCGGACCTCGCCTATAGCGTGGATGCCATGATGCGCGAGCTCGGCCTGCCCGAGCGCGGCGAGGCGGCCGTGCGCAACTGGGTCGGCAACGGCGTGGAAAGGCTGGTCAAGCGGGCGCTGCTCAATGCGCTCGACGGCGAGCCGGACCCGGAGACCTTCGAGCGGGCCCTGCCGGTGTTCATGCGCATCTACCAGGAGAACACCGCCGGGCGCTCGCCGCTGTACCCGGGGGTGCGCGAGGGGCTGGACCAGCTGAAGGCCGCCGGTTACCGCCTGGGCTGCGTGACCAACAAGGCCGAGCGCTTCACCGTGCCGCTGCTGCGCGAGAAGGGCATCCTCGATGACTTCGAGATCGTGGTCGCCGGTGATGCCCTGCCGCAGAAAAAGCCCGACCCGGCGCCGCTGTTGCACGCGGCGAACGAGCTGGGTGTCGACCCCTCCGAGTCGCTGATGGTCGGGGACTCGAAGAGCGACGTGAAGGCGGCGCGCGCGGCGGGCTTCCAGATCGTCTGCATGACCTACGGCTACAATCACGGCGACGACATCCGCGACGAAAATCCAGACGCCGTGCTGGATCGCCTGGACGAACTGCCGGGACTGCTGCCAGCCCGGGCGGCCTGACATGATCGCAATGGACCGGACAGCGGGGCGATGGCGAAACGGCGACTGATCTGCCGCGCCGTCTGCCCCTCTCTTGTCAGGAACCCTTGTGATGACCCCCGAACAGTTCGACGCCCTGGCCCGCGAGGGCTATAACCGCATCCCGCTGGTGCGCGAGGTCCTGGCGGATCTCGAGACCCCGCTGTCCATCTTCCTGAAGCTGGCCAACCGGCCGTATTCCTACCTGTTCGAGTCGGTACAGGGCGGGGAACGCTGGGGCCGCTATTCTTTTATCGGCCTGCCGGCGCGGACCCGGGTGCGGGTGCACGGTCACGACATCACGGTGGAGACCGACGGTGACCTGGTCGAGCAGACCACCGAGACCGATCCACTGGCCTGGATCGAGGCCTACCAGGCGCGCTTCAAGGTTGCCGAGCTGCCGGGCCTGCCGCGCTTCACCGGTGGCCTGGTCGGCTACTTCGGCTTCGAGACCGTGCGCCTGATCGAGCCGCGCCTGGAGGGCCCGGAAAAGCCCGATGCGCTGGGGCTGCCGGACATCCTGCTGATGGTCTCCGAGGAGGTCGTGGTCTACGACAACCTCTCCGGGCGGCTGTATCTCGTGGTGCATGCCGATACCTCTCGCCCCGACGGACAGGCCGTGGCGGCCGAACGCCTCGACGAGCTGGAGAGCCGGATCGGCGAGCCGCTGGTACCGCCGGAGGACCCGCCGCACCCGCACGCGGTGCCGGAGTATGTGCCGGGCTGGTCGGCCGAGGGCTTCCAGGCTGCCGTGGCGCGGGCGCAGGAATACATCATGGACGGCGACGTGATGCAGGTGGTGCTGGCGCAGCGCATGAGCGTGCCGTTCTCGGCGCCCCCGCTGAACCTCTACCGCGCGCTGCGGGCGCTGAACCCGTCGCCCTACATGTACTACCTGGACCTGGACGACCACCATGTGGTCGGGGCCTCGCCGGAGATCCTGGTGCGGCTGGAGGATGACCGCGTGACCGTGCGTCCGATCGCCGGTACCCGCCCGCGCGGGCGTACCGAGGAGGAGGACCGCGCGCTGGAGGTCGAGTTGCTGGCCGATCCGAAGGAACGCGCCGAGCACCTGATGCTGATCGACCTCGGGCGCAACGACGTTGGTCGGGTCTGCGAGATCGGCTCGGTGGAGGTGACCGACACCATGACCATCGAGCGCTACTCGCACGTGATGCATATCGTCTCCAATGTGGAGGGCCAGCTCGCCCCGGGGCACTCGCCGATGGACGTGCTGCGGGCGACCTTCCCGGCCGGTACGGTCTCCGGCGCGCCGAAGATCCGCGCGCTGGAGATCATCGACGAGCTGGAGCCGGTCAAGCGCGGGCCGTATTCCGGTGCGGTCGGTTACCTCTCCTGGTCCGGCAACATGGATACCGCGATCGCGATCCGCACGGCCGTACTGCATGACGGTGAGCTGCACATCCAGGCCGGGGCCGGCGTGGTGCACGACTCGGTGCCCGAGAACGAGTGGCAGGAAACCCTGAACAAGGGGCGCGCGGTCGTGCGCGCAGCCGAGCTGGCACTGGGCGGACTAGGGCCGCGCAAGCACCGTGGCTGAGGGCGTGATGACCGACGCAGAACGGGCAGCACGAACGCGGTTGTCGGACACGCCGGGCGCACTCGCGCTAGTCTGCGATCTGTACCGGTCCGGTGCGGCGGAGGGACTCCCGGCATGATCCTGATGATCGACAACTACGACTCGTTCACCTTCAATCTGGTCCAGTACCTGGGCGAGCTGGGGGCGGAGGTCGAGGTGCATCGCAACGACCAGATCACCCCCGACCAGGTCGCCGAGCTGGCGCCTGCCGGGATCATGATCTCGCCCGGCCCCTGCACCCCGAACGAGGCGGGTGTGTCCATGGAGGTGATCCGCCGCTTTGCCGGGCAGACTCCGATCCTCGGGGTCTGTCTCGGGCATCAGGCGATCGGTCAGGTGTTCGGCGGGCGCGTGGTGCGGGCCCGCGAGATCATGCACGGCAAGACCTCCCCGGTGCATCACACCGGGGTGGGGGTCTTTGCGGGCCTCGAGAATCCGCTGGAGGCCACGCGCTATCACTCCCTGGTCGTGGAGTCGGCCTCGCTGCCCGATTGCCTGGAGGTCACCGCCTGGACCGAGCGCGAGGATGGCACCCGCGACGAGATCATGGGTCTGCGCCACCGTGAACTGGACGTCGAGGGCGTGCAGTTCCACCCCGAATCCATCCTGACCCGGCAGGGGCACGAGCTCCTCGACAACTTCCTGCGCCGCCTGCCCCAGCCGGCGTGAGCGGAGGGAAGCACTGGTCAATGTACGCACCCGCGTTGGTGCCCCATGTTTTCCGAGACCAGGAGCATCGTGCAGCGGGTAGTGGTTCTACCGGCCCGTTTTTGATTGATTCGGGGCGCAACGCAGGATCGGGGAACATGGGGCTCCAACCCCACAAGCTATTCAATGCGGGGGCTCGGCCGCCCGTTGTTATCAAAAACGGGTGTGCGCACGGCGTTGCGGTTCCCTTGTGCAGAATGACTGCACGGCGGTCACCGCGCCTTGTTCGCACGCAAAAGCGACTCGAGCGCGGGCGCGTACATTGACCAGTGCTTCCCTAGAACGCCGCACCCGGCTGCGCTTCGCGCTGCTGGTCGCGCCCCTGGCGCTGCTGGCGCCGTTCTCGCTGGATACCTACCTGCCGTCGTTTCCGGCGATGGCCGCGGACCTGTCCGTCGACGGTGCGGCGATGCAGGCGACGCTGTCCTCCTATCTGGTCGCCTTTGCCCTGGCTACGCTGGTAGCCGGGCCGCTGTCGGATGCCTTTGGCCGGCGTCCGGTCGTGCTGTGGGCACTAGTGGCCTATGTCGCGACATCCGCGCTGCTGGTGGTGGCGGTGGAGTACTGGCAAGTGATCGGGTTGCGGATCGGCCAGGGCTTCGCGGCGGCGGCGGGGGTGGTGGTGAGCCGTGCCCTGGTGCGCGACCGTTTCGACCCCATCGATTCGCGGCGCGTATTCGCGATTGTGACGATCATGTTCGCGATGGGGCCTGCGATCGCGCCCATCCTGGGCGGCTATCTGCAGTCCGCGTTCGGGTGGCGGTCGGTGTTCGCGTTCCTGGTGCTCTACGGGGTCGTGCTGTTGCTGGCCGCGCGTCTCTGGCTGCCGGAGACCCTGCCCCCGGTCGGGCGCGTGTCCAGCCGGCCGCGGCTGGTGCTGGGGCGCTATGCGGGTACGTTGCGCAACGTGCAGTTCCTGCAGCCGGTGCTGGTGCATACCACCCTGTTCGGGGCCAAGTTCCTGTTCGTCGCGGCCTCGCCCGCGCTGATCTATGTCCATCTCGGCGGGGGCGAGCGCGATTTCTGGTGGCTGTTCGCGCCCATGGTGGTCGGGCTGATGCTGGGGGGCGTGGCCTCCGGCTGGAGTGCCGGGCGCGTGGCGCCCGAGGTCACGGTCCGCATCGGCTTGCTGCTCACCGGGATTTCGCTGGCGCTGGTGGGCTGGGCGGCGCTGGCCCCGGAACCCTCGGTGGCGGCGGTGACCCTGCCGTTTGCGCTGTACAGCTTTGCCCTGGCCCTCGGGATGCCCTCGCTGACCCTGCTGGCGCTGGACTGCTATCCGGGGGCGCGCGGTATGGCCTCGGCGATGCAGGCCTTTATTCAGCTTGGGTTTGCAGCCCTGCTCACGCTCTTCGTGGTCGACTGGCTGGATGACGTCCTGCTGCACCTGGTCGCCGGTGCGGCGGTCATCTGGCTCTTTGCTGCTTTTGTCTGGTTCGGCGGAGGATTAGGGAAACGCTGACCCCTATGCACACTCGCGCTCGAGTCGCTTTTGCGTGCGAACAAGGCGCGGTGACTGCCGTGCAGTCATTCTGCACAAGGGAACCGCAACGCTGTTCCCGCGCCCGTTGTGATCAAAAACGGGCGGCCGAGCCCCTTCGAGGCTGGCACCCCAGGTTCCCGGATCCTGCGTTGCGGCCCTTGCCGGTAAAACCACTACCGGCTGCGCACCGCGCCTAGTCTCGGAAAACCTGGGGTACCAACGCGAGTGTGCATAGGGGTCAGCGTTTCCTTGGTTCGTGCCGCGCGGGAGCGGGCGTTACACTAGCGCTCCCCATTCCCCGACAGGAGCAGCCCTGTGACCGTGCAGCAAGCCATAGCGGCCCTGATCGAACGTCAGAACCTGGACGAGGCGGCCATGACCGCCGTGATGCAGTTAGTGATGACCGGAGAGGCCACCGACGCCCAGATTGGCGGGCTGCTGGTGGCCCTGCGCATGAAGGGCGAGACCATCGAGGAGATCCGCGCGGCGGCCGGTGTAATGCGCGAGCTGGCGACCCGCGTGGATGTCCCGCGCACCGGGCTGGTCGATACCTGCGGCACCGGCGGCGATGCCTCCGGCACCTTCAATATCTCCACCGCCTCGGCGTTGGTCGCGGCGGCCGGTGGCGTGCGGGTGGCCAAGCACGGCAACCGCTCGGTGTCGTCGAAGTCCGGCTCCGCGGACGTGCTGGAGCACCTGGGGATCCATCTCGGGCTGGCGCCGGAGGCGGTCGGGTCCTGCATCGAAGAGGTCGGCGTTGGCTTCCTGTTTGCTCCGGCCCATCATGGCGCGATGAAACACGCGATCGGCCCGCGCAAGGAGCTGGGCGTGCGCACTCTGTTCAATGTGCTGGGCCCGCTGACCAACCCTGCCGGGGCGCCGAATCAGGTGCTGGGCGTGTTCTCCGATGCCTGGGTGCGGCCGCTGGCCGAGGCCCTGAAGGGACTGGGCAGCGAGCATGTGCTGGTGGTGCACGCCGAGGACGGGCTGGACGAGATCAGCATCGGTGCCCCGACGCGTGTGGCCGAGCTGAAGGATGGCGCGATCGAGGAGTACACCGTCGTGCCCGAGGATTTCGGGCTGGCACGGAGCGGGCTGGACGCGATCCGGGTCGGCAGCGTGGAGGCCTCGGCCGCGATGCTGCGCGGGGTGCTGGAGGGGCAGGCCGGCGCGGCCCGCGATATCGTCCTGCTGAACGCTGGGGCCGCGATCTACGCCGGGGGTGGCGCCGAGTCGCTGGCCGCGGGCGTTGGCCGTGCGGCCGAGGCGATCGATTCGGGTGCCGCCCGCGAGCGCCTGGAGCGGCTGCAGGCGACCAGTGCACGATTGACCAATCAAGGAGCAGGAAGCTGATGACTGACGTCCCGGACATCCTCAAGCGGATCCTCGAGCGCAAGCGCGAGGAACTGAAGGAACGCGAGGCCTTCTGGCCGTTGCGCGAGCTGCGTGGCTGGATGGGGTCGGCCCCGGAGCCGCGCGGGTTCCGGGCGGCGTTACAGCGCGATATCGATGCCGGCCGCGCGGCCGTGATCGCGGAGATCAAGAAAGCCAGCCCTAGCCAGGGGCAGATCAGCCCGAACTTCAACCCCGAGGTCTTTGCCCGCAGCTACGAGGAACACGGGGCCACCTGCCTGTCGGTGCTGACCGACGTGGACTTCTTCAAGGGGCGTGACGGGGATCTGCGGGATGCGCGCGTGGCCTGCCAGCTGCCGATCCTGCGCAAGGATTTCGTGATCGACCTCTACCAGGTTTACGAGGCGCGGGTGCTGGGGGCGGACTGCGTGCTGCTGATCGCCGCCGCGCTGGATGACACCGCGCTGCACGAACTGTACTTCCTGACCCGCGAGCTGGGCATGGATGCCCTGGTCGAGGTGCACGATGCCGAGGAGCTCGAGCGCGCGAAGAAGATCGGGGCGGATCTGATCGGCATCAACAACCGCGACCTGCGCACCTTCGAGACGCGCCTGGAGACCACGCTGGAGCTGAAGGACCAGGTGCCGGACTCGGCGCTACTGGTCACCGAGAGCGGCATCCATACCCGTGAGGATGTGGCGCGCATGCAGGAGTCGGGGGTGAATGCCTTCCTGGTAGGCGAAGCCTTCATGCGGACCGAGGATCCGGGCCAGGCGCTGGGCCGGCTGTTCCGCGGCGAAGACTAGTACCACGGCAACAAGTCGCCCGGGGTTTGCTTGCTTGCGGGCGCGGCGCCCGCCCGTATTGGCTGCGGGCAGGTTTTCGCCAGGGTGCCGCTCAGCGGGTGCCGAACACCACGATGGTCTTGCCGTGGGCGGTGATCAGCCCGCGTTCCTCCAGGTCCTTCAGGACACGCCCGGCCATCTCGCGAGAGCAGCCGACGATGCGCGCGATCTCCTGGCGGGTGATGCGCAGCTGCATGCCGTCCGGGTGGGTCATGGCGTCGGGCTGGCGTGCCAGATCCAGCAGGGTGTGGGCAATGCGGCCGGTGACATCGACAAAGGCCAGGTCCATCACCTTGCGCGAGGTCTGGCGCAGGCGGGTGGCGATCTGGCTGGTCAGCAGCATCAGGATCTCCGGGTCGCGCTGCGCGATCTCGCGGAACTGGGTGTAGGGGATCTCGGCGGTCTCGGTATCCTCGCGGGTGACGACCGTCGCCGAACGCGGGTCATCCTCGAACATGCCGAGTTCGCCGAAGAACTCGCCCTTGTTCAGGTAGGCCAGGACGAGCTCGTGGCCGTTGTTCTCGCCCAACACGGAAACGGAACCGCTGACGACGTAGTACAACGTATCCGGTACCGTGCCGGAGTGAATGATCGTCGTGCGCTTGCGGTAGTGCCGGCGATGGCAGTAACCGAGGAAGCGCTCCAGTGCCGGCGACGGCTGCGCCGGGCGGTAGACGAACGGATTATTCATAGTCATGGCATCCATGGCTTTTAACGTCTCGCTTGTTGAGGACGGTTTTCAGTGTAATTCAGCCCTCCGTGAGCGGGACCCGGGTGTCGGGATCGAGTCACAAAATCCAACGACCAGCATTTGATTTTGTGTCTTGCATCTCAAAGTTCATGCATTTTTTGTTGAGTATAGGCCACACAGGGCCTTCCAAACGGGCCGAAGTTGTGGGCAAAAGGAGACGCGCATGCAGGTCAGGGTGAAGTGGCTGGAACAGGTGGCGTTTGTCGGCGAGACCGGCAGCGGCCACGCGATCGTGATGGACGGCCCCCCGGATGCCGGTGGTCGGAACCTGGGCGCCCGCCCGATGGAGATGCTGCTGCTGGGGCTGGGTGGATGCACCAGTTTCGATGTCGTGGCGATGCTCAAGAAGGGACGCCAGGAGGTCCTCGACTGCGAGGTCACAGTGGACGGTACGCGGGCCGAGACGGTGCCCAAGGTGTTCACCGACATCCACGTGCACTTTCGGGTCTACGGCCATGGCCTGTCCGAGAAGCAGGTGGGGCGCGCGGTGGAGTTGTCCGCGGAGAAGTACTGCTCGGCCTCGCTGATGCTGGGGGCGGCGGCCCGGGTTACCCACGACTTCGAAATCCTCGAGGGCCCCGCGCCCCGCTGAGACACCCGCGCAGTCGGCGGGAATTTTCCCCAAAGGGCGTAGCGTGTTTCCCTGACGCCCCGGGACGTCTACAATCCGCCGTTCCCTGCGCACCGGGCAAGAGGAAACGCCATGCCCCGTCACAAGAAGCAGATCAAGCTCCACGGGTTCAACAACCTGACCAAGAGCCTGAGCTTCAATATCTACGATATCTGCTACGCCTCCGGCGAACGCCATCGTGACGAGTACATTGCGTACATCGACGAGGCCTACAACGCCCAGCGTCTGACGCAGATCCTGACGGACGTGGCCCACCTGATCGGGGCCAACATCCTGGATATCTCGCGCCAGGACTACGACCCGCAGGGCGCCTCGGTGACGATGCTGATCTCCGAGGAGCCGGTGGCGACCGAGATGATCGGCTACACCGAAGGCCCGGGCCCGCTGCCGGAAACGGTGGTCGGTCACCTCGACAAGAGTCATATCACGGTCCATACCTATCCGGAGGCGCACCCGGAGGGCGGGATCGCAACCTTCCGCGCGGATATCGATGTTTCCACCTGTGGTCGCATCTCCCCGCTACGCGCGCTGAACTACCTGATCCACAGCTTCGAGTCGGACATCGTGATCATGGACTACCGCGTGCGCGGCTTTACCCGCGACGTGCGTGGCAAGAAGCACTTCATCGATCACAAGATCAACTCCATCCAGGACTTCCTCTCGCGCGACACCAAGGAGAAGTACCAGATGGTGGACGTGAACGTGTACCAGGAGTACCTGTTCCACACCAAGATGGTGCTCAAGGATTTCGATCTCGACAGCTACCTGTTCGGCCTGGGCAAGGATGACTACTCGGCGAAAGAGGCCAAGCGCATCGCCAAGTTGCTCAAGCACGAGATGATGGAGATCTTCTACGGCAAGAACATGAGCCGCCCCGCCTGATACGCGATACCGCGTTCCTTGACCGGCGCGGCAGCATCGCCTGGAGACACCCGCGGCGGGCGCTCCATCTGGCACACTGTTGGGACCTGTCCGCGAACCGGAGGTCCCATGTCCAGTCGTGCGCCCGCGATCGACGCCCGCCCGGCGATGTTTCGCAATCACCCGTTCGGTTTCATCTTCAGTGTCCTGCTGATCGCGGCCTTTGGTCTGGGGCTGTTGATCCTGCTGTGGTGGTATCTGCAGACGCGCTCGGTGCGTCTGCGCATCGATGCCGATCAGGTGCACCTGGAGGAGGGCCTGCTCAGCAAGTCCCATGTGGACCTGGACATTGGCCAGATCCGCACCGTGAAGGTCGATCAGAGCTTCTGGAACCGGATCTTCCGGGTCGGCGAGATTGCGGTGTACACCACCGGCGACAACCCGGAGTTCCGTGTGAGCGGTATCCCCGATCCGCACCGCGTGCGTGACTACGTGCGCGATCGTCGCGAGGCGGCCGCGTGAGTTCCGGCGATCGCCGCGACAGCCGCCTGGCCCTGCGCATACTGCTGGGGACCTCGGCGCTGGCCGCGTTGCTGGTGGCGTTGATCGTGCTGGGCGCGGCCGTCACCCTGCCCGGGCTGTCCGAGTGGGTCGCGATCACGTTCGACGATGGCATTGGGCTGCAGATGGCGGCCCTGGTCGCCGCGATCGTCTCGGTGCTGGTCATGCTGGTGTTCGCGCTGGCCGCTGGTGAGGGGCTGATCGGCGAGTTGCAGTTCATGATCCCCGGCTTTTTCTTGTTCTTTGTCTTTTTCTGGCTGCTGCTGGCCTGGATTTTCTGAACCGACCGGCGAGCGGTCCCGTCACGGAGTACTTAACGCGTGAGCAATCAGCAAGACGCCGACCCCAATGTCCCGCACCGCCTGACGCTGCGGCCGACACGGATGGAGGACTACGACGACATCCGCGAGATCATGGAGCGGGTCTACCACGACCTCGACGGGGCCTGGAGCGAGGCCCAGTTTCGGTCACAGATCTCCCGTTTTCCCGAAGGCCAGATCTGTATCGAGGACAAGGGCAAGGTGGTGGCTGCGGCAATCAGCCTGATCGTCGAGTACAAGCGATTCGGTGATCAGCACAGCTACTGGCAGATCACCGGAAACGGGTTCCTGACGACCCACGACCCGGATGGCGACACCCTTTACGGCGTCGATATCTTTGTCCACCCCGAGTATCGCGGCCTGCGCCTCGGCCGTCGCTTGTATGACGCGCGCAAGGAGCTGTGCCAGAAGCTCAATCTGCGCGCGATCGTGGCCGGTGGGCGCATCCCGGGCTACGAGCAGCACCGGGACGACCTGACCCCGCAGCAGTACGTGGAGAAGGTCAAGAATCACGAGATCACCGATCCGATCCTGACCTTCCAGCTGGCCAACGATTTCCACGTTCGCAAGATCATCACCAACTACCTCCCGGACGACGAGAAATCGGGCGCCTACGCGACGCTGATCGAGTGGCTGAACATCTACTACGAGGAGAAGGAGAAGCTGATCGGGGGCAGCCGTTCGGACGTGCGCATCGGCGTGGTCCAGTGGCAGATGCGCCCGACACCGGACCTCGACTCGCTGTTTCAGCAAGTCGAGTACTTCGTGGATGCCGTCTCCGGCTACCGCTCCGACTGCGTCCTGTTCCCGGAGTTCTTCAATGGCCCGCTGATGGGCGCGTTCAACCAGGAGTATCCGGCCGAGGCCGTGCGCCATCTGGCCGAATACACCGAGCAGATCCGCGAGGAGATGGTGCGCCTGGCGCTCGCCTACAACATCAACATCGTCGCCGGGTCGATGCCGGAGTACAGCGACGAGGTCCTGCGCAATGTCTCCTATCTGTGTCGGCGTGACGGGACCTGGGACCGACAGTACAAGGTGCATGTCACCCCCGACGAGGTCGCCTACTGGGGGCTGCAGGGTGGCGACGAGGTGCACGTATTCGACACCGACTTCGGCAAGATCGGCATCCTGATCTGCTATGACGTGGAGTTTCCGGAGCTGCCCCGGGTGATGGCCGAGAAGGGGCTGCAGATCCTGTTCGTGCCGTTCTGGACCGATACCAAGAATGCCTATCTGCGGGTGCGCCGCTGCGCCCAGGCGCGGGCCATCGAGAACGAGTGCTATGTGGTGATGTCCGGCTCGGTCGGCAACCTCCCCAGGGTCGAGAACATGGACATGCAGTACTCGCAGGCGGCGGTGTTCACGCCGTCCGACTTCGCGTTCCCGCATGACGCGGTGGCCGCGGAGGCGACGCCGAATACCGAGATGACCCTGATCGTCGACCTCGACCTCGACAACCTGAAGGAGCTGCGTAACCACGGCTCGGTGCGCAACCTGCGCGATCGGCGGCGGGATCTGTATGCGGTCCAGTGGAAGTCGAAGCCCGTTTAAGCGCTGCGCAAAAACGTGACCCGGTTCTCGCCGGGCCGCAGCGTGCGCTGGCGCCGGGCCGGGCGCATGCGTAACCTTCAGAGCGGGACTTGAGTCCGGCCGTGCAGGGGAGCGCGGTACGTGACGTGCCCCGGGGGGCTTTGATGACTGAACAACAATCGGCAACGACCCGCACCGCCATTCTGGTAGTGGATGATTCCAAGGTGATCCGGATCGCCCTGCAGCGCATCCTGCAGGGTGAGCGTGTGGTCTACGAGGCGGCGGACGGCGAAGAGGCCTGGTCGCTCCTGCAGCGCAATGCCGATATCGGTCTGGTGCTGACGGACCTGTCTATGCCGGGCCTGGATGGCCAGGACCTGCTGCTGCGGATTCGCGATGGTGCCGAAGGGCTCCCGGCCGATCTTCCGGTGGCCATTATCACCGGTCAGGAGAGCGACGAGGAAGCCAGTCGCGAATGGCTGCAACTGGGCGCCAACGCTGTGTTGATGAAACCCTTTGTGCCCGGTCGCGTGCGCGAGGTGGTCAATGATCTGCTGCCGCTGACTACAGGGGGTGGCGGCGACCAGCTCCTGCGGCAGGAAGTGGACCGGCTGCGTCGCGAGTTGATGCTACGCCAGCAATCCGCCAGTGAGCGCGAGGCGCAGCGCGAGATCGAACGCCTGCGCACCGCGCTGAGCGAGGCGCGCGATGAGGCGACGGCCGCCTTGCAGCGCGCCGAGGAAAGCGAAGGCCAGCTCGCCGAGCTGCAGGCGGCCGAGCTGATCGCGGGCGAAGATCCGGGCGAGGAGACGGCCACTCCGGACTCGTCCGAGCGGGTCGAGGAGCTAGAAGTACTACGTGCCCGCGTGCGCGAGTTCGAGAACGAGAATATCCGGCTGGACCACGAGCTGGTCGAGCTGGACCGCTTGCGCGAGACCGTGCAGAAGGAGCGGGATCAGGCCCTGGAAGAGGCGTCCCGGCTGCGTCAGGAGCGCAATCAGCAGTGTGAGCGTGCCGCCGCAGCCGAGCGGGCACGGGCCGACCTGGAGGCCCGCTGTTCGGAGCAGGACGGCTCCTCCTCGGCCCTTGCTGAACGGCTGGCCCGTCGTGAGCAGGAACTGGAGGAGTCGCGCGAACGCAACCAGACCCTGCGCGCCCGCATCCGCGAACTGGAGCTGGGGTCGGCGACGCCGGATCCGGGGGCGTCTCTGTCGGGGAAGGAACGTGACGCTACCGCGGTGGGCGGGGAGACGCATGAACCGCTGGTGGCCCGTAGCAACGAACCGATGTCGCCTGCACCGGCCCTGGCGGCCGATACGCCCGCGGCCAGGCCTTCATCGCGCAAGCGCCGCAGTCGTCCGGCGCCTTCTCGCGGCTGGCGCTGGCTGAAGCTGGCGATCCTGGTCATGGTGGCCGTGGTGGTGGGGCTTGGGACCCTGATCTTTTTCCGCAACTTCTGACCGGATCGGCGGGGCCGGGTAGCGTAAATCGAGCGTGGCGGGCAACGGGCCCGCCACGCTCGAGCAGTGCCAGATACTCGAACTACATGCGTTCCAGGGCGCTCAGCAGGTGCTTCCACGAGTCGCGGTCAGCCCGCTCGTCGTAGCCCACCGGCATGTCGAACTTCTCGGCGATCTCGTCGGCCCCGGGGTTGGTGAAACTGTGCACCACACCGGAGAAGTCGACAAAGGTATAGGTGGCCTCGGCGTTATCCATCTCCTCGCGGAAGTCCGCCACCTGCTCCGGCGGGACCATCGGGTCGGCCGCACCGTTGAAGACCAGGACTTCCGCCGTGACGTCGCCCGCACTCGCCGGGTGGTCAGTCACCAGTGCGCCATGGAAGCTGGCAACCAGGGCCAGGTCCATTCCGGCACGCGCGGCCTCCAGCACCACCGTGCCGCCGAAGCAGTAGCCCACCGCCGCCAGCGCCTGGTCGGCTGTGGCATCGTGCTCCTTGAGCCAGTCATGGGCGGCCTCGAAGCGGCCCAGCATCAGGTCGCGGTTGCCGCGAATCTGTCCGGCGAACTCTCCCGCCTCGGATGGGTGGTCGGCTCTCTTGCCGCTGCCGTACATGTCCAGTGCGAAGGCGGCATAGCCCTCGCGTGCCAGTTGCTCGGCCCGGTCGCGGGCGTATTCGTTGTGGCCCCACCATTCATGGACCACCAGGACGCCCGGGTGGGGGCCGTCGCTGTCGGGGTAGGCGAGATAGCCGGTCATCTCCTCGCCATCATGATCGTAGGTGACCTCCTCGGTCTGGATGCCGGCCAGCGCCAGGCCGGGGAGGGTAAAGGCCAGTAGTGCAGCGGTCAGTCGAAACGCCATGGGACAACCTCCGTTGTGGGGTGCAAGCAACAATTAGTGATCCGAGTACCTGATTATGGTTCGCTCCGCCGCGATTTGCCCGGGCTTCGTTTCCCTGGCGGGGGGCATGGGGCTACAGTAGGTACAGCGGGGCGTGCGGCCCTGTTGTGGAGAACCAGGATGTCCGAGATGCACGCAACGGAAAGCCTCGAGGCGCGCGTCCAGTCGGCCGACAAGCTGCTGGCGATGCCGCAGGTCGTGTTCGAAGTCGCGCGCCTGCTGGAGGATGACAACAGTACACCGGGACAGATCGCCGCAACCCTGGGGCGGGACCCCGGTCTGGTGGCCCTCGTTCTGCGCCTGGCCAACAGCCCGGCGTATGCACAGACGCGCAGCGTCGATACCGTGGAACGCGCGGTGAACCTGCTCGGACGCGACACCCTTAAGCGTCTGGTCGTGGCCGGTGCGATCACCCGCGCGACCGGCCGCATCCCCGACCAGGAGCGTCTGCCGCTGGAGGTGTTCTGGCGCCATTCCGCCTACTGTGCGGTCATCGCCCGCCACCTGGCTGACCGCGTCCTGCCGCGCCAGGCCGGTAGCGTGTTTCTCGCCGGGCTGCTGCATGATCTGGGCAAGCTCTTGCTGTTCACCCAGTCGCCGGAGGCGGCGCACCGCGCATTTCTCTCCAGCCTGGATATCGGGGCGGGGCCCAGTCCGCAGCGGGCCGAGCGCGAGCAGCTGGGTTTCGATCACGCGGAACTGGGCGGGGCGCTGGCCGCCCACTGGGGACTGCCGGAGGGGCTGGTGGCCTGTGTGGCTGGGCACCACCACCCGCAGTCAGCGCCCGAGGGGCACCGGTTGGCGGTGATGCTGGTGCATCTTGCCAATACCGGGGCCCACCTGGCCGAGATTGACTCGCGCGACTGGGCCGATGCCCCACCGGTGGACGAGGATGTCTGGCAGGCCGTCGGGCTGGAGCCGGAGGACCTGCTGCGGGCCGTGGAGGCGGCCCAGCACGAGATCGTGGATGTCGAGGCGCTTTGTGCGTCAGGCCCGGAGTGACGCGAACCTTGATGCGCTGCGGGCGGTCCTAGAGGCATGAACCTTCTGCGTCACTTTTCTGCGCTGACCGGCTTGCTGCTGGGCGGGTTGCTCGTGGGCTGTGCGAGTATCCCCGAAGGGATCGAGCCCCTGCCGGAGGAGCCCCTGACCCGCGCCGAGGTCCTGGCCGACCCCGAGGCGACCAAGGGCCAGGCCGTGGTCTGGGGCGGTGTCATTGCAAAGGTCGAGAACACCCGGGACGGCACCCGGCTCGAGGTGGTGGCGCGCCCGCTCAATCGCGAGGCTCGTCCGCGCGAGGTCGACCAGTCGGAGGGCCGGTTCCGTGCCTATATCGACGACTTCCTCGATCCCCAGGTGTACGCGGAGGGGCGCGAGGTCACGGTGCGCGGCCGGCTGGATGGCATAGAGGACGGCTCAATTGGCGAGTTCGACTATCGCTTCGTCCGTATCGACGCACAGACGGTACACCTGTGGGCCAAGCGCCCCCCGCCGCGCGATCCGTATTACTACGACCCTTGGGGCCCGCCGGGCTATATGGGCCCGTACTGGCGGCCGCACCCCTACCACTGGCGTCACGACCCCTGGCGATATGATCCCTGGTACTGGTAACGCATGGCGCACCCGGGTCGCTGCGCTGGTGCTGGTGTTTGCGCCGGTGCTGCTGGCGGGTTGCGCCTCCGGCCCGCTGGACATCCCCGATGCGGTGGGTGATCCGGTGCCCCCGCGCAGCGTGACGGCTGACAATCTGCCCGCCGAGGACCAGGTCTGGGGCGGGGTGATTGCCCGCGTCGACAACCGTGCGGACAGCACGGTACTCGAGGTGGTCAGCTACCCGCTGCAGCGCCAGGAACCCCAGACACGGCAGGCCAACACAGGGCGTTTTCGCCTCAAGCTCGATGGTTTTGCCGACCCGGTCGACTACCGCCCGGGACGCCGCGTTACGGCGGTGGGGACGGTATCGGGGACCGAGGAGGGCTCGATCGGGCAGCTGGCCTATGTCTTCCCGCTGCTGGATGCCTACTCGGTCCACCTGTGGCCAGACCCGGAACCCCCGAGGCCGTCGTCGGGCGTGCGTTTCGGGATCGGCATCGGGATCGGGCTCTAGTGTGCCGCCGGCAAGGTTTCCCGGAGCGGTATCAAAATCCACAAGGCATGTTCAAACACGAGGAGTCGCTCGATGCGAGCCATCGTTTTCGACGAGCCCGGCGGGGCGGATGTCCTGGAACTGAGGGAGGTCCCCGAGCCCGAGCTTGAAGGGACTGACGACGTAAAGATTCGACTGCTGGCGGCGGGGGTGAATCCCGTCGACACCAAGGTTCGGACGCGGGGCATGCTGGTGCCCGGCGCGCCACGCAACACGCCCGGTTGTGACGGCGTCGGTGTGGTCGAGTCCTGCGCCAGCGGTGTGCGCCATGTCCGACCGGGGCAGCGCGTAGCCTTTTGCTTTGGTGGCGTGGGGGCGGCCCCGGGTACCTATGCCGAGCAGGTGGTGGTCCCGGAGGCGGCCGTGGTGCCGGTACCGGCCGCGGTGACGGACCTGCAGGCCGCGGCTTTGCCGCTGACCTGGCTCACGGCCTGGGAGGCGTTGTTCGAACGTGCCGATCTGCAGCGTGGACAGACCGTACTGGTGCATGCCGCTGCAGGCGGGGTGGGACAGATGGCCGTGCAGATCGCGCGCGCGGCCGGGGCCCGGGTCCTGGGGCTGGTGCGTCGCGAAGAGGCGCAGCGCCTGGTCACCGGCCTGGGCGGCGACGTGGTCGACCTGACCCGGCCCGACGCCGGGGAGTCGATCCGGGGCTACACCGACGGGCGCGGTTTCGACATCGTGCTGGATACCGTGGGCGGGCCGGTCTTTCGCGATGGGCTGGCACAGGTGGCCTACGGCGGTGATCTGGTGACCCTGCTGGCGCCGCCGGATGACGTGGACTGGAACGCGGCGCGCCTGCGCAACCCCAGTATCAGCCTGGAGCTGATGCTGACCCCGATGCTGGAAGGGGATCGCCGGCGCCTGAAGCACCAGGCCACGCTGGTGGCCGAGGGGCTCGCGCGCCTGGCCAGCGGGCGGCTGCAGGTCAACGTGGAGGACAGCCTGCCGCTGGCCGAGGCGGCCGAGGCGCACCGGCGTATCGAGGCCGGCGGGCGTCGCGGCAAGCTGGTGCTGCGGATCCCGGAGTAGGTCAGCTACCGAACAGGTGGCTGAATACGCGTGCACCGCCGATATAGGTGCCGGCCGCGGAGCCGAGCGTCGTCAGCAGGAAGACCAGCAGCACGCGCGAGACCCGGTTGCGCCACCAGCCCCTCGGGGTGGTGGTGTCCTGGCGCAGGCGGGCAAAGTCGTCGACCCGCGGTTTGCGCAGAAACAGCTCGGCCGCGGCCGCGACGAAGCCTACCCCGATGGTCGGGTTCAGCGAGGTCAGGGGTGCGGCCAGCGCCGCTGTGACCACGGTCAGCGGATGCGCGAGCGCGATGATGGCGCCAATGGCGGCCAGGCCGCCGTTGATCATCACCCAGTCCATCACCATCTGCAGGCCGATGTCCGGATTGCGCAAAAAGCCGATCACGAAGCCGGTCAGGATCACGGCGACGATCACCCACGGCAGGACCTTGGGCCAGCGTGCCTTGGGCGGTGACTGGTCGAGGGAGTCCAGGATGGCGTCGGGTGGCGTCAGTTCGTCTTCCGCCTGGGTTGCGATCCCGGACAGGTGCCCGGCACCGACCACGGCGAGGATGCGGCGGTGGTTGCCGGACGCGGCCAGGCGCCGCAGGTGGGCCGCCATGTACTGGTCGCGCTCGTGGATCAGCGTGCGATAGAGGTCCTCCGACTGTTCGGCGAATTCGCTGAAGGTGGACTCCAGCATGTCGCCTTCCTTCAGCCGTTCGATCTCCGATTCGTCGATCTTCTCGCGCGACAGGACCGAGCCGAACAGCCCGCCGATCAGCCCCATGCGCTGCCACCAAGGCACCGCGCGGTAGGTGCGGCGTAGCGTCAGGCCGAGGTCGCGGTCGATCAGCGCCAGCGGCAGCCCGCCATCCAGGGCTGCGTCCATCGCCGCGCGCATCTCGGCCCCCGGCTCGATCCCGTACTGTTCCGCCAGGCGCTGCTGATAGGCCCCCAGCGCGAGGCTCGCGGCGATCATCGGGGCCTGCCCCTGGCGCATCACACTGAACAGGTCCATGCGCCCGACCGCGTCGGGATCCAGCATCGCGCGCTGGCGGCTCTCGCACAGTTCGATGGCCACCGCGTCGAACTCGCCGGTGTCCACGAGGGCACGCACCTTGTCGGCGCTGGCGCGGGAGACATGCGCGGTGCCCAGCACAACGACCTCGGTACTGCCCAGTTGCAGGACTCGGTGGGGTTCGTCGGTGATCAGGTCGTGGACAGAAGCACTCATCGCAGGGGGTGGTTCCGGTTAGGCGGGCGCGGCAATCCTAGCAGGGTCGCCGCATGGGGACGACCTGGCAGCCTGCCAGATCTCAGGACTCCGGCTCCTCGTCCCCCTCGGCATCCTCGGTGTCGGGGATGGGGAAGGCCTCCGGATCGACCGGCGCCGGGGCCTCGGGGATGCGCAGGGTGTCAAGACGTTCAAGTACGCGCAGGGCCCGCTCGCGCGCGGTGGCCAGCCCGGAATGACTGGGGGCCAGCGCAAGTCCTTCTTCCCAGGTGTCGACCGCCTCCTGGATCTGGCCGGCCGTGTACTGGCGGCGGCCCTCTTCCAGCAGGTGCTCGGCGCGCTGGTCGCGCTGTTCGCGCCACTCGTCGCACAGGGAGATGCGTGCTCGCTGGGCGGCCTGGTCGGGGCCGGAGGCATCTTCGTCCAGCCGGATGTCGCCACTACGGCACCACTGAGCCGCCCGCTGCAATTCGCCGGCCTGCAGGGCCTGACGCAACTGCGCGTTGATCGCGGACAGGCGCTCGGCCTCCTCTTCGCGGTCCTTGTCTTCTTCGCGTGTGCGCATCTCCTCCTGGAGTTCGCGGATGCGGGTGGCCCGTTCGCTGACCGGGGATAAATCCTGTGCCAGGCGCAACAGCTCCAGGCGCTCGCGGCCATCGCTGTCGTCGGCATACTGCTCCAGGGCCTTGGCCAGGGCGGGGGCGCGTTCGCTCAGGGCGTCCGGGTCTGCGGGCAGTTGACCGGTATCCGGAACCAGGGGGCGCATGATCTCCAGCAGGCGGAGTTGCTGAACCAGGTTGCGGGCCTCAAGGACATCGTGGCGCTGCTGCAGGGTGCGCAGACCGACCTGGCGCTGGCGCTCCAGCTGGTCAATGAAGCGGGCACGCTCCTCGCTTTCGGGCAGGCGGGAGTCGGCGTCCTCCAGGATCCCCAGGGCCTCTGCGACCGCGCCCTCGGCGGAAACAGCCCGTG
Organism: Thioalkalivibrio sp. ALJ2; assembly: GCF_000378325.1. Lineage (NCBI taxonomy): Bacteria > Pseudomonadati > Pseudomonadota > Gammaproteobacteria > Chromatiales > Ectothiorhodospiraceae > Thioalkalivibrio > Thioalkalivibrio sp. ALJ2. The sequence goes on from NZ_KB899557.1 coordinate 131,409, forward strand.
CTTTCTTCATGGCCTGCTCTGCTGCCTCTTGCGCCATGATCTCGATCTGCTCTCGGCGCGAGGTCCATTCGGCGGCTGGCTCGGGGTCGTGCTCGTTGATCAGCTCCAGGGCGCGCTGGTACTCGCCTTCCTCGACGGCGGCTTCGATCTGGTCTTCCGCCGTCATGAAGGGCTGCATGCCGGCGCAGCCCTGGAAAAAAAGCAGAGCGAGGGCGGCCAGCAGCAGGCCCGGTCGCGCGCCGTGGAGCCGCATCAATGGGTGTCCGCCACCGCGAGGATACGAATGACCTCGGCGGGTTCGCTGACGCCGTGTAACTCGTGCGTCCCCCAGTGTTCGGTTTCAAACTGCCCTTTCACCTGCTCATGCTCCATGAAGCACTGCGTGGTTACCATGCCGGCGGATGGCGCGACCGTGACCAGGCGGGCCGCCACGTTGACGGTGTCGCCGACCACGGTGAATTGCATGCGGTCCTGCGCGCCCATGTTGCCGGCCAGCATCTCGCCCGCGTTCAAGCCAATGCGGAATTCGACGCGTTCCTCGCCCCGGGCCTCGCGTTCAGCGTTGATCGCGGCGACCGTTTCCAGCAACGCGAGCCCGGTTCGTGCGGCCGTCTGGCGATGGTTCTCGTCACCGCCGAGGCCAAACACCGCCATGGTACAGTCGCCCATGTACTTGTCTACCGTCCCACCGTGACGGGCAATACATTCCGCCATCGGACCGAAGAATTCATTCAGCATGCGGCCGAGTTCTTCCGGGGTGCAGCGCTCCGACAGCGCGGTATAGCCCTTGATGTCGGCGAACAGCACCGAGCCCTCGACCGCCCGTCCTCCGAGCTCGATCCGGTCGAGATTCTCCAGGATGTCCTGCGCGATCGCGTCGGAGACATAACGGCGCAGGGCCGATTCGACCTGGTCCTTGCGCAGCAGGTCCTGGGCCATGTTGTTGAAGGCGTCGGTCAGCTGGGCGATCTCGTCCTCGTGCACCATCGGCACGGGGCGCCCATGTTCGTCGACGGGATGGCGTATGCGCTCGCGCATGGCATGTGCCAGGCGCTCCAGCGGGCGCACCAGGCGCTTGCTGATGTCGATTGCCAGGATCAGGCTGAGCAGAAAGACCCCGATCGCTGTCGCAATCCCCGCATTGATGGTGTTGCGGATCAGTTCCTGCATGGGGGTCGTGTCGATGTGCGCCTCGATGTACCCGACCTGTACATCCTGGAAGTACACCTCGCGCTGGTAGGGCTCTACCGGAACGGCCAGTGGCCACACGCCTTCGCTGATGCCTCCCCCGGGGGAGGGTGGGGTGCCGGCCGAGGCGATCACGCCGCGGTCGATGGCGTAGGCGGTGACCGATTCGACGCGACCGTCCTCGACCAGCGAGTTCAGCAGGGTCTCCAGGGTCAGATAGTCCTCGGCCAGCATCAGCTCGGCCGAGGTGCGGGCGACGGGTGCCAGGGTCAGCTCGGCCTGGGCCTGGATCTGGTTGTTGAGGACATTGGTGACCTGGTTCAGCACCACCACCGAAAGGGTGCCGATGCCCAGCAGGGTGAGGATGGCGACGACCGCGACGATCTTCCAGGCGATGGGGAGATAGCGTGGAGTGAAATCCCCCGCCGACAAGCGCCCGTTGTTTGATTTTCTGGATTTCACGATTGAGAGGTCATGGAGGGCTTTCGGTGTGGGGAGGTCCATGCCCGCCATTGATCGAACAACGCGGCCGAACGGGCCGCGATGGCCGAGCGCTTGTTCAGGGAGCGGCCAAACGCCGCCTCGCCCTCGAGGTTGCTCATTGTGCCGCCGGCGCGGGCCAGCATCAGCGTTCCGGCGGCGCTGTCCCACAGGGCCTGCCCGCCGTGCAGATACAGATCGGCGCGCCCGGCCGCCAGCCAGGCCCATTCCAGGGCGCAGGCCCCCAGGTTGCGCTGCGAGCGGTACGGGGCGTTAGTGGCCATGGCCGCCGCCAAGTCGGGGGCCAGGCGCTTGTAGTCGACCAGGGCGATGGCCTTGTCCAGGCGGCTGGCCGGGGCGCGGGCGGCTGCCGGGGGGGGCGCATCGTTTAGCAGCAGGGGTCCGTCTTCGCGTGCGGTAAAGAGTTCGTCCCGTACCGGGTCGTAGGTCGCGCCATGGGTGACGCGGTCGTCTTCGATGCGCGCAATGGAGATCGCGAAAAAGGGCATGCCGCCGGCGAAGTTACTGGTGCCGTCCAGCGGGTCGACCAGCCAGAAGGCGGGTGCCTCGTCGAGTACGCGGGCCTGCTCCTGCCGCGATTGCTCCTCGCTCAATACGGGTTCGGCTGCGATCGCGGTCCCCAGCAGGTCGCGAAGTCGTGCATCGACGGCATGGTCGGCCTGGGTGATCACCGAGCCATCGGCCTTGTAGTCCACCGCGATCCCGGCCTCGAAGCGAGGTAGCAGCTCGCTCTGGCCAACAGAACGGAGCTCTCCGGCGAGTTGATTGAATGCGTTTGTGCTGATGGACATGGGGCGTCGAGTGCAGGGTGGTCGTCGGCAAGAAACGGAATGTGGGTATCATACCCGTCCATGACGGCTTTGCTGATAATCCTAGCCCTGGTTCTGGTGGCCTTTTACGTGAACGACTCCTGGCGCACCCACGAACGGGTGCGCCAGATCGCGCGCCGCAGTTGCGAGCAGGCCGGTGTGCAGTTGCTGGATGGCAGCGTGGTACGCACGCGCCAGTCCATTCGGCGCCGGCCCGGAGGCCTGGCCTGGTGGCGGCAATACCGCTTTGAATTCGCCACCGACGGGGCCAGCCGACATGTGGGCGAGATCTCGCTGGATGGCCGTCGTCTGCGCCAGGTCACCCTCGACCTGCCCGATGACGGGCGCCTGGTGGATGGCGATGGCGGTGCGGGGCATCGGGGCCCCGAACGATGACGCTGAGCGAGTTGCGCTATGTCGTTGCGGTGGCCGACCAGCGTCATTTTGGTCGGGCGGCCGAGGCTTGTCATGTCAGTCAGCCGTCTTTGTCCGTCGCCATTCGCAAACTTGAAGATGAACTGGGGGTCACCCTGTTCGAGCGCGGCCGTGGCGAGGTCAGCGTGACCCCGGCCGGCGAGCAAGTCGTGACCCAGGCCCGCCGGGTGCTGACCGAGGTGGAGCATCTGCGTGCGGTGGCGGTGCAGAGTCAGGACCAGCTGGCGGGTCCTTTGCGGCTCGGGGCCATCTACACCATTGGCCCGTACCTGCTGCCCGAGCTGATCCCGGTGCTGCGCGAGCGCGCACCCAGGATGCCGCTGGTGATCGAAGAGAACTACACCGATCGACTGCGCGAGCGACTGAAGCACGGCGAACTGGACGCGATCATCATTTCGTTGCCGTTCGAAGAACCGGGTGTGGTCACGCTGCCGCTGTACGACGAGCCCTTCGTCGCGGTGCTGCCGGGCGGTCACCCCCTGCAGGACAGAAAGACGCTGACCCTCGAGGACATGGCGGATGCCACCTTGCTGATGCTCGGTGCCGGGCATTGCTTCCGTGATCAGGTGCTGGAACGCTGCCCCGCCTGCCAGAGGACGGTTACGGCCGATGGCAGTACGCCGCGCAATATGGAGGGGTCCTCACTGGAGACCATTCGCCATATGGTGGCCTCGGGTATGGGCGTGACCATTCTGCCGTGTACTGCGGTGGGGGCCGATCGCTACGCCCAGCGCCTGCTGGCCGTGCGTCGATTCGAGGACCCGGCCCCCAGCCGCCGGGTGGCGCTGGCCTGGCGTACCAGTTTTCCGCGGCCGGAGGCGATCGAGGCCCTGCGCCAGGCCATCCTGGCCACGGCGCTTACCTGTGTGGATTTTATTCAGCCTGGCGCGAACCCCTGAGTCCAGCTTCGGCCGGGGGTCAGTTGCCCGCCAGGACGCGGTTGCGCCCGGACTGCTTGGCAGCGTACAGCGCCTCGTCGGCCTTCTGGTAGAGGGCCTGCAGCGTCGTGTGGCGGCCCACGCTCGCGACCCCGATGCTGGCCGTGACCTTGACTACGCCCTCGCTTTGCAGGGCTGATGCATCATCGGCGGTCGCGGTGGCGCGGATACTCGCAATCGCCGTGCGGATGCGTTCCGCGCACTCCATGGCGCAGGCCAGGTCGGCCCCCGGCAAGACGGCCAGGAATTCCTCTCCGCCCATACGCACCAGCAGATCGGACTGCCGTGTGGCCGTACGCAGCGTGTCCGCTACGCGGCGCAGTAGCTCGTCGCCCACCGCATGGCCGTAGTCGTCGTTGATGCGCTTGAAGTGGTCCAGGTCGATGGCCAGCACGGACAGTGGGCGGTCCTGGCGGCGGCAGTCGGCCAGCCATTTGGCGCCCTGGATCTCGAAGGCACGACGGTTGCCCAGCCCCGTGAGTTCGTCGCTCTCCAGGTTGGACATCAGCCGCCGGAACCGGTGGGCATTGTGCAGGGCGGGGGCGGCCAGCCCGAGCAGCGCCTCGATCTGCTGCTGTTCCGCGTCGCTGAAGCGGCGTCCGCGCATCAGGATCAAGGAGCCCATGGTGACGCCGTTGTAGCTGAGCCCGTATTCGATGCGGTGACGGTCATCCTCGCCGCCCGACCACGACTGGTCTTCGTTGTCGGTGTAGAAGATCCATCCGGAATGCTGCAGGAGGGTGTGGAGCTGCTCTTGCAGGCGCTGAAGGACGGCGTCGAATTCCAGTGTCGCGGTCAGGGACTGGACGAAGGCCAGCGCGTCAAATGGGGCCTCGGGGTGCTCGGTGGATTTCCCCTTGCCCGATACCAGGCGCAGATTCCCTGCGTTTCCGTCGCGATTCATGGCCGCCTCGCCGTATCCAAAAGTCTTGGGCTCAAGCTGAAGCGAATTTTGTGCCATTTAATAAAAAATGAGTATAAACAATGTGATGCGTTTATTGTCTTTCTTGGGGTGACGGAAAATCGGCGCCTTTCTGCCGGGGTGGCAAGGCAAGGCCGCCCCAGGCGGCAAGGGGTGGCAATAAATTGACGCCTGGGTCAGGAGGGGGCTTTGAACTCGCACTGTCATGTGTGCGCGGGTAACCGTTTCCCTACACTACGCTCATGATCCGACTCTCCGATATCGAGCTGCGGCGTGGCCGGCAGGTGCTGCTGCAGCACAGCGACCTGACTGTTCACGCCGGCTGGCGCGTAGGGCTTACCGGGGCGAATGGCTGCGGCAAGTCCTCGTTGCTGGCCGCGTTGCAGGGCGAGCTCTCCGTGGATGCCGGCCATGTCGATGTGCCGGCGGAGTGGGTGGTCGCCCACCTCCCGCAGGAGGTCCCGGGCAGCCCCCGCCGAGCGGTCGACTACGTACTCGATGGCGACGCCGAGCTGCGCGAGCTGGAGCGCCAGCTGGAGTCGGTCGAGGACGGCGCGGAACACGCGCAGCTGTATGCGGCCATCGATGCGGTCGATGGCTGGTCCGCCGAGGCCCGCGCGCGCCGCCTGCTGGCCGGTCTCGGGTTTGCGCCGGAGGATGCCGATCGTCCGATGAGCGACTTTTCCGGTGGCTGGCGGATGCGGCTCGGCCTGGGGCGAACCCTGATGACCCGGTCGGACCTCCTGCTGCTGGACGAGCCGACCAACCACCTCGACATGGAGGCCATCGTCTGGCTGGAGGGCTGGCTGGCGCGCTATCCGGGCACCGTAATCGTGATCGCCCACGACCGGCGTTTCCTTGATGCGGTAGTCACACACATCGCGCATATCGAGCGCGGACGGATCGAGCTTTACAGCGGGGGCTACACCCAGGCCGAGAAACGACGCGCGGAGGTCGCGGCACAAAGCGAGGCGGCGGCCGCGAAGGTCGCCGCCGAGCGCGCGCACCTGGAGGACTTCGTGCGCCGTTTCCGCGCCAAGGCGAGCAAGGCGCGCCAGGCCCAGAGCCGGCTGAAGCGCCTCGAGCGGCTGGATGAGGTCGCGGTGATTCGCGCCGCGCGCCCGATCCACCTGGAGATCCCGACCCCGGGGCGTCTGCCCGATCCTCTGCTGGCGCTGGAGGCGGCGGCGGTCTGCGACGGCGAGACCTGCCGCCTGCGGGCGACCGACCTGCGGCTGCGCCCGGAGGATCGTATCGGCGTGCTGGGACCCAACGGCGCCGGGAAATCGACACTGCTGTCCCTGCTCGCAGGCGCGCTTGCCCCGACGGCGGGTGAGCGGCGCGTCGACCCCAGCCTGCGGGTGGGCTACTTCGCCCAGCATCAGCGCGAGCAGCTGGATCTTGCGGCCTCGCCCCTGACCCATATGACGCGGCTGGATGCCGCCGCACCGGAACAGCGCCTGCGTGATTTCCTGGGCGGCATGGGGTTTCCCGGCGAGCGTGCGGACGACCCCGTCGGGCAGTGCTCCGGCGGCGAGCGGGTGCGTCTGGTGCTGGCGATGCTCATCTGGCAGGCGCCCGCGCTGTTGCTGCTCGACGAGCCGACCAACCACCTGGACCTCGACATGCGCGAGGCCCTGGCGGAGGCGTTGGAGAACTATGCCGGCGGGCTGGTCGTGGTGGCACACGATCGCGAACTGCTGGCGCGTGTCTGCGACCGTTTCTGGCGGGTCGAGGAGGGCTGTCTGACCGAGTTTGACGGCGATCTGGATGACTACGCGCGCGAGCTGCAGCGCGAACGGGAGACGCCGGATACCTCCGCGCCATCGGCGTCGCGCGCGCCGGAAGCGCCGCGTTCGCAGAAGGAGCGCCGCCAGCAGGCTGCTCAGGCACGCGCGGCGCTGCGTCCACTGCAAAAGCGGGCCGATACGGCGGAGCAGGCCTGTGGCGAGTTGCAGCAGCGGCTGGAGGCGATCGAAGGCGAGCTGGCCGATCCCGCGCTGTACACCGGAGATGCCACGGGCCGGCTGGCCGAGCTGACCCGTGAGCAGGGCGAGTTGCGTGCGCGCCTGGAGAACGCCGAGGCCGAATGGATGGAGGCGCTGGAGGCACTTGAGTCAGCGCGCGGGGATTCTGTGGGCCAGGTCTAATGCCCGAGCCTTGCACTCGGGTATTCGGGGGTCTATACAGAAGAGTGAATACACCGGCACGAGGAGTCATTCGCAATGAATGCACAGGAACTCAATCGTCGTTGTGTCGAACTCTTTCAGCATCCGGATGCACAACTGCACTGCTGGCATCCCCGGATGTTCTGGGAGACCCACATGGTGGAGAACCCGAAGCCGGAGGATCTGCAGCAGCCGAAGGTGGACCTGCGTGAGCTCGAGGTGCTGCTGGCCGAGGCCACGCACCAGGATTCACAGTGTGCTGCCGAGCTGGAGCAGGAAGAACCTGGCCGGGCGACCCTGATCCGGCACATGGTCGAGCGTGGCGAGATGCCACTGCTGCACCGGCCGCACTGATCTTGGCAGGATGAACTGGGTCCCTGGCGGGACCTCGGCCCGGTCCTCCGTCGGGCAGCTTGGGCCCCGGCAGATCTTGGCTGCCGGGGTCTCCTTTGTTTGGCCGGTGGCGCGCGTTACTACTGGCGGATGAAGTCCGAGAAGTACAGGGCCTCGATGCGCGGGGCGCCGGTCAGTTCCTCCAGCAGCTCGTTGAGCTCTTCCATCGCCTCCTGGCGCAAGTCCTCGCGGGCCGCGCTGCCGCGCAGGCTGTCGGGTGAGCGCCCTCCCAGGATGCGAATGAGCCGGTCGCGCACGGCCGGAATATGTCCACGAATCTCGCGGGCGTCACCCATCTCCGCAGCCTCGAGTTGAATCTTGGCCTGCAGGTAACGGGCGCGGTCGGAGGATTCCATGTTGACCACCACGGGTTCCAGGGTCACGTAGCGGCTGTCGAGGTCATCGACAGCGACAGCGCTGCCGGGGATCATCCACCAAAGCATGGCGAGCAGGAAAAGGCTTGGCGACAGGGTCTTCATGCGGAGATCTCGTGTGGCAAGTGGGTCCCTTGCGTGGCGATGGCCGCCGCGCGACGGTGTGGTTCCTGGCGATAATATCGGGCCAGATGATCATAGACCGCCGGCAGGGCCTCGCGCAGCCCTTGCGGCTCGAAGAAGAAGGCCTCTGCGGCCACGGCCAGGAATTCCTCCGGCGCGGTCGCGGCGTACGGATCCAGCGGCAGCTGGTCTTCCGGGGTGTCGTTCTCCACGGCCTCGACAAACGCCTCGTAGGCCGCGGTGAAGTCGCGGGTCCAGTCCTCGGCCGAGTGATCGCGCGCGAGTGGCGGAAAGCCGTTCACGTCGCCGTTACCGGCATCCAGAACGTGGGTCATCTCGTGCACCACCACGGCACCATCGCGAACGACATCGGCCCAGGACAGGATGACGGGCCCGCGCTCCCAGGCCTCGCCGGACTGTGGCATGGCCCCCTGATGCACGATGCCGTCCTCGTCCACCCATTCGTGCTCCGGCACGAAGGTGTCCGGATACAGCACCAGTGTGCGCCAGTCGCGATAGGGGGCGAGCCCCAGCTCCAGGACCGGTAGTGCCGCGTAGGCCGCGATCATGCGGCACTGGCCGGGGGTCGGCTCGGACTCGATGCCCACAAACTCGCGGGTGCCCAACAGCTCTTCGACCAGCCCCTTCAGGCGTTCGGTCTCCTCGGGCGTGAGCGTCGCGATGAACGGAACCTGGCGGCGCAGGGTCTCCCATTCATCGGGGCCGAGCGGCACACGGCCGCTATGGCCAGTCGCAAAGGGCTCGATCAGCCGCTTGAGCAGGCCGCGCAACGGATAATGGGGCGTGTCGTGCATGCCGACATCGTCGCACGTTTTATGTGCGGGGTGCCGCGTGGACGGATTCGGCGTGGCCCGGGGGAGGGGCAGGGCGGCTGGCGGCTATCGAAGGTATCGGGCTTCCTGTCCGCTGCGGGCGGCGGTGTGACGTGAAAGGGATGTTCTGTGCCAGAATCAATCGTTCGGGCGGCCCGTGTGGCTGCCACAGGCAAGCGATGGAGTGGAGTGGATGCGCAAGCAAGCAGGAATCGTGGCGGGGCTGCTGGTGGCGGCCCTGTGGGTGCCCTTTGTGGCCGCGGATGAGGTCCATACGGTCGCGCAGCTGAGTCAGGCGCCGGCCGAACTCGAGGGTGAATCGGTGCGCCTGGAGGGCATCGTCGGCCGGGTCAACGAGGACATCATGGGGGTGAACTTCATCCACTTCGTGGACGGAACCGGCAACGAGGGTGACTACATCACGATTACATCCACCGAGTTGCCGGAGGTCGGCGACCGCGTTTCGGTGACGGGGACGCTGGTGCTGGAGCGTGACTTCGGCGCGGGCTATACCTATCCCGTGCTCATCGAGGACGCCGAGTTTACCGAGAGGTAGCAACGCGCCCTGATCGCGGGGCCAGAGTATTTCAGATGTCATTCGGGCCGCACAGGATGGTGCGGCCAACGCACACCCAGGGAGGGGATCATGTCCATCAAGAATCTGCTGACGCGGTTTGTACTGCTTTATTTCTCGCTGTCGATTGCGGCAATGGTGGTGATTGCGTATTTCGAGCTGGAGGAGCTCGGTACGCCACTTGGCATTGCGATACTCATGCTGGCGGTCATGTGGCCGTGCGAGGCCTTCGGGCGCAGGAACGGGCGCTATCTGTCGCGCTCCGAGAAGTGGCGGGTGATTGCGGTGATGGTGGCCGTGCTCTTGGGTACGCAACTTCCCGTTGCATTTCTGCTGGTATGGGCCGAAGGCAACGCACTGGACCCCGTGTTCCTCGGAATTTTGGGTGTTGTTGCGCTGTTGTACGCGGGATGCGTGGCGGGCGCGGTCAGCATCACCGGCCGCAATCTCCGCAAGCGCGGCCTGATTCCACAGGGGGCTTCCGACTAGTCGGCCAGGTGGCGCTTCAGCCACTGGAGCTCGTCTTCCGACCACTCCGTGGCTGTCACCGCCTGCCAGCTGTCGATGTAGTGCTCGGTGGCATAGACATGTCCGTAGCCGCGCGGTGCGGCATCGCCGATGGCCACGTCCACGGCCAGCTGCAGCATGGTGACCACCGGGTACCAGGTCAGGTCCGGCGAGACATCCGGGCCACGTGGCGACTGCATCCATTCGGGTTTGCGGTACAGCGCCTGTGGCTCGAAGAAGGTGATCGGGTCGCTTGCGTACTGCAGGTAGACGATGCGCATCGGGCCCCAGGAGGCGCCGGGGATGTCGAGGTGGTTTTGCTGATTGGTGAAGCGCACCACCGAGCTGTCGCGAAAACGCGGTAGCCAGGCCGGGGAATCCGGCTGGCGCTGGCGCGTGATGTCGCGCCAGGTCTCGCTGCGGAAGGGCGGCCCCGCCCACAGGGCACCGTTGAACGGGTCGCCGATCACGTCGTAGAGGTCCGCCGCGCGTTCGGAGTTCAGTGCGCCCAGGCTCAGGCCATAGAGGTACAGCTCCGGACGTGCATCCGCGGGGAGCTGTTTCCAGTAGCTGTAGATCTCCGCAAACACGGCCTGGGCCGTCTCGTGACCGTACTGGGACTCCGACATCAGCGACAGCCAGCTCGGCAGGTAGGAGTACTGCACGGCGACGGTTGCGATGTCGCCGTTATGCAGGTATTCCACCGGCGCGATCGCGCGGTTGTCCACCCAGCCGCGCCCGGTGGGAGTGGCCAGGATCAGGACCGAACGGTCGAAAGCGTCCACCCGCAATAGCTCCTGCAGGGCCAGGCGGGCCCGTTCCTCGATTTCCTCGGCCGCATTCAGTCCGACGTATACCCGAATCGGGTCAAAGGCCTCTTCACCGGTGAAGTCCGCGATGTCGGCCGCGACCGGGGCGTCGCCGATGAAGCGCTGGCCCTGGCGACCCAGGCCCTCTTCCCAGGAGACCAGCGATTCGGCACTGCCTGTGCGGGCGGGGTTGGTCGGTTGCTCGGCCCCGGGGTACTCGCGTACGTCGAACTGCTGGAAGCTGCGATCGGCGGTGCGCAGGCCGTATTCCAGGACGACGCCGTCGATCACGGCCCAGAATACTGCCGCGGCCGCCACCACGCCGATCACGTTCGACAGCCGGCGCGGGATGAAGCGCCGCAGGTGCTGCGCGAGAAACCGCACCAGCAACTGGAACAGTCGCCCGACAGCTAGGGTCGCGGCGAACACGGCCGCGGCGATCAGCCCCAGGCGGACCGGGAAGCCTCCGTCCACCGGCTCCTGATCCATCAACTCGCGGATGGTGTTCTGCCACTCGGTGGCCTGCCACAGAAACATCAGCACGATCAGTGCGGCCCCGCCTCCGGCGATCAGCACCAGTGTGTTGTGCACGCGCTCGCTGGGCTCGGGCAGCTCCAGGTAGGACCACAGCCAGTGGAAAAACACGCCCAGCCCGTAGCCCGCGGCCAGCGACAGCCCGGACAGGACGCCCTGCACGTCGTCGGTACGCGGGATCAGACTCGGGGTCAGCGAGGCGGCGAAAAACAGCGTGGCCAGGATCAGCCCCGGGATCGACAGCGACCCCAGGACACGTGTGGCCCAGCCGGGCCAGATGAAGCGCCGCAGGCGGGTTTGCAGACGGGCGACGACCGACATCGCGTATGCGGTTCCTTCGCGGGTGGAAAGCTTCATCCTGTCTGGCCCGCGAGACGGGTTCAAGTCTCCGTGACGAAGCCCCGTTTGCTCCGAGAACTACTGACCGTTCTGGCGCTGCGCGAAAGCATGTCGCTGGCGAAAGCGAAAGGCCGCTTCGACCATGCGCAGGGCCACGCCGAACAGGGCCACCTGCACCAACAGGCCCCCTGTCGCCGCCCCGGCCGCCAGGCCGGTGGCCAGCCCGAGCGCCATCAGCAGCATCAGGAGCGTGGCGGCGATGCGACTGCGCAGCCAACCGCCGATGACGGCCAGCAGTGCGACCAGTGTTCCCTCCATCATCGTCGGGGTGTGCTGCATCAGCAGGCCGAGTGCGACGACGACCGCACCGGCCAGCGCCAGCACCCAGCCGGCGACCCGGGCCAGGCGCTGTGCCTTTTCCACTCCGTCGACCGCCTGCAGCAGAAGCCAGAGGTCGGCGCCGGCCCCGGCCCAGTGGCGAGAACGTGAGTGCGTCATCGCGCCAGCATACAACGCGAAAGTGACGGTTCTGTGACAGGCGGTTTGCGCAATCAAACCGGCATCTCCTCAAGGGGCATTCCGGCTGGCGGGTCTCCGGACGGTCTCTGTCCGGAGACCCGTGCTCGCGGCCAGGCGTGGGCCACCCCGCCGCGGATTGCTGGTGTGCGGCTACGGCGCATTGCCTTGCGGGCGCGGGCCCAGGGTGTGGTCCAGCAGTGCCTCGAAGGCCGGTTCGGCGCGTTCCACTGCCCGCTCCAGGCTCGGGTGCGGCTGTAGTGTGGTCATGAATTTCGGGTGCAGTATGGACAGCTTGGTGACGTCGTCTTCCTCGTACAGCCCGATATGGCCGCAGGGCATCATCGCGCCGACGTGCATCCCGGCATCCAGGATGTCGGGCCCCAGGGGCAGATAGCAGACCTTCAGGGCCGTGATGTCGCCACCGGCCAGGCCAAACTCGGCCAGAAAGATCCAGTCCTCCTCGTTCTCGGCAAACTCGCGGACGGTCCGCGCCAGTTCCTCGCGGGATTGTTCGGTGTCGCGAATGATGAAGTGGTCGTCGGGTTCGGCGGCAATCGCCGGGGCGGTCAGGGCCAGGGTCGCGGCGACTGCGACCGACAGCGCAAGGCCTGTGAAGGGTGAATAGGTCTTCATGGTTCGTTCCTCCGGGATGTCAGACCCGCACGATCTCGGGCTTTAGCGACCAGGAGATCATCAGCAGTTCTTCCTTCTCGCGCTGGCCGACCCCATGTTCGTCCAGGGCCTCGACGATGTCGTCGACCACCGCGACGAATTCCTCTTCGCTGATGTTCATGCCGCGATGGGTGGTCAGCATGTCGCGTCCGCTGTAGGCCTGCGGGCCGCCGGTGCCGTTGCAGATAAATTCGGTCACCAGGCGAATCACGTCATCGCGATCCGTGTTGGCGTAGCGGTTGCGGATGGTGGCGTTCTGCGTGTGCTTGTCGAAGATGGTCGTGGCGAGTTCGCGGATGCGCGTCTCGCCGCCCAGGCGTTCGTAGAGACTTGTGTCGGTCATGATGAATCCTCCTCGCGGGGGTTATCGGGTGGCCACGTACCAGTTGTTCTGCGGGTCATGGGCCAGTTGATGGACCTGGATGTCGTGAAAGCCGGCGCGCGTCAGGTATTCGCGGGCCCGGGGCTCGCCCCACATCGCGCCCAGTCCCGGGCCGCCCTGGGCGAGTGATACCGGCATGCAGTGCATGCAGGACACGGTGTAGAGAAAGGGGCCCAGGGGATGATCGAGATCGTCGCGGATCGCGCCGGAACCGCGGATGTCCTGCATCAGGTAGATCCCTTCGGGCGCGAGTGCGCGGTGGATGCCCTCCAGGGTGGCCAGCGGGTCGGCCTGGTCGTGGATGGCGTCGAAGGTGGTAATCAGCTCGAACTGGCGTGCCGGCACGTGGCGATCGAGCGTCGCGGCGTCCGCCTCAATGAACACCGCGTTGTCCAGCCCGAGGGTCTGCGTCTCGGCACGGGCCTGCTCGATGGCCTCTGCCGACAGGTCGAGCCCCGTGAACTCGCTGCGCGGGTAGAGCGTCGCCAGCCGGTTGAGGATACGGCCCCTGCCGCAGCCGACATCCAGTACGCGGATGCCGCGTTCGAGGTGGTCGGTCAGGCCCGGCACCAGCGGCAGGATGTCGCTTTCCAGCGACGACAGGACGGACTGGCCGCTGTCCTCGGCCATCACCTCGTGGAAGCGGGCATAGTGTTCGTATCCGACGCCTTCGCCGGTATGGAAGGCGTTCACGATCTGGTCCTCCACGCCGCCCAGCAGGCCGATGTACTGGGCGAACACGGCCAGGTTGTCAGCCGCGGCGGCCCGGGTCAGGCAGGCGGCGTGTGCCGGGGGCAGGGCGAAGCGCGGGCCCTCCGGCTCCACGGTGACGAAGCCGCCGGTGGCCATCGCGCCCAGCCATTCGCGCACGTAGCGCGGGTTAAGACCCGCGGCCGTGGCGATCGCCTCCGCAGTCGCGGCGGGTCGGTCGCGCATTTGGTCGAACAGCCCGGTGCGGTGTCCGACCGAAAGCATCAGGCACACCGCGCCGTGGTTGAGGACCTCGATCAGGTGCTCGCCGAAGGCCTCGGCAGTCCGTGGCGTTGCGCTGGTTTGCGAGGCAGAAGACATGGGCCGGCCTCGGGGGTGGCGGATGGCTTTGTCTCGAGCCTAGGGGGCGGGGGCGCCCTGCGCTGTCAGAAACTTGCGCCGGGCGGCGCTTTCTTGCGGCAAATGTCCCGCCGGGGGCGTCCGCCGCTGGCCGGCCACCCCGAGGCGGGTGCGGGTCGAGCGAGGAAGGCTCGAAAAAACCGTGTGGCCCTATGCGGCGCTGCCCGCGTGGATGCGCCGGTAGGCCGCCGGGGCAACACCGAAGGCGCGGCGGAAGTGTCGCGCCAGCTGCTGCGACGAGTACCCGGTGGCGCTGGCGATCTCGGTAACGCTCAGGGGGGTGCGGACCAGCAGGTCGCGGGCCCGCTCCAGGCGCAGGCGCGTGAGGTACCGATGTGGTGGCAGGCCATGCGTCTCGCGAAAGGCGCGCGCGAAGTGCCAGGGTGACAGACCGGTCAGGGCGGCCAGGTCGCCCAGTGTGACGCGGTGATCCAGATGGCCGCGCATGTATTCGATGACCCGTGCCGACTGGTGCGGCGCGAGACCCGCTCGGCGCGACGCCAGTTCCTGGTGCTGATCCGCGAGGCGGGCGAGGCGCACGACCAGCACCGCGATCATGCTTTCCACGAACAGACGTGCGGCCGGGTCCTGCCGCCCCATCTCCTGCCACAGCGCCGCCAGGGCCTGACTCACCAGCGGGTCGGCCTGTGTGCGGGTATGAAGGGGGCCAAAGTCCAGCGGGTCATCGGGGGCGCGTTCCAGGCAGGCGCGGGCGAGTCCCGCGGGTATACCGACAAAACGCATCCTGGCAGGGTCGTGCATCTGGCAGTAAGTAGGAACGTTCGGTGGGATCACCACGAACTCCTTCGGGTCTGCCCAGCCGGAAAAAGCCCCGGCGCCGATGTCGCAACGAAAGCGAAAGGGTGCCCCGCAGGTGTCGCTGATCATCAGCTCGCGCACTGGCGGCGTGCTCATGCGCCCCGGCGGGTGGGCGTTCTCGATCATCGGGATCGGCGGGTTTCCCCGCGCGCGGACCTCCTGCAGGAACGGCGCGTCGTGCCCCCGCGCAAAGAAGTCGAGCATACTGGTCGATCGTTGTGGCATCGTCTGCACCCCGCAACCTGGCTTATAGGCCATGGCGAGCCGTCGATCCACTTGTCACGGGATGACCGTGACGGGGATGTCAGCGATAGACCCGGACTTCCTGCTCCCGGCCCTCCACGCCGCGGTTGGCGCAGAACTCCTGTTCATGGCCGTCGGCGTAGCGGATCTCCACGTTGAAACCGGCCCCGGGCGGGTGGTTCAGGGCCACACGGCGGCGTTCTCCGGGGCCGATCTCGCCCTCGCGCAGCGACGACTCGGACAGGTCGTGCCCGAAGTCGAAGTGAACCGCGCGGATGGGGACCTCGCTGTCATTGTGCAGGGTGACCATCAGGACCCCTTCGGGCGGCCCCGGCTCGACGCCCCAGTGCACTATCCCGGCGCCCGCTGCCAGCCCGAGCAGAAACAGCCAGGCGGCGGGCGTGCGCAGGGCATCCACCACGATCTCGTCCCAGCTGCGGCGTTGTCTTTCCTGGTCCACGGGCGCTCCGATTACCAAAAATAAGAAAAGACTAATATGCAGCGCGGGCGCAGGCAAAGGCGCGTATGAACGGTCAGGTCAGTGTTCGGCCTCGTTCAGATCCTCGGATGTGTCCCGCGACAGGTCCGCGGTCAGATAGTCCAGTGTCATGGGCAGGCCCAGGTCCACGCGCGGGAGGTGTTGCAGGGCGATGCGGATGGATCGCGGACGGGCCTCCAGCAGGTGACCGCCGCAGCGGCGGTCGGCGTCCACGAAATGCAGGTGGTAGCCGGGCACCGCAACTGACTGCATGAACTCGGGGGTCCAGAAGCCGGCCATCGAACCCTCAATGCCCTCGAATTCGTACTCTGGCTGCTCGCGGGCAACCTCCACCAGCGGCCGGTAGGCGTCCTGGCGCGGGACCGAGCGGGTGCGCACGTAATCGAACACGCCATCCAGCCGGATCGCGTAGACCATGTTGTGCGACGGGATCAGGCGGTTGAACAGGGCGAGCAGCCCGTCGTAGTCCATCGGGGTGTCGATGGTTTCCTCGCTCCACGGGCGAAAGCGCGTGACGCAGGCGAAGGGCGTGCGTGTCTCCGGGCTGACCGCGTAGGCGCGGCCGTCCGAGCGCAGCTGGAAGACCTCGCCATCCAGGACCACCATCTCGCCGTCGAGGTCGTTGAAGGTCCCCAGCCCGAAATCGCCGCGATCGAGGATGTCGGCGATCGTCGTGTCCTCGCGATAAAGCCCCTCGACCAGGGCGTTCACCGGGGCCGAGACATGCAGGCTGGCGGCGGTCGCCGGCGTCTCCAGCCAGCGCTCTATCAGGGCCTGCGGGTCCTGGCCTTCGCGGCGGGCACGGGCGCTCAAGCGTTCCATCAGGTCATCGGGTAAATCGTTACTGGACATCTCGGTGGCTTCCGGTCAGCGCAAACGGTTGCCGGCAAGGTTGCGCGGGCGCTGGGCTTCCCGCAACCCCGTGCCGGTTGCATGTGACCCCGGGGGCGCATTCCGGTATGTTCGCCGGGTTTGCAGACAGGCAGGAAACGCAGCCCAGTGGGAACCGACGAACGCAATCTGCAGGGACTGGTCGCGCAGCTGGCGGAGCGCCTGGCGGGCACTGGCCTGCACGGGCGCATTGGCCTGGAGAAGGAGACCCTGCGCGTCGGCCCGCAGGGCTCGCCGGCCCTGACCCCACACCCGGCGGCACTGGGTTCGGCGCTGACCCACCCGAATATCACGACCGACTACTCCGAGGCCCTGCTGGAGCTGGTCACCCCGCCGTTCGACGATGTGCGCGAGACGCTGGGTTTCCTGCACGACCTGCAGGCCTTCGCCGCCGCCAATGTCGGCGACGAGACCCTGTGGTCCACTTCCATGCCCTGCGTGACCGCCGACGACAACGCGATCCCGGTCGCGCAGTACGGCACGTCCAACGCCGGACGCATGAAGACCGTTTATCGCATCGGGCTGGGGCACCGCTACGGGCGCAAAATGCAGGTGATCGCCGGGGTGCACTTCAACTATTCCCCGCGCCCCGAGTTCTGGCCGGCGCTCGCGCAGGTGCTGGGCGAACAGGACGACCGCGCGTTCCGCGACGAGCGCATGATGGGCATGATCCGCAACCTGCTGCGCTTCGGCTGGCTGGTGCCGTATCTGTTCGGGGCCTCGCCGGCGGTGTGCAATTCCTTCCTCGAGGGCCACGGCGCGGTGCTCGAGGACTTCGACGACGACACCTCCTACCTCCCGCATGCGACCAGCCTGCGCATGGGCGACATCGGGTACACCAACCGCAAGGAGGCGGACACCGGCATCAAGGCGGACTACAACTCCCTTGGCGGTTACGTCGACTCGCTGCGCTGCGCGATCAACACGCCCAGTCCCGAGTGGGAGCGCATCGGCGTGAAGGTCGATGGCGAGTATCGCCAGCTGAACGCCAACATCCTGCAGATCGAGAACGAGTATTACTCCACGGTGCGCCCGAAGCAGCCGCTGGAGCGCTTCGAGAAGCCCACCGATGCGCTGGAGGCGCGCGGGATCGAGTACGTCGAACTGCGCTCGGTGGACATCAACGCCCAGCACCCGCTGGGGGTGGACGAGACCCAGCTGCGCTTTCTGGAGGTGTTCGCCCTGGCCTGCCTGCTGCAGCCGAGCCCACAGCTGGAGGCGGGTGAGCTGGACGCGATCGATGCCAACCTGCTCGATGTGGCGCACTATGGCCGCCGCCCGGGGCTTGCACTGCGTCGCCCCGGCGGCGAGGTCGCGCTGCAGGACTGGGCGCGCGAACTGCTGGCCCTGATGCGCCCGGTCGCCGCAATCCTTGACCAGGAACTGCCGGGCGACCCGTACCGCCGTGCGCTAAGCGAGCAGTGGGGCAAGGTCGAGCAGGCCGATCTGACTCCCTCGGCGCGCATGCTGGAGGACATGATGGCGCGCGAGGAGGGCTTCTACCGCTACGCCAGCCGTCTGTCCGCGCAGCACCGCGAGGCGTTTCGCTTCAACGGTCCGCTGCCGCGCGCCGAGACGCTGGAGGCCCTGGCGCGCCAGAGCCTGGCGGAGCAGGCCGCGATCGAGGCGGCCGATACCCTGGACTTCGATACCTTCCTTGCCCGCTACTTCGACGGCACGCTGCGCGCCTCCTGAACCTCAGTGTTTGGTTGTTGATTCGATATTCTCGAATCTTCAAGCGGAAACAACGCGATTTATCTTCGAATTTATCGACATGATAATCGAAGCCATCATCCGTAACCGTGGCGACTGGACCGCTACAGAGGGAACCCCATGAGTCTTCTGATCAACGGCGAACTGCGCGAGGGCTGGCTGGAAGAGGAGTCCGACGAGAACGGAGAGTTCGTGCGCCAGGACCAGCAATACCGCAACTACGTGACCGCCGACGGCTCCGCGGGCCCGCTGGGCGAGGGCGGCTACCCGGCCGAGTCCGGGCGCTACCACCTGTACGTCTCCTATGCCTGCCCCTGGGCGCATCGCGCGCTGATCCTGCGCAAGCTCAAGGGTCTGGAGTCGCACATCGGGCTGTCGGTGGTGCATCACTACATGGGCGACGCCGGCTGGTCCTTCGATGACTGCGACGGCTGCACCGGCGACCGCGTGCACGGCTCCCGCTACATGCACGAGCTCTACACCCGCATCGATCCGAAGTACACGGGCATCGTGACCGTGCCGGTGCTGTTCGACACCCAGACCGACCGGATCGTGAACAACGAGTCGGAAGACCTGGTGCGCATGTTCAACAGCGCCTTCGACGGCATCACCGGCAATACGCTGGATTTCTACCCGGAGGACCTGCGCGAGGAGATCCACGCGGTCAACGATCGCGTCTATGAAAATGTGAACAACGGCGTCTACCGCTCGGGTTTCGCAACCTCCCAGAAGGCCTACGATGCCGCCTGGGACCGCCTGTTCGAGACCCTGGACTGGTTGGAAGAGCGTCTGGCACGCCAGCCGTTCCTGGTGGGCGACCGGATCACCGAGGCCGACTGGCGACTGTTTACCACCCTGGTGCGCTTTGATCCGGTCTACTACAGCCACTTCAAGTGCAACCGCCAGCGCATCATCGACTTCCCGGCGCTGTCGGCCTACCTGCGCATGCTCTACCAGCGCCCCGGCGTGGCCGAGACCGTGCGCATGGATCACATCAAGGCGCACTACTACGGCAGCCACCCGATGCTGAACCCCAGCCGCATCGTGCCGAAGGGCCCGGTGTTCGATTACAGTGCGCCGCACGGTCGGCCGCTGGGGGATCTCCCGGCCGAACTCCGGAACGCCGCGGAAGTGTGACGGTCGTTACACTATTGGCGAGGATTACGCGGGCCCGGGCTTGCTCGGGCCCGCTTTTTAGCGAGGGGTTGGCTGGGTGAAGGCGATTGGCTGGTTGCTGGGGTTGGTAGCTGTGCTCGCGCTGGGCGTGGCTGCCTGGTACGGGCTCGAGGGCGAATTCCAGTCGAACAGTGGCGACGCGCAGGCCGCCGACGAGGCCCCCGAGGAGGCGGATCGCCGCACGCCGGTGCGGACCTCAACCGTGCAGCCGCGCACCTTCGAAACCATTGTCGAGTCCCTGGGTACCGTTCGCGCCAACGAATCGGTGCTGGTCACCGCGAACGTGACCGAGCGCGTGGTCGAGGTCCTGTTCGACGATGGTGACGAGGTCGAGGCAGGGCAGATCCTGGTCCGCCTGGATGCAGACGAGGCCGAGGCGGCCCTGCGCGAGGCGCGTGTTCAGGTCGAAGAGGCCGAGCGCGAACTGGAACGTGTGCGCGATCGCGTGGCCGATGGCGTGGTGACACAGCAGCAGGTGGACCAGCAGCGCTCGCGCCTGAGCGAGGCCGAGGCCCGGCTGGCGGCCGCCGAGGCGCGCGTGGCCAACCGCACGATCCGCGCCCCATTTTCCGGCCGGCTGGGCCTGCGCCAGGTGAGTCCCGGTTCGCTGGTGAGCCCCGGTACCCCGATCGCGGAGCTGGATGATATCGAGCGGGTGAGGGTCGATTTCGCGGTCCCCGAGCGGCACGCGGCCGCGATCCCGCTGGGTAGCACGGTCTATGGTCGCAGCGCGATCGGGGTGTTCGAGGGACAGGTCTCGGCGGTGAGCAACCGCCTCGATGTGTCGACCCGGACGCTGACGGTGCGCGCGACGGTGGACAACCCCGACTTCATCCTGCGCCCGGGGATGCTGGTCAATATTCGCCTGGCGCTGGATCCGGTCGAACGGGTCGCCATCCCCGAGGGCGCGGTTCAACAGGTGGCCGATCAGCACTTCACCTTCCGCCATCTGGAGGACGGTACGGTAGAGCGCGTACGGATCCGCATTGGGCGTCGCATGCCGGGCTTTGCCGAGATCCTGTCCGGGCTGGAAACCGGGGATGTGGTCGTCTCCGAGGGCGTGTCCCGAGTGCGGGACGGGCAGTCCGTGCGCGTGCTGCCGCCGCGCGTGCCCGAGTTCCTGGAAACCGGCGAGGCCGGTGACGCGCAATGATTATCTCGGATGTCGCCAATCGCCGTCCGGTCCTGGCGATTGTCTTCAACCTGCTGCTGATTACCTTCGGCCTGATCGCCTACGACAACCTGCCGCTACGTGAATACCCCGACGTGGACCCGCCCGTGGTCACGATCGACACCGTCTACCCAGGCGCCAGCGGCGACATCATCGAGCGCGAGGTGACCCAGCGGCTGGAAGACCGGGTCGCGGGGATCGAGGGCATCCGCTATGTGGAGTCCACCAGCGAGGACGGCCAGTCCCGCATTACCATCGAATTCAACCTGAATCGCGACCTGGACGCGGCGGCCAACGACGTGCGCGAGGCCGTCAGCCGCGCGATGCGCGACCTGCCCGAGGATATTGACCCGCCGGAGGTCACCAAGGCGGATGCCGACGCCAACCCGATCCTCTGGCTGAACCTGTCCAGTACCACGATGGATCAGCTGGAGCTGGCGGACTACGCGGAGCGTCACCTGATCGACCGCATCTCGGTGGTGGATGGTGTCGCGCTGGTGCGCCGCGGCGGTGCGCGCAGCTATGCGATGCGGATCTGGGTGGACCGCGAGGCCCTGGCTGCGCGCGAGCTGACCGTAACGGACATCGCCGATGCCCTGGAACAGGAGAACGTCGAGCTCCCGGCCGGGCGTCTGGAGTCGGTCGAGCGCGAGTTCACGGTGCGGGTCGATCGCCAGTACCGCACCCCGGAAGACTTCTCCAACCTCGTGCTCAAGCGTGGCGAGGAAGGGCAGCTGGTGCGGCTGAGCGACGTCGCCGAGGTGAACATCGGCGCCGACACCGAACGCAGCGAGTTCCGCGGCAACCGCGAGGACATGATCGGCCTGGGCATCATCCGTCAGTCGAATGCAAACGTGCTGGATGTCGCCAACGGGGTGAAGGCCCTGGCCGCCGATCTGCAGGACAGCCTGCCGGAGGGTACCTCGCTGGTGACCACCTACGACGAGTCGGTGTTCATCGAGGGGGCGATCCGCGAGGTCTACATCACGCTGGCCGTGGCGACGGCGGCGGTCGTATTCGTGATCTGGCTGTTCCTGGGGAGCTGGCGGGCGACCATCATCCCGGCGGTGACGGTGCCCGTGGCGATCACGGCGGCCTTTATCGGCATCAACCTGTTCGGGTTCTCGGTCAACCTGTTGACCCTGCTGGCGCTGGTGCTCGCCGTGGGGTTGGTGGTGGATGACTCCATCGTGATGCTGGAGAACATCCACCGGCGCATCGAGCGTGGCGAGCCCGGTCTGCTGGCGGCCTATCGTGGCGCCGGGCAGGTGGGCTTCGCGATCGTCGCGACCACCTCGGTGCTGATTGCGGTGTTTGTGCCGCTGGCCTTCCTCGAGGGCACGGTCGGGCGTCTGTTCACCGAGTTTGCGATCGCGATGGCGATCGCCGTGTTCTTCTCCAGCCTGGTCGCGCTCACCCTCGCGCCCGTGCTGTCCGGGCGGCTGATGCACAAGGGCGACGATGACACCGGCGCGGCGCGCTTTATCAGTCGCGGCTTTTCCTACCTGGAACGCGGTTACGGGCGTGCGCTGCAGACCGGCCTTAAGGGAGCCTGGCTGATCGTGCCGATCCTGGCGCTCGTGCTCGCGGCCGCCTGGTATCTGTTCGACACCCTGCCCGAGGAGTTTGCACCGCAGGAGGATCGCGGTGCCTTCTTCGTGATGGTCGACGGCCCGGAGGGGGCCAATTTCGACTACATGAGCCGTCAGATGGCCGAGATCGAGACGCGCATCCAGCCCCTGATCGAGGACGGTCCCATTCGCCGGGCCCTGGTGCGTACGCCGCGCGGTTTTGGTGGCTCGGAGCTGATGAACAATGGCTTTGTGATCGCCATCCTCGAGCACTGGGACGACCGAGACATGTCGGGACAGGAGGTGATCGACGAGGTGCGGGGCATTGTAGACGAGATGCCCGGGGTCGAGGCGCGCGTGGTCATGCGCCAGGGTCTCTCGCGCGGACGCATCGGTCCACCCGTGCAGTTTGTGATCTCCGGCCCGGACTACGACACCCTCGAGGAGTGGGGCGAGATTATGCGCGAGGCGGCCGAGGGCATCGACGGCCTCACCCGCGTGGATCTCGACTACGAGCCCACGCAGCCACAGATCAACGTGCGCCTGGACCGCGACCGGGCCGGTGACCTTGGCGTCTCCATGCGCGACGTCGGGCGCACGCTGGACATCGTGCTCGGGGGGCGCGATGTGACCACCTTTGTCGATCGCGGCGAGGAGTATGACGTGATCATTGAGGGCCTGACCGACCAGCGCCGCACCCCCGGGGATATCGACAACCTCTACGTGCGTTCGGCGGCCGGCTCCATGGTGCCGCTGTCGAGCCTGGTCACCTACGAGGAATTTGCCGGTCCCTCGTCTCTGGAACGCTATAACCGAGCCCGCGCTGTTACCCTGACCGCCGGCCTGCAGGACGGGATCACGCTCGGCCAGGCGCTGGATGCCCTGGATGCGAAGGCGGCCGAGCTGCTCCCGGCCGAGGCAGGAATCGACTACAAGGGCGAGTCGCTGGACCTGCGCACGGGCTCCGAGGCGATCCTGTTCGTCTTTGCGCTGGCACTGCTGGTCGTGTTCCTGGTGCTGGCTGCCCAGTTCGAGAGCTTTGTGCACCCGTTCGTGATCATGCTGACCGTGCCACTCGCGGTGGTCGGGGCATTACTGGGGTTACACCTGACTGGCCAGACCCTGAACATCTACAGTCAGATCGGGATGGTCATGCTGATCGGGCTGGCGGCCAAGAACGGCATCCTGATTGTCGAGTTCGCCAACCAGTTGCGCGACCGCGGGCGCGACTTCGACACTGCCGTAGTCGAGGCGGCGCGCATGCGTTTGCGGCCGGTGCTGATGACCGCGCTGACCACCGTGGCCGGGTCGATTCCGCTGATCCTGGCCTCCGGGCCGGGCGAGGAGACGCGCTTCGTGATCGGGGTGGCGGTGTTCTCGGGTGTGCTGTTTGCCACGCTGTTCACGCTGTTCGTGATTCCGGCGGCCTACAGCCTGGTCGCGCGCGGCACCACCTCGCCGCTGGCGACCACCCGCCGCCTGCACGACCTCGACGCCGAAGTCACCGACGTCGACGGCGAACGCCGCGGCGGCCGCGCCTCATCCGCCCCCCGCGCCGAACCCTGATTTCCCGTTGCCGGGCCGCCTGCCCTGCTGGGGCGGGGCCTGGTTCGTCGTCTGGAGTTTACGGTGGCTTCGTCCGGCCGCCTGCCGAGCGCTCACTCGCGAGCGCGCCGCGCCCGTTTTTGATCAACAACGGGCTTTCTTGCTTGCCCAAGAAAGTACCCAAAGAAGGGCACCCGGATTCCGCCCGGGGACCTTGCTCCAGGGCCCTCGGGCCGGCGGCGCTGAAACTCGCTGCGCCTTCGGCTTCGCTCAGACAGTCAGCGCCCCCGTTTCTATTTTGAATCGTCCGTCCCGAGGACCCTTCCGCAAGGGGCTTCATACGGGGGGAGAAGGTCAAAACAAGAGCCATTCCCCAACGTTTCGCCCAACTCCGACGCCGTAGGGGGCGGTTGAGCGCAGCGAAACGCACCATCCCAGCGTCCGGGCAACCCTGATGCGATTCGCTACGCTCATCGGCATCCTACCCTTGGCGCCCGCTTGCGGGCGCGGCACGCTATGGCCGTAGGCCGAGCGTGCCGAAGATGTCCGAAGACCCAGCCTCAATCCAGAAGCACGAACATGGGGATCGCCGCTGTTTAGACCTTCACCCCCCGTTGTCGTCGCGCCGAGTGGAGAGGGTTTTCGCGGGAAGAGAGGCGCTGACTGTCTGAGCGAAGCGACAGCGCAGCGAGTTTCAGCGCCGCCCGCGAAAAGCCTCGGAGCGAGGGAAACCCCGGCCCGCATAGCGGGCCGGGGTCGCGGCAGTCGGGCGTGTTTCTTGGATACTTCTTTGCACGAGCAAAGAAGCCCGTTTTTGATCAACAACGGGCGCGGTGCGCTGGCGAGACAGCGCATGGCAGGCGGCGGCCCGAAGCCACCGTAAACACCGGATGCCGAACCAGAGCCAGCCACAACAAGACAGGCGGCCCGGCAACGGGAAATCAGGGTTCGGCGCGTGGGGCGGATGAGGCGCGGGTGTCGTCGAACCAGAGCCAGGCGACGGCGATGGTCAGCAGCGCGACGACCGGCAGCATGGCCAGGTTCAGGCCGTCCCAGCCCAGTGGTCGCAGCAGTGCGCCAGCCAGCAGCGAGCCGGCCGTGACCAGCGTGAAGATGGTCAGGTCGTTCACACCCTGGACCTTGCCCTTCTCGGTGGCGGTATGCGTGGTCGTCAGCAGCGTACTGCCGCCAATGAACAGGAAGTTCCAGCCGACCCCCAGCAGGAACAGCGCCAGCCAGAAATGCCCCAGCGTCTCCCCGTGCGCGGCAACCGCCACGCTGAACAGCACCAGCGCATTGCCGAGCGCCAGGATGCGTGTGATCCCAAGGCGGGTGATCAGGTGGCCGGTCACAAACGAAGGCGCGAACATCCCCAGCACGTGCCACTGCATCACCAGTGCGACCTGACCCATGTCGAAGTCCGCCTGGCGCATGGCCAGCGGGGTCGCCGTCATCAGCAGCACCATGACCGCATAGCCCAGCGCGGCCGCGGTCAGGGCCACAAGGAAGCGACCCTGCGGCAGGATCTCGGCCATCGGCCGGGCGGGCCCGCGTTCCTCTGGCGGCGGCGCCGGCACGCGCAGCCAGGCCAGCAGCGCCATCGCCAGCAGGGCCAGGGCGCCGAGGACCAGGTAGGGTCCGGCCTCCGGCGTGTCCGGCAGCAGGGCCTGGGCATGGTGGGCGTTCCACGGGCCGAGGAAGGCGGCCACGACCCCGCCGGCCATCACCAGTGAGATCGCTCGCGGGCGAAAGGCGGGGCTGGCCACGTCGGCGGCGGCAAAGCGGTAGTACATCGCGAACGCCTGGTAGGCCCCCAGCAGCAGGTTGCCGAGCACGAACAGCCAGAAGGCCTCCGCGAAGACCCCGGCCGCCGCCAGTGCGGCGCCACCGACCCCGCCCACGCTGGTGCCCAGCAGGAAGCCGGTGCGCCGCCCGAAGCGCTTCATGAACAGCGAGGCGGGCAGGGTGGTGACCAGGGTCCCGACCATCATCGCGGCGACCGGCAGGGTGGCCAGGGCCGGGTCCGTGGCCAGGCGCTCCCCGACCACCCCGCTCAGCGTCATCACGGTGACCGCGGCGATCAGGAACAGGGCCTGGGCCGTGGCCAGCAGCAGGACATTCACGCGTTCGCGCGGGGTGATCGAAGAGGGCACGGGATTCCTTTCCACGGGAGTGGCGACGTACTCAGGTGCGGGGGCGAAAATCGAGCACGGCGGAGTTGATGCAGTAGCGCAGCCCGGTCGGGGGTGGGCCATCGGGGAAGACGTGCCCCAGGTGCGAGTCGCAGCCCGCGCAGCGGACCTCGGTGCGTTCCATGCCCAGCGAGCGGTCGCGGTACTCGCTCACGGCGTCGGGCGCGGCCGGGGCCGTATAGCTGGGCCATCCGGAGCCGGAATCGAACTTGGTGGTGGAGTCGAACAGCGCGGTACCGCAGGCTACGCAGTGATAGACGCCATCCGCCTTGTGGTCGTGATAGGCCCCGGTGAATGGGCGCTCGGTCCCGCCTTCGCGGGCGATGCGGTACTGCTCGGGTGTCAGGCGTGCGCGCAGGTCGTCGTCGGGATGATCTGGGTTATTCATTGCAGCCTCCGGGTGGTGCTATGGTGCGTACAAACCGAGAATGACCGGGATCGTAGCACTGCCCGGAGGGTCTCGACTGGATACGATGGACCGCTGGAGGTGGTCGTGAGTTGCCCGGATTGCGAACGTATCGATCTCCTGCCGGCGGAATCCGGCACCCTGTATCTCGCGCCGGTTCTGGCGCATACCCGCGCAGTCTTGCGCAGCCGCATGGTGGAGGAACAACTCCCCTGCAGCGAACCCGTCTCCGGCATTCTTGCAATGCCGGTAGACAATAACGGGGGGCTGGGTGACACCCTGGTGCGTCTGGAGCAGGCCTTGAGTGGTGCGGAACAGTCCGGTTGTCGGGCGACCTTCGTCCCGGGCGACGAGACCTTCAGCCTCGCCCATCTGCAGGACACCCACCTGCTGTCCACGCTGATCGCTCGCCACAACGCCCGCGATCTGGCGGCGATCCTCGCGAACGACTCGCTGGACTTTCATTTCCAGCCGATCGTGCACGCCGCCCAGCCCGAAGAGGTGTTCGCCTACGAGGCGCTGGTGCGTGCCCGCACGCCCGCCGGCGACGTGATCCCGCCGAATGAGTTGTTCAAGACGGCGCGGGCGGCCGAGCTGCTGTTCCATCTCGACCGCTCGGCGCGGATCAACGCAATTCGCCGCGCCACCGAACGCGGGATCGGGAGTCGGCTGTTCATCAACTTCAACCCCACGGCGATCTACGACCCGGCGTTCTGTCTGGAGACGACGGTGCGCGAGATCCTGTCGCGTCCGGACGGGGATGGTCCGAGCGGTTTCGTGTTCGAGGTGATCGAGAGCGACTACGTGACCGATGTCGATCACCTCTCGCGCATCGTCGATCGCTATCGCCGTGCCGGTTTCCAGGTGGCACTCGACGATCTCGGCGCGGGTTATGCCTCGCTGAACATGCTTTCGCAGCTGCGCCCGGACTACGTGAAGATCGACCGCCAGCTGGTCAGTGGCATCGACGGTGATATCTATCAGCAGAAGATTCTCGGCAAGATCACCGAACTGGCGCGCGAGCTCGAGATCCAGACCGTCGCCGAGGGCATCGAGACGGTGGAGGAGTGGCGCTGGCTCAAGGACCAGGTCGACTACTGCCAGGGGTACCTGTTCGCCCGTCCGGCCGCCGAGCCGCCCATGCCCGTGCATCCGGAGGCCTGAACCGTGGTTTCTCTGGGGCGGTGCACATCCGACCCGTGTCTCCCTTAGACTCAAGGGTATGAACCAGCTTCCGCCCGATGCCCGAAACCCGACGCTGGAGTCCGCCTTCCAGCTTCTTCGTGATGCCGAGGTGCGCTATCAAGGCCGTACGGTGGGGACCGTCGCCAGCCTGGATGCCCGCGCGCCTGCGGACAACTACGCGGACTGCTTTATCCGCGATTTCGTGCCCTCCGGGCTCGTCTACCTGCTGAACGACGAGCCCGAGGTGGTGCGCGACTTCCTGTCGCTGATCCTGCAAATCCGCGATACCCAGGAAGAAATCGAGGGTCACCGCCGTCTGCCGCGCGTGATGCCGGCGAGCTTTCGCGTGTTCACCGACGAGAACGGTCGCGAGGGGCTGGCGGCCGATTTCGGCGATCGCGCGATCGGCCGCGTGGCCCCGGTGGATTCGATGATGTGGTGGGTGCTGCTGCTGCGCGCCTATCAGAACCGCACCGGAGATCACGACTTCATCAAAAGCCAGGATGTGCAGCGCGGCATCCGGTTGATCCTCAGTATCTGTCTGCAGGACCGCTTCGAGGTCTTCCCGACCCTGCTGGTGCCGGACGGCAGCTTCATGATCGACCGGCGCATGGGCGTGTTCGGCCACCCGCTGGAGATTCAGGCGCTGTTCTACGGCATGCTGAAGGCCTCCTTGGCGATGCTGGAACCCTGCGATACCGACTCCGAGCAGCTCTGCGAGCAGTCCGCGATCCGTACCCGGCAACTGTCCGATTACATCCGCCACTACTACTGGCTGGATCTCGAGCGACTGAACCACATCCACCGCTACCGTACCGAGCACTTCGGCCACGAGTCGGAGAATGCGCTGAACATCTATCCCGAGAGCATCCCTGACTGGCTGGTGGACTGGCTGCCCTCGGAGAGCGGGTATCTGGTCGGCAACCTGGGGCCGGGGCGGATGGATTTTCGCTTCTTCAGCTTCGGCAATCTGCTGGCGGTTCTGTTCGGGCTGGCCGACGAGCGCCAGTCGCGCTCGATCATGCAGACCTTCGAGCAGCGCTTCGAGGACCTGATCGGGACCATGCCGGTGAAGATCTGCTACCCGGCGATGAGCGGCGAGGAATGGCGCCTGCTGACCGGCTCCGACCCCAAGAACACGCCATGGTCCTACCACAATGGTGGCAACTGGCCGGCGTTGCTGTGGGCGTTTACCGGTGCCGCGCTGCGGGTCGGGCGCCCGGATCTCGCGCGCAGCGTGCATGCAGTGGCGGCCGAACGGCTGCATCGCGACGACTGGCCGGAGTATTACGACGGCCGTCACGGCCGGTTGATCGGTCGGCGCGCCAACTATCAGCAGACCTGGTCGGCTACCGCCGTCCTGGTTTCACAGGCCCTGCTCGACAACCCCGAGACCATGAGCCTGTTCGACAGCCCCGAACCCGAATTGCCATGAGGCATATGCGTCCATGAAAAAGACCCAGAGCAAGGCCCGTGATGGGGAGGGCCTGTACCTCGTCCTGATCAGTGTCCACGGCTTGATGCGGGGGCGGGATCTGGAGCTGGGGCGCGACGCCGACACCGGTGGGCAGACGCTGTACGTAGTCGAGCTGGCGCGCGCGCTGGCGCGACACCCGCAGGTGGGGCGGGTCGATCTGCTCACACGGCGCATTGTCGACAGCCGGGTCGCGGACGACTACGCCGAACGCGAGGAGCCACTCGGCGACGGCGCCTTTATTGTGCGTCTGGATTGCGGACCCAAACGCTACCTGCGCAAGGAAAAGCTCTGGCCCTATCTCGACTGCTTCGCCGACAACGCCCTCGGGCATATCCGCGAGGTGGGGCTGCGCCCGGACGTGATTCACGGGCACTACGCCGATGCCGGGCATGTGGCGGTGCGCCTGTCCAACCTGCTGGGCGCGCCGATGCTCCAGACCGGGCATTCCCTGGGTCGGGTCAAGCGCGAGCGTCTGCGCGAGGGCGGGATGTCCGACGACGACATCGAGTCGCGCTATAACATCGCCACCCGCATCCACGCCGAGGAAGAGGCCCTGGCCCATTCCCATCGGGTGATTGCCAGCACTCGCCAGGAGATCGGCGAGCAGTACGCGACCTACGACAACTACCAGCCCGAACGCATGGAGGTGATCCCGCCCGGGACCGACCTCGAACGCTTCTACCCGCCCAAACGCGGCCAGCGCAAGCCGCCGATCTGGCCCGAGATCCGGCGGTTTCTGCAAAAGCCGGATCGCCCGCTGATCATGGCGCTCTCCAGGGCCGACGAGCGCAAGAACATCCGCGCCCTGGTCGAGGCCTACGCCGGCAACGAGTGGCTGCGCGAGAACGCCAATCTGGTGATCGTGGCCGGTAATCGCGATGACATCCGCGACCTCGACAAGGGTGCGCGCGACGTACTGAAGGACCTGCTGCTGCGCATCGACCGCCACGACCTCTACGGCCACGTGGCCTACCCGAAGCACCACAGCCCCGAGGACGTGCCGGACCTCTACCGCCTGGTCGCGTCCAGCAAGGGGGTGTTCGTCAATCCAGCGCTGACCGAGCCGTTTGGCCTGACCCTGATCGAGGCCGCGGCCAGCGGGGCCCCGATCGTCGCCACCAATGACGGGGGGCCCGAAGAGATCATCTCGCGCTGCCACAACGGGTTGCTGGTCGACCCGCTGGACCCGGAAGGGATCGCCGATGCGATCCAGGGCATCCTCGCGGACCGCCCGCGCTGGCAGCGCTATTCGCGTGCGGGCCTGAAGGGCGTGCGCCAGCACTACTCCTGGGACGGACATGCCGAGAAGTACGTGAGGCTGGTCAAGGCGCTCAGCAAGGAGGTGCGCCAGACACGGCGCGAACAGCGCTCGACCTCCGGTCGGCTGGCCAAGGCCGACCGTGCCGTGATCACGGACATCGACAACACCCTGCTGGGCAACGACAAGGCCACGCGGGCCTTTGTCGCCTGGCTCAAGCGCCACCGCAAGCAGGTGGTATTCGGTGTGGCCACGGGCCGGCGGCTGGATTCCGCCGCGGCCGTGCTGGAAGAGCACGGGGTGCCCGCGCCGGACGTCTGGATTACCTCGGTGGGCAGCGAGATCCACTACGGGGCGGAGCGGACCGAGGATCGCGGCTGGGCACGGCACATCAGCCACCGCTGGGAGCCCGACCGCCTGCGCGAGTGCCTGCTGAAGGTGCCCGGGCTGGAGCTGCAGCCCAAGGAGGACCAGCGGGCGTTCAAGGTGAGCTTTTTCGTCGATCCTCCGGGGGAGCTGGATGCCGAGAGCATCGAGACCCGCCTGTACCGCGAAGACCTGCACGCCCGCGTGATCTACTCGCACAAGCGTTATCTGGATCTGCTCCCGGTGCGCGCCTCCAAGGGGCTCGCGGTGCGCTACCTGTCCGACAAGTGGGGCATCCCGCTCGAACATGTGCTGGTGGCCGGGGACTCCGGTAACGACGAGGATATGCTGCGCGGGCGGCTGCTCGGGGTCGTGGTCGGGAATCACCAGCCGGAGCTGGAAGGGCTGCGCGGATTCCAGCGCATCTTCTTTGCTGACGCGACCTATGCGCGCGGTATCCTCGAGGGCATCGAGCACTTCGATCTGCCCAACCGCTGCGACATCCCGGCCGACGAATAGCCCCGGTCCTCCGGGGCAGGTCTCAGATCCAGTAGGCGGTGCGTGTCATCACGGTCGAGGTGAGCGGCATCAGCACGTTGCGTACCGGCCAGGGGGGTGGCTTGCCGCCCAGCGCCATCGCATGCGCCCCGTGTTCCACCTCGTCCTGCTTCATCTGCTCGAGGATACGGGCGGAGGTCTCGTCGCTCTTCGGCAAGCGCTCCAGGTGGCGGTCCAGGTGGCGCTCGACCTGACGCTCGGTCTCGTCGACAAAGCCCAGGCTCCAGGCATCCCCCGCCAGGCCCGCCACGGCGCCGAGCCCGAATGATCCGATGTACCAGAACGGCCCCAGCAGGCTGGTGTGGCCGCCCAGTTCGTGCACACGCTGCGCGCACCAGTGCAGGTGGTCGCCTTCCTCGCGTGAGGCCTGGTCCAGGTGCTCGCGGATCTGTGGATTGCGCGCGGTCAGCATCTGCCCCTGGTACAGACCCTGGGCGGCAAGCTCGCCGGCATGGTTGACCCGCATCAGGCGCGTCGACAGCTGGCGGTCTTCCTCTTCCAGGTGCGGCCAGTCGTCGCCCCCGGGCGACGGACGGCCGGTGGAGCGGGCGTGGCCGGCCACGACCTTGACGAAGGCATCGGCCTGGCCGATCAGGTGATCCAGGGGGCTGAGTTTGCGCATGGTGGTGCCTGTTTCGCAGGGAATGGTTCCAGGGAAACACTGATCAGTGTTTCCCTAGCGTAACGCAAGCGATTGCGGCCGTCAGGTCCGGGAGGGGCCGGAGCCGAGCCGACTGGCGAGAAAGCGGGCCGGCGAGAGGATTGGCGGGCCCCCGCAGTCGTCCGCCAGGGCACGCAGGTGGACGCTGCAACCGACGTTTGCGCTCACGATCACATCCGGGGCATCGGCGGTCAGCGCATCCAGCGTGGCCGCGCCCAGCCCGTCGGACATCTCCGGAAGCGCAAGCATCGCGGTGCCACCCGCACCACAGCAGTTCGGGGCACCGGACACGTCCGTCAGGGTGACGCCTGGCAGCCGTTGCAGCAGTGCGGTCAGATCGCGGGTCTCGTGCGTCACGTTGCGCAGGGTGCAGGGCAGGTGCAGCGCGACGCGTACCGGGCTGTCGCGCCAGGTCGGAGGCGCGGGTTCGGCCTCGATGTGGTCGCTCAGGAACCGGGTCAGGCTCATGCTGCGCTCCCCCTGACTGCCCTCGGGAGTTTCCCGCAGCGTGGCCTCGCAACCGCTGTCCAGCGCGATCACGGGCATCTCGCCGGCCAGGGCCTCTGCGTTTCGCTGTTGCAGGGCGCGCGCGGCCTGTGGCCGCCCACCATGCTGTTCCAGTGCCCCGCAGCAAACCTGGTCGCGCGGTACCGCGACCCGGAACCCCAGCGCGTTCAGTACGGCGAGCGCGGCCTCCAGGTCCGGTCCGGTAAAGAAACGATCCATGCAACCGGTAAACAGCAGGGCATCCGCGTGTTCCGGGGCCACGGTGTCCGCCAGTCGCGGCGCCGGGGCGAGCGAGGCACGGGTATGGTCCAGGGTGCGCCACAACCGCTGTCCGGGGCGCAGCCAGCGCTGCACCCCGGTCTTCTGGGCGATGCGGGCGGCCATGCCACCGAGGGCGCGCAGTGACTCGTGGCGCAGAGCCGAGGCCTGCAGGGACTGGCGCCAACGGGCGGTGGCGGGGCGGTCCTCCTGCGGGTTTTCCTCCAGGATCTCGTGTGCGCGATCCATCAATGCGCCGAACGGTACGCGTGCCGGGCAGACGGCCTCGCAGCTGCGGCAACCGAGACAACCCTCCAGGTGTTCGCGCAGGCGGGGCGCCTGCGGCTCCAGTCGGCCCTGGGCCAGCCCCTGCATCAGGGTCAGGCGCCCGCGCGGAGAGTCCCCTTCGACTCGGTGCCAGGCATAGGTGGGGCAGTGCGGCAGGCACAGCCCGCAGTGGACGCACTGGTCAGCCGCGGAAAGACCCTGAAACCGGGGCGGTTGGTCCGACGCACCGAGGGGCTTTGCTAGGGTTTCGTCCCCATTACTCTGTCCCGGGAGAGGTTTCATGCTGCGTTTTGCCCACCCTGTTCGTTCCTCGCTTGCCCTGTTCATGCTGGTGAGCATACCAGCCCTGCCCGCCATCGCCTGGGATGCCGAGGGCTGGGAGACCAGTATCGAGCTCGGGGCATCCAAGACCACAGGGAACACCGAGTCGACTACGGCCAATGCCCGCTTCCGCTCGCAGCACACGGCGGAAGAATGGCGCAATCGGCTGCGCCTGGACGGGTACTACCACGAGGAAGACGACGACACGACCGGGCAGCGCTATGTCGGCAGTTACCAGCTGGATCGCAAGTTGGGCGAACACGATTACCTGTTCGGTGCTGCACGCTACGAGCGTGACCGGTTCAGCAGTTATGTGTACCAGAGCTCGCTGACTGGCGGTTACGGTCGCCGGCTGGTGGATCGCGAGACCGTCAAGCTGGACGCCGAAGTGGGTGGCGGTATGCGGCAGTACAAGCAGCGCATCGAGGGCAGCACCGAACGCGAACCCGTGGCACGCTTTGGCGGCAACTTTCGCTGGGACTTCTCCGAGAATGCGCGCCTGACCGACGAACTCCTGATCCTTTATGGTTCGGACAACACCGAGATTGAAAACATCCTCTCGCTCACCGCAGACATGACCAGCCGGCTGGCACTGCGCACCAGCTTCACGGTCAAGCACAACACCGATGTCGAGCCGGGTACCGAGAATACCGACACCATTACCGACGTGAGTCTGGTCTATCGCTTCCAGTAACCGGATCTTTCGCACCCCGCGCTATGATGCGCTGATCGAATGACGGAGCACACGATGGGCTACTACGAACGCCACATCTTCTTCTGCACCAATTGCCGCGAAGACGGCAACTGCTGCGAGGACCACGGGGCGACCGAGATGCGCGCCTACGCGAAGGATCGCGCCAAGGCGATGGGGATCCACGGCAAGGGGCAGGTGCGGGTCAATACCGCCGGCTGCCTGGACCGTTGCAACGAAGGCCCGATCGCCGTCGTGTATCCCGAGGGTGTCTGGTACACCTATCACGACGAGCACGATATCGACGAGATCCTCGAGGAGCACCTGAAGAACGGACGGGTGGTGGAGCGCCTGCAGATCTGACCCGCTTCGCGCATCTACTTGACTTTGGGCGGGCAGCTCCGGAGAATTCGCAACCCGCGTGGCTACGTAGCTCAGCTGGTTAGAGCACATCACTCATAATGATGGGGTCCCCTGTTCGAATCAGGGCGTAGCCACCACCGTCTTCCGAAAGGGGCTGCTTCTGCAGCCCCTTTTTTGTTCTGGGGGCCTGCGCCGGTTTGTTGCTGGTCTTTCAGGGCTCGGCTAGACTGCGCCCCGGCCGTCCCGGCTCATTGGGACCAACATCGGACGAACTCCATGAAACGTTACGGAATCCGCATCCGCCTGCCGGAAGGCAGCACCATGGCCATGCCGCACCTGCTGGGGCCCGACTGGGAGTCCTATCGCTGGTATGACAGCGAGCAGGCGCGCGAAAAGGCCCTGGCCGACATGCAGCGTGATCTGCCGAATTACCGCAAGGGTGATCATGTCTCCCAGGTGCTCGAGCGCGTCGAGCGCGACGGCTGAGTTTTCCAGGACGATGCTTCCCCGTGTCGTCCGTCTTTAGTATGACGACCCGCCGGCCCGTCGAACGCTTCTGCATCGCGTGATACTCCGCCATACGTGGCCGGTCGGCCCGTGCCTCCTGTCTGGTTGAAACCCCGCCCTTGCCATGCTTTAGTGCGAGGCGCAAGGAACCAGCGCTCATTTTTGGCGATTCATACAGGAGTACAGGCATGTCCACGTCCAACCCCAGCGATACCACGCCGGAGAACCCGCCCGAGGATGCGGACAACGTCCTGACTGAAGGGGTCGTGGCGCCACCGTCGCGGCCGCGCATGGCCATGCCGGCCGCGGGTGCCAGTCGCGCGTCGATGCGCACCACCCAGGATCGCGCAGAACCGCACTACTTTACCGAGCGCGACCTCGACCGGATCCTCGAAAATCTCGATCACCTGCGCAGCACGGTATTCCCGCGACTGACCAAGGGGAGCGCCGCCGACGAACACAAGCAGCAGTGCTTCCCGTCCGTGTGCCTGATCGGTGTTGGCCGGTGCGGCTCCAACGTCGCCCTCGATGTGGCGGCGCTGGTTCACAGCGCGCGCTCGGAATACATGCGCGAGCTGGACAACGAAGAAAATGGTGGCCGCGAGAAGGAGATGCGGCCGCTGCGCTGGATTCGCAAGAGCCTGAACCTGCCGCCGTCCAATGCGGTGAAGCCGGTATTCCTGATCGAGCCGATGGTGATGCTGGGCGATCTCGACAAGGACATCGAGGGGCGCATCCGCTTCTCCAGTCGTGCAGGGCAGGACAACTTCATCGATAACTACAACAAGATGAAGATTATGGACCTGTCCGAGGTGCATGCCGGCGGGGCCGGTAACGCGCCGATCCTGGGCCAGTACCTGGCGCGCATCATCCTGAACAAGGACACCGATCAGTTCTCCAACGAGGACTGGAAGTTCATCCACTCCTATCTGATCGATTCCTGCGGGATCAAGGCCAACCAGTCGCGGCTGTACTTCTACATCTTCAGCGCCGGCGGCGGTACGGGCTCCGGCATGGCCTCGGAATTCGGGCTGGCGCAACAGTACTCCTACATGCGCAAGACCTTCGACCCGAAGCTGGAAAAGCGCGACAAGGCCAACCGCGACCACTCGTTCGTGTTCGAGCCGATCTTTGCCGCCGGTATCTGCATCCTGCCGAACATCCAGGACAACCGAGTGGAGATGTCCGAGGCGCTGCACATCAATGCCGGGCGCCTGCTGTGCAAGTATCTCGCGGAGGAATGGGATTTCTCCTACAACTTCGAGGCCGAGGAGACCCGCGACGAGGACATGATGCATCGCATCCGCCCCTGGAACGCGATGATGCTGATCTCCAACGACATCATGCGCTACGCGGAGGAGACCGACGACGGCAATATCCGCAACGTCGATGTCAACGCCATGGAGAAGTACGCCAACCAGTACATCTCCCAGCAGATCTTCAACATCCTGACCGCGCAGGCGGTCACCACGGACTACGATGAAGACTACTTCCGCCGTGCGGGGGTCGACATCGGCGAGACGATCCGCCTGGATGCGAACGATCTCTTCATGAGCCTGGCGGGGCCGGTGGCCGTGGCCTACGCGGAGTCCGAGGTGGCGACCGGCGAGCAGGCCCCGGTCGGGCAGGGTTCGCTGGATATCGATGACCTGTTCTATCGCTCCATCGATCTGCCGCATTTCAACAAGCAGACCGAGGCGATCGAGGGCATCAGCCTGCTGCCGATCGATGCCCCGCGCTACCGCGAGTCCTTGAAGAAGTACAAGGAGTCGAGCATGGACGCGGTCCATCTGCGCGACCTGCACTTCTTCAAGAACTGCTCGTCTATCGTCACGATCCTGTCGCTGCCCAAGGACTACAAGCTGTCCTACATGGACCTGAACCGGCTGAAGACGCACCTGAACGGGCTGTTCCCGAACACCACGCTCAAGCGCTACGCCCTGGTCATCGGGGCCTCGGCCAACCTGTCGCTGACCACCCTGGTGGTGAAGAGCCCCTGCCTGTCGGACGACTTCCTGACCCTGTTCGTTGCCTACATCAAGCGCTGCTTCGCCAATGACAAGACCCGCTTCGATGACACCCTCGACCATGCGGTTCTGGACCTGATCCGGGCCGAGGAATTCGACGAACAGCGCGTGGACGACATGCTCAACGAGTTCGAGAACCCGACGCGCATCCTTGATACCAATTGGTACGCGATCAAACCGATGTACGAGAAAAAATATCGCGAGATGTGCAGCGACGAGCAGAGCTTCGTCTCGATCAATGACATCCGGCTGAGTCGAGAGAACGTCAAGCAGGCGATTCGCTATCTGCGCGAAATCTACCGCCACCGCACCAGCAAGACGCAGATCATCAGCCTGAACGACGGCAAGACCGGTACGACTGCGACCAAGCGCCGGACCAGCAGCAAGAAGTAAGAATGTTGGGGCTGCCCCTGAGGCGTCAGGGGCAGAGCGCTCGTCAAGGCAGGGCCAGGGGCTCCATCAGGTAGCACAGGCAATCCTGTGCGATTACCCGTGAATCCAGCGTCAACATCGACGGCATCGCCGCGCGCTTGAGCTGGATCTCGTCGCCATGCGTCTCCAGATATTGAGCGGTCACCTCGCTTCCGTCCTCGGCAATCGCGACCAGCGGGCTGTCGACCTCGGGGCGGATATGCACCAGTGTCGAGCGGGCCGGGAGCAACTGGAAGTTCAGGCGGTCCAGGTCGGGTTCGAGCCGGACATCGTGCTGGGCGTCCAGCCCGGCCTGCAGCCCGGGTCGTACGCGCACCTGGGCCACGGTGTGGAAGATCTCGATATCGCCGGCGCGTGGCGGATGCTCCGGAAAGTGATCCAGGTGCAGCACCGCGTCCAGCATCTCGAAGGCGTGCTGGATGCCTGACCCGTCATTCGGCGGGCCACATTCCAGCGTGACCGAGGGGGCGATACGCGCCAGGGCCATCGAGGCGACGCCGCGCGGGCGCGTGAAGTAAACCACTGTGCGCCCGAACAGCGCCGCCAGGTTCATGAAGGCCGGGTCCAGGCGGTTGATGCAGGCGTAATGTGGGTTGCGCCCGGTGTTGTTGTGCAAATCGACCGCGGCGAACAGTCCGCGCTGTTCCAGGCGGCGACAGACCTCGGCGAAGCGCTCGGCCTCCGGCGATCCCGCCTGCTCGGTACCGGGCCAGATGCGATTGAAGTCCGGTTGCTCGTCGAGATGGCGCTGGCTGACGGCCGCGGCGCGCGGGTTGCCGATGATCAGCGTCAGTGCCCGTGGCAGGGGCTTCCCGGTGTAGTGTCGCAGCAGCTGCTGGACCGCCTGCAGGCCCACGGGCTCGTTGCCGTGCAGCAGAAGGACGACCGCGACCGCCGGGCTGCGTTGCCCCTCCAGGTGGATCAGTGTGGGCTCCGGTACGCACTCGTGCAGGTTCTGCGGGGTGGCGTCGAGAAAGCCATCAGGCAGTTCGTGGAGTTCGGGCAGGTCTTGGGTCATGGGTCGAATCAGAGTCCCCAGGTGTGGACCGGCGAGCCGGTGTTTTGCCAGCCGCGATAGGCGCGCACGAGGCCGGACCAGTCCCGACCATGACGCTCGACCCAGTCGCGCTGCCACTGGGTCCCGGTCTGCCGCGTGGCCGTGCGCGCCGCGATAATTCCGAGCAGGCTGTTGGCCTCGGCGGGGTCCACGCCCAGACGCTCGAGTCCCGCGGCGGCCCGCGGCAGCAGGTGCCGCCGAATCAGCCGGGGGGCCGGCTCCGGCTCCGCGTGTCCCCAGCGCAGTCTGGCATCCAGCCCGTAGCGCGCGGCATTGTAGAAGTTGTCGCGTGCCTCCGAGAAGGGTGTGCCCAGCGTGCCGTCGGGCGATTCGTGGATCAGGTGTTCGGTCAGTCCCATCGCGAACGCCGTGTTCGCCAGCATGTCGATCAGCGTGGGCCCGGCCGGCAGACAGCGGAACTCCAGCCGCAGGTTGCGGTGGCCGCGGTCGTCGACGCCCACGATGGGGCGCGTCCAGCGCCAGATCGTCCCGTTGTGCAGGGCCAGATGGCGCAGCTCCCGCGACGGGGCATCGAGCCTGGCCGGCAACAGCACCGGAAAGTGCTCCAGATTCTCGGTAAAGAGTTCGCCGATCGAGTGATGCAGGTACCCCGTGCCAAAGGTCACGCGCCGGATCGGGCCGCGCGCGCTGTCGGCAAAGCCACCCACCTCGACCGATTGTTCGAACACCGGGATGCGGCTCTCGCACCACAGATCATGGCCGAACACAAACGGGGTATTGCCGGCTGCGGCCAGTACCGGGGCGCTGGCCACCAGGCTGGCGTTGTAGGCGCGGTGGGCGACTGCTGGACGGGTCTCCGTGTGGACCTGGAACGAGGTGGCCAGGGCCTCCAGCATCACGTCGCGGTGGGCGTGCTGCAGATGTTCGCGCCCGACGATGTCGAGCTTGAGCGGCCGTTGTGCACGTTGTTCCAGCACCGCCGTGTTCAGTGCGCGGTAGCGCGCCTGGGGCGACATGTGGTGCAGGCCGAGGTCCCCCGGCTGGATGGTTGGGAGCGTGCCGGCCATCAGCAGCTCGGCCTGATGGTGGCGTGCGGCGCGGCGTGCCTGGCGCAGGGTCTCGTTCAGCTCCGAGAGGATCGCCGCAAAGCATCCGGGGCCTACCTGGAAGACCGACGAATTGAGCTCGAGGTTGAACTGGGCGAGTTCCAGCGTGGCCAGGGGGCTGTCCATCGATTCGAGGACCCCCTGGTTGACCGGCAGGGGGC
This sequence comes from Thioalkalivibrio sp. ALJ2, assembly GCF_000378325.1. Taxonomy (NCBI): domain Bacteria; kingdom Pseudomonadati; phylum Pseudomonadota; class Gammaproteobacteria; order Chromatiales; family Ectothiorhodospiraceae; genus Thioalkalivibrio; species Thioalkalivibrio sp. ALJ2. Next base: position 170,949 of record NZ_KB899557.1, read on the forward strand.
GTCCGGCCGCATCGCAAAGCCAGGCCTCGATCTCGAACCCGAGTCGTGGCGGGACTTCGGGGCCATCCGTCTGCTGTTCCAGCCATTCGTGCAGCAGCGCCGTCTCGCGACCCAGGGCGGCGCGAAAACGCTCGTAGTCCTGTGCGTTGAAGTGCTCGTCGGCGATCTCCTGGCCCAAAGTCAGTCCTCGTCCGGCGCGTCGTCGTAGAGGCTTTCCAGGAGATCACCCCAGACCTGTTCGTGCTGTTCGAGGAAGGTCAGCAGGGCCTTGCGAAAGGCCAGGTAGTCGGCCTCGAAGGCCGCGAAATCCTCGCCTCCGTTCAGCAGCTTCGCCGCCCGGTCGGTCTGCTGCAGGCTGTCGCGCAGGTTGAGCGCGGCCGCCATCGCCCCCTTCACGCGTTCGCGCTCGTGCGGAATCCAGGCGCGGTCGGACAACAGCGACCGCAGGTTCTCGCCCAGCTCCAGCAGGCGCTTGCGCAGGCGGGGTACTGCCCCGATCGTCCCGGTCTTCAGGTCGCCCCAGACGGCATCCGTGATCAGACGCGACCAGCGCTCGCGCAGGTCACGGGTGGTCTCCGGGTCGAATGCAAAGGAGGCTTCCAGTTGTTGCGGATCGAAGGGCATTGGGTATCCTGAGGCTGGGGATTCGGGACGCAGGCCACAAAGAGAAGGGCCTGGACCGGAATAGCGCTGCGTGGGGTAGCGTCCTACAAGGTACAAGAACAAGCAAGGCCGCACGTACGGCCCTGCGGATGGAGGAAATACAACATGGCGACCTGGTTCGCACAGAGGCGGTTGCGCCAGAAGGTCTGTGACCTTCGACCGCAAATGTACCGCATGGCCTTTGCCTGGTGTCACGACGCCGCTTTGGCCGACGACCTGGTGCAGGAAGCGATGATGAAGGCCCTGACCCGGCTGAAATCGCTGCAGGACGAGAGCGCCCTGAAGGCCTGGGTGTTCCGCATTATGACCAACTGCTACCGGGACTGGGGACGGCGGCAGAAGGATACGGTGGACGTGGACAGCATGGAGCTGCCCTGCGAGGACTGTCCGGAGATGCAGACCGAACGCAACCGGATGGTGTCGGATGTCCACCGTGCGATGGCGCAGTTGAGCGCGGATCACCGACAGGTGGTGTCGCTCGTGGACCTGGAGGGGTTCGCATACGCAGAGGTCTCGGAGGTGCTGGATGTGCCGATCGGGACCGTAATGAGCCGCCTGAGCCGGGCTCGGGCGCAACTGAAAAAGGTGCTGTTGGAACAGCAGGCCGACCAGGGGCAAGCGGCTGATGGACCCCATCTTCAGGTAGTGAGGAATCGGCATGGCTGAACACCGTCTCAATGCGCAGGATCGCCCCAGCGAGGAGATTCTCAATGCGTTCGTCGATGGCGAATTCTCGCCCGAGGATCGCCTCAATACACTGAAGCTGATCTCCTCCAGCGAGCGCCTGAGCCGAGAGGTCTGCGATATGCACCAGCTCAAGGAGCTGGTGGGCATGGCCTACGAGGACCTTCCCACGGCCCAGTCAGGCGGCGGACGCTGTCGTATCTCCCGATCATCACGTACCCACTGGTTCCCGTCGATGGCGGCCGGGGTGGTGGCGCTCGTGCTGGGGTCCCTGGCGGGTTACGAGATTACGCGCGACGCCGGATTCCTCGGGAGTGGCGAACCAACCGCCTGGATCGGTGGTGATGCCGGCGAGACGGCGCTGATTGCCGGTAGCGATCAGGCCGATGGTTCCGCGCCACAGGTCGTCGCGGCGACCGAGACTGACCAGATCCTGCTGCATATCAACGAGGCCGACCCGAAATCCATGGCCGAGCTGCTGGACGACATCGAGGCGATGTACCGCGACGCGGCGGCCGATGGTCGCGAGCTGAACGTGCAGGTCGTGGTGCACAACAACGCGATGGATTTCCTGCGCACGGACCGGGCTCCGTATCCCGAGCGGGTTGCGGCGCTCAGCCAGGAGTATGCGAGCCTGCGTTTCACGGCCTGCACCCAGACCCTCGATCGCCTGGCCCGCGAGGAGGGCGGCACGGTGGACATCCTCCCACAGGCCGAACGGATCGATTCCGGCGTGGCCGAGGCCGCGCGCCGTCAGGCCGAAGGCTGGATCTACATCAAGGTATGATCGCGCCAGTCGCAGGTCATCCCGAGGGTTCGGCCTGGCGATGAACCCCCTCTCGTTTCTCGCGCGCCCCGGCTGGTTCCTGGCCGGGGCGCTTTTCGTACTGTCGCTGGGGGTCACCTGGGCCCTGTTCTCGTTCGAGCGAGACGGCGGCGAGACCGCTGATGCCGACGACACACTGCAGGTGGTCTATCACATCAATGCCGATGATCCGGCTCTGCACCTCAATGCCCTGCGCAACCTGCAGAACCATATCGACGGCAGTGCGGTGGATCGTCTGGAGATCAAGGTCGTGATGCACGGTGGCGGGGTCAGTCTGCTGCAGCACGCCAAGGACGACCCCGACCTTCGCAGTACTGTGGACACCCTGAAGATGCAGGATGTGCGGTTCCTCGTCTGCGGCAACACCCTGGACAAGCGCGGGATCGAGCTGGACGATCTGCATGATGCCGAGCCCAAGGACCGTGTGTCCTCGGGCATTGGCGAGCTGACGCGGCTGCAGCGCGCGGGCTACACCTACATCAAGCCGTGATCCCGACTTCGGTCGATGTCCGCCTCCAGCGTCGCGAGGCGTTCGGGGGTGCCGATGTCGCGCCAATCCCCCCTGTAGCGCTCTCCGCTCACCCGCCCGCCGCCGATGGCCTCGCGCAATAAGGGTCCCAGCGGGCGGCGCCCTTCGGGCAGGCCCGCGAACAGCGCGGGGTGATACCAGCCGATGCCGCTGAAGGTCAGCGGCGTGCCGGTATCCAGCGATACCCGCCCGCCGGACAGTCGAAAGTCGCCCTGCGGATGGTGCGGCGGGTTGTCCACCAGCACCAGGTGCGCAAGCGGGCCGCTTTCCGCGAGCGGCTGTTGGGCGGGAGGGTGGAGCGGGTGCTCACACCAGACGTCGCCATTGACCACCAGAAACGGCCCGTCGCCCAGCAGCGGCAGGGCCTGGCGGATGCCCCCCGCGGTTTCCAGCGCCCCCTCCGGTTCCTCGGAGTACAACAGTCGCGTGCCTGCGTACTCGGCCCCCAGCGCCTCGCGGATCTGTGCGCCCAGGTGTGCGGTGTTGATCACCACCGTGCGGTAGCCGGCCCGGGCCAGGCGTTCCAGGGTGTAGGCGATCAGCGGGCGTCCGGCGACCGGGAGCAGTGGCTTCGGGCAATGGTCGGTCAGCGGGCGCATGCGCTCGCCGCGTCCGGCGGCCAGGATCATCGCGCGCATCAGGCGTGCTCCCTGGCCGCATGGGCAGCGAACCAGCGGGCGACCGGCCCCAGTTCGGGGTGGCGCAGGCCCTGTTCCAGCAGTCGGTGCAGGCGCGGCAGGTGCTCCAGATAGCGGGGCTTGCCGTCGCGTTCGGCCAGGCGCACGAAGATGCCCAGGATCTTCACCGTGCGCTGCACGCCCAGCACGTGATAGTGCGCCATGAACGACGCGCGGGGCATGTCCGCGTTCGCCAGGTAGTGTTCGAGCCCGCGGGCGACCGTTTCGGCCGAGACCTCGCGGCGAGCGTCTTCCAGCAGCGAGACCACGTCATAGGCGGGACTGCCGATCACCGCATCCTGAAAGTCCAGCAGCGCGCAGGCCTGCTCGTCGCCGGGAGGCAGCATCAGATTGTCGACATGGAAATCGCGTAGCACCAGGGTGTCCGGGAGACCTGGCAGGGCCTCCAGCACCTGGTGCCAGGCGGCGTCGAACTCCGCACGCATGGCCTCCGGCATGGCGTGACCCCGCAGCCGTGGCCAGTACCAGTCCGCGTACAGGGCCGTCTCTGCCAGCAGACGCTCGCGGTCATAGGGGGGGGCGTGATCAGCGCGGCCTTGCTCGGGCCAGCGCCGATGCAGCGTGGCCAGCGTATCCAGGGCGCGCTGGTACAGCGGCCATTCGTTCGCCCCCTCGGCCAGGGCCCGGGTGAAGGTGCGGTCCCCCAGGTCCTCCAGTAGCACAAAGCCCGAGTCGGGCTCGTGTTCCAGTACCCGGGGTGGTCGCAGCCCCAGACCCTCCAGCAGCCGGGCGATTCGTACGAAGGGCTCGGTTGCCTCGCGTTCGGGCGGGGCGTCCATGATCACGACCGACACCCCGTCCCGACGGGCTCGGAAATAGCGGCGAAAGCTCGCATCCGCCCGCAGCAGGCGCAGGTCCTCGAACGCCCCGGGCAGGGTGTCCAGCCAGTGCTGCAAGGACTGGGCGCGGGCGTCTGGCGTACTCATGCCGAAGGTTCCATGGCGATGCGGGTCCCCGGTACGCGGACCACCTGCGTATCGAATCGCCCATCCGGGTGCAGATCCAGAATGCGGTAGCCGGCGTCCAGGGCCGCATCCACGGCGAACTCTTCGGAGCCCGGCGTGAACTGCACGCAGGTCGACGGGCTTCCGAGGAACTCGATCGCACCCCGCCGGGCCCGGAAGTCCTGGTGGATGTGACCAAACAGGCAGGCGCGCACCTGCGGATGGCGGTCGAGCACCGCGAACAGCGCGTCCGGATCCAGCAGCCCCAGGCGATCCATCCAGGCGCTGCCGATGGCCACTGGCGGATGGTGCAGGGCGACGACGGTGGGGCGGTCCGGGTCGGCCGACAGGCTTTTCTCCAGGCGCTCGCACTCTGACGTGTCCAGACGCCCGGCCGCCTCGCCGGGTGTGCTGGAATCCAGGCCGATCAGCTTCCAGGGCCCCAGCATTCTCTCGCCATGGACTTGACAGGTCTCGGGCTCCAGGGCGGTGCGCAGGGTCTGGCAATCGTCGTGGTTGCCGGCGAGTGCGAGCATCGGTTCGCGCCGGCTGCCCAGCAGTCGCGCCAGCCGAGCATAGGTCGCCGGTTCCGGATCCTCGGCCAGATCGCCGCTCAGGAGCAGGGCATCCGCCGCCGGCTCCCGGGGCAGGGCGCCGAGGATTCGTTCCAGCTGGGTGTCGCTGTCCGGATAGCCGGCCCGGATCGGCCCGGGCACGCGGCCCAGGTGGGTGTCACTGATCTGGATCAGGCGCTGCGTGGTGCTCATGGTGTGCATGGGTTCCCATGAAGTCCTGCGATTGTTGCGCGGCGTTTGCCGTCCGCGTGGGGAAGTGCCCTATACTGGATCGGGTGTACCTGTCGTCGTGCCGGGTCCGTTCCGACATGGGGTCGGAAGGCGGTCCGGCGAGGGGCCGATATGAGCCAAGAAGCCGAAACTATCCTGGAGTCCGGGTATCGTCCGTCCGAGGACGAACCCTACATGAATCCGCGTCAGCTGGACTACTTTCGCGCCAAGCTCGAGGCCTGGCGTGCGGAACTGATCGAGGAGTCCGAGCAGACGCTCGAGCACCTGCGCACCGAGAGCTGGCAGGAACCGGACCCCAACGACCGCGCGACTCACGAGGCCGATGCCGGGCTGGAGCTGCGCACGCGCGATCGCTACCGCAAGCTGCTGAACAAGATCGATGCGGCCCTGGCGCGTATTGATCTGGGCGAGTACGGCTACTGCGAGGAGACCGGCGAACCGATCGGTATCGCTCGCCTGGAGGCTCGTCCGATCGCGACCCTGAGCGTGGCGGCCCAGGAGGCCCATGAACGCAACGAGGCGCGCTTCGGTCAGTAGGCAGGGGCGCGACCGCGCCTGAAGCGAACGCAGGGCACACACATGGCGGACTGGTTTCTGGCGCAGGAGCCGATCATTCGGGTCGGCATCCTGCTGTCCGTTCTGGCGATCATGGCGACCTGGGAGATCCTGGGGCCGCGACGTCCCCTGTCGGTGGGCAAGGCCTATCGCTGGTCGAATAACTGGGGCGTGGTGATTACCGGCACGCTGCTGACCCGGTTCCTGTTCCCGGCGGGGCTGGTGGGCCTGGGGCTGTTCGTCGAGACCCAGGGCTGGGGGCTGCTGCAGATGCTGGACCTGCCCTTCTGGCTGGTCGTGCTGATCGCGGTCGTGGTCCTCGATTTCGCGATCTGGGCCCAGCACGTGATGTTTCATGCCGTCCCGTCGCTGTGGCGGCTGCACCGCATGCACCATGCGGATCTCGACTTCGACGTGACCACCGGCCTGCGCTTCCACCCGCTGGAAATTGTGCTGTCGTTCGGTATCAAGGCCATGGTGGTGGTCGCAATCGGCGCCCCGGCACTGGCGGTGCTGATCTTCGAGGTGATCCTCAGCTCGCTGGCCCTGTTCAACCACTCCAACGTGCGCATGCCGGCCGCGGTGGACCGGGTGCTGCGCTGGTTCATCGTCACGCCGGACTTCCACCGCGTCCACCATTCCTGGTATCCGCACGAGACCAACTCGAACTTCGGATTCAACCTCTCGCTCTGGGACCGGATCATGGGGACCTACCGCGCGCAGCCGCAGGACGGGCATGACGGGATGACGATTGGGCTGAACCAGTTCCGCGACCCCGCCTGGGAGCGGCTCGATCGCATGCTGGTCCAGCCATTCGTCGGGCCCGCCGACAGCTATCCGATCAATCGCCGCCCAGAGACCGAGGGGGATTCGCGGGAGGAGGTCACCCGCCGCCGGCGCTGATGGCGCGGTTGCGGCGGGCGGCCGGGGTCAGGGCTGGAGCCGTTTCGTGTAGACCCGGGAGTTTCGCGCCTGGTTGTAGTGCGCGCGCCGCTCGGGCGGCAGATCGTCGACCTTTCCGGTCGTGTAGCCGCGCTCCTGGAACCACTGCGCGGTGCGGGTCGTCAGCACGAACAGCTGCCGTGCGCCCTGTTCCCGCGCCAGTGACTCCATGGCCGCCAGCAGGCGGTCGCCCCGTCCGCTGCCGCGATAGTCGGCGTGCAGAGCCAGGCAGGCGATCTCCGCCGCTTGTTCGCCAAACGGATACAGCGCGGCGGTGCCGATGATCAGACCGTCGACATCCAGCACCTGGAAGCGCTCGATTTCCAGCTCCAGGTGCTCGCGTGCACGATGGACCAGGATGCCCTCGGCCTCCAGAGGCTGCAGCAGGGCATGGATACCGCCGACATCGTCGATCGTTGCCTGACGCAGCCGCTCCAGCGGTTCGCGCGAGACCAGCGTGCCGATCCCCTGGCGGGTGAACAGCTCGATCAGCAGCCCGCCATCGTCATGGCGGTCCACCAGGTGGACGCGCATCTCGCGCTGGCGGCAGGCATCGATCGCGCTCTTGAGGTGATTGGCCAGCTCCTCCGGCAGATCGTCCGATTCCGCCAGGAGCCGTTCCGCGGCGGGCACGGTCAGCTGGCCCAGGACCCCGTGTTGTGGATCGCGCAGGACCCCCGCCTCGGTCAGGAAGATCAGCTTGTCCGCGTTCAGGGCGATCGCGACCTGGGTTGCCACGTCCTCGCCGGAGAGGTTGAACACCTCGCCGGTGGGCGAGTACCCCAGCGGCGAAACCAGCGCCACCTGTTCCCGGTCCAGCAGGTTGCGCAGGGCCTCGGTATCGACCCCGCGCACCTCGCCGGTGTAGTGAAAGTCCACGCCGCCACGCACGCCAAGCGGGCGCGCGGTGACGAAATTGCCGCTGGCCACGCGCAGCCGTGCATTGCCGGTGCCCGGCTGCCCCAGGCTGCGCGACAGCAGGCCCTCGATCTGCAGGCGCAGCCGGCCGACTGCATCCAGTACCGCCTCCAGCGCCGGCGCGTCGGTGACTCGCAGGCCCTCCGCGTACTGCGGCGTCAGGCCGCGCTCGGCCAGTCGGGCCTCGATCTGGGGGCGCACGCCATAGACCAGCACCACACGCACACCGAGCGCGTGCAGTTTGGCGATATCGCGCATCAGCTCCGGGAATTCCGGTGCCAGCGCAGCCTCGCCGGCCAGGGCGATGACCATGGTTCGACCCCGGTGCGCGGCGATATACGGCACCGCCCCGCGGAACCAGTCGAGTTCCGAGGGGTGCGGGGCGGCCCGGGTTTCACTGGGTGCGCCGGGCGTGGCACTGGCGGTGGCGGGAGGGTTCACGGGCGTGTCCGCGCGCGGATGGGCTTGTCGGACAGTGTAGGGAAAGCGCGCGGTGGGCGCATCAGTGTGAGATCTGGGCTATTTCTTGCCCAGTGCGCGCGGGAGATCGTCGATCCGGTCGCCGGCGCTGACATCGTTTTCCGCGAACCAGCCCGCGTTGACCTCCAGCGCATAGAGCACGTCGCGTTTGGCTTCGTGCAGGGTGGTGGTCTGTGGCTCCATGGTCTCGATGTTGGTGATGCGGTAGTCGGTGTCGATAAACGCGACGTCCAGCGGGATGTAGGTGTTGCGCATCCACATCGCGTAGCGCGCCGGTCGATCCCAGACGAACAGCATCCCCTGGTCGTCGGCCAGTTCCTCGCGGTGCATCAGGCCCTGCCGGCGGGCGGGCTCGTCGGCGGCGATCTCCACGCTAAGCGTCCGCTCGCCGACCGTGAGCTCGGTGACGGGCAGGCCGGACTCGGCCTGGGTCGCGCCCCACAGCAGCAGGACCCCCAGCAAAGCCGCGCCCGCCACGAGGGCGGGCGCGATACGCGAGACTGCACGCATGCCGTCCGTTGCCGGCTAGTCGCCGCTCATGCGCCCCACGGCGCAGCTGGCGAAGGACTTGGCCTTGGCGCTGGCGGAACGCAGACCGGAGACCGAGCCCACCTCGGGGTAGCCCATGCTGGCCAGCTTTGCCGCGACCGCTTCGCGGGCGCTATCCGGGGCATGGACTTCCACGGCGCCGCCTTCCACATCGACCTCGGCTTCAGTGACGCCTTCGACCTGCATCAGGCCCTTGCGGATGGAGCTGGCGCAGCCGCCACACTTGATGTTCTCGACCTCGATTTTCATCAACGTTTCCTCCGGAAACTGGGGTTTGTACGACTCATTATGTACGATTCCGCATCTGCATAAACGTTCACGAGATCCGACCATGCCCGCCTATCGTTCCCGCACCACCACCCACGGCCGCAACATGGCCGGCGCCCGCGCCCTGTGGCGCGCCACCGGCATGAAGGATGGCGACTTCGGCAAGCCGATCATCGCCATCGCCAACTCCTTCACCCAGTTCGTGCCCGGGCACGTGCACCTGAAGGATCTGGGCCAGCTGGTCGCCGGCGAAGTGGAGAAGGCCGGTGGTGTGGCCAAGGAGTTCAACACCATCGCGGTGGATGACGGTATCGCGATGGGCCACGGCGGGATGCTCTATTCGCTGCCCTCGCGCGAGATTATCGCCGATTCGGTGGAGTACATGGTCAATGCCCACTGCGCCGATGCGCTGGTGTGCATCTCGAACTGCGACAAGATCACCCCGGGCATGCTGATGGCCGCGATGCGTCTGAACATCCCGGTGGTCTTCGTCTCCGGCGGCCCGATGGAGGCTGGCAAGGTGAAGGCCCCGGGTACCGACAACGTGATCCACCTGGATCTGGTGGATGCGATGGTCAAGGCCGCGGACTCCAGCGCCAGCGACGAGGAGGTGGAGGCCATCGAGCGCTCCGCCTGCCCGACCTGTGGATCCTGCTCCGGCATGTTCACCGCCAACTCGATGAACTGCCTGACCGAGGCCCTGGGCCTGTCGCTGCCGGGCAACGGCTCGCTGCTGGCCACCCATGCCGGGCGCAAGTCGCTGTTCGAACAGGCTGGAAAGCGTGTGGTCGAGCTCGCGAAGCGCTACTACGAGCAGGACGACGAATCCGTGCTGCCGCGTTCGATCGCCACCTTCGAGGCCTTCGAGAACGCGATGAGCCTGGACATCGCGATGGGCGGCTCCACCAATACCGTGCTGCATCTGCTGGCGGCCGCGCGCGAGGGCGACGTGGACTTCACCATGGCGGATATCGACCGCCTGTCGCGCAAGGTCCCGAACCTGTGCAAGGTGGCGCCGGCCACCCAGCTCTATCACATGGAGGACGTGCACCGCGCCGGTGGCGTGGTCGGCATCCTGGCCGAGCTGGACCGTGGTGGGCTGATCCACCGCGATATCCCGACGGTCCACGCCGACACCATGGGCCAGGCGCTGGAGCAGTGGGATGTGATGCGCCACGCCGCTGCCTCCGAGACCCTGTACAAGGCCGCGCCGGGCGGCGTGCCCACTCAGGTCGCGTTCAGCCAGGACAAGACCTGGGACAGCCTCGACATCGACCGCGAGAACGGCTGTATCCGCGATATCGAACATGCCTACTCCCAGGACGGCGGCCTGGCCGTGCTCTACGGCAACATGGCCCCGGACGGCTGCATCGTGAAGACCGCGGGGGTCGACGCGAGCATCCTGAAGTTCTCCGGCCCCGCGCGGGTGTTCGAGAGCCAGGACGCGGCCGTCGAGGCGATCCTCGGTGACCGCATCCAGGCGGGTGACGTCGTGATCATCCGCTACGAGGGTCCGAAGGGCGGCCCCGGCATGCAGGAGATGCTCTACCCGACCTCGTATCTGAAGTCCAAGGGGCTGGGCAAGGAATGCGCGCTGATCACCGACGGGCGCTTCTCCGGCGGTACTTCCGGGCTGTCCATCGGCCACGTCTCCCCGGAGGCCGCGCAGGGCGGCGCGATCGGCCTGATCGAGGAGGGCGACACCATCGTGATCGACATCCCCGGGCGCGAGATCCGCATCGACGTCGACGACGCCACCCTGGCAGCCCGGCGCGAGGCGATGGAGGCCCGTGGCGCGAAGGCCTGGAAGCCCGAGTCGCGGACCCGCCCGGTCACCCAGGCCCTGCGCGCCTACGCCCTGATGACGACCTCCGCCGCCTCCGGCGCGGTGCGTGATATCTCCCGCTTCGAGGACTGACCGAGGGCTACCAGCAGGGTCGTAGGATGCGTTGAGCGGCAGCGAAACGCATCATGCTTGCCATTGGTGTCCGAATCGATGCGTTTCGCTGCCGCTCAACGCATCCTAGGGTTCTTCGCTACGGTCGGGATGACCGAGACGGCCTGGAACGAAAAAACCAAACGACCGAACCACAGGGAGGTGGGGATGGCGATTACCGACTGGCCCGCGGCCGAGCGTCCGCGGGAGAAGCTGATTGAGCGGGGCGCGGCCGCGCTTTCCGATGCGGAACTGCTGGCGATCTTCCTGCGCACCGGCGTGGCCGGCAAGAGCGCGGTCGATGTCGCCCGCGATCTGCTCAGCCGCTTCGGCGGGCTGCGGCCCCTGCTGCAGGCCGATCAGGCGGGGTTCTGCGCGGCGCCGGGGCTGGGGGACGCCAAGTACGCCCAGCTCCAGGCGGTGCTCGAGATGGGTCGGCGGCACCTCGCCGCCGACCTGGAGCGTGGTGATGCGTTGACCTCGCCGACTGCCACCCGCCAGTTCCTTGCGGCGCGTCTGCGCGACTATCCCTTCGAGGTCTTCGCGGTCCTGTTCCTGGATAACCGCCATCGGGTGATCGCCTTCGAGGAGCTGTTCCGCGGCACGATTGACGGCGCCGCCGTGCACCCGCGCGAGGTCGTGCGGCGTGTGCTGCACCACAATGCGGCCGCGGTGATCCTTGCCCACAACCACCCGTCCGGGGTGGCCGAGCCCTCGGGCTCGGATATCGCGATCACCCGGCGTTTGACCGAGGCCCTCGGGCTGGTGGATGTGCGGATACTCGATCACGTGGTGATCGCCGACACCCCCGTATCCATGGCTGAACGGGGGCTGCTGTAGACCCTGGCTAGCTTGCCAGGCGCCGCCAGAGGGTCTCGATTGGCCCGGGGCCGATGTAGCGTTGCCAGAGCAGGGAGAAGGTGATCTGGAACACCCAGATCGCCAGCACGATGCCGAGCAGTTCGAGGTGCCCGAACTGCGAGAACAGGCCGAGCCCGATCCCGTAGAAGATCATCGCGGCGAGGATCGACTGGCCGATGTAGTTGGTCAGCGCGAGGCGGCCGACCGCCTCGAGGGCGCGGATGACGCCTGGCAGGATCCGCCGACGCCCGTCGGGGTGGGCCAGCAGGATCACCAGGGCGACCCAGGCCAGGGCAATCGCGACACTGCCCCACAGGTTGGCGATGCGGCCCAGGAACATCGAGTAGCGCAGATCCCACTCCACGGCCGTGTTGAACCACAGCCCCGCCAGTACCAGCGGGATGCCGGCGCCCAGTCCGGCCAGCACGACACGCCGGTAACCAGTCAGTGACCAGCTCCCGTGAAGGAAGCCGAGCCGCAGCAGGGCCATGCCGATGAACATCATCGCGAGCATCTGCCACAGGCGCTCGGAGAAGAACATCCACAGCTGCGCGGTCAGGGCACCGGTCGCCCGCTCGCCGGTCGCGGCCAGCCAGTGCAGCGACATCCGGTTGAGTTCGTCGCTGACGACATCGGCCCCGGGCTGCCAGTAGCGCTCGTTGAGCGTCTGCAGCCAGTGCTCGGGGACAAGGAAGATCAGGATCGCGCTCAGAACGAGCCAGAGCGCGGTCAGCCCGCCGATCAGGGCGACCCCGAGGCCCAGCAGGGTCATCGGCGGGTGGTCGCGAAAATGCATGGCCACCAGTCCGCACACCGCGTATGCCGCGAGGATGTCGCCGGGCCACAGGATCAGCCCGTGTGCCAGCCCGATCAGGAACAGCCAGCCCATGCGGCGGCGAAAGCGCTGCTCGAAGGTGTCGGCCGGATGGCGCGAACCCGAGGCCATCAGCACGATCCCGGCCCCGAACAGCAGGGTCAGCATGCTGATGAACTTCTCGTCCGCCAGCACGTGGACCACGACCCAGGCGATCCAGTCCGCCAGCGGGAGGGGGCCGAGAGCCATCGGATTCAGGTATTCGCTGGAGATGCGTCCGAACGACTGGATGTTCATCACCAGGATGCCGAGGATCGCGACTCCGCGCAGCACATCCAGAACGATCACGCGTTCCGGTGCGGACGGGGACGTATTGGCGGGCAGGATCCGGGCCATGGAGTGAGACATTCCGTGCTGTGCGGCCCTTCGGTAGCCGGACGGAAGGTGTGGCCGGCCGGGGCAGGGCAGGGTGGCCCTGCAGGATAGGCGATGGTGCCCGGGGGCGTTCAAGGCCCCCGGGCCAATGGTCGTTTATCCGCGGATCTCCCAGTGTCCGGGTTCGTCCGGGCAAGCCGTACCGGTGTGGCGTTCGCCGTCGATCATCATCTCGAAGTCGCGGCAGCCGCTGTCGCGAACGCGCCCCGGCGTCATGTGCACCGGCTGCCCATTGGCATTGTCCCAGTAGACGGGCTGTCCGGGCTCGGCCAGTTCCAGGGCATGTCCCATGCAGGCCTGGTCATTGCGGTCCATCTGGCGTCCGATCATGCCGCCCAGGACCGCGCCCCCCGCCGCCCCGATCAGAATGGCCACCGGATCGCCGTCGCCGACCTGGTGGCCGATGACGGCGCCGGCACCGCCGCCAATCGCCGCGCCGATTGCGTCGCGGTTGCAGCGGCCGTCCATCACGCCGTAGTCGTGTTCCCAGCGGTCAACACTGTAGCCGTGGTACCCGGCATACCCCGGGTCGTTCTGCGCGCGCCAGCCGTGGGCCGGTGCCCAGGGCGGTGGGGCGGCCAGGGTGTCGGCGGCGAAGCCGAACAGCATCGCGGCCGCCAGCGCCTTCAGATGAGTGGGTACACCGCGTCGGGAATGGTTGCGTTTCCGTGCCATGGTCCGTCTCCTTTCGACCGTGCTCGGCCCCAGCCTCGCGCGGGGTCGCTGAACGGTTCTTTAACGGGGAATGGCGGTTTTCGGAAACGTGAAGGGCGTCAATGCCGGGGTGTGTACGGGTTCACGGAGTCGCATGCTCGAGGGCCTGCTCCAGCGCCCGTAGCAAGGCATCCACCTGAGCCTCGGTGTGGGCGGCGGACAGGGTGATGCGCAGCCGTGCCTGGCCCTCGGGGACTGTGGGCGGACGGATCGCCGGGACCAGAAACCCGGCGGCCAGCAGCCTCTCGGCCACGTCGCTAGCGCGGTGGGCGTCACCGATCTGGACCGGCTGGATGGGGGTCAACGGAGGCGGGTGCTGCAGGCCGAGCCGGTCCAGGCCCGCCCCCAGGCGCTGGAGCAGGTCCTGCAGGTGCGCCCGCCGATCCGTTGCGGCCTCGGCGATGCGCACGGACGCCAGCGTTGCGGCGGCGAGGGCGGCCGGCATCGCGGTGGTATAGATGTAGGGCCGGGCGGTCTGGATCAGGGTCTCGATCAGGGCTTCGGAGCCGGCAACGAAGGCCCCGGCGGCGCCGAATCCCTTACCCAGCGTGCCCATCAGGATCGGCACATCGTCCGCGCCGAGGCCGTGGTGCTGGCAGCTGCCGCCACCGGTCGCGCCCAGCACCGACAGGCCGTGGGCGTCATCCACCATCAGCCAGGCATCGAACTCGCGCGCCAGCGCGGCTAGCTCCGGCAGGGGTGCGATATCCCCGTCCATGGAGAACACCCCGTCGGTGACGACCAGCCGATGCCCGCGATCGGGAGCCCGCTCCAGGCGATCGCGCAGGTGCCCGGGATCGGCATGACGATAGCGCTGGCTGCGCGCGCCGGCCAGGCGCACGGCATCGATCAGCGAGGCATGGTTCCAGCGGTCCTCGAACACCGTGTCGTGGCGGCCGGCCAGCGTCTGTACCAGCGCCAGGTTGGCCATGTAGCCGGTCGAGAACAGCAGCGCGCGCTCGCGCCCGGTGAAGCGCGCCAGCGCCTGCTCCAGTTCCACATGGGCGCGGGTGTGGCCGTTGATCAGATGGGCGGCCCCGGCCCCAAACCCGTAGCGGTCGAGGGCCTCGCGGGCGGCGGCGGCGACGGCCGGATCGGCCGCCAGACCCAGGTAGTCGTTGGAGCAAAAGGCGACGATCGATTTACCGTCGATGACCTGCTCCGGCTGCTGCGGCCCGTCCAGCGTGCGCAGACGGCGCCAGCGACCGTCCGTGCGCACGCGGTCGAGGCGGGCCTGCAGAAAGGCCTGCAGCGTCTCGCTCATGGTGAATGGCTCATGGTGAATCGCTCACGGCCGCAGCCCGGCGCGCAGGAAGATCGGCCAGTGGACGCGGGCGGTGATGTCCGTATTCGGCCACAGCGCGCGCAGGGCCGGCTCCAGCACGGCCAGCGGATCCTGGCCGGCCGCCTGCGCGCGGCGGATGGCTGACCAGGTGCCGAGGTAGCCGAGCAGGGTGTCGCGGCCCCATTCGCGGTCGATCCGAAACTCGGGCGTCTCGATCTCCGGCCAGGGGAACGGCAGGTCGCGGTAGTGGCTGCGGATATGGCTGCGTTCTTCCGGCCACCAGGGCGCCAGGGTGGTGTCGTGAAAGTCGGTCAGCAGGCGGTCCAGCGCCGGGTCCTCGGCGCGCAGGATGCCGTAGCCCCAGATCGCCAGCAGGCCGCCCGGGCGCAGGACGCGTGCAACCTCGTCATGGAACTCGGCGTGGCGAAACCAGTGCGCGGCCTGGGCGACGCAGGCGAGATCCACCGAGGTATCGGCCAGTGCGCAGGCCTCGGCGGCGCAGGCTACTCGGTTGATCCCGGCTGTCGCCGGCAGAGCGGCCAGCAGGGCTGGGGCGGCATCGGTCGCTACGACCTGGGAGAAGTGAGGCTGCAGGCCCTGCGCGGCCTGGCCATTGCCGCTGGCGCAGTCCCAGGCCTGTTCGTGGTGCGGGGTGCGCGCGGCCAGCCAGTCAAAGAGATCGGCGGGGTAGTCCGGGCGGTGGCGGGCATACGCCGCCGCCACCGCCGAGAAATGATCGGGAAAGTCGCCCGCCACTGGCCGGTCGGCATCAGGCCGATGCGGAGGCGGGCCGGTCCGATTCCCCGGGGGCTTCCGGGCCGGCCTCCGGGCGCAGGCCGAGGCGTTCGAACAGCGCGAGGTCGTGGTTCTCGCCGGGGTTCGGTGTGGTCAGCAGGGTGTCGCCGTAGAACAGCGAGTTGGCGCCGGCCAGGAAGCACAGGGCCTGCATCTCGTCGGACATCTCGGTGCGCCCGGCGGACAGGCGCACGTAGGAGGCCGGCATCAGGATGCGGGTCACGGCGATGGTGCGCACGAACTCCAGCGGGTCGAGGTCCTCGATCCCGTGCAGTGGGGTGCCCTCGACCTGGATCAGCTGGTTGATCGGGACCGACTCCGGGTGCTTCGGCAGGTTGGCCATCTGCTGCAGCAGGCGCGCGCGGTCGCGGCGCGACTCGCCCATGCCGAGGATGCCGCCGCAGCAGACGTTCATGCCGGCCTCGCGCACGTGCTCCAGGGTCTCCAGACGGTCATCGTAGGTGCGGGTGGAGATGATGTGGCCGTAGAACTCCGGCGAGGTGTCGAGGTTGTGGTTGTAGTAGTCCAGCCCCGCCTCGGACAGGCGCTTCGCCTGCTCGGCCTTCAGCATGCCGAGGGTCATGCAGGTCTCCAGACCCTCGTCCTTGACCGCGCGCACCATCTCGATCACGCGCTCCAGGTTCTTGTCGGTGGGGTTGCGCCAGGCGGCACCCATGCAGAAGCGGGTCGCGCCCTGGGCGCGGGCGTTGCGCGCGGCCTCGAGCACTTCCTCCAGCGGCAGCAGGCGTTCGCGTTCCAGCTCCACGTCGTGGTGCGCGCTCTGCGGGCAGTAGGCGCAGTCCTCCGGGCAGGCCCCGGTCTTGATCGACAGCAGGGTGCTTACCTGAACCGCGTTGGGGTCAAAGTGCTCGCGGTGCACCGTCTGCGCGCGAAAGATCAGGTCGTTCAGCGGCAGGTCGAGCAGGGCCTCGACCTCGTCGGTGTTCCAGTCGTGGCGGGGCGTGCTCATGAGTGTGGCTCCTTGTCGGCTTCCGCCGGGATGGCGACATCGGCCCAGGGTTCGCGGTAGACGCGGAACAGGGCGTAGACCGTCCACGGCAGCAGGATGGCGGCAGCCACGGCCCAATAGGCGCGGTAGTAGGCCAGATCCGGCGGAAAGAAGGTGGCGACCCCGATCAGCAGGCCCATCAGCGCGTAGTAGCGATAGGCCGCCCACTGCGTGAAATGGCCCACGCGCGGATCGGGGTGGTGCTTGTTCAGGGCGTACACCAGCATGGAGGCGCCAAACCACAGCACTAGCGGCACGATGCCCATGATCGCGGCAATGATGAAGCCGACTCCGACCCCCTCGCTGCTGACCACAAACAGCGGGATGCCGGCAATCGACACGCTGATCAGATTGCCGACGTCGAACATCGCGGCGGCGCGCCGCGAACTGCGTGCGGAGACGGTCTTGGTCGCCATGGACTACCCTGAATGCAAAAGCGGAAGCATACCATCATGGCTCATCCCCCTTCAGCCACGCCGGGGCAAACTGGAGAGCGATCGGGCGCGCTGCGTGCGCTGAGCGCCTGGGCGGCCCGGGCGCTGTATCCCGACCACTGTGGCTTGTGTCTGGCCCCGTTGCCGGAGGGCGGGGCCATCTGTCCTGCCTGCCGCAAGGACCTGGTGCGGGTGGAGGCCCCGTGCCCGGGTTGCGCGGCACCCCTGCCGGCGACAGTGGCCTGCCCCGCCTGTCAGCGCCGCCCTCCGGCAGTAGACGCCCTGCGGGCGCCATGGGCCTATGCCTGGCCGCTGGATCGGGTGCTGCTGGCCTACAAGCGCAGCGGCCACGCCCGCGCTGAACGGATCCTCGTGGACCTGGCCGCACAGGCAGCCCGCGAACGCCGGGATGTGCCGACACCGTTGCCTACCCGCGTGGTGCCCGTTCCATTGCACCCCTCGCGCCTGCGCGAGCGCGGGTTCAATCAGTGCGAGCCGCTGGCGCGGTGCGTCGCCGAGGTCCTGGGGCTCCCGCTGGATACCGCATGCGTTCGCCGCGTACGGGCCACGCCTTCGCAGCAGACGCTGAGTGGTCCTCAGCGGCGCCGGAACCTGCGCGATGCGTTTGCCGTAAAGATGGCGCTGGCGGGCGAACGGGTGCTGTTGGTGGACGATGTGGTCACGACCGGGGCGACCCTGGATGCGCTGGCCTGTGCGCTGCGGGCGGCGGGAGCCGCGTCGGTCGAGGGCTTGGCACTTGCTCGCGCGTAAGCGCGTTAGCCTCCCAGATGGTGATCCGCGATCATCGCGAGCATCACCACGGCGCCGAGATAGTGGTTGTTCTTGAATGCCCGCAGGCAGTCGGCCGGCTCGCGTTCGGCGATCAGGAACTGCTGGTAGAACATCAGCATCGCCACGATCACCAGCCCCGCCGTGTAGTAGCCGCCGAGCCCGGCATGCTGGCCGATCAGGTACAGCCCCAGCCAGACGAGTATCTGCAGCCCAGCCGTGATCAGCCGGTCCATCTCGCCGAATGCGATCGCAGTGGACTTCACCCCGATCTTCAGGTCGTCCTCGCGGTCCACCATGCCGTAGAAGGTGTCATATACCACGGTCCAGGCCAGCACGGTCACGTACAGCAGCCAGGCGAGCGGGGGCGGGTGGTCCCCGGTGACCGCGGTAAAGGCCATGGGCACCGCCCAGGCGAAGGCCGCGCCCAGGTGCACCTGCGGAAAGTGGTGGAAGCGCTTGGCGAAGGGATAGGTGGCGGCCAGCACCACTGCGACCAGGGAATAGAGAATGGTCAGCAGGTTGGTGAACAGCACCAGCACGAAGGCGGTCAGCGCCAGCACGGCGAAGGTTGCCAGGGCCTCGTTCGGGGTGATGGTGCCCAGTGCCAGCGGGCGGTCGCGCGTGCGGGCGACATGGGCGTCGAAGTCGCGGTCCGCGTAGTCGTTGATCGCACAGCCGGCCGAGCGCATCAGCACGACGCCGGCAACGAAGATGAAGATCAGCGAACCCGGCGGCCAGCCCTCGGCTGCGATCCAGAGCGCCCACAGAGTCGGCCACAGCAGCAGATAGATGCCGACAGGCCGGTCCAGGCGGACCAGTCGGGCCAGTTCCCACAGGCGTGCACGTGCGTCCATGGCGGCCAAGCTTACCAGCCCGGCGCGCCGGATGGATGAGGAAGGGGGCGGGTCGGGCAATCCCCGGCCCGATCGTGCTGGGGGCCGGCGCTCAGTCCGCGGTCAGCGGGAACAGGGTCAGTTCTACACGCCGGTTCAGCGCGCGGCCCTCGGCGGTTTCGTTGGTCGCGATGGGCTGATGCGGCCCGAAGCCGACGGTGTCGACGCGCACCGACTGGACGCCGCGCCGTATCAGGGCGCGCCCGACGCTCTGAGCGCGCCGTTCCGACAGGTCCATGTTGTACTCGACGCGTCCGGTGATGTCGGTATGGCCGGCGACCTCGATACCGGTCTGGTCGTATTCGGCCAGGACCAGCGCCACCGAGTTCAGCACCTCCTCGAACTCCGGTTTGATGTCGGTGCGGTCGATATCGAAGGTGATGTGCCCGGGCATGTTCAGGATGATGTTGTCGCCGTCGCGGGTCACGCTGACACCGGTTCCCCGCAGCTGCTCGCGCAGCTCGGCCTCCTGGCGGTCCATGTAGTTGCCGATCGCACCGCCGGCCAGGGCCCCGATCCCGGCCCCGATCATCGCGCGCTGGGTGCGGTTGCGGCGGCTGGTGATGCTGCCGACCACGGCCCCGGCAGCCGCGCCGACACCGGCGCCGATGGCCGTGCGCGATACCCGCTCCTCGCCGGTATAGGGATCCGTGGTGGTACAGCCGATGGCGAAGGTCAGAAAACCGACCAGTACCAGAACACCAATGCGCGAGATCATGCTTGCCCCCCAGCCGGGAAGGAACTCCCGGGTTTCAGTCTGCGCCCACGGGCGCGCTCGGGAACAGGATTGCGCCGTTGCTTGAACGGAAGGTGAACCGGGCGTCAGGCCGTGTCGTTTTCGTGACGCAGTTGGCGCAATACCGGGGTGGTGTCGGGGTGGATGCCGCGCCAGGTCGCGAAGGCCTCGGCGGCCTGCTCGACCAGCATGCCCAGGCCGTCGGACGTCTGCCGGCAGCCAGCATCCCGGGCCCAGTCAAGGAACCGGGCCGCACCGGGGCCGTAGACCAGGTCGTAGGCCAGGCTGTCCGGGTGCACCAGCGTCGCGGGTAGGTTCAGCCCCGCGTCGGACAGGCCGGCGGCGGTGGCGTTGATGACCAGATCGAACGGGCCGGCGGGCAGGGCGTCGAGGCCGCAGGCGGAGAGCTCGGTATCGATCGCCAGGTCGGCGAAGTCCTCGGCCAGTGCCTCGGCCCGCGCCGCAGTGCGGTTGGCGATCACCAGCTGTGCGGGGTGGCGCTCCAGCAGGGGCTGCAGCAGCCCGCGGGTCGCGCCGCCGGCCCCGAGGATCAGGATGCGCCGGCCGGGCACCTCGCCACCCAGGCGGTCGAGGTCGCGGCAGAAGCCGATGCCGTCGGTGTTGTCGCCGTGGAGCTGGCGCTCGTCGTCGCGCCAGAGGGTGTTCACGGCGCCGGCGCGCCGGGCGCGGTCGGTCAGGACCCGGGCCAGGGCGAACGCCTCTTCCTTGAACGGGACGGTCACGTTCAGGCCGCGGAACCCGGAGGAGAACCATGCCCAGACCTCCTCGGCGAACTGACCCGGGGTGCCCAGCAGGGCCTCGTAGGTCAGGTGCTGCCCGGTCTGTTCGGCGAATAGGGCATGGATGCGCGGCGACAGCGAATGGCGGATCGGGTTGCCGACCACGCCATAACGATCGGGGCGCGGCTCGCTCATCGGGCCGCGTCCTCCGTCAGCCATTCGGCCACGGTGCGGGCGTAGTAGGTGAGGATGCCGTCGGCCCCGGCGCGCTTCATGCCGGTCAGGGCCTCCAGCACGCAGGCGCGCTCGTCCAGCCAGCCGCGTTCGGCGGCGGCCTTGAGCATCGCGTACTCGCCGGAGACGTGATAGACGAAGGTCGGGCGCTGGAACTCGTCGCGAATCCGGCGGACCACGTCCAGGTACGGCATCCCCGGCTTGACCATCACCATGTCGGCGCCCTCGGCCAGGTCGAGCGCGACCTCGTGCAGGGCCTCATCGCCGTTGGCCGGGTCCATCTGGTAGGTCTCCTTGCCGCCCTTGCCCAGATTGCTGGCTGAGCCCACCGCATCGCGGAACGGCCCGTAGAAGGCCGAGGCGTACTTGGCGGAGTAGGCGAGGATGCGCGTGTGCACGTGCCCGCCATCTTCCAGCGCGGTGCGGATCGCGCCGATGCGCCCGTCCATCATGTCGGAGGGGGCGACCACGTCGGCCCCGGCCGCGGCATGCGACAGCGCCTGCTTCACCAGCGCCTCGACGGTGATGTCGTTCACCACGTAGCCGTCATCGTCGATGATGCCGTCCTGGCCGTGGGTGGTGAACGGGTCCAGGGCGACGTCGGTGATCACGCCGAGCTCGGGGTGGGCCTGCTTCAGGGCGCGTACCGCGCGCTGGGCCAGGCCCTCGGGGTTCCAGGCCTCGGCGGCATCCAGGCTCTTCTTCTCGCCCGGGACCACCGGGAACAGGGCCAGCGCCGGGATGCCGAGGCGCACGGCGGCGGCCGCCTCCTCCAGCAGCAGGTCGATGCTGACGCGCTCCACGCCGGGCATCGACGGCACCGCCTCGCGCACCCCTTCGCCCTCGGTGACGAACACCGGCAGGATCAGGTCGTCCGCGCGCAGGTGATGCTCGCGCATCAGGCGGCGGGAGAAGGCGTCGCGGCGCATGCGGCGCGGACGGCCGGCGGGATAGGGGGCGATCGGTGCGGTCATGCGGGTCGTCCTTGTTGGTGGGTCAGCCGGCGGACTCGGCCAGCCAGTCGCGCGGCTTCAGATAGCGCTCGTAGAGTTCGGCCTCGGGCGTGCCGGCCTCCGGCTGGTAGTTGTATTCCCAGCGCACCAGCGGCGGCAGCGACATCAGGATCGACTCGGTGCGCCCGCCCGACTGCAGGCCGAACAGGGTACCGCGGTCGTAGACCAGATTGAACTCGACATAGCGCCCGCGCCGGTAGAGCTGGAACTGGCGCTCGCGCTCGCCGTATTCGGTCGCGTGGCGACGCTCGACGATCGGGCCATAGGCATCCAGATAGGCATTGCCGACGCTCTGCATGTAGCCGAAGGCGTGCTCGAAGCCGCCCTCGCTGAAGTCGTCGAAGAACAGCCCGCCGACGCCGCGCGGCTCGTCGCGGTGCTTGAGATGAAAGTACTCGTCGCACCACTGCTTGTGCGCCGGGTAGAGGTGCTCGCCGAACGGACGACAGGCGGCCTCGGCCGTGCGGTGCCAGTGGATGCAGTCCTCGTCGAAACCGTAGTACGGGGTCAGGTCGAAGCCGCCGCCGAACCACCAGATCGGCTCCTCGCCGGGCTTATCCGCGATGAAGAAGCGCACATTCGCGTGCGAGGTCGGC
This sequence comes from Thioalkalivibrio sp. ALJ2, assembly GCF_000378325.1. Lineage (NCBI taxonomy): Bacteria > Pseudomonadati > Pseudomonadota > Gammaproteobacteria > Chromatiales > Ectothiorhodospiraceae > Thioalkalivibrio > Thioalkalivibrio sp. ALJ2. Next base: position 193,097 of record NZ_KB899557.1, read on the forward strand.
ACATACGGATTGTGCGGGTGGATCACCAGCGACACGCCGGTGGCCTGGAACGAGCGTCCGGCCATCTCCGGGCGGTGCGCGGTGGCCGAGGCCGGGAGGTTGTCGCCCATCACATGGGAGAAGTTGACCCCGGCCTGCTCGAAGACCCGCCCCTCGTGCATTACACGGGTGCGGCCGCCGCCGCCGGCCGGGCGTTCCCAGGCGTCCTCCTGGAAGCGGGCCTGGCCGTCCAGGCCCTCGAGACCCTGGCAGATGCGGTCCTGCAGGCCCTGCAGGTAGTCGATGACACGGTCGATGGAGACGTGGTCCTGGCTCATGCTGCGTCCCGGTTGGTTATTCGTGGGTATCCGGCGCGCCCCGGAGCCAGGCCCCGGTGCGGGCATCGCGGATCGTGCTGGGTGCGGTGCGCCCGCCACATTCTGCCTGCAGGATCGCGTCGATGCCCGTCCCGAGCTGCGTGTTCACGCAGTCCCAGGTGCGGCAGGGCTCTATGCCCGCGCGGTTGGCGCTGGTGGAGACCAGGGGGCTGCCCGCGGCCGCGCACAGCGCGCGCGTCTCCGGGTGGGCGGTGACGCGTACCGCGAGGCTGTCGTGTTCGCCGCGCAGCAGCGGCGGGCAGGCATCGGTGACGGGTAGCAGCCAGGTGGTCGGCCCAGGCCAGCTGGCGTCGATCTCGGCCCGGCGTTCGGCCGGTAGCGGCGCCAGCCAGGGCGCGAGGCGATCCAGCCGGTCGGTGACCACAATCAGTCCCTTGGTGGCCGGGCGGCCCTTGATCTCGAGGATGCGATCGATCGCCCGGGGGTCATCCGGGCGGCAGCCAAGGCCGAAGACCGCCTCGGTGGGGTAGGCGACCACACCGCCGTCGCGCACGGACTGCGCGACGGGCTCGATCTCGGGGGTTAGCAGCGGTTGGCTATTCGGATCCACGGTCGCCGGAGGGCTGGGCACTCAGGCGGCTGTCGCCGCTGCCGGATTTCGCGCTACCAGACTTGGCGGTCGAAGCCTTCTTCGCCGGGGCCTTCTTCGACGTGCTCGTCTTCTTTGCGGTGGCCTTTTTCGTGCCCGTCTTGCTGGCGGCCTTCTTGGTGGTGGCTGCCTTTTTCGTGGTCGTCTTCTTTGCGGTCGACGACTTGGAGGCGGTCTTCCCGGAGGACTTGCCGGTCGACTTGGCCGCCCCCTTGCGGCCGCGGCCCTTGCGTTCCGGGGCGGCGGCGATCAGTTCCTGGCACTGCTCCAGCGTCAGGGACTTGGGATCGGTCTCCTTGGGGATCTTGGCGTTCTTGTTGCCGTCGGTCACGTAAGGGCCGTAGCGCCCGTTGAGGACCTGGATGCCCTCTTCGTCGAAGCTCTTGATGAAGCGTTCGGCGTCCTTCTTCTTCTTCTCGGCGACGATCTCCAGCGCGCGCGGCAGCTCGATGGTCCAGACGTCGTCGTCCGGGCCGAGGGAGGCGTACTTGGAGCCGTACTTCACGTACGGTCCGAAGCGGCCGATGTTGACCATCACCGGCTCGCCCTCGGGCGTCTCGCCGAGGTCGCGCGGAAGCTTGAATAGCTCCAGCGCCTCGTCGAGGGTGATCTTGTCCATCTTCTGCCCGGGCAGCAGGCCGGCGAAGCGCGGCTTCTCCTCGTCGTCCTTGGTGCCGATCTGCACGATCGGGCCGAAACGGCCCAGGCGCACGCTGACCGGGCGTCCGCTCTGCGGATCGGGGCCCAGTTCGCGCGACTGCACGGCCTCGGCGCGAGTGACGTTTTCTTCCTTCTCCTTCACCCGGTCGCGGAAGTCGCCCCAGAAATCCTCCAGCACCGGGACCCAGTCCTTCTCGCCGCGCGAGATCGCGTCCAGCTCGTCTTCCAGCTTCGCGGTGAAGTCGTAGTCCACGTAGCGGTCGAAGTGCTGGGTCAGGAAGCTGTTCACGATCCGGCCGGTGTCGGTCGGGATGAAGCGCTTGCCGTCCATCTCCACGTACTCGCGCGACTGCAGCGTGGAGATGATGCTGGCGTAGGTGGACGGACGGCCGATGCCGTATTCCTCCAGCGTCTTCACCAGGCTGGCCTCGGTGTAGCGCGGCGGCGGCTCGGTGAAGTGCTGGTCGGCGGTGACCTCTTCCAGCTGGACCGTGTCGCCCTCGGCCATTTCCGGCAGGCGCTTGTCCTCGTCGTCATCCTGCGCGTCGTCGCGGCCCTCCTGGTAGACGGCGATGAAGCCGGGGTCGACCAGGGTGGAGCCGGTGGCGCGGAACTGGTGTCGGCTGTCACCCGGGACCAGGTCGGCGGCCACGGTGTCGAAGGTCGCGTGGATCATCTGGCAGGCGACGGTGCGCTTCCAGATCAGGTCGTACAGCCGGGCCTGGTCACTGCTCAGGCGGGCGCGGACCTCGTTCGGCAGGCGGCGCACGGAGGTCGGGCGGATAGCCTCGTGGGCCTCCTGCGCGTTCTTCGACTTGGTCTTGTACTGGCGCGGGCTGTCGGGGACGTTGTTGGCGCCATAGCGCTCCTCGATCAGGCCGCGGATCTCGCCAATCGCCTCGCCGGCCAGGGCCACCGAGTCGGTACGCATATAGGTGATCAGGCCGATCGCGCCGGAGCCCAGATCGATGCCTTCATACAGCTGCTGCGCGGTGCGCATGGTGCGCGATGCGGTGAAGCCCAGCTTGCGCGAGGCCTCCTGCTGCAGGGTCGAGGTGGTGAACGGCGCGGCCGGGTTGCGGCGGCGCTGCTTCTTCTCGACCTTGGCGACACGCAGCTCGCCGTTCGCGGCCTCGGTCAGGCGCTTCTGGGCGTCATGTGCGAGTTCGGCGCTGTTCAGGTCGAACTGGTCCAGCTTGTTGCCGTCCAGGTAGGTCAGGCGCGCGGTGAACGGCTGCTCCTGGCGCTCGACCTTCGCATCCAGGGTCCAGTATTCGCGCGGGACGAAGGCCTCGATCTCGTTCTCGCGCTCGCAGATCATGCGCAGTGCCGGGCTTTGCACGCGCCCGGCGGACAGGCCGCGCTTGATCTTGCGCCACAGCAGCGGGGAGAGGTTGAAGCCGACCAGGTAGTCCAGCGCGCGGCGCGCCTGCTGGGCATCGATCAGCGGCTTGGCCAGGTCGCGCGGTTCCTCGATCGCCTGCTGGATCGCCTTCTTGGTGATCTCGTGGAACACGACCCGATGCACGCCACGATCGTCTAGCAGGCCGCGGTCACGCAGCACCTCGTAGAGATGCCAGGAGATTGCCTCGCCTTCACGGTCGGGGTCAGTCGCGAGGATCAGGTCATCGGATTTCTTCAGCGCCTTGGCGATCGCCTCGATCTGCTTTTCGCTGCGCTCGATCACGTCGTACTTCATGCGGAACCCGTTTTCCGGGTCCACCGCCCCTTCCTTGGGGACCAGGTCGCGGACATGGCCATAGGAGGCCATGACCTGGTAGTCCGGGCCGAGATATTTTTCGATGGTCTTGCCCTTGGCGGGCGACTCTACAATGACGAGGTGCTTGCTCATGTCGCTCGGGACCGTCTCCGTGGCAGCGGGTTCCGTATCGGGGCGATCGCGGTCGCATGGCAGCGACCGGGTTCACGGGCGCTAAAGACTAGAGGAGGAAAACGCCCGTGGCTACCGCATTGTCTGCGGAGGACGGTGGACTCAGTGCAGATAATCCACGGCCGACGGGCCGGCATCGTCGCGCATCACCTCTTCCAGGCGGGAATAGGCGATCGCATCGTCGGGCTGGTTGAACAGCACCATCAGCACCACCCAGCGCAGCTGGTCGAGGTCGATCTCCTCGGCGTCCAGTTCCATCACGCGGTCCAGTACCAGCTCGCGGGTGCCGGCGGTCAGCAGCCCGTTTTGCTCCAGGTGCAGCAGGAAGCCGTGCGCCTCGGTGTCCAGGCGCTTGCGCTCTTCCGGGGCATAGATGCGCTGGGCCGCGCTGTCGCCGCCGCGACCGGTGAGGGGGGCCTCGCTCATCAGGCGATCCAGCCAGCCCAGGGCGCGGTCGATCTCGGGGCGGGCGAAACCGGCCTCCACCAGGTGGCGTTCCAGTTCCGCGCGATCCGGCTCCTCGTCGGATTCCTCGTCCATGGTGTGCTCGAACAGGTACATGAGCACATCCAGCACGCTTTCGTTCATGATTCAGGGGATCCTGCGTCGAGGCGCTGGTAGCGCCCGTGGTCGAGGGCGGCCACACGGCCGTTGAGTTCCAGCAAAACCAGCATGGATGAAAGGCGCTCGATGGTCAATTTGGTGCGATCCCGCAGGGTTTCCAGCGGGATCGGGTCAAAACCCATCGCGTTCAGCACGCGTTCCTGCTCCGGATCCAGTGGCTCCCGGGCCGGTTCCGGTGGTGTGCTGGCTGTCTCCCCGGGGGCGACGCCGAGCCAGTCCGCCAGGTCTTCCAGCACCTCGTCGGCCGATTCCACGAGTTGCGCCCCATCACGGATCAGGCGATGGCAACCTCGGCTGACCGGGCTCAGTACCGAGCCCGGCACCGCGTAGACCTGCCGGCCCTGTTCCGCCGCCAGGCGGGCGGTGATCAGCGATCCGCTCTTCAGTGCGGCCTCGACCACGACCGTGCCCAGGGCCATGCCGCTGATCACCCGGTTGCGCTGCGGGAAGTTGCGCGCCAGTGGGCGCGTGCCGGTTGGCCACAGCGATACGACCAGTCCGTGATCCGCGATGCGGTGGGCGAGGCGACGATGCTGCGCCGGGTAGATGCGGTCGGGGCCGGTCGCGACGACTGCGATCGTGCGGCCACCGGGGGCAGCCAGGGCGCCCTCGTGGGCCACCCCGTCGATGCCGCGCGCCAGGCCGCTGGTCACCACCACGCCGGCACCGGCGAGCTCGCGCGCGAACTCCCCGGCCAGGCGTTCGCCCTGCGGCGTGCACTCGCGTGCGCCGATGATGGCGATCTGCGGCCGATGCAGCAGGCTCGGGTCGCCGTTCAGGTACAGGACCGGGGGCGGATCGGGGATTTCGGCCAGTAGCGGCGGGTAGTCGGGGTCATCCCGGCATAGCAGGTGGTGCCGCTCGTCCTGGTCGAGCCAGGCCTGGTCGGCATCGGCGGCTGCCGTGCGGGCCGCCGGGTCGATATTCAGCTCGACGCCGTGATGGCGCCATTCGCTAGGAGAAGCGGCCAGGGCGGCGCCGGGACCGCCAAAGGCCTCGACCAGATGCAGCAGGCGCTGGTGGCCGAGCCCCGGGGTGTTGATCAGTTCCAGCCAGGCGCGCTGATGCGTCGCCCGGTCCCGGTCGTCGGTCATCGGTGGTGCGGATGCCCGTGCGAGCGGATCAGTGCGACGGATGGCGGACCTTGTCACCCTCGCGCAGGGTGCGGTCGGACTCCGTGACCAGGATGTAGGAGACCTTCTCGAAGGTCTGGAACACCATCACCGTTCCGACCGATTCCTCGGGCAAGGTCACGACCTCGTTCGCCCGGTCGCTGATCGGGTCGCGAACCTGGCGGCCGGCGGTGTAGGCGGTCATCACCTGGCCGTTCTCGATGCCGTCACGCTCGCCACGGTTGATGATCGCAGCCTGGAGCTGGCCGATCTGGCTGATCGCGTCGAACAGGGAGATGATCGTGCCCTCCAGGTCTTCTGGCGGACGTCCGATCTCGAACAGCATGTCCTGTTCATCGGCATAGGGGACCAGGCGGTCGCCACGGATGGCTTCGCGCTCACCCTTGCGGATGTTTGCGCGTGCCACGTTGCCGGGCTCGACGATCTCGGCCTCGCCAATCGGCAGGGTCGCAATGCCCAGGTTCTCGCCGGTGTCCGGGTCCACCAGCTCGCCGTCACGACGCACGATGTGATAGAGGTCGTATTGCTGGGTGTCTTCGGCATTGCGCACGTAGACGCGGTCGCCCGGGCCGAAGATCACGCGCTCATCCTGCGAGGCCAGGATGTAGGGGGCGTTGTCCAGCGTCTCGTCGTCCAGCACCTGCGGACGGAACATGAACGACTGCAGCGTGGAGATCGGGGTCGCATCCTCATCGCGATCGACTACGCGAATCTCGGGCGACAGACGCTTGGTCGGGCGAACGCGCGGGCCGCCATCCACGGTGATGCGCGGTTCGCCGTCCACGTAGTAGATGCTGAGTACGTCGCCCGGATAGATCAGATGCGGGTTCTCGATCTCGGGGTTCACCAGCCAGATCTCCGGCCAGTACCACGGATCGCGCAGGAACATCGCGGCGATGTCCCACAGGGTGTCGCCCTCGCGGACCACGTAGCGTTCGGGAGCGGATTCGCGGATCTCGGGTTCCGGCTCCGGGGTCTCGGCGGCCCGGTCGGTTTCGCGGGAGGTGTCCTCGCTGCGGGCCGTTTGTGTGGCCTCGGTGTCCTCGGCGGTGGCAGCCCCCTCTTCGGTCTGGGTGGCTGCGCAGGCGCCGAGCAACAGCGTTACACTGAATAATATGCCCGGCAGAACGAAGGTCGTGGTCGCCCTGGTCTTGTACATTGCTGTCCCCTGTCAGATCCGCGCGCTCCCCGAGCCTTCTTTTGCTTTAGCCCGGCCCCATGCGGATGACGCAATTCCGCGGATATTGCGGTCCAACGTTAGCAGAATTGCGGCATCTGTACAGTACAAAGTTTGAGGTTTTTCATGGCCAAGCGCGAAATACTGCATTTCCCGGATCCCCGCCTGCGTCTGCAGGCGGAGCCGGTCGAGACGGTGGACGACGAGGTCCGCACTCTGGTCGACGACATGCTGGAAACCATGTACGACGCGCCGGGCATTGGTCTGGCGGCCACCCAGATCAACGTGCAAAAGCGGGTGTTGGTGGCGGATGTCTCCGATGACCAGAGCGAGCCGCACGTGCTGATCAACCCCGAGATCCTCGAGACCTCCGGCGAGGAGGAGATGGACGAGGGCTGCCTGTCGGTGCCCGGATTCTACGAGCGGGTGCAGCGCGCCGACCGTATTCGTGTGCGTGCCCTCGGCCGAGATGGCCAGCCCTATGAGCTCGATATCGATGGCCTTCTGGCCGTGTGTATCCAGCACGAGATCGACCACCTCGACGGCAAGCTGTTCGTGGACTACCTCTCCAGCCTGAAGCGCAATCGCATCCGCAAGAAGCTGGAGAAGCAGGGCGCGCGGGCCGGCGCGGGAGACAAGGCCGCGGCGCCCGCCGTCTGATGAAGCAAGGCAACAAGGACGTGCCATTGCCGCGTGTGGTCTACGCGGGTACACCCGACTTCGCGGTCCCTGCGCTGGAGGCCCTGATCGAGCGCGGCCCGAGGCCCGTGGCCGTCTACACCCAGCCGGATCGCCCGGCGGGGCGGGGGCGCCAACTGCGCCCGAGCCCGGTCAAGGTCGCCGCCGAGGCGGCCGGCATCCCGGTGCTGCAGCCGGAATCCCTGAAATCGCCCGAGGCCCAGGCCGAACTGGCCGCCTGGCGCCCGGATATCCTGATCGTAGCGGCCTACGGGTTGATCCTGCCGCGAACGGTGCTGGAGATCCCCGGCCGGGGCGGGCTGAACATCCACGCCTCGCTGTTGCCCCGCTGGCGCGGTGCGGCACCGATCCACCGCGCGATCCTGGCCGGCGATACCGAGACCGGGGTCTGCCTGATGCAGATGGCGCCCGGCCTGGACACGGGCCCGGTGCACGCCTGTCGCTCGACTCCGATCACGGTGACGACGACCACCGGCGAGATGCACGATACGCTGGCCACGCTGGGCGCCGAGCTGCTGCTGGAGGGGCTGCCCGAGATCCTCGCGGGGCGTTCGCAGCCGGAACCACAGGACGATGCCGGCGCGACCTACGCGCACAAGCTGGAAAAGGGTGAGGCCTGGCTGGATTTTGCCCGCCCGGCGGTGGAGCTGGATCGCCAGGTGCGGGCCTTCAACCCCTGGCCGGTTGCCCAGGCGCGCTGGGGCGAGCAGGTGATCCGCGTGCATGCCGCGCGCCCTTTGCCCGGGCCGGCGGACCCGGAGCCGGGCACCATCCGAGCTGCGGGCCGTGACGGGGTGCAAGTGGGCACCGAACAAGGTCAGCTGCTTCTGGAGACCGTGCAGCTGCCGGGCAAGCGCCCGGTTGCGGCCGCGGACTGGGCCAATACTACGGCGCTGGTCGGGCAGCGCCTCGCGGGCGGCTGAGCGATGGCGGGCAAGCGCAACGGACGCATCGTACCCTCGCGGGTGGACTCGCGCTCCCCGCGCCAGCGGGCGCTGGAGGCGGCCGAGGGGGTCGTATTGCAGGGGCATTCCCTGACGCGCGCGGTCGAGCACGCAACCGAAGGGCTGAACGCCCGCGACGCGGCCTGGGTGCAGGCGCTGGCCTACACCACGCTGCGCTGGTATCCGCAACTGTCGGCGCTGGTAAACGGGTTCCTGGAGCGCCCGCTGCGCAAGAAAGACGCCGTGATCGGTGTGCTGCTGGCGCAGGGGCTGGCCGAGCTGATGCATTTCTCTACCCGTGACCACGCGGCCGTGCGCGAGACCGCGGAGCTGGCGCGGGCCATCCATCGCCCCGGTGCGGTGGGGCTGATCAATGCGGTACTGCGGCGCGCGCAGCGCGAACAGGATGCGCTGGAGGCGGCAGTCCGGGAAGACCCGGCGCTGCGTTATGCCGTTCCGGAATGGCTGCTGGAGGCGATCCGCGCCTCCTGGCCCGACGACTGGGAGATGTTGCTGGAGGCGGCCACCCGTCCCGCACCTATGACCCTGCGCGTGAACCTGTCCCGCACCTCGCGCGAGGACGCCCTCCAGGCGCTGGTCGAGGCGGGGCACCCGGCACAGGCGCATCCTCAGCTGGAGGCAGCCCTGACACTGGAGGAACCCGCGGACGTCGCTCGACTGCCCGGTTTTGCCGAGGGCCGGCTCTCGGTGCAGGACGCCTCTGCGCAATGGGCGGCGGTCCTGCTCGATCCGCAGCCGGGCGAACGCGTGCTGGATGCCTGCGCGGCCCCGGGCGGCAAGACCGGTCATCTGCTGGAACGGGCGGGTGGTGATCTCCAGTTGACTGCGCTGGACAACGATGCCGAGCGACTTGTGCAGGTGCGCGAAAATCTCGACCGACTGGGCTTCGCCGCGCAACTGACCGCGGCCGACGTCGCCGACCCCGATGCCTGGTGGGATGGCCAGCCCTTCGATGCGATCCTGCTGGATGTGCCCTGCTCGGCGACCGGGGTGATCCGGCGTCACCCGGACATCAAGACCCTGCGTCGCGCCGACGACATCCCGCGCCTGGCGGCGGAGCAGGCGCGTATTCTGGAGGCGGCCTGGGGGCTGCTGCGCCCTGGCGGGCGCCTGCTGTATGCGACCTGTTCGCTCCTGTCGGAGGAGAACGACGCGGTGGTCGCGGGCTTTCTCGAGCGCACGCCGGATGCGCGCGCGCTGGAGCCCGAGGGCGGCCCGCCGATCGCCGGCGCGCACGTACGCTCGGTCGGCTGGGCGCTGCCGCTGGGCCTGGAAGGCGGCGATGGCTTCTACTACGCGTTGTTGACAAAGGACTAGGGCATGCGCGCGGGGCGGTCGCCGATCGGATTCCTGCTGGCGTGGTCGCTCGTGCTGGCGCTGGTCCCGGGTACGGCGCAGGCCCTGGAGATCCGCGACGCCCGGCACATGTGGATGGACGATGACACCCTGCTGGTGCGCCTCGTGCTCGACATGCGACTGCCGCAGGTGCTGGAAGATGCGCTGGCCAATGGGGTCACACTGGAGTTCGAGGCCGAGGCCCGGATCGAACGGGATCGCTGGCTGGGACGGGAGTCCGTGCAGCGCGAGACACGCCGGGTCAAGCTGCAATATTTTGCGCTGAACCGGTATTACCTGGTAACCGACGTGAACGACGACCGGATGGAGCTCAAGCCGACCCTGGGCGATGCCCTGGAGTATGTCGCCCGCCGACTCGGGCGCCTGCCGATGCACGGCGTCCCGGGGGCGGTGCGCGAGCGGCCGGAAGACTACAACATGGCCGCGCGGCTGTTGCTTGTGTATTCGGCGCTGCCCTTGCCGTTGCAGCTGGATGCCGGTCTGCGCGGTGACCTCACCACCCGGCGGGAGTGGCATCGATGGTCCCTGGATTAAGACGCTTCCCATGGGGCCTGCTGGGCATGGGCCTGCTGTTCCTGCTGCTGCTGACCTCGCTGGTGGTCATGGGCGGGGCGGCGCAGGACCAGGCCCGCTTCGAGCAGCTGTTCCTGTGGCTGCTGGTATTCCACGCCGCAATCCTGCTGGTGCTGGGGGGGCTGATCGTCCACCAGTTCGTGCGCATGGTCGCCCAGTATCGCCAGGGGGTGCCCGGCAGTCGCCTGACGCTGCGGCTGGTCGGGGGGTTCATGCTGGTCGCGGTGCTGCCGGTATCGGTCGTCTATTACTTCTCCTTCGAGTTCCTGAACGAGGGCGTGGACTCCTGGTTCGACGTGCGCGTGGACTCCGCGCTGGAGGATGCCCTGGAGCTGTCGCGTTCGTCGCTGGATCTGCGCGTGCGCCAGCTGGCGACCGAGACGCAGGAGATGATGAGCGAGCTGGAAGGGGTCTCGGAGGGTCTGGTTCCGCTGGCGTTGAATGACTACCGCCGTCAGGTTGGGGCCCAGGAGTTGACGCTGGTCGGCTCCAACAACCGCATCATTGCCTCGTCCACCGACAGCCCGATCCGCCGCCTGCCGAGTCCCCCCGGGGCCGATATCCTGATGCGGGTGCGCCCGGAGCAGCCGTATTCGCGACTTGAGCCGCAGACCGACGGCTCGCTGGTGATTCGCGTGGTGGCGACCACCAGTAGTCGAAGACCGGGGGCGGAGAACCGCATCCTGCAGGGGATTTATCCGGTCGATCCGCGCATGTCGGCCCTGTCACAACGCGTGGAGGATGCCTTTGCCGGCTACCGCGAATTCGCCTACCTGCGCGGCCCGATCATCCAGGGCTTTATCTTTACCCTGTCGCTGGCGCTGGCGATCTCGCTGATGGCGGCTCTGTGGGCCGGGCTTCTGGTGGCCAGGCGCATGGTGCGTCCGATCTCCGATCTGGTGCAGGGGACGCGCTCGGTCGCGGCTGGCGACTATTCCACCCGGCTCGCGGTGCAGCGGGCCGACGAGCTGGGCTTTCTGGTGCAGTCGTTCAATGCGATGACGCGCACGCTGAACGAGGCGCGTGACGAGGCCGAACGCAACCGCCGCCTGCTGGATGCCGAGCGCGCCTACCTGGAGAGCGTCCTGCAGCACCTGCGTTCCGGCGTGCTCGCGCTGGATGGCAGTCTGCGCCTTCGCACCGCGAACGAGGCCGCCGGCCAGATCCTGGAGTGCGACTTGCAGGGCGCCCGCACGCGTCCGATCTCCGAGCTGGGCGCCGAGTGTCCGCTGGTCGGGCAGTTCTTCGAGGCGATCAACGATGCCCTGGCGCGCCAGGAAGACGAGTGGTCGCGGCAGGTTGTCGTGTTTACCCGTTCCGGGCGCAAGGTGCTGATGACGCGTGCCGTATGGCTGCCAACCTCGGGCTCCAGCCGCGGCCTGCACGCGATCGTGTTCGATGACATGACCGAGTTCCTGAAGGCGCAGCGCGACGCGGCCTGGGGCGAGGTGGCGCGGCGTCTGGCACACGAGATCAAGAATCCGCTGACCCCGATCCAGCTCTCCGCCGAGCGTCTGTCGCGCCGGCTCGGCAAGGTCCTGGACGGGGCAGACCGCGAGGTGCTGGATCGCGCGACTGGCACGATCATCCAGCAGGTGGAGGCGATGAAGACGCTGGTCAACGCCTTCCGCGATTACGCCCAGGCCCCGCGCCTGGAACTGGGATCGGTGGACCTGAACCAGCTGATCCAGGATGTCTGCGAGCTGTATGTCGATTCCGACGGCCATTCCCGTGTGCAGACCGACCTGGAGTCGGGCCTCCCCGGGATTCGGGGCGACGCCGGACGCCTGCGACAGCTGCTGCACAACCTGATCAAGAACGCGCTGGAGGCCGGCAAGGACCAGGAGGCGTTCGTGGTGCATATCGCGACCGCCTATCTCGACGATCCGACCGGACCCCATATCGAGCTGCGGGTGACCGACACCGGCCCGGGTATCAAGCCCGAGTTGCTGGAACGCATCTTCGAGCCCTACACCACCGACAAGCCGCGTGGAACCGGTCTCGGTTTGGCGGTCGCGCAGAAGATCGTCGAGGAACATGGCGGCATGATTGAGTGCCATAATGAACCGGCGGGCGAAGGTGGGGCGGTTTTCCGCATTCGCATCCCGGTCGAACATACCCCGCAGGCCCTGGCCCACGAGGAACCGGAATGAGCGAACCCTACGTACTGGTCGTCGACGACGAACCGGATATCCGGATGCTGTTGCAGGATGTCCTCGAGGACGAGGGCTATCAGGTGGCGCTGGCCGGCTCGGTGGCCGAGGCCAAGGCTCAGCGCCGTAGTCGCCGGCCGGATCTGATTCTCCTCGACGTCTGGATGCCGGATGGCGACGGGATCTCCCTGCTCAAGGAGTGGGGCGACGACGAGGGTCTGCCCTGTCCGGTGGTGATGATCTCCGGCCACGGCAATGTCGAGACCGCCGTCGATGCCACGCGCCTGGGGGCCTACGACTTCATCGAAAAGCCACTGTCGATCGACAAGCTGCTGATCACGCTGAACAACGCCCTGGAGGCCGCCCGCCTCCAGCGCGAGAACGTGGGCCTGAAACGCCATGCCGGCACGGTCGCCGACCCGGTGGGCGGCAGTGCGGTGATGGTGAACCTGCGCGACCAGGTGCAGCGCATGGCGCAACACGACACCTGGGTGCTGATTACCGGCGAGCCCGGGGTGGGCAAACAGACCTTCGCCCGGCTGCTGCATGCGCGCAGCGCCCGTCGGGACAGTCCGTTCATCGTGGTATCGGTCGGTTCGCTGTCGGGCGACGAGGCCGTGGCCGAGCTGTTCGGAAGCGAGCAAGGCGATCGTGTGCGCTACGGGCTGCTCGAGCAGGCCGCCGGTGGCGTGCTGTTTCTCGACGAGGTCGCGGAGATGGACATGCAGACGCAGGGGCGTCTGCTGCATGCCCTGGATACCCAGCGCATTACCCGTATCGGCGGCGATCAGCCGATCAGCGTCAACGTGCGGGTGATTGCCGCCAGCCAGCATGACCTTGGCGCGGCGGTGGAGCAGGGCCGGTTTCGCGAGGACCTGTACTACCGGTTGAACGTCCTCCCGCTGGCCATCCCGCCGCTGCGCGAGCACGCGGAGGACATCCCGGAGTTGCTGGACTACCATATGCGCCATCTGCACCAGCAGGAAGGCCTGCCGATGCGGCTGTTCCAGCGTCCGGCGCTGGAGCGGCTGCAGCAGTATCAGTGGCCCGGCAACGTGCGCGAGCTGCGCAACCTGGTGCAACGGCTGATGATCCTCGGCTCCGGTGACGAGATCACCCGCGACGAGGTCGAGCGCACCCTGACCGGCCAGCCGCAGCGCGGTGAGGAGTTCGAGGAGGGGGCACTGGCGATCCCCGACCTGCCGCTGCGCGAGGCGCGCGAGCAGTTCGAGCGCGAGTATCTGATCCAGCAACTGGAGCGCTCGGAAGGCAACATGACACGGCTGGCCGAGCGGGTGGGGCTGGAGCGCACCCACCTCTATCGCAAGTTCAAGGCACTGGGCATCGATCCAAAACGGGTGAAGGCCGACGGCTGAGACGCCAGCCTTCGTTTCCCTGGCACGACGCCCTGACATCTCCGGGACGGGAGACGCATGAAGCACATCATCATCCTCGGCGCCGGGCAGGTGGGCCAGTCATTGGCCGAGGCCCTGAGCGCCGACGGCATCGACATCACCATCGTCGACTCCCGCGGCGAGCGCCTGGCCGAGCTGGAGGACCAGTTCGACATCAAGACGGTGAACGGCTTCGCCTCGCACCCGAGCGTGCTGGAGGCCGCCGGGGCACAGGATGCCTCGATGGTCATCGCGGTGACCGACTCCGACGAGGTGAACATGATCGCCTGTCAGGTTGCCTCGACCCTGTTCAACGTCGAAACCAAGATCGCCCGTGTGCGCTCACGGGATTACCACGAGACCCCGGAGCTGTTCGCCCAGGATGCGATGCCGGTGGACATGCTGATCTCGCCGGAGGCGATCGTCACCCGTCACATCCACCGCCTGATCGAGCATCCGGGCTCGCTGCAGGTGCTGGAGTTTGCCGAGGGGCTGGTCTCGCTGGTCGGCGTGCGCGCCTACTACGGTGGGCCGCTGGTCGGGCACGAGCTGAAGAACCTGCAAAGCGACATGCCCGGCATCCACACGCGGGTCGCGGCGATCTTTCGCCAGAACCGCTCCATCCAGCCGGATGGCAGCACCGTGATCGAGGCTGACGACGAGGTCTTCTTCGTCGCCGCGAAGAAGAACATCCGTGCAGTCACCTCGGAGCTGCGCAAGCTGGAAAAGCCCTACAAACGCATCATGATCGCCGGCGGCGGCAATATCGGCGAGCGCCTGGCGGAGACGCTCAGCAAGCGCTACCGGGTCAAGGTGATCGAGCGCGACCCGGATCGCGCCGACCACCTGGCGCGCTCGCTGCCCAGCAATGTGCTGGTCCTGCATGGCGACAGTGCGGACGACCGCTTCCTCGAATCGATCGGCATCGAGAACAACGACGTCTTCTGTGCGGTGACCAACGACGACCAGGCCAACATCTTTGCCGGCATGCTGGCCAAGCGCTGGGGCGTGCGCAAGGTGATGTCGCTGATCAACCGTCCGAGCTATGTGGACCTGCTGCAAAGCGGCACGATTGACGTCGCGATCTCGCCGCAGCAGGCGACCATCAGCGCGCTGCTGGCGCGCGTGCGCGAGGGCGGAACGGCCACCGTGCATACCCTGCGTCGCGGCGCCGCCGAGGCAATCGAGACGGTGGTGAACGGCGATGCCCGCACCCCCCAGGTGGTGGGGCGGCGGATCGAGGAGATCGACTTCCCCGAGGGTACGAGTGTGGGCGCGGTGGTGCGCGGCGAGGACGTGATCATCCCGCACCACGACACGGTGATCGAGGCCGGTGACCACGTGATCCTGTTCCTGACCGACCGGCGCAAGGTCAAGCAGGTGCAGCGCCTGTTCCAGCCCTCCGCGCTGTTCTTCTAGGTCGTACTGGCCGATGCTGCATTTCGCATCCACCGCCCGCCTGCTTGGGGTCCTGCTGACGCTGTTCAGCCTGACCATGCTGCCGCCGGCGGCGATCGGGTTTCTCTACGGCGAGTCCACCGCCTGGGTGTTCCTGCAGGCGTTCGCGCTGCTGCTGCTGATCGGCGGGATCCTGTGGGGCTCGATGTACCGGGCGCGCAGCGACCTGCAGGTGCGCGACGGCTTCATCCTGGTCGTGCTGTTCTGGCTTGGGCTGGGGATTGCCGGGGCGGCGCCTCTGGTACTGGACCCGAACCTGCCGGTTTCGTTTACCGATGCGGTGTTCGAGTCCATGTCCGGGCTTACCACCACCGGGGCGACGGTGCTCACCGGGCTGGACGACCTGCCGCGCGCGATCCTGTGGTATCGCCAGCAGCTACAGTGGCTGGGTGGCATGGGGATCATCGTGCTGGCAGTGGCGATCCTGCCGCTGCTGGGCGTGGGCGGCATGCAGCTGTTCAAGGCCGAAACCCCCGGCCCGATCCGTGACAACAAGCTGACCCCGCGCATTGCCGAGACCGCGCGCAACCTCTGGTACATCTACCTGGGCCTGACCGTGGCCTGCGCGCTGGCCTACTGGGCCGCCGGGATGGAGGCCTTCGACGCGGTCGGGCATGCGTTCTCGACCATCGCGATCGGGGGGTTCTCCACCTACGACGCCAGTATCGGGCACTTCGATTCGGTGGCGATCGAGACGGTGGCGATCGCGTTCATGATTCTTGGCGGGATGAACTTTGCGCTGCACTTCCTGGTGCTGCACCGCGCGACCTGGAAGCCGTACCGGCGTGACGAGGAACTGCGTACCTACCTGATCCTGCTGGTCTCCGCCGCCGTGATCGTGGTCGGCTACATGCTGTGGAGCGGCTTTGCCGCCGATACGAACGATGCCCTGCGACGGGGGATCTTCCACGTGGTGTCGGTGGCGACCACCACGGGCTTCACCACCGATGCGTTCTACCTGTGGCCGGGCTTTCTCCCGGTGCTGCTGATCTTCCTGTCGTTCATCGGGGCCTGCACCGGCTCCACCGGCGGCGGGATGAAGGTGGTGCGCGTACTGCTGCTGGTGAAGCAGGGGCTGCGCGAGATCAAGCGCCTGATCCATCCGCATGCCCGGATCGCGGTGAAGGTGAACGGCAAGGAAGCGCCCGACCGCGTGGTCCAGGCGGTCTGGGGCTTCCTCGCCGCCTACGTGATGGTCTTCGTGGTGATGATGCTGCTGATCATGGCCTCCGGGCTGGACCAGGTCACCTCGTTCTCCGCGGTGGCCGCGACCCTGAACAACCTTGGCCCCGGGTTGGGCGAGGTCGGGGCCAACTACGCCTCGATTAACGACTTCAGCAAGTGGGTGCTGGTGCTGGCGATGCTGATGGGCCGGCTGGAAATCTTTACCGTGCTGGTGCTTCTGTCGCCCGCCTTCTGGCGGCGTTAGCCTGACGATATCCAGAAGGAGGAGCTCCATGAGTGACATGATCGAACGCTTCCAGAACATGCTGGATGGCGGACAGGACTCCGCGATGCTGCGCTTTTCGCTGGGCAACGCCCTGGCGACCGACGGCCAGAAGGAGGCCGCGATTCCGCACCTGGAACGCGCGCTGGAACTGGATGGCGGGTATTCCGCCGCCTGGAAGCTGCTGGCCAAGACCCTCGTTGACCTGGAGCGGCCGCAGGCCGCGCTGTCCACCTGCGAACGCGGCATTGCCATCGCCACCGAGAAGGGCGACCTGCAGGCGGCGAAGGAGATGGAGGTCTATGCGAAGCGCGCGCGCAAGCAGCTCGATGCGGGCGGGGGCGCATGAGCGAACAGGCCGGGGAGACCCGCTCGGGCCAGGAGGCAGGCGCCTATCAGGCACCGCTGACCGGCCGTCATTTCGCCCCGCGCTACTGGGGCAGCTGGCTGCTGCTGGGCGTCGCCTGGGTGCTGCAGGAGATACCGCGCCCGGCCGTGCATGCACTGGCCCGGGGGCTCGGGCGACTGATCCGCAAGGGCGCCGGGCGCAGCCGCGCGGTGGTGGAGTGCAACCTCGAGCTGTGTTTCCCCGAAATGACCCCGGCCGAGCGCGAGAAGCGCATGGAGGCCTACTACCGCTACCAGGCGCAGACGGTGCTGGACTACGGCCTGCTCTGGTTCGGCAAGCCCGGCCAGCACGCCGCGCGCATCCGCATCGAGGGGCTGGAACACTACGAGCGCCTGCAGGCGGCCGGTACGCCGGTGATCGTCCTCGCCCCGCATTCGCTGGCGCTGGACTACGGCGGCGTGCGCATGAGCCAGATGTACGACGGTGTGTCGTTCGCCAAGCCGATGAAGAACCCGGTGCTGGAGTGGATTAACCACCGCAGCCGCACACGCTACTCGGGCGACATCTTCGCCCGTGAGCAGGGCCTGCGTCCGGCCATTCGCCAGCTTCGCCGCGGCCGTTTCTTCTACTACCTGCCGGACGAGGATCTGGGGGCCGAGGGAGCGGTGTTCGTCGACTTTTTTGGGGTACCCAAGGCGACGCTCACTGCGCTGGGACGCCTGGCGCGCATGTCGAAGGCGGCCGTGCTGCCCAGCTTCGCCTGGTACGACTCGGTGGCGGACCAGTACGTGATGCGCCTGTGGCCCCCGCTCGAGGGCTTCCCTAGCGGCGATGACCATACGGATGCCCGGCAGATGAACCAGGCCATCGAACGCGGGGTCACACAGGCCCCGGCCCAGTACCTGTGGTCCATGCGCCTGTTTCGCACCCGTCCCGAGGGCGAGCCCCCGCTCTATCCCAGCCGCAAGCGCTGATCGTCCATCCGCGATGCCCGAGGGCGATACCATCCACAAGCTGGCCCGGGCATTGGGTCCGCTGCTGACCGGCGCCGCGCTGGAGGCCGTGTCGACCCGGTCCCGGCGTGGTGCGGCACTGGTGGAGCATGGGGCCATGGCTGCGCGTGGCGTGAGCGCGCGCGGCAAGCATCTGCTGATCGAGCTGGACGACGCCGCGGGCCGCGCCTGGCAGCTGCGCACGCACCTGGGCATGTACGGGACCTGGCACCAGTATGCGCCGGGGGCCGTCTGGCACAAGCCGGAGTATCAGGCCTGGGCCGTGCTGCGGCTCGCGGACCGGGTGCTGGTCTGTTTCCATCCGCGCGAACTCGCCTGGCAACCCCGGCCGGAGGGGCGCGGCGACCCGGAGCGACTGGATGCGCGCGTGGGGCCGGATCTGCTGGACCCGGAGGTGGACCTGACCGCAGTCGTCCGGCGTATCCGTGCCCGCAGCGCCCCCGCGCGACCCATTCTGGATGTGCTGCTGGATCAGTCGCTGGCGTCCGGCATCGGGAACATCTACAAGTCGGAGGTGCTGTTCCTGCACGGACGACATCCACTCGACCCGGTCGGCGCGATTACGGATGACGAGCTCCTGGCGCTCTATTGCGAAGCGGCGCGCCTGCTGCGACGCAACCTCAAGCCGGGCCCGCGTATCACGCGCGCGCGGGCCGAGACGGACGAGTACCTGAACGTGTACGGACGCAGCGGGCAGGCCTGCCGCACCTGCGGGACACCGGTGGAGCGGGCGCTGGCGGGCGAGCACCTGCGCTCCACCTACTGGTGTCCGTCCTGTCAGCCGGGGAAACACGGATGAATGCACACGCTCGCGTTGGTGCCCCGGGGAACCCGGCGGCGGGTACGGGCCACCAACGGGTACGGACCTAACGAGGGCAGGGACATGGACAAGCGATACCCGGGGCGGTTGCTGGCGGCCCCGTTGCTGGGCGGGCTTCTGGTGGCCTGCGGGGGTTCGGCCGGGATCGCGGCCGAGGAATTCTCCACCGCCGACGGCGAGCTGCGGGGCGAAGTCCTGCACTCGGGGCTCAATCACCCCTGGGCGATTGCCTTTCTGCCGGATGGCGGGGCGCTGATCAGCGAGCGGCCCGGGCAGCTGCGCTATTTCCCCGACGCGGAGAACCTCGAGGGGCGCGGCGAGATGGTGTCCGGCCTGCCGGACGACCTGGTTGCGAATAACCAGGGCGGGCTGCTCGATCTGGCCCTGCACCCGGATTACGAGGACAACGGCTGGCTGTACTTCACTTATTCCGCGCAGGTGGAGGGCGGTCAGACGACGCGCCTGGCCCGCGGGCAGTTCACGGACGGGGCGCTGGAGGAGGTCGAAGTGCTGTTCTCCGCCGAGCCGGCGGCCCGCGGCGGGCGTCACTTCGGCTCGCGCATCGTGTTCGACGACGAGGGCTATGTGTACGTCAGCATCGGCGATCGTGGTGACCAGGATCGCGCCCAGAAGAAGGACGACCATGCCGGCAGCATCGTGCGCCTGCACGATGACGGCTCGGTACCCGACGACAACCCGTTTGTGGACGAGGATGGCGCCCATCCCGAGCTTTGGGTGATCGGCGTGCGCAACCCGCAGGGGATGGTGATCGATCCCGAGACCGGCACCTTCTGGCAGAACGAGCACGGGCCGCGCGGTGGCGACGAGGTGAACATCATCGAGCCCGGCCTGAACTACGGCTGGCCGGTGATCTCGCATGGCGGCGCCTACTCCGGTGGCCCGATCGGTACCGGCGAGTCCGAGAAGGAGGGGATGGAGTCCGCCATCCACTACTGGACGCCGGCCATTGCCCCGTCCGGCATGGCGATCCTGCGTGATTCCGCCTTTGCCGCCTGGGATGGCGATCTGCTGGTGGGTGGCCTGCGGGGCCAGACCCTGCGCCGGCTGACCTTCGAGGGCCGCGAGCTGGTCAACGAGGAAGACCTGCTCCCCGATCTTGGCCGCCGCATCCGCGATGTGCGCGTGCACGATGGCGCGATTTACGTGCTGACCGACCACAACCCGGGCGAGCTGATCCGGCTGACCCCGGCCGCCCCCGACTGACGAATCCACGTTTCCGGAAGGAGCCCTTGTGATGTTTGCGTTTTCCGAGCCGCGCATGCCTGCGCCAGAGGAGGCCCTGCCCGGGCGCGACGAACCACTGCCGGTCCCGCCACGGCACATGGTGCTGGGGACACCGCTGGCGCCGCCCTATCCGGATGGCATGCAGGTGCTGCATGTCGGCATGGGCTGTTTCTGGGGGGCGGAGCGGTTGTTCTGGCAGACCGACGGTGTGTATTCGACCAGTGTGGGCTATGGCGGTGGCTACACCCGCAACCCGACCTACCGGGAGGTCTGCTCCGGGCAGACCGGGCACACGGAACTGGTGCGCGTCGTGTTCGACCCGGCCCGGGTGTCCATCGATACGCTTTTGCGGGTGTTCTGGGAGGGGCACGACCCGACCCAGGGCATGCGCCAGGGCAATGATGTCGGCACGCAGTACCGCTCCGCGATCTATGTGGACTCGGCCGAACAGCAGGCGGCGGCCGAGGTCAGCCGCGAGCGCTACCAGGCGGCGCTGGACGCCGCGGGGCGTGGCCTCATTACCACGGAGATTCAGCCGCTGGACGCCTGGTACTTCGCCGAGGACTATCACCAGCAGTACCTGGCCAAGGTGCCCAACGGCTACTGCGGTCTGGGTGGTCTGGGCGTGTCCTATCCCTCGGGCTGAGAGATCATCGGGGCACGGTCATCCGCGGCCGGAGGAGCCGAAGCCGCCGACGCCACGGGCGCTTTCCTCAAAGTCCTCGACCACGCGGAAACGTGGCTGTACCACTGGTACGATCACCAGTTGTGCCAGGCGTTCGCCCACTTCCAGGGTGTACGCCTTGCTGCCCCGGTTCCAGCAGGAGACCATCAGCGGCCCCTGGTAGTCGGCGTCGATCAGCCCGACCAGGTTGCCCAGCACCAGGCCGTGCTTGTGGCCCAGCCCGGAGCGGGGGAGGATCATCCCGGCGTAGCCCGGGTCCTCGATATGGATCGAGAGCCCGGTCGGGATCAGTTCGGCGGCGCCCGGCTCCAGCGTCAGCGGTGCCTCGATCATCGCGCGCAGGTCCACGCCGGCCGAGCCGTCGGTGGCCGGGGCGGGCAGCGGGAAGTCCGCGCCCATGCGCGGGTCCAGGATCTTCAGGTCAATCTCGGGGGCGGGCATTCGGGGTTCCTTGATCCGTTTCGCATTCGGCCCAGCGCTCGACGATCAGATCGATCAGCGCCCGTGCCAGTTGGGTCTTCGGCTGGCTGGGAAGCCGGCACTCGCCGCCCTCCCAGAGGCACAGCAGTTCGTTGTCGGGGGTGCCGAAGGCGCGGCCCTCGCCGACCCGGTTGGCGGCGATCAGGTCGAGCCCCTTGGCGCGGCGCTTGGCCTCGGCGTGTTCGCGCAGGTGCTCGGTTTCGGCCGCGAAGCCGACCAGGAACGGGCGCCGGGGGAGGGAGGCCGCCTGAGTTGCCGCCTCGGCCAGGATGTCCCGGGTGCGCTCCAGCGCCAGGTGCATCACCGGGTCGGACTTCTTGATCTTCTGCGCCCGCGGCTCGGCCGGGCGGTAGTCGGCTACGGCCGCGGCCGCGATCAGGATGTCGGTCTCGGGCAGCCGCTCCATCACTGCGGCATGCATGGCGGCCGCCGTCTCCGTGGCAATGCCCGCGACGCCCGCGGGTACGGCCTCGGCCGTCGGCCCATGCACCAGGGTCACGTGTGCGCCCGCGTCGCGTGCCGCCGCGGCCAGGGCAAAGCCCATGCGCCCGGAGCTGCGGTTGCCGATAAAGCGCACGGGGTCGATCGGCTCGAAGGTGGGGCCGGCGGTAATCAGTACGTGACGCCCGGCCAGAGGGGCGTGTGCCGGCTGCAGCAGCTCCCGCGCGATCGCGGCGGGCTCGCGCATGCGACCCTCGCCCTGCTCGCCACAGGCCTGGTCGCCGCTGTCCGGCCCGATCAGGGTCACGCCGCGCTCGCTCAGGGTCGCGATATTGGCCTGCGTGGCCGGGTGGGCCCACATGCGATGGTTCATCGCCGGTGCCAGGGCGACCGGTGCGGTGGTGGCCAGCAGCAGCGTACTCAGCAGATCGTCCGCCAGGCCCTGGGCGTAGCGGGCGATCAGGCTGGCGCTGGCCGGGGCGACCACGATGCGGTCCGCCCAGCGTGCCAGGGCAATGTGATCCATGCCGGATTCCGCCTCGGCATCTAGCAGCTCGGTGCGCACCGGCGCGCCGGACAGGGCCTGGAAGGTCAGCGGGGTCACGAAGGCGCGGGCGCCGGCCGTCATCACCACGCGCACCTCGCAGCCGGCGCGCTTCAGCTCGCGCACCAGCTCGCAGGCCTTGTAGGCGGCGATGCCGCCGCTGACGCCGATCAGAATCCGTGGCTGGTGGTCGTGGTGGTCCGTCATGCAGCGAATTCTACCCGGTTCCCTTGTCCTGGCGCGCGGAGACACCGGCGGTCAGGGCATAGCGCATCGCGTCCTCCAGCGAGAGACCCAGTGGCTCGATGCGGTCGCGCGGCAGCATCAGGGTGTAGCCGCCGATCTGGTAGCTCATCGGCATGTAGACCGCGATCGTCTCCGGGCCACCCAGGTTTTCCGGAAGCCCCTCGAAATCCTCGCGGGTGACAAAGCCGACCAGCTTGAAGTCGCTGCCCGGAAAGGTCACCAGCACGGCCTGCCCGAAGCGCTGATGGATGTCGCCGGAAAGGAGATTCGTTACGTCGCGCACGGTCCCGTGGATGGTCTTGACCACTGGGATGCGCTGCATCAGCGATTCCACCCAATCGAACAGGCCGCGCACCACATAGGCCTGCAGCAGAACGCCCAGCGCGAACACGAGCCCCAGCCCGGCCAGGATGCCCAGGCCCGGGAAATACAGGGCATCGGGCAGGATCGCGCGCAGCAGCCCGCCCAGCACCGTCTCCGCCGTGGTGCCCAGCCACCAGAGCAGGGCCAGGGTGATGACCAGGGGCAGGATGGCCGCCAGGCCGGTCAGGAAGGTCCGGGAAATCTTGCGCACCTGCAGTCTCCATCCTAGGGAAACACTGATCAATGTACACGCTCGCGCTCGAGTCGCTTTTGCGTGCGAACAAGGCGCGGTGAGCGCAGTGTAGCCGAGCTACATAAGCGAGCCGCAACGCCGTACGCACGCAAAAGCGGCCGAGCCCCTGCTGTTCAATGGTTTGTGGGGTTGGCACCCCAGGTTCCCCGATCCTGCGTTGCGCCCCGAATCAATCAGAAACGGGCGGGTAGAACCACTACCCGCTGCACGACGCTCCTTGTCTCGGAAAACCTGGGGTACCAACGCGAGCGTGTACATTGATCAGTGTTTCCCTGGGGGGAGGCCCCGATGCTATCAGTTTCGGCCGCGTAGGCGGCGCAGCGCACTTTGCGGCGGCTGGCGGGTCTATTCTTCACGATCGGGAATAGTCGGGGGTGATTGCCATGCAGGGATGGAAACCATTGGGTGTGGTGCTGGCGAGCCTGGCGATGGCATTGGTCTTGACCACGTCGTCGCCTGCTGGCGAGCCGGCGGCGCCCGAGGACTACGAAATGCAGCCCGAGGCCGTGGCCCCCGGGGTCTACGCCGTGATGACATCGGCGCGCGATTTCCCCAGCCGCGAGAATCTCGGCTGGAACGCGAACATGGCGTTCGTGGTGACCGACGAAGGTGTACTCGTGTTCGATACTGGCTCGTCCGAGACCATGGGCGTGGCCCTGCGCGAGGCCATCCGCGAGGTGACCGATCAGCCCGTGCGCTGGATCGTGAACAGCCACAGTCATGGCGACCACTGGCTGGGCAATCATGCGTTCGCCGAAGACGAGCCGGAGATCATGGCCGGCCCCGAGGCCATCGAGCGTATGGAGGCGGAGGCCGAGACCTGGGTCGAGAACTTTCGCGAGATGACCGATGGTGCGACCGGCGATACCACACCATTGCTGCCGAACAAGCCCGTGGACGAGCGCGTCACGCGAGTCCTGGGCGGTACCGAGGTCGTCATCTTTCCCTCCGGCGGTGCCCACTCCCCGGGTGACCTGATCGTCTGGTTGCCGCAGACGAAGATCCTGCTGGCCGGGGATGTGGTGTACAGCGATCGCGCGCCCTCGGTCTGGGATGGCGATGTCGCGCAGTGGATCGAGCTGCTGGACGAGCTGATCGCGCTGGAACCCGATGTGGTCGTGCCCGGCCACGGCCGGCTCGAGGGGGCGGAGACCCTGCCGCGCCTGCAGAACTATCTGGTCACCCTCTGGGATGCGATTGAGGAGGGCGTGGAGCAGGGGCTGGCCGACTTCGAGACCGTGCCGCTCGTGCGCGAGCGCATGGCGGACATCCTCGAGGACTACCCGGGCTTCGAGGACAAGATCGACCGCTCGGTCGCCACGACCTACCCCGACGTCGAGGCCGCGGTGTTTTGAGGCGCGCGGCCGGAGTCAGAACTGCCAGGTGGCGTGCAGCGAGCCGAACTCCGCCGCGCCCTTGGCCTGGCCGCTGAACTCCCGCGAACGCCACACATGGGTGTAGCCCAGGCGCACCCCGCCCACATGGAACACGAACCCGGCGGTCAGTTCCCCCACTGCTGGGTGCTTGTCCACCGAGGGCCCGTCGCGAAACAGCGGGCCGTCCAGGAACAGGTCATAGGCCATCAGCCGGGTATCTACCCCCGCGAACAGATAGCCGCCCATGGAGCCGACCGTCTCGAAGGTATGCGAACCCGATAGGGCCGGATTGATCCGAGGCGGGCCGTAGTCGCGTGGCAGGTTGCGGCCGGCGCGCACGATTGCACCGGCGTTGGCGAAGGTGAACGGGCTGCCCACGGTCGCGCCCCAGTGTGGCGTCAGGTCCCAGCCCCAGCCGCCCTCGGCGCGATGCGAGCGCCCGCGTAGCTGGCGCTCGTAGCCCACCATCAGGGTTGCCTCGTTGCCGATCTGATCGTCCCAGCCTTGTGGTTGCGGCGCGCTGGACCAGCTGTGGACTTCCTTCTGTGTGCGGTCGGCCAGCGAGGCGGGCCCGACGGTGCCCACGGTGACCTGCAGGCGGTCCAGGCGGTCGCCATGATCCTCGGCCAGGCTGAAGTTCAGGTACAGCCAGCCGGCGTAGGGACGGTCGTCCGGGTCCGCGGGCGAGCGCTCGATGTCCTCCGGGGTGTACATGTTCTGGCCCAGGTGGATGGCCGATTTCAGGCGCCCGCGCTCCTCGCGATCGACGAAGTAGGGCAGGGCGTCCGCGACCCGCTGCAGCCAGGGGGGTACGCGCTCCTCGCTGCGCGTCCAGCCGATGCGGAAACCATTGGTGTAGTAGCGGTCCTCACCGGCGAACAGGTCGTTCTCGAACTCGAAGTGCAGCGCGTCGACGCCGCGCTCGGCGGCGGCCGGCGCTGCTGCGAGACCCAGTGGGACAGCCAGCGCGCCGGCCAGGGCAAGGGCCGCTCTCCCCGGGCGGGTTTTCGGGGGCTTCCGGTATGATCGACGCATGGACCTCTCCAACCAGATCATCTTCCTGGCGGCCATTGTGCTGTTGGGCAGCATCCTTTCGAGCGTGATCACCTCGCGGCTGGGTGTGCCCCTGCTGCTGGTGTTCCTGGTGATCGGCATGCTGCTCGGGCCGGAGGGCCCGGGCGGTCTCGAGGTGGAGAATATCACCCTGGCCTATCTGATCGGCTCGGCCGCGCTGGCGATTATCCTGTTCGACGGCGGGATGCGCACTCCTGCTCGCAATTTCCGTATCGGGTTGAAACCGGCCCTGGGACTGGCCACGCTCGGGGTGCTCGTGACCTCGGGCCTGACCGGAGTGTTTGCCGTCTGGTGGCTGGGGCTGTCCTGGCTGGAGGGGCTCCTGCTGGGAGCGATTGTGGGATCCACCGACGCGGCTGCGGTGTTCTCGCTGTTGCGTTCGCGCGGGCTCGAACTGAAAAGCCGTGTCGGCGCCACCCTCGAGATCGAGTCCGGCTCCAACGACCCGATGGCGATTTTCCTGACCATCGTGCTGATCGAGCTGTTGCTGATGCCCGACCAGCAATTCGGGGTGGTCGTCGCCATCGAGTTTGTCCAGCAAATGGGGCTGGGGGCCTTGTTTGGTGTGGCGGGCGGTTTCGCCCTGCTGGCGCTGATCAACCGGGTGCCGATGGCGGGCGGGCTGTACCCGCTGTTCGCGATGGCCGGGGCACTGGCCATCTTCGGCCTGACCGGCCTGGTGGGCGGCTCGGGCTTTCTGGCCGTGTACCTGGCAGGGCTGCTGATCGGCAACCGCCCGCTGGAGGCCTCGCAGAACATCAAGCGCTTCCACGACGGGATCGCCTCGCTGGCACAGATCGGCATGTTCCTGATGCTCGGCATGCTGGTGACGCCCTCGGGGCTGCCCCCGGTGGCACTGGATGCGGGGCTCGTCGCCGCGGTCCTGATCCTGGTTGCCCGGCCCCTGGCCGTATGGCTGTGCCTGTACCCGTTCCGCTTCCCGTGGCGCGAACAGGTCTTCATCGCCTGGGTCGGTCTGCGCGGCGCGGTACCGATCATCCTGGCGCTGTTCCCGCTGCTCGCCGGGCTGGAGCTGGCGGGCTACTTCTTCCACGTCGTGTTCTTCGTGGTGCTGATCTCGCTGCTGGTGCAGGGCTGGACCGTCGCGCCCTCGGCGCGCTGGCTGGGGCTGGAGCTGCCCCCGACCACCGCGCGGGTGCAGCGCACCGAGCTGGACATCCCCGGACAGCAGGAGATGGAGCTGGTCGGCTATCGCCTGGCCGAGACCACGCCGGTGGTGCGCGAGGCGTGGTCGAACTTCCGCCTGCCGGGCAGTGCGCGGGTCGTGGCCCACCTGCGCGAGGGCAAGCTGCTGGACACGCTCGAGCTGCTCGATCTGCATGCCGGCGACCACCTCTACATCATGGTCGCCCCGGCCGATCTGCATGACCTCGACCGCCTGTTCGTCCCGCAGGACCAGGTGCCGGAACGCCTGACCGAGCAAAGTGTGTTCGGGGAGTTTGCCCTCAATGGCGACGCCCAACTCGGGGCGGTCGGCATGGCCTACGGCGCCCCGGTACCGCCCGAACACCAGGGCGACACCCTGGAGGACTACCTGCGTCGTGAACTCCAGGCCGAGCCGGTCGTCGGCGACGCCGTCGACCTTGGCCCGATGCGCCTGGTGATCCGCGAGATGGACGGCGCCCGCATCACCAAGGTCGGCCTGAAGCTGCGCCACTGATGCCGTCGATGCCGGAGGCCGGACAGGGGGCTTGCTTGATCAGATCCGTATGGATCGCATTTGCGGCTTCAATTGAGGTGGGGGCTTTGATATAAGAATCAAAAGCAGGGTGTGACAAATTTCATACTTTTGGGCCGCCTGAGGCGCTGGGCGCGCACGGCGAGATGCCAAGAAGACGAAGGGGGGAGCGGGCCGGGGCGTCCGGAATGGGCCGGGCGCCCCAGTAGTGAGCGAAGGCTCCCCGGCCGCGCAGCGGCTATTTGCCGAGCATGGCCTTGAGGCCGGCCAGGTGGGCCTGGGCAGTGAGCTTCTGGGTCTCGGGATCCGGCGGCCTGGCGTCCGGCCATTCGAGGTGTTCTTCGGGCAATTCGTCGAGAAAGCGCGAGGGCTCGCATTCGAGGGTCTCGCCGTAGCGGGTCCGGTTCTGGGCGTAGGTGATCAGCAGGGTCTGCTGGGCACGGGTCAGCCCGACATAGGCGAGCCGCCGCTCCTCCTCGATGGAATCGTCCTCCACGCTGACCCGGTGCGGCAGCAGCTCCTCCTCGAAGCCGACCAGGCAGACATGCGGGAACTCCAGCCCCTTGGCCGTGTGCAGGGTCAGTAGTTGCACGGACTCGTCGCCGTCCTGGGACTCCCGGTTGCGGTCGAGAATGTCCATCAGGCTGATGCGGTTGACGATATCGGCCAGGTCCATGGTCTGCTCGTCGTCTGCCTCGTCGTCGCCGTACTCCGCGGTGGTGTTGCCGCCACCCATGCGCCCGACCCAGTCGATGAACTCGCGCACGTTCTCCATGCGTCGGGTCGCGGCCCGCGGGTTGGAGCTGTTCTCCAGCAGCCAGGACTCGTAGTCGATGTCCTCGACCAGGGTGCGCAGCAAGGCGTCCGGCGCTTCGTCCTCGCCGCGGCGCTGGAAGCCGTCGACCCAGTCGGTGAAGCGTTCCAGGCGTGCCTGCGCCCGGGCGTCCATGTACTCGGACAGGCCGGCCCCGCGCGCGGCCTGCAGCAGCGAGGTGCCACGCTGGTTGGCGTAGTGGCCGAGTTTCTCCAGCGTCGCCGGGCCGATCTCGCGGCGCGGCACATTGACCACGCGCAGGAAGGCGGTGTTGTCGTCCGGGTTGGCGAGCAGGCGCAGATAGGCGACCAGGTCCTTGATCTCGGCCTTCTCGAAGAACGACTGCCCGCCACTCAGGCGGTAGGGGATGCCCTGCTCGCGCAGGAGCTTCTCGAACAACCGTGACTGGTGGTTGCTGCGGTAGAGGATGGCGAAGTCGCCCCAGCCCGCGTTCAGGCGAAAGCGCCGGCGCATCAGTTCGGAGACTACGCGCGCGGCCTCGGTGTCGGCGTCGGAGCAGCCGATCACCTCGATCTTCTCGCCCTCGCCGAGCGCACTCCACAGGCGTTTCTCGAACACATGCGGGTTGTTGGCGATCAGCGCATTCGCGGTATGCAGGATGCGGTTGGTGGAGCGGTAGTTCTGCTCCAGTTTGATCACCTCCAGGCGCGGGAAGTCCTGCTGCAGACGCGCGAGGTTTTCCGGGCGGGCGCCGCGCCAGGCGTAGATCGACTGGTCGTCGTCGCCGACCACCGTCAGGCCGTCACTGACGCCCACCAGCAGGCGCACCAGCTGGTACTGCGCGGAGTTGGTGTCCTGGTATTCGTCCACCAGCAGGTGGCGGATGCGGTCCTGCCAGCGGTTGCGCAGCTCGGTGTCCGCACGCAGGCAGTCCACCGGGCGCTTGATCAGGTCGTCGAAGTCCACCGCATTGTAGGCGCGAAGGGCATCCTCGTAGCGCGGGTAGAGATTGGCCGCGGCGATCGCCTCCGGGGCGTCGCTCATCTGGCTGGCTTCATGCAGCGCCTCTTCCGGCGTCATCAAGTCGTTCTTCCAGCGGCTGATGTGGCCGATCAGGGCGTCGACCTCGGAGCCGGTATCGTCGCGGTAGGTGATCTCGCGCAGCAGCGAGCGGCAGTCGCCTGGATCGAGGATGGAGAAGCCTGCGCGCAGCCCGGCCGCGTCCAGTTCGCGGCGCAGGAAGTTCAGCCCGAACGTGTGGAAGGTGGAGACGCCGAGCCCGCGCGCCTGTTCCTTCGACAGGCGTCCCTGGACGCGCTCGCGCATCTCGCGCGCGGCCTTGTTGGTAAAGGTGATTGCGACAATCCGGCGCGCCTCGAGCCCGCGCTGCTCGATCAGGTACGCGATCTTTTCGGTGATCACGCGGGTCTTGCCCGAGCCCGCTCCGGCCAGGACCAGCAGGGGGCGGTCCGTGGTGGTCACGGCCGCCTGTTGTTGCGGATTCAGGTCGGACACAGGGTTGCGACTTCCTTCACGAAAAGAGGGCGGCGCGTAAACTACCCCAGTGCGTGCGCCTCATAAAGTGTGACCGTCCCTGGAGTGCCCTTTGTCGGTCGGTATCACGGACCGAATCACGAAAGAGACAAGGAGCTCGCATGCATTTCACGCAATGCATTCCCGCCGCCCTGCTGATCCTGCTGGTGGCTCTGGGCTCGCTTGGCATCGCTGGTTGCGCCACTATGGAGGGGTTTGGCGAAGACGTGCAGGATGCCGGTGAATCCATTGAGCGACAGGCCGAAGACAACTCCAACTGACCCGACCCTGCGTCAGACGGGCCTGCCCCGGCTGACCCAGTTCGACTTTCATCAGCACCTCCTGGAGGTCCCGGGTCCGGCGGTGATCCTGTTTACCCGCCGGGGCTGCGGGGCCTGCAAGGTGATGGGCCGGGTGCTGGAGCAGTGGCAGGCCGAGCCCGAAGCGCCCGCCCTGTTCGTCGTCGATGCAGAGATGGATACCGCGCTGGTGCGCGAGTTCGAGGTCTTCCACCTCCCGGCCCTGTTCGTTTTCAATGCCGGTGCCTACCACGGCCGCCTCGAGGCCCCGCCACGCCTGCCGTTGCTGCTCGAGGCCCTCGCGGCCTGCCTGCAGCGCCCGCCCGAGGAGGCCCCGTGACCGAGACTATGATCGTCGATCGCGACTGGTGGCCGTCGGCCCAAGTGCTTGAGAGCCCGAACCAGGACGCACGCCCTGCGGGGATGGAGCCCGAGTTGATCGTCGTGCATGCCATCAGCCTGCCGCCGGGCACGTTCGGCGGGCCGCACGTGGCCGAACTGTTCCAGAACCGGCTCGACCCCGGTGCCCACCCCTACTTTGCGCAGATCGCCGATCTGCGCGTGTCCGCCCATGTGCTGATCGATCGGGCGGGGGTGGCGACCCAGTTCGTGCCGTTCTCCCGGCGGGCCTGGCATGCCGGCGCCTCGCAGTGGCGTGGCCGCGAGCGCTGCAACGATTTTTCCATTGGCATCGAACTCGAGGGCACCGACGACGATCCGTTCACGCCGGTGCAGTACGC
This sequence comes from Thioalkalivibrio sp. ALJ2, assembly GCF_000378325.1. Classification (NCBI taxonomy): domain Bacteria; kingdom Pseudomonadati; phylum Pseudomonadota; class Gammaproteobacteria; order Chromatiales; family Ectothiorhodospiraceae; genus Thioalkalivibrio; species Thioalkalivibrio sp. ALJ2. The sequence continues at coordinate 223,528 of NZ_KB899557.1, forward strand.
CGAGCTGGCCCGTTTGATCGGCTGGCTGCGCGAACGCTTTCCGGCCATTACCCCGGATGCGCTGGTGGGCCACTGCGACATCGCCCCCGGGCGCAAGACCGACCCGGGCCCGCATTTCGACTGGGCCTGGCTGGAGGCCTGCCTGAGCGAGGACACGGCATGATTGTGGATCTGTTGCGACACGGCGAACCGGAGGGCGGGCAGCGCTATCGTGGGCATGGCTGCGACGACCCGCTCAGCGCGCAGGGGTGGACGCAGATGGAACACGCGGTGCGTGACGATGACGGCTGGCAGGCGGTCGTTAGTTCGCCGATGCACCGCTGCCGGGCGTTTGCCGAGCGCCTGGCGGACGAGCGTGACCTGTCCCTGCATCTGGAGCCGGACCTGCGCGAGGTCGGCTTTGGCGACTGGGAGGGACGCACACGGGTCGAGCTGCAGCGCGAACGGCCGGAGGAATACCGGGCGTTCTATGCCGATCCGGTCCATTCGCGGCCGGCCGGGGCGGAGCCGCTGGGCGCCTTTCGCCGGCGGGTGGAGGCGGCCTTCGAGACCACGGTCGGCGGCCAGCCGGTGGAACGAGTGCTGGTGATCGTGCACGCCGGGGTCATCCGTGCGTTGGTCGGCTGGGTGATGGGGGTGCCGGACGAGCGGCTGTTCCAGCTGGAATGCGAGTATGCGAGCCGGACCCGACTGCATCGGCATCCGACGCGCGGCTGGCGCGTGATCCACACCAACCGCCTGCCGTGATGTGCGGAGGACGCGTTCCGGTTTGCACGTATGCGCCGGAACGGGAGAACGTCTCCGCAAGGAACTAGCTGGCGCGGCTCTTGCGCTTGGGTACAGCCTTCACCGACAGGTAGTAGCCCTTGTCGAGGATCTCGAACAGGCGGTCGATGTTCGGGTGTTTGCCCGGGTTGGCGCGGGCATCGTCGGCATGGCTGCCGTACATCAGCAAACCGGAGTTGGCGGCCTTCGGGCCGATGCCGCCGTAGTCCAGCGCCAGCTGGTAGTAGATCTGCAGCGACAGGGTCTGGCCGTCCACGTTCTCGATGGTCGCGCTCGGGTTGTAGTCCTCGCCGAACAGTTCCAGGCGTTCGAGATTGCTGACGTCGGGCAGCTTCTTGGGCATGTCGGACTCCTCGAAAAGATGGCGGCATTATCGGGGCATGCCGGGGCCGGGACAACCGCCGACCGCTTCCTGGCCAGAGCCGCTGGGGGCGGCATGCTAAGATAGCTCCTTTTTTTGAAGGGGTAGCAGCATGCAGCAAAGCGCGTTTATGGAGGCCGCCCAGGCCGCCGCCGATGCCGCGGACAAGGTCATTCGTCACTACTACGCCGCCGGCGTCGATGTGGAGACCAAGCCCGACGACACGCCCGTGACGCGCGCCGACGTGGAAAGCGAACAGGCGATCCGCCAGGTGATCCGCGAGCGGTTCCCGGATCACGGCTTCTACGGCGAGGAAACCGGCCAGTCGGACATGGACTCCGACTATGTCTGGCTGATCGACCCGATCGACGGCACCAAGAGCTTCGTGCGTCGCTACCCGTTCTTCTCCACCCAGATCGCGCTGATGCACAAGGGCGATCTGATCCTGGGGCTGTCCAATGGCATGCAGTTCGGAGAGCGCGCCTGGGCGGAAAAGGGCCAGGGCGCCTACCTCAACGGCGAAAAGATTGCCGTCGCCCCGACCACCGAGCTGGGCCGCGCCTCGCTGTCCACCGGGAACCTGAAGACCCTCGCGCAGAATCCCGAAGGCTGGGCGGCGCTGGGCGGGATCATGGCCGAGGTCAATCGCACGCGCGGCTATGGCGACTTCTACCACTACCACCTGCTGGCGCGCGGCAGCATCGACCTGATCATCGAGTCGGATGTGAACATCCTCGATATCGCGGCGCTGGCCGTGATTGTGCGCGAGGCGGGCGGGACCTTCACCAATCTGTCTGGCGGCGAGCTGGACCTGCAGACCACCAACGTGCTGGCGGCCGCGACGCCGGAACTGCACCGCACGGCGCTGCAGCGCCTCGGCTGGAAGGGCTAGATCGGTCGATGATTGCGCACACGCCCGTGCAGGTGGCGGGCGTGTGCCGGGTCCGGCGGGGTGAGTTAGCGCTGGGCGCCGTTCCCGTTTCCGTTCCCGTGGCCGTTCTCGCTGATCAGGCCATGGGCACGCAGCTTCTTGCGCAGCGTGGCGCGGTTGAGCCCCAGAAGCGCCGCCGCCCGGCTCTGGTTGCCGTTGCAGCGCTCCAGCACGCAGGCCAGTAGCGGGCGCTCGACCTCGTTCATTACGAGCGCATAGAGGTCGTGACTACTCTGCCCGTCCAGCGTCTCGAAATACTGGTCCAGCGCATTGCGCACCGACTCGGCGAGTACGCAGCCCGACGCGAGGTTGCCGGATGATACCGGTTCCCCGCTTTTGATACCGGTTCCCCGCTTTGTTCTTGTTCTAAAGAGGGTACGTCCATCCTCATGCGGCCTCGCTTGTGATTCCTGACAGAATGGCGCGCAGGCGCCCAAGCTGTTCACTAGCGGTAGTGGCGGCGAGAAGGGAAGCCCGTGCCGCCCGGGTTGGGTCCTCCCCGAGACCCATGTGCTGAAGATACCAGCCCAGGTGCTTGCGCGCGATACGCACGCCCTGCATTTCGCCGTATTGCGCATGCAATGCCTGCAAATGCTCCTCGATCAGCGCAAGAAGCGTATCCCATGCCGGGTCGGCTGGCACCGGTTCGCCGGCCAGGGCGGCGCGGATCTGGCCGGGCAGCCAGGGGCGCCCCTGTGCCCCGCGCCCGATCATCAGTCCGGTCGCGCCGGTGGTTGCGAGCGCCCGGCGCGCACTGTCGATGTCGACTACATCGCCGTTGGCCAGCACCGGGATGGAAACGGCGCGTACCACACGCGCGATGGCCTCGTAGTCGGCCGTGCCCCGATAGGCGTCGGCGCGGGTGCGCCCGTGCACGGTCAGCATCGCGATGCCGCAATCCTGCGCGATGCCCGCGATGGTCTCGGCGTTGATCCGCTCGCGATCCAGCCCCAGGCGCATCTTCAGCGTGACCGGGACCTCGACGCTTTCCACCAGTGCGGTCAGCAGCTCGCGTACCCGCTCCGGTTCCCCCAGCAGGGCCGAGCCTGCGGCCTTGCTGCAGACCTTCTTGGCGGGGCAGCCGAGGTTCAGGTCGATCACGTCCGCCCCGCGGCGCACGTTCTCGCGCGCGGCCTCGGCCAGCGGTTCGGGTTCGTTGCCCAGCAGTTGCACGATGCGCGGGCGGGGTTCCTGGCGGTGGTCCAGCCGGTGCCGGCTCTTGTCGCTGCCCCACAGGCGCGTGTCCGAGGTGACCATCTCCGAGACAGCCGCGCTCGCGCCCAGGCGCCGCGCGATCAGGCGCAACGGCCGGTCACTGACCCCGGCCATCGGGGCCAGGAACACGGGTGGGCCGGGGAAATGGTGGGGGCCGAGCTGCATGCGGGATTTCGAACCAGCAGGGTAAAACCCGAGAGTCTAGCAGCGTTGAGCGGGGCGGGGTCAGTGCAGCGTGATGTGGGCCCCGGTGATGTGCGGCCCGGTATCAGGTAATTCGATCTCGATCGCATAGCGGTGACCCGCCGCCATCGGTGCCTGAAGGTTGGCATGGCCGTCCGCCGGATGGAGTCGCCAATGGCCGCGGGGTGTCCCCAGTCGGTCCGACAGCCAAACGTCTATGACCGGCCATCCCTGTTGCAGTGGGCTTTCCAGCTCAAAGCGCATGGACAGGTCTCCCGCGTTGGCGAGGTGCAGGTCGGGGGAGGAGACGCGGATGCGTGCCGGTTCGCGCCCAGGTTCCCATGGCGGGCAGAGATCCTCGACCCGCGGGGTGGCACAGAGACTCGCCCGGGCGTCGTCCAGTCCGCTCCAGGCCCCCGGGGGCACCGGCGGCGCCAGCAGGAGTTGCAGGGCGAGGAGGGCGAGCAGCAGGAGGGCCAGAAAGGCAGCGAAGGCCCGCCCCGGGCGTCGTCCCGGAAATGCCGTGGTCTGCCCGGGGCGGGTATCGATATCGAGTTCCAGTGTCTGGCGCCGGGGGCTGCGCTCGATATCCAGGGAGGCAGTGTGGCGCACCGCCGAGATGCCGGGGCCGGTTGCCCGTTCGCCGGCGCCGCCGATCTCGAGTGCCACGAACAGCGCAAAGTCCGCACCGCAGGCATCACAATGTGCCCGGTCCAGTCGTAGCTCTTCGCCGCGGGTCAGGGTGTGGGCAACCCCACAATGGGGACAGCGGGCGAGCATCGCGAGGGGCTCCGGTCAGCCGTGCCAGAAGACCGGTCGCGGGCGCATACGCTAGCGCCGGCGCCCGCTGAGCAGGGCCCAGCCCTCGCGGGTGTCCTCGATCCCGATGTCGAAGGCGTCCGCGTAGGCCGCCATGACCTCGTCGGCCTGGCGCTCCAGCAGGCCGGCCAGCAGCAGGCGTGCCCCCGGGCGGGCCGCGCGGGCCAGTTCCGGGGCGAGGTCGATCAGGGGCTTGGCCAGGATGTTGGCAATAACCAGATCAAAGCCGGCATTGGGTACCGGGTGATCGGTCAGTCCGACCTCGATCCGGTCCTCGGAGATGTCGTTTTCCGCCGCATTGCTGTAGGTGGCCTGGACGGCCTGGCGGTCGATGTCGGTGCCCACTGCATGTCGTGCCCCCAGCTTCAGCGCCGCGATCGCGAGGATGCCGGAGCCGCAGCCGTAGTCGAGCACCTGCTGGTCGCGTGGCGGGTTCGCCGCCAGTGATTTCAGGCACATCGCGGTGGTCGGGTGATTGCCGGTGCCAAAGGCCAGGCCCGGGTCGAGATGCACGAACACGCCATCCTCGACGTCGGGCGGGGTCTCCCAGGAGGGCACGATCCACAGCGGGCCCCCGCAGTGGATGGCGCCCAGGCCATCGAGCCCTGCGCGCACCCAGTCCTGATCCTCGATCGCGACCACGGAGATGGATTCCGGCGCCGGCTGGAGTCGCTCCAGCGAGGCGGCGGCCAGCTCGGCCTGGGTGGCGTCGGCGAACACGGCCTTCAGGCACACGCTGGACCAAAGCGGATGGGTACCCAGCGGGGGCTCGAACAGCGGCTCGTCGGCGCCGTCGTGGAGCTCCACGCTGACGGCGCCAAGCTCGAACAGGGCATCCTCCAGGGGCTCGGCCTGCTCCGGGGCAATCTGGCACTGCAGCTCGGCGAGGCTCATCAGGTCAGCGACTTCAGCTTCTTCTCCAGGTAGTGGATATCGGTCCCACCGTTCTGGAAGTTCGCATCATTCATCAGCTCGCTGTGCAGGGCGATGTTGGTCTCGATCCCGTCGATCACGATCTCGCCGAGCGCGCCGCGCATGCGGGCGATTGCGATCTTGCGGTCAAACCCGTGGGCGATCAGCTTGCCGATCATCGAGTCGTAGTAGGGCGGCACCGCGTAGCCGTTGTAGATGTGGGTGTCCATGCGGATGCCGAGCCCGCCCGGGGCGTGATACTGCTGGATGGTGCCCGGGCTGGGGATGAACGTGGCCGGGTTCTCGGCGTTGATGCGGCACTCGATCGCGTGCCCGCGGATCTCCACCTGATCCTGGGTCAGGGACAGCGGTTCGCCCGCCGCGATGAGAATCTGTTCGCGCACCAGGTCGATACCGGTGACCTGCTCGGTCACCGTGTGCTCGACCTGCAGCCGGGTGTTCATCTCGATGAAGTAGAACTCGCCGTTCTCGTACAGGAACTCGAAGGTCCCGGCGCCGCGGTAGCCGATCTCCTGGCAGGCCCGCACCAGCCGCTCGCTCATGGCCTGACGCTGTTCGTCGGTGATGCCCGGTGCCGGGGCCTCCTCGATCACCTTCTGGTGGCGGCGCTGCATCGAGCAGTCGCGCTCGCCCAGGCAGATGGCGTTGCCGTGGCTGTCGGAGAGGATCTGGAACTCCACGTGGCGCGGGTGCTCGAGGTACTTCTCCATGTACAGGGTGTCGTTGCCGAACCCCTGCTGGGCCTCGCTGCGGGTCAGCGAGATCGAATGCAGCAGCGCGCCCTCGGTGTGCACCACGCGCATGCCGCGGCCACCGCCGCCCGCGGCGGCCTTGATGATCACCGGGTAGCCAATCTCGCGGGCCAGCGCCATGTTGGTGTCGGCGTCGTCGGTCAGCGCGCCGCCGGAGCCGGGCACACAGGGGACGCCGGCATCCTGCATCGCCTGCTTGGCTGAGACCTTGTCGCCCATCAGGCGAATCGTCTCGGCGCGCGGGCCGATAAAGGCAAAGCCCGAGGACTCCACGCGCTCGGCGAAGTCCGCGTTCTCCGACAGGAAACCGTAGCCGGGGTGGATCGCGCCGGCATCGGTGACCTCGGCCGCGGCGATCAGCGCGGGGATGTTCAGGTAGCTCTCGCCGGAGGCGGCCGGCCCGATGCAGACCGACTCGTCGGCCAGGCGCACGTGCTTCAGGTCGCGGTCGGCGCTGGAGTGCACCGCGACCGTCGCAATGCCCATCTCGCGGCAGGTGCGCAGGACCCGCAGGGCGATCTCGCCGCGGTTGGCGATCAGAATCTTTTCAAACATGCTCGGACCTGTAGGCAGCGAAGTCGGGGGGGCGTCAGCCGATGATGAACAGGGGCTGGCCGTATTCCACCGGGTTGCCGTTCTCGACCAGGATGTCGCGGATGGTGCCGGCCTGGTCCGCCTCGATGGGGTTGAGCATCTTCATCGCCTCGATGATGCACAGCGTCTCGCCGACCTCTACCGTCTGGCCGACCTCGACAAAGGGCTTCGCGCCGGGACTCGGGGCACGGTAGAAGGTGCCGACCATCGGCGCGGTGACCGGGTGGCCGTCCACTTCCGGCGCCGCCGGTGCCGCGGCCTCGCCCGCCGGGGCGGCCGGGGCGGCGGCCGGTGCCGGGGCGGGCATCGCTGCCGGGGCGGCGGCCACGGCGGAGCCGCTCGGCGAACGGGTGATGCGCACCGATTCCTCGCCTTCGTGGATCTCGATCTCGTGGATGCCGCTCTCGTCGAGCAGATCGATCAGTTTCTTGACCTTGCGAATATCCATGGGGTGTCTATGACTCCTTGAGGGCCGCGATTGCCGCGTCCAGTGCCATCCGGTAGCCGATGACGCCGAACCCGCTCAGGGTGCCGGCGGCGACATCGGCCAGGCGCGAAGTATGACGAAACGCCTCGCGCGCGTGGATGTTGCTGATGTGAATCTCGTAAAACGGGATGTCGACGCCCAGCAGGGCGTCGCGCAGGCTTACGCTGGTGTGCGTCAGGCCGCCCGGGTTGATCAGGATGCGGCGTACGCCCTCGTTGCGTGCCGCATGGATGCGGTCGATCAGCTCGCCCTCGTGGTTGCTCTGAAAGCAGGCCAGGGTCTCCCCGGCGGCCTGGGCGTGCGCAGTCAGGTCGGCCTCGATGTCCGCCAGCGTATGGTGCCCGTACCGCTCCGGCTCCCGCTGTCCCAGCAGGTTCAGGTTGGGGCCGTTGAGTAGCAGGATAGAAGGCATGATGGGCGGAATCGGCAGCGATCCTGTCGTGAATGGACGCGATTGCACCAAAAATGGAAGGTGCATCGAATGAACGGGATTCTGCCGTACCGGTGGTGCGAGTGTCCAGCCAGACAGGCGTTTTTTGCCCGGGCTCGTGTGATGGGCGACTGCGATATGCCGATGGGTTGGGGCAGCCGTTCGAGCTTCGAGAGATTCCGGGCGAACGGTGCGTTTCGCAGGGCTCAACGCACCCTAGGCCGCGCCGATGTCACGGTAGGATGCCGATGAGCGCAGCGAATCGCATCAACGGCGGCCGGCGGGTGGCTCCAGGCGCAGGCCGCGGACCTCGCCCAGGGCGCCGCCGGCACGCAGGGCGGCGGCGAACGGGGACTGGCGCGCCGGTTCGCCGTTGATGCTCTCGATGGTGACGCCGCGGCGCTTCGGCAGCCAGCGGCTCCCGGCGAGCTGGCGGATGGCCTCGGTGACGAGGGCGGCGTGCTCCTCCGCGGTGTCGATGCCGGGGATGGTCTCCCAGACGAACAGCTGGCGACCGGAGGCGGCCAGGTACAGCAGCGGCTGGCCGCCGGCCAGCGCGACCAGCGCCCCGGCCACGCGGCGCAGGCGGCCCTCGGCCGCTTCCGGCGGCTGCGGCCAGGGCAGGAGCTGGCCCCAGGGGCTGGCCGGGTCGACGCTCGCCAGCCACTGCGGCTCGGGGGTGTCGTCGGCCGCGCGTTCCAGGGCGCGCAGGCGGTCCACTGCGCCGGCGCGGGCGAACTGAGCGCCGGTCAGGCCCTCGACGAAGTGGCCACGGCGCAGCTTGCCGGCGTCCTCCATCGCGCGGTAGACGGGATACACGCGCCCGAAGCCGCCCGGCAGGCCCTCGGCGCGGGCCATCTCGCGGCTGACCACGCCGTACCGGGCCAGCAGGTTCTCGGCCTGTTCGCGGGCGCGTTCGGTCAGCGACACGCCGGGGTCGATCAGCTCGGCGACCCGTGACCAGCGCCCGCCCGCCAGACCCTGTCCCGGGCGTCGCCGGCCGCGCGCGGAGGTCCGGCGCTGACCGAGGCTGCGCAGCGGCGCGAAGGTGTCGTTGGTGATCTGCCCGGCCCAGACCAGGTCCCAGATCGCGGTTTCGATCGCGTCCTGGCGGGCGTCCGGCTGCGCCGTCCGGGCTGCGCGTTCCAGCTCCAGGTAGAAGCAGGCGCCGCGCCGGTCCAGGGCCTCCAGGATCGCCTGCGCCAGCGGGTCGTCGCTGGCGGGGGTATCCGCGGCACCGGCCTCCGGTTCCAGCAGCACCATCGCCTGTTCGCGGCGCAGGAAGCGGAGGCGCCCGTCGCGCTGGCCCAGCGCACCACTGCCCACCCAGACGAACTCCCCGGAGGCGGTGATGCGGTCGAGCGCATCCAGCGAGAAGTCGCGCACCCGCATCGGCAGTACGTGGGCGGTCCAGGCGGACCAGGGCAGGGCGATGCCCTCCAGTTGCGTCAGCGTGTCGCGCAGGGCGCCGGCCCCGCGTCCGGGTTCGGTCAGACCCTGCCAGGCCGGCAGGAAGCGGCCCAGTGCGCGGGCGTCCACCGCCGCCGCCTCGTCGCGCAGCCGCGCTAGGGTGCGGCGCTTCAGCCGCCGCAGGATGTCCAGTTCGCACCAGTCCTCGCCGGTGCCCTGCGGGCGGATCTCGCCGCGCAGCAGTACGCCGGCGCGCTCCAGGCTCTCGAGCGCCGGCAGCAGTGCGCCCGGCGCGAGGCCGTAGCGAGCGCCCAGGTCCTCGTTGCGGAAAGGTCCGTGGGTACGGGCGTAGCGGCGCAGCAGCTGTTCCAGCGGGCGCTGCGGCGGTTCCAGGAAGGCGGCGGGCAGGCCGGGCGGGGGCACCACGCCGAGGGCATCGCGGTAGAGCGCGGCGTCCTCGGCCGCGATCCAGCGCGACTCGCCGGCGATGCGCACCTCCACCGCGCGCAGGGACCGGGCGAGCTGTTCCAGCCACGGCCCCGGTGCCTCGGCACAGGCGGCCGCCACTTCGTCCGGGCTCAGGTCCCCGCGCCGGCGCAGCAGGTCGTGCAGGGCGTCGGCGTCCGGCACCCGGGTCGCCTCGGTGGCGTGCGCCAGCTCGGCCTCCAGCTCGGCCAGGGCCTCGGGGTCGATCAGTTCGCGCAGCTCGGCCTGGCCCAGCAGTTCGGCCAGCATGCCGCGGTCGAGCGTGAGCGCCTGGGCCTTGCGCTCGGCCATCGGCGCGTCCTGCTCGTAGATGTAGGCCGCGACATAGGCGAACACCAGGCTGCGGGCGAACGGGGAGGCCTGCGGCGTCTCCACCTCGTGCACGCGGATGCGGCGTTCCTGCACGCCGCGCAGGATCTGGCGCAGGGCGTCCAGGTCGAACACGTCGGCCAGCACCTGGCGGTAGGTCTCCAGCACCACCGGGAAGCTCGCGTACTCGCGCACCGAGGCCAGCAGCTGCTGCGACTTCAGGCGCTGCGCCCACAGCGGGGTGCGCTGGCCGGGGCGGTTGCGTACCAGCAGCAGGGCGCGTGCCGCGTTCTCGCGAAAGGCGCTGGCGAACAGCGTGGAGTTGCCCAGCTCGCGGGTGACCGCCTCCTCCAGCTCCTCCGGGTCGGGGAACAGGCTGTCCAGATCGGGCAGGTCCTCGCTGTCGGCCAGGCGCAGCACGATGCCGTCGTCGGTGTACATCACCTGCACCTCGAAGCCGGAGCGGCTGGTCAGCGCGCCCTGCAGGGCCAGCGCCCAGGGGGCGTGCACGCGCGCGCCAAACGGGGTCAGGATGCAGACGCGCCAGTCGCCGACCTCGTCGCGGAAGCGCTCGACCACGATGCGCTGGTCGGAGGGCAGCTGTCTGGTGGCCTCGCGCTGCTCGTCGATGTAGTCGCACAGGGTCTCGACCGCCGCCTCCGACAGTGGCGCGTGTTCCCTGAGCCAGGTCGTGCGTTCGGCGCGGTTCATGCGGGCCAGCCGCTCGGTCGCGGCGCCGATGGCCTGGCCGAGCTGGATCGGGCGGCCGGGGCCGTCGCCATGCCAGAACGGCAGCTTGCCGACCTCGCCGGGGGCGGGGGAGACGAGCACGCGGTCGCGGGTAATCGCCTCCACGTGCCAGGTGCTGGCACCCAGGGTCACGTTCTCGCCGGTCTTCAGCTCGAACACCATCTCCTCGTCCAGTTCGCCGATGCGCGGCCCGCCCTCGCCGACATGCACGCCGTACAGCCCGCGGTCGGGGATGGTCCCGGCGTTCAGGCGCGCGGCCAGTGCCGCTCCTCGGCGCGGGGTCAGCTCGTCGCGGGCGCGGTCCCAGGCGAGCCAGGGGCGCAGGTCGGCAAAGTCGGTGCTCGGGTAATGGCCGGAGAGCATGTCCAGCGTGGCCTCGAGCAGCGCCCGCGACAGCTCGCGCCAGGGTGCGGCGCGGCGGACCAGCGCGTGCAGCTCGTCCACCGTGCGCGGGCGTTCGCAGACCATCGCGACGAGTTGCTGGGCCAGCACGTCCAGCGGGTTGTGCGGGGCGTGGATCGGTTCCAGCGCGCCGGCCTGCATGCGCTCGCCGATCACCGCGCATTCGAGCAGGTCGCCGCGAAAGCGCGGCAGCAGCAGCGAGCGCGAGACCTGGCCCACGCCGTGCCCGGCACGCCCGGCGCGCTGCAGCCCACGGGCGACCGCGCCGGGGGATTCGACCATGATCACCAGGTCCACCGCGCCCATGTCGATGCCCAGTTCCAGCGAGCTGGTCGCGACGATGCCGCGCAGGCGCCCGGTCTTCAGCCGGCCCTCGATCTCGGCGCGGCGCTCGTGGGACACGCTGCCGTGGTGAGCGGCGACCAGATCCTCCACCGGTTCGGCATCCTCCGGCTGCTGCTCGCGCCAGGCCTCGTTGATGCGCTGGACCAGACGCTCGCACAGCCCGCGGCTGTTCACGAACACGATGGTGGAGCTGTGCTCCAGGATCGCGGCCAGCAGGCGCGGCTCCAGGCGTGCGGCGCGGTCGCCGCCAGCGGTGGGGAGCTGCCCGGTGCCCTGGCCGTAGACCGCGCCGAGGATGGAGCCGGACGGGATCGGGCCGGCTGAGGGGCTCGTCGTATCCGGGCCCTCGACGGTGGCGGGTGCGTGCTCGGCGGGTGGCTCCTCGGGGGCAAGGATCTCGAGGTCCAGGCGCGGTGGCTCGGCGGCGTCGATCACCTCCACCTCGCGGTCGCCGCCGAGGAAGCCGCGCGCCACCTCCACCGGGTGCACGGTGGCGGACAACCCGATGCGCTGCGGGTCCTCGCCACAGCGTTCGGCCAGCCGTTCCAGTGACAGGGCGAGGTGCGCTCCGCGCTTGTTGCCGGCCAGCGCATGCACCTCGTCGATGATCACCGTGTGGATGGACTCGAGGTTTTCGGCGGCCTTCGAGCCCAACAGCAGGTACAGCGATTCCGGCGTGGTCACCAGGATGTCGCCGGGTTCGCGCGCCTGCGCGCGGCGCTCGGCCTGCGGGGTGTCGCCGGTGCGGACGTGTACTACCGGCTCGCCTGGGGTTTCGCTAAGGCGCGCGGCGGTCTGCGCGATCCCGGTCAGCGGGGCGCGCAGGTTGCGTTCGATGTCGGTGGCCAGCGCCTTCAGCGGCGAGATGTACAGCACCGAGTAGCCGTGACGGGCATCCGGTGCTGGCTCGCCGGTCAGGCGGTCAATGGCGCTGAGGAAAGCGGCGAGGGTCTTGCCGCTGCCGGTGGGGGCGATCAGCAGGCAGTGGTGGCCGGCCCGGATCGCGGGCCAGCCGCGCGACTGGATCGCGGTCGCCTGCCCGAAGGCCTCGCCGAACCAGGTATCGGTCCCGGGGCGAAAGGGCGTGACCGGCATCGGTTCGGGCGTAGCGGGTCAGGCGTGGCCGACGGTGGTGTCGGTGGTGGCGTGGAAGTAGTCGCTGTCGCGCGCCAGCTCGTCGATCAGCTCGTGCAGCATGGCCAGGCGGCTCTCGGCGTCCGAGAACGGGGCGCAGTCCTCGCACAACGGATCGCCGCAGGGCTGGCGGCTGTACAGCCAGAAGTGCACGGCACCGGCCAGCAGGCCGTCGGCGACATCGCCGGTTTCAGCGGCCTGGCCGTCATCGGCAAGCCGGTTCGCCAGCTCGATCAGGTGCTGGGCGGCATTGTTGTAGGTCTGGTCGGCGGTGTCGTTCATGGGATCTCGGGACAGTCTTGTTTCAGCCAGCGCCAGCCCGTTTGACCGGCACAGAACCCGGCAGTTTACCGCGACTGGCCGATATTCCGAAGAAACAGGGGAATATGCCGCTCTTCCGGCGACAGGCCGCCGTGGGCGCCGACGAAGAACGGCCCCTCGTCGTCGTCCGGCGGGTCCACCAGGTAGGCGTCCTCCGCGGGCAGCAGCAGGTAGTCGCCGGCGCGTGCCCGCAGCTCGGGGTGCTCACGGTGATGCCCTGGGGGCAGGCCCAGCGTGCCAGGCCCCAGCCAGTCAGCGGCGGGGACTGCGGCTACGTCCGCGCCGAAGGCGGCGTCCAGGGCCGTCAGGAAGTCCGTGTCGCGTCCTTCGCGCACATGGGCGATGGCCGCGCGTGGCTCGCCGGTCAGGCGGTGAAGCAGGCAGGCCTGCACCGCCGGGTGCTCGCGCAGGTCCAGGCGGCGCTCCATGCTGCGCATGCCGTGGTCGGCGGTAGTCAGGAACACGCTTTCCGGGCGCTGGATCTGCGCGCAGGTCGCGGTGTAGGCCAGGTCCAGCTGCTTCAGGTGGCGTTCCACCTCCGGGCTCTCCGGGCCATAGGTGTGGCCCAGGTGGTCGAGCTCCGACCAGTACACATAGGTGAAATGCGGTCCCGGCGTCGCGTTCACGTGCGCCGCCACCCGTGCCGGCAGCTCGGACAGGTCCTCGAAGCCGATGAACGCGGCCGAGCCGTTCATCATGCGGTTGTACGGGGTGCCGCCAATCCAGTCCGGTCCGATCATGGTGGTGTGGCAGCCGAGCCGGTCGACCAGGCGGTCTGGCTGTACGCGGCCGGTCAGCTCGCGGTAACCGAGTGTGGCCGGGCGGTCTTCGGCGTCGCGCTCCTGGCCCATCAGTACCGTCAGCGTGCGCTCGGCGGACGGCAGGCGGGTGTGCCAGCCGAGCAGGCCGTGCTGCGCGGGCGTGCGCCCGGTCAGGATGCTGCTGATCGCGGTCGCCGTGGTGCTGGGGAACACGGTCTCGAGGTCGGTCACGTAGTCCGTGCCCAGTAGCGGCAAGTGGCGGCGGTAGCGGGTGGCAAAGCCGTCGATCAGCCACAGCACGATGTGGCGGTCCGGCCCCAGGTGCTCGGATACACCCGGCAGCGGCGGGTGGCTGGCCGCCGGGTTCAGGCTGGCCTCGATCTGGCCGAGCAGGTCCATCAGCCCGGGCGCCTCCAGCCGGGCGCGCAGGATGTCATCCACGACCGAGTCGGCCGCGGCGTTAGCCGTCATCGACAAGCGATCAGGCCTTGCCGCCGTCGCCACCCATGCAGGGCGGGGAGTCGGCGACCTTGCCGGCACGCTCGAACCACTGGTCCGGGTCCAGCGTGTGCAGCGCCAGGGCGTGGATGCCCCCGGCCAGCTCGTCGGCCAGGGCCTGGTTCACCAGCCGGTGCCGCGCGATCAGCTTCTGGTCGCGAAAGGCCTCGGATACCACCGTTACCTTGAAATGCGACTCCGAACCCGGCGGCACGTTGTGCATGTGGCTCTCGTTCACCACCTCCAGATGCTCGGGCGCAAAGCGCTCCTCCAGCTTCCGGGTAATGGTCTCCTGCATGCTCATCGACGACTCCAGTGCTTCGATTGACGGGACATCGCACTCAGTGTGCCGTGTCGTACCCGCATGTCCAGATCCTTGGCCAGCCGCATGGCTGCCGCTGTCTGGGGGGCAGTCATCAGCCTTCCCGTGTGCGTTCCTTCCAGTAATCCGGGTGGCGGTGCAGGTGCATGACCGCGAGAATCAGGATGCCCCCGTCCTCTTCTGCGTAGAGAACCCCATACGGAAACCGCTTCACGAATGAGCGCCGCACTTCGCCCTCCAGAACGGTCCAGGCACGCGGGTAGGCGATGGCGCGTTGCACCGCTGCAAACACTTCAACTGCAAAATCGTTCCCGAGGCGGGGCTCGATTTCTTCGTAGTACTGAACGGCCTCGGTGAGTTCTTGCTCCGCTTCCGGGTGAAAGCGAAAACTCATCGTTCAAACCGGCTCCATATCCTCTCGAAGACCTGTTCGCCAGGAATCGCTTCGACTGTGCCCGAGCGGATCTCTTCCAGGCGCTTCCGCGAGACCTCCGCCCATTTGCGGTCCACGCCCGCATCGGGGGGGGTCAGGCTGCGCAGGAGGGAATCGACCACCAGAGCGCGCTCTTCCACGGGCAGGGACTCGGCTTCGTCAATAAGGTCTTTGATCTTCATGTCACCATCTTCCTGGTATCGCTGGGGGCAATGACCGGCGCAAGCGTAATTCTCATACTGGCATCTTGTGGCCGGTAGTGCGAGATGGCGGTTTGGTGGTTACATCCGGGAGGGGCTATGCGGCAGACGCTGGCGTTTGATGTGTACGGGACGCTGATCGATACGCAGGGGATTGCGGCGACGCTCGAGGGGTGGATGGGCGACCGGGCGCCGGTGCTGGCGCGGGCCTGGCGCGAGAAGCAGCTGGAGTACACCTTCCGGCGCGGGCTGATGGGGGCGTACGCGGATTTCGACACCTGCACCGAGCAGGCGTTGCGGTACTGCTGCGAGGCACTGGGTATCGCGCTCGAAGCGGAGCAGGAGGCGGAGCTGTTGCGGCGCTATCGAGAGCTCCCGGCCTTCGCCGATGCAGGGCCGGCCCTGGACGAGCTGCGGGCGGAGGGACACCGTCTATTCGCGTTCTCCAACGGGACGGCCGAGACGGTTATCGGGCTGCTGCGGAACGGCGGGCTGACGGATCGCTTCGAGGATCTCGTCAGCGTGGACGAGATTGGCTGCTTCAAACCGGACCCGCGCGTGTACCGGCATTTCCTGCAGCGGGCGAATGCGCTGCCCCGGCAGGCATGGCTGGTTTCAGGCAACCCCTTCGACGTGATCGGTGCGCAGGCTGCGGGCATGCGCACGGTCTGGCTTGACCGGGCGCGGCAGGGCCTGTTCGACCCCTGGGGTAAGGAGCCCACGGCCACCATCGGCGGCCTGGACGAACTGTCCGGGGCACTACGTTAGCCGGGGTCTTGCCGTCGGCAAATATTCCTGCTGGAGCGGCCTATTGGCGCCCGGTGGTTGCGCTACGATGGAGATCGGGCCGCCGCCGGGAGAGGAGCGTGAGCCAGCAGGTCAAGCAACGGGTCGCGCCCGCCGCGGAATCGCCCTTGATCCGTCCGGCCACGCTGGAGGATCTGGAGGCGCTGGTGGCGCTGGAGGATGCGGCGTTCGAGATCGATCGCATCTCGCGGCGGCAATTTCGCTACCTGCTGACGCGCGGGCATGCGGCCACGCTGGTGGCGGAGGGACCCGGCGGGGAGGGCCTGCTCGGCTACGTGATGCTGCTGTTCAGCCGCGGGACGTCGCTGGCGCGGCTGTACTCGATTGCGGTCAGCGCGCGGGCGCGCGGCCAGGGGCTGGGCCGGCGCCTGGTGGAGGCGGCGGAAGACGCGGCGCGCCAGCACGGGCGGACCGATCTGCGTCTGGAGGTGCGGCGCGACAATGCGGCCAGCCTGGCCCTGTTCCGCGGGCTCGGGTATCGCGACTTCGGCACCATCGACGACTACTACGAGGACCACATGGATGCGCTGCGGCTGCAGAAGTCGCTGGCGACCGGCCCCGATCCGGCGCTGGTACGCGCCCCGTACTACGCGCAGACGCTGGAGTTCACCTGTGGCCCGGCTGCGCTGATGATGGCGATGCGCGCGGTGGACCCGGCGCTGAAGCTGGACCGGCGCCTGGAGCTGCGCCTTTGGCGCGACGCCACCACGATTTTTATGACCTCGGGCCACGGCGGCTGCGGGCCGTACGGGCTCGCGCTGGCGGCCGCCCATCGTGGGTTCGAGGTGGAACTGCTGGTGCGCGATCGCGGGGTGGCGTTCGGGGATTCCGTGCGCAGCGCGGAGAAGAAGGAGGTGATGCAGCTGGTGCAGGAGGACATGGTCGAGGAGCTGGAACAGCTCGGGGTGCCGGTGGTGCACGGCCCGGTGAACGTGTCCCAGCTGGAGGCGCGCTTTGGCGAAGGCGGGGTGCCAGTGGTTCTGATCAGCAGCGTGCGGCTGTATGCCGAGCGCTTCCCGCACTGGGTCACGGTGACGGGTTTCGACGAGCGCTTTGTCTACGTGCATGACCCGTTCGTGGACGTGGAGCAAGGGGAGCGCGCGGTGGACTCGGTGAACATGCCGATCGCGCGTGCGGACTTCGAGCGCATGGCGCGCTACGGCCGCGCGGGCCTGCAGGCAGCGGTGATCGTCGGCCCGCGCCGGGCGGCGGAGGGCGCGCATGCCTGAGCACCGCATCCTGGTCGAGCGCCGGGCGGACTGGAAGCCGCACTTCCCCGACCTTCCGGTCATGGCCATCGACGACTACCTGCGCGGCCCGGCCGCCGACGACCCGGCCACCCTGCGTGTGATCAACCTGTGCCGCAGCCAGCGTTACCTGTCCGCCGGGTACTACGGCTCGCTGCTGGCGGAGGCGCGCGGGCACCGGGTGATCCCCAGCGTGCGCACCCTGCAGGACCTGTCGCGCAAGTCGATCTACAGCCTGGATACCGAGGAGCTGGACGAGCGCGTGGCGCGCGTTCTGGGCCGCAGCCGCCAGGGCGCGCAGCCCGAGCGCCTGGAGCTGACCGTGCTGTTCGGCCAGTGCGACGAGCCGGCACTGCAGGAGATCGCCGCGCAGCTGTTCGCCCTGTTCCCCGCGTCGATGTTCCGGGTGGAGTTCCGGCTGCAGGGACGCTGGCAGATCCACGCCCTTCGCCCGTTCGCGCTGAACGCGCTGGAACCCGAGCAGGAGCCAGCCTTCTTCGCCGCGCTGGAGCGCTACCTCTCCAAACCCTGGCGCCGCCGCCGCGGGGCACGCAGCGCGCGCTACGAGCTGGCCATCCTGCACAACCCGGACGAGGCCATGGCCCCGTCCACGCCGGCCACGCTCAAGCGCTTCGCCCGCGCCGGGCAGGAGCAGGGGATGGATGTCGAGCTGATCCAGGCACGCGATCTGCCACGGCTGGCGGAGTTCGACGCCCTGTTTATCCGCGAGACCACGGCCATCGACCACTACACCTATCGCTTCGCGCGCAAGGCCGAGGCCGAGGGCATGGTGGTGATCGACGACGCCGACTCCATCCTGCGCTGCACCAACAAGGTCTATCTGGCCGAGCGCCTGGCCGCCCATCGCGTGCCGACGCCAAAGACCGTGATCCTCAACCGCGAGACCATCCTGCGCGCGGAGGAACAGATCGGTTATCCCGTGGTGCTCAAGATCCCGGACGGCAGCTTCTCGCGCGGGGTATTCAAGGCGAACGACCGCGCCGAGCTGGAATCCATTGCCCGGCGCCTGCTGAAGGAGAGCGATCTGATCCTCGCCCAGGAATTCGTCTACACCGAGTTCGACTGGCGCATCGGGGTGCTCAATCGGCAGCCGCTGTACGCCTCACAGTACCTGATGTCGCGCAAGCACTGGCAGATCGTCAATCACGACGCCAAGGGCGGCCCGCGCGAGGGCGGCTTTCGCACGCTGGCACTGGCGGACGTTCCCGCCGCCGTGGTCAAGACGGCCGTCAAGGCCGCCAACCTGATCGGCAATGGCCTCTACGGCGTCGATCTCAAGCAGACCCCGCGCGGCGTGATGGTCATCGAGGTCAACGACAACCCCAACCTCGACGCCGGCATCGAGGACAAGGTCCTCGGCGAAACGCTCTACACCACCCTGATGCAGGACTTTGTCCGCCGCCTCGACGCCGCCCGCCGCCACCGCGCCGCGCCCTGACGTGGCGCGTTGAACGGCGTTACGCTTTACGCCATTGGCGTACAGACCGGATGAAGAAGCGTCGTAGGATGTGATGAGCGAAGCGAATCGCATCGGGGGATGCACCGAGCGGGGAAGTGGTGCGTTTCGCTGCGCTCAACGGCAGCCTGTGGGTGCAGGATGTTGCCTACCCGCGTCGGGAGGTGTTCAGGCTACGGCCTCGGGCGGTTCCTGCAGCGGGTCGTGGAGTTCGAGGTCGACCATCAGCTCGTTGGCCAGGGCCTCCAGGTCATCCTGCAGTGTGTGCAGGTCCAGGTCCTCGGGAACGCCCAGGCGGGCCATCGCGCGGAACATCGGCTCGCCGGTCATCGAGCCCGGCTCGCAGGCGGTCTCCAGCGTCTCGACACTTACGCCGTGGTGCGAGAGCACGGCGGTAATGTCCTGCACGATTCCCGGTCGGTCGTGCCCGATCAGGTCCAGCACCACCGGATGCCGCGCCGCCGGCGGCAGTTCGCTGCCCCGCTGGATATGCACCTGCAGCCCGTCGCCTTCGAGCCCGCGCAGCGCGGCCTCCAGCGCGTCGGCGTTCTCGGTATCCACCTCCAGCAGTACCACCCCGGCAAACTGCCCGGCCAGATGTGCCATCCGACTCTCCAGCCAGTTGCCGCCCGCCGCACGTGCCCGGGCCGCTACCGCGCTGACCAGTCCCGGGTGGTCCGGTCCGATGAGCGTCAGAATCAAAGATGTCTTCATGGTCGATCTCCTGTTGCCGCTGGGGCAGGATAGTCCATGGTAAGCCAAGTGACGCCTGTTGGGTGTACTCGCGGTGCCGGGTGGGTGTGCCGAGCGTTGAGCACCTGCGGGGCAGGGGGTACTGTGGGGCGCCCAGACCGCACGGGCGCTTGATGGCCACCGATCGCCAACCTCAGCACGAGGCAGTCTCCACCGGGCTGGACGGCCTGGATCGGGTGCTCGACGGACTGCGGATCGGCGACAACGTGGTCTGGCGGGTCGATGACATCGCGGACTACCGCCGCTTTGTCCGGCCGTTCGTGGCCGCCGCCCGCGCCCAGGACCGTTCCATCATCTATCTGCGCTTTGGCGCGCATGCGCCGCTGGTGGAGCCGGGCCCGGGCATCGAAGTGGTCGCCATCGACGCGTTACGCGGCTTCGAGCCGTTTACCCGCCATGTGTTCCGCCTGATCACCGAGCATGGTCGCGGCGCCTTTTATCTGTGCGACTGCCTCTCCGACCTGCTGGAGGCCTGGGCCACCGACCACATGGTGGGAAACTTCTTCCGCGCCATCTGCCCCTATCTGTACGAGATGGATACGGTGGCCTGGTTCGCGCTGCATCCGCACAGCCATTCGCACACCACGCTGTCGCGCATCCGCGAGACCACGCAGGTGCTGATCGACGTGCGCCGCGCCGGCGAGGCGGTGCATGTGCAGCCGGTGAAGGTGTGGCAGCGCAGCTCGCCGACGATGTTCCTGCCGCACCGTCAGCACGGTACGCAGTTCGTGCCGGTGGTGGACAGCAGCGAGGCCACGCGGCTGCAGGCGTTGCTGGAGGAGCAGCGCCCCGGGCAGCCGCACGGCCGGCAGCTACTGGACTACTGGGACCGCCTGTTCCTCGCCGCCTCCGATGCGCTGGCGAAGGGGGCGCCGGCGGCCGACCGTGCCCGGGTGCAGGACGAGATCCTGCGGGTGCTGATCGGCCGCGACGAGCGCCTGCTGGAACTGGCGCGGCGTCACCTCGGGCTGGAGGAACTGCTGGCGGTCCGCAGCCACATGGTCGGCAGCGGCTACATCGGCGGCAAGGCTGCGGGCATGCTGCTGGCGCGGCGCATGCTGCTCGCGCAGGACCCGCAGCGCTGGAGGCGGGCGCTGGAGCCCCACGACTCGCACTTCATCGGGGCGGACGTGTACTACGCCTATCTGGTGCACAACGGCTGGTGGCCGCGGCTGATGCGCCAGCGCACCGCGGAGGGTTACTTCGACGAGGCGCGCAGCCTGCGCCGGGACATGCTGCACGGCGAGATCCCGCCGGAGGTGCGCCGCGAGCTGGAGCGGGTGCTCGACCACTACGGGCAGTACCCGATCCTGGTGCGTTCCAGCAGCCTCCTGGAAGACGGCTTCGGCAACGCCTTTGCCGGCAAGTACGAGAGCGTGTTCTGCGTAAACCAGGGCAGTCCCGGCGAGCGTCTGGCGCAGCTGGAGGACGCCATCCGCCGGGTCTATGCCTCGACCATGAGCGACGACGCGTTGAGCTACCGCCAGCAGCGTGGCCTGATGGATCAGGAAGAACCCATGGCGCTGCTGCTGCAGCGGGTCAACGGCCGCTACCACGGGCACTACTACCTTCCGGACGCCGCCGGGGTCGGGGTCTCGTGGAACACCTTCGTCTGGGACGGCGCGCTGGATCCGTCCGCCGGGATGCTGCGCCTGGTGCTGGGTCTGGGCACCCGCGCGGTGGACCGGGTCGCGCGCGACCATGCCTGCGTGGTGGCGCTGGACCAGCCCGAACGGCGGCCGTTTCGCAGCCCGGAGGAGGCGTACCGCTATTCGCAGCACGCCGCCGACGTCCTCGACATCCAGGCCAACCGCGAGGCCGTCGTCCCCATCCAGGAACTGGCCGAGGCCGCGCCGGACCTGCCCCTGAACCTGCTCGGCGAGGTCGACCGTGAGGCCCGCCGCCGCGCCCGCGAACAGGGGCGCGAGGAGCGCTTGTGGCGGGTGACCTTCACCCCGCTGCTGCAGCGCACCGGCTTCGCCCCGCTGATGCGCGACCTGCTCAAGACCCTGGAGGCCGCCTACGCCCACCCGGTGGACGTCGAGTTCACTGTGCACCTCGACGCCGAAGGCAACGCCGGCGTGAACCTGGTGCAGTGCCGGCCGCTCGCCACCCTGGGCAGCGACCGGCCGGTGGAACTGCCCGGGAAGGTCGACCCGCAGCGGCTGCTGTTCGCCAGCCAGGGCCGCTTTATGGGCGGCAATCTGGACCTTGCCATCGACCGCGTCATCCGCGTGGACGGCGCACGCTACGCCGAGCTGCCCCGCCCGCAGAAATACGCCGTCGCCCGCCTGGTGGGCGCCCTCAACCGCCAGTATGCCACCCCTGGTGACTGCACCACGCTCCTGATCGGCCCCGGCCGCTGGGGCACCAGCACCCCCGAACTGGGCGTGCCCGTGCGCTTCGCCGATATTGACCGCGTGCGCATACTGGTGGAGGTGGCCGACCCCGATGCCGGCATCGTCCCCGACCTCTCGTTCGGCAGCCACTTCTTCCAGGACCTGGTGGAGGCGCGGATCGCCTACGCTGCGCTGTTCCCCGCCGAGGCGGACTGCGAGTACCACCCCGCCTGGCTCGACCGGCACCCCGCGCACACGCCCGAGGTCAACATCGGGGACCCTGTGGACCCCGCGGTACTCGCAACGGTGCAGGTCCATGACACCCGCGACGCCGCCCTGCGGGTGGTCGCCGACGTGGTGCAGCAGCGCCTCGTCTGCTTCCGGGCCGGCTCGACTTTGACGGGTACGGGGTGACGGATCTGTTCCGTCGCCGGAACGAGTCAGTCGGCGTAGATCATGCGGCGGGTCATGCCGCCGTCGGCGGTCCATATCTGGCCGGTGACGAAGCCGGCGTCGGGGCCGAGCAGAAAGGCGGTGAGGGCCGCGATGTCGCCGGGCTGGCCGACGCGCCCGGCCGGATGCTGGGTGTGGTCCTGTGCGGACAGCGGCTCGGCCTGTTGCTGCTCGGGACTGCGGGTGTCGATCCAGCCGGGGCGGATGGCGTTGACGCGGACCCCCGGGCCGGCGCTGATCGCCAGGGCGTGGGTGAAGGCGTCCAGTCCGCCCTTGCTCGCGGCGTAGGCCTCGGTGTCCGGTTCTGACTGCAGGGCGCGGGTGGAGCTGATGTTGACGATGGCGCCCCGGCGGCGGTGCAGCAGCGGCAGAGCATGCTTGGCGAGCAGGAAGGCGCCGGTGAGGTTGGTGTCCAGCCAGCGCTTCCAGTCGGCGAGTTCCAGCTCTTCCAGTGGTCCGGAGTGCGGGTCGCTGATGCCGGCGTTGTTCACCAGGGCATCCAGGCCGCCGTGCCATTCTTCCGTGCGTCGCACCGCCTCGCGGACCTGTTCCTCGTCGCGGACATCCAGCGTGATGGTCCGGGCGGTGGGGCCCAGCCGCGTGGCGGCCCGTTCGCATTCGGGGCCGTCGATATCGGCCAGCACGACCTGCCAGCCATCCTGCACCAGGCGCTTGGTAATGCCGAGGCCGATCCCGAGCGCCGCGCCGGTGACCAGCGCGACGCGTTGCGACCCGCTGTCCGGGGGTTCAGGCACCGGCGGTTTCGGGCAGGTTGTAGAAGGCGGTGGCGGTGGCGGTCGTGTGGGCGGCGAGGTCTTCCGGAGTCTCGTCGCGCAGGTGGGCCACGTATTCGCCGATGTGGGGGAGGAAGGCGGGTTCGTTGCGCCGGCCGTTGCCGATCTTCTTGCCGCTGCCCTTCGGCAGGGTGCGTGGCAGGAGGTAGGGCGCGTCGGTCTCGATCATCAGGCGGCCGCGCGGGATGCGCGGCACCAGCGGGTGCAGGTGGGTGCCGCGGCGTTCGTCGCAGACCCAGCCGGTGATGCCGATGTGGCAGTCGAGGTCGAGGTATTCCGCCAGGGCATCGGCCTCGCCGGTAAAGCAGTGCACCACAGCGGCCGGCAGCTTGTCGCGCCAGCGCCGCAGGATCTGGGCGAAGTCGTGGTGGGCGTCGCGCTCGTGCAGGAATACCGGCAGGCCGAGGTCGGCGGCCAGCTCCAGCTGGGCCTCGAAGGCGATGCGCTGCTGCGGGCGCGGCGAGTGGTCGCGGTTGTAGTCCAGCCCCATCTCGCCCATGGCGACGACGTTGGCGTCCGCGCGTGCGAGGTCACTGAACCGCGCGGCGATCGCGTCGGTCCACTGCTTTGCCAGGTGCGGATGCACGCCCAGCGTGGCGCGGCAGCAGTCCGGGTACTGGTCGGCGATCTCCAGGCATTTCTCGCTCTGGTGGGCGTCGGCGCCGGTGATCAGCATCCAGGACACGCCGGCCTCTCGGGCGCGTTCGAGGACCTCGTCGCGTTCCTTGTTGAAGGATTCGTGGGTGAGGTTGAAGCAGATATCGATCCATTCCATGCGCGGTATGCTAACGGATTGTTGTTGTGGTGCCAGTTTCCGGCGCTGGTCGGGGTACAAGTCGGGGTTCGGTCGAGAGATTGCCGCGTCGCCTTCGGCTCCTCGCAATGACGGGAAGAGACGGTGTCATCGCGAGGAGCGCAGCGACGTGGCGATCTCTGTGAGGAACCCCGGTGGTTGGGCCGAGAAACGTGGGGGGTGATGGATGGAGGTTGCCGCGGCGCCTCGCAATGACGTTGCCTTTGTCGGGGTTTAGCGTTCGTGCTTGCCGGGCGTGATACGTGTGGAAAGCGATTGATGACTGGAGTTTGGAATGCGTGATGCGAGTCCCCAGGCGGTTTATCTGAGCGATTACCAGCCGCCGGCGTTTGTGGTGGAGAGCCTGGAGCTGGACTTCGACCTGGCGGCGGCGACCACCGAGGTGACCACGCGCATGGCGGTGCGGCGCAACCCGCAGGCGGTGGAGCCGAACGGGGCGCTGCGGCTCTACGGCGATGGCGTCGAGCTGGTGTCACTGACCGTGGATGGCGCGGAGCCGGGCGAGGACCTGCTGGAGCAGGATGCCGAGGGCCTGCTGCTGCACGGCCTGCCGGAGCGTGCGCGGCTGGAGATCGTCAGCCGCTGTCACCCGGAGCAGAACACCGCGCTGGAAGGCCTGTACGCCTCCAGCGGCATGCTGTGCACGCAGTGCGAGCCGGAGGGCTTTCGCCGCATCACCTTCTTCCCCGACCGCCCGGATGTGCTGACCACCTACCGCGTGCGCCTGGAGGCGGACCGGGCGCAGTACCCGGTGCTGCTGGCCAACGGCAACCGCGTGGAGGCCGGCGAGCTGGACGGCGGGCGCCACTACGCGGTGTGGGAGGATCCGTTCCCCAAGCCGTCGTACCTGTTCGCACTGGTCGCCGGGGATCTGGCCTGCCAGCGCGACACCTTCACCACCATGTCCGGGCGCGAGGTGGCGCTGGAGCTTTATGTGGAGGAGCACAACGCCGATCGCTGCGATCACGCGCTGGCCTCGCTGAAGCGGGCGATGCGCTATGACGAGGAGGCCTTCGGCCGCGAATACGATCTGGACGTGTACATGATCGTCGCGGTGGACGACTTCAACATGGGGGCGATGGAGAACAAGGGGCTGAACCTGTTCAACGCCAAGTACGTGCTCGCCAGCCCCGACACCGCCACCGACAGCGACTTTGTCGCCATCGAGTCGGTGATCGCCCACGAGTACTTCCACAACTGGTCCGGTAACCGCGTGACCTGCCGCGACTGGTTCCAGCTGTCGCTGAAGGAGGGGCTCACGGTCTTCCGCGACCAGGAGTTCACCACCGACTGCACCCTGTTCGGGGTCAAGCGCATCGACGATGTCTCGCTGCTGCGCGCCCATCAGTTCCCCGAGGACGCCGGGCCGCTGGCGCACCCCGTGCGCCCGGACCACTACGCCGAGATCAACAACTTCTACACCCTGACGGTGTACGAGAAGGGCGCGGAGCTGATCCGCATGCTGCGTACCCTGATCGGGCGCGAGACCTTCCGCCGGGGGCTGGATCTCTACTTCCAGCGCTTCGACGGCCAGGCAGTGACGACAGACAACTTTGTCGCGGTGATGGCCGAGGCCAGCGGGCGCGATCTCTCCCGCTTCAAGCGCTGGTACACCCAGGCCGGCACGCCGCACGTGACCGCAAGCACCGCGTTCGACGGCCCCGGCGGACCGGCCCGTATCACACTCGCGCAGGAGACCCCGCCGACCCCGGGGCAGGCGCACAAGGAGCCGGTGGTGATCCCGGTGCGCATGGCCTTTCTCGATGCCGACGGCCAGCGCATCCGCGCGCGCCGGGAAGGCGACGAGGCCGAGCGCGACGAATGGGTGCTCGAGCTGGATGCCGCCGAGCACACCTTCTGCTTCGAGAATCTGTCCGCCGAGCCGGGCGCGATCTCCTGGCTGCGCGGCTTCTCCGCCCCGGTGATCCTGAACGCCAACCAGGGCGTGGACGAACTGGCTCACCTGCTGGCGCACGACGACGACGCCTTCGCCCGCTGGGAGGCGGCGCAGACCCTGTTCCGCCGCGCAATCCGTGCGCGCATCGAGGATGACGCCGCCGACTCCGCGCTGGAGGCCGCCATCGAGCACGCCCTGCATGCCCTGATCGAGGCCCCGGCGATCGAGCCGGTGCTGCTGGCGACCATCCTGCAGCTGCCGCCCACGCGCGAGCTGGCCGAGCTGTTCGAGCGCGTCGACCCGGTGCGCCTGCGCATGGAGCGCGACGACCTGGAGAAGCGCCTCTATGCCCCGCTGGCGGGTGCGATGCAGCAGATCCAGCCGAAGCTGGACGATGTGGACAACGGCGCCTTCACCGCCGAGGCGATGGGCCGGCGCCAGCTGCGCAACCGCCTGCTGGCGCTGCGCGTGGCGGCCGGCGACCAGGCTGCGGTGCCCGAGGCCCTGGCGCAGTACCAGAAGGCGCGCAGCATGACCATGCGCATGGGCGCGCTGAATGCGGTGAACGAGCTCGATCACGAGGCCCGCCAGGTGCTGCTGACGGACTTCGAGCAGCGCTACCGCGACGACCCGCTGGTGCTGGACAAGTACTTCGGGCTGCAGGCCGGCAGTCAGGTCCCGGGCGGCTTCGAGCGCCTGGACGCGCTGCTGGAGCACCCGGGGTTCCGCTGGACCAACCCGAACCGGGTGCGCGCGGTATTGGGGCCTTTCATGGCGCGCAACGAACGCCACTTCCACCAGGAGGACGGCGCGGGCTACCGCCGCATGGGCGGCTTCGTCGAGAAGCTGGATGCGATGAACCCGCAGACCGCCGCGCGCCTGGCCCAGCCGCTGACCCGCTGGCAGAAGGTGGACAGCGCCCGCGGCGAACAGATGCGCGCGGAACTCGAGCGCCTCGCCGCGCTCGAACTGTCGCGCGACCTGCGTGACGTGATCGAACGCGCGCTCGCGTAGGAGGCCAGCCCCCTGGCCGATGGGGTGCAGGAATGGCCCCGGCCGCCCAGGGCACCAACAGGGCCAGCCCCGGATTTGTAGGAGGCGAGCCTCTCGCCGATGGGGCGCTGGTCTGGTCCCAATCGGCCAGGGGGCTGGCCTCCTACAGGGATGGCGCCCAAGGGTGTGGGTTGTGGTATGTTGCCGGCCGATTGCTGGGCCGAGATGCCCCCAAACGAGATTTGGCTGACGTGAAACGGGTCTTCCATCGACTGCTGTGCTGGATGCTGGTGCTGGCGATTGCCGGCCTGCCGGCACTTGCGGCCGTCGCGAGCGAGGGCGACGGTCACGCCGGGCATGCGATGCACGGGGCCCAGTCGAAGGGTGACCAGCCTGCGGATCACGCGGCCCATGAGCACTCACATGATCACTCGCACGGCGACGACCATGATCACCATGCGCAGGACGGTCATGCCGATACCCGGCATGGCGGTGACCACGCCCATGAAGCATCCGATTCCTCTGACGCCAGCGGGGTGATCCAGCACGTGGATTGCGTGGACGCGGCCTGTCTGGCGAGTTGCTCGGCCTGCAGCCACTGCCAGGGCATGCCGTCCATCACCGGGATGCACCTGCTGACCCCGGTCACGCAGGCCATGAGCCTGTATTCCTTCCAGAGCGGTCCGCCTGCGGCCGCGTTGTACCGACCCCCCATCCTCTCCTGATCTGACTTCCGGCCCGAGCGCCGGGGCTGTCCGCACGTCCGGGTTCCACCCGGTGCTGGCGGACGGCAAGGCCGTGTCGCGCGTTCGCGCGGGATGCGGAATCGAAGTCTGATCAAGGAGATTTTCACGATGCGAGCAACCCGATTGCTGCTCCCCGTCGTTTCGGTGCTGTTCCTCGCCGGTTGCGCGGTCACCGCGCCCGAGCTGGACCGCTCCGAACTGGCGGAGGACATCTCGGTGCAGGGGATCGACCTGCCCGAGTCGGAGATGCCCCGCCCCTCCGGCGAGCTGACGCTCGAGGAGGCCATTCATCAGGCCCTGTGGCGCAACCCGCGCATGCAGCAGGCCTACGCCAAGCTGGATCTGACGGCCGCCGACGTGGTCGAGGCCGCCCAGTTTTCCAATCCCACCCTGTCGCTGTCGGTGATGCGCCCCGAGGGCGGTGGCGGCAACGAGACGGGGGTTGGCCTGGCCTGGGGTATTTCCGGCCTGCTGATGCGCAGTGCCCGTCAGGACATTGCCGAATCCCACTGGGAGTCCACCCGTCTGCAGCTGGCCGAAGGCATGGTGGCCCTGGCCTCGGACACCGAGCGTGCCTGGTATGACGCGGTGGCCGCGCGCCAGCGGGCTCAGGTACAGGCGCTGGAGACCCGTGCCGCGGA
This sequence comes from Thioalkalivibrio sp. ALJ2, assembly GCF_000378325.1. Taxonomy (NCBI): domain Bacteria; kingdom Pseudomonadati; phylum Pseudomonadota; class Gammaproteobacteria; order Chromatiales; family Ectothiorhodospiraceae; genus Thioalkalivibrio; species Thioalkalivibrio sp. ALJ2. Next base: position 251,351 of record NZ_KB899557.1, read on the forward strand.
TCTCGGCTCGCTGCTGGGCGAGCGCTTCTATGACGCCGGCAATATCCCCGACCTGAAGCGGGCACAGCTGCGCATCCGTGCGGCCGAGGCCCGGCTGAAGCTCGAGGATGCGCGGCAGCGCGAGCGCGAGACCCGTCTGCGCCTGGCCCACCTGATGGGGCTGCCCGGCCAGGTGGATGGCTGGGAGGTCCCCGGCAAGCTGCCACTGCCGCTGGCCGGTGTGGAGGATCGCGATGCCCTAGTCGAGCAGGCGCTGGAGCAGCGTCTGGACCTGCGGGCCCTGGACCATGCCCTGGAGGGGCTCACCGAGGGGGTGGCCCTGGTGCGGCGCTATCGCTGGCTGGGCGACATCGAGCCCGGTATCGAGTTCGAGCGCGAGAGCGACGGCACCCGCCTGTGGGGCGGTGGCATCTCCTTCACCCTGCCGATCTTCAACCAGAACCAGGCCGGCATCGCCCGGGCCGAGGCGCGGCTTTCGGACGGCGAGGCCCGCCGGGTCCGGCTGGAGCAGGCGGTCACCGCCGATGTGCACCAGCACTTTGTCCGCCTGGCCCATCACCGCGACAAGTTCGGCACCAAGCGCTACGAACTGCTGCCGGCCCGGGAGATCGAGCTGGAGCGCGTGCAGGAGCGCGTGAACTTCATGTTCGACGATGTCTTCGACCTGCTGGTGACCAAGCAGGAAGAGCTGGCCGACTGGCAGCGCGCGGTGGCCGCACTGGGCGAATACTGGCGGGCCCGGGTGGATCTGGCCTTTACGGTGGCCGGCGAGCTGCCGGGCGGGGCGCCGGGTGACGAGGGCTATCTCGAAACCGACGCGCTCGAGCATGACCCGTCCGAGATGGATCACGACCATCATGACCACGGTGACCACGGTGACCACGGTGACCACGGTGACCACGGTGACCACGGTGACCACGGTGACCACGGTGACCACGGTGACCACGGGGATCACGGAGATCACGGAGATCACGGAGATCACGGAGATCACGGAGATCACGGAGATCATGACCATGGCGATCACGGTGACCACGGCGACGACGGTCACGGAGGGCATCACTGATGAAACGGCGTAACTTCCTGCTGGCCGCCGGCGCGGCAATGCTGCCGGCAACCACCCTGACCCGGGTGATGGCCGAAACGGGTCACGAGCACCACAACGAGGGCGATGCCACGCCCGGCGAACGCACCGAACAGGGCTACATGCCGGTGCATACGCCGAACGGCTGGACCCTGCCGTACGAAATGAACAACGGCGTGAAGGAGTTCCATCTGGTCGCCGAGGAGATCGAGCACGAGTTCGCACCCGGTTCGGTGGCCAAGTGCTGGGGCTACAACGGCACCACCCCGGGGCCGACCATCGAGGCGGTGGAGGGCGACAAGGTCCGCATCTACGTGACCAACCGCCTGCCGGAATACACCTCGGTGCACTGGCACGGCATCCATCTGCCCTCGGGCATGGACGGGGTGAAGGGCGTGACCCAGCCGCCGATCCATCCGGGGGAGACCTTCGTCTACGAGTTCGAGCTGAACCAGCACGGCACGCACATGTACCACCCGCATGCCGACGAAATGGTGCAGATGGCGATGGGGATGATGGGGATGTTCATTATCCACCCGAAGGACGGCGAGATCGAACCGGTGGATCGTGACTACGCGATCCTGCTGCACAACTGGGGCCTGCATCCCGGTACCCGCACGCCCGATCCGTCGATCATGGTGGACTTCGATCTGTGGTCGATGAACTCCAAGGTCTTCCCGGCTATCGACTCGCTGGTGGCGAAGACCGGCGAGCGCGTGCGCATCCGCATGGGCAACCTGTCGATGTGGAACCACCCGATGCATGTGCACGGGGTGTCGTTCGAGGTGACCGGCTCCGATGGCGGGCGCTGGCCGCGCGAGCAGTGGCGCAAGGAGACCACCGAGATCGTGGCGGTCGGCCAGACCCGCGATATCGAGTTCACGGCACCGCCGGGGGACTGGGCCTTCCACTGCCACATGACGCATCACACCATGAATCCGATGGGGCATGGCATCGCCAACACCCTGGGCGTGGACCAGTCCGGTCTCGAGGAGGAGATCCGCACGTTGCTGCCGGGCTACATGGCCATGGGCGAGCACGGCATGGCGGATCACCAGGACCACATCGATGGCGGCCATATGCGCGGGCCGGAGAACACCCTGGCGATGGGCATGGGCCAGGGACCGTTCGGCAACATCGGCATGGGCGGCATGTTCACCCTGATCAAGGTGCGCGACGACCTGGAGCCCGGGGATTTCCGTGATCCGGGCTGGTACTGGCACCCGGACGGGGAGGTCGCCCGCCGTGTGAGCAGCGACCCCGACTTCGGTAGTCCGGTGCGCCGCGGCAAGGTCGCGGGTGCGGATTCCGACGGGCTCCCGACCCCCAGTCGCGATGCCCATGGCGGGCATGGAGGACACAACGGCCACGGAGGCCATAACCACTGAGTTTCCACCGGTGCGGGCACCGGGACCGCCGCAAGGCGGCCCCCGGTGGCCTGCGGCCGGCGGACTCTAAGTCGACACGACTGCACTTAACAAAGAGGACACTCAATCATGATGACGATTCGTACCCGTAATACCCTGCGTTCCGCCCTTGCGGCCCTGCTGCTGGCTGTCGCCGCGCCCCTGCTGGCTCACGAGGGCGAGATGGGGCATGTGCCCGAGGACGGCTCCACGGTGCAGGGGACCCCGGAGGAGATCGGGATTCACTTCGATGGCGCGATGCGCATTACCCAGTTCGACGTGATCGGCCCGCGTGGCCGGGTCTCCCTGGAAGACCAGCCCGGCAATGACCCGACCGAGGAATACCATGTGCGCCCGGCCGGCGACCTGGAACCGGGTCGTTACGAGGTGCGCTGGCGCGGCCTGGCTCGTGACGGCCACATGATGTCCGGGAACTTCCGCTTTACGGTGGAGGACTGAGCCGTGGCCTGGCTGTCTGCGCTTGCCGGTGTGGATGCCTGGACGGTCGCCATGATCCTGGTGGCGGCCGGCTTCTATGCCGGTGCCTTGCTGGCGGCCGGGGCGGTGCTGTTTCGCCTGGCGTTTCCGGATCTGCCCGATCCGGAACGTCGGGCGGCCAGCCGCACGGGGGCGATCGCGGCCTGGGCCGCGATCGTGCTGGCCGTGATCGAGTGGCCGCTGCAGGCCGGGTATCTCGGGGGTGGCAATGGTGCCGCCGCAGCCGACCCCATGCTGCTCGGAATGGTATTCGAGGGCGCGCAGGGGACTCAGCTAATCCTCGCCGTGAGTGGCTTGCTGCTGGTGCAGGCGATCTTGCTGGATGCCCGGCGCCTGCCGGGGCTCGGGCATGGCTTGAGTCTCGGAGGCGTGTTGCTGGTCATGCTCGCCTTCGTCCAGGTCGGGCACACGGTCGACGAACCCCGCTGGTTGCTCGGCGGGCTGCTGGTGCTGCACCTGCTGGCGGCTGCATTCTGGATTGGTTCGTTATGGCCCCTGTATCGCCTGGCAGGACACCCAGCTGGCGGAGCGGATGCCGTACGCATCCTGGATCGCTTCGGTCGGGTGGCGGCGTTCGGGGTTGGCCTGCTGGTGCTCGCGGGCGTTGTTCTGGCTGCGCTTCTGCTCGGCGGGGTCACGCCACTGCTCACTACCGGCTACGGGCAGTTCCTGATCGGCAAGGTGCTGATTGTGGCCCTGCTCCTGCTGCTGGCGGCCTCCAACAAGTGGCGCCTGGTGCCCGCCTTCGAGCGGGGCGAGCCCCGGGCCCCGCAGCGCCTCCGGCGCAGTATCGCGATGGAGATCGGACTGGTGGGGCTGGTGTTGCTGGTCACGGCCATACTGACCACGGTCAGTTCCCCTGCCAACGGGTAGAGAAAGGGGCACCTCCCGGATATCCGGGAGGTGCCATTGGGTATCAGATCGGGCGCTGGGCGACAGTGGCCTCGAGCTCGACTTCCTCGCCGTCGCGCAGGAGTTTGATCGTCAGTTCGGCGCCCGGATCGGTCCGTGCAATGACATTCAGGGCCTCGCGCGGGCTGTTGACCGCGTCGTCATTGAGGTGGGTGATTACGTCGCCGATCTCGATGCCGGCCTCCTGGGCGGGGCCGTCACGCAGGATGCCGGCGACCAGGACCCCGCGTGGGGCATCCAGCCCGAAGGAGTCGGCCAGTTCGCGGTTCATCGCCTGGACTTCGATCCCCAGCCAGCCGCGGGAGACATAGCCTTGTTCGATGATCTCGGTCATTACGTCGCGGGCGAGGTCCACCGGGATCGCGAAGCCAATGCCATGGGACCCCCCGGAGCGCGAGAAGATCGCGGTATTGATGCCGATTACCTCGCCCTTGGCATTGATCAGTGCGCCACCGGAGTTGCCGGGGTTGATCGCCGCGTCGGTCTGAATGAAGTCCTCGAAGGTGTTGATCCCGAGCTGGTTGCGCCCGGTGGCGGAGACGATCCCCTGGGTCACGGTCTGCCCGACACCGAAGGGGTTGCCGATCGCGAGCACGACGTCACCGACCCGCAGCTCGCGGGAGTGGCCAACCGTGGCCACGGCCACGTCGTCGGTGCGGATGCGCAGGACGGCGAGGTCGGTATCGGGGTCGATGCCGATAATCTCGGCCGGATGGGCGTCGCCATTGGGCAGGACCACAGCGATCGCGTCGGCCTCCTCGATCACGTGGTGGTTGGTCAGGATATGGCCCCGATCGGTCATGATTACGCCGGAACCCAGGCTGGCCTGCTCGGTGTCGCCCGGGGGCACGGGCTGGCCAAAGAACTCGTGCAGGTCGAGGATGCCGGGGGTGTCGAGCACGCGCGAGGTCATGATGTTGACCACGGCCGGCGCGGCCCGCTCGACCCCGTCGGCGTAGCTGAGCGCGGCACTGCTGGTCGTGGAGAGCGGGGCGGCGACTTGCAGCTCCGCCTGCTCGCCCCGGTCGCGGTCAAGCACATGCGGAAAGAACACGGCGACGACCACGGCGATCGCCACGCCGGTCAGGGCCGCTTGCAGCAGGAAACGCGAGAAATTCACCATATAGTGAATATACCGAAATGGGATGGGCTGCACAGCCGCCGATCCCGGTCCAGCCGGAGAACCGATCGTGATCGAACGTGACGTATTAATGCAGGCCCTGAACGAGGAGCTCCAGCCGGAGCGCTTTCGCGACTATTGTCCGAACGGGTTGCAGGTAGAGGGGCGGGCCGAGGTGTGCCGCATCGTCAGCGGGGTGACGGCATCGCTGGCGCTGGTCGAGGCCGCGATCGAGGACGGGGCCGACACGATCCTGGTGCATCACGGCTATTTCTGGAAGGGCGAGCCAGAGGTGGTCACTGGCATGAAGCGTGAACGCCTGCGCCGGCTGCTGGAGCACGAGATCAATCTGGTGGCCTACCACCTGCCGCTGGATGCGCATCCGGAGCTGGGCAACAACACCCAACTGGCCAATCGCCTCGGCTTTGCGATCGAGGGAGTGCTGCGCGAGGACGGTGTGGGCCAGTACGGTCGTTCTGCCGCCGAGGTGTCGGGGGCGGACCTGCGCGACCACATCTCCGCCGTGCTGGGGCGCGAGTGTCTGTGGGTGCCGGGCGGCGAGCGGCCGATTCGGCGCGTTGCCTGGTGCACTGGCGGGGCGCAGTCATTACTGATGGAGGCGGCGGCGCAGGGTGTAGATGCCTATATCAGTGGCGAGATTTCCGAGCAGACCACTCACGAGGCGCGCGAGAGCGGGGTGCACTACTTCGCCGCGGGGCATCATGCGACCGAGCGCTACGGGGCGCCTGCCCTGGGGGAATGGTGCGCCGAACGTTTCGATCTGGAGCACCGGTTCATCGACATCGACAACCCTGCCTGACCGGCGCCCCGGCGAGCGCACATTCGCGGGGCAATCTGCTCTTGCCGGGGGCGCTGAAATCCCGCCTTTATCATGAATAACTTATGATCGATTGGGCGCGTCTGGCGACGCCGTCCGCCCGGTCTTAAGGCGTTCACCTACTTGACCTTATTAGCGTGTTCGGGAATTCTATCGGATTTTACTGGCCGCCCCGCGGTGGCCTGCCCGTTCGCCCGTGAGCGCGCCCAGGGCGGCGCGCTCACGGGGCAGTCTGCGGGCATCTCCGCACCCTCGTCCGCGTATCGAGTGGCTGCCGAGACACGATTTCAACACGTTGTTTGGAGAGACAAACATGGCAAACCAAGGCGTAAATCGAGGCCGTCGCCGGTTCCTCGTCGCCGCGACGACAGTCGTCGGCGGTGCCGGTGTCGCAGCGGTCGCGACCCCGTTCCTGGCGTCCTTGCAGCCCAGCGCTCGCGCTCAGGCAGCAGGGGCTCCGGTCGAGTTCGACGTGACCGAGGTCGAGGCCGGCCAGCGCGTCAGCATCGAGTGGCGTGGACAGCCGATCTGGATCGTGCGGCGTACCGACGAAATGCTGGATGGTTTGTCCCAGGTGACCGATCGCCTGCGCGATCCGGATTCCGAGAACGAGGCCCAGCAGCCGGAATACGCGCAGAACGAGCATCGCTCGATCAAGCCGGAAATCCTGGTGCTGATCGGGATCTGCACTCACCTCGGGTGCTCGCCGTCGTTCCGTCCGGAGATCGGCGATCCCGGCATGGGCTCCGACTGGCAGGGCGGCTGGCTGTGCGGTTGCCACGGTTCCCGCTTCGACATGGCCGGTCGCGTCTATCGCAACATGCCGGCGGTCGACAACCTCGAGGTGCCGCCGCACCACTACATCACGGACAACCTGCTGCTCGTGGGTGAAGATGAAGACGGAGGAGCTGTCTGATGGCCGGTAATCCCGCGGAAAAGTGGCAGGGTGGGCTGCTGGGCTGGGTTGACGCCCGCTTCCCCCTGTCCCAGATGTGGAACGAACATCTGGCTCAGTATTACACGCCGAAGAACTTCAACTTCTGGTATTTCTTCGGCTCCCTCGCCCTGCTGGTGCTGGTCATTCAGATCGTCTCCGGCATCTTCCTGACCATGTTCTACAAGCCTGATGCCGAGCTGGCCTTTGCGTCGGTCGAGTACATCATGCGCGACGTGGAATGGGGCTGGCTGATCCGCTACATGCACTCCACAGGCGCCTCGATGTTCTTCGTGGTGGTCTATCTGCACATGTTCCGGGCGCTCATGTACGGCTCCTACAAGAAGCCGCGCGAGCTGATCTGGATCTTCGGTGTGCTGATCTATCTGGTGCTGATGGCCGAAGCCTTCGCCGGCTACCTGCTGCCGTGGGGCCAGATGTCCTACTGGGGCGCGCAGGTGATCGTGAACCTGTTCCAGACCATCCCGTACATCGGGCCGGATCTGGTGACCTGGATTCGTGGTGACTTCCTGCTGTCCGATGCCACGCTGACGCGCTTCTTCGCGCTGCATGTGATTGCCCTGCCGCTGGTGCTGATCCTGCTGGTGGCCGCGCACATCATCGCGCTGCACGAAGTGGGTTCGAACAACCCCGATGGCATCGAGATCAAGAAGAACAAGGACGAGAACGGCATCCCGAAGGATGGCATCCCGTTCCACCCGTACTACACCGTGAAGGACATCGTCGGCGTCGGCGTCTTCCTGATGGTGTTCGCGGTCATCATGTTCTTCTTCCCGATGGGCGGCGGTCTGTTCCTGAAGCCGGACAACATGATCCCGGCCGACCCGCTGGTTACACCCGAGCTGATTCCGCCGGTCTGGTACTTCACCTCGATGTACTCGGTGCTGCGTTCCGTGCCGGATCCGTTCCTCGGCGTGGTGGCCATGGGTGCCGCGGTGATGATGCTGTTCTTTATCCCCTGGCTGGACCGCAACCCGGTTCTGTCGATGCGCTATCGCTCGTTCGCAGCCAAGTTCAACCTGGCGGCGTTCGTGGTGGCCTTCGTGATCCTGGGCTGGCTGGGTCTGCAGCAGGCGACCACGATGATCAGCGAAATGAGCTTCCGCTGGTCGCTTGTGTACTTCGCGTTCTTCTTCCTGCTGTGGTTCCTCAGTCGGGAGCGCTCCGCGGCGGCCAGTCTGATTCTGTTCGCGGTGGTCGTGGGTATCTACACCCTCTACGACATCACGCGCTTCGATCCGAGTGACGCGAGCCTGATTATGTGGTCCTGGCTGATCCCGACCGTGCATCTGTTTGTCTGCATGGTGGTCCCGGTGTTTGCCCGGGGTCTGGGTCGTGATCGTGCCGTTCCGGAAAGGGTGACTTCGTAATGAAAACGTTTATCGCAACGACTGTTATGGCCCTGGCGGCCCTGTTCACCGTGCCGGCGGCCTCGGCTGCAAGCGCCAGCGGTGATCTGCAAAAAGCCAATGTGGACGTGACCAACCAGGCGTCGCTGCAACGCGGCGCCCGGCTGTACATGAACTACTGCATGGCCTGTCATTCCACCCAGTACATGCGTTACAACCGTGTGGGTCGCGACATCGGTCTGACCGAAGAGCAGGTCACCGAGAACTTCATCTTCATCACCGATGAGGATGGCGACCTGGTGAACCCGGGCTCGCTGATGAAGAACGCGATGTCCGACTCCTATGCCGACGAGGCCTTTGGTGTGACGCCGCCGGATCTGACCCTGGCGACCCGCATTCATGGCGAAGACTGGGTGTACACCTTCCTCAAGAGCTTCTACATCGACGAGGACCGCCCGCTGGGTGCCAACAACACGGTGTTCAGCAACGTCGGCATGCCGCATGTGCTGTGGGAGCTGCAGGGCTGGCAGGAGCTGGTCGAGGACGATGACGGAAACGAGCGGCTGGAGCTTGTACGCAATGGCTCGATGAGCCAGAGCGAGTACGATCGCGCAGTGCGTGACCTGGTCACCTACCTTTCGTACATGGGCGAACCGATGCAGCTCGACCGTCAGCGCATTGGCCTGTACGTCCTGATCTTCCTGGCCGTGTTTACCGTGCTGGCCTACTTCTTGAAAAAGGAGTACTGGAAAGACGTACACTAGGCGGCCTGAACCGTCGCTGGCGGGCGCTCACGGATGAGCGCCCGCCGGTGTTATTGACCGTCTGCCCGGCGCGGCGTGCCGCACGACCGGGGTAGGGAGAAAGTTATGGCGCTGGTCGCCAATCGTCGTTCCGTAATGACTCTGTTTTCTGCTCACGACTGCGTGCGCTGCCATCGCGTGCGTATCATCCTCGCCGAGAAGGACATCGCGGTGGATGTCGTCAACCTCGGGCCGGACGAGCTTCCCGAGGATCTCTCCGATCTCAACCCCTACAACGAGGTGCCGACCCTGGTGGATCGGGACCTGGCGCTGTACGGGACTCATGTGATCACCGAGTACCTGGACGAGCGTTTCCCGCATCCGCCGCTGATGCCGGTGGACCCGGTCTCCCGTGCGGCCGCGCGGCTGGCGCTTTATCGCGTCGAGCGCGACTGGTACGAGGGGTTGGATGCGGTGAAGAAGGCGTCCGGGGGCGGGCTGACCAAGGCGCGCAAGATCCTGCGCGAGAGCCTGATGAACTCGGCCGAGATCTTCGAGCTGAAGCCGTACTTCCTGAGTGACGAGTTCAGCATCGTGGATTGCGCGATCGCTCCGGTCATGTGGCGTCTGCCGTCACTGGGGATCGATCTCGATTCTCTGCCGACTGCGATTCAGGAATACGCGGATCGCGTCTGCAAGCGGGAATCCTTCCAGATCAGTCTCACCGAGGCCGAGCGCGAGCTGAGGCTGTGACCTCTTCGCGTCCCTATCTGCTCCGGGCTTTGTGGGAGTGGATCACGGATAACGGCTTTACGCCGCACATCCTGGTCGACGCCACGGTGGAGGGTGCGCTAGTGCCCGATGCCTTTGTCGAGCAGGGCAAGATCACGCTCAACATTGGCCCGTCTGCGGTGCAGGCGCTGAACATCGGGGACGAGGCGGTCGCCTTTTCCGCGCGTTTTGCCGGCAGCCCGATGGACGTCTACGTGCCCACGCAGGCGGTGCTCGCCGTCTATGCGCGCGAGAACGGGCAGGGGATGATGTTCGGCAGCGAGCCGGGACCAGGGCCGGAAGATGGCCCGGGCGGCGACGGACCAGACGACTCGGGTCCCGCGGGTTCGGATCAGGACGGGGACAAGCCGGCCGCCAAGCGCAAGGGTCCCGCCCTGAAGGTCGTCAAGTAAGCCCAGTGATGTCCGGCCCCGGCGCCTTGCCGGGGTTCAGGATGTTGTCGGGATCAAAGCTCTGTTTGATCCCGGCCATCAGCTTCAGCGCCACGGGATCGATCTCTCGGCCCACAAAGGCCCGTTTCACCAGCCCGATCCCGTGTTCGCCGGACAAGGTGCCACCGAGGCCCAGCACCAGCGTGAAGACCGCGTCCAGGCACCGTTCGGCGGCGGCGAGTTCCTGCGGATCGTCCGGGTTTACCAGCAGATTCACGTGGATGTTGCCGTTGCCGGCGTGACCAAAGTTCACGATCTTGATCGCGTGCGCCTGGGCGAGCCGGTCGAGCCCCGAGATCAGGTCGGGGATGCGCGAGACGGGTACGACCACATCCTCGTTGATCTTCTTCGGCGCGACGGTGCGCAGTGCCGGCGAGAGCGCCTTGCGCACGGCCCACAAGGCCTGAGCCTGTTCAGGGGTGTCCGCGCTGATGGTCTGCAGGCAACCCTCGCCATCGGCGGCGCCGCGGACGCCGCGCGTCGTCGCGTCGATCCCGGCCGCGGTGCCGTCCGTCTCGATCATCAGGATAGCCCCGGCGTCGCGGGGCAGTGGGCAGTCGGGGGCATAGTCACGAATCATTGCGATCGCCGAATGGTCCATGAACTCCAGGGCCGACGGGACCTCCGCGCGGCCCATCAGCCGCGATACGGCGGCGGCCGCGTCGCCCACGGTCCGATAAATGGCCTGAATCAGGCGTGTCGCCTCGGGTTTCGGTGTGAGGCGCAGCGTGGCTTCGGTGATCACGGCGAGGGTGCCTTCGGACCCGATGAGCAGCCGGGTGAGGTCATACCCGACGACGCCCTTGGTCGTGTGCACGCCCGTACGGAAGGCCTCGCCGGTGCCCGCGACCGCCGCAAGCCCGAGGGTGTTGTCCCGCGGCGTGCCGTACTTCACCGCATGGGGGCCTGCCGAGTTGTAGGCCAGGTTGCCGCCGAGCGTGCAGTAGGCGCTGCTCGTGGGGTCCGGGGGCCAGAAAAACCCGAGCGCGCCTGCCGCTTCCTGCACCTCGCCGTTGGTCACTCCGGGTTCCGCGATCAGCCAGCGGTTCGCAGGGTCGACCTCCAGAATCCGGTTCATGCGCTCGAACGACAGGACCAGTCCGCCGTGATCAGGGACCGCCGCTCCTGTGGTGCCGGTGCCGCGTCCGCGGCAGGTCACAGGCGCCCCGAGGCGCCGACAAAGTCGAATGAGTTCGGCGACGGTCTCGGCGTCGCGGGCGAAGGCGACGGCATCCGGCGGCGCGTGCAGCTTGGAGTTGTCCGCGCCGTAGGACCAGCAATCGGCCGGGTCCAGCAGGCGGTCTTCGGCGGGAAGGAGTTGCTCGATCTCGCGTGCCAGCGGTGTCATGACGGGTCCCCCTGAATGGCGTCGGGCAGCCATTCGATCGTGTCGTCGCCGTCCAGCAGCACGACATCGAAGCGCACGGGGCCTTGCCAGCGGCTCTCCTGCAGGTAGCCCTCGGCCGCCCGCAGCAGGCGTTTGCGCTTGCCGGAATCGATACTCTCGGCGCTGCCGCCAAAGCCGCGGTGGCTACGCTTGCGCACCTCGACGAGTACCAGCGTGTCGCCCTCGCGTGCCACGAGGTCCAGCTCGCCCCAGGGGCGGCGCACGTTGCGCGCCACCAGGGTGAGGCCTTGCCCGGTCAGGTAGTGCGCCGCACGGTCCTCGGCGGCCTGGCCGGTCACGCCCGGGCGGAACATCGGTCAGCTGCCTTCGCTGGTGGACCCCAGCTGGCGTGGTGCGCCGCTCTCGAAGCGCGCCCAGACCGGCTCGCGCACCCAGTCCCCGCTGATCGGGTTCAGTGACCAGGTGCCGGCCCCGCCGACGATTTGATGGTGGCTGGCCTCGCGTACCGCGCGATCATGCAGGCTCAGCCGCATCGCATCCATGCCCAGCGCGACGAAGCGCGGGAGCTCGTCAGTCCCCCCTTCGGCCATTTCGCCGTTCAGCGGCTCGATGGTCGTAAACAGGTAGGGCGCGTCCGGGAAGACGATGCCGTTGAGATCGCGGTCGCGATTGGCATCCGGCTGTCCGGCGTAGATATGAGGCGTTGCCATGATCGGGAGTTGACGCGCGCCGTGGAAGTGCAGGTAGGGCACGAGCTGGCGCATCTGGCGCGAGGTTCCGGTCACGAACAGGTGATCGGCATCACCCCGAACCTGGGGGTCGCCTTCCAAGTTTAGCCCGGTACGGCGGGCGACGTCGCGAATGCGCGCCTCGCTCTGCTCAATCCCGAGCGCATTGCCCACGCGGGCATTGATGTCCTCGGCGTCCGGCCGCAGGCGAACGATATCGCGCGGCCGCAGGCCGTGGTCGGCGAGCGCATCCTGGTAGGCCTCGGCAATGCGGCCGCCGAACTCGCCCTCGGGCAGGATGACCAGCGGGTTGCGCCAGCCCGTACGTACCGCGCGATCCACCACGGCGTAGGCGTCCTCTTCCGGGTTCAGCGCCAGCGTGCCGAAGGCCCCGTTGCCGTCGAGCTGTGTGCGGTTGAGCAGCAGCGTCGGGCGAGTCTCTTCGCTCGCAGCCACTGCGCGTACCGCATCGCGGTTGAGCGGCCCGATGATGCGGTTTACGCCGTCTTCGACGCCGCGCCTGTAGAGGTCTGCTGCCGTGTCAGGGTCGCCGCGTGTGTCGCGCACCACCAGGCGGCCGTGGCCCCCGGTCTCCGCGTAGTAGGCGCGCGTGATGCCGTCGAGGATTGCATTGCCGAGCTGGGCGAGATCACCGGACAGCGGCAGGAGGACCAGGATCGTTTCCGGCGCCTCGGGCTGGAGCGGGTGACTTGCGACCAGTTCCGGGAGCAGGCTGTTGGCCGGGTGCGACGGATAGCGCTCGCGCCACTGGCCAGCCACGCGGCGGGCGTCTTCTTCCGAATTGACACTGCGCAGTCCGCTGAACAGCCGCACCCAGGGCTCGGCATCCGGGTGTTCGCCCGCCGCCAGGCGGTCACGCTGTGCGGGTCGAAGCGCCGAGAGCAGGCCCCAGATGCGTTCCTGGTTAACGGTCTGGTCATCGGGCTCCAGCAGGAGCAGCCCATCCAGGCGCAAACGGGCGTCCAGCGCCTGATACCATTCACGCTCATGCTCCAGCAGGCGTGCATGCAGGGCCAGACCCTCGCGGTAAACCTCGGGCGTACGGGTCTCGTCGTCCGGGTCATCGGCGCCGAGTCGCTCGCGCGCGGCTTCCCACTCCCTGCGGGTGGCCGCCAGGCGGGCGCCGCGCACGCGGTCGGCCAGCGGTTCCCGGTGCTGGGCATCCAGGTCGCGCCACAGCGCGTCCGCGCGGTCGACCAGGTCGCCGTCGGGGTCGTCCAGGCTCAGGACCGCGTCGATCGCCGCGCGCACGTTGTCCGGCTGCGGGTCCGCCCAGGCCTCGCTGATCAGGATCGGCGCCTGCTGCTCGGCCGGCAGGTCAACGACCTCGGGTCGTTCCTCCTCCGGGTCCGGGGCGGGGGTTGGGTCCGGGCGCGGGGTCGCGCAGCCGGCGAGGATTGCACCGGCGAGCAGGCTCAGGGCCAGGCGGCCCCGGTGGCGCCCCCCGGCGGCTGGAGAGAGGTATAGGTTCACGATAGCGGGATGCTCAGCGTATTGGGGAGTCAGTATTGAAAGCGCATCAAGTTGTGTCAACGAATTGCGGCACGTTATGGGTGGTTGCCACCCCGATCGGCAATCTGGCCGATCTCAGCCCCCGTGCCCGTGACGTGCTGGCGCGCGTTTCGCGTATCGCTGCGGAGGATACGCGACACAGCGGCGGGCTGCTGGCGCACCTGGGGGTGCAGACCCCGCTGGTCAGCCTCCATGAGCATAACGAGCGCGACCGGATCCCCTCTTTATTGTCTGCGCTGGAGGCGGGCGACGATCTTGCGTTGATCTCGGACGCCGGTACGCCGCTGGTATCCGATCCCGGCTATCGGCTGGTACGAGCGGCCACGGAGGCGGGGCTGCCCGTGCGCGCCGTGCCTGGTGCCAGCGCTCCCCTCGCCGCGCTGGCCGTCGCCGGCCTGCCGTCCGATCGCTTCTGCTTCGAGGGTTTCCTGCCGCATGCTGGTGGGGCCCGCCGTCGCCGCCTGGAGACCTTGCTGGCCCAGCCGGTGACCACAATCCTGTTCGAGTCCTCGCATCGCGTACGCGCCGCTGCCGACGACCTGGCCGCACTGGAGCCGGAGCGGCTGGTGTTCCTGGGGCGCGAACTGACCAAGCAGTTCGAGGAACACTATAGAGGAGCCGCTGGCGAGCTCCCGACCTGGCTCGATGCCGATGCCAATCGTCTGCGGGGTGAGTTCGTCCTGATCCTCGCGCCGGCACCGCAGGCGGCCGACCCGGAGTCCGAGGATGCCCCGCTGGCTGACGAATATGAGCGCCTGCTGGGGGCCTTGCTGGGGGAGCTCCCCTTGAAACGCGCGGTGCGGGTCCTTGCCGATGCCGCCGGACTGCCGCGCAACCGTGTCTATGCCCGGGCCCTGCGGCTGAAGGACGAGGGTTGATGGGGTTTTTCCTTGCGTTGTTGCAGGTGCCGGCGTAAAAGGAGCGCGGGAGCTGGCCTGGCAGTCGCTGTATCCACTGGATGCGGAGGAAAGTCCGGGCTCCACAGGGCAGGACGCCAGGTAACGCCTGGGCGGCGCGAGCCGACGGAAAGTGCCGCAGAAAATACACCGCCGATGGCCTTCGGGTACAGGTAAGGGTGAAAAGGTGCGGTAAGAGCGCACCGCACGGCTGGTAACAGTCCGTGGCAGGGTAAACCCCGTCCGGAGCAAGGCCAAATAGGGGTGCATGGTGTGGCCCGCATCGCACCCGGGTAGGCTGCTCGAGGCGTCCGGTGACGGACGTCCCAGATGAATGACTGTCCACGACAGAACCCGGCTTACGGCCGGCTCCCACTTTTTCCCACCTTTGCGGCCCCATCCGTGGGCCTGTGTCTCTCCGTGTCGGCGGTTCTTGCCGAAAAATAGTGAAGTAGTTTCTTAAGTGTGGCCCTCAAGGCGCGGCTTTTGGGGTCTTATTTTCTGGCTGCGCCGTCGCTGGGCAGGTGTTCGCTAAGTCTCTGTGATTCAACGCTTATTTTTGGTTTTTTCGGGTCAATTTTCTTGACTCCTGGAGATAGCCGTACCTATAGTGTCGAAAAGTGGGAAAAGGTGGGGAAAGGTGGGTGACCACCGCAACCGGTACCGGCCATGTTTCGAGGCGTAAGCCAACTCAATCTGGATGCCAAGGGCCGCTTGGCCATGCCTGCGCGCTATCGCGATACGCTGGCGGCATCCTGTGGCGGCCAGCTGGTGATTACCGTAGACCCCGACCGATGCCTGCTCCTGTACCCGTTCCCCGAGTGGGAGCGCATCGAGCAAAGTCTGATGTCCCGCCCCAACATGAATCCGAAGGTCCGTAACCTGCAGCGCCTCCTGGTCGGCCATGCGACCGAGTGCGAGCTGGACGGTAGCGGCCGTCTCCTGCTGCCGACGCCGCTGCGCCAGTACGCCAGCCTCGACAAGCGGGCGGTGCTGCTGGGGCAGGGCAACAAGTTCGAGATCTGGGATGCCGATTCCTGGGAGGCCCGTTGCGAGCAGGCGCTGGGGGGTGACGTGGATGACGACGCGCTCGAGTCCATTGCGTTGTGACCATGACGGAAAACGCCACTCATATCCCGGTGCTGCGCGACGCGGTGCTGGAGGGGCTGGCCGTGCGCGCTGACGGGTTCTATGTAGATGGGACCTTCGGGCGCGGCGGGCACAGCCGCGCGATTCTCGATCGCCTCGGCGCCGGCGGAAGCCTGCTGGCGATGGACCGGGACCCCGAGGCGGCTGCGGCCGCCTCTTCGTTTGCGGACGATCCACGCTTCTCCTTCGAGCCAGGCCCTTTCTCGGCGATGACCGATACCCTGCGCCGGCGCTTCCCCGGTCGTGCGCCGGATGGTGTGTTTCTGGATCTGGGGGTCTCCTCCCCGCAGCTGGATACCCCGGAGCGCGGTTTCAGTTTCCAGCACGACGGGCCGCTGGACATGCGCATGGACCCTGCGCAGGGCGAGAGCGCGGCGGACTGGCTGGCCCGCGCGGAGCAGGACGAGATTGCGGATGTGATCTACCACTATGGCGAGGAACGTCATTCCCGTCGCGTCGCCCGTGCGATCGTTGCGGCGCGCGCCGAGGCCCCGATCACGCGCACCGCGCAGCTGGCCGAGATCGTGCGCCGCGCGGTTCCTGGGCGCGAGCCAGGCAAGCATCCTGCGACGCGTACCTTCCAGGCCCTGCGCATCCATGTGAACCGGGAGCTAAAGGAGCTGGAGCAGTGGCTCGAGACGATCCCGGAGGTCCTGCACCCGGGCGCGCGGATGGTGGTGATCAGCTTTCATTCGCTTGAGGACCGCATGGTCAAGCAGGCGCTGCGTGGCCCGCGCCCGGACGCGCGCCTGCCGCGCGGGCTGCCGGTGATGCCCGAAACGCCCGAGCGCACGTGGCGCCCGATCGGCAAGCCCGTGCGTGCCGACGCCGAAGAGCAGCGCCGCAACCCGCGTGCACGCTCGGCGGTACTGCGCGTGGGGGAGCGCACCTGATGGTCTTTCGCGGCTTCATCCTGATCATCCTGGCGACCGGGGTCTTTGCCTCCGCCGTTGGGGTGGTGGCGGCCAAGCACGAGGCACGTCAGGCCTTTATCACGCATCAGTCGGAGCTTTCGGAGCGCGACGCGCTGAACCTGGAGTGGACGCAGCTGCAGATCGAGCAGTCGACCTGGGCGACGCAGGGCCGCATCGAACAGCAGGCGCTTGAGGAACTGGGCATGATCAAGCCCGAGCCGGATCGCATCGTGGTGATCGGGGGGCGCACATGGGAGCGCTGAAGCGCCAGGTCAGCCATGGCCGCCTGAAGGTGCTGCTGGTCGTCTCCGCGCTGGTGCTGGTGGCCCTGGTGCTGCGTGCAATCGATCTGCAGGTGCTCAGCCGCGACTTCCTGACGCAGCAGGGCGAGCAGCGTCAGGTGCGTACGCTGACCGAATCGGCCTATCGCGGCATGGTCACGGATCGCAATGGCGAGCCGCTGGCGATCTCCGCTCCGGTGCAGACCGCCTGGGCCAATCCCAAGGACTTGCTCGAGCAACGCGATCGCTGGCCCGAGCTGGCCGAGGCGCTGCAGGTCGACGCCGACTGGCTGGCCGAGCGCATCGAGGCGCGTGCCAGCCGGGAGTTCATGTACCTGCGTCGGCATATGCTGCCGGCCCAGGCGGAGCAGGTGACCGCCCTGCGTGTTCAGGGGCTTGGCCTGACGCGTGAGTTCCGGCGCTACTACCCGCATGGCGAGACGACCTCGCACATCCTTGGCTACACCGATATTGACGATCGCGGGCAGGAGGGCGTCGAACTTGCGTTCAACGACTGGCTGTCGGGCGCGCCGGGTGCCAAGCGTGTGCTGCGCGACCGCCACGGACGCACGATCCGCGATGTGGCCAGTATCCGCCCCGCACGCGACGGCCGCACGCTGCGCCTGACCATCGATCAGCGCCTGCAGTATCTGGCCTACCGCGAACTGAAGGCCGCGGTGGCGGAGCACGATGCCCAAGGCGGGTCGGCCGTGCTGCTGGATGCCCGTACGGGTGATGTCCTGGCCATGGTCAATCAGCCCAGCTTCAACCCGAACAATCGCGGTTCGATCCGCTCGGAACTCGCGCGCAACCGGTCGTTGACCGACAGCATGGAGCCGGGGTCCGTCATCAAGCCCTTCACCGTTGCGGCGGCCCTGGATGCGGGCATCATCGACCCCAATGTGACCCTGGACACCCGTCCCGGGACCATGCGTGTCGGGCGCCTGACCGTGCGCGACTTTCGTGACTATGGCGTGATCGACCTGACCACCCTGATCGCGCGTTCCAGTAATGTCGGCGCGACCAAACTGGCCCTGGACATGCCGCCGGACCGGTTCTGGCAGGTCCTGCACCAGGCCGGCTTCGGCCAGTCGACCGGGACCCACTTCCCGGGCGAGGTGAGCGGCCGCCTGCGCGACTTCCCGACCTGGCGCGAGGTCGAGCAGGCCACGATGGGGTATGGCTACGGCCTCTCCATTACCCCGCTGCAGATGGCTGCGGCCTATACCGCTTTCGCCAACGATGGCCAGCGCATCCCGGTGCGGCTGGTGCAGACTGCCGACGACCTGCGCGAGCCGGCGGGCGTGATGTCCCCGGAAACCGCCCAGCGCGTGCTCGCGATGATGGAGCACACGATCGGTTCCGAGGGTACCGCGCGTCAGGCCGCGATCGACGGCTACCGCATCGCGGGCAAGACCGGTACCAGCCGCAAGAGTGGCCCCGGGGGCTACACCGAGGACCGCTATATCTCCAGCTTCGTGGGCCTGGCGCCGGCCTCGGATCCGCGTTTCGTGATGGCCGTGGTGATCGACGAACCCAATGCCGGCACCTACTTCGGCGGCGCCGTGGCGGCGCCGGTATTCCGCAACGTGATCGGCTCGGCGCTGCGGATGTTCAACGTGCGCCCAGACGCGATGCCGGAGATCCCCATGCAGTTCGCCGCCGAACGCGAGGGCTCGACATGATGGCGGCGAATACGGTCCAGACCGTCACGACACTGGGCAGCCTGTGGCCCGCCGGGGCGCCGGCGCTGGCGCGCGAGGTCGCTGGGCAGCGTGTCACCGATCTCGTCCAGGACAGCCGCCGGGTGACCCCGGGGGCTGTCTTCGTGGCGCTGCGCGGGACGCAAGGCCACGGCCTTGCCTATGCGCAGACCGCGGCCGAGCAGGGAGCGGTGGCCATTCTGTGGGATGAAGCCGAGGCGGCCCCGGCCCTCGATGTTCCGGTGCTGCACCTCCGCGGTCTGCGCACCGCGCTGCCCGCGATCTGCGATGCCCTTTGGGGCGCCTGGCCGGCCGAATATCCCGTCGTCGCGGTGACGGGCACCGATGGCAAGACCTCGGTCAGCCAGCTGCTGGCTGGTGCCCTGGAGCAGATCGGTGTCCCCACGGGGGTCGTCGGGACGCTCGGTGTGGGACGCCTCGGAGCACTGGAAGACTGTGGTCATACCACTCCGGGTGTGATTGACCTGCGCCGGCACCTGGCGCAGCTGGCCGCCGACGGCTGCCGGGCGCTCTCGATCGAGGCCTCGTCCCACGGGCTCGAGCAGGACCGCATGGCCGGGCTGCCCGTGCGTGTCGCCGTGCTGACTCGGCTGGGCTCGGATCATCTGGATTTTCATGGCAGCCAGCAGGCATATGCCGACGCCAAGGCGCGGCTGTTCACCTGGCCGGGGCTGGAGACCGCGGTGCTCAATGCCGACGACGCCCTCGGGCAGCGCCTGATCCGCGAAACCACGGCTGGGCGCACCCTCACCTACAGCGCCGTCGGGGCGCCCGCCGATCTGGTCGCGCGGGAGGTCGAGGCAGGCTCCGACGGCATTCGCTTCACGCTGGAGGCTGCGGGCGAGGCCTGGCCGGTGCAGGCGGGTCTGTTCGGGCTGTTCCAGGTCGGCAACCTGCTGGCGACGCTCGCCGCCCTGCGGGCGCTGGGTCATTCCTGGCAGGCCGCCGTCGATGCGGTGTCGCGTCTGCGCGGTGTCCCGGGGCGCATGGAGCGCTTCGAACTGCCCGGCGGGGCGTTGCTGGTCGTGGACTATGCCCACACCGAACAGGCCCTGGCGGCGGCGCTGGATGCCCTGCGCCCGCACACGGCCGGCCGACTGATCGTGGTCTTTGGCTGTGGCGGGGATCGCGATGTCACCAAGCGCCCGGCCATGGGGCGGGCCGCCAGTGCGCGCGCCGATCAGGTGATCGTGACCGACGACAACCCGCGTTCCGAAGACCCGGCCGCGATCCGCGCCGCCGTGTTGGCTGGCTGCGGTCGGCCCGAGGCCTGCCGCGAGCTGGGCGATCGGGAGGCGGCGGTGCGCGCGGCCGTGGCCGAGGCGGGCCCGGGTGACGTCATCGTGCTGGCGGGCAAGGGGCACGAAACCACCCAGCAGGTGGGTGCGCAGTTTTATCCGTTCAGTGATCGCGAGCTGGCGCGCCAGCTCGCCGCTCGGACGAACGCGGGAGACAGTGGGGGGGGTAGCCAATGATCCGGATGACCGGACAGGAACTGGCGGACGCCGTACGCGGCCGTCTGGAAAACGGCGACGGTGAGCGGGTCTTCGAGGGGGTGTTCACCGACACCCGGCAACCCCTCGAAGGGGGCCTGTTCGTGGCCCTGCGCGGCCCGCGCTTTGATGCCCACGAGCATGTCGCCGCCGATCTGCCGGCCGCCGTGCTGCTGGTGGAGCGCGTGCTGGATGTCCGGCATCCGCAGGTGGTGGTGGCCGATACCGGCGAGGCCCTGGGTCGGCTGGCCCAGCACTGGCGCCGCCGCAGCCGGGCGCGTGTGATTGCGCTGACCGGCTCCAATGGCAAGACCACGACCAAGGAGATGCTGCGCTGCATCCTCGAGGGCGTGGGCTCCGTGCATGCCACCCAGGGCAACCTGAATAACGAGATTGGGGTGCCGCTGACCCTGCTGGCCATGCCCGAGGACGCCGATTACGCGGTGATCGAGATGGGCGCCAACCATGCCGGCGAGATCGGACGCATGGCGCGCTGGACCGAGCCGATGGTCGCCATGATCACCAATGCCGGGCGGGCCCACCTGGAGGGCTTTGGCAGCCTCGAGGGCGTGGCCCACGCGAAGGCCGAGATCTACTCGGGGCTGCCCTCCCAGGGCGGCACGGCCGTGATCAATCTGGACGACCCGTTCGCCGACTACTGGCTGTCGCTGAACGAACACCACCATTGCCAGCGTTTCTCCCTGGAGGGCGGTGGCGAGATCGAGGGCATGTGGCAGGCCCCCGACCGCCTGCGCCTGACGATCCTGGGCGCCGGCCGCGACCTGCGCCTGGCCAGCCCGGGACGCCATGTCGCCGCCAATGCGGTCGCCGCGGCCGCCGCGGCGAATGCGGTGGGTGTGGCGATCGACGCGATCGCCAACGGCCTGGCGCGCTGGACGCCGGTGCAGGGTCGTCTGCAGGAGCTCTGGCATGCCAGCGGCGCGCGCCTCTGGGACGATACCTACAACGCCAATCCCGACTCGCTGCGCGCGGGTCTCGAGGTGCTGGCCGCGATGCCCGGCCGGCGCATCCTCGTGCTGGGTGCGATGGGCGAGCTGGGTGCCGAGACCCCGGCGCTGCACCGGGAGACCGGGGCGCTGGCCCGCGCGATGGGTGTGGACTACTGCCTGGCCCTGGGCGAGGCCGCGCGCGACAGCGCCGAGGCCTTTGGCGAGGGTGGCGAGTGGTTTGCCGACCATGACGCCCTGCGGACGCGCCTGGAGGAACTGCTGGAGGACGAGACCACGGTCCTGATCAAGGGCTCGCGCAGCCAGCACATGGAACGCATCATCGAGGGGCTGGAACTGGCCCCATCGGCGCGGGGGGCTGCGAATGCTGTACGCGCTGACTGAGTATCTCGCGCAGTTCTATAGCGGCTTCACGGTCTTTCAGTACCTGACCCTGCGCGCGATCCTGGGCGTGGTCACCGCACTGGCGATCGCGCTGCTGATTGGCCCGGCGATGATCCGTCGGCTGACGGTCGGCAACGTCGGCCAGCAGGTTCGTGACGACGGACCGGAGTCGCATCTGAGCAAGGCCGGTACGCCGACCATGGGTGGGGCGCTGATCCTGGTGGCGGTGGCAGTCGCCACGCTGCTGTGGAGCGACCTGACCAACCGCTTTGTCTGGATCGTGCTGTTGACCACGCTGGCCTTTGGTGCGGTTGGTGGCTGGGACGACTATCTGAAGCTGCGCTACGGCAACAGCAAGGGACTCTCGGCCAAGGCCAAGCTCCTGTGGCAGACGCTGTTCGCGCTGATCGCCGCCGGCGTGATCATGGCCACCGCGCAGAGCCCGGTGGAGACGAGCTTCTATCTCCCGATCTTCAAGGATTTCGAGCTGCACCTTGGCTGGCTGTTCATCCCGCTGGTCTGGCTGGTCGTGGTCGGGTCCTCCAACGCGGTCAACCTGACTGATGGCCTGGACGGTCTGGCGATTATGCCGGCGGTGCTGGTGGCCGGGGCCCTCGGGGTGTTCGCCTATGCAGCTGGCCACGCGGTGTTCGCGGATTACCTGCAGATCCCCGCAGTGCCGGGGGTGGGCGAGGTCGGCGTCTTCGCCGCCGCGCTGGTCGGGGCCGGGCTCGGTTTTTTGTGGTTCAACGCCTATCCCGCCCAGGTTTTTATGGGCGATGTCGGGGCTCTGGCCCTGGGCGCGGCGCTGGGCATGATGGCGATCCTGACCCGTCAGGAGATCGTGCTCCTGATCATGGGCGGCATCTTCGTGCTGGAGACGCTGTCGGTGATGCTGCAGGTCGCCTCGTTCAAGCTCACCGGGCGGCGCATCTTCCGCATGGCGCCGCTGCATCACCACTTCGAACTCAAGGGCTGGCCGGAGCCGCGCGTGATCGTGCGCTTCTGGATCCTGACCGTTGTATTCGTCCTGATTGGTCTTGCGACCCTGAAGATCCGCTAACGCCATGTCGAAGCCACAGCCGCACAATCTGATCGTGGGAACCGGAGCGACGGGGCAGTCCGTCGCCCGATTCCTGCGTGCGCGCGGCGAGGCCTTTGCGATCACCGACACGCGCCGCGACCCACCGGCCCTGGCGGCCGGGGCCGCCGCCGCGTGGCTGTCCGAGGCCTGGGCCGGACCGCTGGACGGTCTTGATACCTCCGGCTATGCCCGCCTGATCGTCTCGCCGGGGGTCCCGCTGGAACACCCGGCCGTCGAACAGGCCCGGGTCGCTGGCGCGGCGATCACCGGCGACATTGACCTGTTTGCGGCAGTGGCGCAGGCCCCGGTCATTGCGATCACCGGCTCCAACGGCAAGAGCACGGTCACCGCCCTGGTGGGCGAGATCCTGACAGCCGCAGGTCGCAAGGTCGCGATCGGCGGCAACTTCGGCACCCCGGCGCTGGACCTCCTGGACCCGGCGGTGGAGGTCTATGTCCTGGAGCTGTCCAGCTTCCAGCTCGAACGCAGCGAGCACCTGGTGCCGGATGGCGCCGCGATCCTGAATATCTCGCCCGACCATATGGATCGCTACCCGGATCTGGCCGCGTACATCCAGGCCAAGGCCCGCATCCTCGACCGTGCCGCTCGCGGTGTGCTCAATCGCGATGACCCCTGGCTGCGCGAGCTGCCCCTGCCGGCCGGTCTGCGCGTGGTCTCGTTCGGGCTGGATGCCCCGCTGGCCGCGACCGACTTCGGCGTGACGACGGGCGCGGCCGAGCCGGACCTGGTGCGTGGCGAGGAACGCCTGCTGTCCACCGCGCGCCTGCGTCTGCGCGGACAGCACAACTGGGCCAATGCCCTGGCCGCGCTGGCGCTGGCCTGGCCGTGGCTGGAATCAACGCAGGCGCGTAGCGAGGCGCTGGCTGCGCTGGCCGACTTCGCGGGCCTGCCGCACCGTTCGCAGTGGATCGCGCGGGTGGCCGAGGTCGACTACGTCAACGACTCCAAGGGCACCAACGTGGGCGCGACCCTGGCCGCGCTACGGGGTACGCCGGGGCCTCTGGTGCTGATCGCCGGTGGGCAGGGCAAGGGGCAGGATTTCTCGCCGCTGGCGGATTACGTGCCCGGCAAGGTCCGGGGCGTCGTGCTGCTCGGCGAGGATGCTCCGCTGATTGCCCGGGCCCTGGCCTCGGTGGTGCCGGTCCAGCGGGTGGACAACATGACCGCCGCCGTGGCACAGGCCGCGGCCTGGGCGCAGCCCGGAGACACCGTGCTGCTCTCGCCGGGCTGCGCGAGCCTCGACATGTACGAGAACTATCAGGCCCGCGGCAACGACTTCGCGCGGGCCGTGCGGGAGCGAGCGGCATGAGTACCGGATCGCTGCCCCTCGGACTGCCCTCGCGCGACTCGCTCGATGGACTGCGCAACAGCGTGGACCTGCCGCTGCTGGCCGCGGCCGCGTTGCTGCTGGGGCTCGGTCTGATCATGGTCGCCTCGGCCTCGATGGACCTGGGCGAGCGCTACTATGGCAACACCTGGCACTTCTTCCAGCGCCAGGTCCTGTTCGCCGCCATCGGTCTGGCGTTGGCGACCGTGATGTGGGCGATCCCGCTGGAGCGCTGGGAGCGCGCCGGTCCCTGGCTGCTGATCCTGGTGATGGTGCTGTTGATTGCGGTCCTGCTCCCGGGCGTGGGCCGAACCGTGAACGGCGCGACCCGCTGGATCCCGATCGGCATGTTCAACCTCCAGGTGGCCGAGCCGGTGAAACTGCTGGTGGTCATGTACCTGGCCGGCTACATCGTGCGTCATTACTCGACCCTGCGGTTGCACCTGCGCGGTTTTGTCCGCCCGCTGGTCGTGCTGGGCTTCGGGACAGTACTCCTGCTTCTGCAGCCCGACTTTGGTGGCGCGGCGATCATGCTGGCGATCGGTATGGGCATGCTGTTCCTGGCCGGCGCCAAGCTGTGGCAGTTCGCCGCGCTCGGCGCGACCATCGCGGTGGGTATGGCCTTCGTCGCAGTGGCTGCGCCCTACCGGGTCGCGCGCCTGACCGCATTCCTCGACCCCTGGCAGGACCCGTTCGCGACCGGGTTCCAGCTGACCCAGTCGCTGATCGCGATCGGGTCTGGCGGCTGGTTCGGTGCCGGTCTGGGCAACAGCGTGCAGAAGCTGTTCTACCTGCCGGAGGCCCATAACGACTTCCTGTTCGCGGTCTTCGCCGAGGAGTTTGGCTTTATCGGTGTGATCGCACTGATCGCGCTGTTTGCGGTCGTGGTCTGGCGCTGCGTGAAGATTGGGCTCTGGGCGGAGCGTGCCGGGCATGCATTTGGTTCGCACCTGGCCTTTGGTGTCGCGATCTGGCTGGCGCTGCAGAGTGCGCTCAATCTCGCGGTGAACATGGGGCTGCTGCCGACCAAGGGTATGACGCTGCCATTTCTCAGCTACGGCGGCAGTTCATTGATCGTCACGCTGATGGCGATCGGTTTGGTGATGCGGGTCTATCGCGAGGCGCAGATCCCGGCCCCGCGCCAGTCGACAGCGCCGCGGCGCAAGAGGGGGCGGGCATGAACAATCCCCTGCGCATCCTGATCATGGCCGGCGGTACCGGTGGACACGTCTTCCCGGGGCTGGCGGTCGCCGACGCCCTGCGCGCCCGTGGCGTCGAGGTCCTCTGGCTGGGCAGCGCGCGCGGGATCGAGACGCGTCTGGTGCCTGCGGCGGGCATCGAGCTGCATACCCTCCCGATCAGCGGCGTGCGCGGCAAGGGGTTGGCGGGACTGCTGCTGGCGCCCTGGCGCCTCGGGATCTCGCTGTGGGCGGCGCTGGCCCTGATTACCCGCTTGCGTCCGGCCGCGGTGATCGGCTTTGGCGGATTTGCGGCCGGCCCCGGCGGCCTGATGGCCGCTGCGTTGGGGCGCCCCCTGGCGATCCATGAGCAGAACGCCGTCGCCGGCCTGACCAACCGCTGGCTGGCGCGTATCGCGGACCGGGTCTATGCGGGCTTCGATCACGCCTTCCCGGAGCGTCACACCGTGACCGTGGTGGGCAATCCGGTCCGTGCGGAGATCGCCGCGTTGCCGGAGCCGGAGCAGCGCTTCGACGAGCGTTCGGGCCCGCTGCGGGTGCTGGTGTTGGGTGGCAGCCTTGGGGCGCGCTCGCTGAACCGCATGGTGCCGGCGGGGCTCGAGCAGGCCCGCGACGCGCAGCCGATGGTGATTCGCCACCAGGCCGGGGAGCGTACGTTGGACGAGGCCCGCGCGGCCTATGCCGAGACCGCGCTGGAATACGAGGTGACCCCGTTTATCGAAGACATGGCCGAGGCCTATGGCTGGGCGGATCTGGTGATTTGCCGGGCCGGGGCGCTGACTGTGGCCGAGGTCGCGGCGGCCGGTGTCCCGGCCCTGTTCGTGCCCTATCCGCATGCGGTTGATGATCACCAGACCGCCAATGCCCGTGCTCTGGTCGAGGCGGGTGCGGCCTGGCGCCTGGCCGATACCGATCTGACGCCAGAGCGGGTCGCCGAGATCGTACGTCCGCTGGGGCGCGAGGCCCTGCGCGAGCGGGCCCGCCTGGCCCGCGAACAGGCCTGCCCTGACACTGCCGAGCGTCTGGCCGAGGCCTGCCTGGAGATGGCCCATGCCCGGCGCGGGAGGAAGAGCTCATGAACACCCCGCGCCTGCCACGTCACGCGATGCGCCGCATCCGTCGTATTCATTGTGTCGGGATCGGTGGTTCCGGCATGAGCGGGATCGCCGAGGTCCTGCATCAGCTGGGCTACGAGGTCTCCGGATCGGATCTCGGGCAGTCGGCGATGGTCGCGCGGCTGACCGGCATGGGCATCCCGGTGGCCCCCGCCCATACCGAAGAGAACGTCGCCGAGGCCGACGTGCTGGTCGTCTCCAGCGCGATCGATCCCTCCAACCCCGAGGTGCAGGCGGCCCGTCGCCGCGGGATTCCGATCGTGCGCCGCGCGGAGATGCTCGCGGAGCTGATGCGCTTTCGCTACGGCATTGCCGTGGCCGGTACCCACGGCAAGACCACCACGACCAGCCTGGTGGCCAGCGTGCTCGCCGAGGCCGGTATGGACCCCACCTTCGTGATCGGCGGGCGCCTGAACAGCACGGCCAGTCACTCGAATCTGGGGGCGGGCGACTATCTGGTGGCCGAGGCCGACGAGAGCGACGCCTCGTTCCTGCACCTGCAGCCGATGATCAGCATCGTGACCAATATCGATGCCGACCACCTCGGCACCTATGGCAACGACTTCGGCAATCTGCGCGCGACCTTCCTGGAGTTCCTGCACCACCTGCCGTTCTACGGCATCGCCGTGCTGTGCGCGGACGATCCGCAGGTGCGCGATCTCTATCCCGAACTGGAGCGTCCGCGCCTGACCTACGGCATCGAGGCGGAAGCCGATGTGCGCGCCCTGAACGTGCGCCAGGAAGGCGTGCGCATGTTCTTCGACCTGAAGCTGCCGGGGCAGACCGCGTTCCCGGTCACCCTGAACCTGCCCGGGCGGCACAACGTGCTCAACGCCCTGGCGGCGGCGGCCGTCGCGCACGAACTGGAGGTTGCCCCTGCGGCGATCCAGGCGGCGCTCGAGCGCTTCGAGGGGATCGGGCGGCGCTTCCAGGTGCAGGAGCTCGAGACCGCGCAGGGCCCGCTGACCCTGGTCGACGACTACGGCCATCACCCGCGCGAGATCGAGGCGACCCAGGCCGCGGCGCGCGACGCCTGGCCCGATCGGCGGCGCATAACCGTGTTCCAGCCGCACCGGTACACCCGTACCCGCGACCTGTTCGAGGACTTCGCCGAGGCCCTGTCCGAGACCGATGTGCTGATCCTGCTGGAGGTCTATCCCGCCGGCGAGGAGCCGATCCCCAGCGCCGATGGCCGTAGCCTCGCGCGGGCGATCCGCCTGCGCGGGCAGGTTGAGCCGGTGTTCGTCGAGCATGCGGCCGACGTCGCCGAGGTCCTGTCCGGGATGCTGAAGCCGAACGATGTCGTGATCACCCAGGGGGCCGGCGATATTGGCCGGCTGGCGAGCCTGCTGCCGGACCAGCTGGGGGCGAAGAAACGCCCCGGGAGTGCGACATGATGGCGGCGCGCGTGGTGGAACCGGTGAACGGCCCGTTTGCCCACGCCCCTCGGGGCGAGGTACGGCCCGATGCCCCGCTGGCGGGCCTGACCTCCTGGCGTGTGGGCGGTCCGGCTGACTGGCTGTTCCGGCCGGTGGACCGGGCCGACCTGGTGGCGGCGCTGGCGGATCACGCCCGTCATGCCCCCGCGATGCCGGTCACCTTCCTGGGGCTGGGCAGCAACGTGCTGATCCGCGACGGCGGCATCGAAGGGCTGGTGGTCCACCTGTCCGGGGTGCTCAACGAGCGCGAGCGCCTGGAGGGCAACCGCGTGCGGCTCGGGGCAGGGCTCGCCTGCGCCCAGGCCGCCCGTTTCTGTGCGCGCCAGGGACTTGTGGGCGGTGAATTTCTGGCCGGCATCCCGGGCACCCTGGGCGGTGCCTTGCGCATGAACGCGGGGGCCTGGGGCGGCGAGATCTGGCCGCTGGTCGAGTCGGTGTCCACCGTGGATGCCGACGGACAGGAGCACCAGCGTGAGCCGGGCGAGTACCGCATCGGCTATCGCAGCGTCGAGGGTCCGGAAGAGTGGTTTACCGGCTGCGTGCTGCAGCTGGAACCGGGCGATCCGGCCACCGGCACGGCGCGCATCAAGGAGCTGCTGCGTGAGCGCTCGCGCACGCAGCCGCTGGGTCTGCCGTCGTGCGGATCGGTGTTCCGCAATCCGCCTGGTTATCACGCTGCGCGCCTGATCGAGGCGGCGGGACTGAAGGGGCTGCGCCACGGTGGCGCGGAGATCTCCCCCAAGCACGCGAATTTCATTACCCACGATGGCGCGGCGCAGGCCGCCGACATCGAGTGGCTGCTGCACCACGCCCAAAGCGAGGTGGAGCGGCGCTTTGGTGTGTGCCTGGAGCCCGAGGTGCGGCTGCTGGGTCGACCGCGCCCCATGGACGAGACAATCGAGGGAAGGCAATGAGCAGGCGCAAACCGGAAGAATACGGGCGCGTGGCGGTCCTGATGGGCGGCTGGTCCGGCGAGCGGGACATCTCGCTCAAGAGTGGCAACGCTGTACTGGCGGCGCTGCGCCGCCAGGGCGTCGATGCCCATGCCGTTGACCTTACCCGCGAGACGGCGCGGTGCATGGCGCTGGAGGGCTACGACCGGGTGTTCATCGCACTGCATGGCGAGTGCGGCGAGGACGGGACGTTGCAGGGCTGTATGGACATGGCCGGCATGCCGTATACCGGGACTGGGGTCCTCGGTTCGGCGCTGGGTATGGACAAGCTGGCCTGCAAGCGCCTCTGGGCGGGCACGAACCTCCCGAGTGCGCCGTATCGCCTGCTGACACCGGGCTTCGATCCGGAGGCGGTGGCGGATGCCCTCGGCCTGCCGCTGATCGTCAAACCCGCGCGCGGTGGCTCCAGCCTGGGCATCACCCGGGTCGATCGTGCTGAAGACCTGCCGGCCGCCTTTGATGCGGCGCGCGTGCAGCCGGGCCAGGTGTTCGCCGAACAGTGGATCACCGGACGCGAGTACACGGTTGCGGTGCTCGGCAACGAGCCCCTGCCGGTGATCGAGATTCGCGCGGCGAGCGGTTTCTACGACTACCACGCGAAGTACGAGGCGGACGATACCGGCTACCTGTGCCCGCCCCCGGACCTGTCGCGCAGTGCGCAGCTGGAGCTGCAGTCGCTGGCCATCGCCGCCTTTGCTGCCCTCGAGGGCTGCGGTTGGGGCCGGGTGGACATCCTGCAGGACGAACACGGCGAGAACTTCCTGATCGAGGTCAACACCATCCCCGGCATGACCGACCACTCGCTGGTGCCGAAGGCCGCCGCGCAGGCGGGCATCGACTTCGACGAGCTGTGCCTGCGCATCCTCGATTCCAGCTTTGAATGCGGAGGGCTGCGTTGAACGCGCGACGTACAACGCGACCCGCGCGGCGGCCGGCAGGGCCGTCGCGGCTGCAGGCCATGACGGGGCCGGGGCTACGCCTGCTCGCCGGCATGGGACTGGCCGGGGCTCTGGTGCTGGGCTTCAGCCTGTGGCTGCACTTCGACCCGGATCAGCATCTGCCGATCGGCTCCATCCAGATTACCGGCGAGCCGCGTCACGCCGACACGGACGTGATTCTCGAGCGGGTACGGGCGCATGCACCGGGTTTCGTGGGTACGGACCTCGAGGTGCTGCGCGGGGAGCTGCAGGCGATGCCCTGGGTGGACAGCGTACAACTGCGTCGGCGCTGGCCGGACACCCTGGAGATCCACGTGACCGAGCCGGTCCCGGTGGCCCAGTGGGGCGACGACCACCTGGTCGACCGCCATGGGCGCCTGTTCGGGCCGGTGGATCTCGCCGAATGGGATTTCCTGCCGGCACTGGCCGGCGAGGACGGCCGTCAGGTGGTGTTGATGCACCGCTACCTGGAGGTCTCCGCGCGCCTGGCCGACGCCGGTTTCGAGGTGGTGGGCGTGCACGAGGGCAAGCGGCATGACTGGACCATACACCTGTCCGACGGGGCCGAGGTCCTGATGGGCCGCGACGTGAATCTGAACCGGCTGGGCCAGCTGGTACGCGCGGCGCCGGCCCTGAGGGCGCGCGAGGACGCCCCGATTGCGCGAGTGGATCTGCGCTATCCGCACGGTCTGGCTGTGGCCTGGGCCGAAGAAGCGGACAACAACGGCGGCAACGCCCGATGACACGAACGACAGGACGCAGAAAGATGATGGCAAAGAAGTCGGAACCCGGACTGATCGTCGGCCTGGATGTCGGCACCTCGAAGATCGAGGCGATCGTCGGCGAGCTGACCGACGAGGGCGAGATCGAGATCATTGGCATCGGCTCCTCCCCGTCGCGCGGGCTGAAGAAGGGCGTGGTCGTGAACATCGAGTCCACCGTCCAGTCGATCCAGCGCGCGGTCGAGGAGGCCGAGCTGATGGCCGGCTGCGAGATCCATTCGGTCTACACCGGGATCGCCGGCTCTCACATCAAGAGCTACAACTCCACCGGCGTGGTCGCGATCAAGGACGGAGAGGTGGTCGCCGGCGACGTCGACCGGGTGATCGATGCTGCCCGCGCGATCGCGATCCCGGCCGATCAGCGCATCCTCCATGTGCTGCCGCAGGAATACATCATCGACGAGCAGGAGGGCATCCGCGAGCCGATCGGGATGTCCGGGGTACGCCTGGAGGCCAAGGTGCACCTGGTCACCGGCGCGGTCTCGGCGGCACAGAATATCGTCAAGTGCGTGGAACGCTGCGGCCTGCGGGTGGACGACATCATCCTCGAGCAGCTGGCCTCCAGCTACTCGGTGCTCAGCGAGGACGAAAAGGATTTGGGGGTGTGCCTCGTCGACGTGGGCGGCGGGACCACCGACATCGCCGTCTTTGCCCACGGCGCGATTATGCACACGGCGGTCATCCCGATCGCTGGCGATCAGGTGACCAACGACATCGCGGTCGCCCTGCGCACGCCGACCCAGTACGCCGACGAACTCAAGATCAAGTACGCCTGCGCGCTGCGCACGCTGGCCGACCCGGGTGAGAGCATCGAGGTCCCCGGTGTCGGTGATCGCGCCGCGCGCCGGCTGTCGCGCCAGACGCTCGCCTCCGTGGTCGAGCCGCGCTACGAGGAGCTGCTGCAGCTGGTGCAGGCGGAACTGCGCCGCAGCGGAACCGAGGAAATGATTGCCGCCGGGGTGGTGCTGACCGGCGGCTCGTCCCGAATGGAAGGTGTGGTGGACCTCGCCGAAGAGGTTTTCCACATGCCCGTACGCCTGGGGGTGCCGCAACGCGTCACCGGGCTCCTGGATGTGGTGAAGAACCCGATCCACGCGACGGGGGTGGGGCTGTTGCTCTACGCCCGCGAGTCGCGTGCGGAGCAGGAGGCCCGGCCCGTGAGCAGCGGGTTCCAGGGTGTATGGGCGCGCATGAAGCGCTGGTTTTCCGGGCAGCTCTGATGATCAGAGTGACCGGGTTTATGGGGGTCGGACCGCTCTCCGGCCATAGGCAAACAACTGACATGTACACACGAACCGAGAGGACGCAGCCATGACGTTCGAACTGATGGATACCTTTAGCCAGAACGCCACGATCAAGGTCGTTGGTGTTGGGGGTGGTGGCGGCAATGCCGTACAGCACATGGTTCACTCGCAACTCGACGGCGTGGACTTCATCTGCGCCAATACCGATGCCCAGGCCCTGAAGAGCCTGGACTCCAAGACGCTGCTGCAGCTGGGCGGCGACATCACCAAGGGCCTGGGTGCCGGGGCCGATCCGTCGGTCGGGCGCGAGGCGGCCCTGGAGGACCGCGAGCGCATCCAGGACCTGCTCCAGGGTGCGGACATGGTGTTCATTACCGCCGGTATGGGTGGCGGTACTGGCACCGGTGCGGCCCCGGTCGTCGCACAGATCGCCAAGGAGATGGGCATCCTGACGGTCGCGGTGGTCACCAAGCCGTTCCCGTTCGAGGGCAAGAAGCGCATGCAGGTGGCCGTGTCCGGGATCAAGGCGCTGACCGAGCAGGTCGATTCGCTGATCACCATCCCGAACGAGAAGCTGCTGACCGTGCTGGGCAAGAACACCACGCTGCTGGATGCCTTCAAGGCCGCCAACGACGTGCTGTTCGGTGCGGTGCAGGGGATCGCCGAGCTGATCACCCGTCCCGGCCTGATCAACGTCGACTTTGCCGACGTGCGCAACGTGATGCGCGAGATGGGTATGGCGATGATGGGTACCGGCACCGGTACCGGCGAAGACCGTGCGCGTCAGGCCGCCGAGGCCGCGATCGCCAGCCCGCTGCTGGAGGATGTCGATATCTCCGGTGCCCGCGGGATCCTGGTGAACGTCACCGGGGGCATGGATGTCGGAATCGGCGAGTTCGAGGAGGTCGGCGAGGCCGTGAAAGCCCTGGCGTCCGAGGATGCGACCGTGGTGGTCGGTACCGTGATCGACCCCGAGATGAGTGACGAACTGCGCGTGACCCTGGTGGCCACCGGCCTCGGTGCCCAGACGGCCCAGCAGGAACGCCCGCAGGTGCGTGTGGTCGATGCCCAGCCCAAGCGTGCGGTCGGCTCCGACGTCGAGGTGGACCTCGACCAGCCGACGGTGAAGCGTCGCGGCGGGGACAACCTCGCGGTCGACTACAACCAGCAGCAAGGCATTGATGTGCTGGATATCCCGGCCTTTCTGCGCAAACAAGCCGACTGAGCAGGGGGCCGCATGCAGGGAGGGCGGAAACTTGCAATAATGCGGTAATCGTTGTGTGCATGAGGAGCCCGGGAGGGCCCCGGGCTCCACTTTGCACCTGAAAAAGCAAGAGGTTATACGCGTTGATTCGACAAAGAACGCTCAAGAACAGCATCCGGGCCACAGGCGTGGGGCTGCATACCGGGGAAAAGGTCGTGCTTACGCTGCGACCGGCGCCGGTGAATACCGGGATCGTCTTCCACCGGAGCGATCTGGATCCCGTCGTCGAGATCCCGGCTCGGGCGGAGAACGTGGGCGACACGCGTTTGTCGACAACGCTGGTAAAGGGAGACGTGCGCGTCTCGACCGTGGAACACCTGCTCTCCGCGATCGCGGGGCTGGGCATCGACAACCTGCACGTGGATGTCAGTGCCGCCGAGGTCCCGATCATGGACGGCAGTGCCGGACCGTTTGTGTTCCTGTTGCAGTCCGCCGGGCTCAAGGAACAGGACGCCCCCAAGGAATTCATCCGGGTGAAGCGCAGCGTGGAAGTCCGCGAGGGCGACAAATGGGTGCGCTTCGACCCCTATGACGGGTTCAAGGTCGGTTTCTGCATCGACTTCGAACACCCGATGTTTACCGACGGAAGCCAGCGCGCCGAGCTGGACTTCTCGTCCACCTCCTTCGTGAAGGAGGTCTCGCGTGCCCGGACCTTCGGGTTCATGCGCGATATCGAGGCCCTGCGCGCCAACCAGCTGGCGCTGGGTGGCAGCCTGGACAACGCGGTGGTGCTCGATGACTACAAGATCCTGAACGAGAACGGCCTGCGCTACGACAACGAGCTGGTCAAACACAAGATCCTCGACGTGGTCGGTGATCTGTACCTGCTGGGGCACAGCCTGATCGGCGCGTTTACCGGGCACAAGTCCGGGCATGCGCTGAACAACCAGCTGATTCGCCAGCTCGCGGCGGACGAGACGGCCTGGGAAAAGGTCACCTTCGAGGACCCCTCGGAGCGCTTGCCGATCTCCTTCGGGCAGCTGGCGCCCACGATCGCTGGCAGTTAGGGCGGTCCTGTCCTGCGCTGCGGGGGCTAGCGCCCCTGCGGCGGTAGCGCCGCCAGGCGTTCCAGCGCCCCGGCCAACTCCGGGTCGCCGATCGAGCGCGCGGTCTGCATCAGTAGCGAGCGGGCCGACTCCGGGATCTCGCGTTGAACCGCGACCGGTTTGGATTGCGGTGCACGTGGCGTGCTGTCGAGTCGAATGCGCACCTCGGTGGTGCCTTCGATGCCGGCCGCCGCGAGCGTCTTGAGCAGCTCGCGCTGCTGGAAGCGGATCTCGGTCGCCAGTGGGCGATCGGCGCAGACCGCGATCAGGGTCTCTCCCTGCCGGGTCAGCGCCAGGCGTCCGCGCTGTAGCTCCTCCCCCACCAGTGGGGCGAGGGCGCGTTCCAGCTCCCGATCGCGGTCGCTGTGGACGCTCAGATTCGCCGCGACAAAGCGGTTCGCGGGGCGCGGCATCATCGACGTGCCTCCACGAAGCCCGACAGTACAAGAGTAATTGAGAAACGCATGCAACTGATCGTACTACGACCGGATGGCCTTTGTACCCGCCTCCCGTTTCGCATCACCCTTGTCCTTTCCGTAACCCTGCTCGCCCTGGTCGTGGCCGCAGTCGCCGCCGCCTACTGGGTGGGACAGCAGCAGCGCGAGGTCATCAAGGTACCGGTGGTACCGGGAAGCGACCAGGCGGTGATCGAGGCCGCCGAGCGCGAGGTTGCGCACGAGGGCCTGAAACACCTGGCCGAACGGGTGGTGGTCCTCGAACGCCAGCTCGCCCGCGTCGACCTGCGCATGCGCTCGGTGGGTGAGAGCCTTGACCTGGATTTGTCCGAGCTGATGCCCGCGATGGGGGGGCAGGGTGGCCCCGAACTGGAGGGCCCGGATTCACCCATTGCGATGGATGAGCGCCTCTACGCCCTGGAGCGCCTGCTCCATCGACACCAGGCTTCGGTGGCCCTGATCGACGACACACTGCGCGAGGATGCCTCGCGCGAGGCCCTGCGCCCGCAGTTGATGCCGGTCGACGACGAGGCCTGGATCAGCTCGGCCTTTGGGTACCGCAATGACCCGTTTACCGGCGCCCGGCGCTTCCATTCCGGCATGGACTTCGCCGGCAGCCATGGTTCGGATATCCGGGCCGCGGGTGGTGGAATCGTGGTGTTCTCGGGCAAGCGCGATGCCTACGGCAAGATGGTCGAGATCGATCACGGGGGTGGTCTGCGCACCCGCTACGCGCACAACTCGGAGTTGCTGGTGGAGCCGGGGCAGCGCGTGGATGCCGGCGACACCATTGCGCGCATGGGCCGCACGGGCCGTGCCACGGATACGCACCTGCACTACGAAGTCCTCAAGGCGGGCCAGGCCGTTAACCCCTACGACTTCCTGCCCAGCGACGACTGAATCCGAAACCCTCTCCGGCACCCGCCCCCCGCGCAGGTGGTGGGCGGATGGTTTATCCTAGATAGGTTTCGGACAACGGCTGGCTCTTAATACAAGCCCCCTCAAGCGGATCCCTATGGTCAAGCAGCTCGTACAGAAGTTCTTCGGCAGTCGCAACGACCGCATCATCAAGCGCTATCGCAAGCAGGTCGAGCAGGTGAACGCCCTCGCGGAAGCCACCGAGGCCCTGCCGCGCCAGGAGCTGGAACACAAGACCACGGAGCTGCGCAAGCGCGCCCAGGACGGCGAGTCCATCGACAAGCTGCTGCCGGAGGCCTTTGCGGTCTGCCGAGCCATGAGTGTGCATGCCCTTGGCATGCGCCATTTTGACGTGCAGCTGATCGGTGGCATGGTGCTGAACGACGGGCGCATCGCCGAGATGCGTACCGGTGAAGGCAAGACCCTGGTCGCCACGCTCCCTACCTACCTCAACGCCCTGTCCGGCGATGGTGTGCACGTGGTCACGGTCAACGACTACCTGGCCCGCCGCGATGCCGCGTGGATGGGCCGGCTGTATCACGCCCTGGGGCTGAGCGTTGGCGTGGTCAACTCCTCCGGCGGGCTGGGCGTGGACAGCGCCTCGTATCTGTACGACCCCGAGTACAAGGCCGAAGAAGGCGGGATGGACCACCTGCGACCGGTGACCCGCCGCGAGGCCTATGCCGCGGATATCACCTACGGCACCAACAACGAGTTCGGCTTCGACTACCTGCGCGACAACATGGCGTTCTCCGCCGACCAGCGGGTGCAGCGCGGTCTCAATTTCGCGGTAGTCGACGAGGTCGACTCGATCCTGATCGACGAGGCGCGGACCCCGCTGATCATCTCCGGTCCCAGTGGTGACAGCTCCGAACTGTACGAGCGGATGAACAAGCTACCGCCGCAGCTCACCCGTCAGGAAGACGAGGAGAGCGAGGGCGACTACTACGTCGATGAGAAGGCCAAGCAGGTCTTTCTGAGCGAGGATGGGCACGAGAAGGCCGAGCAGTTGCTGCGCGAGGAGGGGTTGCTGGAAGAGCACCAGTCCTTGTATGACGCCGGAGCGATCCAGGTCCTGCATCACCTGAATGCCGCGCTGCGCGCCCACGCCCTGTTCCACCGCGACGTGGACTATCTGGTGCGTGACAACAAGGTCCAGATCATCGACGAATTCACCGGCCGCATCATGGGTGGTCGGCGCTGGTCCGAGGGGTTGCACCAGGCGATCGAGGCGAAGGAAGGCGTGCCAATCCAGCGCGAGAACCAGACCCTGGCCTCGATTACCTTCCAGAACTACTTCCGCCTGTACGAGAAACTGGCCGGCATGACCGGTACTGCGGACACCGAGGCCTACGAGTTCCAGACGATCTACGGCCTCGAAGTTGTCGTGGTGCCCGGCAACAAGCCGCTGGTGCGGGACGACATGCAGGATCTTGTCTACCTGACCCAGGAAGAGAAGTACGAGGCGATCATCAAGGAGATCCAGTGGTGCGTCGAGCGGAAACAGCCGGTACTGGTGGGTACCGCTTCCGTGGAAAGCTCCGAGCGCCTGGCCCAGGCGCTGAAAAAGACCGGGATCAAGTTCGAAGTGCTCAACGCCAAGCAGCACGAGCGCGAAGCCGCGATCATTGCCCATGCCGGACGCCCGGGCGCGATCACGCTGGCCACCAACATGGCCGGTCGCGGTACCGACATCGTGCTGGGTGGGTCGCTGGACGCCGAGCTGGCCGAAGTGGACCTGGACGACACCGCGAAATGCGAGCAGATCAAGGCGGACTGGCAGAAGCGCCACGATGCCGTGCTCGAGTCCGGTGGTCTGCACATCATCGGCTCCGAGCGCCACGAGTCCCGCCGCATCGACAACCAGCTGCGCGGCCGTTCCGGGCGTCAGGGCGACCCGGGCTCCAGCCGTTTCTTCCTCTCGCTGGAAGACAACCTGATGCGGGTGTTCGCCTCCGAGCGCGTGCGCGGGCTGATGCAACGCCTGGGCATGAAGGAGGGCGAGGCGATCGAGAATGCCTGGGTTTCGCGCGCGATCGAGAATGCCCAGCGCAAGGTCGAGGCGCACAACTTCGACATCCGCAAGCAGCTGCTGGAGTACGACGACGTCGCCAACGACCAGCGGCGGGTGATCTACGAACAGCGCGCCGAGCTGCTGACCACCGAGGACATCAGCGACACGATCGAGGCCTTGCTCAATGACGTGGTCAATGCCCAGATCAGCGCGTACATCCCGCCCGGCTCCATCGAGGACGAGTGGGACGTCGAGGGTCTGGAGCAGGCACTCAACGGCGAATTCGGGATCGATCTGCCCGTGAAGCAGTGGCTGGAGGATGAAGACGACCTGCACGAAGAGCCGCTGCGCGAACGGATCATCGAGCACGCCCGCACGCTGCTCGCCGGCAAGCGCGAGCAGCTGGGCGAGACCACGATGAACCGGCTGCAGCGCGACATGATGCTGCAGGTGCTGGATACCCAGTGGAAGGAACATCTGGCCGCGATGGACTATCTGCGCCAGGGCATCGGGCTGCGAGGCTACGCGCAGCGCAACCCGAAGCAGGAATACAAGAAGGAAGCCTTCGCGATGTTCCAGTCCCTGCTGGAGCGTATCAAGCACGACGTGATCAAGTATCTGCTGCGCATCCAGCTGCGCTCGCCCGAAGAGGTCGAGGCGCTGCAGCCGAAGAAAAAGGCCCCGGCCGAGTCCGACATGAACTTCCAGCACGAGAACCCGGACAGTGCGCTGGACGCCGGGGCGGAGGAGCGCGAGCCGGTGGCCAGTGGTGACACCCCCTATCGTCGCGAGGGCCCCAAGCTCGGCCGCAACGAGCCCTGCTGGTGCGGTTCGGGCAAGAAGTACAAGCAGTGCCACGGCAAGCTCTGAACGTATACGGGAGCACGTGAATATGGCCGTTGGGCTGCAACCACCGGACACATTGCTGCCGGTGCCCGGTATCCGTCTGGCGACTACCGCGGCGGGCATCCGCTATGCCGGGCGCGACGACCTGGTGCTGATCGATGCCGGCGCGGATGCCACCATTGCCGCGCTCTATACCACCAACGCCTTCTGCGCCGCCCCGGTCGTCGTGGCCCGTGAACACCAGTCCGCCCGCCCTGGCCGCTGGCTGTTGATTAACGCGGGCAACGCCAATGCGGGAACGGGGGAGCCGGGGCTGGCCGCTGCGCGGGCCTGCTGCGAGGCGGTCGCCGCAGTGGTCGGTGGTGATGCCCGCGCGGTGCTGCCCTTCTCCACCGGCGTGATCGGCGAGCCGCTCCCGGTCGAGCGGATCACCAAGGTCCTGCCCACACTGCATGCGGCGCTGGTACCGAATGGCTGGATGCAGGCGGGCCGCGCGATCATGACCACCGATACCGTGCTCAAGGGCGGCAGTCGCCGTATCGAGCTCTCGGGCGGTACCGTGACGCTGACCGGGATCGCCAAGGGCTCCGGGATGATCCACCCGAACATGGCCACGATGCTCGGGTTCATCGGGACCGATCTCGCCATCACCGAAGCCGAACTGTTGCCTTTGCTGCGCGAAGCGAATGGGGCCAGCTTCAACGCCATT
This sequence comes from Thioalkalivibrio sp. ALJ2, assembly GCF_000378325.1. Classification (NCBI taxonomy): domain Bacteria; kingdom Pseudomonadati; phylum Pseudomonadota; class Gammaproteobacteria; order Chromatiales; family Ectothiorhodospiraceae; genus Thioalkalivibrio; species Thioalkalivibrio sp. ALJ2. Next base: position 290,248 of record NZ_KB899557.1, read on the forward strand.
ACGGTGGATGGCGACACCTCCACGAACGATGCGGTCGTCTGCATGGCCTCGGGCGCCAGTAGTGCGACGCTGGCAACGGCCGAGGACCGCGAGACCTTCATGCGCGCACTCGGAGATCTGTGCCTGGAGCTCGCGCAGGCGATCGTGCGCGACGGCGAGGGGGCGACCAAGTTCGTGACCGTGGCGGTGGAGTCGGCCCGTGACGAGGCCGAAGCCGCCCGGGTGGCCGAGACCGTGGCCCTGTCGCCGCTGGTCAAGACCGCCCTGTTCGCTTCCGACCCCAATTGGGGGCGCATCCTGGCCGCGGTCGGCCGCGCCAGCGTCGCGGACCTGGTGATCGAGCAGGTCGCCATCACCGTCAATGGCGTCGAGATTGTCCGCGGCGGCGGGCGTTCCCCGGACTACACCGAGGCGGCCGGGCAGCAGGCCTTTGCGCAGGACGAGATCGAGATCCGGATCGCGCTGGGCCGGGGGCAGGCCGTGGCCCGCAAGTATACCTGCGACTTCTCCCACGAGTACGTCCGTATCAATGCCGAATACCGGTCCTGAGCCCGCCGGTGCCACTCCGCCGCTGGAGGTTGCGGTGGGGCTGGTCCTCGATGCCGAGGGCCGCGTGCTGGTCAGCCGTCGTCTGGCCGGCCGGCACCTGGCTGGCTATTGGGAGTTTCCGGGCGGCAAGATCGATGCCGGCGAGAGCGCCTTTGCCGGCCTGGTGCGCGAGTTGCACGAAGAGCTGGGGATTGTCGTGCGCGCCGGGGTTCAGTGTCTGACTGTGCGCCATGACTTTGCCGAGTGTTCCGTGGCCCTGCGCGTGTTCCGGGTAACGGACTGGTCCGGCGAGGTGCATGGCCGCGAGGGGCAGGAATGGGCCTGGCGCGACCCGGCCACCCTGGACCCCGCGGATTTCCCCGCTGCCAATCACCCGATGTTCCAGGCCCTGGTCCTGCCGCAGCGCTACTTGATTACGCCATCCCCTGCGGTGCGGGCCGAGATCCCGGCCGTGGTTGAGCAGGTCCAGGCAGCGCTGGTGGATATGGACGGCGCGATGCTGCAGGTCCGGGCGCCGTCACTGGGGCGGGCGGACTACCGAGCCTTGATCGAACCACTCCACGGGTTTGCCCGCGCTCGCGGGATACCGCTGCTGGCCAACGCGCCCTGGGAGTGGGTCGCGGACCTGTCCGGTATCGGATGGCATCTCCCCGAGCGGCGGTGGCGTGAGCTGGACGAACGCCCCCCGGTCTCGGGTCTGGTTGCGGCTTCGGTGCATGACGCCGAAGGGCTGGCTGAGGCCGCCCGGCTGGGGCTGGATTTGGCTGTCCTGAGTCCGGTGCATTCCACGGTCTCCCATCCCGGCGTGCCGGGGATGGGGTGGGCGCAATTCGCCGCGCAGGTGCGCGAGGCTGGGGTCCCGGTTTATGCCCTGGGCGGGATGCGTGCGTCCGACCTGGAGCAGGCGCGGACCTGTGGCGCCCAGGGGATCGCGGCCATCCGGGGGTTGCTGGGGATGGAGGCTGGTGAAACGGCGGTTTGAGCGGTGGGCCCGTTCAGCCCGCTTACAGGGCGCAGCAGCACAGCCGGAATTCGATGTCCTGCGCGGCGGGGATGGGGCGGCTGCGGAAATCCTCGGGCGAGAAAAAACGTACCGTGAAGCGCTGGCGTCCTGCGCTGATCTCCGGGTAGTACCCCAGATCGGGATCGACACTGACCCGGATCAGCTGCCAGGCATGACTCGTGTCCAGGCTGCGTTCGAAATAGCCGTCTTCGGCGATGGCGGACTCCGAGCGCCCGGAGCGGCGCATATAGGACAGGACCTGGATGGTCGCCTCGGCTACCGTGTTCAATGGCTCGAACCATTCCAGCAGTAGTGCGGTGCGCTCCGGGGAGCTTTGGGCCAGCCAGTGATGGTAGATCGGCAGGTCGAAATCGAAGGCCCCGCCGGGTAGCGCCATGCGCTGGCGCACGCTGTTGAAGAATTCGTTGCCACGCACCCGATGATCCAGCGCCCCGGCCTGTTCTTCCAGGGCGGAGTGCAGGCGTTTCTGCGCCTGCATGGTCTCGGTGAACCGCTCCGGGTCGACGCCCGGCTGGTGCGTGAGTCGGTTGAGGTTGGCAGTCTGGCGCTCGATCTCGCCCATCAGTTCGCGCTTGATGTCGACGCGGGTGACCAGGGCATAGATGTCGACCAGCGAGACCAGGGCCTCGTGGTGGTCAAAAGGCCGGCCGGACTCCAGGGCATCCCCGAACCGCTGGGCCAGCGCCTCCAGACGCAACAGCAGTCGCACGCGTTCGTGCAGCGGTTGTTCGAAGGTGAGCAATTGGGTCACGGGCGGCCCGTCCGGCTTGGGTTCTCGGTGTTGCGGGGCAACACGACCTTGGCAGTATCCAGTATTCCGGGGGGGACTTTCCACCCGTCCTTGCCAGCAATCGGAGTCGGTGCGCAATCTCTCCCCCTATTGCGGGCCAGGGGCATGTGGCTAGCCATTCCCCGTTACGGCTCGCAGCTGATTGTGCAGATCGGACACCTGCCGGCGCAGATCCTCGTCCGTGGTCGTGCGGTTGTTGGTGATCACCCGGTCGCCGCGCCGGCGGCGCTCGTCCGGGCTCAACTGGCAGTCCATGATGGCCTGCACCTCCGCCGGGGTGCGGCCATCGCGATGGGTGACCCGCTCGAGTTGTTCCTCCGGCTCGCAGTCGACCACGATGACCGGGTCAAACTCGTGCTCCCACCCGGCCTCGAACAGCAGCGGCACCACGATCAGTGCATAGCCGTTGGCGTCTGGCAGATCACGCAGACGGCGTTCCAGTTCTGCGTGCACCGCGGGATGGACCAGTGCCTCCAGCGCCTGGCGCTCCTTTGGGTGCGCGAAGACCCGTGCGCGCAGGGCTCCGCGATCCAGCCGTCCTCGCGTGTCGAGCAGCCCCGGACCGAAATGGCGGACGATCTCGGCATGCAGCTCATGGCCGGGCTCTTGCAGTTCGCGGGTGATCCGGTCGGCGTCGAGCACCGGTACCCCCAGGCTGGCAAACAACCCGGCGACGCGGCTCTTGCCGCAGCCAATCCCGCCTGTCAGTCCGACCCGCCGCATGACACTAGAGCCCCTGTGGGAAGTAGAACGCCACCAGCGTATCGCCCCAGATCAGTGCCAGCCACCCGGCGGCCGCGAGATACGGCCCGAACGGGATCGGGATGTTGCGGTCGCGCCCGCGCAGCAGGATCAGCAGGATGCCGACGATCGCCCCGACCAGGGAAGCCAGCAGAAGGATTACCGGCAGGGCCTGCCAGCCGAGCCATGCGCCCAGTGCGGCGAGCAGCTTGAAGTCGCCATACCCCATGCCCTCCTTCCCGGTGGCCAGGCGGAAGCCGTGAAAGATCAGCCAAAGCACCAGGTAACCGGCGGTCGCTCCGATCACGGCCGACTGCAGATCGGTGAAGGTGCCCGGGATATTGACCAGCAGCCCCAGCCAGAGCAACGGCAGGGTCAGCTGGTCCGGGAGCAGGGTGGTGCGCGCGTCGATCCCGGCGGCGGCGATCAGAACGCCGGTGAAGATCAGCGCCAGCAGCGCCGTCGTGTCGGCTCCGAAGTGCCAGATGGTAAGGGCAAACAGGACTGCGGTGAGGATCTCGACCAGCGGATACTGCCAGCTGATGCTCGTGCCGCAGCCTGGGCAGCGCCCGCGCAGCCAGAGGAAGCTGAGCACGGGGATGTTCTCGTACGAGCGGATCGGCCGCTCGCACTGGGGACAGCGCGAACGCGGGCGCAGCAGGTCGAATGGGGTGTCGTCCGCCGGGGGCTCCTGTTCCAGGATTGCGCGTGCCTCGGCGTTCCAGCCGCGCTCCAGCATCACCGGCAGCCGGGCGATGACCACGTTCAGAAAGCTGCCGATCAGCAGCCCGAATACCGCTGCGACCGCGATTGCCCAGGGTGGGGACAGGAGTTCTTCCGTGCCGAGCATCCTAGGGAAGCCCTGACCAATGTGCACGCTCGCGCTCGAGTCGCTTTTGCGTGCGAACAAGGCGCGGCGACTGCCGTGCAGTCATTCTGCACAAGGGAGCCGCAACGCCGTGCGCGCGCAAAAGCGGCCGAGCCCCTGCATTGAATGATTGGTGGGGTTGGAACCCCAGGTTCCCCGATCCTGCGTTGCGCCGCTTGCGGGTAGAACCACTACCCGCTGCACGGCGCGCCTTGTCTCGGAAAACCTGGGGTGCCAACGCGAGTGTGTACATTGGTCAGGGCTTCCCTAGATGACTTGACCCATCTGGAAGATGGGCAGGTACATCGCGATCACCAGGCCGCCGACCAGTACGCCGAGTACGACCATGATCAGGGGCTCCAGCAGGCTCGAGAGGCTGTCCACGGCGTTGTCGACCTCGGCCTCGTAGAAGTCCGCGACCTTCGCCAGCATCGAGTCCAGCGAGCCGGATTCCTCGCCGATCGCGACCATCTGCACGACCATGTTGGGGAAGACCCCGGTATTGCGCATCGACCACTGCAGCTGTGCCCCGGCCGAGGTCTCGTCGCGCATGCGCAGCGTGGCCTCGCGATACAGCGCGTTGCCCGTGGCGCCGGAGACCGAGGTGAGGGCATCGACCAGCGGTACACCGGCCGAAAACATCGTGGACAGCGTCCGCGCGAAGCGGGCGATCGCGGCCTTGCGCAGGATCGGACCGAAGGCCGGGGCCTTCAGGATTGCGATATCGAGAAAACGCGCAAACCGGGGTGAGCGTTGCCGGGTCTGTACGAAGGCGAAGCCGATCGCGACCATGATCGCGAGGATCAGCCACCACCAGGACTGCACGAAATCCGAGAGGTCGACCACCATGCGGGTGAAGACCGGCAGGTCCGCACCAAAACCCTGGAACAGCGCCTCGAACTGCGGGACCACATAGATCAGCAGGATGGCCGTAACCACGATTGCGACCACAATGACCGCCGCCGGGTAGAACATGGCCTTGCGGATCTTGGCCTTCAGGGCCTCGGTCTTTTCCTTGTAGGTGGCGACCTTGTCCAGCAGGGTCTCGAGCGTCCCCGCCTGCTCGCCGGCCTCGACCAGGTTGACCACCAGATCATCGAAGTACTTGGGCTGCTTGGCCAGCGCGGCGGCAAAGGTCTCGCCGCCCTCGACGTCGGCCTTGAGCTTGAGCACGAGATCGCGCATCGCCGGCTTCTCGTTGCCGCGGCCGACGATCTCGAAGGCCTGTACCAGCGGCACGCCGGATTGCAGCATCGTGGTCATCTGCCGCAGGAAGTAGGCGATGTCCGCGGGGACAATCTTCTTCTTGCCCCCGGAGAGCAGCGACTTCGGCTTCTTGCGAATCTTGACGACATTGATGCCGTTCTTGCGCAGTTCGGAGCGTGCGACGGCTTCGCTGTCGGCCGGGGTCTCGCCCTTGACCCGGTCGCCGTTCTTGTTCAGTCCTTCCCAAGCGTAGATTGTCCCGGAATCGGCCATCTACTGTCCCCCTGTGCTGGTGACCCGAACCGGAGCCCTTCCGGCGTCTCCCTAGTCCTTGGTCACGCGGTTAACTTCCTCGAGGCTGGTCATCCCCGCCAGAACCTTTACCAGGCCGGCGCGGCGCAGGTCCTCGACTCCTTCCTTTGCGGCCTGCTGAGCCAGCTGCATGGAGTTGTAGCCCTCCAGAATCCCGCGCTGCATCTCTTCGCTGATCGGCATGACCTGATAGATGCCGACCCGCCCCTTGTAGCCGTTGGTGCACTGATCGCAGCCCACCGCGCGATACGCCGTTACCCCGGCCTGGATGTCGGCGTCGGTGAAGCCCTCCTTGCGCAGGACCTCCTCCGGGAGATCCTCCGGTTCCTTGCAGTTCGTGCACAGTCGGCGCGCCAGGCGCTGCGCGATGATCAGCAGGATCGAGGAGGCGATGTTGTAGGGCGGTACCCCCATGTTCGCCAGTCGGGTCAGGGTCTGCGGGGCATCGTTGGTATGCAGCGTGGAGAGCACCAGGTGCCCTGTCTGCGCCGCCTTGATCGCGATCTCCGCGGTCTCGAGGTCGCGGATCTCGCCCACCATGATCACGTCCGGATCCTGACGCAGGAAGGCGCGCAGCGCGCTGGCGAAGGTCAGCCCGACCTTCGGGTTCACGTTGACCTGGTTGACCCCGGGCATGTTGATTTCCGAGGGGTCTTCCGCGGTGGAGATGTTGCGGTCGGCCGTGTTCAGGATCCCGAGGCCGGTGTACAGCGACACCGTTTTACCCGAGCCGGTCGGGCCGGTGACCAGGATCATCCCGTAGGGTCGCTTGAGCGCCTGGAGGTAGGCCTCCTTCTGGTGTTCCTCGTAGCCGAGCTGATCGATCCCGATCTGGGTGCTGCTCGGGTCGAGGATACGCATTACGATCTTTTCGCCGTACAGCGTGGGCAGTGTGCTGACACGAAAATCGATCGCGCGCGTGCGCGAGAGCTTCAGCTTGATGCGCCCATCCTGCGGGACCCGACGCTCGGCGATGTCCATGCGTGACATGACCTTGACCCGCGCGGTGATACGTGGCGCCAGGGTGTTCGGCGGGTGGGCGATCTCGTGCAGCACGCCGTCGATACGAAAGCGCACGCGGAAATCCTTCTCGAACGGCTCGAGGTGGATGTCCGACGCCTTGCGGTTGATGGCGTCCATCAGCACCTTGTTGACGAACCGCACCACGGGTGCGTCGTCCACCGCGTCCCCGGCATCCGACGTGTCGCCGTCATCGCCGCCACCCGATTCGATGGCCAGGTTCTCCAGGTCGTCGTCGCCCAGATCGTCCATCAGCGACGAGGCAGCGCTCAGCGCGCTTTCGATCAGGCGGTCGAGCTTGTGCCCCTCGACCAGTACGGCCTCCACCGGCATCCCGGTAGCGAACTTGAACTCGTCGGTGGCCCCCAGGTTGGTGGGGTCGGAGACCGCGATATACAGGCGGTTGCCGCGCTGCATGATCGGCAGGGCGTGGTGTTTCTGGATCAGCTTCTCGTTCAGGTGATCCTTGGGCAGCAGCTCGGGATCAAAGCACGACAAATCCAGTACCGGGAGCCCGAACTCCTCGGCCGCGGCCTCGGCCAGGCGAGCCTCGGAGACCTGCCCCTTGCTGGCCAGCAGGGGCATCAAAGGGGTCTGCTGAGCGCGCGATTCCTCGGCGATCTGGGCAGCGATATCTTCCGCAATCAGGCCGGCGTCCACGAGACGCTTGGCCAGACCCGGCAGGCGGGGCGCCGTTGTCGTGTTGGGCATGGGCCTCTACGCGCGAATCTTCAAGTCCTGAATAGGCACACTCTACGTGCGTCTGTCGTGGAATGGAAACCGTCAGGCGCACCGTATGACCGGAAATCATAGGCAGATAATGAGTGACACGCGCGCGTGTCCGCGTGATCTGCGAGCGGGATGCAATCCCTGCTTGACGCTGTGCTTCGCGCTGGTTCAGAATACGCGGCTTGATCGAGGAGGGATACCCAAGCGGTCAACGGGGGCAGACTGTAAATCTGCTGGCTCAGCCTTCGGAGGTTCGAATCCTCCTCCCTCCACCATCGGGTTTTCAAGCCAGCGGCCTGTAGCGGGCGGTGGTTCGGCAAGCCAGGGTTCTGCGGGTGTAGTTCAATGGTAGAACCTCAGCCTTCCAAGCTGATGATGTGGGTTCGATTCCCATCACCCGCTCCAGTTGATCCGAACGGTTCGGGTCCGGCCCTGGCCAGGTAAGTCAGGCTCATGTAGCTCAGTCGGTAGAGCACTTCCTTGGTAAGGAAGAGGTCACCGGTTCGAATCCGGTCATGAGCTCCAATTTTGTGTAAGTCAGCGTACAACCTGCGTCGCTTGTGAAAGCGTCACGATCCGGGGAAGCGAGAGATGTCCAAGGAAAAGTTCGAGCGTAAGAAGCCGCATGTGAATGTGGGGACGATTGGTCATGTGGACCATGGCAAGACCACGCTGACGGCGGCGATGACGGCGGTGCTGGGCAAGAAGTACGGCAGTGAAGCCCGTGCGTTTGACCAGATCGACAATGCGCCGGAAGAGAAGGCGCGCGGGATTACGATTGCCACGGCGCACGTGGAATACGAATCCGACATTCGTCACTACGCGCATGTGGATTGCCCTGGGCACGCGGACTACGTGAAGAACATGATCACGGGTGCGGCGCAGATGGACGGCGCGATTCTGGTGGTGTCCGCGGCCGATGGCCCGATGCCGCAGACCCGCGAGCACATCCTGCTGGCGCGTCAGGTCGGTGTGCCGTACATCGTGGTGTTCCTGAACAAGGCCGACATGGTCGACGACCCCGAGCTGCTCGAGCTGGTCGAGATGGAAGTGCGCGACCTGCTGTCTTCCTATGACTTCCCGGGCGACGACACCCCGGTGATCACCGGTTCCGCGCTGAAGGCGCTGGAAGGTGACGAGAGCGAAGTGGGCGCGCCGGCGATCTACAAGCTGGTCGAAGCGATGGACACCTGGATTCCGGAGCCGGAACGCGCCGTGGACGGCGACTTCCTGATGCCGGTGGAGGACGTGTTCTCGATCTCCGGCCGCGGCACGGTGGTGACCGGTCGTATCGAGCGCGGTGTGGTCAAGGTGGGCGAGGAAATCGAGATTGTCGGTATCCGCGACACCCAGAAGACCACAGTCACCGGTGTCGAGATGTTCCGCAAGCTGCTGGACCAGGGCGAAGCGGGCGACAACGTGGGCATTCTGCTGCGTGGTACCAAGCGCGACGAAGTGCAGCGTGGTCAGGTGCTGTG
>NZ_KB899558.1:0-67055 GCF_000378325.1 Thioalkalivibrio sp. ALJ2
GTGTTCTCCAGGGCCAGCTCGGCATACATCCGCTTGAGCCGGTTGTTCTCGTCCTCCAGCTCCTTCAGCCGTCGAACCTCGGCCGCCTCCATGCCGCCGTATTTCGACTTCCACTGGTAGTAGGTCGCTTCCGAGACCCCGATCTCCCGACAGACGTCCTTCACCTTCCGGCCGCCTTCGACCTACTTCAGCGTCTGAACAATCTGGCTTTCCGTAAACCGACTCTTGCGCATCTCGGCCTCCTTGGGCTCTAGTGTGCCCGGAGACCTTCAGTTTTCAATGGACCGAATTTACGGGAAGGCGGTACAGTGCGTAGGGGTCTTCGAGCGTGTAGCGCTCCATACGCTCAACCTTCTCGGGGACCCAGACATCGTTCTGGTGACTCAATAAGATCAAGTCCCGGGTCGTCTTCGTCATGGCCATGTGAAAGTTTCCCGCCCATCCGCCTTTTTCTTCGTTCTGGTCCCAGCGCGGCAGGAAGGGGGCCGATGCCGCGAACGCTTCGATTATTGACAGCGTATTATCGGTCGAGCAGTCGTCCATAATTACCGGTTCATCCTGTAACCGTGCCTGTGCAAGGAAGCTGTCAAGCTACTCCTGCAGACACTTGGCACCGTTGTACATGGCCATGGGAATGGGCCCCTTCATCCGACTGCCCTCTTCTTCAGTCGCGCCTCCCTTACGTCATTATACAATTCAAGGTCCTCGCGGTAATAATCGTTGACAAAGGCGTTTACATATTCACTGCAAAACAAGGGCTTGAGACGGGTGTCTCTGGGGACGTAGATTATGGACTCTAAACGCTGCTGCGTGGATTTCGGAAAGGCGTGGTAGACCATCCGTGCGAACGGGCGGCTGGCGCCCACGAGCCGGCGGACCACCTGGTTGCGATAGACTACGCTGCGGTTAGCCTGGCGAGAGTCGGAACGGCCCTCGCGCTCCAACAGATCCATGCCTGTCCGGGTGCTCACGTCCTGCAGTAGGGTTTTCACCTCATCCACAAGGTAGAGACTGTCCAGTATCTGGACTCCATTTAGATACACATAGTCCACTTGCTTTTGGAAGTGTATGTACTCCGCAGGCAGCTGATGCTGATGCCCCGGCTGACGCTGAAGAAAGTCGATTGAACCCTGGATCTCCGCTCGGATCTTGTCGGTAGGCTGGTCTTGGATCGCACCGCCCCCGTACATCTTGAGCCTTTGGGAGACAGAAGAGGCAAAGCGACTATGAGGGTCACGGACAACCGAAAATGACCAATAATCGCGTACCTTGTTGAAATCGTAAGCGAAGTGGTCGCGTAACGTGATTAAGGGGATATGCCCATAATCCAACAGCCCAAGTTCCTCGTTTTCGAGCTGCCACGGTGGGCCCGCAAAGCGCCACTCATTGAACGGGGTCAAAGGTTGCCGAACAGACGTTCCGGCGCACTTGGGTATATGGACGAACACAAAACGGTGACGATCGCTGATGATCATGAGCAAATCCTCTACAGAGCAGTCGGTCGTAGCTGCAGCCGCTGGACGAATTTGACAGCCAGCACCACATTCCAGGTCAGAAGGCCGATGGTGACCGCGATTGCCGCGCCGATGACGCCCAGCAACGGAATTAGCGCCACGGCTGTGGCGGCGTTAACCGCCAGCGCAACTAAGTGGCCCATCAAGGTCTCCCGCTCATAGCCGCTCATGGTCAGGAACATCCCGACAGACCCGAACGCCACGTTCACCAACTGCCCAAACGCAAGAATTGCCAGCGGCCAGGTCGCCATTTCAGCGTACGCCTCACCGTAAACGAAATGGAGAATTGGTCCACCGAGAAAAATGAAGGCCAGGGCGATTGGAAGTGAGACGGCAAGGGCGGCCCGGGCGGACTACCTGGAGAGCTGTTGCAGCCTGGCCTTGTCACCCTCCCGGTGTGCTCGGGTGATGTGAGGGCCGATGACCAGGTTGACGATGGACAGCGACAGCACCACGAGCATGGCGCCCTGCTGCGCTACCTGCAGTGCCGCAACATCTTCGTCCGTACCTAGCCACCCAAGCGCAAGGATTCCGATCTGGGCGTTCAGGGTACTGACAGCGGCTAGCAGGGTGAACGGAAGGAGGGCCCACCCCCATTCGCCATGCCGATAGTCAGGGTCGGCTTGCTTGACCTGCGCAGGCCGATGACGGCTGAGGAGCCATGCACCTATTAGAAAGGCCAACGCCGTGGCGGTAATCTGACTACCCAGCGCGGTCGCAGGGGTGAGTGCACCGCCGATGAGCAGCACTCCAGCGAACAGCAGATGAAGACCGGGCCGGGCCAGCAGCTCCGGCAACTGCGCCTGGAACACGTGGCGCAGTCCCCGCAGGGTATGGCTCCGCAGGGCGTTGAGCCCCAGCAGAGGCAGCATGAGGCTGGCGATTAACAGAAGTGTCCAGCGGTCGCCCACTGCCCATGCAGCATTCTGGCCGGCAACGATCACTACGCCGCCGATTATCACCAAAGAACCGAGCAACACCCATTGGTGAGCTCGACGCAGCAGCCCCCGGAAGAGCGACCAGTCCTCGCCATGGTGATAGCGGGCGACTTCGCGCGTTACAAGCTGGCCGAGCCCCGGCCCGATGGGGAGGGCGAGCAGGGCGATCACGGCCATAACGAACACGTACTGCCCATAGCCTTCCGGTCCCAAGGCGCGGGCCAGGAGGATGGACGCCGCCAGCGTCAGGGGCAGGGACAGCAGCTTGAGCCCGCCCACCCCCATTGCCCCGCGCACGAGCTGAGCACGCAGGCCATCGCCCTGCCCCACCGCCAGAAGTCGTCGGATGACCGCAGTGTTCAATCAAAAACCTCCGCGTTGCGGAAGATCGCGGCTTGCGCGTCCTTGGCGGAGATCAGCGGGTCGCCTTCCAGTGGCCATTCGATGCCCAAGTCGGCGTCGTCCCAGCGGATGCTTCGCTCGCAGGCAGGGGCATAGAAATCGGTGCACTTGTACTGGAACTCGGCGACGTCAGTGGTGACCACGAAGCCATGGGCGAAGCCGGGCGGGATCCAGAGCTGACGGCGGTTCTCGGCGGAAAGGGTTTCCCCCACCCACTGCCCGAAGGTGGGCGACCCTCGGCGGATATCGACGGCGACATCGAAGACCTCGCCCGCGGTAACGCGCACCAATTTCCCCTGAGCATGCGGAGGTACCTGATAGTGGAGGCCGCGTAGGGCACCCATGATCGAACGGCTATGATTGTCCTGTACGAAGGACACGGGGCGGCCAACTGCCTCTTCGAACGCTCTTTGATTATAGCTCTCGAAGAAAACACCTCGCTCGTCTTCGAATACTCGCGGCGTGAAGACTAAAACAGAAGGGATAGATAGAGCCCAGGCTTTCATTATTAAATAATACCTAATACAGAATACACGCTTAACCTAACTCTCCTACATCCGCATCGAAATTCATAATCTAAAACCCTATTCATTACCACCCTCACTCTTCGAAGCAACTTCCTCCAATCCTTGAATGCTCGGGCCTAAACTGAACACCTTTTTCTAGAACCACAAAAGAGTCATGCACATGAACCGCCACACAAGAGTCGCCGATGCCCGCCGTCTTTACGTCTTTTGAGTGATACCAACGATGCATATCATCTATAATACCCATCAGCTCTCGGAAGAAACTATTTCGCCCTCCTCCACCATACTCTCTCCAGTACGAAGTGTGCAAATCCTCTATTATATATAGCCCCCCGTTATTCATTAACGGAAACAAAACGGAAAGACTCTTCTTAATATCTTGCATTAGGTGGCTGCCGTCATCCAATACAACATCCAAGCCTCCCATCTCTTCAACCACTGACTGGAGAAAAATCGCATCTGCCTGAGATCCAATACGAACTCTTCCCGCATAGCCATCGTACTTCCGGCAAGAAGGGTCTACGTCGACACCAACGATAATTGCGGAATCCCCCAGATAACGACGCCACACCTCGAGACTACCTCCTTCTGAGACACCAATCTCCAAGAATCGAACATCCCCGCGTCGATCACACAAATAACGGTCATAGAGTGGAATATAGTGATGCCATTTATGCACAATATTTCCTTGGTGCGAAGAAAATATATCAAGCAACTCCCCTTTATAGCGGTACTGTTCTTGTATTATCTTTGAGACTTTGCTTGAATCATGGCTTTCGAACCGCGAGATCCCCATCGAAAGAACACCAGCCTTCTCTAAAACCCTCCTAATATAAGAACGAGATTTCTGAGGAAGAAGCCGAATAATTTTGCGTGCCATAAGATAAGAGCTCATAATAATTGAATCGACAGGGAAGGCCCTTAAGTTTAGCAGTCCGATTTTCCTGTTCGCATCTAGAACACTTGCTCTTCGAGGATACACTTAAGGTAGCGACCGTACCGATTGTTGGTCAGCGTCCGCGCCAGTGCATCGAGCTGAGCCGCATCGATCCACCCAGAGCGGTAGGCGATTTCCTCTGGGCAGGCCACCTTGAGCCCCTGCCGCTGTTCCAGGGTAGCGATGAACTGGCTGGCGTCCAGCAGGGAATCGTGCGTTCCGGTATCCAGCCAAGCATAGCCACGCCCCATGATCTCCACATGCAGTTTCCCGGCATTCATGTAGGCGATGTTGAGATCGGTGATTTCCAGTTCGCCGCGTGCGGAGGGCTTGAGATCCTTGGCCATGGCCACGACTTCAGCGTCGTAGAAGTAGAGGCCAGTCACGGCGTAGTTGGATTTCGGTTGCTCGGGCTTTTCCTCCAGTGATTGCACCTTGCCGTTGGCGTCGAACTCGGCGACACCGTAGCGTTCCGGCTCGTGGACGTGATAGGCGAACACGGTGGCGCCCTCATCGCGCTGCTTGGCTCTCCCGAGCAGGTCGTCGAAGTGGTGGCCGTAGAAGATGTTGTCGCCGAGGACCAGTGCACAGGGGTCTCCGCCGATGAAATCCTCGCCGATGATGAAGGCCTGCGCCAGACCGTCCGGTGACGCTTGCACGGCGTATTGCAGGCTCAGACCCCATTGACTGCCATCCCCCAGCAGTTGCTCGAAGCGCGGGGTGTCCTGCGGCGTGGAGATGATCAGGATGTCGCGAATGCCCGCGAGCATCAGGGTGCTCAGCGGGTAGTAGATCATCGGCTTGTCGTAGACCGGCAGCAACTGCTTGCTGATCGACAGCGTAGCCGGATACAGCCGGGTGCCGGAGCCGCCGGCGAGAATGATGCCCTTGCGCCGCATTAGGCCCTGCCTCCCGTTGCCTCGCAGGCGAGAATCTCGTCGACGGCTCGTAGCGCACCACGGCGCCACTCCGGCATCTGCAGGTCGAAAGTGTCCTCCAGCTTTTTGCAGTTCAGACGGGAATTGCCTGGACGCCGTGCCGCCGTGGGAAACGCCTCCATGGATACAGCCTGGATTGCCTGGTCGACAACCCGAACGGGCCAGCCAGCATCGCGGGCGGTGGTCAGAACCAAGCGGGCAAACCCATGCCAGGTCGTCTCGCCCGCGGCGGCCAGATGATAAAGACCCGCGATTCCCGCTCGATCCAGTGGGTGCGACAGGATCTGTGCGGTGGTGTCTGCGATGAGTTCCGCGCCGGTGGGTGCACCGAACTGATCGTCGATCACCTGTAGCGCATCGCGCTCGGCTGCCAGGCGCAGCATGGTGCGGATGAAGTTCCGGCCCCGGGAGGCATAGACCCAGCTGGTTCGGAAGATGAGATGCCGACAGCCACTGGCCTGGATGGCGACTTCTCCTTCCCGTTTGGTCTGTCCATAGACGTTCAGCGGGCCAGTGGCGTCGTCCTCGCACCACGGATCGGCTCCGGTGCCATCAAACACATAATCAGTCGAATAGTGGACCAGCCAGGCTCCAAGCGCATTTGCTTCGGCGGCCAGGACCTCCGGCGCGGTAGCGTTGACGGCATGGGCCAGCTCCGGTTCCGACTCCGCCTGATCCACTGCAGTGTAGGCGGCAGCGTTGACGATCACGTCCGGCGCTACCTTTCGCACTGTGGCTGCCAACCGCTCCAGCCGCGTGAGGTCCCCACACAACCCGCCCTCTTCCGTGCGTGTCGGCGCCGTGATTTCGCCAAAGGGAGCGAGCGCGCGTTGCAACTCCCAGCCCACCTGGCCGTTGCATCCGAGAAGGAGGATCTTCATACAGCACGCCCTCGCTGGGCGTAATTCGCGTCGAGCCACTCGCGGTAGGCGCCGGAGCGCACGCGTTCGATCCATTCCGGGTTTTCGAGGTACCACTGCACTGTTTTTCTCAGACCCGTCTCGAAGCTCTCCGTCGGCTGCCAGCCCAGTTCATTCGCGAGGCGGGTGTCGTCGATGGCGTAGCGGCGGTCGTGTCCGGGGCGATCCCTCACGAACTCGATCAGGCGTGCGTAGGGACCCTGCTCGTCCGGTACGAGTTGGTCCAGGACCGCGCATAGCGCGTGAACAACCTCCAGATTGGTACGCTCGCAACGCCCGCCGATATTGTAGGTCCTGCCGCTTGCGCCGTGGGCCAGCACGTGGCGGAGGGCCCGTGCGTGGTCCTCGACATACAGCCAATCGCGGATGTTGTCCCCGCGCCCGTAAACCGGCAGCGGCCTGCCGTCCAGGGCATTAAGGACCATCAGGGGGATCAGCTTTTCCGGGAACTGGTAGGGCCCGTAGTTGTTCGAGCAGTTGGTGATCACGACCGGCAGCCCATAGGTGCGATGCCATGCACGCACCAGATGGTCGCTTGCCGCCTTGCTGGCCGAGTAGGGCGAACTCGGGGCATACGGCGTGTCCTCCGTAAAGGCCGGATCTTCCGGCCCGAGATCCCCGTACACCTCGTCCGTGGACACATGATGGAAGCGGAAGCGTTCTTTCGCTTCACCCTCAAGCGCAGACCAGTAACTGCGCGCGGCCTCCAGCATATTGTGCGTTCCGGTTACGTTCGTCTCCACGAACGCCGCCGGGCCTTCGATGGAGCGATCCACGTGGGATTCGGCCGCCAGGTGCATCACGGCGTTCGGCCGATGTTCCCGGAACACCCGTTCCAGGGCTGCGCGGTCGGTGATATCCACGTGCTCAAATACGTGCCGCGAATCCTCACGTGCGTCAGACAGGGACTCGGGGTTCCCGGCATACGTCAGTGCGTCGACATTGATCACCGTCGCATCCGTCTCGGCGATGTACTGGCGCACAACCGCCGATCCAATAAAGCCAGCTCCGCCGGTAACGAGGATTCGCATCAGTTTAGGCTCCCAGCCGTTCCCGGGCCATTTGCGAGACCCTATTACCCTTGTTCATCAACCAGAAGTCCGGACCGACCCCGGTACAGAATGACAGTGGCTGCCCACGGAAGCTACGACACCATAGCCTCGCGCGGCATTTGGCGCGGAACTGATCCGCACCGGCATTCGACGTTAGCAACGATGCCCGGGAACGACATGACCGAAGCGACGCCATAGATTGTCGGCGCCTCCACGGAGACAACCATACCGCCCGCGAGTCCGCCGCGATATCCTCTTTGGGGGAAGCAACCGGATGGTTTGCCATCAGGCGCTCGTAGGCTGGGCATCTATTGGCCGGCCCTACCGAGAAGGGTGCGAGCCCTTTGACCAGTTGCTGACTGTAGGCACCGCATCGCGTGAGACACTCCGCTCCCCCGGTGAACGCATTCAATGCTCGTTTCCGCGCCACCCTCGTTTCTCCTGCCAGAACGTAACGACTCGATCTAGTCATTCGCGGTGTGCCTAGACAAAGGCTACTCAACTGAGTGCCGATGCCGGAGTCTATGGCAATCGATATCTCACCGCATTCGCAACACATGAGCGCGGACCCGGTCATTCACTTGCCTGCGCTCTCATCGGAGCAAGTCCTCGTCCGCAGTTACCAAAAACGTGAAACCGAGCGTATACGCCCGATAAAACGCCCAGGGTGAGTCGCTCTGCAACGACACCGGCCGGCTTTCGGTGACGCGCAGGCGACGCCGCAGCTAGTACTTGCAACCTCACTCGGTTGTTCGACCCGCTGTCCCTGCATATCTGGCAGGCAATGAACAGGCTGCAACCCTCGATGGCATGGCCGAGTGCCCATTCTCCTTAAGTGCCTCTTCGAGGTGATGGAGAGGCACTTCCATGGCCCCAAGGGCAGTGTTCTCAGAGCCCGACTGAGGGCAGACTATTACACGATGCTCGAGCTTTCTCTGTCGACAGATTTCCCTAAAACAGGGGATGCGATGAAGATCCGGCAGCAATTCGATGACAACGGTCCCCTCTTGGCACCACATAAGATTAGTGAGACCGGCGCCATGCGTGGCTACTACCAGCCTTGCTGCAGCGAATAGCCCAATCTGCTCGATAACGGTAATGCCTGATAGTTCCTTCACTTCGAGCCCGTGACGTTGGACCAAGGCCTGGACCGCAGCTTCGTTCCGCACTGGCCGTCGCACGCTGTCACCCCTGGAGATATAGAGACACCGGTACGGTTCTCTATCGAGCGCCGGAAGGCTTACAGATCGTCTTATTCGATCAACAAGACCAGCCGTTATGTTCAGAGCTCCCTTGTCGCGAACAGGGATCAACAACTCATCGCATCTCAAACGCTCATGATCAGCGTATCGCACCAACTGACGGGATTCGATACCAACCATTTCGAGTATCTGCTCCTGCCATGGCTGCGCCCCGTAGGAAACTAGAAAGCGATCCGGCTGCAGATCTACCGGCAGGGCATCGCGAAGCATCAACAAGTCACCTACCGTATCGATCCAAAAATGATAGTAATTGCACGAGTCGCTCCCTGCATTGCCCAACAAAGCTACCCGTTCACGTAAGCGCCCACATCGCCGCGAGACGGTCTTACGGCCGTGGCGGAGATTCCTCGCCCACGCCGAAAACAGATAGGGGGCCCCGGGATAGGCGACACGACGAAAAGGACTTACACGTACCACGGCGCGCCGATCTAGTGGGTTTACGCTCTCGTCGGGGCGCGGCTTGAAAAAACAGACTTCGGCCATCCGTACGCGGCAGATCCCGATGTCCCTCATCGGACTTCCATGGATCCACCGGACCGATTCTGCCTCGCGGGAACTGATTGACGAGGAATCTCCCTCTCCCCACCCAGACACGTCCACTTCAGTCCAGCTCACCGCCCCTTGAGGCTGCGGACGAACCGAAGCGATACCGTCGAGTAGATTTAGCCCCCCTCGGATACACTTCTTGGCTAGACCAACAGCACTCGTTTTGTGCGGAATCAGATCAACATCTCGACCAAACCTATTCGTAATCAAACGTAACCTACTCCTCGCCATTCCCGAAACCACGAAATGGTTTTCTCCAAGCCTTCCTCAAGAGAAACCGTAGCACTCCAGCCCAGTTTTTCTGTTGCCATGCAGATATCGGGTTGACGCTGCTTGGGATCATCTTCCGGCGCCTCTCGGTGTACTATCCGTGCACTCGAGCCGGCCTTCCGGATAATCTGCCGCGCTAGCTCCAACATAGATATTTCTTGCGGATTACCCAGATTGATCGGCCCCGTGAAATCTTCCCCAGTCTGCATCAGGCGTTTGAGACCTTTGACCATGTCGTCTACATAGCAAAATGAACGAGTCTGCTCACCGCTTCCGTAGATTGTAAGGGGCTGGCCCTGCAGCGCCTGGACTACAAAGTTCGAAATCACTCTACCATCATTCGGCTGCATCCGAGGCCCGTACGTGTTAAAGATCCGGGCCACTTTTATCGGCAAACCGTGCTGGCGACGATAGTCGAAGAAGAGGGTTTCCGCACAGCGCTTAGCCTCATCATAACAGGCACGTGGGCCAACGGGATTCACGCGGCCCCAGTAATCTTCCCTTTGCGGGCGGACTTCCGGGTCACCGTACACTTCACTTGTGGAAGCCTGAAGGATCCTGGCACCAGTTCTCTTGGCCAGCCCCAGCATATTAATCGCGCCATTTACACACACCTTGGTCGTCTGCACCGGGTCGAACTGATAATGTACCGGAGACGCCGGGCACGCCAAGTTGTAAATCTCGTCCGTCTCTACGTGCAACGGCTGCGTAATATCGTGCCGGACGATTTCAAATAATGGGTGTTGCACGAGATCCCGCAAGTTGTCGCGGGAACCGGTAAAAAAATTGTCCACGCAGAGGACTTCGTGCCCCTCTTTAAGAAGATCTCTACATAGGTGAGAGCCAATAAATCCGGCACCTCCGGTGACAAGAATTTTTTTGCGTAAGCTATAGTGCATCAGGCGCGCCCTTGATAATTTAGGAATGATCTACCGGCTAGGCTTATGCGCGTAAGAAGGGCGGCCGTTCCGACCGGGTGACGAAGAGGTTCGTCTTTCAACAGAATGGACGGAACCGTTCTCCAGTTTGACGATACACTCGCAACCGGAAACAGTGCCCAACCGGTGCGCAATCATAATGACCGTCTTCATGCTAGAGAGCACGGAAACGGAGTCCATCAACGCTGCTTCCGTTTCAGGGTCCAGCGCGCTAGTTGCCTCGTCGAACACCAGCACCGATGGCTCGTGATAAAGCGCCCTCGCAATACCGATACGCTGGCGTTGCCCCCCCGAGAGTCGTACGCCTCGCTCGCCGACCAGCGTATCGTATCCGTCCGGCAAGTCATACTTGATGAAGTCATGGGCCTGAGCCATGCGCGCGCAACGCTCCACCTGCATACGATCGATCTGCTCACGGGGGACACCAAAAGCGATATTCTCCGCCACGCTGTTGTCCGTCAGGAATATTTCCTGGGGAACATAGCCGAGCGCCTGCTGCCAAGCTCGCAGATTCTCTTCGTTTATCGGATGTCCGTCCACGACTATGCGGCCCTCAGTGGGACGCAGGAGGCCCAGCAGCACGTCCACCAAGGTGGTCTTGCCAGCGCCGGTAGTCCCGATAATGCCTACGGAACTCCCGGCGGGAATTTCTAGAGAGATACCACGTAGCGCCGGTCGGGCGGCGTTCGGGTAGGTATAATGAACATTGCTCAGGGTGATGGCGTTCCTAGGCTCCAGCCGCTGCGGGGTGCGGGAGTGCAACTCCGCGAACGCCGCCCGGTGGTTCAGGTCGTTGTAAACAGTCTCCACGGCCGCTTCTCCGAACCGCAGTTGTGCTATCCCGGCATAGATTCGCTGGGCGGCCGGCAGCATCCGATATCCGGCAAAGGCGTAGAGTCCGAGGACAGGCAGGATGTTTCCCAAGGCATTGCTTTCCATACCGCCTTGGGTCGCCACCAACACGAGAGCAAGCACGATAACCGCGCCGAACCCAATGGCCTCAACGACGAATTTGGGAATCTCGCTGAGTGTGTGGCTCGTGGCTTGGTGACGGGCCTGACGGTTCGAAGGGCCATCGAACCGCGAGAGGTAGGCATGTTCGCGGCCGAGGAGCTTTATGGCTTTGATGCTTCCGAATGCCTCGCTGGCAGCAGTGAATCGCTCCTCATTCGCACGCGCCCGGTCTCGCCCCACTCTTCCCAGAACGCCATGCACGATGCCAAAGACAGTCGCATACATACCCCCAATTACCACTGCGGCACCTAGGGCCAGCCAAGGATCGACGATGATCAACAGAATAACCAGCGAAAGAATGACCACACTGTACGCGAGCATCTCTATGCCGGGTCGAAAAACTCTCAGCACGAGTTGATCCACTTCGGAGAGAATGTTCTTCGCCATCTCACCGCTATGCCGCTCGAGAAAGAAGACATACGGCTGGCGCAAGTATGTCTCCAACAATCGCTTGCCGATACTGTGGCGGCGCATCTCGATGAAGCGGTTCATCGCGTAGTGCGTAAGCGAGCGGAAGAAGGCAGAAAACAATATAAGCCCGAAAGCGGCCGCGCCTAGCGCAAGGATGAAGGCATCCACCGAGGTAAAGCCGAGGCTTTCGTAGACGGTGTTTAGCACCGGATTGGTTTCTACCACTTCGGGGTTGCCCAGCACGCTAAGAAACGGCATGACCGAGGCGACGCCGGCGGTTTCCAGTACGGCCATGACGATAACCATGCCGAGCACGAGGCCGCCGCGGCGTTGCTCCCTGGGGGTGAGAAGGGCTAGGACTTTGCGCGAGGTGTTCATCGGCCGGAATACTCCTGACTACCGCCCATCTGGTCGTCACGACTACAGACAGGCCCTGCCGCGCCGGCTACCACGCGGTTCCTGCCGAGCCTCTGGAAATACTCACGCAGCTCTCTCTTGCTGTAGCGGTAGTCGCGAAAGTCTCGGTGAACCGGTGCCGCGAGGCCGTGCTGCGTGCCGCCCAGATAGACAGGGCGCACGCGGTGCGAGAGCTCATTGACGCCCGGGTGGGTGGTATCGGTCGTGCCAAACAACTGTTCCGCCTCGCGAGCGCGATCGGGCACCCAGCGATGCTCCACGTCTATCACTGCGTTGAGCATGCTCTCGGCATCGCGCAGGGCGATGCGGCTGCCCTCCTCCACCTGCGCGGCGAAGGCTTCGGTCACATCCAACGTGATCGGCATCGGCCACAGCGTGCCGTCGGACAGGCGCATGTTCTCGAGCACGCCGTCGTAATCCGCCGGGCCCATGAAGCCCGTCAGCGGGGAGAAGCCGCCATTCAACAGCAGCTCCGCATCGCACTGCTGGCGCAGGGTCAGGTCCCAGGAGGGCATATCCCGCGCCGCTTCATTCAAGTCGCGGGCAGTCGCCTCGTCCAAATAGCGCTTGCAGAGCGAGCGGTCGTAGGGCCTGATCATTTCCATTGCGTCATCCGCTGCTCGATGGCATCGGAGTGCCGCAGGAGCCTGTTGGCAGGCGAATGCCCTGGCCCGGACCCGGCTCTGGCAGGGGCTTCGCCGCCAAGGCGGCTCCCACATAAGTTGAGTGCCATGGTCCTGGAGGTCCGCGCGCGGTTGTTCGGTCCCGGTCATTAGCGTCTCGTGTTCGGCGCGTTTGCGTTTGCGTTTGCGTTTGAGCAGTAATAGGCCAGATACGCCTTAACGGACTAGCCATCCCCGAAGATCCGACAGCCTCGGCTGTTCATGACGCAATCAATTTTCATCGACATGTCGGCGTCGCGCGTTGCTGACGAACTCCCAGAAGAACGCGGCAAAGAGGCCGAACATTCCTCCAAGTACAACGGACAATGCCACGATAAGCGATCGTCCCGGCCCCACAGGATCCTCCGACTCCGCCGCGATGAAAGTCTGTTCGGTGTTGCGGCTCATCTCTTGGACCGTTTCCGCCTTGGACTGCGCATCCGCGCGATCGGAACGCAGGCTGGACAGCTCCCGACGAACGTCTCCGATCTGCTGAGCCACGATCAAACCCGCGACATCATCTCCGTCTCCAAGGCGCTCGTAGAGTAGCTGGAGTTCGTCCCCCAGCGTTTCAATCTGCTCATCCAGTACGTCAATCCGATTGTTGAGTGGTTTAAGGGTGCTCGACAGGAACCGTTCGAAACGAGGGTCCAACCACACAGACAATTCAGCGATGATCTCCTGGTGCAGATCCGACACACGGTGCGCCGCCTCGCGCGTACTCGTGGACTCCAGCATGAGACTGAAGCCCGAGCCGTGCTCACTCACGTGTACATCAGGAATCTCCTGTTTCCCGTCAAAAAGCTCCCGGCGATGCAGCGGGACCAAGACATCCTCCAACCAAGCGATCGCCATCTCCTGTGACACAACATTGACCGACTCTTCGGCATAGACCGTCGGTAGATCTACACCCGAGCGGTACTCATACATCAATGGCTGCATGACGGCATAGACAACGCCCGACACGATCGTGAGAGCACCGACCGTCAGCAAGACAGGCAAACGGCGCACCAGGACGTCCCACAGCTCGTAAAGGCTGATCTCGTCATCATATGCGTGGGATTGGCGGCCGTCGGGTTCTTGCATTATTGATTTCCTGTTATCTCGTCAGGCATGGGTCTGGTCTGCGAACGTCCGGCCCGGCTGTGCAGGGACGTGAGGCCCATACCGGGCATGGATTCACTTCCGCCCTGGTGGTTACATCAAAGCGGTATGATCCCCTGACGGGGATTCTATCGCGCGGCGGCTGCGTTCCTACAGGATCGATCCGACAATTCGTCCGCAGAATCCGCTCCTCTGGTAGATCCGCGTCCCGGCCTGCGGCGCTGAGGGGGCCATCTGGGCCTCAGTCACTACCGAAAAGGTCGCGTGACGCCGTGCACGACAACCACATTGGAAACGTCCGTCTGCCAACAGGTACAGGGCGTAGAACGCGACGGTGGCAATACTCAGCCAGACGATCAGCGCATCGCGGTCGAACTGCTCGAAGGCCGGCGGGAAATACCGCGGGATGCCGTCCGAACCCAGCAGGATGATGACCTTCAGCGGAAGGAAAAAGGCGAGCAGCATGGACAGCTGCGATACCAGGGTAAACAGCACCACCCCACTGGTAGCCGTTGGGACGGCCCAGAGAAACTTGGCTCCCAGGCGGCTACTCCATTTCAGGCTGTCCAGAATGTCGCGAATCAAGCTGTTCAACCGCTGCCGGGATCAAGGAGACAGGATCGTCGAGGGGCTCGGCTCCTGTGTGCGAAAAGGAGACAAGGATACTACGCCCCTCATGGCACCTGACAGCTCGAAAATCCCGATCTTGTCGGCCCGATCACGGATATCAACAGCAATACAGCAGGCTGCGATGACGCGGCTCATGCAAATGGTGCCACCAAAGTCCCAAATCAACCGACGCCGGCCGATGGCATCACCCACCGCCCCATCGCGCAGAGGGCTGCGCTCCTACCGGCGGGAATGCCCCAAGAACCGTAGGAGGCCAGCCCCCTGGCCGATCGGGCATCACCAACGTCCCATCGCGCAGAGGGCTGCGCTCCTACCGGCGGGAATGCCCCAAGATCCGTAGGAGGCCAGCCCCCTGGCCGATCGGGCATCACCAACGCCCCATCGCGCAGAGGGCTGCGCTCCTACCGGCGGGAATGCCCCAAGAACCGTAGGAGGCCAGCCCCCTGGCCGATCGGGCATCACCAACGCCCCACCGCGCAGGGGGCTGCGCTCCTACCGACGGGAATGCCCCAAGATCCGTAGGAGGCCAGCCCCCTGGCCGATCGGGCATCACCAACGCCCCATCGCGCAGAGGGCTGCGCTCCTACAGGCGGGAATGCCCCAAGATCCGTAGGAGGCCAGCCCCCTGGCCGATCGGGCATCACCAACGTCCCATCGCGCAGGGGGCTGCGCTCCTACAGGCGGGAATGCCCCAAGAACCGTAGGAGGCCAGCCCTCTGGCCGATCGGGCCTGTACAACACCCCAATCGGCCAGAGGGCTGGCCTCCTACGGGGAAGGCTTTGGGATGTAGTGAACAGCCGGAAGTCCGTCGAAATCGGCGTCCTGGGTCCAGAGGTCGGCCTGATGGGCGCGCGCGGTGGCGTAGATGATGCTGTCGGCGAGCGGGAGGCCATGCTGGTTGCCGAGACTGGCAGCGGACAGTGCCAAGGGCCCCGAGAGTTCGACGAGTTCGCCCTGCTGCATCAGTGCAGCCGCCTGCAGGGCCGCCGCCTCGCCGCGCTGCTGGAGTACCCGCTTGAAGACCTCGTAGAGGCTGATTGTGGGGACGATCAGTTCTGCCGTGGTCTCGATTGCGTCTGCAAACACATCGGCGTTGGGGCCGTCGGCAAAGTATTCCAGCCACGCGGACGAATCGACCACGTTCACACGCGGTCTCCCTCGCGCGGGATGTCGGGGTCAATGCCCTTGAGGAACCCCCGCATCTCGCTCATGCGCCGTTCGGGAATCAGTTCGATGCGGTCGTCGTACGCCACAATCTGGACCTTCTGGCCCGCGCGAAGATGCAGCGCCTCGCGTACCGCCTTGGGGATGACGACCTGATATTTCGGAGAGATGGTGAGGGCTTCCATTACAGCACCTTTGATCGATCGATAGTCCGTTTTACCAATTTAGCATCGATCCCGCCGATTCACGAACGCTCCTTCGCCCTCTGGCTGACTGTGCGTCACCAACACCCCATCGCGCAGAGGGCTGCGCACCTACAGCAATCGGGCATCCGTGTAGGAGGCCAGCCCTCTGGCCGATGGGGCATCACCCGCGCCCCATCGCGCAGGGGTTGCGCTCCTGCAACGGCTGTTCGGTTACACCAGGCGTATGGGACCCGGGTACTGAGCCAGGTGGGTGTCGCTGGTGAGCAGGAGGTAGCCTTCGGACTCGGCCTGGGCAATCAGGATCCGGTCGAACGGGTCCTTGTGGATATCCGGCAAGTGGCCCACAGCCAGCGCATGGGTTCCGTCGATGGACAATTCCGTATAGCCGTGCTCGCGAAGCTCCCGACGCAGGACAGCAGGCTCAACGACGAAATCGCGACGCCCAAGACTCCGCTTGATGGTGACCTCCCACAGGCTGGCGGCACTGTACGCAAGCTCATGTTCGGGGTTGAGGATCAGCTCGCGCGCCTCGGAAGGCAGCCGTGACGAATCGGCAGCCGCCCACAGGAGGATGTGAGTATCAAGAAGGAGATGCATCGTCGCTATCGAATGCCTCGATAATGGCCTCCTCGCCCATCCGGTCGAAGTCGTCCGGCACACTCACCTGCCCTTTGAGGAAACCGACACGGCTGGCCGCGGCCGGCGTCGGTGCCTCGACCCGCGTGAGTCGGGCGATCGGCTTGCCGGCCCGAGCGATCACCACCGGCTCGCCCCGGCTCACCTTGTCCAGCAAGCGGGACAAATGAGTCTTGGCCTCGTGGATATTAACCGTCTCGTTCATGTCTACCCTCGCACCGGCATCCAACTTAGTCTAATTGACTAGACTAGATTATACCCGGGATAAGCACCACGATGCAGGGGGCGGCCTCGGGCCGATTGGGGGTATACCCAGCGCCGAATCGCGCAGGGCGCTGCGCTCCAACAGGGGGCGTGATTCCGCGTAGCAGGCCAGCCCCCTGGCCGATTGGGGCATCTGGATACGCCCCATCGCGCAGAGGGCTGCGCTCCTACAGCAATCGCCCCCTGTAGGAGGCCAGCCCTCTGGCCGATGGGACGTTCGGCTAACCCCCCAGTCAAAGCCAGATCGCATCCCAGTGCGGGTAATCACGAAGGTTGCGCACCAAACCGGCACGCAAGGGATTGGCGGCGATGTAACGCGCCAGCGACGCGAGGTCTTCTTCGCGGCGTACCGCGTGATCGTGAAAGCCGGGCTGCCAGAGTGCTCGCCCGAGCCTGCGGGCGGTGACTGCCTTGACCGACCGCACGACGGTAGACAGGGACATGCTTTCGCCGAGCGTCATCAGCCAGTGCAGATGATCCGGCATCACCACATACGCCAGCGTATCCGCATGCCCGAGCGCTTGCGCGTGGCGCAGCGTACCGACCAGTGCACGGGCAGCGCTGAAATCGCGGAACACCGGTGTGCGATCCCGCGTGACGGTGGTAACAAGGTAGATCCGCCCGGGCTCGGAATAGCGCCCACGGCGCAGGGCCTGAGCGTGAGGTTTGCCGTCCATGGCATCGCTCCCGTTGTGCTGGTTGTTATCCGCCGAGGGGCGGATGGATGTCGTCTGGTCTTCTTCGGCTGGCCATAAATCAGATTCTGGCCGTGGGGGCTTTTTCCGGCGTTCTATCGCGCAGGGGGCTGCGCTCCTACAAAATACCGGGACCCATCGTAGGAGGCCAGCCTCTGACCGATGAGGCCTCTCCAGCACCCCATCGCGCAGGGGGCTGCGCTCCTACAAGCGGCAGAAGCACGCGCCCTGTAGGAGGCCAGCCTCTGGCCGATCGTGCGCTAAGGGTTGCGGATGAAGCCCATGGCTTCGAGCTTGAGCAGGATGCGGTGGGCGGCTTCGTCCGGGGTCATCTCGCGGGTGTCGAGGCGCAGCTCGGGGTGTTGCGGCTCCTGGTAGGGGTCGTCGATGCCGGTGAATTCCTTGATCAGGCCGGCACGGGCCTTGGCGTAGAGGCCCTTGCGGTCGCGGGCCTCGCAGGTTTCCAGCGGCGTCGCGACGTGGACCTCGATAAAGCCCCCTGCCCGCTCGATGCGTTCGCGCACGCGGCGGCGCATGTCGGTGTACGGGGCGATGGGGGCGCAGATGGCGCAGCCGCCATTCTTGGTGATCTCGCTGGCCACATACCCGATGCGCTGGACGTTGATGTCGCGGTGCTCCCTGGAGAAGCCGAGCTCGCTGGAGAGTTCCTTGCGCACGATGTCGCCATCCAGCAGCGTGACGGCGCGCCCGCCCAGTTCCATCAGCTTGACCCGCAGGGCGTTGGCCATGGTGGACTTGCCGGAACCGGACAGGCCGGTGAAGAACACGGTGAAACCCTGGCGGTCGCGCGGCGGGAAGCTGCGGCGAAGCTCCTGCACGACTTCCGGATAGGAGAACCACTCGGGGATCTCCAGGCCTTCTCGCAGGCGGCGGCGGAATTCCGAGCTGGGGAGGCTGAGGGGGTGTTCGCCCTCGCGCACTTCATTGGCCGGCACGAAGTCCGCCCGATCCTGCACATAGGTCATGGCCTGGAACGGGACCATCTCGATACCGATCTCGTCGGCATAGCGCTGGATCAGTTCCTGTGCCTCGTAGGGGCCGTAGAAGGCCTGCTCGTCCGGGCCTGCATCGGGGCTGGCATGGTCACGGCCGACGATCATGTGCGTGCAACCGTAGTTGCGGCGGATGATCGCGTGCCACAGGGCCTCGCGCGGGCCGGCCATGCGCATCGCCAGCGGCAAAAGGCTCAGCTGAGTGGTCTGCTCCGAGGCCTGGCGCAGCACATGCTCGTAGCAGCGCACGCGGGCGTAATGGTCCACGTCGCCCGGGGCCGTCACGCCCACGACCGGATGGATCAGCAGGTTGGCCTCTGTCTGGCGCACCGCGCGGCGGGTGAGCTCCACCTGGGCGCGGTGCATCGGGTTGCGCGTCTGGAAGGCGACTACGCGGCTCCAGCCGAGCTTCTGGAAGTATTCCCGCAGCTCTCTCGGGCTGTAACGGTAGTTGCGAAAGTCGTGGTGGACCGGGGCCTCGAGACCATGCAGCGTGCCGCCCAGATATACAGGCCCCGTGCGATGCAGCAGCTCGTTGACGCCGGGGTGCGCGGTATCGGTAGTGCCAAACACCTGTTCTGCCTCGCGAGTGCGATCGGGCGTCCAGCGATGCTCCACGTCCATCACCGCGATGAGCATGCCCTCCGCATCGCGCAGGGCGATGCGGCTGCCCTCCTCCGCCTGCGCGGCGAAGGCTTCGGTCACGTCCAGCGTGATCGGCATCGGCCATAGCGTGCCGTCGGCCAGGCGCATGCTCTCAAGCACGCCGTCGTAGTCCGCTGGGCCCATGAAGCCCGTCAGCGGGGAGAACCCCCCGTTCAGCAGCAGTTCCGCATCGCACTGCTGGCGCAGGGTCAGATCCCAGGAGGGCATATCCCGCGCCGCTTCATTCAATTCGCGCGCAGTCGCCTCGTCCACATAACGCTCGCAGAGCGCACCGCCATACGGCGTAATCAATTCCATTCCATCATCCGTTGTCGTTTTGCCTTCAGTAGGAGGCCAGCCCTCTGGCCGATTGGGCCCGTGGAAAGCGCATACAACGCTCTTAGCGGAGCAGAAACTCCTGCGGAGTCAGCGCCGGCACTGGCGAACCGGCGAAATCCTTGACGTTTCGCGTAACGATGCAGGCGCAACCCGCGCACTCGGCAGTGGCTGCCACCACGGCATCTTCGAAATCCGCCCAACCGAGTGACCGGGCTCGTTCAAGTTCTGCGCGTCCCACCTCGCATACGCGCAAATACTGGAGCAACCAGCTTAATGCCCGATCCGCAGCCGTGCGATCCGCATACCGTGCAACCAGGTAGTGCGCCGTGGTCGCTGCGTGTGCGCTGATTGCTCCCTCTTCTTCACCGTGCAGGACTTGTTCCAGAACCGCCGCCGAAACACGATAGTGCGGCTCGCGCTTTTGCAGAACGTCCAGCAGGACGTTCAGATCGAGCATGATCACGATTGATGCTTGTCGCGCAGGTGGTCGTGATAGGACTCCTCGGCATCCACATCAGGGGGGATCAGGCCGGTGATGGCTTCCAATTCGGCACTTGGCGTATGCCGTTCCAGCGCCCGAAGGCGGCGCAGATGGCGATCAATCACCTCGGTCATGCTCATGCCGTGCGCCTTGGCATAGGCCTTCGCGAACTCCACATCCTGCTTGGGCAGGCGCACGGTGACCTTGGTGGTTTCCTGTTCCATCCCATCAGCTCCCGACGTGTATGGCAAATTTAACGGAATTGTACGGCACGAGTTCATTCACCTCCAAAACAGACTCGACCGCTTGCTCTTGCGCTGGAGATCCCGGCTCTTCGCTACGCGTAAGCCGGGATTGTCTGTTGAAGATGTGGGATAACGGAGCTGGTCGGGATGGCGGGTTCTGTGGCGGCTGTGTCCGGGATAGTGGTCCGCCCGCCATGGATTGATGGATCCATGGGAGGCTGAACCTGTCGCAATTCTGTGGGAGCGTGCTTGCACGCGAAGGGGTGCCGAGGGCTGGCTTTGGCGGGGGCTTCGCGAGCTAGCTCGCTCCTACAAGTTTCTGGCTGCGTGCTGGTTAGTCGCTGCCGAAGAGGTCGCGGGTGTAGATCTTGTCGGTCTGATCGCGGATATCGTCGGTGATGCGGTTGGCGACGATCACGTCGCTGATCTGTTTGAACTCCTCGAGATCGCGGATGACGCGGGAGCGGTAAAACTCCTCGTCCGGGAGCTCCGGCTCGTAGACCACCACCTCGATGCCCTTGGCCTTGATGCGCTTCATCACGCCCTGAATGGCGGAGGCGCGGAAGTTGTCGGAGCCGCTTTTCATCACCAGGCGGTAAATGCCCACCACCTGCGGATTGCGGCGGATCACCGCGTCGGCCACAAAGTCCTTGCGCGTGCGGTTGGCATCCACGATGGCTTTGACGATGTTGTTGGGGATCTCGTCGTAGTTGGCCAAGAGCTGTTTGGTGTCCTTCGGCAGGCAGTAGCCGCCGTAGCCGAAGGACGGGTTGTTGTAGTGGCTGCCGATGCGCGGGTCCAGGCATACGCCGTCGATGATCTGGCGGGTGTCCAGGCCATGCGTCTCGGCGTAGCTATCCAGCTCGTTGAAGTACGCCACCCGCATCGCGAGGTAGGTGTTGGCGAACAGCTTGATCGCCTCGGCCTCGGTGGAGTTGGTGAAAAGAATCGGGATGTCCTCGTCAACCGCGCCTTCCGCCAGGAGGCCGGCGAAGGTCTCGGCCCGCTCGGACTGCTCGCCGACGATGATGCGCGACGGGTGCAGGTTGTCGTACAGCGCCCGGCCCTCGCGCAGGAACTCCGGCGAAAACAGGATGTTGTCGGTCTCCATCTGCGCCTTGATCTCGCGCGTGTAGCCGACCGGCACGGTCGACTTGATCACCATGGTGGCGTGCGGGTTGATCGCCAGCACGTCCCGGATCACGGATTCGACGGTGTTGGTATTGAAGTAGTTGGTTTGCGGGTCGTAGTCCGTGGGGGTGGCGACAATAATGAAGTCTGCCCCCTCGTAGGCCTGCTGCTTGTCCAGCGTGGCGGCCAGGTTCAGCGACCGGTTCTGCAGGAAGTCCTGGATCTCGGCGTCGATGATCGGCGATTCCTTACGGTTAATCTGTTCGACCTTCTCGGGCACCACATCCAGCGCCACCACCTCGTGGTGCTGAGCCAGCAACACCGCATTGGAAAGCCCTACATAGCCGGTACCGGCGACTGCGATCTTCATCCCGAATTCCTTGTCGTTCCCGTTTGTTAATGTGCGCATTGGTTGGGGCGAGGCACCTGTTGCGGCTGTCCGGTGCCGTATCGGCGAGGATCCGCCTGCTGGCCCCGAAACCGCAGGGGCCAGCCCTCTGGCCGATGGGGCCTGTCCAGCACCCCATCGCGCAGGGGGCTGCGCTCCTACAGCAGCAACAGCCCGTCGGCCGGCCGGAGTTCGCCGCAACTGCCTCGCTGGGTTAGCGCGCGCAGAATACCGGGACCTGGCGATGATGTGTCGTGCACGGTACGCGTTCCGCACTGAACGACCTTGGCGTCAGTCACGTTCTTGAAGCCGTGCCCGAATCCGCTGCAGACACCCATACGGCATATTGCCCACCGCTCATCCCGGCAGCGAGTCCGCGCGCTCAAGCGTGCGCGAAGAATGTTCCGCCGGTCTGTATTCATACACGACGCGACGCAACGTCTCACAGGCTTGCTCGGCATCCATTTCGCGGTCCGCTTGATCGAGCTGCACGAGTGCCGCGCGAACATCGGCGGGAGCAAGGCAGTCCTCCCGGGCTTGCATGATCCGCGGGTGCACCGTGGCTTCCACGTCATCGCCAATCAGCAACTCCTCGTAAAGCTTCTCGCCGGGGCGCAAGCCCGTAAACACGATCTCGATGCCGTCTTCGGGATAGCCGTCTTCCTTCACCTGGCGCCCGTGCAACCGGATCATCCGGCGCGCCAGATCGACAATGCGCACCGGCTCGCCCATATCCAGCACGTAGACCTCGCCCCCTTCCGCCATGGCGCCGGCCTGAATCACGAGCTCGGCTGCCTCCGGGATGGACATGAAATAACGCGTGATCTCGGGATGGGTAACGGTGACCGGCCCGCCATCGCGAATCTGCTGGTGGAACAGCGGCACCACCGAGCCCGAGGAGCCCAGGACGTTGCCAAAGCGCACCATGCTGAAGATGGTCCCGCGCTTTTCCCGGGCGCGGTCCTGCAGGACCATCTCGGCCATGCGCTTGGTCGCGCCCATTACATTTGTAGGCCTGACGGCCTTGTCGGTGGAGATCAGGATGAAGCGCTCGACCCCGGCGTCGATCGCGGCATCTGCGAGGATGGCCGTGCCGAATACGTTGTTGCGCACCCCCTCGATCAGGTTGGCCTCCACGATCGGAACATGCTTGTAGGCGGCGGCGTGATAGAGGGTCTGTACCCCGTACTCGCTCAATATGGCGGAAACCCGGCGCGGATTGGCCACGGACCCGAGGACGGCGTGAATCGCCGGCGTCCGACCAGACGGCACCGATCGCTCCTGCAACTCGCGTTCGATGTTGTAGAGCGCGAACTCGTTGCGTTCATAGAGCACGAGCGCCGCGGGCTCCTCCAGAACGATGCGCCGACACAGCTCAGACCCGATCGACCCCCCTGCCCCCGTAACCATGACCACACTGCCGCGAATGCTTCGCTGCAACAGGTCGGGCTGGGGCGGAACTGGATCGCGTCCGAGCAGATCCGCCATATCGATGTCTTCCAGTTGCTCGAGGCTCGCATGCCCGGAGACGACCGCCTCCATCGACGGCACCGACTGTACGTAGAGGGGCAAGTGCTCCAGGCTTTCGAGGATGCGCCGGCGTTCGTTACGGCTGGCTGAGGGGAGCGCGAGCAACAAGCGGCCCACCCGGAATCGGTCCACCAGTCCGGAGAGGCGCTCCGGAGAGTAAACCGGCACCCCGTCGATCGAACTTCCCTGGAGCGCTCGATCCTCGTCCACGAACGCCACAATGCGGAAGCGACCCCCGGCCTTCAGAGCCGACAGAAGCTGCACCCCCGCCTCGCCGGCGCCATACACCACCACGGGCTCGGCCCCCCGCGCGACATCCGCTACGGAGCGATACCAGGCTCGAACCAGAAAACGACTGCCACCGACATAGAGAAAGGCCACGATGGCGAAGTTAATCGGTACCGAGCGCGGGAAACCGTCCAGTTGACCGATGGCCACCGCGGCCCATATGACCATCGCCAGCACCACGACCCCGGACCCTACCGCCCAGATGGCGCGCGACCCCATAAAACGCACGACAGCACGGTACAGGCCCAGACGGGCAAACAGCGGGATCCCCACAATCACGATCAAGGGGAACAGCCACCAGGCTTGCTGCAAGATCGGAGGGAATGGCTCGGCCAGCCGGATCATGAAACCCGACCACAACGCGAGCGGCAGCATGACTGCGTCGGCCGCGATCATCAGCCAACGCTTCTTGCCGCGCGGCAGCCTCAGCAGACGTTCCAGCCCACGGTTCAGCATGGTGTGATGTGCCCGTCCGGCATCCTGATCCTGGCCTCAAGCCCTATAGACAAAACTCAGCCCGACCACACTACATCAAGTGCCGGTCCCTGGCGCCCGCCGCACCCCATCGCGGCGGACGGAGCATAAGCAACCCCTGATGAAAATGCATCCATCTAGCGCCCCATGCCACCGATACACCCCCTGTAGGAGCGCAGCCCCCTGCGCGATACGACGCCGGACACGCCCCTTCGGCCAGGGGGCTGGCCTCCTACGCAAGACAGCCCCCTGTAGGAGCGCAGCCCCCTGCGCGATGCGACGCCGGACACGCCCCAATCGGCCAGGGGGCTGGCCTCCTACAGGGGGGATTCGTTGAGGAGCTGGGCGAGGTCGTCGGGGTCGAGGATGGGGATGTCGAGGGATTCGGCTTTGGTGACCTTGGAGCCGGAGTCGGCGCCGGCGATGACGGCGGTGGTCTTTTTGGAGACGGAGCCGGTGACCTTGGCGCCGCGGGCCTCGAGGGCGGCCTTGGCTTCTTCGCGGGTCATGGTGTCGAAGCTGCCGGTCAGGACGTAGGTGTTGCCGGCCAGCGGGGCCGCGTCACCCGACTCTGCCGCTTGTGGCCGGGGCGGATCGGGCCAGTGGACGCCGGCGTCGCGTAGCGCCTGGATTACGTCGCGGTTGTGGGGCTCGGCGAAGAAGTTGGCGACGTGTTCGGCGACGATGGGGCCGACGTCCGGGACCTCCTGCAGGGCCTCGGCATCGGCCTGCATCAGTGCGTCCAGATCACCGTAGTACGTGGCCAGGTTGCGGGCGGTGACCTCGCCCACCTCGCGGATGCCGAGGGCGAAGATGAACCGCGCAAGCGTGGTCTCGCGCGCCTGTTCCAGGGCGTTGACGAGGTTCTCGGCGAGCTTGGGGCCGACCCGTTCCAGGGCCTCCAGGCGCTCGGCGTCCAGCGCGAACAGGTCGGCCGGGCTTTGTACGATGCCCCCATCGGCGAGCTGTTCGATCAGCTTCTCGCCAAAGCCCTCGATGTCCATGGCCCGGCGCGAGACGAAGTGCTTGAGGGCCTCGCGGCGCTGCGCGGGGCAGACAAGCCCGCCGGTGCAGCGGGCGACGGCCTCGCCCTCCGGGCGTTCGATGTGCGAATCGCACTCCGGGCAGCGGGACGGCATCTCGATCGCGCGGGTGTCCTGCGGGCGCTCGCCGCCGGCGCGGCCGACCACCTCGGGGATTACGTCGCCCGCCCGGCGTACGATCACGCGGTCGCCGATGCGGATGTCCTTGCGCGCGATCTCGTCCATGTTGTGCAGCGTGGCATTGCTGACCATGACCCCGCCGACCAGTACCGGCTCCAGCCGCGCGACCGGGGTCAGCGCCCCGGTGCGGCCGACGCGGAAGTCGACGGCGCGCAGGTTCGTCGTCTGCTCCTCGGCCGGGAACTTGTGGGCGATGGCCCAACGCGGCGCACGCGAGACAAACCCCAGGTGCTGCTGATCCTCCAGCGAGTCGACCTTGTAGACGATGCCGTCGATCTCGTAGTCCAGCTCGCGACGACGCTCGGCCAGGCGCTCGTAGTAGGCCAGACAGCCCTCCACCCCGTCCAGCACCGCGCGCTCGGGGCAGACCGGAAAACCCAGGTGGTGCAGCCAGTCCAGCGTGCCGGACTGGGTGTCCGGCAGCTTGCCGCCCTCGACATGGCCGATGGAGTAGGCAAAAAAGCTCAAGGGGCGCCGAGCCGTCACCTTCGGGTCCAGCTGGCGCAGGCTGCCGGCGGCGGCATTGCGCGGGTTCATGAAGCCGCGCTGGCCATCGGCCTCCAGGCCCTGGTTCAGGCGTTCGAAATCCGAGCGGCGCATGAACACCTCGCCGCGCACCTCCAGCACGCCGGGCGCATCGTCGGTGTAGCGGTCTCCCAGGTGCAGCGGGATCGGGCGTACGGTGCGGACATTGCCGGTCACGTCCTCGCCGGTCTCGCCGTCGCCGCGCGTCGCGGCTTGCACCAGGCGGCCGTTCTCGTAGATCAGGCTGATCGCCAGGCCGTCCAGCTTGGGCTCGGCCATGTAGGCGACCGCCTGCTCAACGCGGTCGGGCTCGCCAGTCTGTTTGGTCAGGCGCTCACGCACGCGGCGGTCGAAGTCGCGGATCTCGTCGGGTTCGAAGCCGTTGGCCAGCGACAGCATCGGCAGGCGATGCCGCACCGTGTCGAAACCGGCGGCGGGCGCGCCGCCGACACGCTGGGTGGGCGAATCCGAGGAAACGAGTTCCGGGTGTTCGGCCTCGAGCTGTTCGAGTTCGCGCATCAGCGTGTCGAACTCGGCGTCGGAGACCTCCGGGTCGTCGAGGACGTAGTAGCGGTAGTTGTGGTGCTCGATCTGGCGCCGCAGCTGCTCGATCCGTGCGCCCGCCTCCCCCGCCGCGCCCTCGCGGGACGCGGAAGGCGAACTCACCGCGCCCTCCGCCGCCGCAGCAGGTCCGGACGGTGGCGCATCAGCCACTCGTTCAGATCCTCGCGCATGTAGGCGAGCGTCTGGTTGGTGGCAGTGGACTGCTGGGCATCGAGGATGGAACCGCCGAGATCCCGCGCCAGGCCGTGCGCATTCTCCAGCAGTGCCTCGAACGCGCGTTGCGGATCGGCGCTGTTGTGCACCTGCACGAACAACGTGATGCCAGGGGTCATCGTGTCCGTCAGGTCCTGTTCGCGCAGCGTGCCCGGCGGCACCATGTTCGCGGCGGAGAACAGCGCCTGGCGGCTGTCGATCTCGGCATCGTGGTAATGGTAGATGTCCATCGCACCCGGCTTGAGGCCCGCGCGCTGCAGCGCAGCCCCCAGGGCGACGCCGGTAAACGGCCGGTTGCGCGGCGCGACCACATGCAGCAGCAGGATCTTTTCGTCCGACCCCGGGCCACCGCGCAGCGGGTTGCGCCCCACCACACGCGGTTCGGACACAAACTCGCCCAGGGTCTCCATGTCGGGCGCCGGCTCCTCGATCAGCTCGGGGTCGACCTCGTGATCCGGGTGCAGTTGTTCGCCGAGCGTCTCTTCCGCACGCGGGCGGCGCAGGCGCGTCCCGCGCAGCGCGGCGATCCCGGAGCGCATACGGCCACTCAACTGGTCCATCACGCCCTTCGCGGTTTCCGCGGCGCTCGACCTGGCTCGGCGTCGCGGCGCATCCTCCGGGTCCGGCTCGAAGGCGCCATGGGGCGGCGGCGGAACCGGCTCTTCGTCGTTGTCCAGGACGCCGTAGATATCCTGCGCACGGTCGGCATGGCGCTCGCCCGGAGGCAGTGGCTCGTCGTCGTCCGCCGAGGTCACGCCCAGGTGCGGCTCCGCGCGGTCGTGCTGGGGAATGCGCACGTCGTCGAAGTCGTCCTCGGAATCGGCGTCCCGCGTGTACTCGCGCGAGGTCTCCAGAGGATCGGCCCAGCCCGCCTCGGCCCCAAGGCTGTCGGAATCGCCCTCGCGTCTGCGCGGCGCGGGGTCGTCCTGGGCGCGAATGTGCACCGCGTCGTCACTCCAGTCGGTGGCGTCATCATCCAGATCCTGCGCGCGATCGCGCGTGCGCAGGCGATGGGCCATCCAGATACCGGCGACCAGCACGATCCCCAGGATCACCAGACTGATGCGCATCCAATCCACTCAATACCTCGTCTTTCCGGTTGTACGACCGCGCCCCAACCCGTGGGATCGCAGGGATCAGGCCTCGGCCAGTTCGACGGCCTCGTCGATATCCACGCTCACCAGGCGCGAGACGCCCGGTTCGTGCATGGTAACGCCGATCAGCTGTTCCGCCATCGCCATCGTGGCCTTGTTATGGGTGATAAAAATAAACTGGATCTGCTCGGACATGTCCTCCAGCAGCTCGCAGAAACGCCCGACGTTGGCCTCGTCGAGCGGCGCATCCACCTCGTCCAGCATGCAGAAGGGTGCCGGATTCAACTCAAAGATAGCGAACACCAGCGCCGATGCTGTGAGCGCCTTCTCGCCTCCGGACATTAGATGGATGGTGGACAGGCGCTTGCCCGGCGGGCGGGCCATGATGTTCACGCCGGTATCCAGCAGGTCGTCACCGGTCATCTCCAGGCGCGCCTCGCCGCCGCCGAACAGGCGCTGGAACTTCTGCCCCAGCCCGGCGTTCACCTGATCGAAGGTCTGCTTGAACAGCTGACGCGTCTCGCGGTCGATGCGGTGCATCGCCGCCTCCAGCGTCTCCAGCGCCTCGATCAGATCGGCATGCTGCTCCTCGAGGTAGCGTGAACGCTCCTCCAGGCTGCGCGCCTCGTCGATCGCCGCCAGGTTGATCGGCCCCAGGCGGTCGATCTTGCGGTCGAGTTCCGCGATCGCCTGCTCCCAGGCCGGTACCGTCGCATCCCCCGCGAGCCCCTCCGCCAGCGGGCCGGCCTCGAATCCCGACTCCTGGAACTGGCTCTTCAGCTGTTCGATCTGCACCGAGCGCTCGCGCTGATCCAGGCGCAGCTCCTCGCAGGTGGAGCGCTGCGCCTCGACCCGGCTGTCCAGTTCGCTGGCCTGCGTGGCCAGTTCCCGCAGCCGCGCATCGCAGGCCTCGAGATCCGCGCGCGCCCGGGTCAGGCGTTCTTCCGCCTGCTGGCGCTGCTCCGCGGCGGCCTGCAGATCCCCACGCCACTGCTCCAGCGGCCCCTCGCGCCCGGCCAGGCCCTGCTGCAGCTTTTCCAGGCGCTCGCGATCCTCCGCGCGCTGGCGTTCCAGGCGCTCGCGTTCGCTTTGCTCGCGCTCCAGCCGGTGGCGCGCCTCCTGCTCCGCCATGCGTGAACGCCCGGCAACATCGCGCGCCTCGCGGACCGCATCGCGGGCCTGACTATGGGCGTCGCGCGCGACCTCCAGTCGACTCTCCAGTGTGCCGCGGTCGGCCTCCAGTGTTTCCAGCGTGGCGAGGGCCTGGTTGCGTTCCTGCTGCGCGGTCTCCAATTGCTCCCGGGCGCGAGCTGTTTCTTCTTCCAGTTCGCCCGCCTCGCGGTCGATCCGCGCCTGCTGCTGTTCCAGCTGCCGGGCCTGATCGCGCAGGCGCTGGATGCGCCGGTCGCGTTCGTCGATCTCGCCCTGCTGTTCGCGCAGCTGGGCATCCAGCCGGTCGCGCTCGGCCTGCGCGGCATCGATGGCCTCGCCCCGTTCCGCCAGGGTCGCCTGGTGCTGCTCGACCTGCCCCTGCAGCTGCTCTTCCTGCTCGCGCAGCTCGCGCGCCAGGCGCACCCGCGCGACCGCGCCGGAGGCCCCACCTTCCAGCGTGCGATGCGCGACCCACCCCGGCCCCATCCAGGTGCCATCGGGCGTGATCACGCTCTCGTCCGGTGCGAGGTTCGCAACGCGGCCCCGGGCCTCGCCGAGATCCTGCGCGCAGTGGATGCGTGACAGCCACTGCGTCACCGCCGCGGAGCCGCGCACGCGGCCGGCGAGCGAGTCGTCCGAGGTCGCCGCGGCGGCATCCGCCTGCGTACTCACCAGGCGCAGCGCGGCATTCGGCCAGTCCTGCGTGGCCTCGGGCGCGTCCAGCACGGCGGCCTCCAGCCAGGCCCCCAGCACCAGCTCCACGGCCGTATCCCAGCCGTCGTCGACCTCCAGCTGCTGCACCAGGGGCCGCGAGAGGTCCAGCCCCTGTTCGCGTGCCCAGGCCTCACGGCGCTCGCGTGTCTGCGCCGGGTCGTCCTCGCCGGCGAAGTGTTCCAGCCCCGCCAGACGCCCCGCGACCTCGCGCGCCTCGCGCTCGGCCTGGTGCAGGGCGTCGCGGGCCTCGCGGCGGGCCTCGGTGAGCTGGTTCAGTTGTTCCTGCTGCTGCTCGTGCTGCTGGCGCAGCTGCTCCAGGCGCTCGGCCAGGGCATCGCGTTCGCCCTGCATCCGTTCGGCCTCCTCGCCCGGATGGGTCTGCGGCAGGGCCGCGCGCTCGGCGTCGAGGCGTTCGCGGCGCTGCTCCAGCCGCGCGAGCTGGTGTTCGGCGTGATCCATGCGCGAACGCGCGAGCTGCGCATTCTGGCGCGGCTCGGCCAGGGCGCGTTCCCACTCGGACTGGGCCTCGCGAGCGGCCTGAAACTCGTTTTCGGCCTGCTCCGCTGCGGCCTCCAGGCGTTCGCGCTCGGCCTCGGCGGCCTCCGCCTCCTGCTGGCGCTGGTCGCGTTCGCGTTCGGCCTGGGCAATGCGCTGTTCCAGCGCCGCGAACGCCTCGCCGGCCGTCTGCAGGCGCTCTTCCAGCTGCCGCAGTTCCGCGCGCTCGCGGGCCAGTTCGTCCTCCGCATGGCGGATCGACTGCTCCAGGCGCGAGACCTCGGCGGCGCGGTCGTAGTAGGCGGACTGCGCCTCGGTAGTGGCCGCCTCCAGGTCCACGCGCGTCTGGCGCTGCTGTTCGGTCTCGGTGCGCACCTTTTGCGCCTCCGCCTGGGTGCCCGCCAGTTCGGTCTCGGCCGCCTGCAGGCGCTGTCGGCTCCCTTCCAGTTCCTGTTCCTGCGCACGCAGACGCAGCAGGATCGCCTCGGCGCGTTTCTGGCGCCGCTCGGCGGCGAGGGTCTGATACTTCTCGGCGGTGGCGGCCTGGCGATTGAGGCGTTCGGCCTGCTTGGCGACCTCGTCGCGCACGTCGTCCAGGCGCTCCAGGTTCTCGCGGGTGTGGCGCACGCGGTTCTCGGTCTCGCGCCGGCGCTCCTTGTACTTGGAGATGCCGGCGGCCTCCTCGAGATAGACGCGCAGTTCCTCGGGGCGGGCATCGATCAGGCGCGCGATCATGCCCTGCTCGATGATCGCGTAGCTGCG
This sequence comes from Thioalkalivibrio sp. ALJ2, assembly GCF_000378325.1. NCBI lineage: Bacteria > Pseudomonadati > Pseudomonadota > Gammaproteobacteria > Chromatiales > Ectothiorhodospiraceae > Thioalkalivibrio > Thioalkalivibrio sp. ALJ2. Next base: position 30,725 of record NZ_KB899558.1, read on the forward strand.
CGGGCCGAGGCCAGTGCCCAGGAACAGGTCCACCACGTCGCGCTTGCGCGCGCGCTGGCCGTTGAGGAAGTACTTGGACTGGCCATCGCGCGTCAGCGCGCGGCGCACGGCGATCTCGCCGTAGGCGCTGTACTCGCCGCCCAGGCGACCGTCGGAGTTGTCGAAGATCAGCTCGATCGAGGCCTGCCCGACCGGCTTGCGGCTGGAGGAGCCGTTGAAGATCACGTCCTCGCTGGAGTCGCCGCGCAGGTGCTTGGCCGAGGACTCGCCCATCACCCAGCGCACGGCGTCGATGGTGTTCGACTTGCCACAGCCGTTCGGCCCGACGATGCCCACCCGGTTTCCGGGCAGCACCAGCGTCGTCGGGTCGACGAAGGACTTGAAGCCGGCCAGCTTGATTCGGGCGAGTCGCACGTTCGGCGTAATCCGCGGTCAGGACACTCGGGGGTAGAATGGTACACGCTTGTGCCGGTAACGTTCGCGTGCAAGCACGCTCCCACATGAATGGACCCGCAACGAGAAACCGACATGCCCAGCCAGCCGAGCAAGACCCTGGAGACCTTCGACAACCCGGCGCCGGAGAACGACTTCGCGATCTATATCCGCATCCCGGAGTTCACCTGCCTGTGCCCGGCCACCGGTCAGCCCGACTTCGCGGAGCTGCACCTGGAGTACGTGGCCGACCACAAGTGCGTGGAACTGAAGTCGCTGAAGAACTACATGTGGTCGTTCCGTGATGAAGGCGCCTTCCACGAGGCGGTGACCAACCAGATCCTGGCGGATCTGGTCGCGGCCACCGAGCCACGTTTCATGCGCCTGACCTCGTACTTCAACGTGCGTGGCGGCATCTATACCTCGGTCGTGGCCGAACACCGCCAGCCCGGCTGGACCCCGCCGGAGCGGGTCACGCTCCCGCCGCCGGGGCGCAGCCCGCTGCATTCGGGCCTGTAGCCGACTCCAATGCACGCGATCGGCCTTGACCTGGGCACCTCCGGCATCCGCCTGGCACTGGTGGATCCGGACGGCGAGCGGGTGTACTCGGCCGCGCGGGATCTGCCGGAGTCGGAGACGGACGGAGACGGCATCGCGGAACAGGACCCCGCCCAGTGGTGGACCCTGGTACGCGAACTGCTGCGTGAGGCCGCCGAGCACCTGAAGGGCGAACCCGTCGCGATCGCGGTGGACGGCACCTCCGCCACGCTGTTGTTCCTGGATGCCGATGGCCGGCCGGTACGGCCGGCCATGATGTACAACGACGCCCGCGCCACCGACATGACCGCGATCCTCGCCGGGGTCGCGCCCAGCGGGTCGGCGGTGCACAGCCCCAGCTCCTCGGCCGCGAAGCTGCTGTGGGTGCGCCGCCACGAGAGCCTCTCTGGGGTGCGGCGCGTGCTGCATCAGGCCGACTGGATCGCCGGGCGGCTGCGCGGGCGCTTTGACGTGATGGACGAGAACAATGCGCTGAAGCTTGGCTACGACGCCCTCTGGCAGGGCTGGCCGGACTGGCTGGAGGACATCCTGACCACGGATGCCAACCTGCTGCCCGAGGTCGTGCCGGCGGGAACCAACCTGGGGCCGATTGCCCCGGAGATGGCACAGCACCTGGGGCTGAACCCCGCCTCGCGGGTGATCGCCGGGACCACCGACAGTATCGCCGGCTTTCTCGCCTCCGGGGTTGAAGACGACCGCACCGGGGTCACCAGCCTGGGTTCGACCATGGTGATCAAGCAGCTCTCGTCGGAGCCCGTGTTTGCGCCCGAGCTGGGGATCTACAGCCATCACCTGTTCGGCCAGTGGCTGGTCGGCGGCGCCTCCAACAGCGGCGGCGCGGTACTGCGCCAGCACTTCGACGACACCACGCTGAAGCGGCTGAGCGAGCAGATGGCCCCGGATACGGACACGGGCCTCGATTACCTGCCCCTGCCCCGACGGGGCGAGCGCTTTCCGGTCAGCGATCCGGAACTGGAGCCACGCCTGACGCCGCGCCCGGATGACGACGCGCGCTTTCTCCAGGGACTGTTCGAAGGCATCGCGCGCATCGAGCGTGATGGCTACCGGCGCCTGACGGAGCTTGGGGCACCGCGCGTGGAGCGCGTGATCACGCTCGGTGGCGGTGCCGCGAACCCCACGTGGACACGCATCCGCGAACGCATCCTGGAGATCCCGGTGATGGCCACGGACAACGACGACGCCGCACACGGCGCCGCTCGGCTGGCGCGCATCGGCATGGGACTGGAGGCCTTCTCGCCTTCTCGCTGAAGCCAACGGCGATCGGCCAGAGGGCTGACCTCCTACGCAAGACACACCCCTGTAGGAGCGCAGCCCCCTGCGCGATGCGACGCCGGACACGCCCCATCGGCCAGAGGGCTGGCCTCCTACGCAAGACACCCCCTGTAGGAGCGCAGCCCCCTGCGCGATACGACTCCAGACACGCCCCATCGGCCAGAGGGCTGGCCTCCTACGCAACCGGGGAGACTCGCGTTTCTCTGGATACGTCACCGCCAGCGCCGGTGATCGGTGCTACATTCAGGCAAAGAACCACAACAAGAAAGGACGTAGACATGCACTGGAGCCGTATTCTCGGAATCGCCCTGCTGGTGGGTGGCATCATCCTGCTGGTGATGGGCTACAACGCGACCGAAAGCCTGGGTGAAGAGCTGCACGAGACCTTCACCGGACGCTACACGGACGACACTCGCATGTACCTGATCGGTGGCGGCATCATGGCCGCAGTGGGTCTGGTCCTGACGTTGTTCGGGGCCCGCCGCTGAACCAGCGGGCAAGACCCCTCTCGCCGCTTTACGCGTTCCTCGCCCCGTTCCGGGGCCTGACACGCGTCCGCGAGCCCGCCCTGCGCGGGCTCGTGATCATTCCGCTGATGATCAATGTCCTGCTGGTGGGCGCGCTGGTTGCAGCCGCGGCGGTGGGCTTTGACGCCCTGCTCGCCGCCTGGCTGCCGCAGACCCTGGACTGGCTGGCCTGGCTGCTGTGGCCGCTGTTCGCCCTGTTCCTGCTGCTGGTGGTTGGGATATCCGCCGTGGCCCTGGCCGCGATCGTGGCCAGCCCCTTCTCCGGGCCGCTGGCCTACCGCACGGCCGAAGGTCTGGGCCACCCGCCCCTGGCCGCGCCGCGCTCGCTGACCGCGGAGTCCGTACATGCGCTGGCCACCGCGGCGCGCAAGCTCGGGTATTACGCCCTGTTGCTGATCCCGGTGCTGATCATCACCTTCGTTCCGGGGCTCAACCTGCTCGCACCCGCTGCCTGGTTCCTCTATGGCAGCTGGGTCCTGGCGGTGGAGTTCATGGAGGTCCCGCTGGCCAACGACGGCCTGTCATTCGATACGGTGCGCCGGCGCCTGCGCGAGCGCCGCCTGCAGACCCTCGCATTCGGCGCCGGGACCACGCTGCTGGCGATGGTGCCCATGGTGAACCTGCTGCTGGTGCCGGCCGCGGTGATCGGCGCCACGCACCTGCGCACACGGCAGTTGGCCGCAACCCCATAGACCGCCGACCAGGCAATCATTCGGCGCGCAGGAAACGCCGCTGCAGTGCACGCCGATCACCCTGTACCGGGCTCATAGCCGGTTCCAGCCGCCGCTCCGCGTACTCCGCCAGCATCCAGAGCATGCGCTCCACGCGGTGGGTGCGCTGCAGCACGCGGTCCAGTGCACCCCCGGGCTGGAAATGATCGGGGTCGAGGTAGCGGGCACGCAGGGCATCGAAGCGGCTGCGCTGATTGGCCGTCATGTCGCGCAGCCAGGCCAGGTCGTCGGGGTCCGTGGAACTCGCGGCCATGGTCGTGGCATCCAGCAATCCCCGCAGGGCCTCGAGAACGCGGCCTTCCAGGGCCCACGCCACCTCGTCGGCTGCGGTCTCCATATCCGTCACAGTCGCGCGCAGGTGGTCATACAGCTGCTGCTCCAGGCGCGCAACCAGCCGGAAGCGATCACGCAGGGCCTCGTGCCGGCGTGCGGCGGCCTCCAGCAGGGGCTCGCCCGCCAGCCGGTCCAGCTCGGCGAACACCGGCTGCAGCAGGTATTCGAAGTCCTTGTGCAGGCGCTCCAGCTCCCCGGAATCGGCCGGGCGGGCCCGCCCCTCGTTATCCTCGGTGAGGTAGCCGGTCAGACTGGACCAGGCCTCCGGTTCGCGCTGCGCCAGTGCCTCGAGGCGCCGTTCCGGCAGGGTATGCGGATCCCCCATCTGCAACGGGTTGGGACGGCCCCAGTAGAGAACGCCCAAGCGCGCCAGGAACAGCAGCACGATCACCGCATGCGTGGCGATCAGGATGAATCCGAGGCTCAGCTCCACCGGGGGCCAGAGCAGGATCAGCGAATAGAGAATGCCGCCCAGGACCGAGATCTCGGCGAAGGAGTCGCGCTTGAGCATGTCGATGTTGAAGTCCGAGCGCACCACATCGCGCATGATCACGCCGAACGAGGCGGTCACCACGGCCATTACCGGGCCCCAGAGCCACAACGGGCTGGCCTGCGACTCGACCGCCACCCCGACGCCGATCACGGTGAACGAGGCCACGGCCCAGGCATCCAGACCTCGCTGCAGATTGCCCACCACGCGCCCGCCGAGCCCCTTCTGCTGCCGCGCCAGGAGTTCCTGGACGAGATGCCAGCGCACCAGCACATGGTCATGCAGCTTGTACAGCACGAAGCCGACCCCCACGACCACGATCGGGACCAGCAGGAACTCCGGCGTCTCGAAGATGAAGATCGGGTCGCGGCCCAGCAGCAGATCGCGCAGCACGCCGCCACCGATGGCCGGCAGCGAGGCCAGGACCAGGGCACCGAACAGGTTGTAGCGTTCGCGCCGGGCGAGGATCAGCCCGGAGGCGGAGAACGCGAGAATCCCCAGCAGGGTGAGCGTATTGAACCAGGTCTCGCTGGTAGCCATCGAGAGAAACGCGGGCAGCACATGCTCGACTTCCAGCGCGGCCATCCGGCGGCTGTCCTCCAGGGCCTGCAACTGCGCGTTGAAGTTCTCGACGAAGGACTCGGGAACGGTGGCACGGGAGAACATCACCCGCACGCCGACGGTCCCCAGGTCCAGCGGATACGTCTGGATCTCGCGGGCGCGACCCGTCCGCGCCAGCAGCAGGTCCACGATCACGGGGTCCGCGACAAAGCCGTCGATCCGACCCTCGATCAGCGCCTGGATATGGGCCTCGTCACCGGCCGCGGGATACAGGCGCGCGGCCTCCCCCGGATCCGCGACCAGGTCGGCCAGCTCGCTGGAGGCGTAGGCATAACCCGTGGTCACTCCCAGCCGGAAGTCTCCGTCGCGAACCGTCTGGACCAGGGCGGCGCGGTCCTCGAATGAATATTCACCGCGCTCGCCGGCGCGCACATAGAGGGCGTTACGTTCCTGACGGTAGGGCTGCGAGTAATGCGCATAGTCGAGGCGACCGGAATCAAAATAGCTGCCGATGACGAAGTCGATCGCGCCGTGGCGCAGTGCGGCGAGCTGGTCGTTCCAGGAAAGCGGCGTGAACTCGGCGCCATGCCCGACACCGGCCAGCGCCTCCTGCGCGACCCGCACGTCGAGCCCGGCCGGGGATGCCCGGGATGCGCTGTCGGAACCGGCCTGATACGGGGGACGTTCGAACCAGCCAGAGCGCAACGTTTCGGGCGCCGATTGCTGCGCGATCGGGATCGGGGTGCCGATATCGGCCGCGGACGGGGGCGAGGACGCACCGGCCGTGAACGGCGCGAGGATGGTCAGTGCCAACCCCGCCCACAAGACCCCCAGCCAACGCGCAACCCGCGAACGCAGGTCCCTCGGCCAGTCCCAGCCCCTTCTCTGGCGCCACCGCGACGCACGAATAACGCCCGCCTGACGGCTAGCGCGCGACTGGATGCGCCCGCAGGAACACCTCGGTATGCTGTCGCCGTCTAAGACCCCCCACGGCCGACTCCCTCCCCATGGACGCTGCATACGCACGATTCCCCAATTCTGCGGCCCAGGGCCTGGGCGCCGCCATGCGCCGCGTACTGGCCCTGGCGGCTGTCCTGCTCCTTTGCGCCAGCACCGCGCTGGCCGACACGCAGACCCTGCGTTTTCAGCCGCACTGGGTCCCTCAGGCGCAGTTCGCCGGCTTTTACCTGGCCAAGGAGATGGGCTGGTACCAGGACGCCGGACTGGAGCTGGAAATACTCCCGCACGGCGCGGAGCACCCCGCCCCCGCCACGCTGGCCCGCCAGGAGGCCGATGTGGCTTTGCTCTATCTCACCCAGGCCCTGGAATTGCGTGAACAGGGCGTGGACGTGGTCAACGTAGCACAACTGATCCAGGACTCCTCTCTAGTGCTGGTGTCCCTGGCGGAGTCCGGGATCCTGGTGCCCGAAGACCTGGACGGGCAGCGCGTCTCGCGCTGGGCCAGCTTCAGCCTTCAGCCGGAGGCGTTGTTCCGCACCTACGGGGTGCACCCCGAGACGGTCGATCAGGGGGCGACGATGGCCGCATTGCGCACCGGCGCGGTCGCGGCCGCCACCGCCACGCGCTACAACGAACTGGTCGAGCTGTATCTCAGCGGTCTGGATCCGGACGAGATCGAGGTGATGCCACTGGAGGATCACGGCGTGGGCCTGGCCGAGGACGGGATCTATGTCCTGGAGTCGACATTGCGCGAACGCCCCGAAGCCGTCCGCACGTTCGTCGAGGTCTCACTGCGGGGCTGGGAGTACGCGTTTGCCCATCCGGACGCCGCAGTGGACGCGGTGATGGATCGCGTCATCCAGGCCGGCGAGCCGACCAATCGGGCGCACCAGCGTCTGATGCTGGAGGCGCTGCGCCCGCTGTATCTGGAAGACGAGGCGCTCCGCGGTCCGCACCTGGATCGGCAGGACTACCAGCTGGCCGTCAGTCTGATGCGCAACCTGGGGCACCTGGAATGGGAGCCGGTACCGTACGAACAGTTTCACCAGGACGTGACGCAATGAACGGCCGCAAGAGCCTCGCCGTCCGCCTCGCCCTGGTCACCCTGCTGACGACCGGGTCGATCTTCTTCATCTCCTCCGGCGCGCTGTACCTGATGGTGCGCGATATCATGCTGGAGCACGCCGAGGACCAGGCGCGCGAGCTGACCCACGCGACGGCCAACCGCATCCGCTCGTCACTGAACGAGGTGGCCGGGTCGGCACAAGGCCTCGCCAGCGCCCTGAATTCGGGACAGATTCGACCCGACGGCCTGTTTCCCGTGCTGGACAACGTGACGCTCCAGTCGGATGCGGTCCAGGGCGCCGCCGTGACCTACGAGCCCTATGCCGCCGACCCCGACGAGCGCTACTACGGCCCATTCTCCTACGAGACGCCCAACGGCATCACGCGCATGCACCTGGGCGGCGACGACTTCGACTACTTTACCCGGGACTGGTACCAGATCCCGGCACTCACGCGCAGCGGCTTCTGGACCGAGCCCTTTCCATCGGCCGCCGACCCCAACCGCCTGATCACCACCTACTCGCGCCCGTTCTTCGACCCCGACGACGCCGAGGCACTGCGCGGGATCGTGACCATGGACATCGAACTGCCGGCCCTGACCGCGCGCGTGGACGAGGTGGAGATCTTCGACAGCGGCTTCGCATTTCTGGTCAGCCCGCGTACGCGCTTTATCACCTATCCACAGCGCGACTGGATCATGCGCGAGAGCCTGTTCAGCCTGGCCGAAACCCTGGGCGAGCCGGAACTGCGCGAACTCGGACGGCGCATCCAGCAAACCGACGAAGGCTTCTCCCGCGTGCCGGAGGCCCTGCTGGAGGAACCCGCCCGGCTCTATCACGTGCGCCTGCCCGAGGCGAACTGGGCGGTGGGCGTGATCATCCCCGAGCGCGAACTGTTCGGGGATATCCTGCGGGTGATGCACTGGGTGCTGATCATCGCCGCGATCGGCTTCTTCATCCTGCTCGGCACCATCATCGGTATCTCGCGCGGCATCACCCGCCCGCTGAAGGGCCTGGCGAGCAGCGCCGGCGAGATCGCCCGCGGCAATCTGGACCGCCCGCTGCCGCCGATCCGCACCGGCGACGAGGTGGGCCAGCTCGCCCATTCGCTGGACGAGATGCGCCTGTCGCTGAAGGACTACATCAACGACCTGACCGCGACCACCGCCGCCAAGGAGCGCATGGAGAGCGAGCTGAAGATCGCACGCAACATCCAGATGAGCTTCCTGCCCAAGCGGCTGGACCTGTCCGACCTGGATGTAGGTATCGACCTCGCGGCGCGCCTGATCCCGGCCAAGGAGGTCGGCGGGGATCTCTACGACTTCTTCCCGCTGCGCGAGCACAACGCCCTGTTCTTCGCGGTCGGCGATGTCTCCGACAAGGGCGTTCCCGCCGCGTTGTTCATGGCCGTGACCAAGACGCTGGTCAAGGGTATCGCCGAGCAGGACCCGCGCGACCCGGGCGAGATCCTGACCCGAGTCAACAACGAGCTGTGCCTGAACAACGACAACGGCATGTTCGTGACCTACCTGTGCGGGGTGCTGGACCTGGGCACCGGCGAGGTCCACTTTGCCAACGCCGGCCACAACCCGCCGTTGATCCACCGCGCCGATGGCACCTACGACTGGCTGAAGCTGCCGCCGGGCCTGGTACTGGGGGCGATGGAAGACATGGAGTACCCGGTGCAGACCGTCCGCCTGGCGCCCGGTGATGCGTTGCTGCTGTATACCGACGGGGTGACCGAGGCAGCGGACGGGGAGCAGAAGCTGTACGGCGAGGATCGGCTGTTCGCCTTGTACGGGGAGATCGCATCCCAGCCAGCACGACAACAAGTCGACGCGGTGCTCGAGTCCGTCGAGCGTTTCGCGGATGGTGCTACACAGGCGGATGACATTACCGTGCTGGCGCTGCGTTACTGCCCGGGGGATGGGGAATGCGCCAGATGAAGGCGTGGACCGAGGCTTCGCGGGCGAGCCCGCTCCCACAACCCGCCCGAAGGCCCTGCTGGCGCTAGCGGATCATCGCGTCGAGGGGGTTGTCTCGGGGTAGCGCGCGCATGCGGCCCTCGCGCATCTCGTGGGCCACACCCTGCAGGCTGTGCCGACGGCTGGTCACGCCATCCAGCGACAGGAACAGGAAGCGGCGCGTGGCCTCCCCGCGCCAGACCAGCGCCATGCGCTGGGTCTCGCCGGTCGCCTTGTCGATGAACTCGAACCAGTCCCCGACCTGTACCCGCGAGGCCTCGAACACATAGGGGTCGTCCTGGTCCGCCAGCAGGTCCGGATCGTCGTCCTCGAAGCGGACGGAACGGCGCGCCCGAATGCGCTCCTGCGGGTCAAAGCGCGGCTCGTCTCCTGAGGCCCGGATCCGCTGCAGATGGGCCTGCCCCAAGTGCTGCACCACGGCCTTCACGCGCTCCTCGGAGACCCCGGCGTCGCGCGCGGTCGCCACAATGCGCTGCACCATCGGGTTGACCTCCTGCGGGGTCGCACGATTGCAGATCGCCTTGGCCACGTCCTTTACCACCTGGTCCAGCCGTTCGGCCGAGTCACCATCGGCGGCCAGCAGGTCTTCCCAGGCCTCGGCGATCTGCTCAGCCGAACGTTCCGGCAGCTCCGCGCCGGTCTCCAGCACGCAGATGGTCAGGCTGCGCCGCGCGCGCGCGGCGCGCTCCTCCTGGCGCAGTGGATCGATATGGGGATCCTGCAGCTCCTGCCAGCGCGCATCCTCTTCCTCGATCGCCGCCAGCCAGTCGTCCACCAGGGCCTGCGCGGCATCACGGTCCATGCTGTCGGCTTCGTGGCGCAGCCGATTGACCGACTGCTGGATATGCTGCAGGTAGGCCTCGATGGCGTCGTTGCCCTCGGCCTGGTCATCCGGGCTGACACGCACGCCGGTGTTGATCAGGCTGCCGATCCACAGGCGTAACGGGTGCGAGCGATCGCGGAAGAACGAGAGATCACGGATGACCACGCGCGCCAGGGAGAACTGCATGTCGGCAATGGCCGCACGCACGCGCGAGTTGAACCCGACCTGCCGAAAGATGTGATCAAACATCCCCTGCAACAGATCGAGGATGAACGGGGTCAAGGACTCGCGCGAGAATTCCGCTGATTCCGGGGCCACACGCTCGCCGCCCGCGCCCCCAGCCCCGGAGCCGGCCCCATCCGGCACGCCGGCCGCATGCGGCGAACTGGCGGGCAACCCCTGGGCCTGCACCAGGGCGCGGGCCCACAGGGCCCAGGCGGTGGGGTCGGCATCCGGCGCGGGCATTTCGCGTGTCCCGCTGGAGCCCGCCGCCCCCAGCCCCAGCGTCGCCGGGTCTCCGCCGGCAGTTGATTCGGAGGCGGATCGCGGCGGGCTGCCCGCGGTGTAGTGGGCCCAGCTCGCGCGTTGCTGGGGCACGCTTTCCGACTCGTGCGCCTCCGGACTGCGAGGCGGCTCGGTCACCAGCCCGCACTCGTCAATCGTCTCCACCACGAAGGCCAGCATCGGGGCGCCTGTGCGCCCCATGCACTTCACGTAGGCCCGCATCAGGTCCAGGGTCATGGCCGTGCGGCCGAACTGCCGTTCGGCGGCCTCGATCACCCGTTCGTACCAGTGCAGCGGAGACCAGGGCGCCCAGCCCGGGTGCTCGAAGCGGTGCTCCTCGCGCGCGGCCTGCTGGAACATGTAGTAGGAGTAGCGGTTGTGCTCGCGGATCACGCCCTCGAGCTTGTGCCGCAGGGAGCGCCGGGTGGACTGGTAGTCGTCGAGCACTTGCAGCCCGGAATCACCACCCGCATAGCGCGTGCCGGAGAAATCGTATTCGGGCGGATAGGTGGTGGTGCGCAGGTCGCGGTTCAGTGCCTCCTCGAACTCGCGCCGCAGTACGTACTGGTAGCCATGCAACTGGTTGGCCCATTCGACCGCATCACTTTCCTGGTCGCCCCAGACGCGTCCGGCGCTCCATTCGGTCGCGACCCACTCCATGCATTGATCCAGGTGATCGACCACGCGCGGGGCGACACCGGCTGCCAGCTCGGAACGCTGTGCCTCGGACAGCCCCGACAGACCGCTCCAGATCGCCGTGTCGTCCTGGTAGTTTCCCTGTTCTCTGGAGTCCTTTCCCGCCATGCGCCCTGCCTTCGCGACCGGCCGCGGCGCGGCCGTTAGCCCAGTGTTAATCGGCCAGTGTACAGGTCAGAAAGCGGCAAAACAGCCACAAGTTGCTATTTTGCACCGTAGCGCGGGAGGTTAACTGGAGAGTTAGTCGTCCAGCGGCTCGGAACCCACCTGAACCATGCCGCCATGCACGCGAGTCGGGAAACGGGTCAGCGGGTCCTCCGCCGGGGGCTCCATCACCTCGCCGGTGCGCAGGCAGAACTGGGCCTCGTGCAAAGGGCAGGTGATACAGTCATCGTCGAGCTCGCCATCGGCGATGGGGACTTCTTCGTGCGTGCAGAGGTTTTCGACCGCGAAGAACTCGCCGTCGAGGTTGAAGATCGCAACCTCGGTTCCCGCCGTATCTACCAGACGATGTTCACCGTCCGCGATACTGTCGGCCGGTGCCACGTCGATCCACTCGCTCATCTCTCCTCCAGGGCCTTGTGGTTGGGCTTCAACTTGCCGCCCAGCGAATCTCCATCTTGGGAAACACTGTCCCTAAGGCGTCGCATCCAGGGCTGCCGTTGCGGCCGGGTCGATCTCGATCAGGCGGCCTTCTTCCGGGTGGTAGCTGAAGCGCCCGACCACGCGGATATGTTCCCCCAGCCGATCCGATACCTCGTCGTGAGGCTCGACCGCCACGCGGTTCACATCCTCGTCTTCCAGCCAGTAGTGGTAGCGTTCGGGGTCCTCGTCAAAGCGCTTGACCACGCCCTCGGTCTGCACCAGCTCACCGTTGAATTCGCCCGCCGCACCCGCCAACTGGGCCAGCGTTACCTCGGACACACGCTCACCACCCCCGCAGGCGGTAAGCCCCACCACCAGGATGGGCGTCAGGAGCAGGGGGCGCAGCGAATGTCTCATGTGAATCTCCGGGCCGAAGCAACGTTGTAGTACGCTCGCGAGGGTACCGAAACCTGCCTTCAACGTCTCGATTCACCCCAATCAAGCCGGTAATGCCAATGGCCAAGACCTTCCCTGCCCTCGACGAACGACTCACGGGCTTCATCCTCGAACAGCCGGTTTATTTCGTGGGCTCCGCCCCGCTCGCGGCCGACGGCCACGTGAACCTGTCTCCCAAGGGGCTGGACACCCTGCGCGTCCTGGGTCCTCGCCGCGCGGCCTATCTCGACCTGACCGGCTCCGGCAACGAGACCTCCGCCCATCTGGCCGAAAACGGCCGCATTACGCTGATGTTCTGTGCCTTTTCCGGAAAACCGAAGATTCTCCGGCTATACGGCCGCGGGCGAACCGTGCTCCCGACCGATGGCGCCTGGGAGTCCCTGTACAGCGCGTTCCCTGCACATCCGGGAACGCGGCAGATCATCGACATCGAGATCCACCGCATTCAGACCTCCTGTGGCTTCGGCGTACCCGAAGGCGAACTCCAGCCACGCCCCACCCTGACCGAGTGGAGCGAACGCAAGGGCCCCGAGGGCCTGGAACGCTACTGGGAGGAAAAGAATGCGGTCAGCATCGACGACCTGCCGACCCCACTTGGGAAACGCTGAACGAGCCGCCTACCGGGCTTTTGCCTGACGGGTCAGCAAGCGGTCGAGCTGGTTGGCGAAGGCCTGGCGATCGGCCTGGCTGAAGGCGGCGGGACCGCCCGTATCCACGCCGCTGGAGCGCAGGGTCTCCATGAAATCGCGCATGCTGAGGCGCTCGCGGATCGTCCCCTCGGTATACAGCTCGCCGCGCGGATTCAGGGCCTGGGCGCCCTTGGCAATGGCCTCGGCCGCCAGCGGGATGTCGGCGGTGATCACCAGGTCCCCCGACTCCAGCCGCCGCACGATCTCGTTGTCGGCCACGTCGAAGCCGGCACCCACCTGAATGGCATCGATCCATTTCGACGGTGGGGTGCGCAGCGGCTGATTGGCCACCAGGGTCAGCGGCACCTGAGTGCGGTTGGCCGCCCGGAAAAGAATCTCCTTGATCACCGCGGGACAGGCGTCCGCGTCTACCCATATCTTCATGCTCACCGATCGTCGATTCGAGAGAAGTTCCGCAGCATAGCCGGTTCGGCGAAGCGCAACACACTCCACCGCTTTTCGATTGGCCGTGCCCCCGGCCGCATGCCATGGTGCTACGCTCAACGGACACGGCACTCGCGCCGACAAGGAGCCCCCATGGGTATCGAAGTCACCGGAATTCTCGGTCTGATCTGGCTGATCATCGTGATCTGGGCCATCGTCCGCACCGCGCAAAGCCCGGCTGGGCCAATGGTCAAGCTACTGTGGATTCTGATCCTGCTGTTCCTGCCAGTGGCGGGGCTGATCGCCTGGCTCCTCCTCGGGCCCAAGTAGCCCGGAAGACGGATCGGTCGAATCATCGCCGTTCGGGTTGCCGATGGGCGGGGACGGGGCTACACCGTCCCCGCGCCGTTCAAGCTGCTCGATCAGTAGCTGTCCCTCGTCGCGGGAATCGCGCAACCACTGCAACAGGTCCTGCTGCGAGCCGAACACCGCCACATCCACCCGGTGTATGGCATCGGGTTTCGGGATCGGCGTTGGGCGCTCGCTCGCCGCCAGAGGGCCGTAGCGGCCAAAGTCGGGCGTCACCACGTTTTCGGGCGGCTCCGGGCAAGCGGCATCCTCCCCGCGGGTTGCCTGTTCCAGGCGCGCGCCGATGCGCTCGAGTACGCCTTCGGAGGTCTCAGGGTGCTCGAGCAGCCATTCGATCAGCGCCTCCGGATCCACCGCGGGGATGCCAAAGCGATCGCGATAATCGGCCTCCAGCGTCTGGATCCACTCGGCCAGCGCGCAGGGCTCGTCGACCGCGCTCGCCAGGGCACGGAACTCCCGCCGCAGGGCCTCGAACCGCTTCTTCACCTCACTGCCGGACTCCGGTGCCGGGACTTCCACATCCGGAGTGGCACCCCGTTCGGCAAGCGGCTGCTCCGACGGGGTGTCATCCGCCCCGGCGTCAACCGCCACTGGCTCGCTCGATGCGGGTTTGCGCAATAGATGCCGGAACCAGAAACGGCTGAACGAGGCCTGGTTCGAAGGGTCCCAGGAGAGATCGTTCAAGGCCTGTGCCAGCCGCTGAAACGGGCGTACTGACGGATCATGCTCCGAGAACATCGCTACGGGGTGCTGCAGGGTCACCGCCGCACGCAGGCTCTCGTCGCGCTGAATGAACCCGAGAAAGCCCACCGAGATCTTCAGATACTTCTCCACCGCACCACTGAAGCGCTGATACACCGCCCGCGCCTCACTGATGTCGGCCACCATGTTCACGACCACCTGACAGGTGAGCGGATACCGCCGTAGCGCGACCTTCAGCAACGAAAAGGCATCGGTGAGCGAGGTCGGCTCCGGCGTAATGACCAGCAGCACTTGATGTCCGGCGGCGACGAAATCCAGGGTGGTATCGCCAATCCCCGCAGCGGTATCCAGGATCAGGTCATCGAAATGCTGCTCGATCCGCGCCAGTTCGGTCACCAGCCGCCGCTGCCGGGCCGCCGACAATTCCACGCAATCGCGGATACCCGAAGCGCCCGGAATGACTTTCAGGCCATGGGGCCCTTCGAGCAGGACATCCTCGACCGGACACTCCCCCGTCAGGACCTCGGCCAATCCCTTTTGCGGGTGCAGCCCCAGCAGGATGTTCACGTTGGCAAGCCCCGTGTCGGCATCCAGGATACAGACCCGGCGCCCCGCCCGGGCCAGGGTAATCCCGAGGTTGACCGCGATACTGGACTTGCCCACGCCCCCCTTGCCACTGGTCACCGTCAGGACACGGGGCTGAGCTGGCTGGACCCGAGTCGCGCCGGACTGCCTGTCAATCATGGGCTTCAAAGCTTCCTGCCTCCGAAGTGGCCTCACGGGATAGGCCTCACGCACGCCTAACGTCTCGTCTACTGGAATCGCTGGCGCAACGCAAGTCCCAGCAGTATAGTCGGGAACCAGGGCGAGAAGCCGCGACGCAGCAACGGATCGGGGCAATACAAGGGCACCCTCTCGGGTCCCGGGGAGAAGCATGGCCACGGCGCATACGGCAACCGAAACCATCCCCAGCCTGCCACAGGCCCTGACGTCCGTTCTCGATGCGGGCCAGGCGGCGGAGGCCGATTTCGAGGCCCTCAGCCGTGCCATTCTGCGCGACACCGGCATGACCACACGCCTCCTCGCGGCAGCCAACTCCCCGTTCTATTACCGCGGCTCGCCGTGTCGCACCATCGATAGAGCCCTTTTCAGCCTGGGGCTGGACACCGTGCGCAGCCTCGCCCTGACCGCCGCGATCCAGCAGCTTTTCGGCCGCTACCAGCCCAAGCGCACCAGCACGCTTCGGACCATCTGGCGCCGTGCGCTGACCACCGCCATGCTCGGCCAGGTCCTCGCCTCCCTGACACGCCACCCACGGCCCGAAGAGGCGTATCTGTCAGGGCTTCTGGTTGATCTCGGCAAGCTGATGCGACTGGCGTCCGACGAAGCGCGCTACTGGCCGCTGCTCGAGGCCAGCAGCGACCACCGCGAGCTGGTCTCCCGTGAACAGGCGACCTACGGTCAACACCATGCAGAACTGGCCGCCGAACACCTGGACCAATGGGGCCTGGACGGCTTCGTCACCGATGCGGTGCGTTTCCACCTCGAACCCACGGCACAAGTGCGCGATGCACACCACCTGGTCAAGATTGTCCATCTCGCCAGCCGACTTGGCGACGAACCACCCGACGCCATCGGCGACCCGGCCCTGGCCGCCGCCCACGACCTGTTTGGGCTCAATGACGGCCTGACCCGGGAACTGCGCAACCGCATCGAAGACGATGTCACCCGGGTTGCCGGTTCCCTGGGTATTGAGCTGGACGCGGGAGCCGAAACCGCGAATATCGAGGCACATCACCCCGATCAGGCGGCGCGCGAGGCGCTGGGGATGCGTGTCCGCGACCTCACCGAGCTGGAGCGGCTGTCCGGCGAGCTTCGCGCCTCGCGGACCCCCCGAGAACATTGTCTGGCCGCCCAACGAACGCTGTTTCTCACCCTGGGTGTCGAGCACAGCCTGATGTTCCTGACAGACGCGGACGGTGCATCGGTCTCCGCCTGGCTCGGCGAGGAAGACGAGCCCGACTTCACCCTGCCCTTGTTGCCCGGACGGAGCCTTGTGACCGACACCCTGCTGGACCGCGAGATGCGCCAGCACAAACCCGATGGCGAGACACCTGCACCGGTCATCGACCAGCAGTTGTTCCGGCTCTGCGGTGCCGAGGTGATCTGGGCATTCCCTCTGCTGGCGGATGCCAACTCCTCGCCCGCAGGGGTGCTGATCCTGGGACTGGACCGAGAACGTGCCCAGACCCTGGAACCCCGAACCGGATTTGTCCGGGCCCTGGCGCGAGAGATTGCACGCGCGCTGTGCACCTCGCAGTCCGACCCGCCCGAGCAAGCGCACACCGACGATACGACGCAGGAGCGAATCCGCGAGACGCTGCACGAGGCGGGCAACCCCCTCAGCATCATCCAGAATTATCTGGGTGTGTTGAACACAAAGCTGGGCGATGAGCACGAGGCCAGCCAGGAACTGGCCCTGATCAAGGAGGAGATTGATCGCGTCGGCCGCATCCTGCTGCGTCTAAAGGAACCCGACCAGGCAGTGGACGGACCGCCATCCTCGCTTAATCGGCTGGTCCAGGACGTGGCCGACATCGTGGACCGCTCTCTTTGCCACACGCGGGGCATCCGCCTGGAACTGGATCTGGCACCCGGCGATCCGCCCTTGTCTGTCTCCAGCGACCATGTGCGCCAGATTCTGACGAACCTGCTCAAAAACGCCGCCGAGGCCCTGCAGCCGGGGGGCGTCATTCGGCTGCAGACCCGTGACCCCGAGAGCTTCAATGGGACCAGCGTGGTGGCACTGGTGGTCGCCGACGACGGCCCCGGGCTTCCCCCGGAGGTCCGCGCGGCCCATTATCGGCCGGTGGAGTCGCACAAGGGCGAGGGGCACGCCGGGCTAGGCCTGAGTATTGTCCGCCGCCTGGCGGACGAGATCGGCGCTCACATCCAGTGCGACAGCGACCGCGAAGGAACGCGGTTCGAGATTCGGCTCCCCCATCGCGAGGCCGAAACCGGAGCCCTCGGGGCGGGACAGGGATAGCCCCCGCGATGATGCGAGACCACGGCGGGAGCCGCACATGAACGAACCCGGCACACCACAGACCCCTCGCATCCTCGTCGTCGACGACGACCCGCGCCTTCTGGAAAGCGTGCGCCAGCTGCTGGAACTACAAACGTTCAACGTGGAAACCGCGCCGGGCGGCGGCAGCGCTATCGAGGCCCTGCGGCGGGATCCGCCCGATCTCCTGCTGCTCGATCTGTGCATGCCGGAACTGGGGGGGCGTGATGTCCTGCGCTTCATCCAGGCCGCCGGGCTCGCGGTCCCTGTGGTGGTCATCAGCGGCAACACCTCGGTGGACGATGTCGCCGGCGCCCTGCGCGACGGGGCCTCCGACTACCTGAAAAAGCCCTACCAGCCCGACGAGCTGCTGGCGACCGTCCGCAATGCCCTGCACAAAAAAGACCTGGAAGACGCCAACCGCCACATGCGGGCACGCCTGGAGCGTTCCGAGCGCCTGCACCGGCTGATCGTCAACAACTCTCCGGACATCGTGTTCATCCTGGACCGCGACGGTCGGTTTCGTTTCGTGAATTCGCGCGTCCACGAGTTGCTCGGCTATTCCCGTCAGGACCTGCTGGACACCCGTGTCCTGGATCTGGTCGAAACCGACGACCACGAGAAGGCGGAGTACTTCTTCGAGCAGGCCGGGCGCAGCCATGCCCACATCCGCTCCGTGGAGCTCGCGCTCAAGCCGCGGGAGATGGCCCGCACCCGGCGCTATTTCGAGGTCGCGGTCTGGCCGACAGCGGCCAGCGACGATACAGGCGAGACCCTGGTCTACGGGACTGCCCGCGACATCACCGACCGCAAAGAGTCAGAAGCCTTCATCAACTTTCAGGCCTACCACGACCTGCTTACGCGCCTGCCCAATCGTGCCCTGTTCCGCGACCGGGTCGATGTGGCCATCGCTCAGGCGCAGCGCCAGGGGCACCCCCTGGCCGTGATGTTCATCGACCTCAACCGCTTCAAGGTCATCAACGATTCGCTGGGGCACACCATCGGCGACCGCCTGCTGCAGGCCGTCGCCCAGCGCCTGCTGGGCTGCATTCGCAAAGGGGATACGCTGTCGCGCTTCGGCGGCGACGAATTTACCCTGCTGCTCCCTCAGATCAGCCGCCAGGAGGCCGCGGTTGATGTAGCCGAAAAGATCCTCGAAAGCCTCAATGAACCGTTCCACCTGGGGGGCGACCACGAGTTGTATGTCGGGGCCAGCATCGGGATCGCGATCTACCCCGAGGGGGGCGACACGCTCGAGACCCTGATCCGGCATGCCGACATCGCGATGTACCGGGAAAAGAACACGGGCAAGAATGGCATCCGCCTGTTCGCACCGGAGATGCACGGCAACACGCCACACCGCCTGCAATTGGAGCAGGACCTGCGCAAGGCCCTGGAGCGCGAAGAGTTCCGCATCCTCTACCAGCCGCAGGTCGATGGCGAGACAGGACAGCTCCTGGGCGTCGAGGCGTTGGTTCGCTGGAATCACCCCGATCGCGGCATGCTGGGCCCAGCCGAATTCATCCCGGTCGCCGAAGACACACGTCTGATCGTCGACCTCGATCGCGCGACCCTGCGCAACGCCCTCGGCGACATACGCAAAGCCCATCAACACGTACCCAACCTGCGCCTGGCGGTGAACCTGTCACCGGTGCTGATCGAGCGCGACGACTTTGTCGACGGCGTACTGGGATTGCTGGTCGAGACCGGCTTCCCCGCAGAACTGCTGGAGATCGAGATCACCGAAAGCCTGTTGATGAGCGACACCCACGATACCGTGGCCAAACTCAACCGCCTGTGCGAAGCCGGCGTCCAGGTGGCGGTGGATGACTTCGGCACCGGTTATTCGTCGCTGAGCTATCTGCAGAAGCTGCCGGTCCACACCCTGAAGATTGATCGCAGCTTCACCCTCACCATCTGTACCGACGGGGAGGCCTGTATCGTTAACGCGATCGTATCGATGGCGCGCGGCCTGCAGATGAACATCGTCGCGGAGGGCGTGGAGACCGCAGCCCAGCAGGAGTATCTGCGCCGCCTTGGCTGCCCGATGATGCAGGGCTTCCTGTTCGGGCACCCTTCCCCCCTCGCGGACCTGCTACAGGCGGAATCCGACTTCGGGCGTCGAACTGCCCGATCCTGAATCCGGTTTGCGGTCCCGTCCCGCCCTCGCAGCAGACTATGCGCCAATGCCTTGCAAGGCATTATCGGCCGGGGCCGGGCGGCCCAGCAGGTAGCCCTGCCCGAAACGGCAGCCCTCGCGTAGCAGGAACGCTTGCTGGCCCGCTTCTTCCACACCCTCGGCAATCAGGTCCAGCCCCAGTGCGTCCGCCAGGGCAATGATGGCGCGGATAATCGACTCGTTGTTGCGCGAGTGCCCGATATCGCGGACCAGTGACTGGTCGATCTTCAGCCGCCGCAGCGGCAAGCGACGCAGATGCGCCAGGTTGGAATAGCCCGCACCGAAGTCATCCATGGCCAGCGTCACGCCGAGCGTTTCCAGGCGGTGCAGCACGGCCAGCGCCCGCTCTGGCTGCTCCATCATCATGGTCTCGGTCAGTTCCAGCTCCAGCCGGTCGGGCTCCAGACCGTGGTGCTCCAGGATCTCCTGGATCGCCGCCACCAGAGTTTCGTCATGCAGCTCGCGCGCGGACAGGTTCACGGCCACGGTCGGCACGCCTCGGCCGTCCTGGTCCCAATGCGCCAGCTGGGCACAGGCCGCGTTCAACACCCAGCGATCAATGGCCTGGATCATCCCGGTTTCTTCCGCCAGCGGGATGAATTCCGCCGGAGATACCATGCCGCGCTGTGGATGACGCCAGCGCACCAGCGCCTCCATCCCCACCAGCCGGCCCGACTGCATCTCCAGCTGCGGCTGAAAGTAGAGCAGCAGCTCGTCGTTGGCGATGGCGCTACGCAGGTCGTTTTCCAGGAACAGACGATGTTCCGTCTGCGCCCCCATTCCGGGCTCGTAGACATGCCAGGTGTCCCCGCCAACGCTGCGCGAGGCCGCCATTGCGAGTTCCGCGGCGGTCAACAATTCGTCACGCGTGTTGCCATGTTCGGGGAACGTCGCCAGCCCGACGCTCGCCGTGGTGACCAGCGCACGCCCACCGATAGCGCAGGGTTCGCGCAAGGTTTCCAGCAGCTGCTCGAGGAAGGCCTCGGCGCCGCCATCCATCGGCGGGTTTTCGATAATCAGGCAGAACTCGTCTGCTCCTACGCGAGACACCGTATCCTGCGGCCCCAGTAACCCCCCAAGCCGTTCCGCCAAACCTTCCAGCACGCGGTCGCCCGCCGATGTTCCCAGGGTCTCGTTGACATTGCGGAAGCGATCCAGGTCGATCAGCACCACCCAGCGCGCAAGACCATCGGCCATCGCGCGTTCCAGGGTGTGTCCCAGCCGGTCGTGCAACAGCACGCGGTTCGGGAGGCCGGTACGCGCGTCGTAATGGGCCATCTGCCGCAGCGCTTCTTTCTGCTCCATGCTGGCGGTGAGATCCGTCCAGCTGCCGACCACCTCGGCCCCGCGCTGTCCCTGATTGCCGCCGGGAATGATCCGCATCTCGTCGCGAATATGGCGCAGCTTGCCCCAGCCATCGAACAGGCGCAGTTCACGGACCATGTGGCGTTCCTCCTGCAAACGCCGGTTCTCGCGCATGGCCGTGGCCCGGTCCTCCGGATGGACTTGCTGCTCCCACCAGCCCGGCTGCAGCGCCACCCTGGAATTGAATCCAAACAGCCGCGCGAAGTTGCCACTCACCCAAAGCGGCTTGAAATCCAGCGCATTGAGTTGATAGAGCACGACCGGTCCACTCTCGAGCAGGTGTTCGAGACGCTGATTGGCCTCGCGCAGGGCACGTGTCTGCGCGCGCACGGTGCGTCGCAACCAGACCGCCATCAGCCCCAGGACGAGTGCGATCACGGCGGCGGACGCCAGCGCCGACCAGGCCCACGTCGGGATTTCCCCCTCCCCGAGGGGTGGTTCCAGTGCCTGCTCCATCGCGTGCTGATAGGGCGACCCCGCGTCGCCCTTCCAGCGCTGGAGGTAGGCGTCGATCACCTCCAGTCGGTCATCCTGCCGCCCAGGAGCAGCGGCGTAGTAAAGACCGACCTGGTCGAAGGTGACGGGGGTTTCCACCAGCATATGCTGGCGTGCATGACGCCGCGCATAGAAGTTGTTTGTGATCGCCACGTCGGCATCGCCCGACGCGACAGCAGCCAGCACGGATTCCATGTCGCCACGGGTCACAAGGGTCCAGTCCAGGCCGGTGTCCAGTGCGTACTCGCGCAGGTAGTCGTATTGAATCGATCCATCGAGCACCGCAAGGCGGAGGCCTTCCAGCGCTTCGATGCGATCCAGCCCCGAATCGATCGGCGCCAGCACCTGGCTCCATGCCTGAGCCACCGGGATCGAGTGAAACGCGAGGCTCTCGCGCCGCTCCGGCGTCAGCGCGACATCCGGCATCAGGTCGATCTCGCCCGCCTCCAGGGCCTCCAGACAGGCCGACCACTCGCACGAGACATACTCCAGCCGCCAGTGCTCGCGTCGCGCGATGGCGTCCAGCAACTCGACGAACACGCCCCCTGCCGCCCCATCGTCACCCGTGCCGACCTTGGGCACGTTCTCGTACAGCCCTATGCGCAGGGGATCATCCGCGCCGGCCCCGGCGGGCAGGCACAGGGACACCGCCAGCAGGACAGGCATGACCGCACGGCGCCATCGCGTCCATTTGCTCCTGGTTCTGGGTTTCCAATCAGGCACGACGCGCCCCTGTGCGTTCGGTACCGCATAGTGCCATGGATGGCCAGGCCACGGACCGCCCGTTGTTATCCGTTCGTTAGACCGATCGCGCCCCTCGCGCCTCCACCAGTGCGCGCGTACGCTCCATGATCCAGCGCCCGGGCTCGCCCATCGCCTGCTCCAGCGTGATCGTGCCATCACAAAGGGCGCGCGCGTCGGCGAGCCCCACCGCCTCGAGTTCCTCCGGGGTGGCATCGATCGAACCGGCCACGGCGACGACCGGCACACAGCAGCGCCGTGCCCGCCGAACCACCTCGGCCACGACCTTGCCATGCGCGGTCTGGCCGTCGACCTGCCCCTCGCCCGTGATCACCAGATCGCTCCCGGCGATCGCCGCATCGAGATCGATCAGATCCGCCAGGTACACCGCCCCCATGCGTGACTGCCCGCGCAGGACACAGGCCAGTGCAAAGCCCAGTCCGCCGGCAGCCCCCGCCCCGGGCATGGCGCCCGGGCGGCGCAACTCCCCCGCCTCGTCAATCGCGCGTTCCAGCCGCTCCATGTAGGCATCCATGCGTGGCACGTCTTTCGTGGCCAGGCCCTTTTGCGGGCCGAACACCGCCGCAGCACCCCGGTTGCCCGTCAACGGGTTGTCGACATCGTTCAGCACCGTGATGCGGAGTCCCGCAAGCCGTGGCTCCAGACCAGAGAAATCGGCACTTTCCAGGTGCTCCAGCCGGTCCGGGACAGGATCCAGCTCGGCCCCATCTCGGTCCCGAAAGCGGACCCCCAGTGCGTGCAGCATCCCGGCACCGCCATCCACCGTGCCGCTGCCCCCGAGGCCGATCAGCACATGCCGGGCACCGGCATCCAGGGCGGCAAGGATCAGGTGCCCCACGCCGCGGGTATCGAGCCTCCACGGATCGCGCTCGGCCTCGGGCACCAGGCCCAGCCCACAGGCCGAGGCGACATCAATCACCGCGCGTCGGGTGACGGCATCGCACCCCCAGCCCGCCGAGACATGCTGCCCACGCGGATCACGGACATCGGACAAATGCCAGGCCCAACCCATCGTATGGCTGACCAGTTCCGCCGTCCCTTCTCCCCCATCCGCCATCGGCAACGCCCGGATGCGGGTGGATGGACTCGCGGCATGTACACCGCGAGCCATCGCCTGGGCCACGTCTGCCGCATCCAGACTGCCCTTGAAGCTGTCCGGACACAGCACGACCCGCCTCAGCTCAGACAAAGACGAGCCCCAGCAGGTAGATCACGATCATCGCGCTCACACCCTGCAACAGCGTGGCGGTCGTATAGGCCTTGTAGGCGGTCGACACCTTCATGCGGCTGAACTGGGTCACCACCCAGAAGAAGCTGTCGTTCGCGTGGGAGACAGTCATAGCGCCGGCACCGACCGCCATCACCGCCAGCACCATGCCCATGTCGGAGTCCAGGCCCAGCGAGGGCAGCAGTGGCGCCACCATGCTCGAGGCGGCCACCAGCGCAACCGTCGACGAACCCTGGGCCGACTTCAGCGCAGCCGCGAGCAGGAACGGCACCAACAGCCCCAGTCCAAGACCGGTCAGCATGTCGCCGAGCTGGTCACCAATCGGGGTCTCCTGCAGCACGGAGCCAAACGCGCCGCCGGCCCCAGTGATCAGCAGGATCGGCGCCGCGAGCAGGACCGCATCGACCGTCATCTGGTGGAAACGCCCGCGCTTGTCACCACCCTTGACCAGCAGCAGGGCGAACACCACGCCAATCGCCAAGGCGACCACCGGCTGGCCGAGGAAGATCAGCCCCTCCGCGAACATGCCGGGATCGGCATCGCGCGTGGCCAGCGACGCGATCGAACCGATGGAGATCAGTACAATTGGCGCCAGGATCGGCATGAATGCCGCCAGGGTGGACGGGCGATGGGCCAGATCGGGCTCCGGCTTCTTCACCTCCTGGCCAGTCGCCTCCTCGATCGGGTCCGGCTCGAGCAGTTCGTCGTCGTTCGCGTGGGTATAGCGGCTCGCCCAGAGCCAGCCCACTGCCGCCGCCACGGCGGCCACCAACAGGCCGAACAGGATCACCAGCCCTAGCGCATCGGCGATGCCGATGTTGCTGGCCGCGGCGATCGGGCCCGGGGTCGGCGGGACGAAGTTGTGCGTGGCGAACAGACCCGTCGCCAGTGCCACACTCATCGCCACCAGGGACACGCCCGCCTTCTTCGCCAGCGCGTTCTTCAGGGAGTTCAGGATTACGTAGCCGGAGTCGCAGAACACCGGGATGGACACGATGTAGCCGATGATCGTGGCCGTAAGGTTCGGGAATCGATCCGACAGCGCCCGGATGATCGCCTCCGCCATCACGATCGCCGCCCCGGTGCGATCCAGGATCACCCCGATGATCGTACCCAGCGCGATCACGATCCCGATATAGCCGAGCGTACCGCCGAAGCCATCGTTGATGACGCTGATCGCCTCTTTCGGGGCAATACCCCCGATCAGTGCCATCACGAAGGCCGCCAGCAACAGGGCAAGGAAGGGGTGGACTCGCAGCTTCACGGTGGCAAACACCAGTGCCGCCACGACGATAATAAGGCCAACAATCAGCATCTCGCGTCCCCGTCTTGTTGTGGTTATCGAGTTAAGAGCATAGACCCTGTAACCCTTATTGGGACGAGAATTTCCATACTGATTTCGATCCGCGCTGGCACGCCATACCGACAAAAGAAAAGGCCGCCCGAAGGCGGCCCTGGCGCGAAGCGCGATGATGGAGGCTGGGGTCGGAATCGAACCGGCGTACACGGATTTGCAGTCCGCTGCATAACCACTCTGCCACCCAGCCTGTATCGGGTGGGTCCCGGTCCGCATGATGCCCGCGTGATGCGACAGGCGGCGGCCGAAACAGAAAACCCCGGCCGAACCGGGGTTTCAGGAATCTGTTGGAGCGGGAAACGAGATTCGAACTCGCGACCCCAACCTTGGCAAGGTTGTGCTCTACCAGCTGAGCTATTCCCGCTCTTCGTTAACGGCGCGTATTCTACCGCACCGGGGGCGAACGTCAATACCCCGCCGGCGTTTCCGTGCGGCCAATCAGCGCCCGCGCGCAGCCGCCAGCATGTACTGCACCATCGAGACCAGCGTCAGGATAGCCGCCAGATACAACAACCATTCACCGATTGCGAAAATCGGCAGCCCGCCGACGGGCTCCGCCCACAGCAGCAGGAAGATCGCCACCATCTGGGCGGTGGTCTTGACCTTGCCGACCCAGGATACGGCCACCTTCGCGCTGGCGCCGACCTCGGCCATCCATTCGCGCAAGGCCGAGATCGCGATCTCGCGCCCGATAATGACGACCGCCGCCAGCGCCAGGCCCACGCCCGGGTTGTGATCCACGACCAGGACCAGCGCGGCGGCCACGATCAACTTGTCCGCCACCGGGTCGAGGAACGCACCGAAGCGGCTGGTGACCTCCCAGCGCCGAGCCAGGTAGCCGTCCGCCCAGTCGGTGATCGCGGCGAGCGCAAAGACGATCGCCGCGACGATGCCGGCCGTGGGCATCGGCAGCGCATAGAACACGACGATCAGCAGCGGGATCATCACGATCCGCGACCAGGTCAGCCAGTTGGGAAGTTCACGGATCATCTGCTGGTCAGCCCTCGTGAAACTGGTCGTAAATCGCCTGCGCGAGCCGCCGGTGGATGCCCGGCACCTTGGTCAGCTCGTCGACGCCGGCCCGGGCCACTCCGCGCAGCCCCCCGAAGTGGCGCAGCAACGCGCTGCGGCGCTTCGGCCCCAGCCCCGGGATCGACTCCAGGGTCGATTCCTTGCGCGCCTTGGCACGGCGCGCACGGTGCCCAGTGATCGCGAATCGGTGCGCCTCGTCGCGAATCTGCTGGATCAGGTGCAGCGCACCCGAGTGCGCGGGGAGTATAGAGGGGGCCTCCACCCCGCTCAATATCAGAGTTTCCATACCCGGCCGGCGTTCCTCGCCCTTGGCGACGCCGATCACGCGGATGTGATCCAGCCCGAGGTCCGCCAGCACATTGAGCGCCTGCGTAACCTGCCCCTTGCCGCCGTCGATGAACAGGATGTCCGGCTCCTGCCCTTCCCCCTTCTTCAGCCGCGCGAAGCGCCGGCTCAGGGCCTGATGCATCGCGGCGTAATCGTCGCCGGGCTCGATGCCGTCGATGTTGAACCGCCGGTAGTCGGACTTGATCGGCCCCTCGGGCCCGAACACCACGCAAGAAGCGACCGTGCGCTCGCCGCCGGTGTGCGAGATGTCGAAGCACTCCATGCGCTTCGGGGGATTCTCCAGATTCAGTTCGGCGGTGAGGGCGTCCCGGCGCGCGGTCTGTCCGGCCTGACTGGCAATGCGGGTCTTCAGCGCCAGTTCGGCATTGCGCCGCGCCATATCCAGCCAGCGCGCCCGATCCCCGCGCAGCGACCAGGCGACCTGGACCTTGCGGCCCCCGCGGCGCTCCATCAGGAAGGCCTCCAGCGCCGGCGCGCCTTCCGGCTCGTGCGACAGCAGCACGCGCGCCGGCGGTTCGCGTTCGGCGTAGTACTGCGCCAGCACCGCCGCCATGATCTCCCCGGTGTCAGTGGCCTCCGGCACGTTCGGGAACAGCTCGCGGTTGCCCAGGTTCTGTCCGCCGCGCACGAAGAAGATCTCCACGGCCACCGCGCCCGCCTCCTGCGCCAGGGCAATCACGTCGGCGTCACCCTCGCCGCCGGAGACAAACTGCTGCTCGGAGATCTGACGCAGCCGCGCGATCTGGTCCCGCAGCCGGGCCGCATGCTCGAAGTCGAGACGCTCGGAGGCCGCCTCCATGCGCTGCATCAGATCGGCGATCACCACCTCGCTCTTGCCCTGCAGGAACTGCACGGAAGACTCGACGTCGCGGGCATACTCCTCGGGCGTGATGTAGCCCACGCAGGGCGCCGTACAGCGCCCGATCTGATACTGCAGGCAGGGCCGGGAGCGGTGCGCGAACACGCTGTCCTCGCACTGACGCACCTGAAACAGCTTCTGCAGCAGCGCCAGGCTCTCGCGCACCGCCCCGGCCGACGGGTACGGACCGAAATAGCGCACTCCCTTCTTTTTCGCGCCCCGGTGAAAACCCAGACGCGGGTACTCCTGACCGGACACGAAGATGTAGGGGTAGCTTTTGTCGTCGCGCAGCAGCACGTTGTAGCGCGGCCGGTGGCGCTTGATCAGGTTGGCCTCGAGCAGCAGGGCCTCGGCCTCGGTGTGCGTGACCGCGACGCGGATGTCCGCGATCTGGCGCACCATCGACCGGATCCGCGGCCCGCGATCATCCGAACCGCGAAAGTAGCTGGCCACACGGCTCCCGAGATTGCGCGCCTTGCCGACGTACAGCACGCCGCCGCTGGCATCCAGCATCTGATAGACGCCGGGCGACTGCGTCAGCGTCTTCAGGAAGGCCTTGGAATCGAAACTGGTGTCGGGGGCACTCATGACAGCTTCAGGATACCGGAACGGCCAAGGGAGTCGGCCAAACCTGCAGGGCAACTGGGCGTGAGAGATGTCAGCAGAGGGCGTTCAATGCCCTTCGCACGTTGGTACCTCGACACCTTTGGGCCCCACGCCATCGCGAGCAGCCGGACCAAACAGGCTTTTCTACTCGAGGTGGGTACGGATGCGGGCGAAGAGTTCGCCGAACATGGCCGGGGTGAGGCGGCGGGTCTGGGTGTTGTAGCGGGAGCAGTGGTAGGAGTCGATCAGCCGCATGCCATCCAGTGCATGCTCGGCGCCGTGGGCAAAGCGCAGGCTGGACAGCGGCAGACCCCGGGCCCGCAGCACCGCGTCATGGGCGATCTTGCCCAGCGCCAGGATCACCCGGGGCTGCATCGCATCCATCTCCGCGGCCAGGAAACCGTTGCAGGTACGGATTTCCTCGGTGGTGGGCTTGTTCTGCGGCGGCAGGCACTTGACCGCATTGGTGATCCGGCAGTCCAGCAGTTGCAGCCCGTCGTCCGCGCTCACGCTCTCGGGGCCGGTCGCAAAGCCGTACTGGTGCAGGGTCTCGTAGAGCAGCACCCCGGCGTAGTCCCCGGTGAAGGGCCGCCCCGTCGCGTTGGCCCCGTGCATCCCCGGGGCGAGTCCAACGATCAGCAGGCGGGCATCCAGCGGCCCAAACGAGGGCACCGGAGCGGCATGGTAGTCCGGGTGCTTCGCCCGCACGTCTTCCAGAAAACCGGCCAGGCGCGGGCAGCGCCGGCAGTCCGGATCGAACACGGGAAAGGAATCAGCTTGCATCGGGCCAGTCGCGGTAGGGGTTCCGGGCCAGCTCGGTGTTGTAGTAGCGCGGGTCGTGCGAGACCTCCTCGCCCAGCCACTCGGGGCGCGGGAAGTCGGCATCGCTCGCGGGCAATTCCAGCTCGGCGACGATCAGGCCGGCATTGGCGCCCTCGAACACGTCGATCTCGTATTCCCAGCCGTCCACATCCACCCAGTAGCGCGTCTTCTCGACCTGCGGACCCGCGAGGGTGTCGAGAAGGCGATGGGCCTCTTCGACCGGGATCGCGTACTGGTACTCGTCGCGCTCGACCCCCAGGGTCGCGCTCTTGATGTTCAGGTTCGCGCCCTCCTCGTCCACGCGCACGCGGATCGAGGCGCGATCATTGCCGCACAGATAGCCCTGGCGCATGCGCTGCGAGCGCACCACGGCCTCGCGCCAGGTATCACTGGCCAGCAGAAACTTGCGTTCGATCTCGCGACCCATGTCGTCGACTCCCGTCTTTCGGCGAACCGCTTCGTATCAGTCTTTGGCAGGGGCTTCGCCTGCAAGCAGGCTCCCACAGGAATGGAATCGCGAAGCGGCGCGCGCTACATCCGGATCAGCGCGGAGCCCCAGGTAAAGCCGCCGCCAAAGGCCTCAGTCAGGATCAGGTCGCCCTTCTTGATACGCCCGTCGCGCACGGCGGTATCCAGCGCCAGCGGAATCGACGCGGCGGAGGTGTTGCCATGCCGGTCGACCGTGACCACGACGTTATCCATGGACATGTTCAGCTTCTTGGCCGTGGCCTGGATGATGCGGATGTTGGCCTGGTGCGGGACCAGCCAGTCCAGCTCGGACTTCTCGATCCCGTTGTATTCCAGTGTCTCGTCGACGATCTGGTCCAGGGTGTTGACCGCGACCCGGAAGACCGCGCGGCCTTCCATGCGGATAAACTCGAGATCCGGGTTGTCGCCGGGCTGCGAGACCCCGCCCGGGACCTCCAGCAGGCCCTTGTGGTGGCCATCCGCGTGCAGGTGGGTGGAGATGATGCCCGGGTCCGGCGAGCGCGACAGCACCACCGCGCCCGCGCCATCGCCCCACAGGATGCAGTTGCCGCGGTCGGTGTAGTCGGTGATGCGCGAGAGCGTCTCGGCCCCGACGACCAGCACATGCCGGATCTCATCGCTCTGCATGAAGCGATCGGCCGTGGCGAGTGCATAGACAAAACCGGAACACACTGCCTGCACGTCGAATGCCGGACAGCCGCCGATCCCCAGCTTCGCCTGCAGGATGCAGGCGGTACTGGGGAAAATCTGGTCCGGGGTCGTGGTGGCGACGATGATCAGGTCCAGGTCGGCAGGGCGGATGCCCGCGGCATCCAGCGCGCGCTCGGCGGCCTTCAGCGCCAGGTCGGAGGTCACCTGGTTTTCGGCCACGATGTGGCGCTCGCGAATCCCGGTGCGCTCCTGAATCCACGCATCCGAGGTATCCACCATGGCCTCGAGATCGGCGTTGGTCAGGATCCTCTCGGGCAGGTAGCTCCCGGTCCCGCTGATGCGTGCATGCTTCACTGCGCGTGCTCCTGCCCCAGTAGCTGACCCAGCTGCTTGTCGATGCGGCTGGAGATGTTCGCCTCCGCCTCGACCCGGGCGATGCGGATCGCGTATTCGAATGCCAGCGCATCGGCACTGCCGTGGCTCTTGATCACCACGCCCTGCAACCCCAGCAGCGAGGCCCCGTTATAGCGTCGGTGGTCAAAGCGGTGGCGCAACCGGCGCAGCACGGGCAGGGCAAACAGTCCGGCCAGACGCGAGTACAGCGAGGCACGGAATTCGGCCTTCATGTTCGTCGAGATCATCTTGGCCACGCCCTCGCTGACCTTCAGCGCGACGTTGCCGACAAAGCCGTCGCAGACGACCACATCGACATCACTGCAGTAGACGTCGTTGCCCTCGACGAAGCCGACATAGTTCAGACTGGATTCCTCCAGCATGCGCCCGGCCTCGCGTACCCGATCGTTACCCTTG
Source organism: Thioalkalivibrio sp. ALJ2 (assembly GCF_000378325.1). Classification (NCBI taxonomy): domain Bacteria; kingdom Pseudomonadati; phylum Pseudomonadota; class Gammaproteobacteria; order Chromatiales; family Ectothiorhodospiraceae; genus Thioalkalivibrio; species Thioalkalivibrio sp. ALJ2. Next base: position 60,934 of record NZ_KB899558.1, read on the forward strand.
ATGGCCTCCGACCCGATATTGAGCAGTCCCACCTTGGGGGCCTCGAGCCCGTCCACCGCATTCGCCAGCACCGAGCCCATCACCGCGAACTGGTACAGGTGTGCCGCCTCGACGTCCACGTTGGCGCCAAGATCCAGCATGTGGGTATGGCCGTAAAGCGACGGCAGCGCGGTCGCGATCGCCGGACGATCGATCCCCGGCAGGGTCTTCAGCACATAGCGCGCAGTGGCCATCAGCCCGCCGGTGTTACCGGCGGACACACAGGCCTGGGCCGTGCCTTTCTTGACCTGATCGATGGCGACCCGCATCGAGGAATCGCGCTTGGTGCGCAGGGCGACAGCCGGCGACTCCTCCATGCCGACTACCTGGCTGGCATGCACGATTTCCACACGCTCGCGCTCGGCAGGCGTCCAGTCGGCAAGACCGGATTCGATTGTCGCCTCGTCCCCCACCAGCAGCAGGCGGAAGTCGTCCGCCACCTTCAGCGAACGGCGGGCGGCCGGCAACACCACGGGGGCCCCATGGTCGCCACCCATCACGTCCAGGGCGATGGTGAATTCTCGGCTCATGCGCGCGCCCGCGAGACACCCAACGACCGGGCCCGATTAAACGCGGAAAGGCCACGGTGCAGCCGCAGCCGTGGCCCCAGCAAGGTCATCACGCCGAGCTTAGTCTTCGTCGTCTTCGACTTCGACGTCCTGCTGGATCACCTGACGACCACGGTAGAACCCGTCCGGGGTCACGTGATGCCGGCGATGGACCTCTCCGGTGGTCGGATCGGTGGACAGGGTCGCGCCCTTCAGCCCGTCGTGGGAACGGCGCATATCGCGCTTGGAACGGGTCTTGCGGCGTTGTTGCACAGCCATGATGAATCTCCAGATTAATCAAATCCCGCCTGTGCGGGGTTAGCCCGAATCAAAAACGGGCGCAAGTATAGCGTTTCGAGCCGGGCGGCGCCCTGCTCCGCCCGGCCTACCGATCCTCGCCGTCGCTCGAACTGCCCTTTAGCTGCTCGAGCACCGCAAACGGGTTGTCCTCGCGCTGCCCGGGAACAAACTCGGGTTCCACTGCGGGCTCGCAGTCCACGTGGCGCGGCACCAGCGGCCAGGCCAGCAGCACCTCGTCCTCGGCCCAGACCGCCGGGTGCAGCCGTCCGTCGTCCTCGAGTTCGAGGATGTCCTCGTCCGCGCCCAGGCCTTCTACGGAGCCGCCCGCCGGCAGGATCACCGCATCGGTCTCCAGCCGGAATTCCCAGGCCATCGGCTGCAGGCAGCGCTGGCAGGTCTGCCAGAGCTCGCCGGTGATCACACCGGCCAGCCGCACCTCGTCCAGCGCACCGCGCTCCAGCCCGAAACGGACATGGACTCGCAGCGGGTGCTCGGCCAGCGCCTCGTCCCGCAGGCGCGGCAGGTCCTCCGCAGACAAATCGCCTTCGAATTCCTGGTGCCGGGCCCGTGGCTGCCACGGGTCGAGAGATACGGGAATACGACTCATAGAACACTCAAATACAAGGGCGCGGAATATACGCGCGAGAGGGCCGTTCTGTCAAAGCGAAACAGAAACTTGCAGGCCTTCGACTGCATGCCGATACTCGGGCTTTCACTGACCTTCCCAAGGCCTTCCGTTTGATCCGCAAGCTGCTCATAGCCAACCGGGGCGAGATCGCCGTACGCCTGATCCGGGCCTGCGCGGAGATGGGGATTACCTCGGTCGCGGTGCATACCGACGCCGACCGCCACGCCCTGCACGTTAAAAAGGCGGACGAGGCCTACGCGATCGGCCCCGACAGCATGGGTGGCTACCTGAGCATCCACCGGCTGCTCAGTGTGGCCCGGGCGGCCGGATGCGACGCCGTACACCCGGGATACGGCTTTCTCTCGGAGAACGCGGATTTCGCCGCGGCCTGCGACGCGCGCGGGCTCACGTGGGTCGGCCCGGACGCCAGCGTCATCCGCCGCATGGGCGACAAGGTGGCCGCGCGAAAGGCAATGATCGAGGCCGGGGTCCCGGTCACCCCAGGGTCGGAGGGCAACCTGGAAACCCTGGAGACCGCACTGGAGACCGCCGAGGCTATCGGCTATCCGGTGATGCTCAAAGCGACCAGTGGCGGCGGCGGACGTGGCATTCGCCTGTGCGACGACGCGGACGCCCTGCGGCGCAACTTCGACCGCGTGCGTTCGGAGGCGACCCGTGCGTTCGGCAGCACCGAGATCTTCCTGGAAAAGGCCGTGGTCAACCCGCGCCACATCGAGGTACAGATCCTCGCGGATACGCAGGGCAATGCCGTGCACCTGTACGAGCGCGACTGCTCCGTGCAGCGGCGCCACCAGAAACTGGTGGAGATCGCCCCCTCGCCGCAGTTGAGCGAGGCCCAGCGCGAGCACCTGGGCACACTGGCCGTTACCGCCGCCCAGGCCGTCGGCTACCAGAACGCCGGTACCGTCGAGTTCCTGATGGACGGCGATGACACGTTTTATTTCATGGAGATGAATACGCGCCTGCAGGTCGAGCATCCGGTGACCGAGATGATCACCGGCGTGGACATCGTGCAGGAGCAGTTGCGCATCGCCAGTGGCGAACCCCTGCGTTACAACCAGTCGCAGATCACCCGGCGCGGCTTCGCCATGGAATTTCGCATCAACGCGGAAGACCCAACCAACGACTTCCTGCCGAGCTTTGGTCGCATCACGCGCTACTTTGCCCCGGGTGGGCCGGGCGTGCGCACCGACGGCGCGATCTACACCGGCTACGAGATCCCGCCGCACTACGATTCGATGTGCGCCAAGCTGATCTGCTGGGCGCTGGAGTGGGACGACCTGCTGGCGCGCAGCAACCGGGCCCTGCGCGACATGGGCGTGTTCGGGGTCAAGACCACCATCCCGTATCACCTGGCGATCGTGAACCACCCGGATTTTCGCCGCGCGGATTTCAATACCGGCTTCATCGCCGAGCACCCAGAACTGACCGAGCTACCGGCCAAGCGCTCCGACCGCCATCTGGCCATCGCGATCGCCGCCGCAATCGCCGCCCACCACGGGTTGTAACCCCCGGATATCGGACTGACCATGGATCGAGTTCACATCACGGATGTCACCCTGCGCGACGGCCACCAGAGCCTGATCGCCACGCGCATGCGCACCGAGGACATGCTGCCGATCTGCGAGCAGATGGACGCGATCGGCTTCCACTCCCTTGAGGCCTGGGGCGGGGCCACGTTCGACGCCTGCGTGCGCTTTCTCAAGGAAGACCCGTGGGAGCGTCTGCACCAGCTCAAGGCCGCGCTGCCCAACACCCCGCTGCAGATGCTCCTGCGCGGGCAGAACCTGCTCGGCTACCGCCACTATGCCGATGATGTCGTGCGCGCCTTCGTCGAGCGGTCCGTGGCCGGTGGCATCGACATCATCCGCATCTTCGACGCGATGAACGATGCTCGGAACCTGCGCACCGCGATCGAGGCCACCCGCCAGGCCGGCGGCCATGCCCAGGGCACGCTGTGCTACACCACCGGACCGGTACACTCCGCCACCCAATTCGTCACCCTCGCCCGCGAGCTGGTGGACATGGGGGCACAGAGCATCGCGATCAAGGACATGGCCGGGCTGCTGACCCCGACGGCCACCCGCGAACTGGTAACCGAGCTGGTCGACGCACTGGATGTCCCGATCCACCTGCATGCCCATGCGACCTCGGGTCTATCCGAGCTGTGCCACTGGCAGGCGATCGAGGCGGGCTGCCGCCACATCGAGACCGCGATCTCCGCCTTCGCCGGGGGGACGAGCCACCCCCCCACGGAGAGCCTGGTTGCGGCGTTGTCCGGCACCGGGCACGACACCGGCCTGGACCTCGTGGCCCTGCAGAAGATCGGCCTGTATTTCCACGAGGTGCGCAAGAAGTACCAGCGCTTCGAGAGCGAATACACCGGCGTCGACACCCGGGTGCAGGTGAACCAGGTCCCGGGCGGGATGATCTCCAACCTCGCCAATCAACTGCGCGACCAGAACGCGCTGGATCGCTTTGATGCCGTGCTGGAGGAGATCCCGCGCGTACGCGAGGACCTCGGCTACCCGCCCCTGGTCACGCCGACCTCGCAGATCGTCGGCACCCAGGCGGTGATGAACGTCCTCGCCGGGGAGCGCTACAAGACCATCACCAACGAGGTGAAGCAGTACCTGACCGGGCACTACGGCCGCGCGCCGGGGCCGATCAACCGCGTGATCCAGCGCAAGGCGATCGGCAACGCCGAGGTCATCGACGTGCGCCCGGCGGACCTCCTGAAGCCGGAGATGGACCACCTGACCCGGGAGATCGGGGACCTCGCGCAGGGGCCGGAGGACGTACTGACCTTCGCGCTGTTTCCCGAGGTGGGACGTTCCTTCCTCGAGCAGCGCCGCGACGGGACACTGGAACCGGAACCATTGAACCTGCCCGAGAACACCCAGGCGGGCTGCCCGGCGCCGGTCGAGTTCAACGTCACTTTCCACGGGGAGTCGTACCATATCCGCGTGAATGGCAGCGGCCACCACCGCGAGGACACGCGGCCGATGTACGTCACCATCGACGGCATGCCGGAAGAGGTCCTGATCGAGACGCTCGACACCATCGACACCGCCGGCGGCGGTAGCGGTGGCGCCGAGTCGCCGCGCACGGGCAAGAAATCCCGCCGCGCCACCCGCCCGGGGGATGTCACCACGTCCATGCCGGGCACGATCATCGACGTCCTGGTGGCCGAGGGCGACACCGTGGAGGCCGGCCAGCCGGTGCTGGTGCTCGAGGCGATGAAGATGGAGTCCGAGATCGCCGCGCCCATCGCCGGCACCGTGCGCGCGGTAAACGTGGCCAAGGGTGCGGCCGCCAACCCGGACGATGCCCTGATCGAGATCGACAGCCCGGATGCGTAAGCCCCATGCGTGAAATCGTCCTCGCCTCGACCTCGCCCTATCGCGCCCAGCTGTTGCAGCGGCTGCATCTGCCGTTCGCGACGGCGGCCCCGCAGGTCGACGAGACGCGGCTCCCGGACGAAGACGCGGCGGCCCTCGTGCAGCGCCTCGCCGAGGCCAAGGCCCGAGCAGTCGCTGGCACCCACCCGGGCGCATTGATCATTGGTTCCGACCAGAGCGCCAGCCATCAGGACCACATCCTCGGCAAGCCGGGCAATCCCGAGCGCGCCCGCGAACAGCTGGCCTCGCTGTCCGGCGGCACGGTCACCTTTCACACCGGGCTGTGCCTGCTGGATGCCTCCAGCGGCGAGGCGCAGGTAGAGGACGTGGAATACGTCGTCAGCTTCCGCCGGCTGTCGGACGCCGAGATTCGGGCCTATGTCGCGCTGGACAATCCCGTGGACTGCGCCGGAAGTTTCAAGTCGGAAGGCCTGGGCGTCAGCCTGTTCGATCGCATGGAGGGTTCGGACCCTACCGCCCTGGTGGGTCTGCCGCTGATCCGCCTGTGTCACTGGTTGCGGGAAGCCGGCATTGCCATGCCTCCCACCGAGGAGCGCTGATCAGGTCTCCGACGTGCGCCGGGAAACCGGGAGCCCCAGATCGGCATCGCGCCACATCGCCTGCAGGCGCGCATGATCCTCGCGCAGCGTGCCATCGACGCGCGAAGCCTGGGCCGTCGACGCCAGCACCTCGCGGGCCCACCCCGGCAATTGCGGATGCAGCCGGTAGTAGATCCAGTTGCTTTCGCGCCGGGTCGTCACCACGCCCTGCTGACGCAGCGCGGCCAGATGACGCGAGACCTTCGGCTGCGAGATTTCCAGCGCAGTCATCAACTCGCACACACAGAGCTCGCGCTCCAGGTGAATCAGCAGCAACGAACGCAAACGGGTGTCGTCCGCCAGCAGGCTGAACAGGACAGTGGGGGTCAGAGACATAGGAAATCCGCTTTGGCCGATCCGGCCTTTATAAGTCGACCATTTCGCACAAGTTTAGCACGCTCGGGAGCGTGGAACCCCCAATGCGTGCAGGCATTCAGCAAAACCGTCAGCGATGGGCTTGGCGGTACACGCTGTCACTGAGCCCGGAAAACGCCTTCCAGCGCGCCGACTATCGTCATTCCGCCCCTTAGAGCCCCCAACCAATACGCCTCGCCCTTCGGGCCGTCACCTGCGGTGACGTTCGGGT
>NZ_KB899558.1:67366-213634 GCF_000378325.1 Thioalkalivibrio sp. ALJ2
GAACCATCATTTTCGATATCTCGGGTTCGAATCCCGATACCGCGGGGGCCAGATGTGCGAAAGGGGCCACTTGGGGCCCCTTTCTGGATCTGGCGGAGAGTGAGTCCGTCGATTTAGTGTCCGTGGAGCACATTAACGTCCTAATTCGCACTATTTGTCAGTTACTTGTGGCACAATTGGGTCCGAAGAGGTCCGCCGAGTTCCAAATTCATTGGGGGACTCTGTGGGGGACCATAAAGCAGGATAAGGACTCCACATGGCGCTCCACAAGCTAAGTGCACGGAAGGTAGACGCAGCCGCGCCCGGCAAGCATGAAGATGGCGGCGGCCTGCGCCTTGTCGTATCGCCAACGGGAGCCAAGAAATGGGTACTACGCGTAACCATCCGGGGCAAAAGGCGAGAGATGGGACTCGGCACCTATCCCGACGTAACGTTGGCCACCGCCCGGGATGAGGCCGTGCGTTTCCGCTCAATCGCCAAAGCCGGCGGCGACCCCATTGCAGAACGCACGGCAGGAAAACGGCAAACGCCTACCTTCACCTCGTGCGCCGCCCAGTACATCCGAAGTCAGAGGCACGGATGGCGAAACGCGAAGCACCAGCGGCAATGGGTACGGACACTGAAGACCTACGCGCGACCGGTGATCGGCAAAAGGCTAGTGAACGAAATCACCACCGAAGACATTCTCCAGATCCTCTCACCCATCTGGACAACCAAGAATGAGACAGCCAAGCGCGTGCAGGGCCGCATTGAGAACGTCCTGGATTTTGCCGCCGCTCACGGCTTCCGAGCCGAAAGCAACCCCGCACGGTGGCGCGGCCACCTGGACAAGCTCCTGCCCAAACCGACCCGCGTCCGCTCCGTCACTCATCACCCCGCGATGCCCTACTTCGACGTTCCCGCGTATATGGACGAGCTCCGGAGCATGGACGGGATTGCACCCAAGGCCCTCCGCTTTCTGATCCTCACCGCCACTCGAACCAACGAGGTACGATTTTCCACATGGGGCGAGATCAACCTGACAGACGGGACATGGATCATTCCTGCCGGCAGGATGAAGAGCCGTCGCGAACACCGCGTACCGCTCGCATCTGAAGCTATGGAAATCCTGGACGAACTGCCAAACCTACAGGACAACCCCTATCTCTTCCCCGGAATGCGCGAACGTCGCCCTCTATCCAACATGGCACTCCTGAATACAATGCGCAGATCTGGGTTTGGTGTGGGAGGTGTTCGCGGCAACTACGTACCACACGGCTTCCGATCGAGTTTCCGGGACTGGTCTGGCGAGGTTTCCTCCTTCCCACGGGATGTCGCCGAAATGGCGCTCGCGCACGTGATCCAGAACAAGGTGGAAGCAGCCTACCGTCGAGGCGACCTGTTCCAAAAGCGGCGCACAATGATGCAGGAATGGGCTGACTACCTGACCACCCGCGATTAGCACCGGCGCTACCGACGATCTCGAATCGACCAAGAAAAAACCCCGGCGCAAGCCGGGGCTGAAGGGAATGGATCAAGCTATTCCGCCTAACATCCGGAATATCGTGTCCGCGTACTGCTGTTGCTCTTCCGGGGAATATCTCCCGGCTGGTAGCCAGATCTCAGATGAGATCCACTGGTCGTCGTCATCATCCAGGTGCAAAACGAGTTGGATCTGGATGCCCACCTGCCTCCAGTCATCACTCGGAATCCGTCGGTCATAGACACTGATCCCATGCGCCTTGAGCTGGGCGGCGAATGCATCGGCCCTCCCACTGCTCAGCAACTGAGCACGAGCCAATCGCTCGACGAGTTCCCTGCGGGGGTGGGAAATGCCACGCAGTGACGATGATTCATTTGAACGCAAGCTTCTCATGAGTACTCCTCGGTTTGGGGGTTCATCCCCCTATGGAGGCCTCAGTGACAGCAGCCCTTACGAAACGGAAAAACCCGGGCAATGATGCCCGGGTTCGAATATGAACCTCCTGTTGGTCCGATGGTGAATTAAGCGGGTGCCAGCCCGCCAAGCGTCCTGGTTTACGTGCAGGTGCCAGCCTGCAAAACCGTTCAGTTGAATGCCTCTTGCTATACCAATCGACGGAAAATACCCGTCGCTTCCGCTGGTTCCTTTCGAGTGCCATCCTGGCTCCAGAGTCGCTTCGGTCATATCGCGACATCCGTCTGACTCTACTCAGAACCGCTCCCCTCCTTGCCTCTCGTCGGTGCCACCCGAGTCGAAGAGGGTTAGGAGTTCCCGCGTTAGCTAGCCTCTACTGCGCGAGCAATCGCCACCGTGCTCCGTCATCCAGATAACTAGTGCTATGCACCTCACCTCGCCTTTCGGTCGCGGTTTTCGGGGGGCCGAGATTCCAAAGCGCCTCCCCTACTCCCGGATCACTTCAACGCACATAACCAGGGCCCTCAGCCCATGGCTACTACTCGCTCTGCATAGCACCGTCCTGCGGTGCATTTACACGTTTGAGCTATACATCGACCTTCGCGGCTTGCGCCAGGAAGTGCCGCCGACCCGAGTTTTCACCTGGTCGGCTCAATACCGTTTCCGGCACTGCTGAAGCCATCGTGTGCAGCACGCGTTCGACTCTCTCGAGCCGCCCGCGGGGCGGACTGATTACCGCCTTTCGTCGACTAGCAGGGTCTTCTCCTGTCACCAGGAGCCCCGTTTCCGCGTCGCCCAAACTCACCCTGGGATTGGGTCGAACAGCGCATTGCAGCACTGAGCGCCCATCGCATCGCAGCGAGCCCAATTACGGGCACTGCGCTACAGCAGAACAAGCTATCCGGGTGGCGCCCGAATGCTTGTTGGTACAGCAAGCGGGGTGGCAGCCCCGAACTTCATGGGGGCTGGCACACCCGGCATTCACTCACCCTATGCGGAGTTGCGTGACAGCCATCGGAATCTCTAGACCTCCACACACAGCGTCCTGCGCGTAATCAGTTCTTATCCGATCACAGAGGTGTCATTCAGGCCTGCATAAGGAGAGCAGGAGTCGTCGTTGTTCTCCTCGCTCCCGCGGCTGGTTCACAACGTCTCCTTCGAGTGCGGCCGCCAATACCCGACGGCCTATGGACAACAACACGGAGGTAGCGCATGCATTCGCGTAAGACAGTAGTGATGCAGCGGCTTCAGGATCTGGTCAGGGTGGGATACAGGTACTGGACCAGCGGGACAATCCCTGCCGACAAGGTGAAGCACCTGAGGGTCAAATTTGACGAGAAATATGGAACAGAGGCGGACAGGGTTCGGCGGCAGCGTAGAAAACGACATGGAGTCGGGAATGCGTACCTAGTCGTCTGGTGCCCCAAGGGCTCAGTTCGAGCACGCTGGTGGTTACTGGCGGAGGACGGACACGCCGCTCTGGCGGTGGAACAGATGAACGATGCGGGCGAGCGCCCGACTCGCCTTACGATCGCGTCGGAGGTCGCCGGCACTGAACCAGACTACGAACTGGTACGAGTAGACGGACGCTGGACCTGGCGGCTTACCGAGTTCGCGATCAGTCGATGGCGCCGACGGATCCGAGAAGCCGTCACCGAGAAGGATCGAGAGCGACGCGCTCAACTGTGGCGGCAATTCTGCTGGTCGATCAGGCGAATGCCCGGGTTCCGAGGAGTTCGCCAGGGTGCCTGGGACGTTATCCGGCGAGCACGTGGCGAGTGGAAGCGTCACTGTCGCGGGGCGGCGCCATGCCAGCCTTCACTGCCAAGGTACTTGCGTCGCCTACCGCACCGCGTCGAGTAAAGCTGAAGCGTTGGCGACAAGCATTGGCGCCGCATGGTGTGCCGCCGCAGTCGGGTCGGAGCTTGAGATGCCGATAATGCATAATGCGGCGCATTACCGGAATCCCAGTCTCAAGGCCAAGGAATATCATGCTGAAGACCGTCAAAGACGCGTGCGACCTGCACCCCACGACACTCGGCTACCAGAGCGCGGAAGGTGTTGAAGAGCTCTCATCGACCATCTCCAGTGATGACAGAGGCACCGCGTTCTTCCAGCGCAACTACATGACTCGTGGCATGGAGGCCCTTCTGGACGGAGGGCTCCGCCGTCTGGCTGGCCAGAGCGGCCAAGCGGTCTTCGAGCTGGCGCAGGCGATGGGTGGGGGTAAAACCCACTTGATGAGCGCGCTGGGCCTGTTGGCGCGCTTCCCGGAGCATCGATCAGCAATCTTGCCCGAAAACACCCAGGAAGCAGTGGGTGATGTGACCGCGCGGGTCGCGGTGTTCGACGGGAGGAACAGCCATCCGAAGCACCTTTGGGGCACGCTGGCCGAACAGCTTGGAGGCCAGGCCACGGAGGTCCTCCGGCCCTTCTGGGAGGACAATGCCGCCCCCGGGAAGGATGATTGGCTGCGTGCCCTGGGTGACGAGCCAACGCTGATCCTGATGGACGAGATTCCTCCGTACCTGAAGTACATTTCGACTCGCACGATGGGCGCGGGAACCCTGGCCGATGTCGCCACTCGTGCGGTGGCGAACCTCTTCGAAGCGGCGCTGGCGAAGAAGAACTGTTGCGTCGTTCTTTCTAATCTCGTCAATACATACACCGACAACTCGGGGCAGATCGGCAAGTTGGTCAAGGACCTTCAGGCAGAAGCGAACCGGCAAGCCACCTCCATCACCCCTGTATCGCTAGACGGCGACGAGGTGTACGCGATCATCCGCAAACGTTTGTTTTCCGAGATCCCGGATGAATCCACGATCGGCGAGGTAGCAGAGGCATTTGCAGAGCAGGTGCGAAAAGCCGAGGACAGCGGCTATTTCAACGCCCGCTCCCTCGTTCAGATCGAAGAAGAGATTCGCACCACCTACCCCTTCCACCCGAGCTTCAAACACCTCGTTGCCCTATTCAAGGACAACCCCAATTTCCGCGAAACACGCGGGTTGCTCGAGTTTTCGGCCCGCGTCGTGCGCTCGGTGTGGAATCGCGACAGCAACGACGTCTACCTGATCGGCACCCAGCACATGGACCTGAACGACCCGCTGGTCTCCAGCCAGGTTGACGGCATTAATCGCGGCCTGAGAAACGCCGTAGCACGCGATGTAGCGGATAACGGGGCGTCCCACGCCGAAGCGATTAATGATCACCTGAACAGCGATGCGGGCACTCAAGTCGCCAACCTGATCCTTTCCGCTTCGCTCTCCGAGGCGGTTCACGGGCATTCCGGCCTGCATGAACATGAGGTCATCGAATACCTCATCGACCCGCAACGAAAGGCCGAGGAATTCAAGGCGGCAATCACCGAACTGCGAAAGACCGCGTGGTATCTGCATACCGACGCCAGCGAGAACCTGCTGTTCAAGGACACGGAAAACCTGATCAAACGGCTCCAGAAGGACGCCGACAACCTGCCTCAGGACCGGGTGGACGATCAACTGCGAAAATGGCTGGAGCGGGCGCTAGAACCTCGTTCGAAACAGGCGTACCAGAAGGTCCTGGTGATGCCGTCACTGGATGCAATTGCCGAGGAGATCAAGCATGGCCGCGTGCTGGTCGTAGCGAAACCCGACGGCAGCACGCCATCGGAGGACATCCAGCGGTTCTTTGACAGCGTGGAGCACAAGAACAACCTCCTGGTCCTGACGAGTCACGACAGTCATCTCCTTGGCGATGCAGAATCGCGTTTCCGCGAACTACTGGCCCTCAAGCGCATTCAGAAGGACATCCAGCGTGGCGGCAATGAAGCCCAGATCCGGGAGGCTGGGGACCTGAAGGAAACTACCGAAGAAGGGTTCATCCAAAGCATCCAGAGCGTGTTCAACCGCCTGTACTACCCGGGTACGGAAGGATCGCTGGACCCGGCCACGATCGACAATGGGCTGAAATTCGGAAAGGACGAGCAGGCACCCGAAGCGCAAATCGAGAAATATCTCGCCTCAACACGGTGCGACCAGAAGCTCATTACGGACCTGGATAGCGAAATCGACTCTGTGATCTCGATGGCTGAGGCGATGCTCTGGCGTGAGGGCCAGAAGCGCGAGCCGTGGAAAGATATCCGCATGCGTGCGGCGGCAAAACCCGAGTGGCCCTGGCTACCGGGAAGCAAGGGCCTCGACCAGGTCAAGGCCAGCGCGCTGGGGCGGGGTATGTGGCGCGAAGGTAGCGATGGCTATATCGAGAAAGGGCCTTTCGCGAAGGATAAAACCAGTGTCAGCGTGACCACGAAATCCACGGACGAGGCGACCGGCGAGCTAATCCTCCAGATTGTACCCAAACACGCCGGGAATACGCCTCGGGTTCACTATCGAACCGACGAGGAGGTCTCCGAACAAGATCCAGTGGCGGACAACCTCGAAGAGTTCCGAACGGCCGAGCCGACCCTGTATTTCCTGGCGATCGACCCGGACGGCAAGCACGAAACCGGTGATGCCACGCTCTGGAAGGCACCGATCAAGATCCGGCATGAAGTCCATAGCAAACCGGATCATCGCGTGGTCGAGCTTCAATCGACACCCAAGGCGGATCTCTACTACACCACGGACGGTTCCGGCCCGCGCGAGGGGTTTGAGTACACCGGTCCGTTCCCGATTGAGGACGGCCGTGTCTTGGTTCAGGTCTACGCCAAGGCCGGGGCAGCCGAGCAGACCGAGAAGTTCACGATCCAGCCCAGCGGCGACGACGATGGGCGCCCGGAGATTGATCCGCACCAACCCGTTCGGCTTCAAAACTCCAAGGTTCGCTTGGATACAACCCAGTCAGTCTTTCAAGTCCTCGTGGACTTCAAGGACCGGAACGTCAGCTTCACTCAGGTAAGGCTACAGGTTGGTGAGGGCGAGGAATCCATTGAGGTGAACTTCAACTCGCGGGCGGTCACGCCAGCGGTAATTGAGTCGACCATCGAATCTCTGCGAAAGGCCACTAACGATTCAGATGCCGAGGTTCAGATGTTCATTCGCAACGGCGGCGGAGACTTCGCCACGGGCGAGGACCTCAAACGCTTCGCGGAGATTGCTGGCCTTCAACTCAAGCACGACAACGTGAGCCAATAGGAAGGTTGTCATGGCCGCTGCAATGGAACAGGTGGAGTCGATGCCCAAGGGCAAAAAGACCAAGCAATATGCGCACGACACGGCCGGTTTCGGGGTCCCCAAGACGCTGGCACCACACCACTTCGTGGTCGAGATCCCGCGCGGCAATAGCCAGCCCGTTCTCATTACCGAGGACCTGGGTGTCGCGGGCGAAGCTCGCGGCCACGAAGTTCTGGACCGCGTGGTGGTCCCACGCCGCAACTGGACCGAAATCCAAGTGGCGGTAAAACGCGCATTCAATGAGCGTCTCAAGACGCATGACCTTGCGCCGTCGCAGTGGAAGGTCGGCACGACCCCCGTGGACCGCATGCTCGGCAAGGAGCTGTGTGTGCTGGCTTGGGCCATTGAGGACATGCCCCCGGAAGATGTGCCCTACGCGCTGCGGAACTGGCTCGCACTGCGCCCGGAAGAACGCTGGTGGCTGTTCGACATGGTCGCGGCCACCGTTGGTGGCCCGAATGGAAAAGGTCGCGGCTGGCGTATGGCGCTTCGGTACGCCCTAGGGGATACCCCCGAGGCCACCGTGCGCTCGGCGCGCTTCGGGGACGAGTCGAAATCTTCCATCAAGGCCAAGTCGGAACCAACCTTGGGCCTGTTCACGGATGACAAGGAATAAGCATGGACGCGAAGCAGGCCAATCTTGAACCCCTAAGCCTCAAGGACGCTCCGACGCTGATCGAGCGGGTATTTCCGGCGCAGAAGGTGTCGGCGGAGGCGCAAAAGGAGCGGAAAGCTGGACCTGGTAGCAACCTCACAACCTTGGGTTCCTACTGGAAGGGGCGCAAGCCGCTGATCATGGTCCGGGCCATTGTTCTCGCCAGCCTTCTGCCGGCGACCGAAGATGTGGAAGCCGACCTCGACATCTTCGAGAAACTGATGGCGATGGATGACGCGGCCTTCGGACGCCGGGAACCCAAACTGACCCCATGGGAGATCGCTGAAAAGGGCATCCTGCAAAACCCTTCGGTCTTCTTCGATTTCACGATCTCCGGCGATCAGATGGACGAGGACGACATCCGATATCTGTCCTTTCCGATCAAGCGAGATGATCATCCCGGCCTAAACATTCGCTGGAAGCGTGGGCTAGATGCAGATGCGAAGGCTGCGGTTCTTGTTCAGGCCATGGCAGGCATGCCCTACGAAGATAAGGTCGCGATGACCCGGCGCCCGGAGGAGGTGGATTCGGACACCCTGTACAGCCCCATCTGGCCGGAGGTGAACAAGCATTTCGGTCGTTTCGGGATCGAATCCCATTCCCACGACGAACTGGTTGAGCAGCTTGGCATCCTCCGTTACGGCCGTCGTCCGCGTGTCGGGGATACCTTTTGCGGCGGGGGCTCCATCCCATTCGAGGCAGCTCGTCTAGGCTGCGACGCGTATGCCTCGGATCTCAATCCCATCGCCTGCATGCTGACTTGGAGCGCCTTCAACATTATCGGTGCCGACGAGAATCAGCGGGCGCAGATCGAGCAGGAGCAACAGAAGGTTGCCGATGCCATCGACACCGAGATCACCAGCCTCGGTATCGAGCACAAAGAAAACGGGGATCGGGCTAAGGCCTACCTCTATTGTTTGGAGACTCGCTGTCCAGAGACCGGCTGGATGGTGCCTGTGGCGCCAAGCTGGGTGATCTCCAAGAGCCGCAATGTGGTCGCGAAACTCGTCCCCAATCGTCAAGAACATCGCTTCGACATTGAAGTCGTCACTGGTGTATCGACTGCGGAAATGAAGGCAGCCGAGAATGGCACTTTGAAGGACGGCAAGCTGGACTACGAACTGGACGGAAAACGGTACACGACGCCCATTTCCACGCTACGCGGTGACTATCGTGACAAAGACGGGGTTCGCCGCAACCGGCTCCGACAATGGGAGCTGCACGACTTCAAGCCCCGGGAGGATGACACCTTCCAGGAACGGCTTTATGCCATCCAGTGGATCAAGGCCGGCACCCTGGATCGCTCACGTCCCGAAACCTACTTCGCCTCGGTCACGGACGCCGATCTGGCGCGCGAGCGCAAGGTGGAGCGCATCGTCTCCGAGAACCTGGCGGACTGGCAGGAGCAAGGCCTGGTGCCGGATATGTCCATCGAATCTGGCGACAAGACGGATGAGCCGATTCGTACGCGCGGCTGGCGGTATTGGCATCAGTTATTCAATCCGAGACAGATCCTTCTCCACGGCCTGCAACGCAAACATTCAACGGCCGTAACTTATCCTAACTCCGCGAATGCGTTGAACTGGAATTCGAAGCTGAGTCGCTGGGACTCGTATAGAACCGGAGAAGTCAAAGACACTTTCTACAGCCAAGCAATTAACCCCTTGGCTACCTATTCCGCACGAGGGTGGTTTTATCAAAGCTACATGCTTCGTCCTTACTCATTTAACGCGCCAATCCGATCCGAACATGCAGAGGTATATAGCGAACCAGCCAATCAGCCATCTAGGAGCTCGGATATCTGGGTAACCGACCCTCCCTACGCGGATGCCGTCCACTACCACGAGATCACCGAATTCTTCATCGCCTGGCTGCGCAAGAACCCCCCCGCCCCCTTCGACGAGTGGAACTGGGACTCCCGGCGAGCACTGGCAATTCAGGGCACCGGAGAGGATTTCCGTCGCGCCATGGTCGAGGCCTACTCCGCTATGGCCGAGAACATGCCGGAAAACGGCCTCCAGTGCGTAATGTTCACGCACCAGGACACGAGCGTCTGGGGCGACATGATCTCGATCTTCTGGGCAGCCGGACTTCAGGTTGTCGGCGCTTGGTACATCGCCACCGAGGCGAGCACCGCCCTGCGCTCCGGCGCCCACGTCCAGGGAACGGTCACCCTGATCCTACGCAAGCGCGGCGAGGGTTCCGGCGAAGCCTTCAAGCGCCAGCTCTTCCCGAAGATCCGCAAAGAGGTCGATACACAGGTCTCGGAGATGATGCGCCTCAATGACCAGGCCAAGGCACACGGGCGCAGCGTGTTCAGCGACGCCGACCTCCAGATGGCCGGCTACGCCGCTGCGCTCAAGGTGCTTACCGGGTACACGAGGATCGACGGCAAGGAGGTCAATAGCTTTGCCCTCCAGCCCAAGCGTAAGGGCGAGAAGAACGTGGTCGACGAGATCGTCGAATACGCCTCCGAAATCGCTAACAATGCGCTCATTCCCGAAGCGCTGAAAGCAATCAACGAGGATACTTGGGAACACCTGTCGCCCATCGAGCGCTTTTACGTGCGGCTGCTGGCCATCGAAGCAGACGGCCAATTCAAACTGGACAACTATCAGAATTTCGGAAAGGCGTTCCGCGTGGACTATCAGCCATTGATGGCATCCATGAAGGCAGACAAATCCCGCCTCAAAGGTGCCGAGGACTTTAAAGGCCGGGAGCTGCTGAACGGCGATCTGGCCGGAACTCGCCTCGGGGAGGTTCTGCTGGCAATCCGCGAGCTGATGGATGACAAGGACCCTAAGACGGTGCTGGCGGAGATGCAGTCGAACCTTGGTGCCACCTACATCCCACAGCGCCCCCATCTGATGGCCATAGCCGAATTCATTGCCAAAATGGTCGCTGAACGGCGGCCCGAAGAAGCAGAAAAGGCAGAGATACTCGCGAACCGGATTCGGAACGAGGGCTGGTAAGGTATGACGGAGTCTCCGATCCGGCGCTACTCCACCCGACAGGACCCGATCGATGTGACGGTCCTGACAAACGAACTGCAACGGGCGCGGCGTTACGACCGGATCGCGGGGTACTTCACCTCGTCACTGTTCGAGATCGCAGGGGAGCAGCTATCCCGAATCGGGCAGGTGCGCATCGTCTGCAATGCCGATGTGGCCGCCGAAGACCTTCAGGTCGCCAAGAACCGGGAGGCGGCGTTGCTCGGCCGGCTCCACGAGGACCCAGGTCTGGACGCGCTGCTCCACCAGGATCGCTATCGTCTTCTGGATGAGTTCCTTCAAGCGCACCCCGATGCGATCCGTGTAGTGCCCAACACGGTCTGCGGCCTAGTCCACGGGAAAGCCGGGGTGATCGAGCGCGAGGACGGCAGCCAACTGGCATTCATCGGCTCGATGAACGAGACCCGCATGGGCTGGAAGGGCAACTACGAGATCCTCTGGTCGGATGAATCGTCCGACGGGGTCAAGTGGGTGCAGGACGAGTTCGACTGGCTTTGGGAGCGATCAACCCCCCTCCCCCGCGTCGTACTCCAGGAGATACAGCGCCGCTCGAAGCGCGTCGAGGCCTTGATCGATGATATCGAAGACCCCGAAGACATTGGGCCTGCGGCTGTCGTCGAATCGCCGATGTATCAGGAAGGGTTCTCTCTGAGCCCATGGCAGCGCTCTTTTGTCAGCGAAGCACTGAAGCACCGGGAATGGTTCGGCGTGGTCCGTCTACTTCTGGCCGATGAAGTCGGCCTTGGCAAGACGCTCTCGCTGGCAACGGCGACCATTGTGCTCGCCCTGCAATCCCATGCGGATAAGAGCACGCCGAAACGACGCCGGGCCAAGCCTATCGCGATCTTCGCGCCCGCCACTCTCACCGAGCAGTGGCAGGTCGAGTTGCTGGACAAGCTCGGCATTCCGGTAGGCCGCTGGAGTTCTTTCCACAAGGCATGGATCGACCCGCAAGGCCACATCGTCTCACCGAAGGGGCCAGAAGAGATCGCTCGTTGTCCATTCCGGATCGGGGTGGTCTCGACGGGGCTGCTTTCCCAGCCCACGAGGGAGCGCGAGATCCTGGAGAACCTCCAGTTTGAGACCGTGGTACTGGATGAATCGCACAAGGCCCGTGAGCGCCAGGGGCTTGGCAAGGGCGCAGGCGAAGCCAACGTGCTGCTTCAGTACGCCCGCCGGTTTGCCCAACAGGCCGACAACGTTTTGCTCGGCACCGCCACGCCCATGCAGACGGAGATCGCCGACCTGTGGGGTCAGCTCGGAGTTCTGCACCAGGGTAAAGGCCGGTTTGTTCTTGGGACCGATTTAAGCCCTTGGCATAGACCGGATCGCGTGATCCCGTTGCTCACGGGCCAGGAACAGCCGCTCGATTTCGAAGACGCCTGGTCCTACCTGCGCTCGCCTATCCCACCTACGGACAGTTCGCCGTTTGCCAGTTATCGGCTGATGAACGAGAAAATCCGGCGGGATCTCGAGATGAAGCTCCACGAATTTGAGCCACCCCGCAACACATCTGCGGCCGATCTGGATCGCGACACCAAAGAGAAGATCGAAGACGAACTCGAACGCCGAATCCACGGGACCACTTTTTTCCAACGACACAACCCAATCGTGCGGCATGTGGTCCTGCGCAAGCGAGCGGACTTGGAGGAGAAGGGCCTGCTTCAGAGGGTCGGGGTGATTCTCCACCCTGCCCCTGATCGAGTCACGCAAGAAAGTGGGTATTACGCGCTTTTCGAAGGCAATGCGCTGCGTACCCGCGACGCCTTCGACAATGCCTATGAAGCGGCAAACCGATTCGGCAAGGCTTACGGGCAGCGCAAGCAAGCCGCCGGATTCATGACCAACCTCATGCGCCAACGGCTCTGCTCCAGCCCTTATGCCGCTCGCACGACGGCCGAGAAGCTACTTAAGGGACAGGAACTCGAAGAGGATCTTCTGGAGGATGGAGAAACCGAAGTCGACATCCCGACCGACGAGGAGCGCGATGCCCTGACGTACCTGATCGAACAGGTGGACCTTCTGGGTGGCGAGGACCCGAAAGTCGCCGCCGTGCGCCACTACCTTGCAGACGAAGGCTGGGCCGACCTGGGATGCATCATCTTCTCGCAATATTACGACACCGCCGCATGGATCAGCAGCCAGGTTGCGGAGCTATTCCCAGATGAGCCGATTGGTCTCTACGCTGGTGCAGGCAAAAGCAAGCTCATTCGCGGTGCGCAATCCACTTCGGCGGATCGAGAAAGCCTCAAGCGGATGGTCAAGGAGCGTGAAATTCGGCTCATGGTCGCCACAGACGCAGCTTGCGAGGGCCTCAACCTCCAAACGCTCGGCACGCTGATCAACGTCGACCTCCCGTGGAACCCGGTCAAGCTGGAACAGCGAATCGGTCGAATCAAGCGGTTCGGACAAACCCGCGACAACGTGGACATGCTCAATCTGGTGTACCAGGACACGGTCGACGCCACGATCTATGACCGCCTCTCTGAGCGCATGCAGGATCGCTACGACCTGTTCGGTTCCCTTCCCGACACGATCGAGGACGAATGGATCGAAAACGAAGAACGGATGGCTGAAGAGATGGACAAGCGAATCGAGAACCGGAAGAAGGTCAATGGCTTTGACCTCCGTTACAACGACAGCGTGCTAGTCGCGGGAGACGATCCTTGGAGGGACTGCACAGCGGTCCTGTCCCGTACCGAGCTGGACGATATCATGCGCAACTCGTGGTCATAGCGAATCGAAGTACCAATCGTTTCGTAACGGGCTAAGAACAGGTTCTACCAACCCCGATCTGAACCACTCGCAATAACGCACTAAGCAGTTGCGTCGTTCTCGTGCCCACTACAAAACTATCGAACGATTCTCCTGACTTCCCAAGAAACGATCCACTCCTTAATGGTTGCATTATCAAATAATATTCTCGACATAGCGCCAGCCGCAGATAAACCACCCTGCATCGCCAAGGAACAAACACAAAAGGAAAGATTACCAAGATGAACAAGCAATGGGAAACTGACAATTGCGCGGAAATGCGCGCCCATTACACAGTCTACTCCATTCCGCAAGCCGCCGCCCTATGGTGCGGAATACCCGAAAATGAAGTCCTAGATATTCTCAACGAAGCCCAACAAATCTCTCAAACAGGGATTGGCAGGAGTATCTGGCGACATCCTTCAGTGGGTTGCCTGGAGCCGAGAAGCCGCGCAATTGCTGAAGCCATCGAGAGCGGTGAGATTCCACACGGCCGCGAGGACGGGAGACCCGTAGCTCCAGGGGAACACGTCGCACACGAGCGACGCCACTTTTTTGGTCGCGACTTAAGAAACTGGATTAAAGAAGCGTTTCCACTTGAAAAACCTGAGTTCCTCTTTTACGAGATTGAACGCAATACTACCTCCGACCTGACTATTGACAGCTACAACTCACTTAAAGCAGAAAACGAAATGCTGACCCGAAGAATAGAAAAGGCGGAAGAGGAATTTAGAAGTCTAAGGTCCGAGAAAGAGGAACTCGAAAAAGAGGTAGAGTCGCTGAGATCCCAATTCGAAGGAAACGAGCCACCAGAAGCCCGATCCGAGGTCGCGTACCAAATACTTATAGGCGCTCTCGTGCAAACCGTACTGGGCGACGGGCCAAAAACAAAAAAGCACCTGAAGTTAAAAAACCAGACCGCACTTATTAATTTTTTAATTGAAGAATATCCGAAAAAATTCGGGATATCCCAGAGAAACCTAGAGAAGAAATTCCCTCTCGCCCGAACCGTTCTCATGCAAGCTACATAGTTCCGCAATTGCGGTTTGGAGAGCCGCAATTACGATGTTTACTGCGGGAAGCTTCAGAATAATCCCTAGCCATGTCCAACAACGCCCAAGGAGGCACAGACATGGCTACGAAAATCCTCAGACTTCCCTCGGTAAAAGCCCGGACGGGTCTTTCCCGCTCGACGATCTACCTGCGCATCGCAGAGGGTAGCTTCCCTGCACCCATTCCCCTCGGTGGTCGCGCTGTCGGCTGGATTGAGGAAGAGGTCGACAACTGGATCAAGGAACGGATCTTGGCAACCCGCACTCACCTCGAAAACACAGGGGGTGCGCGGTGAGCGAAGGGACCCACGACACCCCGCTGGACCGCCTTCTACCGCGGCTGGAAGCGGTCAAACCAGCAGGGCCTAGCCGGTGGTCAGCTCGTTGCCCCGCACATCCGGATCGCACGCCGAGCCTCAGCATTCGAGAAACGGACGACGGCATCCTCCTTATTAAGTGCTGGGCCGGATGCGGTGCGGCTGAGATCGTCGAAGCGATAGGACTCGAACTTCGAGACCTTTTCCCCCAACCGTTAAACACGAGTCGGGCACCATTCCGCCCAGGCCAACGTTGGCTTCCAAAGGATGTGTTAGAAGCTGTTGCGCATGAAGCATTGCTCGTCATGGTCGTTGCAGAGGATGTCCACCAAGGTCTGCTCCCGACCGAAACGGACATGAACCGGCTCGCGCTCGCCGCACGTCGTCTTCGCGCCGCTGCGCGGGAGGTGGGCTGCAATGTCTGAACGCGGCATCAAATATCTCGACGAACGGGTGGCCGCATGCCGGCCTGAACCCGAAGAAACTCTGAGCGAACCCCTGGATTTGTTCGGAAACCTGGAACCGGGACCATTCCCTGTTTCGGTACTCCCCACCTGTATTGGCGAATTTGCGCATGACCAAGGCGAACTAATGGGAGTAGACCCAGGCGTAATCGGTATGGCGGCGCTGACCGTGGTGGCCGGGTGTACCGATGATCGCATCTATCTTCAGCCGAAACGCCACGACGACACGTGGGTCGAATCTGCACGGCTGTGGTTTGCCCCTGTGGGACCGCCTTCGGCGAAGAAGTCGCCTGCGCTGAAGAAGGCAATGGCGCCAGCGCGCGACGTAGATCATATCTGGCGCGAGGAATCCAACGAGAAGCAGCGACAATATGAGCGCGAGCTAAAGCGGATCAAGCGGGAGAAATCCGACGAAGTTGAGCCCACCCCGCCCATTCATAAGCGCCTGATCTTCGGAGACACCACCGTGGAAAAGATGGCCGCCGTAATGGCAAAGTGCGAGCCACGCGGCATGCTTGTTTTTCGAGACGAGCTCACCGGATGGCTCTCCAGCATGGACGCTTACAAGAACGGCAGTGGCAAGGATCGCGCCGACTGGCTGGAAACCTACAACGGCGATCCAAACTGCATCGACCGCCTGAGCCGCGATTCGTCATCCGTCAAAAACTGGTCCGCCTGCATCATGGGGGGAATACAACCGGCCGTCATCCACCAATACGCTGGGAACACTAACCATGACGGAATGCTGCAACGGTTCATGATCTTGTATGCCCGTGGCGCCCGGCAAGGCCAGGACCGCTCCCCAGACATGGCCGCGATTCGCGCCTATGAAAAACTGGTGCATCAGGTAGCGGACACCCGGGCCGGTGAGGTGGTTACGCTATCTGACGGGGCACACGACGCACGGGAGGGGCTGTGGGACCGAATACACGCCTTTACGCAAGCACACCCCAATCCATACCTGACTTCGGCACTGGGCAAATGGGAGGGCCTCTTTTCCCGCCTCCTGCTGACCTTCCACGTCACCGAATGTGCAGCCCGGCAAGAGCATCCGAGTTCCCTAATGGTGCCCAAGGATACTGCGGAGCGAGTCTCGACACTGATATGGGGCACCCTGCTGCCGCACGCGATCCGTTTCTACCAAGAGTTGGATGAAACCGAGGATCGCAGCCGAAAGGTCGCCGCATTGATCCTAGCCCGAGGATGGCAGCAGTTCACTGTGAAGCGCGACCTTGACAGGCACTTGAGCCAGTCGCGGCGGTGGAAACCATGGGAACTCGACGAGGCCATGCAACGCTTGGAGTCATTCGGTTGGCTGATCCCGAAGCCCGAACGGCTCAACGAACGCGGCCGTCCCTCCGCTTACAACGTGAACCCGAAGGTCCACGTGAGGTTCGCCGCGATCGCCGAACAGGAACGGCGCGACCGCCAGATCGTGGCTGACATGATGAAGGGAATCGGTCAGTGAATGTCGGATTTGTCGTACGCGCAGGCGAACAGAGTTACATCCTTCGCTTTTTTCCTCCTATAAGCAGACCACTTTTCAACTGCTCCGCGCGCGCGTACGACATTCGCGCGAACCTGATGCCCACGTTCGAACCCGTTGCGCGGAAAGATACGGTACCGACTAGTGTGCCGAAGTGGAGGTGGGACAAAGGATCGTTGGCGGGCCTTCCAAGCCACCCCACCCAGGAGGTGGAAGTGTTCACCCTGAAGCGTCGACGCCATAGCACTGTACAAACGGGACAAAGAGCCGCAGATAGGATGATGCGGCGCCGCCGAGGCCCCGCATAAGCGAAGCGGTAAAGCTGCATCACCCTCCATCTGGATGGGGTGGACCGAACGGCTTCAGTCTTCTTCCGGAGTTCGAAGTCGCTGTGATAGCCCAACCAGGCGTTCTACGACTTTCAGGGCGTGCACTGGCAATCGACCCGGACCACCACAGCCCGATCAGATCGACCTTCGCCGCTGTTCGCCTGCACATCGCCAGGACCCGGGCTTGCGTGACCCGCAGGACGACCATGAGCCTAGCGTTCAAGCTCGGCCAGAGCGCCCAGAAGCATTGGCACGGACTTCGGGGTTACGAGTGGCTGGACAAACTCGAGCGCGGGGTAACGTTCATCGACGGCGTCGAGCAGACCGACCCGACCAACGACGCCGCATCATCCATCACCGACCGGATCGCCGCCTGAACTCAAAGTCCCTCACACACCAGGCTTGCCAATCACTAGTACCGATTGGCTGGCCAGCTCAGTCACATTGGGCGTAATTCGAGTCCAAGCAGACTCGGGCACGGCGCTCGGCTTCTGCCACTTGACCCGGGGTCATATGCGGATCGAGCTCTTCTATTAAGCTGGTCACAATCCCTTGGGAGGCGGCTAACTCTGCCCACATATACGCTTGAACGAGCTTCCGGTCCAACGCGTACATTTGCCCGAGACTAGCCTGAGCCAAGGGATATCCTTGCTCAGCCGCCCGGCGATACCATCGGGCAGCTTGAGCCATGTCTTGAGGTACACCCCAGCCATTCTGGTGCAGAACGCCAAGGTTGTTCTTTGCAGACACGTAGCCTTGATCAGCGGCCCGGCGCAACCATCTCTCGGCCTCGACAAAGTCTTGGGGAACACCCAAGCCGTCCACGTACAACGTAGCCAAGCCCTCTTGCCCGGGCGCGTGCCCTTGCTCAGCGGATTGGCGGTACCATCGGGCAGCTTGATCAAAATCTTGAGGTACATCTATACCTCGCTGGTACAAATGACCAAGGTAAGCTTGAGCGGGAGCGTACCCTTGTTCTGCCAGCGCGCCGAATATTTCGTACGCCTTCTCATGCTCCCAGTCATGATATGCAGCGATTCCACGTGCAAGCTCATCTTCTGCGGAGGCGAACGCCACACCGCTGACAACTGCTGATACAAAAAGAGTTGCACCGGTGATCCACCTGCTCCCAACCATATTCTCCCTCCCCTTTTGAGCCGAACGCTAGCCCCGTGAACGATACCACGTGCTTCATCGCTGCTCTAGACAGTGAGAAATCCCGGGACCTCGCCTTTGTCCCTGCGCAGAGTGCACGGGGATGGTAGCCATATCAGCAGGAAAACCTCGGAGTCAGGGGCATTGCTGTCCCACTTAATTCCACCAGATAGCCCGATGTCTGGGCCGGAGCCTCAACGCCGTCGCCCCGCAGATCTTCGTGGCGCTTGGCGTCTACCTGCTAGTGGCGTTCCAGACGTTCGTCTCGCGCTCGGCCATGGGCATGAAGGCCGTGCTACGTTTGGTGCAATTGAACCCGTTCCATTGCAGCCCCCTGGTCGATGTACTCCGCGGTCGGAAACAGTATCCACCCGATGCCCAAACACCCCTGCGGCTGAGGGCCACCTAAGTGGGACCGCAGTGGCCCCATATCCTATCTTCCACAATGAGTGATTGAGCTTCCTGTTAGAGATTTGAGCAAGGGAAATACTCCGACATGACGAAGATCCGGGACCTCACCAATGCCGAGCACATCGTGAGCCCCATCGCTGGCGTCCTAGCAGCGGTGCACAACATCACACGGCCGCTCCAAGAGGCCCACAGGGCGATCATCAAGACTGCCGAGAGGAACCGGGAGCTGTTTGCAGATATTCAGCGCTCGCTGGATCAAATCTCGGTGTTTGCCGATGCCATCGAAAGAGAGGAACGACTGGGAGAGGCCGGATGGATTCCGCATCCGCTGCTCCCACTTAGTCAGGTGACGCCAGAGTTGATGGATGATCCCGAAAGACTCGATGAGTTACTTCTGACCCACCTGTTCGAACAGTGGGCCTCCGTCGAGGCCCAGCTTCTGGACGATGAGGTGTTCAGTGTTCTCGATGATGGGCACCGTGAGACGGTTCGCCAAGCGCTGGAAGCGCATCAGGCTGGGCTTTATCGCTGCGTGCCCCGCACCTTATTCGGCGAGATAGAGATGGCAGCCCACGGCGCGCTTGACGGTATCGAGCTGCCAGGGAAGATAACCGCGCAACTGCGACCAGTGTGGGCCCTCCTGGATAAGCTCCCCATATCGCAGCTACAGATTGGCGGAACGACAGGGATCGGCTACTTACTTGCAGAGAAGGCGGTCTACGGGGACACGCGAGCTGGGGGCGCCGATAGCCGATTGCCCAACCGCCATGACCAAGTGCACGGGTTCAGCCGCACCCACGCGACAGAGCGAGACAGCGCCAACACGCTGTTACTCGCAGACATGATGTTCCGCCTTCTTGCAACCCTGAAGGCGGAAGCCGAACAATTGGCCGAATTGGGCCATGGCGAGAATGGATCACCTGCGATCCACAGGTGACAACGTAGTGAGCCGCCTCACGTCACATCTCGATTCAGTCCGTCGACCGCTCCGAGCGGTGACCCAACATAATCACCTTGGGAAGCAAGGCGAAGGCATCGGCCCGATCAAGACCTATTTGC
Organism: Thioalkalivibrio sp. ALJ2; assembly: GCF_000378325.1. Classification (NCBI taxonomy): domain Bacteria; kingdom Pseudomonadati; phylum Pseudomonadota; class Gammaproteobacteria; order Chromatiales; family Ectothiorhodospiraceae; genus Thioalkalivibrio; species Thioalkalivibrio sp. ALJ2. The sequence goes on from NZ_KB899558.1 coordinate 87,086, forward strand.
CGCATGCCGGAGGGACAGGCCTGTCGAGTCCGGCCTCCCCTTAAGCGCCCTCCTCATCTTTCTCTTTCATCACGATGCGGAGACGGATTGGAACATTGCCGGTCGAGTCGGTCCACACTTTCGTCCAGCGCCCATTTATCAAAACCTTCTCTGCCCGGATACCGTAGGTTTCTCGAGCCCAGTCTTCTACCGCCGAACGGCTCTTCGCATATCCCGCCCCAAATTCAGGCGCTGTCCCGCGCATTCCAGAAAGAGTGCGCGGAATGTGCCCCTCCTCTATCACGCGCAATTGATAGCTGCCAAAGCGTTTAGGAACCACCGATTCCGGTACGTGAATCTCCGGTAGCCGTGCATTATCCAAGCCATCCATATCCCTTCCTCCTTATATTCAATACCGTCGTTACTTGACTATTTTTCTACAAACCGAGCAACCTCTGTGATCGACCAGTAGAGGAAGCTTTCCATACCGCCTTAACCTACGGACGGAGAACCCCGTTACCGTTTTTGTACATTACCTATCCTAGACGATTTAGCCGGAACAAAAACTCGTAATTCACTGTTAATTACTGTCTGGTATAAGTTCAGGTTAGGGGTCGCCTGCGGATGGAATGCGATCATCCAGATCGGGAGTTCTCCGGGCCCTCTAGGGCCGAAGGCGTCAGAGCCGCGCCAGAGCCCGTTAACGAAAACCCAGATCATTCAGATCTCTGAGGCAATTCAATACCAGTGGAAGCGGCGATGTAGTGGCATGGAGGCGGCGGAGTCCACCGATTGAAGGAGCAGGTGGAGCACTATTCGGAGGGGGGCTTCGGCAAGCTGTTCAAATTGATCCAGCGGCGGGGCCTGTCCCGGATCCACAAGCGAGTTCCTCGCCCGGAATTTGCCCTGGAGCGAAAGCTGCGACGCAAGGACAAGCGTCGCTTGTCGCCACCGGAGCCAGGCCCCTTGACTTGTCGACGGAGGCCCACAACTCGCGCTGCTCAGGAGACTTCATTTCTGATCCGCGATGGAGCAGGGACGCTGACCACGGAGGCCGATCTGAGTCTGCCCGCACCGGGTGCTGGAGCGCATTGCCGCCTGGCGAGGCTATCCGTTGCAGCTCCGCCTTGATAATGGCCCCAAGTTCGTCTCGGCCACGATCGCCGACTGGGCCGAACAGCAGGGCGTGGAACTGAGCGTCATCCAGCCTGATAAACCGATGCAGAACGGGTTCATCGAACGATTCAACGGCAGCTACCGCCACGGGGGCGTGCATCTCTGCGTCTCCCGAACGCTGAGCAAAGCCCGGGGACACACCGAGCAGTGGCCGCAGGACTGCCACGAAACCATCCCTCACGAGTCGCTGGCGAATCTCACGCCGGTCGAGTACCGCAGCTACACGACCCCGAACGTCTCGTTATCCGTCGACTCAATCCGGCGCCGTGGACAAATGCGGAAAGTGGTCCGCCCTGTCTTTCGCCCACGTGCAGATATACGCTCTATGCCATGTCGCTGGACAATCGGACCCCTTACCGCAGATTCTCCAACGCGGTGTCACATACTCGAAGATGCCAATTGACTTGCTCTAGCAGCAGAAGGTCTCGCTCGGGCCATCCCCCGATGAACGCGGCCTCCAGCATCTCGGCTCTCGCTTTGTTGCGCGTCAAATGCTCATCGAAAACGAAACCCAAGTTGTCATCGCTCCTTCGGGCACCCATCAACCCAACAACCTCTGCCAGGCGGATCCGGCTGGCACGCCAAATATCCTCCGCTCGAAGGTGTTCAGCTCCTTCCATAACTGCGCTATAAACGAAGAAACAACGCGAGATAATCTGATCGCGCTCCACGAGCCAGGCTGTATTTCCTGGTTCAATCTCGCTCAAGAGCTCCTCTGCAGCCTCAAGCCCTTTATTGCTCGAACGAAGAAGCCAGTATTGCGCCCAATCTGGATCTTGCTGTACGCCGTATCCTTTGACATAGATCAGGCCGAGGTGGTACATACCCAGAACGTCGCCAAAAAAGGCTGCTTCAGAAAAAAGCTCCCGAGCTCGTGCGTAGTCTTTCGAAACGCCGCGCCCGGTTAGATAGAGGGTCCCCAAGTTTGTGTAGGCCCCTGAAAATCCCCCAGCCGCGGATCTTTCATACCATTTCTTCGCCATTTCGTAACTTTGCTGTACCCCCCGCCCGTTTGCATACATTACCCCAAGGTTGTATTGGGCAAGCGCGTTCCCCTTGCTTGCGGCGCGCCTGTAGAGAGAAACTGCCGCTAAATAGTCTCGTTGACCAGTCACTCCGTCTTCATGGAAACCCCCCAAGACAACCAATGCTTGTGCATGTCCTTGCTCAGCGGCTTTCCGATACCAGTGGTATGCGAGACGAAGGTCCTCTACCTCGCCATGGTGGTAACCCCTAGCAGTCCGGAAGTAAAGCGCTCCCAAGTCATCAGGCTCGCTCAAAGAGTCTTTGGATGTGAGCAACGGTAGGGCCGAAGATGAATGCTCAGATATGCCAGGTAAGTCAACGGATAGCTGTTGGTCCAATTCGCCTTGCGCCCAACTGTCCCCAGCAAGAACCGCCCACAAGGCTAGCGAAAAGCCCACGGCGCGATTCGCGAAGCCGCTCATTCGATTATCCACATGGGCCTCGAAAGAAGCCGCCTACCATCTAGTTTCATTCGGTGCATGGTTACCTCAGGCCGAGCAAGACTTAGTCAGTTGTTATGACTAGAAACGAGCGGTTGCCTGGCTGCAAGAAAGCTCTAGGTTTGCAGCGTTGTGAACCTCCGCATTCTGCCAACGATAGTAGCGCTTCTCCGGCGGTGTGGGGTTGAATGGATTATTTATTCGAGGGTGTTCTAATTCAACGAAGTCGGATCTAAACCAGCTTCTCGCATTGCTGAGAAGGTTGGGGCGAGCGCTGATGCGCCCCGAGTATAGCTCGACAGCATTATTGTGGATGATTCGGCAGAAAAGTTCGACCTCCCTCAGGGTTCTCGTCGGGTGCCTATTCGAAATTTCCAATGAGAGGCCGACCTGAGAGGTTCCGGTAAATGCTTGTTGATGGTGAAATTTGTAGTAATGAAATCCAACGTGTTCTCTGAAGCAGTCGGAGTTTAATGTAAGGCAGCTTAGATCTAGACGCGGAGAATCGGCGACCTCTAAGGAAAGGGTTGGCTGCGAGCGGGGGGCAGTTTGCTCTGTCGCGGATGCCGATTGGATGCCAGTGGTCCCAAACATAAGAATGAAGGGGGCACTCAAGATGGCCCTCTTTGTGATGGACAAGGGGGGGCGTCGACTGGAGATCATGGCGATTATCCAAGGTATGTGTGCGGTATCAGGGATTGTGCCCGTCGCTTCAGCAGCCGAATGATGGTCCTTCTATGGGCCATGGTCCCCAGGCTGAGAATATAACCCATGACGCAGGCGGACAAAGGGTGGACGGGCCTTGAGGGGCGGGCCAAGGTAAACCACGGAAAATGACATTGGGTCCAGTTGCGGCGTGGGAGCACGGTAACGCGCTGGAAAACGGGGAAATTGGGTCTGGCTGGCGCGAAATTCACGCTTATTGGGGTCATTTTGGCCATTAGCGCGGACACCGCGATCAGCAGGCCATCCGCCGAGAGCAGAGCCACTGCTCGGACTCGGACCCCTATCGCTTCCTGCCGCGGTGTCGGCGTGGTTGCCAGCCGCTTCGGGCAAATGAGGCCGACCTTGCACGTATAGCATAGCGCCACTCGCGCAATGTCATACGGATGCTGCCGTGGCGCCAGGCCCGCTCGGGGTCGTTCACGTTCGGCGGCACTTCCTGCAGCCCCCGCCGAATCTGGGGCGTGGTACGCGTTAGAACCGATCGTATTCGCCCTGTTCGGACCTGCCGCACACGATACTCAGCCACCCCCGAGCAAAAACAAAGGGGTGGCTTGTGGAGTGGTCAAGTGATTTTGGACGCCTCTATCGGTGTTTCGGCTGTCCATTTTCGCTCATAGGCGTTGCGCGACAGGTCGCCCAGGGTCGTGGTGCCTCAGCATTTTTGTCAAGGGCCCGGCGACGTTATTGGGGTGCCCCGGATGGCTTGGTCATGATGCACGTCGGCGGGCGCGGAACGCACTCCATCTTCAGTGCATGGAGATGCTGATGGGTGGCTGTTTGTTCAGGCTACCGTGTGGGCGGTGCCAGTTGTAGTCGTGGATCCACCGGGGCAGATGGCGTTTGCGTTCCTCTGACGTGGCGTAGGTGAAGGCGTAGGCCCACTCGCGCAGGGCGATCTGGATGAAGCGCTCCGCCTTGCCGTTGGTTCGCGGTGTATAGGGCCGTGTCCGGCGATGACGGATGCCCAGCCGACGGCAGGCCTGGCTGAACGCCCGGGCGTGATAGCAGGGCCCGTTGTCGGTCAGGACCCGCCGGATGGCGATCCCCAGGGTGGCGTAGTAGCGCACGGCCGCCTCCAGGTGCGCGATCGCGTCCTGGGCCCGCTCGGCGGGATGGATCTCACTGTAGGCGACCCGTGAGCGGTCATCGATAGCGACATACACGTACTCGTAGCCCACGCCGATCGAGTCCTTGGCGCGGACGCCGGTCACGCGGTGGCCCGGATGACGGAAGCGTGCCAGCTTCTTGATATCCAGATGGAGCAGATCACCGGGGTGTTCGTGCTCGTAGCGCCCAGGCGGTTCGACCGGCTCCAGTGCGCTCAGGCGGTTCAGGCCTTCGCGCCGCAGGATCCGGCTGACGCTGGCTCTCGAGATTCGGGTGAAGGTGGCGATCCGATCCATGGTCCAGCGCTGGCGCCGCAAGGCGACCACTTGGCGCTGGATCCGTTGCGGGGTTCGCCGCGGTTGGCGCCGCGGCCGGGACGAACGGTCCACAAGACCCGAACGGCCCGCCTTCTGGAACCGTTGGACCCAGCGGTGCACGGTCTTCGGATCCACGCCAACGGCGCGGGCCGCGGCCCGAAGGCTCTGGCCGTGATCTACGACCAGACGAGCCATCCGCTCTCGACCGCGGGGGCCCATTAAGGCATTTTGGTGAAGGTTCACGGGGCGTCCTCCTTGGGAATGGCTAAGTCCGCAAACTCAGCATCCTTCGGAGTCGTCCCGTGGACAACCTATTGAGAGATCACATCTAGGGATGTAGAAGACGAAACTTAAGCTCGGAAAATCGTGCTGGCGGGGCAAAAGGACGGCGGTCCCGTGTCGGAAGCAGGCGCACCGACCCAGGCAGATTGTAGATGCGCCCCTACAGGCAAACATCTCGCATTATGCCCCTAGTGGGGGACTAATCGGGGGACCGATATCCCGCTGACCTATATTTATTGAGGGCAATCAGCGGGTTACCGTTGAAAATGGCGGAGAGTGAGGGATTCGAACCCTCGATGGGCTTTTGACCCATACTCCCTTAGCAGGGGAGCGCCTTCGACCACTCGGCCAACTCTCCGGAATGCGCGGCACAGGATACGGACTTGTGCCCATAAAGAAAAGGCCCGGCGGCCACTGGGGCCGCCGGGCCTGGCAACCTCTGTCAGTCGTCGCGCGAGGAAGCGGCCACGCTCCCCCCCGGGGCGGACCCACCGCCGGACGAACCCTGATCGTCGCCCGCTACGTTGGATTCGCGCTGGATGCGCTGGAAAATCTCCTCGCGGTGGACAGCAACGTCCTGAGGCGCGTTGATCCCGATACGAACCTGATTGCCCTTGACCCCCAGGACGGTGACGGAAACGTCCTCGCCGATCATGAGGGTCTCGCCCACACGTCGAGTCAAAATGAGCATGCTCTTCTCCGCAGTGCCTGTGTCGGACGCAGTCGGTCGTCCGGTAACCGTTTTACGGTCTGTCATCCTTAACCGTCCTCCTGTTGACCGACAGGTTCCTGCTCAAGTTCAAAGGCATCATGCAGAGCGCGTACTGCAAGTTCGAGGTACTTCTCATCCACGACCACCGAGATCTTGATCTCGGAGGTCGAAATCATCCGAATGTTGATCGTCTCACGCGAGAGCGCCTCAAACATCTTGCTGGCAATCCCCGCGTGCGAGCGCATACCGACGCCGACCACCGAGATCTTCACGATGTGGGTGTCCCCGGAGACCTCACGCGCACTCAGCGCCCTGCAGGCATCCTGCAGAATCGCCAGCGCCTTGTCGTAGTCGTTGCGATGAACCGTAAAGGTGAAGTCGGTGGTCTGATCCGCGCCCACGTTCTGCACGATCATGTCCACCTCGATGTTGGCGTCCGCGATCGGGCCGAGGATGCGATGCGCGACCCCCGGTTGATCGGGGACGCCCTGAACCGTCAGCTGGGCCTCGTTCTGATTGAACGCGATACCCGCAACCAGCGCCTGTTCCACCTGCGCATCCTCCTCCGTGGTAATCAGGGTCCCCGGTCCTTCCTCGAACGAGGACAGCACTCTGAGAGGGACGTTGTACTTGCCCGCAAATTCCACCGCGCGGATCTGCAGCACCTTGGACCCGAGGCTCGCCATCTCCAGCATCTCCTCGAAGGTGATGCTGTGCAGGCGTCGCGCATTCGGCACCAGGCGCGGGTCGGTGGTGTACACACCATCGACATCCGTATAAATCCGGCACTCGTCGGCCTTCAGCGCGGCCGCGAGCGCGACCGCCGTGGTATCCGATCCGCCGCGGCCCAGCGTGGTGATCGCGCCGTGCTCGTCCACGCCCTGGAAACCGGCCACAACGACGATACGGCCGGCCTCCAGATCCGCGCGCACACGGGCATCGTCAATACTGCGGATACGCGCCTTGTTATGCGCGCTGTCGGTGCGAATCGTGACCTGGGCGCCGGTATAGGATCGCGCCGGGCAACCATGCGCCTCCAGCGCCATCGACAGGAGGGCAATCGTCACCTGCTCGCCGGTGGATAGGAGTACATCCAGCTCGCGGCCATCGGCCCGCGGGTTCAGCGCATGCGCGAGCCCCAGCAGACGATCCGTCTCGCCACTCATCGCGGAGACGACGATCACCACCTGGTGGCCCTCCTCGCGCAGCTTCAGCGCCCGCTCCGCGACCGCCTGGATGCGCTCGGTGGTGCCCACCGAGGTGCCCCCGAATTTCAGTACCAGCAACGCCATTGCACGATTCCATTCACCGCCACCCGGAAAGGCGGCGCATTAAACATCATTCAGTTCTTCATTGCGAGCACCCACGGGCACGCGCGTAAAGCGCCCCGAGGGTGGCGGACAGACATCCCCGCGGCGCTGGCCCCGCGGTGACGGATGGTCTTCAGGCGCGCTCGCGTACCCAGTCGGCGACCGAGGCCAGCGCGGCCTCAAGCTTGTCCGGGCTTTGGCCGCCGGCCATCGCCATGTCCGGGCGGCCACCGCCCTTGCCGTCCACCTGCGCGGCCACATGACCGACCAGATCGCCGGCCTTGAACTGGCCGGTCTCGGCCTTGGTGACGCCGGCCACCAGGCTGACCTTGCCCTCGCCGGTCGCGGTACCCAGGACCACCACCGCCTTGCCGAGTTTCTGCTTGAGTTGGTCGACCATGTCGCGCAGGGCCTTGGGCTCCACGCCCTCGACCTTCGCGGCCAGCACCTGCACGCCGCCGACCTCCTGCGCCTGCGAGGCCAGATCGCTGCCGGCCTGGCTGGCCAGCTTGCCCTTGAGCTGTTCGATCTGCTTTTCCAGTTCGCGCGAGCGCTCCTGCAGCTGAGCGACCTTATCGGCCGCCTCGCCACGCCCGGCGCGCAGGCGGTCGGCGATCGCATCCAGATACCCGAGCTGCTGGTCGACCCAGCGCAGCGCGACCTGGCCGGCGACCGCCTCGATGCGGCGGATACCGGCGGCCACCCCGCCCTCGGAGGTGATGCGGAACAACCCGATGTCCCCGGTGCGGTCCACATGCGTGCCGCCGCACAACTCCACGGAGGTGCCGATCTTCAGCACCCGGACCTGATCGCCGTACTTCTCGCCGAACAGCGCGACCGCGCCGGACTCCATCGCCGACTCGATGTCCATCACGCGGGTATCGGTGGCGTCGTTGGCCAGGATCTCCGAGTTCACCTGGGCCTCGATGGAGCGCAGCTGCTCGTCGGTCAGCGGCTCCATGTGGGTGAAGTCGAAGCGCAGCCGATCGGGGTCCACCAGCGAGCCCTTCTGCTGGACGTGGTCGCCCAGCTGGTCGCGCAAGGCCTTGTGCAGCAGGTGGGTCGCCGAGTGATGGCGGCGAATGTTCTCGCGACGCGGGCCTTCGACTGCGGCCTGCAGCGTCTGCTCGACCTCCAGCGTGCCGGCACGCACCTGGCCCACGTGGATATGTGCCGCGCCCTGCTTGCGGGTGTCGGCGACCTGGAAGCGCACGCCGGAGCCACTGAGCGTGCCGACATCGCCCACCTGGCCGCCGGACTCGCCGTAGAACGGCGTGCGGTCCAGTACCACCAGGCCTTCGGCGCCGACCTCGAGTCGTTCGACCGGCTCGCCGTTCTGGTACAGCGCGACCACGCGACCCTCGTCGTCGACGGTCTCGTAGCCGGAGAATGTGGTTTCGACGTCGACTTGCGGCAGGCCGCCGTCGTCCATGGAGAAGTGACTGGCCGCGCGGGCGCGGGCGCGCTGATCCGCCATCGCGGACTCGAAGCCCGCCATGTCCAGCTCCAGACCGCGCTCGCGGGCGATGTCACCGGTCAGATCCACCGGGAAGCCGTAGGTGTCATACAGCAGGAAGATGGTCTCGCCCGGGATCACCGTGCCCTTCAGGTCACGCAGATCGTCTTCCAGGATCTTCATGCCCTTGTCGAGCGTCTCCAGGAACTTGCGCTCTTCCTTCTCCAGCACCTGCTCGACCCGGGCCTGTGCCTCTGCCAGCTCCGGGAAGGCCTCGCCCATCGCGCGCACCAAATCGCCGACCATCTGGTAGAGGAAGGCGTCCTGCGCGCCCATCTTGAACCCGTGGCGTGCGGCGCGGCGGATGATGCGGCGCAACACGTAGCCGCGGCCCTCGTTCGACGGCAACACGCCGTCGGTGATCAGGAAGGCGATAGAACGGATGTGGTCGGCGATCACGCGCAGCGAGGCGGAGTCCTGCTCCTTTGCCCCGGTCACGCGCGCGGCGGCCGCGATCAGGTCCTGGAACAGGTCGATCTCGTAGTTGGAGTGCACGCCCTGCAGCACGGCGGCCAAGCGCTCGAGGCCCATGCCGGTATCGACGGACGGGCGCGGCAGCGGGTTCAGCGTGCCGTCCGCGTCGCGGTCGTACTGCATGAACACGAGATTCCAGATCTCGATATAGCGGTCGCCGTCCTCGTCCGGGGAACCGGGCGGGCCGCCCTCGACCTCCGGGCCGTGGTCATAGAAGACCTCGGTGCAGGGGCCACAGGGGCCGGTGTCGCCCATCTGCCAGAAGTTGTCGGAACCGCCGCCTGGCTTGTCGCCGATGCGCACGATGCGCTCGGCTGGAACCTGGATCTCGTTCGCCCAGACGTTGTAGGCGTCGTCGTCGGTCTCGTAGACAGTGACCCACAGCTTTTCCGGCGGCAGACCGATGGTCTCGGTCAGGAACTGCCAGGCGTAGTGGATGGCATCGCGCTTGAAGTAGTCGCCGAAGCTGAAGTTGCCCAGCATCTCGAAGAAGGTGTGATGCCGCGCGGTATAGCCGACGTTTTCCAGATCGTTGTGCTTGCCGCCGGCGCGCACGCAGCGCTGGCTGGACACCGCGCGGTTGTACGAACGCTTCTCGCGGCCGAGGAACACATCCTTGAACTGCACCATCCCCGCGTTGGTGAACAGCAGCGTGGGATCGTTGCCCGGTACCAGTGGGCTGGAAGACACGATCGTATGACCATGCCCTTCAAAGAATTCGAGGAAACTCCGGCGAATGTCGGCGCTTTTCATGCGGTTCCGATTGAATATGGGGTCAAAACCGGAATCCTATCACGCAAGCCCCCAACCCGCGTATTGCCGCCCCCGCCTTCGGGCCATGTTGCCTATCATCACCAGGCTCCGAAGAGGGTGTGGCAATCGGCTGGGCCTGGCCAGAATCGGGATCAGGTGGTTCCGTAGAGCGATTGCTTCGCTGCGCTCGCAATGACGGGACAAAAACGACGTCATTGCGAGGAGCAACGCGACGAAGCAATCGGCATCCACGGCCACCTGATCCAAGCGCCGAGTGACCCACCAACGACTGCCACGGTCCCTCCAACGCCTCGCAATGACGCACCATGATCGCGGTCATTGCGAGGAGCCCGGCGACGAAGCAATCGGCAAGTACCTCCCCAGCCGCGTTCAACCCACAATGTCGTCGAACAAATCCCGCCACCCGGGATTCACCTGCTCGATCAGCGCAACCTTCCTGCGCCGCGGACCCGCCTTCAACTGCTTTTCGCGTTCGATCGCGGATTCCATCTCCACGCATTGCTCGAACCAGACGAGCCGATGCAGACCGTAGCGGCTGGTGAACCCGGATACCTCTCCCGAACGATGCTGCCAGACCCGCTGCACAAGGTTACTGGTCACACCCACTTAGAGGGTCCCGTCACGACGGTTGCTCATCATGTAGACACAGGGTTGTTTCATCGCTCCCTCCGTGGGCGACTGCACATTGGTACTCAGCGGCCGAGAATCCTTTCGGCCATTCACCACCGGTGACACTCGCGTGTCCTCGATACCAGCACGTCATTGCGAGGCCCCGAAGGGGCAGTGGCAACCGCTGGTGGATCACTCGGCGTCTGGGCCGGGTGGTTCTGGACACAGATTGCTTCGTCGCAGGGCTCCTCGCAATGACGGGGTCAGAAATACGTCATTGCGAGGCCCCGAAGGGGCCGTGGCAATCGGCTGGGTCGGCACAGACCCTGAAACTGGTGGTTGCGCCCAGAGATTGCTTCGTCGCGTTGCTCCTCGCAATGACGGGTTTGGAGCAACGCGACGAAGCAATCGGTCAGGAACCGCCAGCGTCGTCTTTCCAGGCGGCGAGGGCCTGGTGGGCGACACCGCCGGGGAAACCGCGCCCGGCGAGGTGGCGCAGGTAGCGGGCCTCGTCCTCGCGGGTCTCGGGGGGGTGGCGGAAGTGGCGTTCGAGCTGGCCGCGGGCCTGGTCGGTCCAGTCGACCTCCAGGGCGTCGATGGCGGCATTGACGGTGTCGCTGCCGATGCCGTTATGGGCGAGTTCGGCACGGATGCGCTGCTCGCCGTAGCCCTGCTCGGTGCGGTGGCGGGCGATGAAGTCCGCGTAGCGGGTGTCGCTCAGGTAATCGAGCTCGCGCGCACGCTCAAGAGCGGCATCCACCGCGTCGCGCTCGAACCCGCGCTCGGCCAGCTTGCGCGCGAGCTCCAGCGCGGAGTGCTCGCGCCGCACCAGCAGCCGGAGCCCGGCCTCCAGTGCGGCGTCCGGATCAGCCGGGTCAGCCCTGCTCCTCGACCGGGGCATCGACCGGCTCGTCCTCCACCGCAGCCTTGTTGCGCTTCGGCAGCAGGCGTTCGCGCAGGGTCTTTTCGACTTCCTCGGCGATGTGCGGGTTGTCCTTCAGGTACTGGCGGGCGTTTTCCTTGCCCTGACCAATCCGCTCGCCGTTGTAGCTGTACCAGGCGCCGGCCTTGTCGATCAGGCCTTCCTTCACGCCCATCTCGATGATCTCGCCGACCCGCGAGATGCCCTCGCCGTAGAGGATCTCGAAGTAGGCCTCGCGGAACGGGGGTGCCATCTTGTTCTTGACGACCTTCACGCGGGTCTCGTTGCCGATCACCTCGTCGCCCTTCTTGATCGCGCCGATGCGGCGGATGTCCATGCGCACCGAGGAGTAGAACTTGAGCGCGTTGCCGCCGGTGGTGGTCTCGGGGCTGCCGAACATCACGCCGATCTTCATGCGGATCTGGTTGATGAAGATCACCAGGGTGTTGGAGCGCTTGATGTTGGCGGTCAGCTTGCGCAGGGCCTGCGACATCAGCCGCGCCTGCAGGCCGACGTGCGAATCGCCCATCTCGCCCTCGATCTCCGCCTTGGGCGTCAGCGCGGCCACGGAGTCGACGATGACCACGTCCACCGCGCCGGAGCGCACCAGCATATCGGCGATCTCCAGCGCCTGTTCGCCGGTATCCGGCTGCGAGACCAGCAGGTCGTCGACGTTCACGCCCAGCTTCTCGGCGTAGGTCGGGTCCAGCGCGTGCTCGGCGTCCACGAACGCGGCGGTGCCGCCCAGCTTCTGCGCCTCGGCCACCACCTGCAGGGTCAGGGTCGTCTTGCCCGAGGACTCCGGGCCATAGATCTCGACCACGCGCCCGCGCGGGACGCCGCCAATCCCGAGCGCGATATCCAGCGCCAGGGAGCCCGTGGACACGGCCGGCACATCCACCGCCTGCTGATCGCCCATGCGCATCACCGCGCCCTTGCCGAATTGGCGTTCGATCTGCCCCAGTGCGGCGGTCAGGGCCTTCTTGCGATTCTCGTCCACGGTATGCCTCCCGATACTTGCAGCGATGGTTTCCGATCCGTTGCGGGGCGGATACGGGGCCGCAGTATCCCACAGGGCGGGGAGCGACCCAACCCGGGTTCACGGCTCGAAGGGGATCACCGGGGCGCGATGCCCCGGGGAATGGTCGACGCGTCAGGCCGCCTCGTGCGCCAGCAACGCACTGAGCGCGTGCAGCATCGCCTGCAGGCGTACATCGTGGCGCTCGCCATCGAAATGTTGGGTCTCGACGCGCGCGTCCCGCCCGCGCTCCTGCCAGCCGAAGCAGACCGTACCCACCGGCTTGTCCGCGCTGCCGCCACCGGGCCCGGCGATGCCGGTCACCGACAGCGCCAGGTCGGCATCGCAGTGGGCAAGCCCGCCCTCGACCATCGCGCGCGCCACGGCCTCGCTGACCGAGCCATGCTGCTCGATCAGTTCGGCCGGCACCCCGACCATCCGCGTCTTGGCCGCGTTGGAGTACGCCACCCAGCCGCACTCGAACCAGCCCGAGCTGCCCGGGACATCGGTAATCGCCTGGGCAATCCCGCCGCCGGTACAGGACTCGATGGTGCACAGCTTGCGTTCGCTGGCGAGCAGCCGCTCGCCCAGGTCGTAGACCAGCGCCGAGAGCCCGGCCAGATCAGCCTCGCGCGGGCTTGCAATCAGAGTCGATTCCGCTTCCATGTCCGGATCATCCCTCGCTGTCAAAGGCTATGGCCACACGCCAGATCACCCGCTCTTCGCCCAGGGGCTCGCTGCGCACCACCTGGCCGGCCCGCTCCAGGGAGGGCAGTCGCCCGTCCGGGCTGTTGACCGCGATGCTCACACGCTCGCCCGCCTGCGGTGCATGCGGCCAGCGAAAGGCACAGCCGCTGGCCGAAAGGTCCTCCAGCCGCACCTCGTCCGCCGCACCAGTCGCCATCCAGGTCACTCGTGCGGGGGTGTCGACCTGCATGCGCCGGAAGCCCCGGCGGTCATCTTCTCCCAGCATGCGCATCCTCCATGACTCCACCCGAGTGTGGCACATCACGTCTCGTGATGGTGCACGTGCCACACGGGCCCGCGCATCCGTATACTGCGCGTTTGCCCGGATCGACCGCAGCCGAACCGATGAGCACCGCCGAGCCCCTCTCCGCCCATACCCCGATGATGCAGCAGTACCTGGCCATCAAGGCCGAGTACCCGGATACGTTGCTGCTCTACCGCATGGGGGATTTCTACGAGCTGTTCTACGACGACGCCGAGCGCGCCGCGGGGCTGCTCGACATTACCCTGACCCGGCGCGGCGAATCAGCCGGGGCGCCGATCCCGATGGCCGGGATCCCCGTGCACACGCTGGAGAGCTACCTGGCCCGCCTGCTGAAGATGGGCGAGAGCGTGGCGATCTGCGAGCAGACCGGTGCGGTGGGCGCGCAAAAGGGCCCGGTCAAGCGCGAAGTCGTGCGCATCGTGACTCCGGGCACGGTTACCGAGGAGGCCCTGCTGGATGCCCGCCAGGTGAACCGCCTGGTCGCCGTCTGCCCGGCCGCCTCCGCCGCCGTAAAGGGCCGCAAGACCGGCTACGGCATCGCCAGCCTGGAGTTCGCCAGCGGCCAGTTCCGCGTACTGGAGGTCGGCGACGAAACCGAGCTGGCCGCCGAACTGGCGCGGCTCGACCCGGTGGAGCTGCTGATGCCGGATCAGGCGGGCGCGATCCCGGGCACCGAGTCCTTCGCCCCCCAGCGCCACGCCGACTGGCATTTCGACGCCGTGTCCGCCCATCGCCTGCTGATCACCCATTTCGGCACCCGCGACCTGTCCGGCTTTGGCTGCGAGGGGCTGGACCTGGGCATCGCTGCCGCCGGGGCCCTGCTCGCCTACGTGCAGAACCGCCATCGCGGCGATCTCGCCCACATCACCAGCCTGGCGCACGAGCAGCGCAGCCAGATGCTGGTGTTGGACCCGGCCACCCGCCGCAATCTCGAACTCACGCGCACCCTGACGGGCGAACGCCGCGGCTCCCTGCTCGCCCTGCTGGACACGACCCAGTCCGCGATGGGCGCCCGCCGCCTGATGCAGTGGCTGCACCAGCCGCTGCGCGAGCGAGCGATCATCCGCGAGCGCCAGACCGCGATCACCGCCCTGCTGGAGCAGGAGGCCGTCACCCCGATCCGCGACGCCCTGGCCGGCAGCGCCGACAGCGAGCGCATCCTCTCGCGCATCGTGCTGGGCAGCGCGCGCCCGCGCGACCTGACCGCCCTGCTCGCCAGCCTGGAGCGCCTGCCGGCCCTGCACACCGCCCTGGCGCCGCTGGCCGATGCCGCCGAGCGCCTGTCCGCGCTGCATGCCGCGCTCGCGCCGGAGGATGAGCTGACCGCGCGGCTCGCCGCGGCCCTGGTGGAGGAGCCACCGCTGCGGGTGACCGACGGCGGCATGATCCGCGCGGGCTACGACCCCGAGCTGGATCGCCTGCGCGCGCTGGAAAGCGACGGCGACACCTTCCTGCGCGAGATCGAGGCCCGCGAGCGCGAGGCCACCGGCATCCCCACGCTGAAGGTCGCCTACAACCGCGTGCACGGGTACTACATCGAGGTCTCGCGCAGCCGCTCGGCCGAGCTCCCCGGCCGCTTCATGCGCCGCCAGACGCTGAAGAACACCGAGCGCTATACCACCGAGGAGCTCAAGCGCTTCGAGGACGAGATCCTCTCCGCCCGCGAACAGGCCATGCTCCGCGAGCGCGCGCTGTTTGACGACCTGATCGCCGACCTGCAGGCGCGTGCGCCGCGTCTGCGTACGATCGCGGACGCCGTGGCCGAACTGGACGTGCTCGCCTGCCTGGCCGAGCGTGCGGCCCGCCTCGACTGGCACTGCCCGGAGCTGGTCGGCGAACCCGGCATCCAGATCGAGCAGGGCCGGCATCCGGTGGTCGAGTCCGGGCTCGACACCCCATTCGTCGCCAACGACACCGAGCTGGACCCGGAGACGCGGCGGCTGCTGGTGATCACCGGCCCCAACATGGGCGGCAAGTCCACCTACATGCGCCAGACGGCGCTGATCGTGCTGCTCGCCTGCATGGGCAGCTTCGTGCCGGCCGCGCGTGCGCAGATCGGCCCCGTGGACCGCATCTTCACCCGCATCGGCGCCTCCGACGACCTGACCTCCGGACGCTCGACCTTCATGGTGGAGATGACCGAGGCCGCGAACATCCTGCACAACGCGGGCCCCGAGAGCCTGGTGCTGATGGACGAGATCGGCCGCGGCACCAGCACCTTCGACGGGCTGGCGCTCGCCCTGGCCTGCGCCGAGCGCCTGACGCGCCACAACCGTGCGCTGACCCTGTTCGCCACCCACTACTTCGAGTTGACCGCGCTGGCCGAACGCGAAGCGGCCGTGGCCAACGTGCACACCGACGCCATGGAGCACGAACACAGCATCGTGTTCCTGCACCAGGTCCGTGAGGGCCCGGCGAATCAGAGTTACGGGTTGCAGGTCGCGCAGCTGGCCGGGGTCCCGGCCGACGTACTCAAGCTCGCGCGGGAACACCTGCGCGAACTGGAGGACCGGGCCGCAGCAACGGACTCGCCGCAACTGGGCCTGTTCGCCCCCGCCCCGGACGCAACGACCGCGGCCCCCGAGTCGGTTGCCGAAGACCGACCTTCGGAAGAACGGGCCCTGAAGGCCCTGTTCGACACCTTGGAGCCGGACGAGATGAGCCCACGCGAGGCCCTGGATGCCCTCTACCGCATGAAGGACGCCCTGCGCGATCCGCGCTAGGGGTCCCGGCGGTCACTCGTCCGAATCGGCCGGAACGATGATTTGTTCCTCGGCCTCCGCCTCGGCGACATCCGGATCGCCGTCCTCCAGCACATCATGCGGAATGGCGGCGCTATCCCAGCCACCGCCCAGGGCGCGGAACAGTGTCGCGGTGGCCGCCAGGCGATCGCGCGAGGCCTCGGTCAGCGTCAGGCGCGCATCCAGCAGGGCCCGCCGCGCATCCAGCACCTCCAGATACCCCACGAACCCGCCCAGATAGCGGCGCTCCGCGAGATCCAGGACCTCGACCCGCGCCCCGACCTCGCGCTGGCGCACCTCCACCCGTTCGTGCGCTGCATTCAGCACGCTCCAGGTGTTGGCGACCTCCTCCAGGGCCTCCTGAATCGCCGCGCGGTATTCCAGCTCGGCGATATCGCGCTCGGCCTCCACGCCTTCAATGGTGGCGCGCCGACGGCCGAAATCGAGAATCGGCACCGTGGACTCCGCCAGGAACTCCCAGAAGAACGAATCACTGGAGGAAAACTGACTGACCCGGCTGACCTCCTGCCCGAACAGCGCGGCCAGGTTCAGGCTGGGCAGCCATTCCGCGCGGGCCACACCGATATCGGCATTGGCCGCAATCAAGCTGGCTTCCGCCGCGCGGATATCCGGCCGGCGGATCATCAGGTCCGACGGCACCGAGTGCGGTAGTCCGGAGATCGTGTCCGGCAGATCCTCCAGGCCCTCGTCACCGAGCCCTTCCAGGCCCTCGACCACCGCCTCGGTATCCCCCACCAGGACTGCCAGCGCCCGGCGCTGCTGTGCGGCATCGGCGCGTAGGTCGGGCAGGCCCGCGCGGCTGGTCTCCAGCTCGGCCTGAGCCTGGCGCACGGTCAGATCCGTCGTGGCACCGCTCTCGAGGCGCGAGCGCTCCAGCTCCAGGGCCTCGATCTGGGACAGGATCGTCGCCTCGGTGGTCTCGATCTGCTCCTGCGTGGCGCGATAGTCGAAATAGGTACTGACCACATCACTCACGACCGCCAAACGGGTGGCATCACGGGTAAACGCGGTGTTCAGCAGCTGCGCGCGGGCCGCTTCTTCCGAACGCGACAGCCGGCCCCAGAGATCGACCTCGTAGCTTAGCAGGGCCCCAATCGTCATCTCGGTCTCCGGGTCGGCATCCCCCGCGGGGTAGTCGCGCTCGACCGACGCCATGCCTTCCAGTTGGGGAAACTGCTCGGCACGGCTCAGGCCCAGCACCGCGCGTGCCTGTACCACCCGCGCCGCGGCGATCTCGGCATCCACGTTGTTCTCCAGCGCCTCGCGCACCAGACGATCCAGCAGCGGGTCCTCGAACATCTCCCACCAGAACTCGGCATCGGCGTAGTCGGCATCCATCTGGTCACCGATCTCCTCCGGCCACTCGTCCGGGAGCGTGACCTCCGGGCGCTCGTAATCCGGCCCGACTGCACAGCCCGCCAGCAGCGCGGCCGCAGAAACCCCCAACAACGTCCTACGCATGCGTTCCGGCCTCCTTCGAGTCGTCCGTGTCGCGCGGGCGCTTGTGCAGGCGCTCCAGGCCACTGGAAATGACGAAATAGAACAGGGGTACGAACAGCAGCGCGAGGAAGGTCGCGCTCAGCATGCCGCCGATGATGCCGATACCGATCGCGTGCTGGCTGTTCGCCCCCGCCCCGGAGGCCAGCGCCAGCGGCACCGCGCCAAGGATGAACGACATCGCCGTCATCATGATCGGCCGGAAACGCAGCCGGGCCGCCTCCACCGAGGCATCGAACAGGCTCAGTCCCTCTTCGCGCTTGTTCTGCGCAAACTCGACGATCAGGATCGCGTTCTTGGCCGCCAGCGAGATCAGCACCAGCAGGCCGATCTGGAAGTAGATCCCGTTCTCCTGCCCGGTCAGCCAGATCGCCACCAGGGCCCCGAAGACCGCAAAGGGCACGGCCATCAAGACCGCCAGCGGCAGACTCCACCGCTCGTACTGTGCCGCCAGGATCAACACCACGAAGACCACACCCAGAACGAACGCGAGCACGGAAGTCCCGGCCGCCTGCTGTTCCAGATACTCCGCACCGGTCCAGTTCAGCAGGTAGTCGTCCGACAGGGTCTCGTCGACCACCTCCTCCAGCGCCTGTATCGCATCGCCCGAGCTGTAGCCGGGTCCCGGATCGCCCATGATCCGCGCGGCCGGGAACACGTTGAAGCGCTCCACCTCGTCCGGCCCCTGTACCCGCTCGACCGACACCAGGCTGGACAGCGGCACCAGGTCGCCGGCATCCGAGCGCACAAAGATGCGGTCCAGGTCATCCGGGCTCCGGCGATAATCGGCCTCGGCCTGCATCTGCACCTGCATCACCCGGCCGAACAGCGAGAAGTCGTTGATGTAGACCGCACCGAAAGTGCTCTGCATCGCATCGAACACATCCGCGAGTGGCACTCCGGCCGCAAAGGCGCGTTCGCGATCCACATCGGCGTCGTAACGCGGCACCTCGACATTAAGCGAAGTACGCACATCCGCCAGCTCCGGGCGCTCCGCGGCTGCCTCAATGATCTCTTCGGCCCGCGCCCGCATGGTCTCCGAGTCATCCCCGACCCGGCTTTGCAGGTAGGCCTCGAATCCGCCGGTAGTGGAGATGCCGGAGATCGGCGGCGGATTGAACGCACGGATCGTCGCCTCCGGCTGGCGCTCGCCATCGGCGACCAGGCGGTCGATCACCGCATCGCTGCTCTGATCATCGCCGCGACGCTCGGACCAGTCATTAAGCGTCACATAGGCCGCGCCGGCATAGGTCTTCATGCCGTCCGACAGCAGGTCCATCCCGGAGAAGGCCACGACATCCGCGGTGTCGTCGTACTCCAGTGCCTCCTCGCCCAGGCGATCCATCACGCCACGGGTACGCTGCAGCGAGGCCGCGGCGGGCAGTTCGGCTGCCGCGAACACATAGCCCTGGTCCTCCTGCGGCACCAGCCCGCCCGGCACGATCCGGAACAGCACCACGATCGCCACCAGCAGCAGCGCGAACAGCCCCATGCCCACAAAATTGCGTCTCAGCAGGAAGCGCACCCCCACCATGTAGGCGGCGGTGAAGCGGTCGAACGCGCTGTTGAACCAGCGAAACGGAAGGGCCGGGCGGCGTGGCTTGTCGGACAACAGCCGCGCGCACATCGCCGGGCTCAAAGTCAGCGCGACGATCCCCGAGATCCCCACCGATACCGCGATGGTGATCGCGAACTGCTGGTACATCTGCCCGCTGAATCCGCCGATAAAGGCCACCGGCACGAACACCGCGATGGTGACCAGCGTCATCGCGATAATCGGCGTGGCCACCTCGTCCACGGTCTGATAGGCCGCATCGACCGCCTTCATCCCCTGCTCGCGCATTAGCCGTTCGGTGTTCTCGAGCACAATGATCGCGTTGTCCACCACGATCCCGATCGCCAGCACCAGCCCGAACAGCGTCAGCATGTTCGCGGAGAAGCCGAGCACGTACATTCCAGCCAGCGTCCCGATCAGCGACACCGGTACCGCGATAATCGGGACGGCCGTGGCCCGGAACGTCTGCAGGAACAGATACACCACCGCGACCACCAGGATCAGCGCCTGCACCAGGGTCAGCAGTACGCGCTGCACCGACTGATCGATGAAGATCGTGGTATCGAACGGGATCGAGTATTCCAGCGAGTCCGGGAAACGTGGCTCCAGCTCCTCCAGGATCTCGCGCACCCCGCGCGCCGTCTCCAGCGCGTTGGCGCCGGGCTCCAGGTAGATCCCCACCGGCACCGTGGACTGGCCGTTGTGCTTGGCCTCGAAGTTGTAGAAGTGCGCGCCCAGCTCCACGCGCGCCACATCCCCTAGCCGCAACGCGGAGCCGTCCGGTGCGCTGCGCAGGATCACCTGCTCGAACTCCTCCTCCTCGGAGAACCGTTCGGGGGTCGTCACCGCGTAGGTAAAGTCGATCGCGTTGTCCATCGGCTCGGCCCCGAACTGGCCGGCCGCGTACTGCTCGTTCTGCTCCTGGATCGCGGAACGGATGTCACTGGCGGTCAGGTCGTACTCCGCCATCTGGTCCGGCTGCAGCCAGATCCGCATCGAATAGATCTGCGCGCCAAAGAAGGTCTGGTCGCCAACCCCCGGCGCGCGCCGCAGCTCGGCATAGACATTGCGCCAGACGTAGTCACTGATAAAGCGGTTGTCGAGGCTGCCGTCCGACGAGGTGAACGTGATCATCTGCAGCATCGACGGGGCACGTTTCTCCACCGCGATCCCGGCGCCGGTCACCGTCTCCGGCAGGCGCCCCATCGCGCCCTCGACTTCGTTACTGACGTTGATCGCGGCGATATCAGGGTCGGTCCCCACCTCGAAGGTGACGATCAGCTCCATGTCGCCATCATCGGTGGACTTCGAGCGCATGTACGCCATGTTGTCCACGCCATCGACCGTCGCCTCGATCGGGGCGGCCACCGTCTCCGCCACCGCCTCGGCGCTCGCGCCCGGATAACTGGCGGTCACGATCACCTTCGGCGGCAGGATGTCCGGATACTGATCCACCGGCAGCAGCAAGGCCGAAGACAGCCCGGCCAGCACGAACAGGATCGAGATGACCGAGGCCAGTACCGGCCGGCCGATGAAGAAGCGCAGCATTAGTCGGACGCCTCGTCGGCGTCGGAATCATCCAGACCCGGCTCGGCGCCATTGCCCAGCCCATCCAGGATGTCCTCGACCGCATCGGCCTCGGTCTCCGGATCCATCACCTCATCCAGCAGATCCGGCGCCACCTCCGGCAGCACGCCCGGCGACACGGGTTCTTCCGTCTCGCGCGGGGCGTCCTGGGGATCGATCCGTTCGCCCTCCTCGACGCCCTCAACGCCCCGGACCACAATCCGGTCACCATCGCTCAGCCCGGCGGTGACCAGAAAGTCCTCGTCGAGGTCCATGCCAATCTGGATCGGCCGCACATGCGGGATGTCATCGGCGTCGACGACATACACCGCGGCCCCGTCAGAGCCCTCGATGACCGCGGCATGCGGCACGCGCATGCCATGCCCCACCATCAGCCCGCTCAGGGTCACGCGCACGAACTGCCCCGGCAGCAACTGGACCTCGCGGTTGGGGAACAGCGCGCGTACCTCGACCATGCCCGTGGCCTCGTCCACCGCGGCCTCGGTCACGTCGATCTGCCCCTGATGCGGGTACAACGAGCCATCCGGCAGGGTCAGCACTACGGTCAGGCCAACGCCGGAACGGATCTGCGGCCCATAGGCCGTCAGATGGCCCTCGGGGATCGCGAAGTCGGTACGGATGGGGTCGAGTTGGGTCACGGTGGTCAGCAGGTCACCCGCCTGCAACAGGCTGCCTTCCGGGCGCTCCTCCAGCCCCGCAACCCCTTCCAGCGGCGCCGTCACGGAGGTGTAGTCGAGATCCAGCTGGGCCTCCGCCAGCGCCGCCTCGGCCTCAGCGACCGCGGCGTCACCCAGCTCCAGTTGCGAGCGGGCCTCATCGCGCTCACGGCCACTGGCGGCGTTGTCCTCGTACAGGTCCAGCACGCGCTCCCACTCGCGCTCGGCCTGGCGCTTCTCGGCCTCGGCGCGTTCAAGGCTGGCCTGCGCGCTGCGCACCTGGACGGCATAGGGCGAGGGGTCGATGCGGAACAGCTCGGTACCGCGCTCCACCATCTCGCCCTCTTCGTAGCGCCGGCTCTCCAGCACGCCCGCGACCCGCGCGCGCACCTCCACCTCGCGCGGGCTGCGGGTGCGCGCCGTATAGGTTCGGGAGATCGAGACCAGTTCGCTCTCCATCTCCCGTACCGGCACCTCGACCGCCTCGGGTTCAGCATCGTCTTCGTCGTCGGATTCCGCCGCGCAACCGGGCAGGACAAGGGCCAGCAAAAGGGCCAGTAGAGGAATGCTCAGGGCCGAAAGGGGGGCGGCCAGTCGCAGGTGGTGCATGAATGCTTCTCCCGCTGATCCGGGCGCGCCCGGAGTCCACCCCCGTCAGGGGCGCAAAACTGTGATTTCCGTCACGCCAAAAAGTCGCAGTCGTCGAAAATATGGGCCGGCATACGATCGTTACCCGGCCGAAACGGCGCCATGACGGTGCTTGGAACCACGGTAGCGTGCCCCGATGTCGCACGTAAACAACCCTTGTTATTGCGCACCCACTCCAGAAAGGGCCGCTACAGCCAGGTCAGCAAGCCGCCACTGCGCCGGGTCGGTTGCCGGCTCCCCCCCCGCCGCACCCCCGCCTGTGGCTCGAACAGGCTCAGCCAGCCGCTCGCGCGCGTGATCGCGGTGTAGGCCAGCTCGCGCGTCAGCAGCGGGCTCTCCGGCGGGGGCAGCAGGAAGGCCACATGCTCGAACTCCGAGCCCTGGGACTTGTGCACCGTCAGCGCGAACGCCGTCTCCACGGACTCCAGGCGCTGCGGGATCATCCAGCGCACATGCCCGTCCGCCGCGACGAAGGCCACCCGCAGGGCCGATTCCGCCGCATCGTCCGCGCCCGGTTCGGCATCACCCCGGGCCAGCCAGGCGGGCACGCGCAGGGTCACGCCGATATCGCCGTTGATCAGCCCCAGCGCGTAGTCGTTGCGCGTGACGATCACCGGGCGCCCCTCGTACCAGGCACCCTCCGCCTGCAATACACCACGGGCCGCCAGCGCCCCGGCGACTCGGCGGTTCATCCGGTCCACACCCCAGGGCCCCTCGCGCACAGCGCACAGCAACTGGAAGCGCCCGTGCTCGCGCAGCGTGCCGCGCGCCCATTCCTCCCACGTGCCGCGCGCATCGCGGGATGCCGGGCGTCCGGCCGTCAAATGCTCCAGATAGCGGACGACCCCGAACGGTGCCGCCTCGGCATGCCCGGCCCCGTCCAGCGCGCGCCGCAGCAGGGCTGGATCGTCCGGGCCCTGCAGCACCGCCGCGTGTACATCCTCGCCCGGGTGGCCCGCCACCTCGGCCGTGCCGTCGTTCACCGCCGCGGCCAGACGACCGATCCCGCTGTCCGCGCCGAATCGCCGGCTGCGGCGCAGCATCGCCACGTGCTGGTCCAGTGCCCGCCCGTCCTCGTCCACGTAGCCGGCCGGCAGCGCCAGCCCGGCTACCTCGCGCAGCCAGGCCGCCGTCTGCGGTGTGTAATGCCCGCCGTCCGCCCGCGCGCACAGCTCGCCCAGCACCGCCCCGGCCTCTACCGAGGCGAGCTGGTCGCGATCCCCCAGCAGGACCAGCCGCGCATGCGCCGGCACCGCGGCCATCAGGCTGGCCATCAGCTCCAGATCCACCATCGAGGCCTCGTCCACCACCAGCACATCCACCGGCAGCGGATTGCGCGCATCGTGGCGGAAGCGCCGGGTATCGGGTCGCGCGCCCAGCAGGCGGTGGAGCGTGACTACCTCGCGCGGGATCGCGGCGCGCAGGCGCTCGCCACCGGGGAAGCGTTCCAGCCCCAGCGCATCCACCGCCCCCGCGACCGAGGCATTCAGCCGCGCGGCGGCCTTGCCGGTCGGCGCCGCCAGGCGGATGCGCAGCGGCTCGCCCTCCCCCTGCAGGCCCTGCAACAGCGCGAGCAGTTGCAACACCGTGTAGGTCTTGCCGGTACCCGGCCCGCCGGTGATCACGCTGAACGCGGACCCGGCCGCCAGTACGCAGGCCAGACGCTGCCAGTCCGGTTCGCCGTCGCCCTCCTCGGCCGGACCGAACAGCCGATCGAGCCAGGTGCGCAGCGCATCCGTATCCAGCCCGTCGCGCCAGGCGGGCTGCTCGCGCAGGCGTCCGGCCACCGCCTCCCCGATCCGGCGTTCGGCCTCGCGGTAGCGGCGCAGGTACAGCCGGTCCTGTGCCCGCACGAGGGGGGTCCCCGCGTCCGCGTCGACGCCGCAGATTCGATGGCCTTCCAGCGCGGTGTCGAGTGCCGCACGGTCCAGGCCGCGCAGGACATCCGAGGGCCGCGGCAGTCCCCGCTCCGCGCCCTCCGGCGGCAACGACAGCATCCGGTCCGGGGCCTCCAGCAGGCCGTCGAGGTCCAGACAGACATGCCCGCGCCCGGCCTGGTGGCTGGTCAGCGCCGCCAGCAGCAGTGTCAGTGGCGGTGCGGCGGGCACCTGTTCGCGCAGAAAACGCACCAGCACGCGGTCGACGCCGCGCACCCAGCCGGCATGCTCCCACTCCCCGAGCAGATCCAGCAGCGCCCCGGTGTCCTGCAATGCACGCTCGGCCGTCATGCCCGCGCCTCCTGCGGCCGGTCCGGCCCCTCGGCGAACCAGTCGTCCAGTTGTTCGATCAGCGCCCGTGGCGGGCAGTCGTGGAACACGCCGCGCCCCGGCGCATCGATCCCGCGCAGGAACAGGTACACACCGCCCCCCATGTGGCGGTCGTAGTCGTATCCCGGCATCCGCGCCTGCAACTGGCGATGCAGGGCCAGCGTGTAGATCACCAGCTGCAGGTCGTAGCGGTGTTCCAGCACCGCGTCGCGTAGGCGCTCGGGCACATAGGCCTCGGGGCCGGGCCCCAGCCAGTTGGACTTGTAGTCGGCGACGTAATAGCGGCCCTCGTGCTCGAAGATAAGATCGACAAAGCCCTTGAGCATCCCGTTCAACAGCCGGTCGCCCGCCGGCGGCCGGGGCTGTCCGGGCAGCAACTGCTCGCGCACGGCGGCATCCAGCCGCCGGCTCTGCAGCCAGCGCGTCTCGAACAGGAACTCGAGCTCCGGCTGATACACGCCCAGCCCATCCAGGCGGAACGCGCCACCGGAGGCCAGCGCGTACTCGGCCGTGATCAGCCGGCGCATCCAGTCCTGCACGACGGGGGCCCAGTCGCCCCAGTCGCGTTGTTCGCAGCGCTTTTGCACCTCGTCGTCCAGCCGGGCGCGATCGGCGACCACGGCCGACCAGCCCTGCTCGGCCGCCCACTCCAGCAGGCCGTGCAGGAAGGTCCCCGGCGCCGGCCCGCGCGGGAAGTCGTGCAGACCTCCGGCCACCGGTACCTCGGGCAACGGGTCATGCCCAGTCCCGGGGTCGGCCGCGCTCTCGCGCAGCATGTCCTCCAGCGCGGAATCCGGGGCCACCGGGTCGGCGACCAGCGGCGCCGGCGCATCCGCCTCGTCCGGGTGCGCAATCGCGCTGTAGCTCGCCACCCACCAGGGCTCGCGTACCGGGCGGGTCGGGGTACGGGCGCGCCCGGGGGCTGCCATCTGCTGTGCCAGCCGCACGCCCGCGCCCGTGATCTCGGGCAGGGGTTCGATCGCAATCGCCGCCTCGTCGCCTCGGGCCGCCTGCAGCCGGTCCTCCAACTCGCCGTTCGGCATCGGTTCCGGGCCATTCAGCAGATAGCCGACCGCACTGCGGTGCAGCTCGTTCTCCTTGCTTCGCCCCGACACGATCGGCACCAGCCCCATCCAGCAGGCGTGGCGCGCACGGGTCATGCCCACATACAGCAGGCGCAGGTCCTCGGCCAGGCGCTCGCGATCGGCGCGCTCCTGGGCACGTGTATCCATACGAAAGATCCAGCGCGGCCTGCCGCCCGGCGGGCGATCGATACGCGGCACATCCTTCTTCGGGTCGACCGCGCGAAACGCGCAGACAAACGGCAGGAACACCAGCGGGTACTCCAGCCCCTTGGACTTGTGCAGCGTGACCACCTTGACCAGGTCCTCGTCACTCTCCAGGCGCAGCACCTGCTCCTCCGCGGTCGCGCGCTCGCCCTCGCGGTGCTCCACCAGGTGCCGAATCAGGGCCTGCTCGCCATCCAGCTCCGCGGCCGCGCGCTGCAGGAGTTCGCTCAGGTGCAGCAGGTTGGTCAGCGCGCGCTCGCCATCGGCACTGGCCAGCAGCCGGCGCGGCACGTCGAAGTCGTGCAGCAGGCGGCGCAGCATCGGCAGCACACCGCGCGTCTGCCACAGGCGGCGATACTCGCGGAACTGCTCGACCCGGTGCTCCCAGCGCAGTTCGTCGGTGGTCAGCCGGTGCAAGTCGGCCAGCGACTGCCCCAGTGTCGGGGTCGCCAGCGCCGCGCGCAGCAGGCGCTCGCTGGTCGGCTCGGCACAGGCCCGCAGCCAGCGCAGCAGGTCGCCCGCCTCCGGGGTCACGAACACCGATTCGCCCTCGGACAGGTACACGCTGCGCACCCCCCGCGCGCGCAGCGCCTCCTGCATGATGCGGGCCTCCACCTTGCTGCGCACCAGCACGGCGATATCCCGCGGACGCACCGGCCGCAGCGCGTCTGAATCCCGAAAGCCGCAGGTCCCGTCCGTCCCGCCATTGAGCACGCGCACCATCTGCTCGGCCGCGGCCGTGGCCATCTGTTCGCGATAGACACCGGTGCCGACCGGTGTGCCCGGGTCCATGCACCACAGGGTCAGCGCCGTCACCTCGGCGCCGTCCTGTTCCAGGCGCTCGCCGCGATCCTGGGCATCCACCGCGTGGAACGGCAGCTCGCCGTCATCGCCCTGGCCAAACAGGAACGCACCCTCCGACCAGCCGTCGGCATGGGCGAACAGGCGGTTCACCGCGCCGACCAGGCGCGCGGTCGAGCGGAAGTTGCGCGGCAGCGTGTAGTGACGCCCGGCGGTCGCGCGCCGCGCCTTCAGGTAGCTGTGGATGTCCGCTCCACGAAAGCCGTAGATCGCCTGCTTCGGGTCGCCGATCAGCAGAAGCCCCTGCTCGGCCGGGTTGTCCTCGATGCGGTAGACGCGCTCGAGGATGCGGTACTGCACCGGGTCGGTGTCCTGGAATTCGTCCACCAGGGCGACCGGGAACTGACGCCGCAGCGTCTCGGCCAGCGCCTCGCCGCCGGGCCCCTCCAGGGCATCGCGCAGGCGCAGCAGCAGGTCGTTGAACCCCATCTGCACCCGCACGCGCTGGGCCTGGCGGAACTGGAGATCGATCTCCACCGCCGCCGCCTGCAGCAGGCGTTCGCTGTCGTCCGCGCAGACCTCGGCGGCGGCATTGAGCGCGGTAAACGCCGGGTGCAGGTCGTCCGGCAGGGACTTGCCCTTCTTCAGCCGCTCGGCCATCCCCGCCGCGCACATGCGCTCCAGCACAGGCGTCGTGCCGACCTTGTCCGGCAGCAGTGCGGCCGGGTCCTCGGCCCAGGCGCGCATCACTTCGATCAACTCGTCCGACTTCTGGTACTTCGTGCCGAGCAGCACGTTCGCCAGCAACTCGCGGAACTGTCGCTCCACCTCGGCGGCATCCTCACGCCAGACGGCCTTCAGCTCGGCCAGGCGTGCGAGGCGCGTGGCCAGCTCTGCATACAGCCCGTCCGGCGTGCGGTAGGGCTCCAGCCCCGCCGTGTCTGTCAGATGGCCGAGAAGCGGCCGCACCCGGGCCTGCAGTTCGTCGGGTCCTTCGCCAAAGGCCTGGCGCAGCAGCTTCAGGTGATCCGCCGGCTGCGGGTAGACAAAGCGACGCCAGTAGTCGCGTGCCGCCTCGGCCTGCAGCTCGCTCTGGTCCGCCTCCAGGCGCTGGTTGAACAGGCTTCCGCTGTCGAACGCATGCTCGCGCAGCATGCGATAGCACCACGAGTGGATGGTCGAGACCGCCGCCTCGTCCATCCACTCGGCGGCCAGCTCCAGCCGCCGCGCGGCCCCGGCCCGCGCGGCCGGCTCCGGGTAGGCGGCCAGCAGCGCCGGCCACAACGCCTCGTGGGCCGGGGCCGGTTCGCCGCGCAGGATGCGCGCCCCGCGCGCCAGCACCGCGCGGATGCGCTCGCGCAGCTCGCGGGTCGCCGCCTCGGTAAAGGTCATCACCAGGATCTGCGGCGGGGTCAGCTCGCAGGTACCCTCCGGCAGCTCGCCGTGGCCCAGCACCAGCCGCAGATACAGCGCGGCGATGGTGTAGGTCTTGCCGGTGCCGGCACTGGCCTCGATCAGGCGGCTGCCGTGCAACGGCAGTTCCATCAGCTCCAGCGGCTGCGCACCTGCACTCATTCCATCTCCTCCCCGGCGGCCAGCGCCTCGAACAACGGCCGGTACAGCCGGTCGCGCCAGTGCCCGAACGCCGGGTCCTGCAGCAGCGCCTCCGGGTCCGGCCAGGCACGCGCCAGGGCCGGGCTGCGCGCCCATTCACCGGGGCTGAAGTCGTCCCCGACCAGCACCTTGCGCGCCCGCGCCAGTGGGTCGGGGTCGTCCTTCGCCTCGGCCTGCAGCCAGGCGAAGGCAGTGGCGCAGGCCACCGGCAGCGGGCGTTCCAGCCCGGCCACCCAGCCCTCGACCAGGGCCCCAAGGTGCTCGCGGGCCTGCTCCGGCCCCACGCCCGGCAGGCGCATCCCGGTATCCAGCCCGATCACCTCGGTCGCGACCCGGCCGCCTTCGCCCGCGCCCTGGTTCGCCAGCAGGTGTTCGAGCCAGGGCTTGGCCACCTTGTCCACGCGCCAGTCCTTTTTCTGTTTCAGCCGGCTCACGGTGTAGTCCAGCAGCACGGCCTGCCCGGCCCCGCCGCGCAGGGGCGGGGCGGCACCCTCCAGCATCCAGCCACCCTGCCCCAGACGCACGGCGGGCGATGGCGGCAGCCGTTCCGGCCAGACGGCCAGACGCAGGCCGATGCGCTCCAGCAGACGTGCGGCCTCGGCGATCATCGCCTCGCGTTCCAGCTCGCCAGCCGCGCCGAGCGGCAGCGCACCGGCGCGCTGCAGCCGCGCGGCCTCGGCCTCCAGCACCGGGCCCCAGGTCTCGGGGTCCTCGCCATGGTCCAGCGCGGCCGCGACCAGGGCCTCGCGCACCTGCCACTGTTCCAGCCCGGCCAGGGTGAAGGGCTCCAGGTCCTCGCTCGGGGCCTCCTCGCGATCGAACACCACGCCCAGCCGGTGGCGGAAGAACGCCTCCGCCGGATCGCGCAGGAAGCGCATCAGCGTATCCGGGCCCAGCACGCGTTCATCGTCGGCTTCGTCCGGCGGCGGCAGTTCGAGCGCGTCCGGCGCCGGGGTCTCGTCGGCGTGGTGGACCGCCTCCCACTCGCGCGCGTAGGTGTAGTGCCGGGCGTGTGACGGGTCGGGCGGGAAATTGGCCGGCGAGAACGGCTGCAGAGTGTGCACGGTGGTCAGGTGATCCAGCAGCGGGTCGTCCTTGGTCGGCTCATCGACCTCCTCCGCACCCTGGAGCCGCCAGCCGGCGGCCAGGTGATCGCGCAACTGCGCGACCAGCACCGAGGGCGGCTGCGACTCGTTGTCGCGCGCGCTGTGGCCGACCCAGCTGACATGCAGCTGTCGCCGCGCGGACAGCAATGCCTCCAGGAACAAGTAGCGATCGTCCTCGCGCCGCGAGCGATCGCCGGGGCGGTAGTCGCGGCGCATCAGGTCGAAGTCCACCGGCGTCGGGCTGCGCGGATAGTCGCCGTCGTTCATGCCCAGCAGGCAGACGATGCGAAACGGGATCGCGCGCATCGGCATCAGCGTGCCGAAGTTGACCGAACCGGCCAGGAAGCGCTGCCCCAGCCCGCTGTCCTCCTGGCTGGCCAGCCACTGCTCGCGCACGACACCCAGCGGCAGGGGGTCGTCCAGCTCCGCCTCTGCGCAGTCGGCCTGCCACTGGTCCAGCGCCTCGCGCAGGCGTCCCAGCGTGAACAGCTCGGCATCGGTCTCGCCGGCGAAGAAGGTATCCAGCAGCTCGCGCAGCCGGGTGTTCCATTCGCCGGGGGTATGGGCGTGGCGCAGCCAGCCCCAGGCCTCCGCCAGCGCGGTGATCAGGTCATCCATCGGGCCCAGCAGCACGGCATCCAGCCCGCCGATCTCGTCGAACGGCTCCAGCCCCTGCCAGGCCCCGCCCCCCCCGGACGCATAGCCCAGCAGCATCCGCCGCAGGCCGAAGCGCCAGGTGTTCTGCTCCAGCCCCTCCGGCAGCCCGAGCCCGGCGCGCTGCTCGGCATCCAGCCCCCAGCGCACGCCCGACTCCTCGGCCCAGCGGTGCAGCGTGGTCAGGTCTTCTTCCGCGATCCCGAATTGCCGGCGCAGCGCGGGCACATCCAGCAGGTCCAGCACCTCGGCCACGCCCATCCGGCTCTCCGGCAGCGACAGCAGGCGCTCCAGCGCGATCAGCACCGGGTCGCGCCCGCGCGGCCCCTGGTCGGACAGGGTGTAGGGGATGTAGCGCGGGTCGTCCGGCGGGAGCTGGCCGAACACGGCCTCGATATGCGGGGCGTAGGCGTCGATGTCCGGGACCATCACGATCACGTCGCGCGGGCGCAGGTCCGGGTCGGCGTCGAAGTGCGCGAGCAGCCGGTCGTGCAGGATCTCCACCTCGCGCAGCGGGCCATGGGCGACATGGAACTGGATGGAGTCGTCGTCCGCCACCACCGCCGGCCAGGCCCCACGGGTCTCGCCCAGCGGGCGCAGCTCGCGGATGTCCTCCTGCAACTGATGCAGCAGGCAGTCGCCGCCGTGCGGCTCGAAGTAGTCGACTCGCTTCCAGGCGAGGGTCTGCAGCACCGCGTCGTAGGCGGTGGGGTCGTCGTGTTCGTCCAGCAGGCCGATGTAGTCGCGGCCCTGCTTGCCCCAGGCGGCCAGCAGCGGGTGCGCGTGCTGGTGCAGCTCGGCGTCGTCCAGCACGCTGGGCATGCCGGCCTTGCGTGCCTGACGCTGGCGCGTCGCGCGCAGCAGGTCCTTGTCGGCGACGATATCGGCCCAGTAGTGCTCGCAGGGGTTGTGCACGCAGACGAGGATCTGGCACACGCCGGCCAGCCCCTCCAGGGCTTCCAGGATCTGCCCGGGCATGGAGGAGATGCCGAACACGATCAGCCGCCGCGGCAGCCCCGCCGGGCGCTCGCTCAGGCCCTGCACGGCCTCGCGATAGCGGGCGTGGACCGTGGCCCGGCTGGTGTCGGCCGCGCCCTCGCCGATGTCCTCGCGCAGCAGGCGCCACAGCGCGGCCTGCCAGCGGTCGTCCTCCGAAAGCGGGGTCTCGCGGCCACGGGCGTCGCGCAAGACATCGCGCCCGGCGGCCCAGGAGGTCAGCCAGTCGGCGCGGTAGACCTGATACTGGTCGAACAGGTCGGCCAGGCGCTCGGCGAGCTGGTGGCGCTTGCGCAGATCGCCGCCGTCGCGCGGGTCGTCATCGGCGAGAAACCGCGCCAGCGGGGCGAACTCGGGGCGCGTCAGACACTCCGGCAGCAGGCGCATCAGACGCCAGATCAGCGGGCGCTTGGCATACGGGGATTCCAGCGGCACGGCCTCGAGCCCGAGCACCGCGCGATAGGCCGACCAGACAAAGCGCGACGGCAACTGCATATCCAGCGCGGCGGCGATGCCGCAGCCGGGCGGGTCGGCATCCGGGTGCGCGGCCAGGGCATAGCGCAGCCACTGCGCCATGCCGTTGCTCTGCACCAGCAGGGTCTCGTTCTCCAGCGGGCCGAGCGGCGCACGCTGCATCCAATCGACCACCAGGGCACGCAGCGACTCCAGATGGTTGCCGTGCAGCACCACCATCCCTGGCTGCAAATCGCCGGACTGCGTCACCCCTGCTCCTTGTGCCCCATGTGAGCGCCGTGTAATGGGCCTACCCTACCAATGTGCACGCCCCTGCGCCCGCCCCCATTGGCATCCGAGCCAAAGCCGGTATCCTGTGTGGTTTTTGAACGCCGTCACAGAATAAAGGAAGGCGCATGCTCGCACTGCAAGCCGGGCTGGGACTGCTCGTATTCGTGGCCATCGCCTGGCTGCTGAGCGAACACAAGACACGCTTCCCCTGGCGCGAGGTGCTCGCCGGGCTGGCGTTGCAGTTCGGTATCGCCGTGCTGCTGTTGAGCGTCCCCGGTGCGCAGCATGCATTCCTCTGGCTGAACCAGGTCGTGATCGCACTGACCGACGCCACGCAGGCCGGCACCTCGTTCGTGTTCGGCTATATCGGCGGGGACGACCCGCCGTTCGCGGTCGACGACCCGGCCAACAACTTCATCCTCGCGTTCCAGGCGCTGCCGCTGGTGCTGGTGCTCTCGGCCCTGTCGGCGCTGCTGTTCTACTGGCGCGTGCTGCCGGTGCTGATCCGCGGGGCCTCGCTGGTGCTGCAGCGGGCGTTCGGCATTGGCGGGGCCCTGGGCGTGGGCACGGCGTCGAACGTGTTCCTCTCCATGGTCGAATCGCCGCTGGTGATCCGCCCGTATCTGCGCCAGATGAACCGCAGCGAGCTGTTCGCGCTGATGAGCGTGGGCATGGCGACGCTGGCCGGCACCATGCTGGTGCTGTACTCGACCATCATCGGCACGGTACTGGACGACGCGCTGGGCCACCTGATCGTCGCCTCGCTGATCAGCCTGCCGGCCGCGCTGCTGATCGCCACCGTGATGATCCCGCCGACCGCGCCCTCCACCGCCGGCGATCTGCTCCCCGAGACCGAGGGCGCGACCAGCGCCATGGACGCGATTACCCGCGGCACCCTGCGCGGGCTGGAACTGCTGCTGCAGATCATCGCGCTGCTGATCGTGGTGATCGCCCTGGTCGCGCTGGTCAACGTGATGCTGGGTGCGCTGCCCGAGGTCGCCGGGGCCGCGCTGAGTCTGGAGCGCATCCTGGGCTGGCTCTTCGCCCCGCTGGCCTGGCTGATGGGCATCCCCTGGGCCGAGGCCACCACCGCCGGCTCGCTGCTGGGGGTCAAGACCATCCTCAACGAGATGGTCGCCTTCCTGCAGATGGCGGAGCTGGGGGACGATGCGCTGTCCGCGCGCAGCGAGCTGATCCTGATCTATGCGCTGAGCGGCTTCGCCAACCTGGGTAGTCTCGGCATCCTGATCGGCGGCCTCGGCGCGCTGGTGCCGGAGCGGCGCAGCGAGATCGTGAGCCTGGGTATCCGCGCCATCGTCGCCGGAACGCTGGCCACGCTGATGACCGGCGCCGTGGTCGGCATCGTGCATATCGCCTGACACGCGGCAGGGTCTGCCAAACGGTTGGCAGCCGGAGGCCGTTCCGGTGTAGGCTTCTGCCTGTCGATATGCAAACTGAAATATAACGACCCGCATATCCCCAGCCTCACCGTCACTGCGAGGAGCACCGCGACGAAGCAGTCGCCGAACGAAACGACCCGAGCCAACCACAACCCGCACCCACAGGGAACTATCCCCACCCATGCACCTGCGCGCCCTCCTCCTGACCCTGCTCCTGCTGCTGCCCGGCCTGGCGCATGCCTCCGGCCCGCTGACCATCGCCGCCGCCTCCGACCTGCGCTTTGCCCTGGACGAGATCGTGGAGGCCTACCGCGAGGCCTATCCGGACGACCGCGTGCGCGTGACCTACGGCTCCTCCGGGCGCATGACCACGCAGATCCTCAACGGCGCGCCCTACGACCTTTTCTTCTCCGCCGACATCGCCTACCCGAAGCGGCTCCACGCCGAGGGTGCCGCCGTCACCGAGCCGTCCGTCTACGCGATCGGCCGCATCGTGCTGTGGAGCAATCGCATGGATGCCTCCGAGCTGAGGCTGGAAGACCTGACACGCGACGACATCCGCCGCGTGGCCATCGCCTCGCCCACGCACGCCCCCTACGGCGTGCGCGCGAAGGAGGCGCTGAAGGCCGCCGGCGTCTGGGACGCGCTGCAGCCCAAGATCGTCAACGGCGACAACATCGCCCAGACGGCGCGCATGGTACAGGGCGGGGGCGCGGACATCGGCATCATCGCCCTGTCACTCGCGGAGTTTCCCGATCTCGCCGAGCACCCGCACTACCTGATCGACGACGCGCTGCACGAACCGCTGACCCAGGGCTTCGTGATCACCCGTCGCGGCGCGGACAAGGACACCGCGCACCGCTTCGCCGGGTTCATGGGCCGCGACACCGCCCGCGAGATCATGCAGCGTTACGGCTTCGAGATGCCCGGGAGCGAATAGCAGAATGCTGGACCTGAGCCCCACGGACTGGATGGCGATCGAGGTCACCCTCAAGCTCGCGCTCTACACCACACTGATCCTGCTGGTCATCGCCACGCCGATCGCCTGGTGGCTGGCCAACGGGCGCGGCTCCCCCGGCGTGCGCACCGCGGTGCAGGCCCTCGTCGCCCTGCCGCTGGTGCTGCCGCCCACCGTGCTCGGCTTCTACCTGCTGGTGCTGCTCGGCCCGGCCGGGCCGGTCGGCAGCACGCTGGAGAGCTGGGGCCTGAACCACCTGGCCTTTACCTTTCAGGGCATCCTGATCGGCTCGGTGATCTACTCCCTGCCGTTCGCCGTGCAGCCGCTGCAGCAGGCCTTCGCCAACCTCGGCCGCCGCCCGGTGGAGATCGCCGGCTCGCTGGGCGCCGGGCGCATCGACCGCTTCGTGACCGTGATCCTGCCGATGACCCGCGGCGGCTTCATCGTCGCCGCCACGCTCGCCTTCGCCCACACCCTCGGCGAGTTCGGCGTGATCCTGATGCTGGGCGGCGCGATCCCCGGCGAGACCCAGGTGCTGTCCATCCTGATCTACGACCACGCCGAGGCGATGGACTTCGACTCCGCCCACCGCCTGTCCTTCGGGCTGCTGATCTTCGCCTTCGCCGTGCTGTTCATCGTCTACGCGATCAACCGCCGCTTCGAGACGGTGCGCCTGTGACCCGGCCCCAGTCCGACACCCTGCGCATAAAAGCCCGGCTGGAACGCCCCGGCTTCGCCCTGGACGTGGACACCGCCTTCCCGCTGGAAGGCGTCACCGCCCTGTTCGGTCGCTCTGGCTGCGGCAAGACCACGCTGCTGCGCATCATCGCCGGGCTGGAACATCCACCCGGCGGCGAGGTGCACTTTCGCGATACCGCCTGGCAGTCCGGCAAGACCTTCGTCCCACTGCACCGCCGCCGCGTCGGCCTCGTATTCCAGGAATCCACCCTGCTCCCGCACCTGTCCGTGCGCGGCAACCTGCTATACGGCTACAAGCGCACGCCGGAGCCCCTACGCCGCCTGCACCTGGACGAGGTCGCCCACCTGCTCGGCATCGACGACCTGCTGGAGCGCCGCGCCGACCAGCTCTCCGGCGGCCAGCGCCAGCGCGTCGCCCTCGGCCGCGCCCTGCTCACCAGCCCCGACCTGCTGCTGCTCGACGAACCGCTGAATGCCCTGGACACCCAGACCAAACGCGAGATCATGCCCTTCCTCGCCCGCCTGTCCGAAGAGACCGGCATACCCAGCCTGCTCGTCACCCACGCCCCGGACGAAGTCGAACGCCTCGCCACCCGCGTCGCCTTCATGCACGACGGCCAGCTCGAACGCCTGGAACCCCTGCGCCACGCCCTCGCCCGTGCCGACTCCCCCCTGTTCCGCGACGAAGGCGCCGTCTCCGTCCTCCAAGGCACGCTCGGCCCGGCCGACGCTCACGGCCTGCACCCGTTCGGCCCGCCCGAGGCCCGCTACCACGTACCGTCCACCCCCGGCGCCACCAACGGCGCCGGCCGCCCGGCCCGCCTGCGCATCGACGCCCGCGACGTCTCTATCGCCCTGTCGCCGCCCCAGGACGTCTCCATCCTCAACATCATCCCCGTCACCATCGAGTCGCTGGACGAGGCGCCCGGGCACCACGGGCCCGCCCGCGTACTTGCCGTGTGCCGGCAGGACGATGGGCAGACGTTGATGGCGGAGTTGACGCGGTTATCCACGGATCGGCTAGGCCTCCGGCACGGCACCCACGCCCATGCGCTCGTCAAATCCGTCGCCTTCCTCGACTGAACCGCCTCGCCTGCAGTGCGAATCGCCCCGACATAGACACGTTCGAAATACCAACACAGGCTGTGCCACAATCCACTCGATGACCATGGAAGGCTGCGCAGACTCGACCTGCCGACTCCCGCACGCTATCTACGCCGCAACATATCCAACATCCATCGTCGCCTATGCGGCCTTAACCCGCTGAATAAATGCCCCTTCATAAGGCCACCCTCTCCAGGAAATATGGCGCGCATTTTTAACCAACATCCGTCGGCGCCCCTAATCACTGTTATACGGCCCCACATAGTCGCCCTTTCTCACAAAAGACTGACAACCATTAACCGCAGAAGGACGCAACTTACAGCGAAACCCCACTTCTACAAGAGCGAAGAAGGCCAATGGACGCTAATAACCTTAACTACAATTCATTCTCTGCGAAGGAACTCAAAACATACGAGAAGCGGGCCCCCGACTTCTCCGGCCGGTTTATTAGATGGTTCTTGGAGAATATATATCGATTGGAAGAAACTGATGCCGATGATGCGTGCGTGGATGACAAGCACGATAAGGGTGTAGACGCGATCTATGTCGACGATGTGTCCGAGACTGTGTATATACTTCAGTCGAAAACCAAGACAAAAGACGACGCTGAGTTTGGCGATACTGACATCAAAGAGTTCTACGGGACCCTTCAGCAATTCGATAGCAAAGATAAGATTGACCAAATTTACAACGAAACTAAAAACGATAAGCTCAAAAAAACCATTGCCCGCACGCACCTTTCCCCCAAGGTGGATAGTGGATATGACGTACTCGGTGTTTTCATAAGCAACGCGCGCGCAAACGACGATGCAAAAACAATCCTCACCAAACTGAACAAAATAAACCTTTTTGATGCGGAAGCGATCGCCAATAATTATGTCGACTTAGACGTAGATGGAGGTATAAAGGGGAATTATTACTTCGATGTTTCCGACTCTGATGTAATCGAATATGAGGCTGGTGGGGCCGCTGCCCGCCTTTTTTTGGCTCCAGCCCTTAATCTTCTAAAAATGAATGGAATATCTGATGGGAGTCTATTCGAGCAGAATGTTCGGCTGGCCCTGGGAAACACTAAAGTCAACAGAGGACTAAGGCAAAGCATAAAAGAAAAGAGCGAGCACAAGAATTTTCCGCTGTATCACAACGGGATCAACGTGCTGTGCCGCGAGATAGTTTCTGAATGCGACGAGCGTATCGAGGTGAAGGACTATGTTGTCGTCAACGGTGCACAGAGTCTTTCTTCATTGACCTCCGAAAAGTCGAAAATCACAGACGACCTTAAGATTTTGGTGAAGCTGATAGAGACAAAGGATGACTTAGCTCTTTCCCAGCGGATCACCAAAAACAGCAATAACCAAAACGCAATAAAGGCGCGTGATTTGAAATCCAACCATAATATTCAGCAACGACTTAAGGCTGAAGTGAGCGCGATCAGCAATGAGACTCTTGCATACGAGATTAAGCAAGGGGAGCCCAACAAAGGGAAAACAGTCCTTAAAAATGAGTCTGCAGGGCTGATTTTATTGGCGATGGATCTTGCACAACCATGGAGCTGTCACCAGAAATATAAAGTCATGGACGAGCTTCACTCAAACATATTTGGTCGACCTGAGGTAACTGGCGCAAGAATTGTGGGTTATTGGGAGTGCTTCAAGTCGGTTGAGTCGGCGCTTGACGCCATCGACGATAAACATTTTGCCTATTACAATCTTACGAAATACTTTTTGGTTTACGCCGTTGTCAGTCTAATTCGAACTAAACCGGAGGGCGTGGCAATGTTAAATAATATGGAAGGGATAATTAAGTCTGAGCAACAAAAGGCACTTCTCGATGTTTTTGGTTCGCTCGCCAGTTCACTCGCTTTTGATCTCAACGCTGAAATTGTAGACCAGGATGCGGATTCATTTGATTATAAAAATGAGCTTAAAAGTCCCAATTGGTGCAAAAAGACGTCAGCAAGATTAGTCGCACAATACTCTAAAGACGTAATGCGCAAAAAAGCTGATCCAATTAGTGAGCTATGCTCGGACCTTGCGAATGCGCATTGAATTGTCTCTGCGTACATCACGGAACGGGGGAGAAGAGGACACCCACATTCTTCTGGCCGTGTAGTGGTCAAGTGATTTCGGGCCAAAGAAGGGGACACCCATCTTCTTGATGCTGTAGCTACTCGTTCTTCAAGGCCAGCCGCCCCCTCACCTGACGGCAGACAAACCAGATCAATAGGAGCGGCAAGATCATCCAGTAAATGAGTGGTAGCAGGCCCGTGACCAGGATCGGCAGGGTGGGATGGTGTCGGCGCAGTGCCAGCGATCGTCTTCGCTTACGCGGGGTTAGAACGAGATTCAGTTGTTGCAGAAAATGCAACAACTGCTGCGAGAAAAATGGGGACAGGTTTATTTTCTAGACCCGGGTTGCGAAGAAGAGGACACTCATCATTGGCGGGCGTGGCCGGAAAGGAACTCGGCGCCTGGAGGCGCCGATCAGAGTGGTTGGGAGAGTGCTGGGGCCTAGCCCCAGATGTCCTGAGTGATGCCGGCGTACCAGGCGCGGGTGTGGTCGGCCTCCTGGCGGCGAAAGGTTGAAGACTGGCCGAGCGGGCTGACACCACCGGAGCCTTCGACCGCCGCCTGGGCGCCGTTTTGGTACTGGTACACGGCGGCGATGCTGACGCCATAGTCCGGCGTGATCAGGCCATAGCAGGTGCTGGCCGAGGACGGGTCCAGGGGCTCCTGGCCCGATAGCTCGCGCAGGATGGCCGCTGCGACGATCTTGCCCTGGTTGTTGGCCGCGTGGCCGGACTTGGGCATGGCACCCGCTACGCTGGCATCCCCGATCACGTAGATGTTGTCGTCCGTGACGGACTTGAAGGTCCGCTGATCGACCGGGGCCCAGCCTTGTTCGTTGGTGAGGCCTGCATCGTGTGCGATCTGTCCGGCGCGCTGTGCGGGGACGAAGTTCATCACGTCCGCGCGGACACGCTCCTGGCCACCATCCGCGTGGGCGGTCTTTCCGCTGACGTCGATCTCCTCGACGCGCCCACCGTTAGAGCCGCCACGCCATTCGATCATGTCGCCGTAGTGTTCGGCCCATCCCTCCTCGAACAGGCCCTGTTTGGCAAAGCCCTCCTTGGGATCGAGGACGATGACCTTGGAGCGTGGTTTGTGGGTCTTTAGGTAGTACGCCACCATCGAGACGCGCTCGTACGGCCCCGGCGGGCAGCGATATGGGTTGGGCGGGGCGACCATGACGTAGACCCCGCCATTGGGCATGGCCTGCAGCTGCGCGCGCAGCAGCTCAGTCTGCGAGCCGGCCTTCCAGGCGTGCGGGATCGTCTCCGCATCGGACTCTTCGATGCCGGGCATGTCGTCGTACTTGAAGTCGATCCCCGGGGACATGACCAGCTTGTCGTACTGTAGGCTGTCACCGCTTTCGAGCCGGACGGTGCGGCTATCAGCATCCACGCCAATGACCTTGTCCTGTATGACATCCACACCGTCGCGGTCGCGCAGGTTGTCGTAGCCGTGCGTGATCGCCTCGATGCTCTCGAAGCCGCCAAGCACCCAGTTACTGCCGTAGCAGGTGACGTAGGTGGCGTTGGGCTCGATCAGCGTGACCGCCATGCTTGGCGAGAGTTGTTTGAGATAGCGCGCCGCGGTGGCACCGCCAGTGCCGCCCCCGACCACGACTACGTGGGCCTTGCCAGCGCTATGCACAGCATGAGGGGTTAAACCGATACCGGTCAGGGCAGCCGCGCTGGTGATCCCGAAGGCCTTGAGGAAGTGACGTCGCGTAAAGTTATGCATTGTTGTTATCCCCCGTGATCAGAAGCGCGCGAAGTAGACCGACATCGCTTCGATCTCCTCGTCGGTGTAGCCCCTGGCGTGACGATCCATGATGGTCGCGTCACGCTCGCCATCGCGGAATGCGCGCATCTGGCTCTGGATGACACCCGCCGAGACACGGCTGAGATCCGGAACACCTTTTTCGGCCGCGGCCGCGTTATGGCAGGCTTTGCAGGAAGCGGCCATCAACTGGCCACGGGTAATTTCGTCATTGTCGGCGATAGCCTGGGATGCGGTGCCGGCCATCGCCAGCGAGGCGACAAGCCCCGCTGCGAACAAGCGTGAGTGCTTCATGCGAGCGAACTCCTG
The DNA here is from genome assembly GCF_000378325.1 of Thioalkalivibrio sp. ALJ2. Classification (NCBI taxonomy): domain Bacteria; kingdom Pseudomonadati; phylum Pseudomonadota; class Gammaproteobacteria; order Chromatiales; family Ectothiorhodospiraceae; genus Thioalkalivibrio; species Thioalkalivibrio sp. ALJ2. Next base: position 126,977 of record NZ_KB899558.1, read on the forward strand.
ACGGTTGGGGTTCATGGTTCCCCGGCTTTCAGCCGGCCCACTCAACCCCCCTGCAGAAAGCGCGCCAAGAGCCCCGCCGCCCTTTGCTACGGCCGTTTTCGCCGCATACAGGCCAGAGCCGTCGGGGTAGCGAACGGACAATTCAGCATTTTGTCGGCCAAAGTGACCGGTTTGGCGGCTTTGTCCGCACAGGACAAACAAACGCCCCCCCTTGCACCTGATCCGGACGGATGGCGCCAGAGCTTTGCTGGCAACGGGCCCGTGAACCACTCCGCGAGCTGTTTAGTGAGCGTCCCGAACCTGCACTAGACTGACAGTAGCCCGCCAATTCGGGAGAAGAGGACATGCTGCTCGAAGGGTCCTGTCACTGCGGCGCGGTGCGCTTTCGTGTGGAATCGCCGCATCCGTATCCCTACCAGCGCTGCTACTGCTCGATATGCCGCAAGACGGCTGGGGGTGGCGGCTATGCCATCAACCTGAGCGGACGCGCCGAGACGCTGGAGGTCGAGGGTGCCGAGCACACGGGTATCTACCATGCAGTGATCGACTGCAAGCCGAGCGTCGGCGAGCGCCACTTCTGCCGCCACTGCGCCAGCGCCCTCTGGGTCTATGATCCACGCTGGCCCGCCCTCGTCCACCCCTTTGCCTCCGCCATCGACAGCGAACTGCCGACCCCGCCCGAGCACGTCCATATCCTGCTCGACAGCAAGGCCAACTGGGCGGATGTGGAGGCAGACGACACCAGTCAATGTTTCTCCGGTTTCCCGGAGGAAAGCATCGCCGAGTGGCACCAGCGGCTGGGGCTGGAGGAAAGCGACGAGGGCGATGACAAGGACTCAAGTGGATAGCTATATCGGACAAATCGGGGCCGTACCTCGATGGCCTTCTGAAACCACGACGGTCATTCCCGCTTGGAAGCGCAACGAATAGAAGAACGGGACAACCGCCACCTTCCTGTTGCCGCCCAGTCCCTTCGGCTGGCGGACTCTCGTTGCCAATCAAGTCACACATTCTTCGCCCGGCGGAAACAGGCCTGAAACAGTCCCCAATTAGCGTTCCCGTTACGTTCAAGTACGTACTAACGGGAGACGACCATGCGCCACAAAAACGAATCGATCGACACGCTCATTGAACGCCGGGTTTCGCGCCGAGACTTTATGGCCGGCGGAATCGGCCTGGCGTCCGCCGCCTTCCTAGGCGGCACCGCCCTCGCTGCCCCGGGGAGTGCATCCGCGTCCGCGATCGGCGTGGCTTCACAAGCAGCCGGGGGCGGTCGCCTCGGTTTTGACGCCATCTCGACCTCGACCGCTGACCAGGTGCGAGTACCGCTGAACTACACCGCACGCGTTCTCTACGCGTGGGGCGACCCCGTTTCCGACGGCCCGGCCTTCCGCCAGGATGGCCTGAATACCGCCGAGGAACAGGCTCAGCAGGCGGGCATGAACCACGACGGCATGCAGTTCTTCCCGCTGCCTCTGGGTTCGGACAACGCTGACCACGGCCTGCTGGTCATGAACCACGAATTCACCGATGAAGGCCTGTTGCACGGGGACGGCGAGGGTCCAGATGGCCAGGCCAATCTGACCGCGGAGAAGGTCCGCAAATCTCAGGCTGCTCACGGCGTGTCGGTCATCGAGGTGCGCAAGGTAGACGGCCAGTGGGAAGTCGTGCGTCCGTCCAAATACGGACGTCGAGTGACTGCATACACTCCGATGCGAGTCGGTGGCCCTGCTGCCGGGTCCGAACTGCTCAAGACGGAAGCTGACCCTGAAGGCCGCGAGATCCTTGGCACCTTTCATAACTGTGCACACGGTTACACCCCCTGGGGCACCTATCTCGCCTGTGAAGAAAACTGGGATGTCTACTTCCGCCACCCGACAGCCGAAGTGCCCGAGGCCTACAAGCGCTACGGCGTCAGTGACAACCCCCGATGGCGCTGGGCCGATGCGGATGAACGCTTCGACACCGGCAAGAACCCGAACGAACCGAACCGCTTCGGCTATGTGGTGGAAATCGATCCTTACGACCCGAACTCCACGCCTGTGAAGCGGACAGCGCTAGGCCGTTTCAAGCACGAAAATGCGGCGTTCACGCTCGCCAAGGATGGTCGAGTGGTTTACTACATGGGCGACGATGACTGGTTCGAATATGTTTACAAGTTCGTCTCCAGCAAACCGTGGCAGCCGATGGACCGCGAGGCCAATCGCGATCTGCTCGACGATGGCACCCTGTATGTCGCTCGCTACGATGATCAAGGTGGCGGCGAATGGATCCCGCTGGTCTACGGACAAAACGGGCTGACCGAGGCAAACGGCTTCAAGGACCAGGCCGACGTCCTGGTACACGCGCGCAAGGCTGCCGACGTCGTCGGTGCCACGCCCATGGATCGACCCGAGTGGATCGCCGTACATCCGGAAACCCGTCAGGCCTACGTTGCACTGACCCAGAACGGCCGCCGGGGCGATGAAGGGTCACTAACTCGCCGCGACTTCGGCAGCAAGGACCCGAATGCCCCGAACCCGCGCGAGGACAACGTAATGGGCCATATCCTGCGCTGGAAAGAAACGGGCAACGACCCGGCCGCCGATACCTTCCGCTGGGATATCTTCGTCATGGCCGGCAACCCGAATGACGAATCCCCCAACCGACGCGGAAACATTCGCGGCGACATGTTTGCACAACCCGACGGGATGGCGTTCGACCCGAGGGGCATTCTCTGGATCAATACGGACATGGGTGGCGGGGGCATCTATCCGCGCAAGGGTGGCGCCTATGAAGCCTTTGGAAACAACATGCTGATGGCCGCCGATACGGAAACTGGCGAAGTGCGCAGATTCCTGACCGGGCCCGTCGGCTCGGAAATCACTGGCGCACACGTTAGCCCCGATGGCACGACGCTGTTCGTAAACATCCAGCACCCAGGCGGCGGTGGAGACCACTACGTCAATCACCGCCACAGCAACCCGAAGGAGCCGAAGGCGATCAGTTCCTGGCCCGATGGCGCCCGCGGTGGCCGGCCCCGTCCCGCCACTGTGGTAGTCACCAAGAATGATGGCGGCCTGATCGGCACCTGATTTCGGCAGCGTCGACACCAGGGCCCGGTCTCAATGGACCGGGCCTTTTTTGTAATCTCTCTCGGGAAAAGGGGAAAAGAGGACGCCCATCTTCCTTCGCTGTGGCGACGACTGCCGTAGGCTTCGAGGATTACCACTGATGACCATGCACAACCCTCCGCATCCGGGCGCGTTCATTCGCGAGGTCTATCTGGAACCGTTTCGGCTGAGTGCCCGCCAGCTGGCCAGCAAGCTCGATGTCTCGCCTTCCACCCTGGGGCGCGTCCTGCAGGGACGCAGCGGGGTGAGTCCCGAGATGGCACTGCGTCCAAAACGCTCGGCCGATCGCCGGAAAGCTGGCTGGCCATGCAGGATCAGCACGACCTCTGGTGTGCACGGAAGAGCGTGAAGCTGGACGCCGTGCAGCCGATGCGGTTCGACGGGCACAGAGAGAACGGGCAGCCAGCCGCGTAGCTGCAGAAAACGCGCACTAACGGCTTAGGAACAAGAGGACACCCATCTTCTCGATGCGGTGGCTACTCGTTGTTCAAGGTCAAGATGAGGACACCCACCTTCTTGAGACGCTGCTTACCGGGCCGCCTCGGCTTCCAGCATATCCACGAGTTCGGCGGCGGAGACAAGGCCGTACCTGATCCGGCCCTGAGGGGTGATGATGGTGGGGGTGCCCCGGAACCGCTGCTCCCGGGCGATGGCCAGATGATCGGCCACGGGGTTCGGGCAGTCTTCCGCCTTTATGGTCTCGCCCAGCTTGGCCCGGGTGATGGCATCCTGCCGGTCGTCGCTGCACCACAACGCCTCCATCTGCTCGAAGGCGTTGCCGATGACGGGGAACGCCGCATAGCGAATGCGGATGTCCCATAAGAGGTAATCGTCGATTTGCTGATGGAACTCGCGGCAATAAGGGCAGTTGACGTCGGTAAAGACCGTCACGGTGTACTGGGCGTCGTCCGGCTCAAAGACGATGAGCTCGTCCTCGTCCAGGCCTTCCACCAGTTGCACGATCTCGGCCTCCCGTTCCCCGGCGGCCGCGTTGCCGCTCAGGCCGAACACGAGAAGCGCCACGGCCACCAGAACCATGGGGCATGCGCAGATCCTGTTCCGTATCACGTCCACCGTCCTTCCGACTTGATGCGCTGACAGCCGGTGTTTGTCGGCCTGCCGGATCCCCTGCCCCGAACACATACCGATGGACCATTGCGAGGAATCCGGGTTCCGCCTGAACGACACGCGAAAACCAGCGGGAAAAGGGCTCGGACCTCGATAGCATCATTCTATTGCCCGTTAGAGCGAGGCCCCGGGGGGCGTGGCAATCTCCGAACGCAACTCCTGACGTTTGCCTCTGCCAGTGGTGGATAGAGAGGACACCCAGTTTTTTCTGGCCATCATGGCGAGGTCCCGCAGGGGCCGTGGCCATCTCCGAACGCTACCTCTCGCGTCCGCCCTGGCCAGCGCTGGGGACACACCCTCGGAGATCGCCACGGCGCTGCGCGCCTCGCGATGACGGTGTTTGGTTGCGAAGACGGGTTGAGAAGGCGACGAAGATAGAGAGGACACCCAGTTTTTTCTGGCCGTCATGGCGAGGTCCCGCAGGGGCCGTGGCCATCTCCGAACGCTACCTCCCGCGTCCGCCCTGGCCAGCGCTGGGGACACACCCTCGGAGATCGCCACGGCGCTGCGCGCCTCGCGATGACGGTGTTTGGTTGCGAAGACGGGTTGAGAAGGCGACGAAAAAAAAGGACACCCACCTTGTTGAGGTTTGCCCGCTTCGCTAGACGTAGCTGCTGCCCGCCTGGGCGCAGACGCTGGAAGAAGAATTGACCGGAGGCCCGCTCAGTCCGACAGCAGCCGCGAGAAGATGGACGGCGCCGGCCCGTCCACGGCGACCTCGTCCCCCACGAAGGCGGGCCGGATCACGGCACGGTAGTTGCGGATGCGCTGCACGTAGTACACCGGCTGGTAACCGCGCGCGTAGCCGAACCGCAGATCGCGGTAATAGCGTTCCTCGGTCAGCAGCGGCAGCACCTCGCGCATGTCCGCCCAGCGGTCTGGGTCGCGATCCAGTTCTCTCGCCAGGCGCCGTGCATCCAGCAGGTGCCCGCGGCCGATGTTGTAGGCCGCCAGCGCGAGATACGTACGGTCCGGTTCCGGGATGTCCTCGTCCAGGCGCTCGTGCATCTGGTGCAGGTAGCGCGCGCCACCGCGAATGCTCTGCTCCGGATCCAGGCGATCCTCGATCCCCAGCTCCTGCGCGGTGCGCTGGGTCAACATCATCATCCCGCGCACCCCGGTGGGACTGCGCGCCTGCGGATCCCAGTGCGACTCCTGGTAGGCCAGCGCGGCCAGCAGGTCGGCTGGCAGTTCGTACTCGTCAGCGGCCTCCTCGAACACCGGGCGGAAATCCGGCAGCCGCTGGTCGATGCGCCGGGTCAGCGCACGCAGGTCCACGAAGTCGAATTCCGGGACGTAGGCATAGTACTGCTCGTCCACCCGGGCACGCACCTGCGTCCCCTCGTCGGTGTCCATCCACGCACCCGCCTGCGCCGCAAGTTCCTCGAAATCGGGGTGCAGATACCAGCCGATCGCGCGTTCATCACTCACGTCGAAGGCCACTTCCAGGTGCGGGAAGATCCGCTGGTTGAGGTCGACGATATGCGAGTCGGCCACTGTACAGTCGAGTTCGCCCTCTTCCACGGCCGCCAGCAGGCGCTCGGTGCCCTCCGGCTCGGCGCGATGGGCCACCGGCTCGTCCAGCGCCTGCAGGGTTTCGACGTAGGCGCTGCCGGCGCTGACTGCCAGCTCCAGCCCGTCCAGATCGGCGGCCGACTCCGGCAGCGAGCCGCGATCGCGGTGACACACGACCTGCTCGGTCACCTCGGTATGCTGCGGCCCGCGGAGGAAATCCTCATCGCGCGATTCCAGATGCGTGAGACCGGCCGCCGCCATATGGACCTCGCCGGAGGCCAGGGACTTCAGCACCTCGCCCACCGAGTCCACCACCTTCCATTGGACCTCCCAGCCACGCGCGGCTGCGAAGGCTTCCACCAGGTCGTGTTCCGGGCCTGCGGTCTCGGTGTGGCGGTCGTAGAACCAGGCGGTGGGGGCATTGCGGGTCACCACCACCAGTTCACCGGTGCCCTCCGGATGTTCCAGCGACGAGCCCGACACCCCCGGCACTTCCGACTGCCCATCCCCGGGACCACAGGCCATCAGCACGACCGCCGACGCGGTTACCAGACCTGAACGCCGCCAGCGACGCGGATGCAGCAAATGGATGTACGAATCAGTGGACATGAGATCCCTCCCCGAGCGGCGTCTCCTGACAGCCGGCTGGCCCGAACGGCCCGAAAGCTACCCTAGACCTTCGGTAGATGCGGTCCGCCCCACAACCAACCCCGATTTCATGAGGGTTGTGACGCGGAACCCCGCCGCGCCCCCTAGGGGTATCTACCAGGCAAACACCGACCGCCCGCAGGGAGATATTCGATGCAAGAAGTAGAGAAGGAAGAAGAGGACACCCACCCTCTTGATGCTGCAGCTACTCGTCGTTCAGCGCCAGTTGTCCCCCCAACTGACGGCGGACGAACCAGAAAGCCCAGCGGCGACAGGCTGGCGCGGACGGTTTACCCTCAAGGGGCATTGATCGAGTAAGGGCCTGCCCATGCCGTTTCCCGCACAGAAGACAAAGATAGTGGCCACCATCGGGCCGGCGTCCGACTCCCCGGACACGCTGCGGCGGATGATGCAGGCCGGGCTCAATGTGACACGGCTGAACTTCTCGCACGGCGATGCCGCCTACCACACCGACCTAATCGGCCGTATCCGCGAGGCGGCGCAGGAGACCGGTGCCCGCGTCGCGATACTCGGCGACCTGCCGGGGCCGAAGATGCGGATCGGCGAGCTGGCCGAGGAGCCGATCGAACTGGAGCCCGGCGCGACGATCACGCTGACCACGGAGGACTGCGTCGGCGATGCTTCTCGTGTCAGCGTGTCGTTCTCCGAGCTGCCGGAGGCGGTACAGCCCGGTGATGCGCTGTTTCTGAATGACGGCTACATCGAGCTGGAGGTGGTATCGGTCGAGGGCCGCGAGGTCGCCTGCCGCGTGCTGACCGGCGGCGAGCTGCGCTCGCGTAAGGGCCTGAACCTGCCGGGTATCGACCTGGGCATCCGTGCCTTTACCCTGGACGATCACGACTGGCTGCGGTTTGCGGCGGAGCATGGCGTGGATGCCGTGAGCCAGAGCTTCGTCGTCGACGGCGACGACATCCTGGCCGTGCGCAAGGCGGCGGAGGCGCTGGGCTACAACCCCTTCATCATCGCCAAGATCGAACGGGCCGCGGCGCTGGAGCAGCTCGACGGCATCCTCGAGGCGGCGGACGGCATCATGGTGGCGCGCGGGGATCTGGGGGTGGAGATCCCGATCGCGAGCATCGCCCGCGCCCAGCGCCGCATCACCCGGCGCGCCAACCAGCACAACCGTCCGGTGATCACCGCCACCCAGATGCTGGAGTCCATGGTCACCTCACGCCGGCCCACGCGCGCCGAGGCCACCGACGTGGCGAATGCCATCCTCGGCGGTACGGACTGCGTAATGCTCTCCGGCGAATCGGCCATGGGGCGTTATCCGGTGGAATCCGTGGCGATGCTGGCCGCTATCGCCCGCTCGATCGAACCGGAGCGTGACAGCGGCATGGCCCCGGATAGTCCAGACGAGCCCGAAGAAGCCGGGCACGATCGCGCGGTCGACCTGATCGCGCGCAGCGTATTCCACACCGCGCAACGGCGCCTGCCGCGCGTCACCCTGGCGCCCACGCTCAGTGGCGCGACCGCCCGGCGCATCGCGCGCCTGCGCCTGCCCTGCTGGGTCGCCGCCTTCACCCCGGATCCGGAAACCGCCCAGAACCTGCAGTTCTCCTACGGCGTCCAGCCGGTGGCAGTCGCTGAGGACCGCAGCGACTGGAACGACTTTGCGCGCCAGTGGCTCGCCGAGAACGCCATCCACGACGGTCTCGCCCTCCTCGTTCAGGGCCCCTCGGGCCCCAACCCCACCGGCAATCATCGCCTGGAGCTGCTCGAACTCGACAGCCCCCGCCAGGGACACGCACCAGGGCATACCTGAGAAAAGTCAACAAGAACACATCCTTCTTCCCTGCCGCGTCATGGCGAGGTCCCGCAGGGGCCGTGGCCATCTCCGAGTCCAACCCAGACGTCCGCCTCGATCAGCGCCGAGGACATCCACAGAGATCGCCACGGCGCTGCGCGCCTCGCGATGACGGTGTTTGCTTCTCCGTGTGGTGAAGCCTCACGGGGGCAACGAAGACGAGGACACCCACCTTCTCTGCCGCGTCATGGCGAGGTCCCGCAGGGGCCGTGGCCATCTCCGAATCCAACCCCAGACGTCCGCCTCGATCAACGCCGGGGACATCCACAGAGATCGCCACGGCGCTGCGCGCCTCGCGATGACGGTGTTTGCTTCTCCGCCGTGATGAAACCTCAAAGGGGCGACGAAGACGAGGACACCCACCTTCTCTGCCGCGTCATGGCGAGGTCCCGCAGGGGCCGTGGCCATCTCCGCATGCAGCCCCAAACGTCCGCCTCGATCAGCGCCGAGGACATCCACAGAGATCGCCACGGCGCTGCGCGCCTCGCGATGACGGTGTTTGCTTCTTCGTGTGGTGAAGCCTCACGGGGGCAACGAAGACGAGGACACCCATCGTGTCCGCTCCGCAACGGGGTGGTCAGCGCCCGGGGTTGCTTGCGGCCGAGTGCCCAGGCTGTATGCTCGGGCGCTCCGCAAACACTGCCAGCGAGAACCACCACCATGGGTACGCCTGCCGACTCCCCGGACCCGGAACAGCCCGAAGATCCGAGCATTGCCGATCAGGACGGCTTTGCCGCGTTTGAACGCGGCGACTATCGGACCGCCGGGGAACTGTGGGCGGCCAGCGCCGAGGCCGGCTCGGCCTGGGCCCAGTTGGGTATGGGGATTCTGTATGCCGACGGCCTGGGGCTGGAGGCCGATGCCGAGCGTGCGCGCGGGTACTGGGAACAGGCCGCGGAGCAGGGGCTGAGCGATGCCAGCTTCAACCTGGGCGTGATGGCGGAGAAGGCCGACCCCGCCGATGCCGACGCGGCCCGACACTGGTACCGCCATGCGGCCGAGGCGGGTCACATCGTGGCGCAGAACAACCTGGCCGTGCTGCTGCAGAACGCGGGCGACGAGGCCGCCGCCACCGAAGCCGTCCAGTGGTGGAAACGCTCTGCGGAGCACGGCGACCCCGACGCCCTGAACAGTCTCGGTGTCGCGCACCAGCAAGGCAGCGGATGCGCGCGCGATCGGGCCGCGGCAGCCGAGTACTACGCCCAGGCCGCCGAGGCGGGACACCGCGACGCGGCCTTCAACCTCGCCCTGGCCCTGGAACAGGGCGACGGTGTAGCAACCGACATGACCGGCGCCGCCCACTGGTATCGGCAAGCCGCCGAGGCCGGAGACCCGGACGCCGCAGCCCGCCTGGGCAACCTCTGCCGCGACGGCAACGGCACGCACGAAGACCTGGCGGCGGCGGCCCACTGGTATCGCGCCGCGGCCGAAGCCGGCCATCCCCTGGCTCAGGCGAATCTGGGCGTCCTCCTGGAACGGGGGCTAGGGGTGGCTCAGGACGAGGCGGCCGCGGCCGCCTGGTACCTGGCCTCGGCGCGGCAGGGGCTGGCCCCGGCGCAGTACAACATGGGCATCGTGCTCGCCGAGGGCCGTGGCGTGGAGGCCGACCTGCCCGGTGCCTGGGTCTGGTTCGCGCGCGCAGCCGATCAGGGCCACAAGCCGGCCGCGGAAGCCCGCGACTACGTCCACCAGCAGCTCACCCCGGAGCAACGCAGCGAGGCCGAGGCGCGCAAGACCGAGACCCTCCGCTAGTCCACCAGCGCGGGCACCCTAAGCCCAGCAAGCAGAGGCCAGCCCGCTCACTTTCCTCCCCGTCATGGCGAGGCCCCGGAGGGGCCGTGGCCATCTCCAAACGCAACCCCGGACCTCCGCCTCGATCAGCGGCCGGGCATCCCGTCAGCGATCGCCACGGCGCTACGCGCCTCGCGATGACAGAACCGGCCCGAGAAAGCAGAGGCCAACCCAGCTCGCTCCCGGCCCCGTCATGGCGAGGCCCCGGAGGGGCCGTGGCCATCTCCAAACGCAACCCCGGACGTCCGCCTCGATCAGCGGCCGGGCATCCCTTCAGCGATCGCCACGGCGCAGCGCGCCTCGCGATGACGGAACCGGCCCGAGAAAGCAGAGGCCAACCAGCTCGCCCCCCGCCCCGTCATGGCGAGGCCCCGCAGGGGCCGTGGCCATCTCCAAACGCGGCCCCGGACGTCCGCCTCGATCAGCGGCCGGGCATCCCGTCAGCGATCGCCACGGCGCTACGCGCCTCGCGATGACGGAACCGGCCCGAGAAAGCAGAGGCCAACTCAGCTCGCTCCCGGCCCCGTCATGACGAGGCCCCGGAGGGGCCGTGGCCATCTCCAAACGCGGCCCCGGACGCCCGCCTCGATCAGCGGCCAGGCATCCCTTCAGCGATCGCCACGGCGCAGCGCGCCTCGCGATGACGGAACCGGCCCGAGAAAGCAGAGGCCAACCAGCTCGCCCCCCGCCTCGTCATGGCGAGGCCCCGGAGGGGCCGTGGCCATCTCCAAACGCAACCCCGGACCTCCGCCTCGATCAGCGGCCGGGCATCCCTTCAGCGATCGCCACGGCGCAGCGCGCCTCGCGATGAAGGAGCCGGCCCGTGAAGGCGACCGCCACCCTCGGCCGACGCCGCGCGACGCGGCGCGACGCGGTAACCGCAACATCCGCTCCCCCGCCGCAAGATTGTGGAAGCGACCCCGACCGGCCCAAGCCAGAATCCTGGATACAGGCCGCGCACACCAATCTCTGTGGCGGGGCCGCCATGCCAAAGCCAAGGTCACGCCCGGCCCGCGGCCGCGCAAGCCATGGACCACAGGAGGTGCATCATGTACGACCACTCGACCCGGCCCGCGGGAGCGCTTCGCCACCTGGCCACGGCTGCCGCCGCGCTCGCCCTGGCCGCCCCCTTGGCGAGCCTGGGGGCCGACGACGGCCAGGCCTTCATCTGGGATCCGGACTCCCCCGACCTCGAATGGAACCCCTGCCCGGCGTTTATGCCCGACGACTGCCGCCTGGCCGTCCTCCAGGGCGACCCGGCCGAACCCAACGCCGATGTGTTCTTCCTGCTGCCGGGCAACAGCACCGCGCCCCACCACTGGCACACCAGCGCCGAACGCATGGTGCTCGTTCAGGGCGAGATGCAAGTGGATTACGACGACCAGGAGCCGGTTGTACTCCGACCGGGGACCTACGCCTACGGCCCGCCGCGCCTGGCGCACACCACCCACTGCATCTCGGACGAGGACTGCATCCTGTTCATCGCGTTCGAAGACCCGGTGGATGCGCACGAGACCCACGACCACTAAGCCTGCCGCCCTCAACGGTTGTTGCCGGATGCGGTGCCCCCGCACCCGGCTCCTCCACCCGGATGGTGCAGCCGGTTGCTGAAGCAGAGGACCTTCGCATTTTCGAGAACTGCGAAGGGACACCCACTTTCGAAAAGTGCGTAGGGAAACCAATTTCGAAGGTGCGTGCTTTGTATGGCCCCAGCCTTGCGAGTAGCCCTTGCCCTATCCATTAGCATGTGCTTATCTTATGATTCGCTCATACGAAGACCGAAGGAGATTCTATGCGAACCCTCAAGACGCTCGCCGCTTCCGCCGTTCTCGCCATTGCCGGTGCCAGTGGTGCAGCTCAGGCTGCCGAACCCAACAAGCTGTTCGTAAGCCTGACCTCGGCCGACGACCACACCCAGTTCATGTCCATGGTGCTGGCGAACCAGACCATGAGTCAGGGTCAGGAGATCCGCGTGCTGCTGTGCGGCCCGGCCGCTACCATGGCCACCGAAGACTTCGACGGCCCGACCATGGAGCCCGCCGGTCGCAACGCCCAGCAGCTGCTGATGAACCTCATCAACAACGGTGCCAAGGTGGAAACCTGCGCGATCTTCCTGCCCAACACTGACTACACCGAGGCGGACCTGCTGGACGGCATCACCCCCGCCGATCCGGAAGAAGTCGGCGCCTACATGGCCGACCCGAGCGTGCGCTTCTTCTCCAACTGATCCCCCGCGCAGGATCACGTCAGGGCCCTCTTCGGAGGGCCCTGTTGTTTTCGACTCCAAACCTGGCGAGCAACCGGCTGGGCATTACGGCCCTCCACTTCGGGTCCCTTCTCGGCGTCTGCGGAATGGATCCATCTGCGTAACCCGGTGAAACGAGCCCGGCAGGGAAATCCCAGCATCACATAGCTCGAGCTTGTCTTTTCGCTGGTACCCTGAAAGCATCTGCGAAGAACCACACAGCGCCTTCGCCGCCACGAGAACAATGCCATGAACAGCGGTCGAGACCTGCTGGACGGACTAGCCCAACTGACGGGCATACGTGATGCCCAGCGACTGGAACACAGTCTGCTCAAGACCCTGGACGACATCTACGAGTCCGCCTGCACCCGGACCATCCGGTTCGATGCCGAAGGCCGCCCCCGGAGCCTGCACTTCTACGATCGCAAGCGCGACGCGGTGATGAGCGTGCCCTTCGACCCCGAACATCCCTTTGTGCCCGCGGGGCTGCTGGATCAGGCACTGGCCAGCGGACACTGGGTCGCGGATCAGGACGAAGCGGGTCGCGCGATATCGATCTTCCCGATGTCGGGACTCAAAGAATTCAGCATCTGCCTGGTATTCGCCTTTGACCGGCACCTGGGCAGCAAGCGAGTGGACCAGCGCCTAGTGGAAAGCTTTCTCCTGGTCTATCGCAATTTCGTCAATCTGATTGATGATGCCCAGACCGACGCGCTCACCGGGCTGCTCAACCGCAAGACCTTCGATGACAATTTCCATGATCTGACAACGCTGGAGCGGATCAGCCCGATGCCGGGATTGCCGGAAGACCGCCGCCAGCTGCAAGAGCCGGGGCAGACCGGCGTCTGGCTGGGCGTGATCGACGCCGACGACTTCAAGAAGATCAACGACGGTTTCGGCCATGTGTATGGCGATGAAGTACTGATCCTGCTCGCGCGCCTGCTGAAACAAAGCTTCCGCGAGAACGACCTGGTCTACCGCTTCGGCGGCGAGGAATTCGTGGTACTGGCCGAGTTCGCCGACGCCAGCCAGGCCATTGCCACCTTTGACCGGCTGCGCCGCGCTGTAGCCGAGTACCCACTACCACGGGTAGGGCGGCTCACCACCAGTATCGGCGTGACGCGGCTGGCGCCCTACAAGACCGCCAGCGCGGCACTCGACGAGGCCGACCAGGCCCTGTACCACGCCAAGGCGCACGGCAAGAACCGAGTCTGCCTGTATGACCGGCTGGTCGAGGAAGGTGCAATCAAGCCCACGCCAATCGAGGCGGGCGAGATCGAACTGTTCTGACCCCGCAGCCGTGCGGGACACTGCACGGCCTGCCGGACTACTGGGCGACCTACAACGCCCGTGGACAGCGGGGAAGTCGAGCGCCGCCTGGCCGCGCTGGCGCATAACGTAGTCGCGCACAACCTCCTCTGAATGCAGCTTGAGCTTGCCGACCCACAGCACATCGCTGTTTCACCTTCACCGAAGCTGCACGCATCCTCCTCGGGCAGGGCGCGCTAGACCCTTACGGAGCCTCCACCTCGTCGACGTCCTGGCGCAGCAGGTCCAGGCGCTCCTGCACGGCCTCGGGGTAGTCCGCCTGATGGCGGCCGCCCAGGTGTTCGGCCAGGAAGGTTTCCAGCCCGGCGAAGAAGGCGAGCCGGTTGGTCTGGTCGACCAGGCCGTGGCCCTCGTCCGGGGCCAACAGGTATTCGACCGGGTGCCCGGCCTCGCGCAGCGCCGCGACGATCTGGTCGGACTCCTGCTGCTTCACGCGCGGGTCATTCGCGCCCTGCCCGACCATCAGCGGGGCCTGGATGTTCTCGACGTGGAACAGCGGCGACTGCGCCTTGAGGCGCTCGCGGTCTTCGGGGTCTTCCGGATCGCCGACGCGGCCGTGCATGCGGCGGATGCCGGCCTCCCAATACGGCGGGATGGACTCCATCAGCGTGATCAGGTTGGACGGCCCGACCATGGAGATGCCGGCGGCGTACAGCTCGGGCGTCCAGGTGAGCCCGGCCAGGGCCGAGTAGCCCCCATAGGAGGCCCCGAAGATCGCGACCCGGTCGGGATCGGCGATGCCCTGGTCGATCAGGTATTTCACGCCGTCGGTGACGTCGTGCTGCATCACGCCCGTGCCCCACTCCTGGTTGCCGGCGTTGAGGAACTCCTTGCCGAAACCGGAGGAGCCACGGAAGTTGGGCTGAAATACCGCATAGCCGCGGTTGGCGAGGAACTGCACGGTGCCGCTGTAGCCCCAGGTATCGCGAATCCACGGGCCGCCGTGCGGCATCACCACCAGCGGCAGGCCTTCCGGCTCCACGCCATGTGGCAGCGTCAGGTAGCCGGGGATCTCCTGGCCGTCGCGCGCGGTGTAGCGGATCGGCTCCATCGGCGCGAGGTGCTCGCGCGGCAGATCCGGGCGCCCCTCGTACAGTAGTTCGATCTCGCGCGCCTCAGTGTTCGCGAGATACACGCTGCCCGGGTCGGTGTCCCGGATGACCCCGACCGTCCACAGGGACTCGTCACGGGTGCGCGAGGTGATCTCCAGCTCGCCCTCGCCCAGCTCTTCGCGCAGCCACTCCAGGTGCGACTCGAAGTCCTCGTCATGGGCATAGATGCGCTGGCGATCCCCGGTGTACACGGTGGCCAGTAGGCGATGGTCCCGGTCGGAGAACTTCGCGCCACCGAGGTCGACTTCGCCCTCCGGGTCGCGGTGCACCAGCTCTTCTTTGCCGGTGGCCGGGTCAAACAGGACCAGCTCGACCAAGTCACGCTCGTCCCCCGCGTTGGTGCGCATATAGAGCCGCTCGCCGTCGGGGTGGAAGTTGGCGATGGAGCAGGTCTCGCCGAACGCGCAGGTGTAGATGGACTCGAACTCGTCCTGCGACTTCACGCGCAGGATCTCGGTGCCCGCGTCGTCCGTGGTGCGCACCGCCTTGCGCAGCTCGCCTTCGTGGAAGCCCCAGCCCTCGATCTCGGCGGTGTTCTTCGCCACAAGCGTCTTCTCGCCGGTCTCCAGCGATACGCGATAGACATCGTGCAGGCGCGGGTCGCGTTCGTTCAGCCCGACGAAGATGTACTCCGGGGTCGAGCGCGGGACATGCTGCACCCGCGCCTGCACGCCATCACCCCCGGCGAGCCGGCGTGACTCGGGGATGCCATCCTGCCCGGCGGCGTCCTCCAGCGCGATCACGCGCAGCTCCAGGTTCTCGTCGCCGTCGCGATCGCGCACGAAAATCAGGTGCCGCCCGTCGCGCGACCAGAAAAAGCCCATGATCGAACGCGGCTCCTCGGTCAGCGGACGCGCCGACTCCAGGGGCTCGCCCCGCTCCATCAGGTGCAGGTTCATCGCACCCTCGTGGGCGCTCACCAGTGCCACGTAGTCGCCATCCGGCGAGATGCGCCCGGCGGCATGCTGCGGATCGCGGAAGAACTGCTCCAGCTCGAGCAGCTGCGGCGCCTCGCCCTCGGCCCACGGGCCTTCGTTACCCTCCACGAGTTCGGCCTCGACCTCGGTCTCGGCAGCGCCAACGGCCGGTACGGCGAACAACGCCAGCGACACGCTCAACGCGATGGCCGCAGGCGACCTGCGCCGCTTCGTGATCCAGTGATTCGCCAACCGCTCACCCGTGGACTGCATGCCTGTCTCCCGTTACGTGCTGCACCAGCGACAGCCACGCACGCCCACGGGTTCCCGACAAGGCCCGGAATCGCCGGACAGTCAACGAATCGCCAAAATACGACAGGCCCCTAGTCCTTCCAGCCGCGAAAGCCCTCACGTACCGAGAGACAGCGTGCATAGCCCAGCTCCCGCAGCAGTTCGGCGGCGCGCAGGCTGCGCCGACCGCTGTTGCACAGGCACAGCAGGATCTGGTCCTGCGTCACGTGGTAGCGATTGATCAGCGAGAGGAAGTGCTGAAAGTCGCGATCATCCGGCTCGTCCGCGTCCAGCAGTTCCTGCTCCTCCTCCGAGATCTCGCGCCCCAGCAGCTGTTTCAGCCGGAACAGCGGCACCGACACCGCGCCTTCTACCTCGCCCTCCAGCTCCAGCTCGAAGGGCTGGCGGATATCCAGCAACACGGCCAGGCCGATATCGACCAGTTCGCGCGCCGAACTGACGCTGATTTCCAGTTGCGGGTCGTTCGTCTCGTTCGCCATGAAGGCTCCTTTGCACTCGGGGTCGGAAAGGTCGGGATTAGGCACACTAAAAATGCCACGATTCACATGGATTTGCCTTTTTCGGGGTGCCTGGGTAGCATCCTTATTTCTTTAATTCTAACAGACACTTATCAAACGATGGAGCTCACGATGACGGGAACCCTCACTTAGGCCGGGCGCCGAATGTTCCGCGCCCGGCCCATGCCTTCTTCTAACACCTGAACAGGAGATGCGACCGTGGCGCGCAAGAACTCGTCTTACCTTCGTCAAGCCTACGATTCCCAGGTCAATCGCTGGGTCCGCCAGGACTACTGGGGCGCGATTGGCACACCAGTCGACCTGGCCTCGCTACTCGAGAAGATCGAGAGCGAGACACCCCATACGGACACAGCTCCCCAGTGCGGGAAAGTCATCCAGGCTGGCTGCTGCGTCCGGTTACTGGACCTGCAGACCGAGGAAACCTATCTGGTCGAGCTTTGCGAGCCGGAGCATGCCCAGCCCGAGCGCGGCAAGATATCGATCCTGTCCCCTCTGGGCTCGCGTCTGCTGGGGCTGCGCAAGAACTCGCTGGCCGAGATCACGCTGCTCCGTAGCCGACTGCGATTCCTGGTGATCGAGATAGTGGCACCGGGGCACAATCCCGACCAATAATCCATACATGCCTGCCGGAGGTTCACGCCCCGGCAGGCAGAATACCGTGTCCGTGTGCTGCCTCTTCATCTTCGCGAGAGGCTTTGGGCACAATCATTCCATAGCGGGGCCGCCACCAATTCCTTGCACCCTGCCCGAGGAGGATGCGTGAGGCTTTGGTCGAAGTGGAAAAAAGGCGGTGCGCTGCTGGCCGACGTGCTCAAGCGCAACGGGATCGACCCTACGGCCGCCGCTGCCCAGGAGGTGTTCAGCAAGATCCTGAACGAGGCCGAGGCGGCAGCCGATACACGCCTGAAGAACGAGCCGGCCGACGGAAGCCTCTCGCCCGACGAGCACAACACACGCTGGGAGGCGCTGTTCTTCGAGGAGATCCGCGCCCGGGCCAAGGGCTACGCCCAGTCGGTGCGCAACCCGCGCAAGGATTAAACCGGCCACATTGCCTGGTCCATTTCGTGGCGCCCGTCGCACTTCGTGCTACCCTCCGCCGCGTTTCCCGTTCCTCCGGTCCCTCCCATGAAATTTTTCCGCCTGATCAGCGTTCTCGAGGGTTTGTCGCTCATTACCCTGCTGTTTATCGCGATGCCTCTACGCACCTATGCGGATATGCCGCTGGCCGTCACCTATGTCGGCTGGGTGCACGGCATCCTGTTCATCATCTACGGCGCGACTTCCCTGATCGCCAGCCACCTTAGCGGCTGGCCGGTGTGGAAGTGGCTACTGGTCCTGTTCCTCGGCGTCGTGCCGTTCGGCTTCCTCTACGTGGATTACCTGATCCGCCGCGAGGCTTCCCCCAGCGGGGAGGCCGAGACGGCCTGAACCCGCCTGTCATCGCTCGGGGCCCTGCCTCGAGCGGCGGTCGCCACACCTGGTCATCCCGGCCGAAGCGAAGCGTAGAGCCGGGATCTCATGCACCGGCAAGCCCCACCGACCGCACCCGTCCCTCGAGCGGAGATCCCGGATAACCGCTGCGCGGTTTCCGGGATGACTAGCGGGTGCTGGGTGACGGGTGCGCCGTGGGTCACAGGTGCGCCGCGGCTTCCGCACAATGGGCTTTGGCGTGCTTTAATCGGCGCCTCATCCCGCCGATAGCGAAGCCGCCATGATTGCCGTGATCTTTGAAGTGGAACCGCATGCCGAGCGCAAGCAGGACTACCTGGACGCGGCCGCGCGCCTGCGCGAGCACCTGAAGGACGTGGACGGCTTCATCTCCATCGAACGTTTCGAGAGCCTGAGCCAGCCGGGCAAGGTGCTGTCGCTGTCGTTCTGGCGCGACGAGCACGCGGTGCGCCAGTGGCGCAACCTGGAGGCGCACCGTCAGGTGCAGGCGGCCGGGCGCGGCGACATCTTTGTCGACTATCGCCTGCGCGTGGCCGAGGTCGTGCGCGACTACGGCATGCACGACCGCGACCAGGCCCCCTCCGACTCCCGCGCCGCCCACGGCTCCTGAAGCCTGCCTGCGGCGCGGCGATCACCGCCGCCTGTTGCGGGCGCTGTCCCGCTCGGGCCGGAGTCAGTCGCTGTCGCGCACGATGATGCGGCCCTGCATGTAGGGGTGCGGGGCGCAGATGTAGTCGTAGGTGCCCGGCTCGGTCAGGGTGACGCTGTCGCTCTCGGCGTGTGCCAGCAACTCAGTGGCGAACGACTGCGGACCGCTCAGGGCCACCGCGTTGTGCGCACCGGAGGTCTCGCCGTGTCCGTAGGTGAAGACATCCTCGTTAACCCAGGTGATCTTGGTGCCGGGCGCCACCTCGACGATCTTCGGGTAGAAGGCATTGCCCTTCATCTCGATCACGACTTCCTCGATATCCGAGCTGAACCGAACCGGCCGATCGGCCCGCGCGGGTACCGGGTTGGCATCGGCGTCCGGGATGCCGAATGGCGAAAGAATTCGCCGCGCTTCGCCAATCCGCTCTTCCAGTTCCGCCGGCTCGTAGCTCGGGCCCTCGGCCAGGATCTCGGAAGGCGTATCGGCGTCCGCACGGGCATCCAGCAGCCCGATGGCACCGCGACTGGTGCCCCCCACGCCATGATCCAGCATGGTGTAGACGCCCTCCTCCGGGGGTATCCGGAACTCGATCACCCAGGAGTCCGAGGGGCCCACGGTGACCGTCTGCCCGCCGGGCCACATGGCCTCGGGGTGGCCCTGCCAGTACACGTAGTCCCAGACGATGCCGACGATATGGAAGGTCGAGAGCAGGTTGGGCCCCACGTTCAGGAAGTACATACGCACGTAGTCGCCCGGGCGCACGGGGATGGGGTTTTCCACGTAGCGGAACAGCTCGCCATTGAAGGCGGTGTAGCTGGGATCGCCCTCCACCGCTTCCTTGCCACTGGCGTACAGCTCGTGCTGCAGCATGTAGAGCTTCAGATCGGGTTCCTGGCCCAGGTCCTCTTCCAGCTGGTACGGCTTGTCGCGCGGCTCGACCACCATCATCCCGTACTGGCCGAACATCACGTGCATGGGGATCGCATGGCCGCCCGGCGCACAGTGATACATGAAGACCCCCGGCGTGGTGGCGCGGAAGGTGATCGACTTGGTCTGCCCGGGCATGATCGAACCGACATGCTTGGAGGTCTGGGTGTAGGCGGCATGGAAGGACGCCCCATGCATCACCGCCCCACTATTGGTGATCTCCATGCGCACGATGTCGCCCTCGGTCACGCGCAGGGTCGGGCCCGGCAACTGGCCGTCGATCAGAAAGCCGTCGTAGACCACGCCCTGCCCAATCGGTACCTGGCCCTCGTTGAGGTCGATCCGGAGCACATGATCCGGCTCGACATCCTGCGAGACGTACCCGGTCGGTCGCGTCTCCAGCGCCTCGTCGCGTTCGATGATCTCGATAAAGTCGCTGTCACCAAAGAGCTCGCTGAAATCCGGGCCCGGCGACGCCTGCGCCGCGGAGGCCACCCACCAGAACAGTCCGGTCACGCACCAGAGCACGAGGTGCATACCCCGATGGCGGTGACCCATGGTCGAAGATGCTGCTTCTGTGTGTTTCATGGCGCTTTCCCCCGGGCCGCGTGCACGGCACCCCATACAAACCTGTATTGCCTATATACCTATTTCTAGACGCTCGGAACGAAGTTGCGCAAGTCACGCGCCCATGGGGCTACCGATAATTGCCTTGAATACGGCCCGTCACCGCCCATGGAAACGGCCTTAGCGCTGGCCTATAGGAACTTCTTTACCTCCCGGAAAGGAGAACGGTCATGGGCATCGTCGAGGAGTTCAAACAGTTTGTGGCGCGCGGCAATGTCATCGACATGGCCGTAGGCGTGATCGTGGGGCTGGCGTTCGGGCAGATCGTGTCGTCGCTGGTGTCGGACGTGCTGATGCCGCCCATCGGCCTGCTGGTCGGCGGGGTCGATTTCTCGGAGCTGATGATCGTGCTGCGCGAGGCGGAGAACGGCGTGGCCGCGGTGACGATCAATTACGGCATCTTCATCAAGCGCGTGGTGGACTTTCTGATCATCGCGATGGTGGTGTTCGCCGCGATCAAGATGATTGGCCGGCTGCAGCGCAAAAAAGATGCCGCGCCCGCCGAGCCGCCCGCCCCCAGCAACGAGGAAAAGCTGCTCGCGGAGATCCGCGACCTGCTGAAGTCGAAGTAGCGGCGAGGGAGGCCCCCGCCGCCAGTTGGCATCAGAAGTCCTCGAACTCCATGGTGCGGAAGACGCGGCCGGCGTTTTGCCGGTGGAGCTCGTCGTAGGTGTCCAGGTGGCGGTAGGCCGACTGGTCGATGTTGTAGGCATCGTTCAGCGTGCCACCGGTATCGAGGATCTCCTGCACCTCCTCGCGCAGGAAGACGAGGTAGTCGCGGGTGTACTTGCGCAGCTGCTCCAAGTCGGTCACCGGGCCGCCGTGGCCGGGGATGATGTAGTCGGCCTCGATCGCCTCCAGCTTGTCCCAGGTCTCGATCCAGCCGGCGGTGTCGGTGTACTCGAAGATCGGCAGCATGCGCTCGTGGAAGGCGAGGTCGCCGGTGATCAGCGTCTTGCGTTCCGGGGCCCACAGGGCGATGTCCCCCGGGGCATGCGCGGGACCGAGGTAGAGCACCTCGATAATCTCGCCCCCCATGTCCAGCTCGACGCGGTCCTCGAAGATCTTGTCCGGCGTGCCGAGCTCGGTCAGGAACGCCTTGTCACGGGTGCGGTTCGGCGCGCCCTCCAGGCTGCGCTGGCCGTTCTGCTCGATCTCGCGCGCGGCGTCCTCATGCGCGATGACGGTGGCGCCCTGCTCCTGCCAGTAGGTCATGCCGAGCATCGCATGTCCCTGGGCGTTTTCCAGCACCACGTACTTCACCGGCTGGTCCGTGCGCTTCTTGATCTCCTCGTGCAGGGACTGAGCCAGCAGATAGTTGTCGCCGGCGTTCATCACCACCACGCCATCGTCGGTGATGATGAACGACAGGTTGTTGTTATGGCCCGAATTCTCGTAGGTCGAGGGCTGCGTGGCACCGATCGCGGACCACACGCCATCGGTCACCTCCTGGGGCATAGCGTAGAGGAAGGAATCCAGCGCCTTGTCGAGCACGTACAGCGGCAGCTCGGCCTCCTTCCACTCGGGGAAGCCGCCGGCGTAGTTGTGCACGTTGGTATACCCCATGCGCTCGAGCGTCTGCGCCGCGAGGGCGGAGCGGCGGTTCTCGTCGCTGTAGACGACGATCGCCGTGCCCTTGTCAGACACCGCACCCGGGATGCGAAACTCCAGCTCGCCCCGCGGGATGTTGAGCGTGAGGTGCGAGCGGATCTGCCCGCCGCCCAGCTCGATCTCCTGGTGCGAGCGCACGTCGATCAGGACATGGTCCGGCTCGTTCGCGATCAGCTCGCGCAGGCCCTCCCGGTCGATATCGGTGACCTCGGACCGGGCATCCTCGACCAAGGAATCCGCGGTGATCTCGTCCCCCTGCGCGACGGTTGCCGCCGCGAACAGGGCCAAAGCCAGCCATGATGTACGCATCGGGGTGTCCTGTTGTTGCCGGATGTGATTCCCTGAACATAGACAGCCACGGCGCGAGCTTCCATAACAGCGCCCGGCAACGGAACGCCCAGCCCAAGGGGTACAGGAGAAACCACCATGACAGACGCCGCCGAGCTGGCGCGACTCAAGGAACGGATCGATCAACTGGCCGGGATGGCCGCCGATGAACATGCGGCTGCGGCACGCACGCTCGCCGACGAGCTGAAGGGAGAGCTGGCGGCACGGTCAAGTGGCGATAAACCCGCCTCGGGAACCAGCCAGGCGGACCATTCAGGGGAGTTGCGGGCACCCCGGGAGACGAATCTGAGATGCCCGCGCTGCACGCTGCATTCGTTCAACTTCCAGCCCGGCTCGATGCGCACACGCGATGACGGCGCGGGCTACGAGGCGCGCTTTCACTGCATGAGCTGCGGCTTCGAGGACTACGCGCCGGTCAAGCCCCGCTGAGGGAAACGCTGAGCGGGCCTGGGGCCGCGTGATCAGCGTGGATGCGTGTGCAGCCAGGTGCGCAGGCGGCGGGTCTTCTCGACCATGCGCCAGAGGGAACGGCTGTTGTTGTAGCGCGAGACGTGCTGCAGCGGTACCCAGAGGATGTCGTGCGATTCGTGGCTGCCGGGGACCGGAAGGCGGTCGTCGATCTCCAGCAGAAAACGCACGTCGATGTGCTCGTGCATCGGGAAGTGCGGGCTCGCCGGGATGGTGTGGATGTCGAGGTCGAAGACGTCCTCGGCCACCAGGTGGATATGTTCCCGCGCCAGGCCCGTTTCCTCGTGGATCTCGCGCAGGGCGACCTGCAGGATGTCCGACTGGCCATCGGCATGCCCGCCCGGCTGGAACCACCGGTGGTGCTTGCCATGCAGCAGGAGCAGCGCGCGCTCGCGATCCGGGCTGACCACCCAGGCCGAGCCGGTCACGTGCGCCGGCAGGAGATCGCAGTGGAAGCAGTCCGGATGGGCCTGCACGAAGTCCAGTGCGCGGCGCACAAAGCCGGCTTCCTCGATGAACGGGGTCTGGTGATGGGCGAGCAGCTCGAGCAGTTGCGCGCGATGCATCTTATGTTCCGGCGGGGTTGTGCAGGGCGTGGATCGCCGCCCGCGCCGCCTCGTCGATGTCCGCCTCGGAGCCGGCCAGTGTCAGACGGCCAAACGCGCCCACCGCGCGCACGTCGATCAGCGAGACGTGGGAGGCCTTCAGGGCTTGGTTGGCCGCATAGATGATGTAGCCGGCCGGCTCCGCCTCGAGGATGAACATGCTCTGGTCGGGCAGGATCATGTTGCCGCGCCGGTTCTGGCGGTTGATCAGCACCGTGTGATCCGGCGTCATGCCGCGGATCGTCTCCTGCCACGGGATGCGGCAGGGCTGGCGATCGGACTGATCCGCCCCCAGGCGCTGCAACAGCACGCGACCGGCCTCCTGCACATCGCTCTGGTCGCGATGGTGGATCACCATGGAACCGAACTCGCGCTCCACGACCTGCTGCGCGAGGTGCACCCGGGTGGCCTTCAACGCGACGTCGGTCAGCCGGTGCACCGCCATGCCCGGCGACACCTCCACCCACAGGCACGCGTCTCCCGGTACGGGCAGAAAGCCCTGGGAGACGGTGGCCATGTATTCCGCCAGCTGAGGCTGAAGGGAATCCATGTAGACGTAGGTGCGCAGCTTGATCATCGATTCGCTCTGAGCCGGGGCAACACCACGTTAACCCCCGCGCGGCGCGGCCCGGGCCCGCGCGGGAATCCGCACACACGAATTTGAGCCGCCAGAAAACCGCCGGCTTGTTCGCGCACACGGGAGATATAGAGGGGCGTATTGTGAACGCAGCGGCCCCGAACCTCAACGCCAGACGCCCCTGCGCTGCGCGAAACGGCGCATTTTTGTGACACGGCGGAACGACAGTGAGGGTGGCTGGCTCTACTCTCGAGACAGGACATCCATGGTTTTGCGCCCTGCCCGGGAGCCTGTATGAGCATCAACCAGGAAACGGACCTGAGTCGCCATCACGAACCGCGCGATTTCTCCGACCGTGTCGCACGCGCCTTCACATCGCTGATGCGCCTGTTCGCCGACACCTTCTTTGCCCGCCGCTACGGGCACCGCGCCGTGGTGCTGGAAACCGTCGCGGGGGTCCCCGGCATGGTCGGCGCCACACTGCAGCATCTGCGCTCGCTGCGCCGCATGGAGAACGACCACGGCTGGATCCGCACGCTGATGGACGAGGCCGAAAACGAGCGCATGCACCTGCTCACCTTCATCGAGATCGCCTCGCCCAACTGGCTGGAGCGGCTCCTGATCATCCTGGCGCAGGGGTTCTTCTACACGCTGTATTTCCTGATCTACGTGGTCTCCTCGCGCACCGCGCACCGGATCGTCGGCTACTTCGAGGAGGAGGCCGTGATCAGCTATACCGATTACCTGGAGGAAGTGGAGACCGGTGCGATCGAGAACATCCCGGCACCGGATCGCGCCATCCAGTACTGGGACCTGCCGGAGGGCGCACGCCTGTCCGATGTTATTCGCGCCGTACGCGAAGACGAGGCCGGCCATCGCGACGTCAACCACGGCTTCGCCGACCTGCTCAACAACAAAACCTGAAGCTGCGACACACACCCGCATGCCCTTCCGCCCGGCACATGCGGATCGCCCCCTTCCCTGACCACTCCCTAAAAACGGGCTTGACCCTGCCGTTACACTCTCTGCCCCGAGCACAAACGCCCGGGATCGAAGTACTAACGAAAGGACTTGCCCATGCCCCGCTCGCTGAATATTCGCTCCCGACTGGCGATCACGATCATCGTCCCTGTGCTGGCACTGCTCGTGGTCGCGCTGATGGCAGGACGCGGCATCGCGACCATCGAGGATGGGGTGCAGAGCATCTACGACGACCGCGTAGTGCCGCTGCAGCAGCTCAAGACGATCGCGGACAACTACGCGATTCTAGTGATCGACGCGGTGAACAAGGCCGACAACGGCCTGATGTCGGCCGAGGAAGCCCTCGACGGGGTCCAGACCGCCCGCGCCGAGATCGACGAAATCTGGGAGCGCTACATGGCCACGACGCTCACCCCCCGAGAGGAAGAGCTGGCCACCGCCGCCATCGAGGAATTCCAGGCAGCCAATGCCGATCTCGACCGCCTGGAACAGGCCCTGTCCGGGATGACCGGCAACGTCGAGGGCGAGCTGGGCGCGTTCAACGGCCCGCTGTACGACACCATCGACCCAATCAGCGACCGCATTACCGAACTGGTCGACCTGCAGATCGAGGTTGCCGGCGTGGAGGCGGAGCGTGTATCGGAGGTCTACGGCCAGGTACTCCTGCGCACCGGCATCGTGCTGCTGATCGTGCTGATTGCGGTCGTCGTGATCGGCACATGGACCTACCGCGCGATCGCCACCCCGGTGTCGCGGATGCGCGAGACCCTTTCTGCAATCGTAGAGAATCACGACTTGTCACAACGGGTCGAGATCGGGAACGACGACGAGATCGGGGCCACTGCCCGAGCCCTGAACGGCATGCTCGAGCAGTTCGAGGGATCGATCCGGGAACTGCGGGGCCTGACCGACCAGATGGCCTCCGCCGCGGAGCAGCTCTCTGCCGTCAGCAGCCAGACCAACAGCAACGTCGACCAGCAGCAATCGCAGACCGAGCAGGTCTCCACGGCGATGAACGAGATGGCCGCCACCGTGCAGGAGGTCGCACGCAATGCCTCCGATGCCGCCTCGTCCAGCCAGGAAGCGGATCAGGAATCCCGGGACGGGGGCGAGGTCGTGCGCTCGGTGGTCAAGGAGATCGGCCGACTGTCCGGCGAGGTCGCGACCATCGAGGGCACCGTCCGCAGCCTGGACGAAAAGGGCCAGCAGATCGGCTCGGTGCTGGATGTAATCCGCGGGATTGCCGAGCAGACCAACCTGCTGGCGCTGAACGCCGCGATCGAGGCCGCCCGCGCGGGTGAACAGGGTCGCGGCTTCGCGGTGGTCGCCGACGAGGTGCGTACCCTCGCCTCCCGCACCCAGGACTCCACCGCGGACATCCAGGCCATGATCGAGGCCCTGCAGGCCGGCACACGGGAGGCCGTCAGCGCGATGGGGCGCGGGCGCGAAATGGCGGAATCGACCAGCCACGACGCGGAACGGGCCGGCGAGGCACTGGAATCGATCGTTCAGGCGGTGGGACGCATCAGTGACATGACGACCCAAATCGCCAGCGCGGCCGAGGAACAGAATGCGGTGGCCGAGGAGATTAACCGCAATATCGCCACCATCAACGACCTCACCGGCGACACCTCCCGTGGCGCGCAACAGACCTCCACGGCCAGCCAGGACGTCGCCGGCATCGCCGCCCGCGTGCGGGACCTGGCCTCGGCCTACCGCATCGCCTGACGCGGCATGGGCACAAAAAAGGCCGTCACATCCCTGTGACGGCCGAAAAAGGGACCGTGTGAGAGGTCCCGGAGGTGCTCAGTAGACCGGAACCAGCGCGTAGCCCTGATTCTGGTAGCCCATCACGGCGATGAAGCCGCTGCGGACCGGCTTGATCGCATCGAGGACCTTGTCGTTGTCCACCCCATAGGCACGCGTGGCCGCGGCACAGACCTCCATGCGCACGCCCAGCTCGTCCAGGCGTTCGACGGCCTTCGCGATCTCCTCCAGCGTGTCGCCGTGGTCCATCGCGATCTCGGGCTCGGGGTCGGTGGTGATGAACTTGACCGCCTCGGCGATGAACACCATGCGCAGGTCCGGTTCCACGCCTTCCTTCACCAGATTCTCGTGATTGGTGGCGATGCCACGGAGGTAGGCGAGCATCACGTCGGGGTCGGACTTGCGCATGTCGTAGACCGCGCGCATGGTCTCGATGCCCTGGGTGGCCTCGCGGTTGTCCAGGCCTTCTGCATTCGCCTTCGAGATCAACCCGAGAGGCAGCAAGGCGGCCAGCAGCAGGATCAGGATTCGGTTTCGCATGAGCTATGTCTCCTTTGGGGTTGGGGCCCGCTTGTCTTGTTTTCGGGCCCGGTGTGGCCGCATTAGGCGGCTCAGTAGATCGGGATCACTGCGTAGCCCTGGGCCTGGTAGCCGGTCAGCGAGACGAAGGTGTTGCGCACTGGCTCGATGCCCGGCAGCAGTTCGCCGTGATCCACCCCGAACAGGCGGGTGGCAACGGCGCACGACTCCATCCGCACGCCCTTCTCCTTCAGCGCGGCAATGTGTTCCTCGATCGCATCCAGATGGTCGAACTCGGTCAGCTCGAAGCGCTCGCGATCCTCGCTGACCATCGTCACCGCCCGACCACGAAAGGCGAGGATCATGTCCGGCTCGACGCCCTGATCGGTCAGGTCGTTGAAGGTCTCGCGGATTACCATCAGATACAGCGCAAGCAGCTCTGGGTCATTGTTGTTCAGGTCAAACACGACCCGGCCCTGGTCGACACCCTCCAGGGCCCGGGTATCCGTCGGTTCCGCATGCGCGGACAGTGACACCACGGACAGCGTCAAGATCAGGGAAAGAACAGCCAGCATTTTCATTCTTCGGTCTCCTAGGTGGGGTGGCTTGTGGCCGCAGGCGGATCACTCGCAATCGCCCGCCAGGCCGCGTCCTGCATCGACGCGAGGTAGCACGACAGGGGCTCTTCGAGGACGCCGTCCAGATGAAGGTGGAGCAGGCGGATCGCCCCGCCAAACGCCACGGTGGCAGCGACCGGGACTTCGATAGGGCGAACCTCGCCGGAGGCAATGCCCTGCTCGATGCACTCGCGCATCCGCAGGAAGGGCCGCGACGAACAAACGGGCGGCTCGTTTGGCAGAAACTCCCGATGGCGCGCCTCGAGCACGAAGCGCATGGTTCGGGGATCGTCGGTCGCCGCCCGAAACATGAAGGCGATGATGCCGTCGCAGCGCGCGCGGCACGTCCGCTGCTGCTCCATCACCTCGCGCAGCCCGCTATCCATCCGCTCCAGCAGGTCGTCGTACAGGGCCTTGGCCAGCGACTCCTTGTTGCCGAAGTGGTGGTAGATCGAGCCGATCGAGACCCCGGCCTCGCGCCGAATGTCGTGAATCGAGGTGTTGAAATACCCGGCCGTGCCGAACAGCTCCAGCGCCGTTTCCAGCACACGCTGGCGCAGCGCATCCCCGCGCAGATTCTCCTGTACCGCAGCCGACATGTCGCACCCTAGAACGAACGTTCGTTCTACCCTATGACAGAAACACGGCGATTGCCATCCCCAACGCGGCACGCGCGAAAACGTGTCGCTTCTGCCAACATCAGGGCTCAGGGGGAATCAATGACCGATTCAGATAATCCGCACACCCAGGCCATGACGCCTGGATCCGGCCGACGCCAATGGCTTGTGTGGCTGGCGATCGGGCTTGTGGCCACCATTGCCTATGTGGCCATGCCTTACGGCCACACTGCCGCGGCCTTGTATGTAGCGGCAAGCCTTGGCGCCGCCGCCGTGGTTGCGGCCTCGCTGTTTCGTGACCGGGGCCCCTGGTGCCGTTCGGCCTGGATCCTGATCGCGACCGCCCTGCTCCTCGGAGGTACCGGGCACCTGATCTGGTATGTCCTGGATCTGCAGGGCCTTGAGCCGTTTCCGGCGGCGCCGGACTTCCTGTACCTGGCGGTGTATCCGCTATTCATTGTCGCCCTGTGGCGACTGGGCGGCCCCACGGACCGGCACGATGGTGCCCTGGGCGACGCCCTGATCGTCGGCATCTCCGCGGCGGTGCTCGCCTGGGCGCTGCTGATCCAGCCCTATGTGTACGATCCGGAACTGACCAGCCTCCAGCTGCTGGTGTCGGCCGGCTACCCAGTGTTCGACCTGATGCTGCTGCCACTGGTACTGCGCCTGGTGTTTCGCTACAACACGCACATTGATGGCCAGCTGTTGCTGCTGCTCGGCGTTCTGGCCTATCTGAGCGCCGACCTGCTCTACGCCCATGGGAACTCCACCGGCTGGTATCAGCCCGGCGGACTGACCGATGCCGGCTGGCTGATCGCCTATACCCTGTTCGCCGCAGCCGCCTGGCACCCCTCGACCCAGGTAAATCCGGAGGACCGCACCGGCAGCCATGAGCTCTCCCGCCGCAGGCTCTACATCCTGGGTTCTGCGGCGGTACTGGTGCCGGGGATCATCCTGTTCACCGCCGGGGTGGATACCGACACGGTGCGCGTCGCCGCCGGTGCCTCCATCCTGATCTTCCTGCTGGTTCTGGTTCGCATGAGCGGCCTGATCCGGGAGACCCAACGCCAGGCCCAGGCGCTGGAGCAACTCTCGCGCACCGATCCGCTCACCGGCGCGGCGAACCGCCGACAGCTGGAAACCGTTCTCGAGGAAGAACTTGCGCGTGCCCGGCGTCTGGACACACCGCTCACCCTAGCCTTCATCGATCTGGATTACTTCAAGCAGTACAACGACCAGCACGGCCACGCGCAGGGTGATCGCCTGTTGCGCGACCTGGTCGCCGCCTGGCATCAGGAACTGCGCCCCAGCGACACGGTCGCCCGCTACGGGGGCGAGGAGTTTGTGGTGGTGCTCCCTCACACCGGTCCGGATCAGGCGCGCACGGTCATCGAGCGCCTCCGTCAGCGCACCCCGAACCAGCAGACCTGCTCCGCTGGTATCGCCTTCGCCGAGCCGATGGAAACAGCGGAAGGCCTGCTCCGGCGCGCGGACCGGGCCTTGTACCGGGCCAAGGACGAGGGCCGCAACCAGTCGCGGTTCGCCACGCCGGACGACGCTGCGCCGGCCCCATCCTGAACGTCGCCCGCCGCGCCAATCCCGCAAGGGCAACGTCCGCCAAGAACACGATAGACAGACCCTAAACGCATTGGTTATAGTTCGCGCACCCTCAGGGGAGTAGTCGCTCCGGCAGCGCCGGAGGCATGCGTCAACATCCTTGGCCCTCGGGCCATGGCGTATGCAGCCCGTCCGAAGGCGCCCCGGTGCGCCTCCGACAAGCGGCCTGACGAGACCTGTGGCATCGATATCCGCCTCGCGTGATCGCGAGGACAGCCCGTGGGCGGGCGGCGGATGGCGATGTCACCGGCTCTGCGTTGCGCCGCCCGCCCCGGAATTGCATTCATGGAACTCTTTCTGCTGTCCATCGTGGCCGTGGCCATCGCGGAGATCGGCGACCGCTCGATGTTCCTGGCGGCCGTGTTCGGCATGCGCTGCCGCAGTGCCTGGGCCGTATTCTGGGGTATGGCCACCGGCCTCTTCCTGAACCAGTTGTTGTCCGCCGTGGTCGGGATCTGGCTGTTCGCGGTGATTGCCACCGACTGGCACCTGTGGGTGGTCGGCGCGGCCTTCCTGATCATGGCGATCTGGGTCCTGTTCCCGGAGGACGAGGAAGACGAGCAGGCGCCCAAGGCGCGCAGCGCCTTCTTCGCCGCCGCGGTCGCCTTCTTCCTGTTCGAGATGCTGGACAAGACCCAGCTGGCGGTCGTCACCCTGGCCGGGGCCTCCGGCGCCCTGCTGCCCGTCGTACTGGGCGCCACCGTGGGCATTCTGCTGATCACCACCCCGGCCCTGATCCTGGGCAAGCGCTTTGCCGCGCGCATCCCCGCCGCGCCGATGCGCTTTGTCGCCTCCGGCATGTTCCTGCTGATCGGTCTGTGGACCTGGGCCGAGGCCGGTAACTGGATCCCCGATCTTGGCCTTCCGGACCTCTCGGGCTTCCTGATGCAGGCGGTCGAGAACCACCAGCAGGGGCAATAACGCAAGGCTGCGCTCGCGGGAGGCCGAAATCTCCTGATCCCGCGGGTGCGCTCCGTTCGCCGCGTTATTGCATCAACTCGCGTACCGTGTCGATGACCTCCGGATCATCCCACTCAATGGCGCTGTTAACCGAATAGCGGATGCGCCCCTCGCGGTCGAGGATGAACGAGCTGGGGAAGGCGAATACCCGCCAGCCCGCCGCCACCCGGCCGTCGAAATCCATCAGCACCGGAAAGTCGACCTGCACCTCGTCCATGAACTCGGCGATGTGTTCCGCGCTTTCCTGGTAGTTGACCGAGACGATCTCGAAGCCCTCGCCCAGCTTCTCCGCCATGCGGTTCATCGACGGGATCTCGTGTACGCAGGGCGGACACCAGGTCGCCCAGAAGTTCAGCAGGATCACGTCCCCGGCATAGTCGCTCAGGGACTGCTCGTCCCCCAGGTGATCCGTCAGCGTGAAGTCCTCCATCGGCGGGGTGTGATCGCGTTCCACCAGACCGCGGCGGGCCTCCACGGTCGACTCGCGCTCCGGGAGCGGACTTGCCGCGAGCGGGCGCGGCATGGTCGCCAGCAGGTTGCCCGCCCGACGTAGCTGACGCGCCAGCTGATCGGTAGCGGCGCGCTCCTCGGCACTGGGGTCGCCGCGACGCAGGTAGTAGAAGTCGCGCACCTCGGGGACCATCTGCACGAACACCGGGCTGCTGCCCCCGCGCAGGGCGCCGAGGATCTCGTCGAGATACCAGCGATAGACCCCCAGTTCCGGCTGCAGGATGAAGACCGGCAGGTTGGTGGCACGTGCCACGTCCACGTACTCGGCCGGCGCCCCGGCCACGGGTGTGTCGACCATCAAGTTGGGGAAGCCCAGCGTCGCGCCTATCAGGTAGGCGCTGCCGGGTTCGCCGAGCTGCCAGTGGCGCATGCCGCGCAGCGCGACGATCGACGGGCGTCCGGAGGCCACCACCATCACCTCCTTGCCCGTCTCGTGGTGCGCCTCCCGGATCAGTGCGGCCACGCCCTCACCATCCAGGCTGCGCATGCTCTCATTGGTACGGGGCAGGAAATACGCGTCCAGCAGGTCAACCATCCACACCTCGATACCCGAGGCGACCAGTTCGCGCGCCAGCCGATCATGGTTCTCGTGTTGCCCTGCCTGAGGCAGCAGCCACAGATACAGACGCTGGCCCTCGGCCGGATACAACGTCACGTCGAAGGCGGCGCCGGAGTCGTCCGTGACCACCCGTGATTCGGGGTCGGCCTGGGCGGCTGCCGACCCCATAAGCAACAACCAGCAGACCCATACCCAGAGGCTCGCACTCCGGAACCCACCCATCCTGCTTACTGTTGCCTTCATGCAGCCACTGCCCTCATCAACAGCACCGGCCGAGCCGGCACCTGCTATGTTCAATATATCGCGCGCGTCGACCCGCATTGCCGCAACGGGAGGTGCGCATGCGCCGAGATCGGCCCTTGCTACACGGGATTTGTTCGTTTCTCGTATTCGGCCTGACCACGGTTCCGGGCGAACCCGGGGGCCGCTGACCGGGCACCGGCTATCCGTATAATGGGCGCTTTCCGATTGCGCAGGGAGCGTTATGCAGACCCCGGACGATGCCGCACAGTTGCTGGACGCCCTGCAGGATGACAGTCAGTGCGATCTCGCCGAGACCCTGCGCCGCATCGTGGACTGGCTGCGCCCGGACAACCCCCGCAACATCGCGCCGGTCATTGCCCGGATCGAGAGCCTGACGCTGGCCCTCCAGGAACAGCCCGAGGTTCGCGAACGCCTGCGCGAGCGTCTGGAGGCCGGCCTGGAGGACGCCCGCCACCTGACGTTGTATACCGGCGTGGGCCTGTTCTCCCGCAAGGGCTTCTTCCGCGAGGCCGCGGAACTCCTGTACGAGCGCATCAATCCGCACCCGATGGACCGCGCGGATCTCCGGGACGTGCTCTACCACGTCTTCCACAACCCCGATGACGCGATCTGGGTATCGGCGCTGCCGGACGATGCCTGGTCCCGGCTGCTCGGGGCGCTGGGCTGCCTGTCCGGCGAACACCCCGGCGTGCTGGACCGCGCCCGCAGCGAGACGCTCTACGCCCTGGAGATGCTCTCGATCTGGATCGCCGCCGAGGAACTGGAACCGGAACTGCTGCGGCTGGATCCGTCGATTGCCGAGCGCAATTCCGCCTTCGTCGCGCAGGAGCGCGAGATCTCCGCCTATGTGCGCGACTACCGTGCCTGGCTGCAGGACCCCGGCCACGAGCGCATGGACGACGCCCATGCCCGCGTGCTGCTGGAACAGTGCGGGGATCAGATCCTGCGCCTGCGCCGGCGGGCGATCACGCATGGCAGCAGCCTGTCACTGACCCATCTGCTGGAGCGCCTGGACCAGACGCTGTCGCGCATCCACAAGCTGCTGGACCTGCTCGAGCCGCGCGAGGAGGCACACACACGCACCACCGCGGTGGGCGTGTTCCGCGAGCTGGTCACGGCCAGTGCCCGCCGCCACGGGCTGCGCGCGCTGTGGCAGGACAACATCCGGCTGGTCTCGCGCAGCATCACGCAGCATGTCTCCGACACCGGCGAGCACTACATCACCCGTGATCGCGGCGAGTACCTGACGATGCTGCGCTCGGGCGCCGGTGCGGGCCTGATCATCGCCTTCATGGCGCTGATCAAGATCCAGGTGGAATCCCTGGGCCTGTCCGAGGGCTGGAACGCCTTGTGGGTCAGCCTGAACTACGGTCTGGGCTTTGTGCTGATCCACATCCTGCACTTCACCGTGGCGACCAAGCAGCCGGCGATGACCGCCGCGCGACTGGCGGCCGCGATCGAGGAGAACGAACGCGGCACGGCCGATGCCTCGAAGCTTGCGGAACTGCTGGTACGGGTGGGCCGCTCTCAGTTCGCGGCCGTGCTGGGCAATGTCGGCGTGGCACTCCCCACGGCCCTACTGATCGGAATCTTCGCGGCCTGGGGTTTCGGCACACCGATCCTGTCGGGCACCGAGACGGATTACCTGCTGGACGGCCTGCGCCCGATCCTGGGCCTGGCGCTGTTTTTCGCGGCCATCGCCGGGGTCTGGCTGTTCGTCTCTGGCCTGATCGCCGGGTTCTTCGACAACCGCTGCGCCTATCTCGACCTGCCCGGGCGCCTGCGCGAGCACCCGCTGCTGCAGCGGCTGCTGCCAACCACCACCCGTCACCGTCTCGCCGACTGGGTCGGATACAACTACGGCGCGGTGCTGGGCAATTTCCTGTTCGGCATGCTGCTCGGCATGACCGGCTTTGTCGGCTACCTGCTGAACCTGCCGCTGGACATCCAGCATGTGGCCTTCGCCTCCGCCAACCTCGGCTACGTGACCGCCAGCGAGTCGATCGGCGTGTTCACCTTCCTGCTGTTCCTGGTGTTCGTGCTGCTGATCGGCGCGGTGAACCTGTGGGTCAGCTTCGGCCTGGCCCTGTACGTCGCCCTGCGTGCCCGCGGCGTCCGCATCGGGGCCTTCGACCGCGTGCTGAAGGCCTACGGCCGACACCTGCGCCGACACCCGACGCAATTCCTGCTCCCACCACGAGGTGGCGAGGCACAGGAAGGTGACGAGGCGCCGCCCAGGTGAAGCCGGCATGATGCGCGTCTGGTGGATCGTCCTCGCCGCCTTCTGGCTGGCCTCCTGTGCCGGCAGTCCGCCGCAGCCGGCCGTGGACGATGCCCCGGATGAACGCCCGGACGCCGAGGTGCTGGAAGCCGCAGACGGGACCCGCCTCCCGCTACACCGCTGGGGACCGGAAGAGCCCCGCCGGGTCGCCCTGGCCCTGCACGGCTTCAACGACCACGGCGGCAGCATGGCGGCCCTGGGCGAGGCCCTTGCCGAGCACGAGATCGCCGTCTACGCGTTTGATCAGCGCGGCTTTGGCGCCAACCGCGATATCGGCCGCTGGGCGGGCTATCAGACGATGGCCGAGGACGCACGCACCGGGCTGCGCATCCTCGCCGAGCGCTATCCCGACAACCCGCCCTACCTGATCGGCAAGAGCATGGGCGGGGCCGTGGCCCTGGTGGCCGCCACCGGCGAAGACCCGCCGCCCATGCGCGGGACGGCGCTGATCAGCCCGGCCGTCTGGAGCCGCGATCAAATGCCCTGGTACCAGCGCTTCGGCCTCTGGGTTGGCGCCCGCATTGCCCCCGGCATGCGCCTGACCGGCGAGATGGCGGCGGAATTCGATATCCGGCCCACCGACGACCCGGCGGTCCTGGAGCAGATGCGCGATGATCCGCTGGTCCTGCGCGATGCCCGCATCGACGCCCTGGACGGACTGACCACGCTGATGGGCCGCGCGCTGAGCGCCGGAGGCACGCTACCCGCCCCAAGCCTGCTGCTCTACGGCGCGAACGACGACCTCGTGCCACCCGGGCCTACGGCGGTGCTGGCCGAACACCTGGCCGCGACCGGCGACCCCGGCCACCGCATGGTGCTCTATCCCGAGGGCTACCACATGCTCACGCGCTATACCCGTTCCGCGGACACCTTTGGCGATCTCGTTGCCTGGATGCTGGACCCCGAGCCCAACTTGCCCTCCGGCCACGAACGCGCGCCCGAGACCATGGTGCAGAACCTGCAAGAACTCGACACGCAACGCTGATTCGCGCCGACCGGCCCACCCCGGCGAAAGGGTCACAAAAGTTGCATCGCTTGCGCATGTGATCCAGATCAAGATCCCGGGGCATGAGGTATCTAATACTCAGAGGCCTTTTGCCTGGACCCGCGAGGTCTTCATGTCCGCTGAACGCCCCGCATCCCCGCGCCGGGCCCTGCGACTGCGGCTGTTCATCGTCGCCGCGATCATGGGCGTGGCCCTGCTCGTGTTCCTGACAGTCCATATCACCTCCACGCTGATCTACGAACGGACGATGGCGCGCCAGGCAGAACAGACGGCCAGCGGCATCGCCCACCAGACCTTCGCCTCGATGTTCCAGATCATGCGCGAGGGCTGGACCCGCGAGCAGCTGGAGGCGTTCTCGGCGGGGATCAAGGAATCGCTGGCGGACACACCGCTGCAGCTGGATTTCTATCGCGGCGAGAAGGTCTCGGCACTGTACGGCGACGTGGATCAGCCCGCGTGGCACGAGCGCATCGAGCATGCGTTCGAGACCGGCGCCATCGAAAGCCGCCAGGACAACGGCGAGCTGCGCTACACCTTCCCTCTGCGCGCCCGCAACGAATGCCTCGCCTGTCATGGCAACGCGTCCAGCGGCGATGTGCTCGGGGTGATGGAGGTGCGCCAGGACCTGGGCACGGCCATCAGCGAGGCGCGCAACCAGCACGTCTGGACCTTCCTGGGAACGGGGCTGGGCACGCTGTTGCTGGGCTCCCTGATCGCAGCCTGGGCAACGGCGCCCATCACCCGCTCGGTGCGCCGCTTCCAGGACCAGGTAACCCGCGTCAATGCGATCAAGGACCTCAACCACGTCGAGACGCAGGCGATCGACACCGGGTTCGTGGAGCTCAATCAGGTGGTCGACCAGGTGGACGACCTGGTGCGCAAACTGCGCGCGGTCGCGGTGGACAAGGACATCCTCGAGTTCGAACTGAAGCTGCTGGACAAGTTCATCATCACCTCGGACGTGGTGCGGGACTGGCGCGAATACATCGGCGTACTGCTGACCGAGATCAACACGATCATCGACGCCTACACCCTGTTCACCCTGTTCAAGGCCAACGACGACGTCTACGAGCTGGAGATCTTCTGGCGCGCGGAGCCCACGGAGGCCACCCGGCGCACTGTGGAACGCCTGGCCACGCATCGCATCCGGGCGTCCGAGGAGTTCGTGCGGGACGCCAACATCAGCGTGCGGCACAACGTCGCCGATGCCTCCAGTCATCTGCCGGAACTCTCGCCCCGCCAGATCGAGCTGGCGACCAAGTCGCTGGTGCTGGATACCCCGCGCATTGGCGGGGTGGTCGGAATCGGCGTGCAATCCGATCTGGTGCGCGACCCGGTCCGTCACGTGGTAATCGAAAGCATCCTGTCGACGCTGCTGAACCTGGTCGGCTCGGTGAAGGCGATCTACAAGTACACCCAGGACCTCGAGTACTACGCGACCCGCGACCCGCTGACCAACTTGTACAACCAGCGGGTGTTCTGGGAGCTGTTCAACTACGAGATCAAGCGCGCCGAGGGGCATGGCTACCCCTTTGCGGTGATGGTCGTGGATCTGGACAACTTCAAGACCATCAACGACCGCTACGGCCATGCCTTTGGGGACCGCTTCCTGCAGGCCTATGCGGAGACGATCCAGGGCGCGATCCGCAACGAGGACATCCTGGCGCGCTACGGGGGCGACGAGTTCGCCCTGATCCTCCCCGAGACCGACCAGCACTCCGCCTGGCAGCTGGCCGCGCACATGGCCGAGGCCACCGATGGCCTGTCGCTCCCGGCCCCGGACGGCTCGCGGGTCAAGGCCACCACCTGCATTGGCATCGCCGCCTATCCGCGCCACGGCAAGGACACGCGCGACCTGTTCCTGGTGGCCGACAACATGATGTACAAGGCCAAGCGCGAGGGGAAAAACGCGGTCTGCGTGCCGAGTGACGAAGAAGTGGCCGCAGTGTTCCGCGAGGCGGGCGAGACCGGCATCATGATCATGGAGGCACTGGAGGACCGCCGCATCGTCCCCTACTTCCAGCCGATCATGGACACCGCCACCGGCGAGGCCCATATCCACGAGCTGCTGATGCGCATCCGTGTGGGCGACGAGTTGATCCCGGCGGGCCAGTTCGTCGAGGTCGCCGAGACCATGGGGGTGATGCACCAGCTCGACTACGTGCTGATCGAGCAGGCCTTTATCGAGGTCAGCCGCTCCGGCTACTCGGGGCTGCTGTTCATCAACCTCTCGCCGCGCGCACTGATCATCGGCGAGTTCATCGGCAAGGTCCGCCAGCTCGCACTCGACCACGGCATCGAGCCGGCCAAGGTGGTGTTCGAGATCACCGAGCGCGACACGGTGAAGAACATGGCCGTGCTGGAACAGTTCGTACTCGACCTGAAGCAGCAGGGATTCCAGTTCGCAGTCGACGACTTCGGCTCGGGCTTCTCCTCGTTCCACTACCTCAAGCGCTTCCCGATCGACTTCGTGAAGATCGAGGGCGACTTTGTGCGCAACATGGTCCACGACGCGCGCGACCAGGCATTTGTCCGCTCGATCGCGGCGCTGGCGCGCGACCTGAACGTGCGCACCATCGCCGAGTACGTGGAGGACGCCGAGATCCTGGAAGCGGTCAAGTCCATCGGCATCCACTACGCCCAGGGCTTTCATGTGGGCCACCCCGGCCCCGGACCGCTGCCCGGTCCCGGGAATGGCGAGACCCGCCACTGAACGGCCTCGCCTGACGGCCCACGCTGTTTTATCGTGGGATACCGCTACGCTGTGGCTGACAAAGCGGCCGGAGGCACGATGGGACAAAAGGGCAAGGGGTCTTCCGAACGGCTGGACGCGCTGGTCGCGCAAAGCCATCAATCCAGGAC
Source organism: Thioalkalivibrio sp. ALJ2 (assembly GCF_000378325.1). Classification (NCBI taxonomy): domain Bacteria; kingdom Pseudomonadati; phylum Pseudomonadota; class Gammaproteobacteria; order Chromatiales; family Ectothiorhodospiraceae; genus Thioalkalivibrio; species Thioalkalivibrio sp. ALJ2. The sequence goes on from NZ_KB899558.1 coordinate 165,254, forward strand.
CGAACGCGAGCGGGGCTATCGCGAACAGGCGCTGAAGATGTACCCGTGGGTCTGCGGGCGCTGCGGGCGCGAGTTCACGCGCGCCAACCTGCAGGAACTGACGGTGCACCACCGCGACCACAACCACGACAACAACCCCCCCGATGGCAGCAACTGGGAGCTGCTGTGCCTGTACTGCCACGACAACGAACACCAGCGCTATACCGACGCGACCCCAGGGAGCGGCAAGAGCGCCGAAACCACGGCGACCCATAACCCCTTTGCCGGGCTCGCCGATCTGCTGAACCGGGACGAAGACTCGAAGTAAGGCCTGCGGGGCAGGCGTCCCGAGGACTTGCTTACAGTGACCGCCACCAGAACTGGAGCGGCTTCCAGGTCTCCCCGTCCTCGCCCAGATCCGGCCAGTGGTAGTGGCACACGAGCCCGTCGGCGGGCTCGTAGCCGCGCTTGCGCCAGAAACCGTCCAGCGGGCGATAGTCCGCCGGGCGTGCCGGATGTTTGTCCGGACGGATGACGGCACAGAAGGTCGCCTGCGTATAGCCCGACTCGCGCGCTGCGGCCTCGCGGGCATCAAAGAAGCGATGGCCGGCCCCCTGTCCCCGATAAGGCCGCTGCAGGACCGACTCCGCGAGATAGAAATACCGCTCGGGGTCCAGTCCGTTCTGAGCGAAAGGGGCCTGAAAATCGGCGTCGGCCGCCGCCAGCGGCAGCGAGGTCGACGCCCCCACGAGTTCTCCTCTATCCCAGGCGAGCACCACCGCGCTTTGCGGACAGCGGACATAGTCGGCCAGGTAGTCCCGCTCGTACTCGACGGAGCCTTCGTACAGGTAGGGCCACTCGCGAAAGACCTCGATACGCAGGCGCGCGATGGCCTCCAGGTGCGGCTCAAGGCCCGTGCCACGTTCCACCGTGAAATTCACTCCCGCCTCCTTTATTTGTACGTCCTGTGACACAGATCAAAGGGGCCGATTCGATGCCCCTGGAACCAGGAAACTCAGCCACAACGATCTACACTCAAGAAGAAAGGATGCAACATCCCGCGCGGACCCGATCGCAGTACCGGGCCCGCTCGTGGATCGCGCGTTCATTTCGCCCTTCGGGGCATTCACGCCTGTCCAACAGGAGGCACTGTATGGATACCGTATGGATCGTTGTGGCCGATGCCGCCCGCGCGCGCATCCTCAGTTGTGAAGGTCGTGCCTGCCAGGGTCTGCACGAAATCGAGACCCTGACGCACACCGAGTCCCGCGTACATCCCCGGGAGCTGGTCACCGACCGCCCCGGCCGCAGCTGGAGCAGCGCCGGAGGTGACGGCCGCCACGCCATGCAGGAGACCACCGACCCAAGTGTCAATGAACGCAACCGTTTCGCCCGCGAAGTCGCCGACCGTCTCAGGGGGGGCTATCACAGCGGCAGCTATCAGCGGCTGGTCATCCTTGCCGCGCCACAATTCCTGGGGGCCCTGCGCGAACTGCTGGACCCGCAGGTCGCGCAGATCGTAACCGCCCAGATTGCCAAGAACGTCTCCAAGATCCAGGACCCGGCCGCCCTGCGCAGTCACCTGCCGGACTTCCTCTACTAAGCCACCGACCTTGCTCGACAAGGGCCCGCCCAGCGCGGGCCCCTTTTTTGATCGGGCCCGTTTTTACTCGAACCGCACTTCGACTTCCGGGGCCTGGCCCGGAACCAGCCCCTCGTAACGCACCCGGAAGGCGTCGTGTTCATCCACCGAAAACAAGGGCCCGAAACTCCCCAGGCTCAGCAGTTCGCCGGCCTCGAGGGTCTCGCCGCGGGCCGCCAGTTCATCCACCAGCCAGAGTACGGCGTCCAGTGGGTGTCCGAGGATGGCGCTACCCGGATACTCGCCCAGCACCTCGCCATCCTCGTTCTCGATGACCACCGTCATCGCGGCCAGCGTCTCACCCATCTCCGGGTTCACGGGCAACGGCTCGCCCAGGACACCTCCCCGAGCGCCCACGTTGATCGCGGTAATGCTCCGGGCATCCAGGGTGGAGGGGTCCGCGACCATCAGATCCACGAGCTCAATGAATGGCAGCACCCAGTCGATGGCCGCGAGCACCTCGGCATGGTCCGATGCCTGCATGATGGCCGGGTCCGCCACGCGCACGGCCAGATCGGCCTCGACCATGGGGCGCGCGCCGAAATCCCGTTCGACCGGAACCTCCGACGGCCAGATCATCCCGACCAGCATGGGGCCCGCCACCGGGGCATCGGCGCCGAAGCGCTCTTGCATGCTCTCGGAGGTCAGACCGACCTTCCACCCCACATGCGGCCCCACCGCCGCATCCAGATCCGCCACGAAGGCGCCCTGAATGCACAGGGCATCGGCCATGTCCTCCGGTTGGACCCGAGCTACGGGCTCCCGATCCAGCCAGGCGGCTGCGAGAGCCTCGCCCTCATGGGCACTGCCCTCCGGGCAGGCCGCGAATGCCGGACCCGCGATCCATAACCCGAGCAACAGCCCTACCAGACCAACACCCCTGCAAGGACGCATGCGGATTCTCCCCAAAACGGCCATTGTACCCGGGGACCGCCCTAGCGCGGATCGGATGCCTCGCGTTCGGGAGTCCCGGGGACGGGTGCGATACGGTCGGCATCGGGCTCGGGGAAGTCACTCGGGGCGAGCACCCCGAGGAGCTTGGGGCCGTCGTGTGCGGGCACGAAGATCGCCAGTTCGGCCTCCTGGATTTCCAGATCCACCGCCTGGCGCAGGTTCAGGTCGTGGCCCACGACCACGATGTTGGAAGACGGATCCTCCGGGGGCGTATGGAGGTGGCGCGCAAGGCCATCGATCAGATGGGCACGGCGCTCCTCGTCCCGCACCCATGGGAGATTGAAGAGGTCATAGCGGATCTCGTATTCCTCGAAGGCCAGCGAGGCGGTCTCCCAGTTTCGGCAGAAGGGACTGGTCAACACTTGCTCGACCGGGATCTCCAGCGCGCGGAAGCCGTCACCCACCCGCCGCGAGTGATTGCGCCCAAGGGTGCTGAGATTGCGCTGCCCCGCGCAGTCATCCATGTCGCTGATGTCGTAGTCATCGTGCGAGCGGTCGGTCTCCGCATGGCGCCAGAAGACGACCAGCCCGCCGCCCTGCAGGCGTTCGATCAATTGTTCCGCACTCAGCTCATCAGCCCCAAGCCCCAAGGGGACGAGGCCGATCAGCAGCGCCCCAAAGAACCCGAACATCCGCCTCGCCATCGCCTCTGCTCCCCATGCTTCGTCTATCCAATACTTAATGCGTAGACGAAATATCGAGGGCGCGCCCGGGCGGACCGGCTCAGAAGTCGTCGGGCGTCAGCACCCCCAATAGCCGCGGGCGTTCCTCTCCGGGTTCGAACACCGCGATCTCGCCCTCGTCGATCTGCACCCGGGCCGCCCGCTGCAGGTTGATATTGTGCCCCACGATTACGACGTTCTGGTCGGCATCTTCGGGGGGTGTATTCAGATAACGCTGCAAGGCGCGAACCAGCTCGTCCTGACGCCCGCGATCGCGTACCGGCGGCACGTTGAACAGATCCTCGCGGATCTCGTAGGCGCCCTCGCCAAAAGCGATCCGGGCGCTATCCACGTTGCGGCAGAACGCCGAACTCAGGATCGACTCGACCGGAATGGCGTGACGCTCGAAACCCTCGCCTACCTTGCGCGCCTCGTCCTTGCCCTGATCATTGAGGTTGCGCTGCAGCTCGCAGCGGGACATGTCCGACAGGTCGCGGTCACGCTGGCTGCGGTCGGTCGCCGCGTGGCGCCAGTAGATCACCAGCCCACCCTCCTGCATGCGCTCGATCAGCGCCTCGGGAGCCAACTCGGCATCGGCGTGGCCCACCGCCGGTACGAGAAGAGTCGCAATCAGAATAAAAGCCATGCGCCACATGCGTTATGCCCTCACGTTTCCCACCCGACATCCAGTCGGTTCAGACCAACCGTACCACCCGAGGTTCGCCATACCCGATCGTTGACGCCCCCCCATCTCGGCCCTAGTATTCCGTTCTCCCCAGCCCGGAATCCCGCTCCCGCATGACCTACTGTGTCGCCATCGATCTGGACGACGGCCTCGTGTTCGCCTCCGACTCGCGTACCAATGCCGGTGTCGACCAGGTCAGCACCTACAGCAAGATGCACACCTTCGAGGTCGAGGGTCAGCGCATGTTTGTCGTGCTGACCGCCGGCAACCTGGCCACCACGCAGGCCGTGGTGCACCGGCTCAAGCGCGACATGGAGGACAACGCCGAGGAGAGCCTGGCGATCGTGGAGCGCATGTCGGACGCCGCCGAGTACCTGGGGCGTCTGAATCGCGAGGAGACCGAGAAACACTCGGAGGCCCTGTCCCGTTCCGGCATGCAGGCCGAGGCAACGATGATCATCGGCGGCCAGATCGGGGAGGCCCCCCCTGGCGTCTACCTGATCTACCCCCAGGGCAACTACATCACCACGTCGCAGCAGACGCGGTTCCTGCAGATCGGCGAGAGCAAGTACGGCAAACCGATCCTGGATCGCATCATCGAGCACGACACTGGGCTCGGCGATGCGGCCCGCTGTGCGCTGGTGTCGATCGATTCCACCATCCGCTCCAACCTGACCGTCGGGCCGCCGATCGAGGTCCTCGTCTACGAGCGCGGCACCCTCGACTTCGACCACTACCTGTGCATGGAGGCCGACGACGAATACCTGCGTTCCCTCACTCAGGCCTGGGACGAAAACATCAAGCGGGCCTTTACCGACCTCCCCCGCTTCGACTGGGAAGGCACGCACGGGCGCAAGCAGCGCGGGACGCGGGTCAGCCGTGGATCCAGCAAAACCACCGGCGGCAGCAAGGCCGGCACCACCAAGGCAAGCACCAGCAAGCCCAAAAAGCCCCGCCGCTGACCACGGCGCCGTAGGAGCCGGCTTGCCGGCGAAGCCCCTGCCCGTGCCGAACGCTGGCAGGGGCGTTCGCTTGCAAGCAAGCTCCCAGAGGGGCGGGTTACGCGGCTTGTGCAGGGGCGGCCAGGAACCAGGTCTCGGCATTGGCGCCGTGGATATCCGCGATGTCCTGCTGCAGGCGGTCGACAAAGTCGTGCAGACCGTCTTCGGCCAGCAGTTCGTCCACGTTGGCGTTCATTGCATGGCGCCGGGCCTGGATGACCAGCCGTAGTGGAACTTCGTTGTTCGGCAGGCTTTCCAGCGCATCCTGCACCTGCTTCAGGGCGTGGGTGACCGAACGCGGAAAGGCGCTGTCCTGCAACAGAAAGCGCACGACATCCACGCCATTGATCCGCCGCTTCACGTGCTGGCGGTACATCTGAAAGCCACTCTCGGAACGCAGGATGCTGGTCCACAGCAGGCCCTCGTAGGGCTCCGGGTCGTCGTGGTCCTTCTTCAGGAGCTTCAGCGCGCCGACATCCACCTGACGCGTGCCCATGTCCGCGCGTTCCAGATTGCGCCCGAGGCGGATGAAGTCATAGGCGGCATCGTGACTCATCGTCCCCGCCAGCAGCCCGGTCAGGGTCTGGCAGCGCTGAACGATGCTCGACAGGAATTCGAAGCGACCGCGCTTGCCGATGCCCTGGTCGATCTCGTCACGCGCAAACAGGTAGAGCTCGTTCATCACCTCCCAGGCCTCGGATGGCACCAGGTCCCGGGTGGTCCGCACGTTCTCGCGCGCCGAGCGCAGGGAGTTGAGCACCGAGCTGGGGTTGTCGGCATCGGCCAGCAGGAACTTCACGCAATTGCGCTCGTCCTCGCGCTGGTAGTGGTTGTCGAACAGCTCGTCGTTCCCGGTCACCTCGACCAGGCCCTTCCAGGAGAGCTGTACCGACTTCGGCATGTCCAGCGCCAGCAGATGGAAGGCCGTGACCATGCGCGCGGTGTTCTCCGCCCGCTCGACATAACGCGCCATCCAGTACACGCGTTCCGCGACTCTCGAGAGCATCTTAGTTCTCCTCGTCCACGATCCAGGTGTCTTTACTGCCCCCGCCCTGCGAGGAATTCACCACCAATGAGCCCTTGCGCATCGCCACGCGGGTCAGCCCGCCCGCGGTCACGTCCGTGCGCACGCCCTGCAGGATGAACGGCCGCAGATCCAGGTGGCGCGGTTCAATATCGTCGCCGCACAGCGTCGGCGCGACGGACAGGTCCAGGGTTGGCTGCGCGATGTAGTTGCGCGGGTCCTTCTGGATCAGCTGGGCGAACTCCGCGCGCTGCTTCTTGGTGGCGTGCGGGCCGACCAGCATCCCGTAGCCCCCGGACTCGTTGGCCGGCTTCACCACCAGCTCGTCCAGGTGATCGAGCACGTACTCGCGGTCCTTGTCGTCCACGCACAGGTAGGTCGGCACATTGGGCAGGATCGGCTCCTCGTCGAGGTAGTAGCGGATCACCTCGGGTACAAAGGCGTACATCACCTTGTCGTCGGCGACCCCGGCCCCGGGGGCATTGGCGAGCCCGACATTGCCCTTGCGCCAGGCGCGCATCAGGCCGGGCACGCCGAGCATCGAGTCCGGATTGAACACCTCCGGATCGATGAACTCGTCGTCGATCCGGCGGTAGATCACGTCCACCCGTTCCAGACCGTCGATGGTGCGCATGTACACGCAGTCGTCATCACCGACCACCAGGTCCGCGCCCTCGACCAGTTCGGCCCCCATGCGCTGGGCCAGGAACGAGTGCTCGAAATAGGCCGAGTTGTAGATCCCCGGGGTCAGTACCGCGATCTCCGGGTAGTCCTGTGGGCGGGGCGAGATCGAGGCCAGCATGTCGAACAGCTGGGTCGGGTACTCGTCCACCGGGAGGATGCTCGAGTTCTCGAACAGCTCCGGGAACACGCGCTTGGTCACCTGCCGATTTTCCAGCATGTAGGAGACGCCAGAGGGCACACGCAGGTTGTCCTCCAGCACGTAGAAGTCGCCCTTGCCGTCGCGTACCAGGTCGGTGCCGCAGATGTGCGCCCAGACGCCGTGCGGTGGGGTGATCCCCACGCACTGCTCGCGGAAGTTCTTCGACTGTTTCAGTACGTAGCGCGGGATGATCTTGTCTTTGAAGATCTGCTGCTTGTTGTAGATATCGTTGATGAACATGTTGAGCGCCGTCAGGCGCTGCTCCAGCCCCTCCGACACCCGCTCCCATTCGGCTTTGGTGATCACCCGCGGGATGATGTCGAACGGCCAGGCGCGGTCGATGTTCTCGCCTTCGGTGTAGACCGTGAAGCTGATACCCATTTCCAGGATCGCGCTGTCGGCCGCGGCCTTGCGGCTCTGGATCTCGGCGTCGTCCAGGCTGCTGAGGTAATCGGTCAGGGGTTTCGCCGGCTTGCGCGGCTTGCCAGGCTTGGCAATCAGTTCATCAAAGAAGGGCTTGGGGTCGTATTGCTTCCAGTCAATCGCCATACGTCGGGTCCTCTGACGCGGGGAACGGTTTGCACTACAGTAGCGCCTTTTCCGGCACCACGGGCAATAGCCGAAATGGGGTGGTGTACGTTTTTCGTCCCCCTGACCCGCCAGAGGTTCCCATGAGCGACACCCTCGAACAGCGCCTGATCGCGCTCTACGAGCATCCGAAGATCCAGGGCTGCAACTGGCAGCCGCGTCTTTTCTGGTATCCGGCCACCGATGGCGGACCCTATGGAGAGCTACGCGTGGACGGCCGTGAGCTGGAGGTGTTTCTTTCCACGATTCTGGGCGAGGAGTCGACCGAACGCGCCGGTCTGGACGCGGAACAGGAGGGGCGCGGGACCTTCATCGCGGCCAATGCGCGGCGCCATGAACTGCCTCTTTTCACCCGGAGTCAGGGATGATGGGATTCGCGTTGCTCATCCCATCCTACGGCGCGCCACCAACCTCGTAGGATGGGATGAGCAACGCGAATCCCATCAAAGGGCTTTATCAACCGAAAGCCGGCTACTGCACGAAGAACTGCTGGAACAGCGCCGCGAGAATCACCAGCGCAAACCCGGCGTAGAGCCCCGCGACCACGTCATCCATCATGATCCCGTGCCCGTCCTTCCACTTGGCGTCAAAGTAGTTGGCCGGCCACGGCTTGAGGATGTCGAACAGCCGGAACAGCAGGAAGCCGATCACGATCCAGACGAGCCCCGCAGGTGCGAACGCCAGGGTAATCAGCATGCCCGCCCATTCGTCCCAGACGATCCCGGGATGGTCGTGCACGCCCAGACGGCGTGCGCTCTCCCCGCAGATGTGGAACCCGGCCATCACCACGAGCACGGTGACGGCCAGATAGGCCCACTCCGGGAAGTTCATGATCGCGAAGTAGAGCACCAGCGCCCCGAGCGATCCGGTGGTCCCCGGTGCCCAGCGCGACAGGCCACTCCCGAACCCGAAGGCCAGCAGGTGGATCGGATCAGTGAACACCGTCTTCGCCGACGGCATCTTCGGCTTTGCGCTTTGGGCGGGCGCCGCACCGGCGCCGGTCTTCTTCCTGGCCATGACGTCCCTTGGCTTTGTTCTTTTGTTTTTGTGTTTCTGGCTAGCCCGCGAAATGATCGTGGCCCCGGCGCGCGACGTCCAGCCGCGCGCCATGGGCGTCCACCACCTCGATATCGCTGCCGCTGGTGAACTCGCCGATCACGGTCAGCGAGGTGCGCACGCTCAGGCTCAGCAGCTCCAGCGGCTCGGTGGGCGGTAAGGCAAACAGCAGTTCGTAGTCCTCGCCACCGGCGAGCACACAATCGCGAACCATTTCCTCGGGCTGCCCTTCCAGCAACGGATCGACCGGCAGCTGCGACCAGTCGACCCGGGCACCGCAGCCGCATGCCGCGGCCAGATGGCCGAGGTCCGCCAACAGCCCGTCCGAGATATCGATGACGGCGCGCGCCCGATTGCGCAAACCACGTCCCAGTGCCAGGCGCGCACTCGGCCAGAACAGGCGGGCGCAGTCCGGGGACTCCTCGTCCGGTGGCCGGCCCTGCGCCCGGCGCTGCTTCTCAAAGGCGAGGCCCGCGGCCGCCCCGCCCAGTGCGCCGCTGACTACCAGGCGGTCACCGGGGCGGGCACCGGCGCGCCGCAGGGCCTGCCCGGCCGGGACCTGACCCAGCACAGTCACGCTGATTGCCCCGGGGCCACGCGTCGTATCGCCACCGACCAGCGGAACCGAGGCCTGTTCGGCCAATGCCAGAAAGCCGCGGCTGAAGGCCGCCAGCCAGTCATGGTCGACGGAAGGCAGGGTCAGGGACAGGACCGCCCCAAGCGGATCGGCCCCCATCGCAGCAAGATCGCTCAGGTTGGCGGCCAGGGCCTTGTGCCCCAGGCTGGCCGGCGGGTGGTCGGGGAAGTAGTGCGTCCCCTCGACCATCGTATCCACGCTGACGACCAGCTCGTGGCCGGCCTGCACCCCAAGCAGCGCGGCGTCATCGCCAATGCCCAGGCGCACGTCCGGGCTGGTCCCGGCAGGTTCGGCAAAGTAGCGCCGGATCAGATCGAATTCGGAGTCGGGACCGGTCATGGCGAGAGGCGGCCCATCGGAATCAGCGTTGAACGGAACGCTCGGGGCCGCGCAGGTCGGCAGAGAGCCGATCCAGCACCCCGTTGATGTAGCGGTGCGACTGCTCGGCGCCGAAACGCTTGGCCAGGTCCACCGCCTCGTTGATCACCACGCGATAGGGCACATCGATGCGCTCGGCGAGTTCCCACTGGCCGAGCCACAGCAGGGCCCGCTCGACCGGATCGAGCTGGTCCAGCGGACGGCCCAGGTACGGCTCCATGCGGGCATCCAGGGCCTCGCGGTTGCGGGTCACGCCGATCAGGATCTCGCGGAAGTATTCGGCGTCGGCCTTGGCGTGTTCCTCGTCGTCGCGAAACTCGGCCAGGATGTCCTTGGGCTCGGCCGCCGTCATCTGCCAGGAATACAGGGCCTGCATGGCACGACGGCGCGCAACCGAGCGTGCGTGGCGGGCACGCTGCTCGGGCGTACTGTGCGGACGCTTGCCGCGCCCGCCCTGGCGCGGGTTCTTGCCTGCGGGCTGCGAAGGGTTATGGGATTCACTCACGGCGTGTACGGCACCCACTCGTTCAGGCGTCGGCGCGCAGCTTGCGCATCAGGCTGACCATCTCGATCGCGCCCATTGCGGCATCCGCACCCTTGTTGCCGGCCTTGGTGCCGGCGCGTTCGATGGCCTGCTCGATGGAGTCGGTCGTCAGCACGCCAAAGCTGATCGGCAGGTCCTCGGCCATCTGCACCTGGGCCAGGCCCTTGGCGGCCTCGCCCGCGACATAGTCAAAATGCGGGGTCGAGCCCCGGATCACGCAGCCCAGCGCGATCACCGCGTCATAACGGCCGGAGCGCGCCATCGCCTGCGCCGCCAGCGGCAGCTCGTAGGCGCCGGGCACGCGCGCGATGGTCAGGTTCTTCTCCGCCACGCCGTGGCGCTTCAGGGTGTCGACCGCGCCTTCCAGCAGGCGCTCGACGATCAGGCTGTTGAAGCGCGCCAGCAGCAGGCCGTAGCGATGGTTGGCGGCATCCGTGAACTCGCCTTCCAGGGTCTCGATCTCGTGCATGATGTGGTTCCGGTCGGAATGGGGCGGACACGCGGCCCGCAAATCCTGCGTAGTGTAGCATCGCGGCGCGCCTAGGGAGACGCTTATGGACGGGGCCTCAGGAAGCGGTGGCGGCCCTGCGTGCCCGCACCCTTCGCGCCGAGATCCAGGAATGGACCGCCCGCCAGCCGAGCAGGAAGGCCAGGATCGCGGCGTACAGCGCGACCTCGCCATAGTCCGCCCGCGCCAGCCAGAGAAAATGCAGGATCGCCAGCACCCCGGCCACGTACACCCCGCGGTGCAGCCAGACCCATTTCTTGCGGAGCCAGCGCTGTGCCCCGTCGGTGGAGGTTACCGCCAGGGCGAGCAGGATCACCCAGGCGGCAAAGCCGACCATCACGAACGGCCGCTCGGTCAGGTCGTAGAGCACCAGCTCCCAGTCGAAGAACAGGTCCAGCCCCAGCCAGGTCAGGGCATGCGCGGTTACGTAGCCGAACGCCACCAGCCCCAGCATCCGGCGCAGCCGGGTAATCCAGGCCAGCCCCGTCATCTGCCGCAGCGGGGTCACGGCCAGCGCGATCAGCAGCGCGATCATCGCGTGGGTGCCGGAGAGCTCCAGCAGCTTCTCGATGGGGTTCGCTCCCAGCCCGCCGAACCATCCGAGCGCGCGCAGGCCAATCCAGACCGCGGGCACGAGCGAGAGCAGCAGCACGCCCGTCCAGACGCCTCGCGGGGGCTGCCCTCTGCGGCGTTGAGTCGTCGCCACGCCGAACCCGTCAGAAGTACTCGGTCAGGTCCATCCCCTCGTACATCGAGGCGACTTCATCCCCATACCCGTTGAACATCTCCGTGCGCCGACGGCGGAACTCGCCAATGCGCCGCTCGGTGCGCTGCGACCAGCGCGGGTGATCCACGTCCGGGTTCACATTGCTGTAGAAGCCGTATTCATCGGGCTGCGCCTGATTCCACAGGGTCGGCGGCTCGTCCTCGACGAAGCGGATGTGTTTGATGGACTTGATGCTCTTGAAACCATACTTCCAGGGCACGACCAGACGGATCGGCGCCCCGTTCTGGTTCGGCAGCACCTCGTCGTACAGCCCTACGGCGAGGATCGTCAGCGGGTGCATCGCCTCGTCCATGCGCAGGCCCTCGGTATAGGGCCACTGCAGCCCGCCACTGCCGCGGCGTCGGCGCTGGCCGCGCAGGTTGTCCGGGTCGTAAATACTCTCGAAGGCCACATAGCGGGCATCGCCCCGGGGCTCGGCCTTGTCGATGATGCGGTTCAGCTCGAAGCCGATCCACGGGATCACCATCGACCAGCCCTCGACGCAGCGCATGCGGTAGATCCGCTCCTCCAGCGACCAGGGACTGATGAAGTCCTCCACCGCGTACTCACCCGGGTTGTCGCACAGCCCGTCCACCTTGATGGTCCAGGGATCCGTCTTCAGCTGGTCGGCATAGGTCTTGGGATCGCCCTTGCCCGGCCCCATCTCGAAGAAGTTGTTGTAGCTGGTGATCTCCTCGTACGGCGTCTTCGACTCGTCGGTGGAGTAATCACTGGGCTCGAAGTCGAGCTCAAAGCCGCGCAAAGCAGCCGTCGCCGGGACCGCCATGCCCAGCCCGCCCAGGGCCAGACCGGCACCCATCCCGACACCCGCGCGCAGGAATTCCCGCCGTCGCTGGTAGATTGCCTTCGGGGTAATTTCGCTGCGGGCGGGATCGGAACGCCGCCGCGTACGAATCAGCATGAACAACCTCGCATCTCGACCATTCGGGACCAACCGGACCGCCAGTCCATTCCCTGCAGGGCGGCACCGCAGGTGCCTGTCCAAGTGTCTCCTTCGGGATGGACCGGTAACCCGTCGCCAAGTTCGAAAACCCTGGCACTTTTGCCGCTGTCATGCTCCGACTGTGGACAATAAGGAAACGCGACAAGGCATAAGAATTTTCTGCTTGCGCGCGGCCGCCGTCGCTATATAAGGCTTTCCTGATGCCGCAGTACCGGGGTGGCCCGGCCGGCATACCTGGAGACCCCGCATGGACCTCAATCTCGATACCGGTTTCGACAGCACCGAAGACCTCACCGGCCTGTTCGAGAACCCGCTCGTCAACGACCGCGGCCCGAGCAAACACGCCGCCCGCCGTGCCCTCGAACGCATGATGGAAGAACGCGCCCTGCGCGCCCACCTGCAGGACGACTTCGACCTCGACCACGCCAGCGACCCACTGGACTGGTAGCCAAAAGAAGGGTGGCCCATATGGGCCACCCTGCGTTTATCAACGATGCGTTTCGCGGGGCTCAACGCATCCTACGAGGGGCGGCAGGGGTAGCCTCGTAGGATGCGATGAGCAAAGCGAATCGCATCAATCCCTGAATCTCCAATCCCTCTCCCCCAAAGGCCAATCCTCCATCTCGGGCACCCCGCCCCAGTCCGCCGGATACACCCCGGCCCGCACGAACCGGTGGAAGCTGGAATATGGCCAATCCGCCACGGCCCGAACCCAGCCGTGCCTGACCGGGTTGTAATGGATGTAATCGACGTGCCGCGCCCAATCCCGCTCGTCACGTATGCAACGTTCCCAGAACCGGCGCTGCCAGATGCCGCGCTCGCCTCGCCGAGCCCGGCTGTATGTTCGGGTTTCGATCGGCGCAATCGAACGCGAAAAGCGTGCCTTGATCAGTCGCCATCTCCGACTGAAATCGGTATCGCCCTCCGGCAACCGCCAGATGCAGTGCAGGTGCTCGGGCAGCACCACCATTGCGTCTATGACGACCGGGTGCCGTCGCCGTACCTCGCGAAATGCGTCCCTCAGGGCATCAATATGATCGGTCAGCAGGGTGGTGTTGCGACGCCAGGCGGCGTTCACGGTAAAAAAATACGTGCCGCCGGGCACGTATACGCGGCGATAGTCCGTCATCCATAGCCCCCTTCCCTGGGTTCATGGTCTTCAACGTTGTTGCGGAATGATGCGATTCGCTTCGCTCATCACATCCTACAGCTATCCCCTCCCCTTCGTAGGATGCGTTGAGCCCCGCGAAACGCATCAACGCAGGATGTGCCGCCCAAGCCCCCCGCCTACTCGTCGTCGTAGCCGGTCAGCTCCACGAAGCCGCGCCCAACGGGTTGCCCTTCGCTATCCAGGATGTCCACCGCGCCTTCCCAGTAGCGGATTACGGTATCCATCTCCTGGTCGTCGCGGATCGCACGCACGGTGAACTTGCGCGGGGCCGAGCCGTCCGGCGGTTCGATGCGCATGGCCCATTCCACCGGGTACCGGTTGCCGGAGGGTTGCCTGGCCCAGCGCCGGGGCTCCAGTTCGACCTGGTCGGGTTCCAGCAATCGGTCGTCGGCATCCGCCGGCATCCAGCGGCCCTTGGACAGCGGGTGCGGCTCGCCGTCTTCCTTGCGCAGCTGGTAGTACATGACGTCCAGCCCGTCGTCGAACTGCAGCGCGAACCAGTCCCAGCCCACCTGATCCTCGGACAGCGCACTGGTGCTCCACTCGCGGTCCATCCAGGCCTGACCGGTGACCGCCAGGGGCCCGCGCTCCGCCCGCTCGACCTCACCGCTCACTTTGAGGCGGGGCATGGAGTAGTAATAGGAGGCATTGCCCGGCTCCGGGCCCTTCTGGCTGAGCCCCGCCTCGCCCTGGAGCACCGGGCCGCGCAGGGGCTCCAGTTCCAGCACCAGCCGGTAGTCATCCACGCTGAAGTCCAGCGTCCAGCGATCCCGGTCCAGATCCGCCAGCTGCCAGTCCTCGGCCCAGACCCGGCCGACCGGCTCCGTGGCCCCGGCCAGCCCGGCACCGTCGCGCACGAAGCGCTCCTCGGAGGCGTGGTACCCCGCCTCGCGGTCGATCACCGCCGTATGCGCCATCCAGATATCCGGGCTGGCCCAGGCCGAATCGTGCCAGCGCGCATCCCCCGCCAGCTCCGGCGCCAGCCCGACGCGGAAGAAGGTGATGTGAAAGCCCAGCCGCTCACCCTCCGGCCCGTCGAGATTGCCGGTCACATACCACCACTCGTTGCGAAACCCCGGGTGCGGCCCGTGATCACGCGGAAACTCGAACACCCGCGGCACGTCCGCGCGCCGGAACCCCTCCGTCTCCTCCCCGCCCAGGGCCTCGCCCACCCGCAATCCGGATACCTCGGCCTCTCGCGCATCCGGCGGCTCCGACCCGCCACAGGCCGCCAGCAATACCACGAGCCCAACCAGCACCAACAGGCGCAGGACCTGGCATAAGAGTGCCTGTGGGAGCGGGCTTGCCCGCGAAAGGACCTTGCCAGGGCCTGACGCAGGCAGGGGCTTCGCGGGCAAGCCCGCTCCCACAATGCCCGCTCCCACAGCCTTCAACCAGGTCATCACGGCACCTCCCGCAAAGCGGGCACCAGCCGCATGCGTGCCATGCGCCAGGCCGGGATCAGCGCCGCCAGCAGCGCGGCCCCCACGCCCAGGGCGACGGTCTCGGCAATCTCGCGGCCTGCCCAGCGCAGGTCCATGCCCCAGCCGAACGCCTCGCGGTTGATCACCTCGATCAGCAGCCAGCCCATGCCCAGACCCAGTGGTATCGCGGCCAGCGCGGCGAAAGCGCCCAGCACCGCGCCCTGAAACACCACCAGTCCGCGCACCCCGCCGGGCAGAAGGCCCAGGCTGCGCAGCGTGGCGAATTCGCGCGCGCGTTCCATCTGCAGGGCCATCAGCGCCCCGAGGATCGCGATGAACGCGACCAGCAGCGTGATCACCCGCAGCAGATGCGTGATCGCAAAGGTACGGTCGAAGATCGCCATGGACTCCTGCTCGATATCGCCGGGGCGCGTGACCATGGCCGCCATCTCGCGCTCGGCCAGCCACGTCTCCAGGCGCTCGATCACCGCGTCGGCATCCGCGCCCTCGGGCAGGCGCAGCCCAAACGACCCCACCTCCTCGGCGCCGGGCGTGCCCGCGTAGAACCGGTCGCCCAGCATCAGCACCGTGCCCTGCGGACTGCCGTAATCGCGATACACGCCCGCCACCTCGAACACCCGCCGCCCCTCATCCACGCGGATCTCCAGCCGGTCGCCCACACCCACGTCGTAATGGGCCGCAAAGGGCTCGGTGACCAGCACCGCATCGGTCTCGCGCAGGCGCCGGTCGAGTGCTTCGCCCGTGGCCTCGGCCTCCAGCAGCGGCAGGTACTCCAGCCAGACCGGGTGCGGCTCGACCACGTAGAGATCGATCATCCCGACGTCACTCGGTGTGTCCTGGCTGGAGCCGGTGCTGACCGACTCCGCCTCCGCGATCCGGGCGAGCGTCTCCCCCCAGTCCGCGGGGAGGCGCGCCCCACTGCGCGCCGCGGCCGGCGCCACCGGCACCACGTACACATCCGAGGTAAGCGCCTGCCCCAGCCACTGCTCCACGCTGTCGCGAAAGCTCCCGACCATTACCGACACGCTGATCGCGGCCGCCAGGGCCAGCGTCAGCGCGGAGGTCGCCGGCGCGCTGCGCGACAGGCTCCGCTCCAGACTGCGCACCCCGATGCGCGGGAGCGTCTGCCCGCGACCCAGCCGCGCGAGACCGCGCAGGACCCCGGCCAGCACCAGCGGGAGCAGCAGCACAAAGCCAGTGATCAGCAGGAACAGCGCGACGAAGCTGCCCACCAGCCCCCCGGTCCCGAGCAGCAGCATCACGCCACCCGCCGCCAGCAGCACGACCGCCGCCAAGGCCAGGCCGCGCAGGCCGCGCCGTGCCCAGCGCTCCAGCCGCCCGCGCCCAAAGCTGCCAGGGCTGGCCGCCCGTGCCGCCTCCCAGGCCGGGGCCAGCGCCGCCAGCAGCGACAGCCCCACCCCCAAAGCGATCACCGCCAGCAGCGCCAGCGGGCGCGGCGTCACCTCCGTCACCGCCACCACAAAGAAATGATCCGTCACCGTCTGCGCGACCTGGCCGACCAGCACCTGCGCCAGACCGATCCCGACCAGCACCCCCAGCAGCGTGCCGATCACACCGACCAGCAAGGCCTCCAGCATCACCACGCCGAACAGCGCCCGCCGACCGGCCCCCACCAGGCGCAGGCTCGCGAGCACCTCGCGTCGGCGCAGCACCGCAAAGGTCTGAGTGTTGTAGATCAGGAAGGCTGCAATCAGCAGCGCCAGCAGGCTCATCGCCGTCAGGTTGATGCGGAAGGCCTGCGCCAGCTCGCGCGAGGCCTGGTCGCGCGCCGCCACTGGCACGAGTTCCAGACCATTCGGCAATCGCTCCGCGAAGGCGCCGATGTCGGCGTCATCGAGGCGTACGTCGACACGATCGAGCCGTCCCGGCCGGCCGAGCAACGTCTGTGCGGTGGCGATATCCGTGACCCATAGCGAGCCACCCTCGTCGTCTGACTCGGCCGCCGGTTCGTCACGCTCCGCCTCGCGTTCGAGCAGCGTGACCTCGAAGCGCCCGGCGGCGGTCTCGAGCGCCAGGCGGTCCTCATGCGCCATCCCGGAGCCCAACCACCAGCCACTCGGCGGCAGGATCGTGCCCGGCTCGGTCACCAGCCGCTGCACCGGGGCATCCCCGATATCCGAGGCCGCCCCGCGGAACGGGCCCTCGGCCAGCGGATCGACGCCCAGCACATAGATCGTGCGCCCGTCCGGCAGCCGCGCGGGTCCCTCCACGATCGGCGCGGTATCGCGCCAGCCGGCCAGCCGCAGATCACGGTAATGTGTCTCGTCGAAACCCCGGGCCGGCCCCAGAATCTGGTGCGTGGCCGTGCCCGCCACCTCGTCCATCGAACGGTCGAACGCGCGCTGCGCCGACTGGTTGGCCAGATCCACCGCCAGCACCACGGCCACGGCGATCACCACGCCCACCAGCGTCAGCAGCCGCTGCAGCGGGCGCCTGCGCCAGTCGCGCAGCCAGGCCTTTACCAGCAGCGAGCTCACGTCGCCGAGGCTTCCGCGGCGAGATCCTGCAGGTGGCCGTCCTGCATGCGCAGCACCCGGTCCAGACGCCCGGCCAGGTCATCGCTATGCGTAACCAGCAACAGCGCGCAGCCGGTCGCGCGCACCTGTTCCAGCAGCAGGCCGAACACCGCCTCGCCGGTGCGCGAGTCGAGGTTGCCGGTCGGCTCGTCGGCCAGGATCAGCGCCGGCCGGTGCACCAGCGCCCGTGCGATCGCCACGCGCTGCTGCTCGCCGCCGGATAGCTGCTCCGGTTCGCGCCCGCCCTTGTCCGCGAGACCTACGGCCGCCAGTTGCGCCGCCGCCCGCTCGCGGCGCTGCGCGGCATCCAGATCCGTCGCCAGCTCCAGCGGCAGCATCACGTTCTCCAGCGCCGTGAGCGTCGGGATCAGATGAAACGACTGAAACACGATCCCAACCTGCGCTCGGCGCAGCCGCGTACGCGCCGCCTCGTCCAGCCCCGCCAGCGCCTGACCGGCCAGTTCCACCGTGCCGGTGTCGGCCGGCTCCAGCCCGGCCGCCAGGTGCAACAGCGTGGATTTGCCGGAGCCACTCTCGCCGACGATCGCCACGCGCTCGCCGGGTGCCAGAGCCAGCTCCACGTCATGCAGCACGCGACCCTCGCCGGGGTAGCCGAAGGCCACTCCACTCATGGCGAGCACCGGGCTGCCGAGCGGTCGCTGGGGATGCATCGTCTGATCCTGCATCGGGTTTTCCTTGTCGATTACCACTGGTTGCCGGAAGCGCCACCGAACTTCCCACTCAAGGGGCGTTCACACCACCGTAACCACGGCCGTTCATGGTGTCTGCACAGACCCCTGACGGGAGAGGAATGTTTCAAAACAGCCCCCAAGCGGTTGATTGCGGCCCGACATCCGTTAGAATAAGCCGCATCTCCACACACGGGAACGCGCCTTGAAACGCCGATCACGCAGCCGATCTATCTGCGCCTCGCGGTAAGCGCCTCCTTCCCGAACCGGACGCTTCCCGCTGGGCCTCTAAGTACTAGAGTGCCGGGAGCGGCCGGGCCCCAGCCCGATCCCGACCGGACCAAGACACCGCATCCATGCGGCGCCTTTGAGGCTGTGTATTCAGCCCCCTGGCCCGCGGATGACAGCCGGGAGTAGGGCATGGATTTGCATCTGGAACAATCCATCATCGAGCTGAAGGAGCTGCTGCGTCTGGACGACCGCGACGGCATCCAGGAACTGCTCGACTACACGCGTGTGCAGGACATCGCGCATGCGCTGATGGAGCTGAACGACGACGACCTGTGCGCGGTGTTCAACCTGCTGGAGCCCGGGCGCAAGGCGGATGTCTTCTCCTACCTCGACACCCCGCACCAGATCCGGCTGCTCGAGGCCTCGCCAAAGGACGACGCCCGCTTCATCCTCTCCGAGATGGAGGCCGACGACCTCACCGGCCTGCTCCAGACCCTGGATCCGGAGACTCTGCGTAGCTACCTGCGGTTGCTGCCGTTTCGCGCCATCCGCCGCGCCCTCAAGCAGCTCAACTACCCGGAGGACTCTACCGGTCGCGTGATGTCCCCGGACGTCGTCGCGGTGGATCCCGACTGGACGCTCAAGCGCGCACTGGCCTTCATCCGTCGCAACGCGGACGAACACTCGAACAACGTGATCTTCGTGGTCGATCAGGACCGCGTGCTGCTCGCTGCAGTGCCGATCCGGCACTTCCTGCGCGCCTCGGCAGACAGCCCGGTGCGCGAACTGCTGGGCGAATCCGATCCGATCACCATCGGGGTATCCGAGTCGGCCGTGGAGGCCGCCCGCAAAATCCAGCACTACGACCTTGAGACCCTGCCCGTGGTCGGCGAAACCGGCGAGCTGCTGGGGGTGATCACGGTCGACGACGTGATGGACGTGCTGGAAGCCGAATCCACCGAGGACTTCCACAAGATCGGCGCGGTCGGAACGCTCCCGCTCTCGCCACAGGATGCGAGCCCCTTTCTCCTGTATCGCAAGCGCGTGGGCTGGCTGATCGGTCTGGTCGCGTTCAACACCATCGGCGCGCTGATGATCTCGCAGTACGAGGAGGCCATTGAGGCGTTGGTGGTGCTGGTGTTCTTCCTGCCGCTGATCATCGACTCCGGCGGCAACGCGGGCGCCCAGAGCGCCACGCTGATGGTGCGCGCCCTGGCCACCGGCGAGGTCACGTCCAAGGACTGGCTGCGGTTGTGGGGCAAGGAGCTCGGCGTGGCCGTCGGGATCGGCGTGACCATGGGTCTGGCCGTATCCGTACTCGGGCTGTGGCGCGGAGGGGCCGACATCGCCCTGCTGGTCGCGATCGCGATGACGCTGATCGTCGCGTTCGCCAGCATGGTCGGCATGCTGCTGCCGTTCATCCTCAGCCGCCTGAAGCTGGACCCGGCCACCGCCAGCGTACCGCTGATCACCGCGATCGCCGACCTCGGCGGCATCATGATCTATTTCTCCCTGGCCGTGGCAATGCTCGGCCTGGCGACTCCGTAGGGGACTGACCGATGAGCCCGACCGACGACGACATCCAGACCCTGCCGCAGACGCTCAAGACCGCGCTGGACCAGCCCACGGAAGACTCGCTCCAGGGGCTTTGCGACGCCCATGCAGGCGCCGACCTGTCGGACGCGCTGGAGGCCCTGCCGGAAGACCGCATGCTGGACTTCTTCCGGCGTCTCGACGTGTCCTGCACCGCCGATGTCTACGCGCACTTGGAGCCCGACCACCAGACGCGCGTGCTGCACGCGCTCGACGAAGACCATGCCAGCCGGCTGATGTCAGCGCTATCCTACGACGATGCCGCCTCGGTCCTGGAAGGCCTGCACGACGACCACGCCGAATCCCTGCTCGAGACCATGCCGGACGACGACCAGGAGGCGCTGGAGACTCTGCTCGGCTTCCCGGAAGAAAGCGCCGGGCGCCTGATGACGCCCGAGTACGCCACCGTGCAGCCGGACTGGTCCGTGGGCGAGGCAATGGACCACCTGCGCGAACACCACGAACTGGCGGAGACCCTCAACACCATCTTCGTGACCACGCCGGAGGGCGAACTGCTGGGGTGGGTGCGCCTGAAGGAACTGCTGCTGTCGCGCCCCACCACCAGCGTGCGCGAGCGCATGCACACCGATGTCGTCAGCATCGCGGCCGAGGAAGACCGCGAAGAGGCGGCCCACCGCATCGGGCATTACGACCTCGACGTCCTCCCCGTGGTCGACGACAACGGCCACCTGCTCGGCATCATCACCGTCGACGACGTGATGGACGTGCTGCGCGCGGAAACCACCGAGGACTTCCACCGCATGGCGGCGGTCGGCGACATGGTGCTCTCCCTGCGCGACGCCAGCATGAGCCTGCTCTACCGCAAGCGCATCGGCTGGCTGCTGATCCTGGTCGCGGTCAATATCTTCGCCGGCATCGCCATCGGCTACTACGAGGCCGCGATCGAAGCCGTCGTCGCGCTGGTCTTCTTCCTGCCCATGGTCATCGCCTCCGGCGGCAACGCCGGGGCCCAGGCCGCCACACTGGTCGTGCGATCACTCGCGGTGAACGACATACAGCTACGCGACTGGTGGCGCCTCGGCGGCAAGGAAGTGCTGGTCGCCACCGCGCTGGGCGTTACCCTCGCCGCCGCCATCTGGGTCTCCGGCAACTGGCTGGGCACCGTCGAGGTCGCCAACGCCATCGCCCTGGGCATGTTCTTCGTGATCGTCTTCGGCTCGCTGTTCGGCATGCTCCTGCCGTTCGCCCTGACCCGCTTCGGCATCGACCCGGCCGTGGCCAGCGCCCCGCTGATCACCTCCGTAATCGACATCGTCGGCATCCTCATCTACTTCGGCGTCGCCGTCGCCGTCCTCGGCCTCTGACCCCAGCAACCGAAGGCACGACACCCCACCACCGCCCCCGTAGGATGCGATGAGCGCAGCGAATCGCATCAGGGTTAACCCCGACGTGGTGATGGTGCGTTTCGCCCGGCTCAACGCACCCTACGAATCGGTTTGCAGTCCCGAGGGCAACACCACGCCCCCACCCCGTCATGGCGAGGCCCCACAGGGGCCGCGGCCATCTCCGAACGCAACCCCGGACCCAGCCATCACGGCCGCAGCGAAGCGAAGAGCCGGGATCTCCACCCCCAACCGAAACCCAGCGCTTACTCACCCGACACAACAGAACGCAAGACCTCAGAAGTGACACCGTGCGTCAGTTCACATGACAAAAATGGTCACATGCGCCCTGTCACACAGTGACCAAACCCGTCATACTCGAAGCATCAGGCGAGCCCAACCCGCCTGACTACGGGGCTTTTCGCGATATGGGGCGAGTTGGCACCCGCCTTGCATTGAACTAGACGGATGCCGCACGGCGGCGCTCCACCTTCCGTCACACACAGGGAGTAACACCATGCATCAAGTTATGCGCGCTGGAATCAACAAACCGAAGGCCCAGCAGGGCTTCACACTTATCGAGCTGATGATCGTGGTTGCGATCATTGGGATCTTGGCGGCGATTGCGCTGCCGGCTTATCAGAACTACACCGTTCGCGCCCAAGTCTCGGAAATCATCTTGGCTGCTTCTGCCGGGCGCACTGACATTGCCGAGTATGTTTCTACTAATGGCGATCTCCCGGACGATGGGTACGGGCTCGAAACGCAGCAATCAGACAAAGTCGTTTCTTCGGTGTGGAATGATGGAGAAATCGTCGTTACCGCAGCAAATGGGATTCACGAAGACGTAGACGGTCAAACCATTATTCTGCGTCCCGCCGGGTACTCGCCTGGTGATGGCACTGTCAACTGGGAATGTGGAGGGTCTATTCCCGAGCGATTCCGCCCCGGTAGCTGCCGTGATTTCAGTGAAAGTAGCGATTAATAAGTAACGGGTAAGGACACCCACTTAGTGCGGAAGCCCCGGCCTCGTGCCGGGGCTTCCTCTTTGAGGGTAAGGACACCCACTTAGTACTGTGGCCCCAGCATCTGTGGGACACCCACTTTCTTCCCAGTTGTCATAAGCCCGATTCGCCGACACCAGCGACACAACTAACTGGCGGCAGACTCCACACTCCCACTCCGCTCTTTCCCCCCAGGACCACTAGCCTTCCGCCGGTGTGTTCGCCGTGGCGCGTTATGCCTTGCCAGACGACCGGGATAGCCCGAGGGTCCGCGGCTAATCCACCTCGCCAAATGCACTCGCCAGTTAATGTACATACAATAATTGGATGGGGATCGAGTTTGACGCAGACAAGGACGCTGCGAACCTGGCGAAACACGGGGTCTCACTCGGCGATGCCCTCGGGCTCGAATGGGATACTCTCCTGGCCATGGAAGACCGACGGAAAAGCTACGGCGAACGTCGGATGCTCGAGTACGCCTAGATGGGCGAACGCTTGTATTGCGTCGAATTCACCAATCGATCATCCGTGCGGCGGATCATCAGCCTGCGCAAAGCCAACAACCGGGAGATTGTGCGTTATGTCGAAATCACTAACGCTACGTAGCGGTCGACGCGTCGTCTTGAACGGCGCCGACGAGGAATCGTCCATTCAGGCCGGAATCAATACGGACCCAGAGACCCGGGAACCTTCCGAAGACGAGACGAAAGCCCTGCGACGCGTGGGTCGCCCGCCTCTACCTGTGACTAAAGAGCGCATCACGATCCGTCTGTCGCCCGACGTCGTGGAGGCATTCCGCGCTACAGGAAAGGGCTGGCAAACGCGAATGGACTCGGCTTTGAAGGACTGGCTCAAGGAACATAGCCCGACGTCTGATAGTCGTTAGTGCCCGGCTGCGGCTCCGGCCGCGGTATGGTATGACCAACTGACATCGCGGTGGCATCTGCGGCACACCCACTTTCCTCCCCACCGCTACACGGCCCCTCGCTCAGGCCCCGGATAACCGCTGCGCGCTTTCCGGGATGGCTACTGGATGCAACGCTTTCATGAAATGATCAGAGACGATCGCTCGCGGGGCACCGAGACTACGACGACACCGCTTTGCGGCGCCCCCAGGGGCTCCAGGCTTGTGACCAGATATTGCCGGGGCACAGAACGCAAAAGGGCCGCCCGCGGATTCCCTTCCCGGACGACCCTTTAGGGGCTTCCTTGCCCCAGGGCACAATCTAGCACGAGCCTCGTGGATTTCCAGCTGCACACCGAAGAGGCCGCCGAACGGTCGTTTTTGCGCCATAGGCGGTACTTTTGGATGGAATAAACTGCGGCATCGTAGGACACCCACTTTCTCAAGACAGGCCCTTGCTATCGCGGCTGATCGCATCTAGGTTCTGAATCGTCCGATTCCATGGAAGGAGTCCACAATGACCCAACCCCGCTCGTCCCTCGTCTCCGTCGAGGACACGCCCTGGTACCACGTCGTTTCACGCTGCGTTCGGCGCGCCTTTCTCTGCGGCGAGGATCGCGTGTCCGGACACAACTTCGAGCATCGCCGCGAATGGATCGAGACGCGGATCCTGGAGCTGGCCGCGATCTTCGCCATCGATGTGGCTGCCTATGCCGTGATGAGCAATCACTACCATGTGGTGGTACGGCTGGACCCTGAACGCGCAGCCTCACTGGACACCGAGTCCGTCCTGCTTCGCTGGACGCGGCTGTTCTCGGGCCCCGAATTGGTCAGGCAGTATCTGTCTCCACGTCGGAAAGCGATGTGCGACGCACAGTTACGCCGGGTCGAGGAGTACGCCCAAACGTATCGGAACCGGCTGGCAGATCTGTCGTGGTTCATGCGTGTGCTGAATGAATCCATCGCACGACAGGCCAATGAGGAGGAAGGCGTCAAGGGACGATTCTGGGAGGGGCGCTTCAAGAGTCAGGCCCTGCTGGATGACGCAGCCGTGCTGGCGGCCATGAGCTACGTGGACTTGAATCCGGTCCGTGCCGGGATGGCCGAAGCCTTGCACGAGTGTGACCACACTTCGCTGAGACGGCGTATCCGCCCGGAGGCCGAGGATGATTCGGCGTGCGCGCCCAGCAACATTTCCCACCGTCCCGGGGCATGCAGTGCACCGGGGACGTTACGCCCCGAAATTGAGCTGCGATCGCTTCCCCGCGCGCCACTGATGCCGTTTGATGCAAGCGGCCAGTTCGAACCGGCGATCCCATTTGCGTTCGAGGATTACCTGGAGCTGACGGACACATTGGGGCGCTGCGTACATCCGACGAAACGAGGATCGATTCCCGCGCACCGCCCTCGCCTGCTCGACCAGCTGGGCATGGATGCCGAAGCCTTTATCCGGCGATCCAGCCATCTATTGCGCGCGTTCGGCTCGGCCATTGGCGCACCGGAGCAGTTGGTGAGCCTCGCCGAACGTCGACAGTGCCGCTACCTCCGAGGAATCTCCATGGCGCGGGCGCTGTTCGCCCGCCCTGCTGCTTGAACCCGAGCGCAGGACGTCGACTTGGCATGGATGAATTTCGGTTGTGTGGGCCGCTCGCGGCCGGTTCGATCCACGTTGTTCCGCGGCACTGTTGGCGAGTTAGGCCTTAGTGGGGCTCACGTGGGCCCCAAAAGAAAGAGCCACCCGGGCTTCCGTTCCTGGGCGGCTCTAGCGAAGGCATCCCTGCCTTCGCGGTTGAAAGTAGCACATCGTTTGCCAATTTCTAGATGTATTTCCCGTTTTTCGTCGAACGGCCCTATGCGCCGACTGAGCGGTACTTCCTCTAACAGAGCAACGATTGTTTTATCTTTCGATTGCAGGCTGAACACCAGGCAATGCGCTTAACCTAGCTCTGCTGAAGAATCAGGGGAGAGTGCGGCGACGGACATGGCAGCGACGTGCCTGGCGCATTGCCCCGGAAGCCGTTGCCCCCGAGATGTGGATAGACACTAAACCGGAGTCACCGTCACTGAAGGGGCGTCAGCAGTTGCACAGGGACTTTGCGGGGCACCCAACCCAAGGCCCAGGCCTCCGCGGTGGATCAACCCGGCTCGGCGGGCTTGCATGCGTGAATCTGCACGACAGCACCACGGCCCGTATGAAAAACACCTTCAACCACGTCACGCTCGACCTCGACCGCATGAATGAACTCAAGGCCGGTCAGTTCATCACGCAGCTCTGGCAGATTCATCATAAGCGCCTCGGTAGGCGGTCCCCCGGTTCCCAGGGCCAGTTGCGCCGGCGTATACCCCTCCAGAATGAAACGCCCGCCAGGCCTCAAGCCAGCGACCGCCTCCCGATGTAGCCGACGCCGAGTATCGGGCGGCAGATGGCAGAAAATCGAGACGACAAGGTCCCAACGGTTCGGCTGGATACTGTAGTCGGTCAGATCCGCGACTTCCGTCCGGATCGCGACATGACGTTGCGTCGCAAGACGCTCGGCCTTCTCCAGACCTACTGACGAACTATCCACCGCCAGCACATCGAACCCACGTTCGGCCAGAAAGACCGCGTTTCGTCCCTCACCTTCGGCCAGGCAAAGAGCTTTCCCAGGCAGAACCCCCGAGATCTGCTCGGCCAGGAAATCGTTCGGGCGAGTACCGTAGACATACTCATCCGTGGCGTACCGTTCATCCCACATCAATCGACTCCACCCGTTGGTTCCTTGCCCTCAAGTATGTGCAGGACACCCACTTTGTGGGCGAGCACCTGCCCTGCGCAGCTAAGGGACACCCACTTTGTGGGTGGGTTCGCGGCTGCCAGCCAATTGCCGGAAAGCGGAGTTTCGCCTACTCTTGCACGCCTTTCCGGACTGGTCCACGGCGAGCCCGCCGCGCCGCCGAAATGTCGAACCACCAGCGAACCACCAGAGTCCAGAACCGCCATGAGCGCACCGACCTCGCTACGCCAGCGCCTCGAGCATTTTATCGAAGCCCGTCTCACCCAGCGCGCAATCATCGCGCTGATCCTGCTGAACGCCGTGACGCTGGGGTTGGAGACGTCCGATACCGTAATGGGCTGGATGGGCCCGGTGATCCTCACGGCAGACGCCGTCATCCTGTCGATCTTTACGGCCGAGGTACTGGCCAAGCTGTTTGTCTATCGCCTGAGTTTCTGGCGCAACCCCTGGAATGTCTTCGA
The DNA here is from genome assembly GCF_000378325.1 of Thioalkalivibrio sp. ALJ2. Classification (NCBI taxonomy): domain Bacteria; kingdom Pseudomonadati; phylum Pseudomonadota; class Gammaproteobacteria; order Chromatiales; family Ectothiorhodospiraceae; genus Thioalkalivibrio; species Thioalkalivibrio sp. ALJ2. The sequence goes on from NZ_KB899558.1 coordinate 191,677, forward strand.
CTTCTTCGTGGTGGGGATCGCACTCATCCCGGCCTCCGGACCGTTCTCGGTATTGCGCGTGCTACGACTGCTGCGCCTGGTATCGATGGTGCCCAAACTGCGCTTTATCGTGGAGGCGCTCCTGCGGGCCATCCCCGGGATCGTGTCGATCATGGGCCTGCTGGTGCTGATCTTCTACGTGTTCGCGATCATCGCGACCGGGCTGTTCAGCGACTCGTTCCCGCAAAAATTCGGGACGCTCGGGGCCTCGATGTACAGCCTGTTCCAGGTAATGACACTGGAAGGCTGGTCCGAAGACATCGCACGCCCGGTGATGGAGATCTACCCCTGGGCCTGGGCGTTCTTTGTGCCATTCATCCTGATCGCCACGTTCACCGTGCTGAACCTGTTCATCGCGATCATCGTGGACGCGATGCAGCGCATGCATGATCGCGCAATCGAGATCGAGCAGCAGATGATCCATGACAGCGTGCACGAGGAGAACAAGGCGCTGCACTCGGAGATCCACGAGCTGCAGCAGGAGACGGTCAAGCTTCAGGAACGCCTCATCCGCATGCAGAGCATGCTGGAGAAGCGGGTGAAGTGACGGCCTGACGGGGAGGGTGACGCATGCGAGATTCGCGTGCGAGCACGCTCCCACAGGGGGGGATATGCCCCCGGGTCCCATGAGATCAGCCGCGTCGCGCCTGCGACCGGTGCGTTTCGCGAGGCTCAACGCACCCTACGCGTCCTCGAACGCGCAGGGGCCGCTGGATCAGGCGCTGGCGGCGGCCGGCTCGGCGGCGCGTTCGCCCAGGCGGCGGCCGGTCGCATTGAGCACGGCCTGCAGCGTAGCGGCGGTCGTGTCCTCGCCCAGCGCGACACCGACGGAGCGCTCGCCGTCGACCTGCACGTCCACCGCGGCCATGGCGCGCGCCTCGGTGCCCGACTCCATCGCGTGCTCGTCAAAGTGGCTCACCTTGACCTCGACTCCCCGGTCGGCCTTCATCGCGGCGGTCAGGGCCTCGACCGCGCCGTGGCCCTCGCCCTTCAGGCGCGACTCGCGCCCGGGCGGGCCCATGGTCGCGTCCAGCCGTACCACCGGGCCTTCCTTCTCGATTTCGTAGCGCACCAGATCCCAGCCGGCGACCGGCGTCAGATAGTGCTGCTCGAACAGCTCGTGGATGCGCTGCGAGGAGACCTCGACCTGCGAGGTCTCGGCGTCTTTCTGCACGATGCGGGCGAACTCGATCGCCAGCCAGCGCGGCAGCTCGATGCCGTAGTCGCGCTCCAGCACGTGGGATACCCCACCCTTGCCGGACTGACTGTTGATGCGCACAACCTCCTCATAGCGCCGGCCCAGATCGCTCGGGTCGATCGGCAGGTACGGCACGTTCCAGTGGCCACCCTTCTCCTTGTAGTGCGCCAGTCCCTTGCGGATCGCATCCTGGTGGCTGCCAGAAAACGCGGTGTACACCAGCTCGCCGGCCCACGGGTGGCGCGGATGGACGGGCATGTCGGTGCACTCCTTGTACACGTCCATCAGCCGTTCCATGTCGGACAGGTCAATGGTCGGGTCGATCCCCTGCGAATACAGGTTCATGCCGACGGTGACCAGGTCCATGTTGCCGGTGCGCTCGCCGTTGCCGAACAGCGTGCCCTCCAGACGGTCGGCCCCGGCCAGCAGGCCCAGCTCGGCCGCGGCCACGCCGGTACCGCGGTCGTTGTGCGTATGCAGCGACACGCAGAAGTGCTCGCGGTACTGCACATGGTCGCAGAACCACTCGACCTGGTCGGCGAACACGTTCGGCGTGGCCGACTCGACCGTGGCCGGCAGGTTGATCACGACCTTCTGGCCCTGATCCGGGCGCCAGATCGCGTTCACCGCATCCACGACCTCGACCGCGTAGTCCAGCTCGGTGGTGGAGAAGCTCTCCGGCGAGTACTGGAATATCCAGTCCGTCTGCGGGTACTTCGCCGCGTAGTCGCGCACCCAGCGCGCGCCGTTCTCGGCGATGCCGCGGATGCCGGCACGGTCCATGCGGAAGACCTGCTCGCGCTGCGCCGGGTTGGTGGAGTTGTACACGTGCACCACCGCGCGCGGCGCACCCTCCAGCGCGGCGAAGGTCTTCTGGATCAGGTCCTCGCGCGCCTGGGTCAGCACCTGCACGTACACGCCCTCGGGGATGCGGTCCTCCTCGATCAGGCGGCGAGTGAAGTCGTAGTCGATCTGCGAGGCGGAGGGAAAGCCGATCTCGATCTCGGTCAGACCGATATCCACCAGCACCTCGAAGAAGCGCATCTTCTGCTCGACGCTCATCGGGTGCACCAGCGCCTGGTTGCCGTCGCGCAGGTCCACCGCGCAGAAACGCGGCGCAACCGTGGTGCGCTGCGCCGGCCAGCGGCGGTCCGCCTTGTCGATCGGCGGGAACGGGGCGTACTTGGTGTGATCGAAGGCCATCTTGATTCTCTCCTGGGGCCGCGGCATTCCGTCGCGGCGATTGGTCCACTTGCACATTATCCTAACGAATTTGCGCGGACAGAACCTTGCTTTTTTCGCATACAGCGGGAGGTAAGAGGCTTTTTATTGCTTTAAATGACCTATCTGGCGCAATATTCCACCATGGAACCGCAACCGCACAAGCTCGACCGCTTTGACCGTCACATCCTGGAGATCCTGCAGGAGGACGCCAGCCTGTCGAACCAGGCCCTCGCCGAGCGCGTGGGGCTGAGCCCCTCGCCCTGCCTGCGGCGCGTTCGGGCACTCGAGCAGGCCGGGATCCTGATCCGGCGCGTGGCCCTGCTCGACCGGCGCGCCCTGGGGCTGGAACTGACCGCGCTGATCCACATCGGCATGGACCGCCACACCCCGGAGCGCTTCGCACGCTTCGAGGAGGCGATCGCCAGCTACCCCGAGGTGCAGCACCTGTATCTGATCACCGGGCAATCGGCGGACTACATGCTGCAGGTCGTCGTGCCGGACATGGACGCCTATCAGGACTTCCTGCTGCGGCGGGTGACCCGGCTGGAGGGGGTGGATTCGGTGCACTCGAGCTTCGTCCTGCGCCGCGTGGTGGACCGCACCTCGCTGCCGCTGGACTACATCCGCGACTGACGGCGGGCCGCGAACCTCCCTCCGAAACGGCTCCGATGGCTCAGCGCTTCCCTCAGCGCCCGCCGAACTGGGGCAGCAGACGCGCGGGCAGCAGGTGAATGAGGATGAAGCCCAGCATCGCAGCGACGACGATCGTCGGCCCGGTCGGGGTGTCGTACTGGAACGAACCCCAGACGCCGACGAGCACCGCCAGCATGCCGATCACACCGGCCAGGAACGCCATTTGCTCCGGCGTCGACGCGAAGCGCCGGGCACTCGCGGCCGGAATGATCATCAACGCCGTAATCAGCAAGACGCCGACCACCTGCATCGCGGCCGCGATCACCAGCGCGATCAGCAGCATCAGTCCCAAGCGCACGGCCAGCACCGGCACACCCTCGACCCGCGCCAGTTCCTCGTGCACCGTCAGCGCCAGCAGCGGTCGCCAGAGCAGCACCAGCAGCAACAGCGCAATGCCGCCGCCTATGGCAATCGCCAGCAGGTCATTCGTCCCCACCGCGAGGATGTCGCCGAACAGATAGGCCATCAGGTCCACCCGCAGGCCCTCAATAAAGGTGACCGCCACAATCCCCAGCGACAGCGCGCTGTGCGCCAGGATCCCCAACAAGGTGTCGGAAGCCAGCTCCTGACGGCGCTGCAGGATCACCAGCAGCACGGCGATCGCGACACAGACGATGGTCACCATCAGGTTGAGATTCGTCCCCAGCAGGAACCCGAGCGCCACCCCCAGCAGGGCGGAATGCGAGATCGTGTCGCCGAAATAGGCCATACGCCGCCAGACCACGAAGGCACCCAGCGGCCCGGCCACGGCCGCCACCATCAGCCCTGCCAGCACCGCGCGGAACAGGAAGTCATCCAGCCAGGCTTCGATCATCGTTTCGGCGTTCCCTGTCCGTGATGGTGGGCGTGGCCACAGCCGTGCGACCCGCCCGTTCCGTTGTCATCCAGATCATGCACCTCGCCGTGCAGGTCGTGGACATGGTTGTGGTCATGTTTGTAGATACCGATGCCTTGCACATCGGCGGTGGGGAACAGGCGCTGGTACTCCGGGTGGCGCGAGACCTCCTCCGGCCGGCCGGTGCAGCAGACATGCTGGTTCAGGCAGATCACGGCATCCGCCCCCGCCATGACCAGATGCAGGTCATGCGAGACCATCAGCACCCCGCAGCCGGTCTCGCGCCGAATGTCATCGATCAAGCGAAAGACCTCGCCCTGCCCGACGATATCCACGCCCTGCGCCGGCTCGTCCAGCACCAGCAGATTGGGCCGGTTGAGCAGCGCCCGCGCCAGCAGCACCCGCTGCATCTCGCCCCCGGACAGGGATTGCACCGGCTTGTCCAGCAGGTGCGGGACACCCACCCTTTCCAGGTGCGCCAGCAGCTCGGCCCTCGGCGCGCGCTGGCGCAGCGTCAGAAACCGCCGCACCGACAACGGCAGCACCGGTTCGATCTGCAGGCGCTGCGGCATGTAGCCGATGCGCAGCCCGCGCCGGCGCTTCACCTGCCCCCGCGTCGGCTGCCACAAGCCCAGCAACACCCGCAACAATGAAGTCTTGCCCGCGCCGTTGGGGCCGATCACCACCGCGACCTCGGCCGGCGGGATCTGTACCGAGACCCGGTCGAGAATCAGCTTGCCCCCCCGCTCCAGGGAGATATCACGGGCGTCCAGCAGCGGGCTGTGGTCCGATTCCGGTGCGGACATGGTGGCAGGGCTTCCCTTGTTCATGTTGATATACTATAACGTTCTCTAATTCCGATCCGACACCCTGGAGACCCTGCCATGCACTCGCGCCCGCGCCACCCCTTCGGGATTTCGCTGACGGTCAGCCTGCTGGCCATCCTGGGCCTCCTGCTCCCGGGCATGGCCGCCGCGGACAAGCCGCGCATCGTCGCGACCATTCTACCGATTCACAGCATCGTCGCCGCCCTGGGCGAGGACGCCTTCGACGTGGAACTGCTGGTCCCCGCCACGGCTTCGCCGCACGGATATTCCATGCGGCCATCCGAGGCGCGCCGTCTGCAGAACGCGGACATGGTGGTCTGGGTCGGCCCGGATCTCGAGACCTTTCTGGAGCGCCCGCTCCGCCGTGCCGGCGACCGCGAGATTATCAGCCTGATGGACGACCTCGACCTGGACCTGAAGCCCACGCGCGAAGGGGGTGTCTGGGAGCATCACCACGACCACGGGGACGATGATCACGGCCACGGCGACCATGACCACGATCACAACGGCCATGGCCACAGCCACGACGACGGGCACTCTGACGACAATCACGGCCACAACGGCCATGGCCACAACCATGATCACGGCCACCACGACGAGGCCCATGGACACGACCATGATCACCATCACGGCGACTACGATGCCCACATCTGGCTCTCGCCAGCGGTGGTGCGCGCGATCACCGAACAGCTCGCCGACAAGCTCATGCAATGGGATCCGGAACGCGCCGAAATCGTGGAGGCCAACCGTGACGCCCTGCTCGAACGGATCGACGATCTGGACGGACACCTGGCGGAACAGCTCGAGCCGGTACGCGACCAGGCCTTTATCGTGTTCCACGACGCCTACCAGTACTTCGAGCAGCACTACGGCCTGAACGCCGCCGGCTCGATCAGCATCGATCCCTCGCGCAGCCCGGGGCCGCGGCGCATCAGCGAATTGCGCGAGCGTGTCGCCGACGGCGACGTGGTCTGCCTGTTCACCGAGCCGCAATTCCGTCCGGCCCTGGCCGAGACCGTGGCCGAGGGAACCGATACACGGCTCGGCGTGCTGGATCCGGTCGGTGCCGAGCTGGAGCCCGGGCCGGATGCCTGGTTCGAGTTGATGCAGAACATGGCGGACGGCTTTGCCGGCTGCCTGGGTAAGGAATAGCCCGCGGGACAAGCCAAGGCGGTGCGTTTCGCTGCGCTCAACGCACCCTACGCGGTTGGTTAAACGCCGGGGCTCATCCAATCGCTTCGGCCGAGGCGGCCACGGCTACACGGTTGCGGCCCTCGCCCTTGGCGCGATAAAGCGCCTCGTCGACCCGGCGCAACAACCCTGTACGTGGCTCGCCCGGGCAGAAGGCCGCCACACCGAGGCTGATCGTGACCCGGCCGGCCTCCGGGAAATCATGCCCCTCCACCCGCGCCCGCATGGTCTCCGCGACCCGCGCGGCATCCGCCTCTTGGGTACCCGGCAGCAGGACCATGAACTCCTCGCCGCCCCAGCGCCCGAGAACGTCGGCATCGCGCAGACGTTCCGCGATCACGCGGGTCACCTCCTGCAGCACGACATCCCCCGCCGCATGGCCAAAGGTGTCATTGACCCGCTTGAAGTGATCGAGATCGAACATCACCAGGGCAAAAGGCGCCCCGTAGCGGTCGGCACGCGCCAACTCGCGATTGAGCAGCGTTTCGAAGTAGTGGCGGTTGGCCACACCGGTCAGGCGATCGTAATAGGCCTGACGCTTCAGCTCCGCATTGGCGCGCTGTAGTTCCAGCTCCACCTGCTTGAGGTCGGTGATATCCACCGCGGTTCCCGCCACTCGGCTCACTCGCCCGTCCTCGTCCGGCACCTGGTAACGATGCACGTGTAGCCAGCGTTCGCTACCGTCCGCACGACGCAGGCGGAAGTTGTCTTCCACATGCGCCGCGCTCAAAGGGTTGTCCAGGAAGCGTCGTTCCACGCGCTCGCGGTCTTCCGGGTGCACGGCCTCCAGCATCGAACGCGGATCGCGATAGAGGAGATCCCGGCTTTGCCCCCAGATCCGCTCGAAGGCCGGATTCACGTACAGGATCCCGTCTTCGTCCTGTAGCCAGAACACCTCGTTCACGCTGCCCGCCAGCTGGCGGAAGCGTGCCTCGCTCTCGCGCAGGGCCTCCTCCACCGCCTTGCGCTGCGAGAGGTCGCGCAGGATGGTCGAGACCTGCCGGATCTCGCCCTGGTCGTCGCGGCGAACAATAATCACCTGTGAAGCCGGGATCTCCCTGCCCTGTCCGTCCAGTATCGCCGTCTCGCCTTCCCAGACCCCGTCGCGCATCGCAATCGGAGCGGCCTCTTTCAGGATGCGCTCGGCCGCCCACGGTGGCTGGAACCGCTGGACGGCACTCTCGATCGAGCGGGTTTCGGGCGGCAGCCCCCAGGTGTTCCAGCCGTTTTCGGGCGTCCACGGTTCGCCCGTCATGGGCGGCAGACCAAACAAGCGGCGACCAGCAGAGTTCAGGAATTTCATGTCGCCAGATGGCCCGTGCATCGCGACCACGTCGGGCGTATGTTCCAGGATCCCCACGAGGCGGCGCTGGTTTTCCTCCAGGGCGCGCCGCTCGGTCACGTCCTGCACGGTCCCCATCAACCGGCGTGGCTTGCCGTTGTCGTCGCACTCGACCGCACCGCGTACATGGACCACTCGTTCCTGTCCATCGGGGCGCAGGGCCCGAAAGTGAATATCGTATTCGCCGCTCTCCAGTGCCGCCTCGACTGTCTTTGCCACCTCGCGCCGGTCCTCGGGATGCACGGCCTGCAGAAACCCCGCGTAGTTGGCTTCCTGCTCACCCCGCCTGAGGCCGAAGATGCGATAGACCTCGTCCGACCAGCGGGTGCGATCCTCACGGATATCCCAGACCCAGCTGCCCATGTGTGCAATGCGCTGTGCAGCGGCCAGCTCCTCGCCACGCTCGCGCAGGGCATCTTCCATCGCCACCTGTTCGGTAATGTCGATCATGACGCCGTGCCAGACGATAACGCCACCGGCGCGCGCCTCGGGCGTCGAACGGCCCTCGACCCAGATCGTCCCGCGCAGCGGGTGGCGAACTCGGAAGCGAGCACGCCAGGGCTCCAAGGACCGCGCCGAATCCTCCATGCTGGCCTGGATGCGAGGCAGGTCATCCGCGTGTACCGTTGCAAAGGCCGCGTCCGCGCTGTCCTGAACCAGCCCCGGGCTGAGCCCGAACACGCGCCGCACCCCATCACTGACGAACGTGAACGCCTGCCGCCCATCCGGATACAGGTGGTACTGGTAGATCGCCCCGGGCAAATGGGCGGTGGCCTTGTTCAGCTGTACTTCCCTTTCCGCCCGGGCCGTCTGGTCCTGGAACGACACCACCACACCATCGACCCGACCGGCCACATCAAATGTTGGCGCCGCAAAGACGCTCACCGGAAAATGGGAGCCGTCGGCCCGCACAAAAGAGTCGTCCCACGGTTCATCCGACTGGCCCGTCTCCAGGACCCGAAGAATCGGGCAGGCTTCTTTGGGATAGGGCTCCCCACCCACCAGTGAGTGATGGTTGGTCGAGTGGGCATCGCGCCCGAGTGCCTCCGCCTCGCTTTTGAACCCCAGCAGACGGCAGGCCGCCGGGTTGAGAAAGGTGTAGCGGCCGTAACGATCCAGGCCGAATACGCCTTCCGCCAGGCTGGCCAGCAAGCGATTCTGAAAGGCCTCGGCCGCGCGCACCTCGGTGACGTCCTCGATCACGCCATCGAAGACCGGTTGTCCATCCTCGTCATGGCTGCGATAAGCGGTCACGCGCGCCCGAAAGGCCCGACCACGCAGTGTCTGCAGGTCCAGTTCGCGCCCGACCACGCGACCGTGCATCTCCAGATCGCGGCTGAATGCCTCGCGCGCGCCCGGATCGCGATACAGGTCTTGCACCGGGGTTGCGCGCAGCTGCGCCTCGGACTCGGCCTCAAACAGCGCCACCATCGCCGGATTGAGCCAGACAAGGCGGCCTTCCGGCCCGGCCGTGTTGCGGTAGACGCCCACCGGAAGACGCCGGAACACGCCCCCGTAGAACTCCAGCTCGCGCTCGTAGCGCCGGGCCTCGGATACATCGTGAATAATCGAGTACAGGTACGTGGTTCCGTCCAGCACCACCGGGCCGGAGTACACCTCGACCTCCCGAATCTCGCCGCCGTGGATGCGGTGGCGAAACCGGAAGAAACGGCGTTCCTCGTTCTTCGCACGTTGCATCTCGACCCGCACGTCTTCCGCCGACAGCGTGTTGATGTCGTGGATATACATGCCCTTGAGGGTGTCGGCCGAATAGCCGTAGAAGCTCACCGCGGCGGGGTTGGCATCGACAATCCGGCCATCCGCCGGGTTGATCAGCAGCTTCGGTGCGGTATTGGCGGTAAACGTCTGCTCGTAGACCTGGGCTGCAGAATCGCCCCCGGGCCTGCGCTGAACGGTCACGACGCGCCCATCGTCATCCGGCACCAGCGTCAACGTACAGGAGAGCGAGGCCCCTTCCGGTGCAGCCGGCGCGAGCATGTCCACGCTCAGGGTCACCTCGGATGTGGCCGAACGCTGCAACGCGTCCGCCAGCGATGGCCGCTGTTCGGGCGCGATGCAGTCCACCAGTGCACTGCCCTGCAGATCAGCCGGCGAGCACTCGAGCCACTCAGCCAGGCGGGCATTGACCGTGCAGATGGCACCGACTGCGTCGAGGCGGGCCAGGCCTACTGCAATGTGCTCGCATTGAATGGGGCCGGCGCCTTCGGTGCTCGCCATTCAGCTCACTCTGCCCGGAGCCCGGGGTCCAATGAAGTAGTCAATCATCCAGCCGCACGACCCGATTGCGCCCGCCCTTCTTGGCCACGTACATGGCCTCGTCCGCTCGCTTCACCCAGTCCCTGATCGACTCACCGGGGCGGCACTCCGCAACCCCCAGACTAATCGTCACAAGGCCCACACAGGGGAATGCCGTAGCAGTGACCTGCTCGCGCAGCTGTTCGGCCACATGCTGGCCACGCTCCGCGTCCGTTCCGGGCAGCAGGACCACAAACTCCTCGCCCCCCCAGCGTCCCAGTACATCCGCCTCGCGCAGACGACCCTTCAGGGCATGCACCAGGAAGCGCAGGACCTCGTCGCCCACCTCGTGGCCGAACGTATCGTTGATACGCTTGAAGTGGTCGATATCCAGCAGCAGTAGCGAGCAGGGATGCGCGTAACGCTGCGCACGGCGCGCCTCCTGATCCAGGAGCGTCTCGAAGTAGCCGCGGTTGGCGGCATCGGTCAGCGGGTCGTAGAAAGCCTGGTGCTCCAGGGCGGCCTCGAGTTCCTTCTGCCGCGTGATGTCGTGGAACATCGCGATGTAGTACTCGATCTCGCCCTGATCGTCGTGGATCGCGGTAACGACCTCGTGCAGGGGGAAGATCTCGCCATTCTTGCGGCGATTCCAGATCTCGCCCTGCCAGTGGCCCGTCTCGCGCACCGTGCGGAACATCTCCTGGTAGAAGTCGCGATCCTGGCGCCCGGAATTCAGGATGCGCGGATTTGCCCCCACGGCCTCCTCTTCGGTATATCCCGTGAGCTGCGTGAACGTTGCGTTCACACGCTGGATGGTGCCCTCAACGTCCGTGATGAAGATGGCCTGGCTGGACTCGAAGGTCGCGGCCAGCAGGCGCTGCTCCTGTTCGAGGTGATACTGCTCGGTAATATCCTGCACCGTGCCGACCATGCGCGCGGGCGTGCCGCAGGGGCTGAGCTCCACGGAGGCTAGCTCGCGCACCACGCGCTCTGTACCGTCCGGCCGCAGGATGCGGTGGGTCACATCGAACTGCTCCAGACCAGCCAGGGCTCGGTCTACCGCCGCCTGTACGCGTTCACGGTCCCCCGGGTGGACCGCCTGCATGAACGCCCCATGCGTGCCCTCCCAGCGGGATCGTTCCATCCCGAAGATGCGATAGACCTCATCCGACCAGCGAATCTCGTGCTTCTGGAAATCACTGATCCAGTTGCCGACATGCGCGATGCTTTGTGCCAGGGCCAGTTCCTGCTCACTTCGGTGCAGAGCATGCTCGGCGCGCACCCGCTGCGTGATGTCCAGGATCACGCCGTGCCAGAGCACACTCCCGTCGTCCAGAGCCTCCGGACTCGCGTGGCCCTCCAGCCAGGTCTCGCCGCGTTCGGGACTCATCACGCGATAGCGCTGCAACCAGGGTTCCAGCGATCGCATCGACGCTTCGATGCTCGCGCGGATGCGTTCCACGTCCTCCGGGTGGATCACGCGGAACACCGCCTCGGCATCGCGCATCGCCTCCTCGGGTGCAATCCCGAATATATCGGTCATCCCCTCGCTAGCGTATGGGTAGCAGCCACGCCCGTCGGGGTGCTGGCGGTACTGGTAAATCACGCCGGGCAGGTTGCGGGCGATCTTTTCCAGGTGTCGCTCGGTCTCGACGCGCGCGCCGATATCCTGAAAAGCACCCACCAGTTCGGTCACCGCACCGGTTGCATCACGAATGGCGGTGATCTGGTCCTCCAGCCACTGCCAGTGGCCGTTGGGCATCCGCTGGCGGTAGTTCAGGCGGCAGAACCCTTGGGCCCCGTCGGACAGCCAGCGCCGCACCTGACTGACGCAGCGGCCATAGTCCTCCGGGGCGATGTGGGTTGTCAGCCAGTCCGGGTTCGAGCTGATCTGCTCCGGGGCCCAACCGGTCACCGAGACCGAGTTGCGGCTGAGCCAGGTCATGGTGCCGAGGTTGTCCGGATCCATGGTGTAGATCACCGCGGGGCTGGCATGCAACAGGCTGTCCATACGTTGCTCGGCCTGCTTGCGCGTATCGATATCGGCAACAGCCGCCAGTAGCGCCTCCGGGCTATCACTCGTCGCGGGGATACGGCTGATACTGATCTCGACCCAGCGGGCAAGGCCTGTGGCGTCCACCAGGCGAACCTCGACCTGGCAGTTGGGGCAGCCACCGTCAAGCAGACCGCGGCGTCGCGCCTCGCAGGGCTCGACATCCTCGGGGAGCAGGCGCTCGCGCAACCATCCCCCGACCAGATCCCCAGGGTCGCAGGCCAGCATCTCCCCCAGACGCGGGTTCGCGCGCAGGATGCGCCCCTCCGTGTCCATCTCGGCCAGCCCCACCGGGGCATGCTCGAACAGCGCGGCGTAGCCGTGGGCCGCACAAATCTCCGTCATTCCTAGTCCTTGCCCGTCTCGAAAAGGCCTGCCTGGCCTTTCCTCCCCCTGGCGGGAGTATCCACGGACCCGTTAATGGATCCTTATAGTCGGTCTAAACCCTACCACAGGGGTCGGACTTTTTCGTATACCCCCGCAAGAATCGAGAAGTACAGGACGCAAAAAAAAGCCCCCGGAAAACCGGGGGCCCTGACAGCACAACCGAACGTGACCGGATTAACCGCTGGTTCCCGTACGCGGGGCCGGCTCGCCTTCATCCGTACTCGGCTCCTGGTACACCACGTCCAGGGCCTTGGCTGCGGCCACCTCGTTGAAGCGGCGGTTCGGCAGGTTGTGCGGCGAGGCCTTGATGGTGTCGATATCGCGACCGGCCTCTTCCAGGATCGCGGCCATCGCCTCGACGAAGCCGTCCAGCGTCTCTTTCGACTCGGTCTCGGTCGGCTCGACCAGCAGGCACTCTGGCACCAGCAGCGGGAAATAGGTCGTCGGCGCGTGGTAGCCGTGATCCAGCAGGCGCTTGGCGACGTCGCCGGCCGTCAGGCCCAGTTCCTTCGCCTGCTTCTTCAGCGTGACGATGAACTCGTGCGTCGCACGGCGCTCGGGATAGGCCAGGTCGAAGCCGGCGCTTTCCAGTTCGCGCGCCAGGTAGTTGGCGTTCAGCGTGGCGAACTCGGACACGCGCTGCATGCCCTCGCGGCCCAGCATGCGCATGTAGACATAGGCGCGCAGCAGCACGCCGGCGTTGCCGGCAAACGCGGACAGCCGGCCGATGGTCTCGGGGTAGTCCGTCTCTGTGGCGAAACGGTAACCGCCCTCGCCGTCCTCGACCACGTGCGGCACCGGCATGTACGGCAGCAGGCGCTCGCCAACGCCCACAGCACCGGAACCCGGGCCACCCCCGCCGTGCGGCGTGGAGAAAGTCTTGTGCAGGTTCATGTGGATCACGTCGAAGCCCATGTCGCCCGGACGCACCTTGCCTAGGATCGCGTTCAGGTTGGCGCCGTCGTAGTACAGCAGGCCGCCGGCGTCGTGCACGATCTTCGCGATCTCGGAGATACGGCGCTCGAACACGCCCACGGTAGACGGGTTGGTCAGCATGATCCCGGCGGTCTGCGGGCCCACGGCCTCTTTCAGTGCCTCCAGGTCGACGTCACCCATGGCGTCCGTCGGGATCTCGCGCACCTCGTAGCCGCACATGATCGCGGTGGCCGGATTGGTGCCGTGCGCGGCATCCGGGACGATGATCTCGCGGCGCTCGCTGTCGCCGCGCGCATCGTGGTAGGCGCGGATCATCGCCACCCCGGTGTACTCGCCCTGCGCGCCGGCCATCGGCGCCAGCGAAACGGCCTTCATGCCGGTCACGTCCTTCAGCATCTCCTGCAGCTCGAACATGGTGTGCAGGAAGCCCTGGCTGTGGCTGGCCGGGGCATGCGGGTGCCGGTTCAGGAAGCCGGGCAGCATGGCCAGGCTGTTACAGGCGCGCGGGTTGTACTTCATCGTGCACGAGCCCAGCGGGTAGAACTCGGTGTCTATGGAGAAGTTCTTTTGCGACAACCGCGTGTAGTGACGCACCACATCCAGCTCCGAGGCCGCAGGCAGGCCGGGGGCCGATTTGCGCTGCAGGTTCGCGGGGATGGCCGTCGTGGCATGCGCACGAGGCGCCTGCGCCACGGCCGAGCGACCGGCACGCGAACGTTCGAAGATCAGATGGTTTTCCGTGGTGTTCATAGCGGTTTCTCGCTTCAGGAATTCGTTGGAGGCGGCCGGGCCAGGAGGCCCGGCCGCCAATGGCCCGTGTTTTATTGCGTCGGGCTCAGATCGGCCCGGTCATCCAGGCCCTTGAAGATGGCGTCGTAGTCCGGCTCGTCGCCGATCTCGGAAACGAGCTCCGCGTGCATCACCAGATTGTCGGTGTCCAGCAGCACAACGCCGCGGGCGGTGATGCCCTCCAGCGGGCCGTCCTGGATCAGCACGCCGTAGTCCTTGGCGAAGTTGCGATCGCGCATCATCGACAGCACGGTCACACGCTCGAGGTTCTCGGCGGCGCAGAAGCGGCCCATCGCGAACGGCAGGTCGGCGGAGACCACCAGGATCTCCAGATCCGGGCGCTGCTTGACCATGTCCTCGAACTTCTTGGTGGACTCGGCACAGACCGGGGTGTCCAGACTGGGCACGATCGAGATCAGCTTGCGCTTGTCGCCAAAGTGGGCGAGCGAGACGTCCTCGAGGTCCTTGGTCGTCAGCTTGAAATCCGGGGCCGGCGAGCCGACGTGCGGCAGATCGCCGTTAGTATGGATCGGATTACCCTTCAGTTTGACTTCGGCCATGGCGTGCCTCCTCAGGCTTGTGGTGTATGGCGCGTCGGGTGCGGCCTGCGTCAGGCGGCCTTCGCCTGCTCGCAGGTCGTCACATACTGCTCGAGATCGGCATCCGTCTTGGTCTCGGTCGCGCAGGCCAGCACGCAGCCGTCGAGCTGGGCGTAGTCGCGGCCCAACTGGTAGCCGGCCAGCACGCCGGCGTCGGCCATCGCCTGCACGCGGCCCGCGGCGTCCCCGCCGAAGTCCAGGGCGACCTCGTAGAAGTACTCGCCGGTAAAGCGCGGCTTGATGCCCTTGGCCGCGAGCTTCTCCACCAGCGCGTGGGTGTTGGCGTAGCAGGCCTCGGCCACGCGGGTCAGGCCCTCGTCACCCAGCATGGACATGTGGATGGTCGCAGCGGTGACCACCAGGCCCTGGTTGGTGCAGATGTTCGAGGTCGCCTTGGAACGGCGGATATGCTGCTCGCGGGCCTGCAGTGTCAGCACGTAGCCCGGCTTGCCGTCGGCATCCTTGGCACGGCCGACGATACGCCCCGGCATCTGCCGGATGTGCTTCTTGCGCGTAGTCATGAAGCCGAAGTACGGCCCGCCGGAGGACAGCGGGGCACCCAGCGGCTGGCCCTCGCCCACCACGATGTCCACACCATTCTCGCCCCACTCGCCCGGCGGCTTCAGCAGCGCCAGCGAGACCGGGTTGACCACGGCGATCACCGGGACCTCGCGCTGCTCGGCCCAGCCGGTGAGCGCGTCGACATCTTCCAGGATGCCGAAGAAGTTCGGCTGGCTGATGATCATCGCGGTCACGTCGTCGTCCGCGAACGGCGCCAGCGCCTCGACCGGCGTCTGGCCAGAGGCCTCGTCGAACGGGATCTCGACCAGCTCGATGCCCTGGTTACCGATCAGGGTGTGGATCACGCGGCGATAATCCGGATGCAGCGCGCCTGGCACGAGGATCTTCTTGCTCTTCGAGCGGCGGTTCACGCGCACGGCCATCAGCACGGCCTCGGCCAGCGCGGAGGCGCCGTCGTACAGCGAGGCGTTGGAGGCCTCCATACCGGTCAGGCGGCTGATCATGGTCTGGTATTCGTAGATCAGCTGCAGCGTGCCCTGGCTGGCCTCCGCCTGGTACGGCGTGTAGGCACTGTAGAACTCGCCACGCGTGGCGATCTGCCACACGGCCGCCGGGATATGGTGCTCGTAGGCCCCGGCGCCGATGAAATTGGACGCCATGCCGTCCCGCGCCGCACGCTCCTGCATCAGACGCGAGATCGCCATCTCGTTCAGTCCCTCGGGGACCTTTTCGAGCGCCGGCGCGCGCAGTTCTTTCGGGATCTCGTCGAACAGATCCTCGATGGAATCGGCGCCGATGCGGTCGAGCATCGAGCGGATGTCTTCTTCGGTATGCGGGATAAAGGGCATGTCGTACTCGCTTTCGCTACTGCGAAGTTCGGATCGGGCCCCGGGCCGGATGCCCGGGGCGCCTTCTCGTTCCTGCCGGGCCGGCTCCGTCAGGAACCGCCCCGTGGGGAACGTCGGATCAGGACTCGGCCTCGACGTGCGCCGCGTAGGCGTCGGCGTCCATCAGGGCGTCGAGCTGGCTCGCGTCGGAGGGCTTCATCTTGAACAGCCAGCCCTCGTCGAACGGCGACTCGTTGACCTTCTCGGGGCTGTCGGCCAGCTCTTCGTTGGCCTCGGTCACCTCGCCGGACAGCGGGGCGTACACGTCCGAGGCGGCCTTGACCGACTCGACCGTCGCGCAGGCGGAGCCGGCCTCGACCGAGCTGCCCGCCTCCGGGGCCTCCACGAACACCAGATCGCCCAGCAGTTCCTGCGCGTGATCGGTAATGCCGATGGTCACGCTGCCGTCAGCCTCCTGGCGCACCCACTCGTGGCTCTTGGTGTACTTCAGATCCTTCGGTGCTTCGCTCATGACGTCTTCCTTTTTCGTTTGGATCCCGCCTGCGCAGTGTAGTCTGTGGCAAGCGGCATGAGGCAATAAAATCGCTAGCGATTCAGTTCGATCTGTGGCTCGCCGTTACGCACGAATACGGGCTTGACCACCCGCACCGGCAGCATGCGCCCGCGGATGTCGGCCTGCAGTTCCTCGGCATCCACCGCGGCCGGGATGCGCGCAAACGCAACCGACACGCCGAGGCTCGGCGAGAAGCTGCCGGAGGTCACCACGCCGTCGCCGGCCGCGGTCTCGATACGGGTGCCGCCGCGCAGCACGCCGCGACCCTCGAGCACCAGCCCGACCATGCGCTCCGGCACACCCTCGGCCTTCCACTGTTCGATGGCCTTGCGGCCGATGAAGTCGCGCTCGGCGTCCTTCAGGGCGATGGTCCAGCCGAGATTCGCGGTCAGCGGATTGGTCTGGTCGTCCATATCCGTGCCGTAGAGGTTCATGCCGGCCTCCAGGCGCAGCGTGTCGCGCGCACCCAGGCCGATCGGGTTCACACCGGCGTCCTTCAGCTGTTCCCATAAGCCGTCGGCCTCCGCCTGCGGCAGCATCACCTCGAAGCCGTCCTCGCCGGTGTAGCCGGTGCGGGCAACGAACCAGGAGTCGTTCCAGACGGCGGAGAACGGCTTGAGATCGCCGGCCGAGCGCAGGTCTTCCGGCAGCAGCGGCAGCGTCTTCTCCACCGCCTGCGGGCCCTGGATCGCGATCAGCGCGAACTCCGGGCGCGGCTCGACGTTCGCGTCGAAGCCCTTTACCACCTGCTGCATGTGGGCGATATCGCCCTCGGCGGTCGCGGCGTTGACCACGGCGCGGTAGCTGTCGCCCCCGGTCCAGTAGATGATCAAGTCGTCGATCACGCCGCCGGACTCGTTCAGCATGCAGCTGTACAGGGCGCGGCCCTCGGTCTTCAGCTTGGCGACGTCGTTGGCCAGCAGGTAGCGCAGAAAGGCCTGCGCCTGCGGGCCGTGGATATCGACGACCTGCATGTGCGAGACATCGAACATACCGGCCCCGGCGCGCACCATCTTGTGCTCCTCCATCTGGGAGCCGTAGTGCAGCGGCATCTCCCAGCCGGCGAAATCGACCAGCTTGGCCCCGGCGCGCTGGTGCGCGGCGTGAAGCGGCGTTTTCTTCAGACTCATCGTTTGTCGCCTTGCATCCGTATTCATGAGACGGACCGTCTGCCGGCCCGATGCGTCCCCTACGTATACGCGGGGCATAAAAAAAGGGCGGCCAGCAGGGTCTACCTGCCAGCCGCCCCTCTGTCCTGAAACCTGAGAGTTTGCGCCGTGCCAGCGATTACTCGCTGCAGGGCCGCCCCCTTCGGTGGGCCGTCGCCGGCCGCTCTCCAGAGTGTGTCTTCTGCACCGTTCCGGTCCGGTAGCCTGAGCGATTCCGGGCGGATGTTGCGCCTTCGGCGTCTGCCAATCGACTTGCGATCGCAGATCTCTTCCAGAACGGTGTGCGGGCATTGTCGGGCACCCGCAGACGAAACTAATTGTACACCCAAATACCTCCTTCGCGAAAGCCCGGACGGCTGGCGGCGACTTTTCGGCGGCGGGCTTGCAGCCCCACTTCACCCCAAGCCGAACCTCAGGGGCGCTGCCACTACACGCCGCGCAAGAACAGTACCGGAGCCCGCGCCAGCGCTACAGCGCCAGGTCGATCGCCAGGAGCGCGACGAAGCCGACCAGCACGCCGACGGTCGCCTGGGCCTCGTGCCCCTTGCGGTGCGATTCGGGGATGATTTCGTGGCTGATCACGAACAGCATCGCCCCCGCGGCGAAGGCCAGGCCCCAGGGCAGCAAGAATTCCATCAGCGTGATCGCGCCGGCCCCGATCAACCCGCCGATCGGCTGCACCAGGCCGGTCAGCAGGGTTACGCCGAACGCGGCCCACTTGCTGTAGCCCAGCGAGAGGAGCGCAATCGCCACCACCAGCCCTTCCGGGATGTTCTGCAGACCGATCGCGATCGCCAGGGTGATGCCATCGCTGACATCGTCGCCGCCGAAGCCGACCCCGACGGCCAGACCCTCCGGCAGGTTGTGCAGGGCGATCGCAAAGATGAACAGCCACACCCGCCGGATCTTCGCGGGATCGGCCCCGCTTTGGGGGCCGATGTGAAAGTGCTCGTGCGGGACCAGCTTGTGCAGCGCCAGCAACGCCCCGCCGCCGAGGGCCATGCCTACCGACAACACCAGGATCGCCATGCCGACCCCGCCGTACTGAACCTCGGCGTGCTCCACCGATGGCAGCACCAGTTCGAAGGCTGTGGCCGAGAGCATGACCCCGGCCCCGAAGCCCATCATCGCGTCCTCGACCGACTGGCTGATACGCCGCAGGAAAAAGATCGGAATCGCGCCCACGGCGGTCATCAGACCGGCAACAAAGCTCGCCAGCAGACCGATCTGCAGGGTGCTCATGTCCGCGATACGCCCTTCCAGGGTCGGCCAGATCACGCTGACCAGCCAGATGAACGCCGCCAGTACGATCAGTGACCCGACCAGAAAAACCCGCGGGACGGGCTTGGCCGAACCCTCGGTGTCCTGGTCAATCTGCTCCTGTCGATCCTGCGTCATAGTCATTCCCTGAGACCCATTCCATTTGCTGTTGAGAAGGCGGGATTTCAACCCGGTTCCCGCCTGTTTTCTATTGCGGTGTTCGAGATTGCCTATCGTCAACGCGGAAAAGGCGCGGTACATTCGCCCGGAGCGCCCCCTGCATGCCCGGCAAAAGGAGCTTCGCAATGCTCGAGACCCTCGACCAGTTCCTCGGTGATACCGCCAGCCTCCTGTGGGGCAACCCGATCACGCTGATCCTGCTGCTGGGTACGGGACTCTACCTGACCATCCGCCTGGGACTGGTGCAGGTCGTCGCCTTCCGCCAGGGCTGGCGCGCGCTGCGTGGCACCGATGGGCGTGCCGGGGGCGCTGGCCAAATCTCGCCATTCCAGGCCCTGTCCACGGCCCTGTCCGGCACCATCGGGACCGGGAATATCGCCGGCGTCGCCACGGCTATTGCCCTCGGCGGGCCCGGCGCACTCTTCTGGATGTGGGTAACCGCCTTCTTCGGCATGGCCACCAAGTTTGCCGAGACAACCCTCGCCGTGCGCTACCGCGAAGTGGGACCGGACGGCACCATCGCCGGTGGCCCGATGTTCACCCTGCTGCACGGCCTGAACATGAAGAAGATGGCGATCCTGTTCGCCGCCTTCACCCTGATCGCCTCGTTCGGCATCGGCAACATGGTGCAGGCGAACTCTGTAGTCGATGGCCTGACCTTCATGGTCCCGAACCTGCGCGCCGATGACGACATCATGGGCTGGATGGCGCTGATCATCGGCCTGACCATGGCCGTGCTCGTCGCCCTGGTAATCATTGGCGGGGTCAAGCGCATTGCGCTGATCGCCTCCGCCATCGTGCCGTTCATGGCCGTGGTGTACATGATCGGCGCGTTCATCGTGATCGTCGCCAACATCGAGGCCGTGCCGGCTGCGGTGGCCACCATCCTGAACCTCGCGCTGAACCCCTGGGCGGCCGGCGGCGGCGCGATCGGTCTGGCCATCCAGTACGGCGTGGCACGCGGCATGTTCTCGAACGAAGCGGGCCTGGGCTCCTCGGCCATGGCCCACGCCGCGGCCAAGAACGGCGATCCGCCCCGCGAAGGCTCGGTGGCCATGCTCGAGCCGTTCATCGATACCATCGTCGTCTGCACCCTGACCGGGCTGGCGATCGTGGTCACCGGCGCCTACATCGACCGCGCCGACGACGTGGTCGGCGCCTCGCTGACCGCTACCGCGTTCAGCACCACGCTGGGGCCGTTCGGCGCGATGGTGGTCGGCTTCAGCCTGATGCTGTTCGCCTTCTCCACGATGATCGCCTGGTCCTACTATGGCGACCGCTCGGCCTACTTCCTGTTCGGCGATCGTGCGGTGATGCCCTATCGCATCGCGTTCGTGATCCTGATCGTCATCGGGGCCACCATCCCGCTGGGCATGGTCTGGAACTTCTCCGACATCGCCAACATCCTGATGGCCGCACCCAACCTGATCGCGCTGATCCTGCTGGCCGGGCTGGTGAAGAAGCTGCGCGACGATTATGTTTCCGGTCGCCCGATGCCCGATCGCCATGACGGCTGAGCACCAGCACGCCCCGCATGACCCGTTCGCCCAGGGCCCGGCACGGCCAGACGGGGCCATGCTGGTGCGCGAGGTCGAGATGGCGCTGGCCGAGGACCTGGGGCCCAATGCCCTGGCCGGCGACATCACCGCGGCACTGGTACCGGAGGATCGCGCCGCGCGCGCCACCCTGCTGCTGAAAGAGCCCGGCGTGCTGTGTGGCCAGGCGTGGTTCGATCGCGTTTTTGCGAGCCTCGCACCCGAGATCCGTATCGACTGGCAGGTAGCCGAGGGCGCCGCGCTGGAACCCGAGGGTGCACAGCCCGTTGCCACGCTCGAGGGCCCGGCCCGCGCCGTACTGGCCGCCGAGCGCGCCGCGCTCAACCTGCTGCAAACACTGTCCGGAACCGCCACCGAGACCGCCCGTTGGGTCGCCCGCCTGGGCGACGCCCACAGCCGCATCCTCGATACTCGCAAGACACTGCCGGGCCTGCGTCACGGGCAGAAATACGCCGTGCGCATCGGCGGCGGCTATAACCACCGCCTCGGGCTATGGGATGCCGTGTTGATCAAGGAGAACCACATCGCCGCCTGCGGCTCGATCGCGGCCGCCGTGGAGCGCGCCCGCGCGCTCGGGGCCGGGCGCTGGGTGGAAGTGGAAACCGAGAACCTGGACGAGGTCAATCAGGCCTTGGCCGCGGGCGCCGACGTGATCATGCTGGACGAACTCTCGCGGGACGACCTCGCCACCGCCGTTCAGCGCATCCGGGGGCGGGCCATCTCCGAGGCCTCGGGCGGGGTCACGCCGGACAGCCTCGCCGAGATCGCGGCCACCGGCGTCGACTACATCTCGGTCGGCGCGCTGACCAAGCATGTCCGCGCCATCGACTTCTCCCTGCGCCTCGACTCGTAATCGCTTCACGCCAAGCCACGCTGCGAGGCTTTATCAAGCGGTCTGCGTTCGTTCCGGCTGGGCCTGGTTCGACCTCTGGAGTTTACGGTGGCTTCGTCCGGCCGCCTGCCTGCGCTGTCTCGCCAGCGCGCCCCGAGGTACTTTCTTGCTTGCCCAAGAAAGTACCCAAAGAAGGGCACCCGGATTCCGCCCGGGGACCTTGCTCCAGGGCCCTCGGGCCGGCGGCGCTGAAACTCGCTACGCTACGCTCCGCTCAGACAGTCAGCGCCTCTCTTCCGTCCCGAGAACCCTTCCGCAAGGGGCTTCATACGGGGGAGGAAGGTCAAAACAGGAGGTATCCCCATGCCTGCAGTCAATCTAGCCTTCGTAGGGTGCGGTTGAGCGCAGCGAAACGCACCGTTCCGGCGTCGGGGCAACCCTGATGCGATTCGCTGCGCTCATCGGCATCCTACGATGGGTCTGGCGCCCGCTGGCGGGCGCGGCAAGCCAGGGCCGAAGGCCGCGCGTGCCCAAGATGTCCGAAGACCTAGCCTCCATCCATAAGCACAATCGCCGGGACAGCTGTTGCCTTGACCTTCACCCCCGTTGTCGTCGCGCCGAGTGGAGAGGGTTTTCGCGGGAAGAGAGGCGCTGACTGTCTGAGCGGAG
>NZ_KB899559.1:0-207161 GCF_000378325.1 Thioalkalivibrio sp. ALJ2
AGCGAGTTTCAGCGCCGCCGGCCCGAGGGCCCTGGAGCAAGGTTCCCGGGCGGAATCCGGGTGCCCTTCTTTGGGTACTTTCTTGGGCAAGCAAGAAAGTACCTCGCGGCGCGCTCGCGAGTGAGCGCGCGGCAGTATGCGGACCGAAGGCACGTATACACCGGGTGCCGAACCGGGCCGGCCACAATATGGTAGGCGGTCGGACGAAGCCACGGTAAACGCCAGAGGACGAAACAGGCTCAGCCTAAACGGCGCGGAAGGTGGTCGGGGTGAGCGCCTACCGGGGCGTTAGCCCGGCAGGGCGCGAAGGGGAGGGCTTAGTCGTTCGCTTGGGCGGCGCGTTCTTTTTCGGCCTGGTGCAGGCGCTGCAGCATGGCCTTGAGCACCTTCGGGTTGCCGGCGACGACATCGCCGCGGCGAAGCACGTCTGGGTTGCCGGCCCAGTCGCTGACAACGCCACCCGCCTCCTGCACCAGCAGCAGGCCTGCCGCGATGTCCCAGGCCTGCAGGCCCATCTCCCAGAAGCCATCGAAGCGTCCGCAAGCGACCCAGGCCAGATCCAGCGCGGCGGAGCCCGGGCGGCGTACACCGGCGGTGCCGGGCACCAGGTGGCGCAGGCTGCTCAGGTAGCGCTCCAGATCCTGGCCTTCGCGGAAGGGGATGCCGGTGCCCAGCAGGGCGCCGTTGAGGTCCTTGCGGTCGGACACGCGGATCCGGCGGCTGTTGAGAAACGCCCCGGCACCCCGCGTCGCGGTGAACAGCTCTTCCTTCAGCGGGTCGTAGACCACCGCCTGCTCCAGCCGCCCCTTGTGCTTGAGTGCGATGGAGATGCCGTACTGGGGGATCTGGCGCAGGTAGTTGGTGGTGCCGTCCAGCGGGTCGATGATCCAAACGTATTCGCCGTCGGCTCCGTCCTGCTGCCCGCCTTCTTCCGCCATGATGGTGTGGTCGGGATAGGCGCGGCGCAACGTCTGCACAATGGCCTGCTCGGCGGAGAGGTCGACATCCGACACCCAGTCGTTGCGGGCCTTCTCGCGCGTGTTCATGCGATCCGGTCGTCCCCAGGCGCGGGTGGTGATGCGTCCGGCTTCGCGAGCCGCCGATACCGCCGTGTTCAGCATGGGGTGCATGGGGTGTCTCCTGGTGTTCTGAGGGGTGTCCAGCGGGCGCGCGCACGCGCCTCGGAAAGGCCGCGAACAATACACAAGCGGCTCTTTTTTGGGAAGTCGCAGGCACCGGTGTGTACAATCCGACGCCTTGAACGAAGGGGGTTCCGCATATGGAGCAACGCCTGGGCCGGGTGCGGGTCGTGCTGGTCGGTACGACGCATCCGGGCAACATCGGCTCCGCCGCGCGTGCAATGAAGGCCATGGGGGTTACCGATCTGGTGCTGGTGGCGCCGGAGCGGTTCCCGCATGCCGATGCCACGGCGCTGGCCTCCGGGGCCGATGACCTGCTGGCGCGGGCACGGGTGGTGGACGACCTGGCGGCTGCGGTCGCGGACTGTGTGTGGGTGATCGGGACCAGCGCCCGGCTGCGCACGCACTCTGTGCCCGTGCTGGGCCCGGATATTGCGGCCGAACAGGTGCTGACGCATGCGTCCGAGGGGCCGGTCGCGCTGGTGTTCGGGCGCGAGCACAGCGGGCTGACCAATACCGAGCTGGATCACTGCAACGCCTTTGTCCAGATCCCGACCGTCCCGGATTTCAGCTCCCTGAATCTTGCTGGCAGCGTGCAGGTGATGACCTATGCGCTGCGCATGGCCGCCCTGGCCGGGGAGTCGGTTGGGGCCGCGGCTGCGGCCGAGCCCGAGGATGCGCGCGACCCGCTGGCGACCCAGGCGGAGATGGAGGGCCTGTTCAGTCATTTCGAGCAGGCGCTGACGACCATCGAGGTGCTGGATCCCGAGAACCCGCGCCATTTGATGCGGCGCCTGCGCCACCTCTACATGCGCGCGGGGCTCAGTGCCAGCGAGGTGCGCATGCTGCGCGGCATATTGACGCACACGGAGCGTGGCCGCTGAGACGGGTCGCGCGCGGAAGTGATACCTTAGTAAATGACTCAGGAATGAGGCCCGGCCATGTTTGACAGGATGCGCGAGGACATTCGCTGCGTGTTCGCACGCGACCCCGCCGCCCGCAACGCCTTCGAGGTGGTGACGGCGTATCCCGGTCTGCATGCGCTCTGGTATCACCGGCTGGCGCACTGGCTGTGGAACCATCGCATGCGCTGGCTGGGGCGGGTGATTGCCAACTTCAGTCGCTGGGTGACCGGGATCGAGATCCACCCGGGCGCGAAGATCGGGCGGCGCTTCTTTATCGACCACGGTATGGGTGTGGTGATCGGCGAAACCGCCGAGGTCGGCGATGACTGCACGATCTACCACCAGGTGACCCTCGGCGGTACCAGTTGGGAGGGCGGCAAACGCCACCCGACGCTGGGCGACGAGGTGGTCATCGGTGCGGGGGCCAAACTGCTGGGCCCGATCCACGTGGGTGACCGCGCGCGCATCGGTTCGAATGCAGTGGTGCTGAAGGATGTCCCGGCGGATGCGACGGCGGTCGGGATCCCGGCGCGGGTCATCGGTCCGCGGCCGGAGCCGGACCCGCGGTTTCAGCAGATGGCCGACCGCCTGGGTTTCGATGCCTACGGTGTTGCGCGCGATATGCCCGACCCGGTGGCCAACGCGATTCATCGGATCGTGCACCGAGTGCATGAGCTGGACGAGCGCATGGACAAGGCCTGCCAGGCCCTGAAGCGTGCGGGGATCGACCCCGGCGAGGTGGTGGGCGATGCGGATTCGAGGCCGATCGAGCCCTGCGATCTGGAGGGGCTGGAGCCGGACGAATGCGAAGTGCCTCGGCCTGCGGAAAGCCAACAAGAACGTAAACAGCAGGGGAATACTTGATCGTTTTGGTCGGTTATTCTAAGCTGCACGTCAAATGAGCAGGAAGCAGACACAGCCATGAAACTGACGACCAAAGGGCGCTACGCCGTCACTGCCATGCTGGACGTGGCGATGCACACCGAGAACGGCCCGGTATCACTGGCCGAGGTGGCGCGACGCCAGAAACTGTCATTGTCCTATCTGGAGCAGCTTTTTTCCAGGCTGCGCCGGCAGGGGCTGGTGAACAGCAGTCGCGGCCCGGGCGGTGGTTATGCGCTGAGTCGGGAGCCCGAGGGTATCTCGGTGGCCGATATCATAGTCGCGGTCGACGAGCCCGTGGATGTCACGCGCTGTGGCGGCAAGGCCAACTGCAATTCCGAATCGCGCTGTCTGACGCACGATCTGTGGACGGATCTCAGCCAGCAGCTCTACGACTTTCTCAGCAACCGGACGCTGGCGGATGTGCTGGAACGGCATCGGGCACAGAAGGAGCAGGATGGCGTGAAGGAAGTGGTCGTGCATGGCAACGCCCTGAAGGGCGATGCAACCAAATCGAGCAATGCGACCGCCTGAGGCGGCTGCGTAAGGAGTGAACGCGTAATGAGTGACCTGAAACTGCCCATCTACCTGGACTACTCCGCGACCACGCCGGTCGACGAGCGTGTGGCCGAGAAGATGACCGGCTGCCTGACCAAGGACGGCCTGTTCGGCAACCCGGCATCGCGCAGCCACAGCTTCGGCTGGGGTGCGGAAAAAGCCGTGGAGAATGCCCGTGAGCAGGTTGCTGCGCTGGTTGGCGCCGACCCGAAGGAGATCATCTGGACCTCCGGCGCCACCGAGTCCGACAACCTGGCGATCAAGGGTGCCGCGAATTTCTACCAGCGCAAGGGCAAGCACATCATCACGGTCAAGACCGAGCACAAGGCCGTGCTGGACACCGCGCGCCAGCTGGAGCGCGAGGGCTTCGAGGTCACCTATCTGGGCGTGAAGGAGAACGGCCTGGTGGACCTGCAGGAACTCAAGGATGCGATCCGGGACGACACGATCGTCGTCTCCGTGATGCACGTGAACAACGAGATCGGCGTGATCCAGGACATCGAGGCGATTGGCAATCTGTGCCGCGAGCACGGGATCGTCTTCCACGTGGACGCGGCCCAGTCCGCCGGCAAGGTCGCGGTCGATCTGTCCAAACTCCCGGTAGACCTGATGAGCTTCTCCGCGCACAAGGCCTACGGGCCGAAGGGCATCGGTGCCCTGTATGTGCGCCGCAAGCCGCGGGTGCGCATCGAGGCGCAGATGCACGGTGGTGGGCACGAACGCGGTATGCGCTCTGGCACTCTGGCGACTCACCAGATCGTCGGCATGGGCGAGGCCTTCCGAATTGCCGGCGCGGAAATGGGTACCGAACTCGAGCGCATCCGCATGCTGCGCGACCGCCTGTGGGCGGGCCTCGACGGCATGGAAGAGGTCTACCTGAACGGCGACGCCGAACAGCGGGTCGCGCACAACCTGAATGTCTCTTTCAACTTCGTCGAGGGCGAGAGCCTGATCATGGCGCTGCGCGACATCGCCGTGTCCTCCGGATCGGCGTGTACCTCGGCGAGCCTGGAGCCGTCCTACGTGCTGCGAGCACTGGGTCGCGACGACGAGCTGGCGCACAGCTCGATCCGCTTCTCCATCGGTCGCTACACGACCGTCGAGGAGGTCGACCATACGGTCGAGATCGTGCGCGCCGCAGTCGCCAAGCTGCGCGAGCTCTCCCCACTGTGGGAGATGTATCAGGACGGCATCGATCTGAGCACCGTCGAGTGGGCGGCCCACTAGGCCACCGGCTCGGCACCACGAACGCAACGCGTACTACGCAATAGGAGAACGGTCATGGCTTACAGTGACAAGGTTCTGGACCACTACGAAAATCCGCGCAACGTCGGCAGCTTCGACAAGAACGATGACTCCGTCGGTACCGGCATGGTCGGCGCCCCGGCCTGCGGCGATGTGATGAAGCTGCAGATCAAGGTCAACGACGAAGGCGTGATCGAAGACGCCAAGTTCAAGACCTACGGCTGTGGCTCCGCCATCGCCTCCAGTTCGCTGCTCACCGAATGGGTGCGCGGCAAGACCCTGGACGAGGCCAGCCAGATCAAGAATACGCAGATTGCGGAAGAACTGGCCCTGCCGCCGGTGAAGATCCATTGCTCCGTGCTGGCCGAGGACGCGATCAAGGCAGCCATCTCCAACTATCAGGAGCGGCACGGTCAGGACGAGCAGGCCGAGCAGAAGACCGCCTGAGGTGTCTATGGCGATTACACTGACCGAACCGGCAGCCGAGCGCATCCAGAGCTTTCTTGCCCAGCGTGGCAAGGGTGTGGGCGTGCGCCTCGGGGTCAGGACGACCGGCTGCTCGGGCATGGCCTACGTGGTCGAGTTCGCCGACGATATCGAGGACACCGACACGGTGTTCGAGGATCGTGGCATCAAGTTGGTGGTCAACCCGAAGTCGCTCGTCTATCTGGATGGCACCGAGCTGGATTTCGGCAAGGAAGGCCTGAACGAGGGTTTCAGGTTCAATAACCCGAACGAGAAGGCCCGGTGCGGCTGCGGTGAAAGCTTCAGCATCTGACTGATGCACGCATCCGGGGTGGTGCATGGTGGTTGCCTGGCAGCCACTGTCCCACCCCGTTTTGCGTTGGGCGCCCGTGCCCGATGCCAGCCTCTTGTTGCGAGGACCACAGGACGTCATGACCGACCCCTTCGAGCAGTTCGACTTGCCGGTCGCTTTCGAGATCGACCGTCAGCAGCTGGCCGAGCGCTTCAAGCGCCTGCAGGCCGAGCTGCACCCCGACCGCTTCGTGCGTCAGGGCGACCAGGCGCGGCGCATGGCTGCGGCGATGGCGGCCGATGTCAACGAGGCCTATGCCATTCTCGACGACGACTACCGCCGTGCGGTGGCCTTGCTGGAGCGCGGTGGGATTGCGTTCGATGCAGAACGCGATACCAGCCAGAACATCGAGTTCATCGAGGCCCAGATCGAGTGGCGTGAACGCCTGGAAGAGGCCGAATCCGCCGGCGACCGCGAGGAACTGGACGCGGTGGGGATGGAGCTGGAAAAGGCCCGCGACGAAACGCGCTCGAAGGTCGCCGAGGCCCTGGCCGATCCGACATCGCCCGCGGCGCAGGCCAAAGATCGCGTACTCGAGCTGCGCTTTTTCGACCGCTTGCTGGCGGAGCTGAAACGAACCCGACAGAACCTGGCGCGCGGCTGAGCCGCCGCCGTGTGAAGGAGCCGAATTTCGATGGCGTTACTGCAGATCACCGAACCCGGAGCCGACTCCGCCCCGCACCGGCGGCACCTGGCGGCCGGGATCGACCTCGGCACCACGCATTCGCTGGTCGCCACCGTGCGCAGTGGCGTGGCCGACACCCTGCCGGACGAGCAGGGCCGGCATATCCTGCCTTCTGTGGTGCACTACGCGCCGGATGCGGTAAGCGTCGGGCACGCGGCGGCCGAGCATGCGGCGGATGATCCGCACAACACCATTGCCTCGGTCAAGCGCCTGATCGGTCGAGGCGTGGCGGATGTGGCCACGCTGTCGGGCGAATTGCCGTTTCGGCTGAAAACCGGGGACTCCAGCGTTCCGCGGATCGAGACGGCGGCCGGCGACAAGACGGCGGTGGAGGTCTCGGCCGACATCCTCAATACTCTGCGCGAACGCGCCGAAGCCACGCTTGGCGACGAGCTGGAAGGCGTGGTAATTACCGTGCCGGCGTACTTCGACGATCCGCAACGCCAGGCGACGCGCGACGCGGCGCAACTGGCGGGCCTGAACGTCCTGCGGCTGATTAGCGAGCCGACCGCCGCGGCTGTGGCCTACGGCCTGGACCAGGGCGAAGAGAGCACCATTGCGGTCTATGACCTGGGTGGCGGGACCTTCGATATCTCCATCCTGCAGCTGCGCCGGGGTGTGTTCGAGGTGCTGGCCACCGGGGGCGATTCCGCCCTGGGCGGCGATGACATCGACCGCGCGATCGCGGACTGGCTGCTGAATCAGGCCGGAATGACCGGCGAAACCGACCCGCAGCGTCTGCGCCGCGTGCTGCTGGCCGCGCGCGAGGCCAAGGAGGCCCTGACCGACGCCGACAGCACTCGCGTCGAGGTCGTGCGCGCCGATGGCTCGACTTATACGGCGGAGCTCGACCGCGCGACGCTGGTGGAGCTGGCCCGGCCGCTGCTGGACCGGACGATGGCCGCCTGCCGCCAGGTGCTGGAAGATGCCGACCTGGCGCCGGACGCGATCGACGAGGTCGTGCTGGTCGGTGGTTCCACGCGCATGCCGGCGGTCCGCGAGGCGGTGGAAGCGTTCTTTGGCCGCGCGCCGCACGCCGGGATCGATCCCGATCGTGTGGTGGCCATCGGGGCGGCCCAGCAGGCGGACATCCTGGCCGGCAACAAGCCCGATACCGAGCTCCTGCTGCTGGACGTGATCCCGCTGTCGCTGGGGCTGGAGACGATGGGGGGACTGGTCGAGTTCATCATCCCGCGCAACACCACGATCCCGGCCACCCGCGCGCAGGACTTCACCACCTTCAAGGACGGCCAGACCGCGATGTCGCTGCACGTGGTGCAGGGCGAGCGTGATGTGGTCGATGCCAACCGCTCGCTGGCGCGTTTCACCCTGTCCGGTATCCCGCCGATGGTGGCCGGGGCCGCGCGTATCCGCGTGACCTTCCAGGTCGATGCCGACGGGCTGCTGAACGTGACCGCGCGCGAGCAGACCCAGGGCGTGGAGGCGCATATCGAGGTCAAGCCCAGCTATGGCCTGACCGACAGCGAGATCGAGCAGATGCTGCGCGATTCCGCCTCCTCCGCGCGCGAGGACATGGAGGCGCGGCGCCTGCGCGAGGAGCAGGTCGAGGCCGACCGCGTGCTCGAGGCGCTGGATGCCGCGCTGGAGACGGACGGCGATCGCTACCTCGAGGCCGAGGAGCGCCAGACCATCGAGCAGGCGCGCGATGCGCTGCGCGCCGAACGCGAGAAGGGTGCCGATCCCGACGCCATCGAGGCAGCGCGCAAGCGCGTGGAACAGGCCTCCGAGGCCTTTGTCGCGCGGCGCATGAATGACAGCATCCGGCGCGCGCTCGCCGGACACAACGTTAGCGAATACGACGCAGGGAACTGACAACATGCCCCAGGTAATCTTTCTGCCCCACGAGGAAATCTGCCCGGAGGGGGCCTCCATCGAGGCCGAGCCGGGCATCAGCATCTGCGATCTCGCCCTGAAAAACGGGATCGAGATCGAGCATGCCTGCGAGAAGTCCTGCGCCTGTACCACCTGTCACGTCTATGTACGCGAGGGCTTCGACACCCTCGAGGAGCCGACCGAGGACGAGGAAGACATGCTGGACAAGGCCTGGGGTCTGGAGCCGGACTCCCGACTGTCCTGTCAGGCGATCGTGGCCGACACCGATCTGGTGGTCGAGCTGCCGAAATACACCATCAACCAGGTCTCCGAGAACCACTGAGGGCACGGCTATGAAGTGGACCGATACCCAGGAAATCGCGATCCAGCTGGCGGACGAACACCCGGACGTGGACCCGCGCAACATCAACTTCATGGACCTGCGCCAGTGGGTCATGGAGCTGCCGGAGTTCGACGACGACCCGAACCGTTCCGGCGAGCGCATCCTCGAGGCGATCCAGGCCGCCTGGATGGAAGAGGCCGACGTCGACGACTGAGCTATTCGCCAGGCGTCGCCGGATGGGGCTGTTCGGCCTCTTCCTGCTGGTGGCGCCATAGCCGCGCGTAGGCACCTTTGAGGGCCAGCAACTCGCGGTGTGTGCCGCGTTCGACCACGTGGCCGTGCTCCATGACCGCGATCTGTTCGGCGTCGATCACCGTCGACAGCCGATGCGCGATCACGAGCGTGGTGCGCCGTGCCGAGACCTCGTTCAGCGCGCGCAGGATCGCCTTCTCCGAGCCCGAATCCAGCGACGAGGTCGCCTCGTCGAAGACCAGGATCGGTGGGTCCTTCAGCAGCATGCGGGCGATCGCGATCCGCTGTTTCTCCCCGCCCGAGACCTTCAGCCCCCGTTCCCCGACAACCGTATCCAGCCCGTCCGGCAGTTGTGCGATGAAGTCGTCCAGGTGTGCGAGGCGCACTGCGCGACGAATCGCCTCCTCGTCCGCGCCTGGCTGGCCGTAGGCGACGTTGTAGCGGATGGTGTCGTTGAACAGCACGGTGTCCTGCGGCACCACGCCGATGGCCCGGCGCAGACTAGCCTGCGTCACCTCGCGGATGTCCTGCCCGTCGATCGTGATGCGCCCGCCGTCCACGTCGTAGAAGCGGAACAGCAGGCGCGCCAGGGTGGATTTGCCGGCGCCGCTGGGGCCGACGACGGCCAGCTTGTGACCGGCCGGGATCTCCAGCGAGACGTCCTCGAGGATGCGCCGGTTGGCGTGATAGCCGAATTCCACATGCTCGAAGCGCACCGTGCCCGCCCGGACTTCTAGATCGGGGGCATCCGGGCGGTCCTCCACCTGAACCGGTTTTTCCAGCAGGCCGAACAGCCGCTCGATGTTGGCCAGTGACTGGCGAATCTCGCGATAGACGAAGCCGAGGAAGTTCAGCGGCATGAACAGCTGGATCATGTAGGCGTTGACCATCACCAGATCGCCCAGCGACATCTCGCCGGCGGCTACCTGGCGCGTGGCCAGGAGCATGATCACGGTAATCGCGGCGGCGATGATCAGGGCCTGTCCGGAGTTCAGCAGCACCAGCGACAGGACGTTCTTGGTGCGCGCCTGTTCCCAGGCGGCCAGCCCGCGGTCGTAGCGCTCGGCCTCGAAGGCCTCGTTGCCGAAGTACTTGACCGTCTCGTAGTTGAGCAGGCTGTCGATCGCGCGGGTGTTGGACTCGTTGTCGCGCAGATTCGCCTCGCGCACGAAGCGCGTGCGCCATTCGGTGATCCAGATCGAGAACGCGATGTAGACCGCGACCGCCACCAGCACCGTGACCATGAACACCGGCCCCACCGCGACCAGCAGGATCAGCGCGACCAGCGCGATCTCGATCAGGGTCGGCAGGATGTTGAATACGGTAAAGCGCAGCAGGAAGCTCATGCCGCTGGTGCCGCGCTCGATGTCGCGCGCCAGACCACCCGTCTCGCGCGCGAGGTGAAAACCCAGCTCCAGCCGGTGCAGGTGCTGGAACACGCGCAGCGAGGCGCGGCGCATCGCGCGTTCCGCCACGCGCACGAATACCGCGTCGCGCAGCTCGCCGAACAGCGTGCTGCCAAAGCGCAACAGACCGTAGCCGATCACCAGGGCCACCGGTACGGCGACCAGTGCCTCGGTACCGGCGTCCTCGAAGTGCTCGACGATGTACTTCAGCGCCAGCGGGATCGCGACCGTGGCCAGCTTGGCCAGGCCCATCAGCACAAGCGCCAGGATCAGCCGTCCGCGAAACTCCGCCAGATAGGGGAGCAGGCTCTTGAGGATGCGCCAGTTCACCGCCCCGGGGGGCGGTGCATCCGGATGCGCCGTGTGCCCACGCATTCAGGCGGTTTCGACGCGGTTGCGGTTGGCGCGCTTGGCCGCGTACAGCGCCTCGTCCGCGCGCGCGATCAGGTTCTCGGCCGACTCCCCCGGCTGGTGGCCGGTAACCCCGAAGCTCGCGGTCAGCGGTGGGGCGGTCCCGAAGTCATGTGCCTCGATCGCATGGCGCAGGGCCTCGGCGAGATTCGCGGCCTGTTCGGCTGTGGTGTTCGGGCAGAGGATCAGGAACTCCTCGCCACCCCAGCGTGCGGCAGTATCGGAGCTGCGAATGCGGTCGCGCAGCAGGTGTCCGGTCTCGCGCAGGACATGGTCGCCGCGAGCGTGCCCCTGCTGGTCATTGATGGTCTTGAAGTGATCCAGGTCCATCAGGATCGCGGTCAGAGGGCTCGCGTCCCGGCGGGCCTGCAGGATCGCTTCCTCGAGGGCATGGTTACCCTTCAGGCGGTTGTGCAGCCCCGTCAGGGGGTCGGTGGTGGCCAGGCGCTCCAGGTGCTCCTGAGCGGCCTCGAGATCCCGCGTGCGTTCGCTGACCATGCGATCAAGGACCTGGGCGCGGTCCTCCAACTCCTTGATCGGGTAGGGCTCGTCGGCCCCGTGGACAGTGGTGGGGAACGAGCCGTGCAGGTGCGCCAGACGCCAGCCGTCGTCGGTGCGTCGAAAAACCAGGCTGCCCCTCAACTCGTTGAGCCTGATCTGTTGTCCGTGGATCCGGGTGTGCATCGCGAACGTGATCATCGCGATCGCGACCTCCGGATGCGGAAAGGTCACGTGCTCGTGCTGGATCATGTAGTCGAAGGGCTCCGGGGCCTGCTCGATATCGCGCCGAATGATCGAAGCGGCCTCGTCGGGCGAGAACGCCGCCTCGTCCATGCCGGTTCCGAAACCACAGACGGTTTCGGCGTTAAGTGCTATCACCTCGTTTGCATCCCGGTGCCGCAACCAGGCATCCAGGTACTCGCGGACCGCGCTGCGGACTTCCTCGTCAACCGAATTGCGCATGCTTTCGGACCATCACGTCTGGTGGTGGATACGGGTCGGGCGGGGTGATGCCCAATGTACACGGTGGCAGTTGATTCGTACCAGTCGCGACGGAAGAGAGCGCCCCGGCGGGTCGGGCAGTTTCGAGGCTTGCAGCTTCCGCTGGCATTCGGCAGGCTTCGGAGTTTGCCAGTCCCTGGAGTTTCTTTTGGAACCGACACGTCTCGCCGCCGGGCACGCGCAGGGAAGCGCCCCGGCCATTGCGCCGCTGGACATCCTGCGCGAGACCTTCGGCTATTCCGATTTTCGTGGCCAGCAACAGGCGGTCATCGAGCATGTGATCGCCGGTGGCGATGCCGTGGTGCTGATGCCCACTGGTGGTGGCAAGTCGCTTTGCTACCAGGTGCCGGCGCTGGCCCGCCCGGGCTGTGCGGTCGTGATTTCGCCGCTGATTGCGCTGATGCAGGATCAGGTGGCGGCCTTGCGCCAGAACGGGGTGGCCGCGGCCAGCCTGGATTCCGGTCAGGACGCCGAGACCGCGCGCGGTGTGCTGGCCGCACTCCATGCGGGCGAACTGGATCTCCTGTACCTGTCCCCGGAACGGCTGTTTGCCTCGGGCATGCTGGAGCGTTTGCAGGGGATCGAGCTGGCCCTGTTCGCGATCGACGAGGCGCACTGCGTTTCCCAGTGGGGTCACGACTTCCGCCCGGAATACGGCCAGCTCGCGGTGCTGGCCGAACACTTCCCGGATGTCCCGCGCATGGCGCTGACCGCCACGGCCGACGGGCCGACTCGCCAGGAGATCCGCGAACGGCTAAGGCTGGAACAGGCCCGCGCGTTCATCAGTTCCTTCGACCGCCCCAACATCCGCTATCGTGTGGCTCAGGCCGATGGCGGGCGCGGGGGCACGCCGCGCGACCGCCTGCTGCGCTTTATCCGTGAGGAGCACGCCGGCGAGGCGGGCATCGTCTATTGCCTGTCGCGCAAGAAGGTCGACGCCCTGGCCGAGTGGCTGGCGGAGCAGGGGATTCCCGCGCTGCCCTACCATGCGGGCCTCTCGGCGCGGACCCGCGCGGAAAACCAGACCCGCTTCCTGCGCGAAGAGGGCGTGATCATGGTGGCCACGATCGCGTTCGGCATGGGGATCGACAAACCCAACGTGCGGTTCGTCGCGCACATGAACCTGCCCAAGAGCCTGGAGGGGTACTACCAGGAGACCGGGCGCGCGGGGCGCGACGGGCTGCCGGCCAATGCCTGGATGGTCTACGGCCTGCAGGACGTGGTCACCCTGCGCCAGATGCTGGAGGGCTCGCAGGCCGGCCCGGAGCGCCAGCGCATCGAGCAGCAGAAACTGGACGCGATGCTGGGGTTCTGCGAGATCACCAGCTGCCGCCGCCAGGCTCTGCTGGCGTACTTCGACGAACACATGCCGGAACCCTGCGGGACCTGCGACAACTGCACGGATCCGCCCGCGACCTGGGATGCCACTGTGCCGGTTCAGAAGCTTTTGTCCTGCATCTACCGCACCGGCGAGCGCTTCGGGGCCGGGCATGTGATCGACGTGCTGCGGGGGTCTTCGAGCGAGCGCCTGCAGCGGCTCGGGCACGACCGGCTAAGTACCTACGGGATCGGCACCGAACTGGACAAGATGCAGTGGCGCGGGGTAGTGCGCCAGCTATTGGCCCGAGGTCTGCTGCGGCTGGATGACGAGGGCCACGGCGGCTTGCGCCTGGATCCGGCCTGCCGGGGCGTGCTGCGCGGGGAGGAGTCCATCCACCTGCGCGAGGAGCAGGCCCGTCCGGCGCGGCAGGCCCGGCCCGCACGCCGCGACACAGCGCGCAGCGTATCCGCGATGGACCCGGAAGACCGGGGTCTGTGGGAGCGCCTGCGGGCGCTGCGCACGGACCTGGCGCGCGAGCAGGGGGTGCCGCCGTATGTGATCTTCTCCGACGCCACACTGCTGGAGATGGTGGCCAGCGCGCCGCGTACGCCCGAGGAGATGGCCGGGATTACCGGGGTGGGGCAGCACAAGCTCGAGCGCTACGGCGACGCGTTCATCCGGGCCATCGAGGGGCATTTCGGGCTATAGTGGTGCAAACGCCGGGACAGGCCCGATAACAAGACAACAACAGCCGGGGAGACCGCGTGAGCCATACCCCTTTTCTGAAAGATTTCTACGAACTCCGGGATGGCCAGGTGGTGGTTACCCCCGAGCAGGGTAGCGACTTCGCCAAGACGCTGGCGGGCGACTTCAACCCGATCCATGATGCCGACAACCGGCGTTTCTGTGTGCCCGGCGATCTGCTGTTTGCCCTGGTGCTGGATACCTTCGGCGCGAGCGCGAACATGCATTTTCGCTTCACCAGTATGGTGGGCGGACATGTGCCGCTGATCTTCCCGGACACCCCGGGCGATGCCTTCGCCATTACGGCAGACGGCGGCAAGAGCGTGATCGAGGTCGAGCGCTCCGGGCGTGTGATCGATGATCCGGATGTGATCGAATCGCTGATCCGCAGCTACGTCAGCTTCTCCGGGCAGAATTTCCCGCATGTGCTCGTGCCGCTGATGGAGGAGCACGGGGTGATGGTGAACCCCAAGCGCCCGCTGGTGATGTACGAGCGCATGGGCTTCAGCCTGCCGGAGCCGCTGGCCGCAACGGCCGGTGTCCCGGAACCGCGGCTCAAGGATGCGGTGATGACCGTCAACGGCAAGCGCGGCGAGATCCGCCTCGACTACGAGCTGGTGATCGACCAGGCCGTCGTGGCCGAAGGCAGCAAGCATCTGGTGCTGAGCGGCCTGCGCCCGTACGACGCCGCGGACGTCGAACAACTGGTGGCCGACTACGAGAGCTGGAAGGCCGCCTACAGCGGCGAGAGCCGTGCACGGCGGGTGGCCGGCTAGCTCCGCCGACTCCGCATCCTTCGGAGTCGCTATCTACTCGGCCGTATCGCGCGCGTGTTCGGCCAGGAGATCGCGCGGGATGATCGCCAGCGTCTCCTCGTGCGTGGCGCGCAGGAATACCCCGGGCGCACAGCCGGCCTTGTAGGCCTCCAGCCAGCGCCCCGCACAAAGACACCAGCGATCCCCGGCCTTCAGACCCGGAAACCCGAATGCCGGATTGGGTGTGCTTAGATCGTTTCCCCTGGCGCGCGAGTACTCCAGAAAATCCTCGGTCATCTCGGCACAGACGGTGTGAATGCCCTGGTCGTCATGGCCGGTCGCGCAGTCACCGTCGCGATAAAAGCCGGTGACGGGATCGGTGCCGCAGGGTTCCAGCGGGCGACCAAAGACGTTGCGGGACTCGAAGCGCTGCATCAGTCAGCATCTCCTGGTGAATGATCTACCTTGGCAGGATATCGAAGTCGTCAGCGTACCGAGTGGTTCCTGCACAGGGGATGAGAGTTCATCCTGGAACGACGGCGTAAGGTCTCGCGAAGCGACTGCATAGTGTGAAGGGATTGGCAGTTTTTCGGGTGTGCCGGAACGCCCGGGCCTTTCGCGCGGACTCACGGGCAGGAATCCACACAAGGAGTAGGTGACATGATGTCGACGAAACGTTGGGTATTGGCGGCGGCGCTGGGCGCCTTGTTCACGGTCGGCACCGCTCAGGCGCAACCGGGCCCCGGTGGCCCGCCGGGGGGCTCGCCCGGGGCCAGTGGTGGTACCCCGGCCGGAGGCAATCCGCCCCCGGGCCATGGCGGAACACCCCCGGGACAGCAGCGCGGTGGCAGCAGCCCGGACCTGCCCAAGCCGCCGCGTTCGTCCAGCCCGCCCTCGCCGGGGGATGGCCCGTTGCCGGATCCGTCCGACCTGCCGGAGCCGCCGACCCCGCCGACGCCTGATCTCTGATCAACCTTCCCGGATGGTTTAGCGATTCTCTGCCCGTCGCGCCCGCAGCGCGGCGGGCAGGGCCGGGTTCATCAGAACCGCATAGGCCGCGGTGGCGGCCACCACACCAACTAGTGGCGGCACGACGGGCGAGTAGTACGCGGCCGCCGAGCCGGCGGCGTAGGCCAGCAGCCCCGGCCAGTGAAAGCTCGGGAGCCGGGTGTTGGCCAGTTGTGGATACTGCCCCCGGTGGCGCAGCCAGTAATCGGCCATGATTACACCCCCCAGCGGCGGGATGAAGGTCCCCAGCAGGATCAGGAACGGCACCAGGTAGTCATACATCCCGGCCACCGCCAGTGCCGTGCCGATAGCGGCCCCGAGTACCGTCACCAGGCGCCTGCGTTGGGTGCGCAGCAGATTGCAACCGGCCACGCCGAAGTTGTAGATGGTGTTGTCCTGAGTACTCCAGATGTTCAGCAGCAGCATCAGCAGCGTGAAGGTCACGAACCCCTGCGCCAGCATCACGTGGACGATGTCCGCCTCGTGATAGATCAGCGCGCCCAGTGCGCCGGTCAGTACCATCAACCCATTTCCCAAGACGAAGGCCGCCAGGGTGGCGATCACCGCAATGCGGGGTGTGCGCGCGAAGCGGGTCCAGTTGGTCGCCAGTGTTGCGCCGCCGACAAACGTCCCGATCACGATGGTGAGCGCGGAGCCGAAGCCCATCTCTGTTTCCGGATCCTGCCCCAGCAGACCGCCGGGGCCGCCGACCTCGCCCACGCCAATGAACAGCGTGAACAGGATAAACAGCAGCATTACCGGCACGGCGACGCGGGAGAGCCAGTCGAGACCACGGTAGCCGATCATCGCGGTGATGCAGAAGGCGAAGCCGAACAGCACCATCAGTCCGACCTCCATGGGTTCGGGGAGGGCGGTGGTCTCGACCAGTATGATCGCAACCGTTGCGGTACCCCAGGCGTACCAGCCGATCTGGGTGAACGCGAGGATCACGTCGGAGAGCTTGCTGCCCCACTCGCCGAAGCAGAAGCGCCCCATCAGCACTGTGTGCAGCCCGCTCTTGCAGCCGATGTAGGCGAGTGTGGCCGCATAGGCTCCGAGCAGGAGATTCCCAAGCGCAATCACCACCATCAGTTCGCCGAAGCTGAAGGCGGTGCCCAGCGACCCGCCGGCCCACAGGGTCGAGGTGAAAAAGGTGAACCCGAACAGGACCACGGTCATGGACCAGAACCCCTTGCGGGCGTGGTCCGGTACTTCGCTCAGGGGGTGATCGTTGTGGTTCACACGCGTCCGTTGGCTGGGGGTCCGGGGGAGTGTACCGATGGTCGTGCTACTTCGCCTGACCTCCCAGCTCCCTCATTTTTTCCAGCCAGCGTTCGCGGCTAGCGGCATTGCCCCCGGACTGCCCGATCAGGGTGTGGCGCACGGGGCTGAAGCCGCAGAAAAGGAAGACGTTGCGCTCCAGGCTCCTCAGGCTGTGCGCGCGATAGAACCAGCGGTAGATCGGTGCCGGCATGCCCATGGTGACGACGATACGCACCGAGCGGCCCCTCAGCCGGGTATGGCGCAACTGGTTCATGTCGCCGTCACCCACAAAGGATGGCCGAAAGACCTGCTCCAGGAAGCCCTTGACCAGCGCCGGCATATCGCCCATCCACAGGGGGTAGACGAGCACCAGGTGGTTGGCGACCTCGATCAACTCCTGTGCCTCGAGGATCGCCGGGGGCACGGCCTCCTCCAGGAACTCGGCCTGGCTGCGCAGCAGCGGGAAGTCACGCTGGGCGATCGGGAACGCATCCACTGCGAGACCTGCACGCTCGGCACCCTCGCGGTAGGCGTCCGCCAGCGCATGGTCGAAGTGGCCTTCGGCCGGGTCCGGGTGGCCCTGCAGGATCAGGATGCGTGTCATCGGCCAGCCTCCGGCAGCTCGGGAACAAACCACTCATTACGAGCGTAGCCCATCACTGAAGCCGTCTGGCTTTACTGCCAGTAGCAGCGGCGGATCGATGCACATTGATTCGAGTTTGCCCTACGATATTCCGGGTGCTGCAGTGCAGTAACGGAGACGGGTTGAAATGGCTTTTGATCCGGTAGTTCTGTTCTTCCTGCTCGGGGCGATTGCCGGGCTGGCCAAGTCGGACCTCAAGATCCCGATGGCGATCTACGAGGCACTGTCGATTTACCTGCTGCTGGCCATCGGGTTGCATGGTGGCGTGAAGCTGGCGGAAAGCGAGCTGGTGCCGCTCATCCTGCCCGGCCTTGCAGTGCTGACGGTCGGGGCCCTGATCCCGCTGCTGGCGTTCCCGGTGCTGCGCTGGCTGGGGCATATGCCGCGCGCGGATTCGGCCTCTATCGCCGCGCACTACGGCTCGGTCAGTGTGGTGACGTTCTCGGTGGCGGTCGCCTTTCTCGCGGCCCGCGGGATCGACTACGAGGGCCACATGGTGGTTTTCCTGGTGCTGCTGGAGATGCCGGCACTGGTGATCGGCATCCTGCTGGCACGTATGGGCACGAAGGGACCGGTGCAATGGGGCAAGACCATGCACGAGGTCTTTTTCGGCAAGAGCATCTTCCTGCTCGCCGGCGGGCTGGTGATTGGCTTCGTGGCCGGTCCCGAACTGATGGACCCGCTGGAGCCGATGTTCTTCGATCTGTTCAAGGGCGTGCTGGCGCTGTTCCTGCTGGAGATGGGGCTGGTCGCCTCGAGCCGGATCGCCGAGGTACGCCAGTACGGGCTTTTCCTGGTGGTGTTCGCGATCGTGATGCCGGTGGTCTCGGCGATCCTCGGGATCCTGCTGGGCTGGGGCCTGGGCATGAGCCTGGGTGGTACGCTGCTGCTGGCTACCCTGTACGCGAGTGCGTCCTACATCGCCGCGCCGGCGGCGATGCGCATCGCGGTACCCAAGGCCAACCCCGCGCTGTCGATCGGTGCCTCGCTGGGGGTCACCTTCCCGTTCAATATCTTCCTGGGCGTCCCGCTGTACTTCTGGATGACCCAGTGGCTCTATTCGCTGGGAGGCTAGAGCGATGCAATCGGAGGAGATGCTGCTGTTGACGGTGGTGGCCGAGGCCATCCTGGAGGACATCCTGATCGAGGAGGTGCGCCGCCAGGGTGCGGCCGGCTACACCGTGTCCGACACCCGCGGCTGGGGCAAGCATGGCAAGCGCCGGGGCAACTGGCGTCAGGGCGGGAATATCAAGCTGGAGGTGGTCGGCTCCCCCGATCTGTGCGACCGCATCGCCGCAGAGCTTAAGGAGCAGTACGAGGCCGACTATGGCCTGTTGATGTTTACCTCTCCGGTCACGCTCAAGAACTGAGGCGGACCCGCGCGAGGACCTTGTAGGGGCCGGGGTTGCCACCCTGTCCGGATTCGATCAGCACGACCTCCGTGGCGTTCCAGTGGATCACGTGCTCGGGGGTGTCGCGTTCGGGCGGGCGCGCGAAGCGGCGCAGGGTCATGTGAGGCCGGAACGGGTGATCCTCCGGCTTGGCGCCGCAGGCCCGGGCGAGGTCGCGCGCCCGCGCCGCGAGTGTGTCGAGCGCGGCCGGTGCCTCCGAGGGCCCGATCCAGCTGACGCGTGCCCGCTCGAAATGCCCCAGCCGGTCCAGCGTGAGCGGGAAGGCCTCCTGCTCCAGCGTACCGATCTCTTGGGCGATGCAGTCGGCCTGGGTGGCGGAAATGGTGCCGGCAAAGGCCAGCGTCAGGTGCAGGTGGGCCCTGGGGACGGACCGGCCTGGACCGTTCAGTCGTTTCGCCTCGTTATTCAGCATCTCGCGCGTGGCTTGGTCGGGCCACAGCGCAAGGAACACGCGGCGTGCATCGCTCAAGGCGTCTCTCCTCGACCGGGTCGAGTCGGTCAGGGGCGGGGCAGGTTCTCGCGCTGGCGGCGTTCCCACAGGGTCTTGCGGCTGATGCCCAGGGCACGCGCGAGTTCGGTCTCGGTCATCTGGTCCTGATTCTGCTGCACGAAGCGGCGAAAGTAGTCATTGAGGCTCGAGCCTTCGGGGGTCGTGTCGCCATTGCCTGCAGCCGGGGCCAGCCCCAGGTGGTCCGGTTCGATCCGGCCGTCCGGGCTTAGCACCCAGCCGCGCTCCAGGGCATTCGCCAGTTCGCGCACGTTGCCCGGCCAGTCGTGGGACTCGAGCGTTTGCTGCGCGGCCTGGGTGAGTTCGGCGGGTCCTCCGCCGTTCCCTGCCAGATCGGCGAGGAAATGCCGGGCCAGTGCCGGGATATCCTCGCGCCGTTCGCGCAGCGGCGGGATGGACAGCTCCAGTACGCGCAGGCGGTAGTACAGATCGGCACGAAAGGCCTGCTCGCCGATCATCGCCTCCAGGTCGCGATGCGTGGCCGCCAGCAGGCGGACATCGACCTTCAGGTTTTCGTTGGCGCCCACCGGGCGGATCTCGCCGTCCTGCAGCACGCGCAGCAGCCGCGCCTGCGCGGCCGGGGCCAGTTCGCCGATCTCGTCCAGGAACAGCGTGCCGCCGTGGGCGGCCTGGATCAGGCCGGTGCGCGCCTTGACGGCGCCGGTATAGGCGCCCTGGGCATGGCCGAACAGCTCGGCCTCGACCAGACCTTCGGGGATGGTTGCGCAGTTGACCGCGATAAACGGTCCGGCTGCCCGCGAGCTGAGCCGATGCAGGGCCCGCGCAACGAGTTCTTTGCCCGTGCCCGACTCGCCGCGCAGCAGTACGGTGGACTGGGTGGTCGCGACCCGGTGGATCTGGTCGCGCAGGCGTTGCATGGCCACGCTGTCGCCTATCAGGCCCAGGCCATCAGCGTCAGAATCGCGGTCGCTACCCGCCGTTGTTGCGACCGGGCCCCCGGCCCGCAGTGCGGCGCGCAGGGTGAGCAACAGGGCATCGTGATCGAATGGCTTGGCGATATAGTCAGCCGCGCCTTCCTTCATCGCGGTGACGGCCGATGGGACCGAGGCATAGCTGGTCATGATCACGGTGGGTGTCTGGCCGGCCTCCGCGAGGAGCTCGATGCCCTCGCCGTCGGGCAGGCGCAGATCCACCAGCATCAGGTCCGGCAGTTCCTCCTGCAGGGCGGCGCGGGCGCTCGCCAGGTCTTCGGCCAGGCGCACCTGGAAGCCGTGATGCTCCAGGAACCGGCGTACGGCACGCCGGATCGGGGCTTCGTCGTCAACCAGAAGGATGCGCGTCATGCGTGGTCGCCATCGGGGTTGTGTCGCGGCAGGATCAGGATAAAACGCGCCCCGCCGTCCGGGCGGTTCGCGGCCATCAGGGTACCACCGTGGTCGCGCACAATGCTGTAGGCGACCGGCAGGCCGAGCCCGGTGCCGTGGCCGGCGGGCTTCGTGGTGAAGAACGGCTCGAACAGTCGCTCCAGGCTGGATTCCTCGATACCGGGCCCGCGGTCGTCGATGATCAGGTGGATATTGCGACCGCGAGCGCTGGCGCTGATCGCTACCGTCGCATTCTCGGGCGAGGCCTGTTCGGCATTGGTCAGCAGGTTGATGAACACCTGCAGCAGGGTCGCGTGCGAGCCGCGCAGATAGAGCCCTTCGAGGCCGTCCAGCTCGAAGCGCAGGTCCTTGCGCCCGGCAAGGCGAGTGAGGCGAATCGCCTCATGGACGATGGCATCCAGCGCGATGGTCTCGAAATGCCCGGCGGAGGGGCCCTCGTCGGCATGGGCGAAGGTGACCAGCGACTGCACGATCGCATTGATGCGCCGCGTCTGCGCGAGGATATCCTCGGCGGTGCCCCGCACCTCCTCGGGGTCCTCCTCCAGCGGGAGGTTCTGCGCCAGCGAGGCGATGCCCGTCAGCGGGTTGCCGATCTCGTGCGCGACCCCGGCGGCAAAACGCCCGATCGAGGCCAGGCGATCGCCGTGGGCGATTTCGGACTCCAGCTGGGCGCGCTCGGTGATGTCCTCGATCAGGACGATGCGACCCTCCAGCCGGCCGTGCTCGTCCTGGAGCGCGGACTTGTGGAGGTTCAGCCGCCGGTTGCCATCGGGCAGGTCGACATTGAGCTTGTACCACTGTCGATCCGGGCTTTCGATAAAGGCGGTCAGCAGCCCCGCCCAGGGGCTTTCGAGCTGCTGCAGATTGCATCCGATGGCCTGGTCGGTGCTGATCGCCGTCAGTTTGGCCAGGGCCTGGTTCCAGCCGGTGATCTCGCCGGAAGTGCCAAGGCTTGCCACTCCCAGCGGTAGCTCGTGAAGAATCTGGCGGTGGAAGCGGCGCAGGGCGTCCAGCTCGGCCGCCAGACCCGACAGGGGCAGGGCGCGCGTCTCGAGTTGCTCTTCCACCCGGCGCAGGCTCTCGCTCAGAGTGTGGCGCCCGGCGGCGTCGAGACGCAGGTGCTGGTCGACGATCATGCGGGCGAGCACCGGGCCCAGCAGGCCCGAAAGGTTGCGCTCGATGCGCTCGCGCAGCGTGCGCAGGTCGCCGCGCGAACGGGTGTGGCGCGGCAGGCCGAGATCGTCGAGGGCCCGCTGGACCTCGTGACGGGCAGCGCTGGCACCGAGCGTGGCGGCCAGTGCGGTCTCCATCTCGGCGACATCGCCGGCCAGCGGCAGGCCGCCGCCGGTCCCGGCCGATTCGTTGGGGCAGCAGGCGCGCCCGGCCTCGGTCTCCTCGCGGTTGGGGCGGGTCAGCAGCGAGCCGAGCACAAACAGCACGGCATTGATGCCGAGGCTGCACATCAGGGCGAAGGTCCACGGGTCCAGGGCCTCGGCCCGAAGCATTCCCTGTGGGTCCGGGTAGCCAGCAACGATCCCCGCCTTGGCCATCAGCGGCAGCACCAGCGTCAACAGCCAGCCGGCGATGCCCGCACAGAGTCCCAGCAGGAAGCCGACGCGGTTGGCCTGTTTCCACAGCATCAGCCCGATCAGCCCCGGTAGCAGTTGGGCCACGGCGGCAAACGAGATCAGGCCCAGCTGGGCCAGGCCTTCGACCACCTGCAGCAGGCCGTAGAACGCGTAGCCCAGACCGATGATGAACACGATCCACAGGCGTCGACCCCAGAGGAGCCGGGAATAGAGGTTGGCGGCGGCGCTGTCCTCGTCGTGCAGGCGCGTCAGTGGCGACAGGTAGTTGGTCCCCATGTGGGCCAGGGCCAGCGTGGTCACGATCATCATTGCGCTGGCGGCCGAGAGACCACCAATGAACACCAGCAAGGCCAGCGAGGGCGAGTCGACCATGCCGGCGATGCCGATTGCGTAGTAGTTGGTGTCGATGCCGAGCTCGGCCGCCTCTCCGGCCCAGTAGAGCACCGGCATCGGCAGGTTCAGCAGGAGCAGGAAGGCGGGAAAGGCCCAGGCAGCCCGGTTGAGCGCCGCCGGGTTGATGTTCTCGGTAAAGAGCATGTGGAACTGGCGCGGCAGCAGGAAGGCGGCGGCAAACGCCAGGATCATCATCG
The DNA here is from genome assembly GCF_000378325.1 of Thioalkalivibrio sp. ALJ2. Taxonomy (NCBI): domain Bacteria; kingdom Pseudomonadati; phylum Pseudomonadota; class Gammaproteobacteria; order Chromatiales; family Ectothiorhodospiraceae; genus Thioalkalivibrio; species Thioalkalivibrio sp. ALJ2. The sequence goes on from NZ_KB899559.1 coordinate 22,658, forward strand.
CGAACCAGCCGCCCTCGCGTACCGGCGCGTACAGCGCATCCACGGCCTCGGGATTCTCGGTCAGCCAGGTGTCCAGGCCGGAAAACCCGCCGAAGACGGCGTACAGCGCGACTGCGGTGATGCCGAGGATCGCCACCAGCTTCACGATGGACTCGAACGCGATGGCCAGCACCAGGCCGGCGTGTTTCTCGCGCGGTGCGATATGGCGGGCGCCGAACAGGATCGCGAACAACGCGATGGTGGCGCTGAAGGTCAGGGCCAGCAGGTGCGGTGGCGTCTCGGCCGTCAGGACGCCGGCGGATTCCGCGACCGCCTTGATCTGCAGCGCGATGTACGGGAGTACCCCGGCCAGCATGAATAGCGCGACGATGGGGCCGGTCCAGCGGCTGCGATAGCGAAACGCGAACAGATCCGCCAGGGATGTGAGCTGCTGCTCGCGGGTCAGGCGCAGGATCGGGCGCAGCAGCCACGGGGTAGCGGCGAAGGCCAGCGTCACGCCCAGGTAGATCGTCAGGTACAGGTAGCCATGGTCCGCGAGGAAGCCGAGGTTGCCGTAGAAGGTCCAGGACGTGGCATAGACGCCGAGCGACAGGCTGAATACCCAGCCGTTGGCCGCGATGCGCCCGACGCGCGGAACGCGATCGGCCAGGAAGGCGATCCCGAACAACAGCGCCAGATAGGCCACGCCGACGGCGTAGATCAGGCCCAGGCTAAGGGTCACGGCGACCCCCGGCAAAGACAACGGCAACCAGGACGATGAATGTCGCCCAGCCAGCGAATGGCCACCACCAGGCCGGCGTCAGGTGCGCGACCCAGATGACCAGTGGGCTGAGGAACAGCAAGGCGCCCAGCAGGGCGACGAGGATTGCGCGTGAAGACTGCAAGGTCAGCGCCCCGGATTGCGCCAATGCGGCCTGCGACGGGGCGCAGGCCGTGGCGCGAATGTAGGGGTGGGCTGGAACAGCATGGCCGCAGTCTACCCTGCGTGATTGGGGACGGGCACGCCGGTGGCTAGTGGCAAGCGGGTCGCCAGGGGGCGCTCGGTCAGACGGTCCAGTGCCTCGGCCAGCTGGGTGGCGGGACGGTCGGGATGATCGTGATCGCTGGGTGTCAGTCCGATCCAGGTCAGCACCGAGGCGAGCTGGGCGCGTGTGGTGTCCTCGCGCAGAGCCGCGGCGCCTGTCGCCTTGGACAGCTTCTGGCCACCCGCGCCGATCAGCACGGGGTGGTGCGCGTAACGCGGCCAGGGCGTGGTCAACGATTGATACAGCTGCATCTGACGGGGAGTGGAGCCCAGCAGATCGACTCCGCGCACCACGTCGGTCACGCCCAACCCGAGATCATCCACGACGGTGGCCAGCTGGTAGGCGAACAGGCCATCCGCGCGGCGGATGACGAAGTCGCTGCCGAGGGCCTCGAGGTCGAAGGCGACGGGGCCCAGGAAACGGTCTTCCACGTCCCAGTGTGACTGCGCCGCACGGGCACGGAAGGCCCGCGGCGGGTGTCCGGCCGGCGGACCCTGACGACAAGTTCCGGGGTAGATCGGGCCTTCCCAGCCCGGTTTGCCGTTGTGAGCAAGGTCGCGCCGGGTGCAGGCGCAGCCAAAGGCGAGGTCCCGGGCTAGCAAGTGCTCAAGCGCGGCCTGGTATGTCGGGGTGCGGTTGCTCTGGCGGGTGGGCGGGCCGTCCCAGTCCAGGGCGAAGGCCTCGAGTGCCGAAAGGATCGCGGACTCCGCGCCCGTCTGGACGCGCGGGGTGTCGATGTCGTCGATACGCAGGTGCCAACGGCCGTGGTGACTGCGGGCGTCCAGCCACGAGATAACGGCGGCGAACAGGGAACCCGCATGCAGCGGGCCGGAGGGGGTAGGGGCAAAGCGCCCCACATAGGGGGCGCCTTGATTCGAGCTGGCGGTAGTCATGGCACAGCCATCCTGCCGCCGGATGACCTGCTAGGGAGACGCTGATTTAATCGCACGTCCGCGTTGGTGTCCCCTGTTTTCCGAGACAAGGCGCGTCGTACAGCGGGTAGTGGTTCTACCCGCCCGTTTTTGATGAATGCGGGGCGCAACGCAGGATCGGGGAACAGGGGGCACCAACCCCGCAAGCCATTGAAAGCAGGGGCTCGGCCGCTTTTGCGTGGGAACGGCGTTGCGGTTCCCTTGTGCAGAATGACTGCACGGCAGTCACCGCGCCTTGTTCCCACGCAAAAGCGACTCGAGCGCGGACGTGCGATTAAATCAGCGTCTCCCTAGGCCATCTGCTTTTCCTTGATCTCCGCCAGCTGCTTGCAGTCGATGCACATCGTGGCGGTCGGGCGTGCCTCGAGGCGGCGGATGCCGATCTCGACGCCGCAGGTCTCGCAGTAGCCGTAGTCCCCGGTGTCGATCTTGCGCAGGGCCTCGTCGATCTTCTTCGACAGCTTGCGCTCGCGATCGCGGGCACGCAGCTCCAGGCCAAACTCCTCTTCCTGGGTCGCGCGGTCGGCCGGGTCCGCGAAGTTCGCGGCGTCCTGACGCATGTGGCCCACGGTACGGTCGACCTCTTCGGCCAGCTCCTGGCGCCATGCCCGCAGCAGGCTGCGGAAATGATCGAGCTGATCCGGATTCATGTACTCTTCGCCGGACTTCGGCTCGTAGGGCGCGATGCCTCCGGCAACCATGTGCTTGGTGGAGGGGTGGTCCTGATTCTTGTCAGCAGCCATGCGGGCATTCTCTCCGGCTGGAAAAATAAGGCGCACTTAGTATCAGAGACAGCCCGGCTGGGCAAGTCCCGTGCCAGTATTTTTTGTGTGGGGCCCGGAGCGAATCCCACTTTATCAGCCACATATCCAGAGGAACCCGGATGCAGGAACTGAAGGCCTTGATCTTCGATGTCGACGGCACACTGGCCGATACCGAGCGCGACGGGCATCGCGTCGCATTCAACCAGGCGTTTGCCGAGGCCGGGCTGGACTGGGAGTGGAGCGTCGAGCGCTACGGACAGTTGTTGCGCGTGACGGGTGGCAAGGAACGCATCCGCCAGTACCTCTCGGAGGATCATCCCGACATCCTGGACGAGCCCGAAATCGATCAGCGCATCCGGGACCTGCATGCGGCCAAGACAAGGCACTACGTGGCGCTGCTGGAGACCGGCGCGATCCCGCTGCGGCCGGGGGTCGAACGTCTGCTCGACGAGGCGTCGGCGGCAGGACTGCGCCTGGCGATCGCTACCACCACGACGCCCGAGAACGTCACCGCGCTGCTGGAAGCGACCCTGGGTGAAGAGGGCCCGTATCGCTTCGAGGTGATCTCTGCCGGTGACGTCGTCCCGGAGAAAAAGCCCGCCCCGGATATCTTCCAGCACGCCCTGGAGGCGATGGATCTGCCGCCACAGGCCTGCTTGGCCCTCGAGGACTCGGACAACGGCGTGCGCGCAGCCCGGGGGGCGGGGCTGAATGTGGTGGTCACGACGAACGACTACACGCGCGAGCAGGACTTCACCGGCGCCCTGGTTGTCCTGGATGGATTTGGCGAGCCGCAGTGTCCGGCAACGGTGTTCCGGGGGCCGGATTTGCCGGGCCCCTGTGTCGATGTTGCCGCGCTCCGCGAGTGGGCCGCGGCAGCGCAAGGCGGGCGTTGAGCCCGGTCCGTGTTTCCCTAAGCAGTAGTAACCGAATCAGAACCCGTCCGGGGCAGCGCGGGGCGCGGTAGCAGCAGACGTGTCCAGTCCGGCGGCAGCGCGTCCGGGGCATGGGTCACGAGGATGCATTGGCGCCGAGCCAGCCAGGGCCGGAGGCGCTGCAGGATCCGCTGGATGGTGGCGGCATCGAGACCGGAAAAGGGTTCGTCCAGCAGCACGATCGGGCGGTTCTGCAGGAGTATGGCGGCGAGCGCCAGGCGCTGACGCTGGCCACCGGACAGGTGCTGCCCGCCCTCGCCGATGCGGGCGTCCAGTCCATCCGCATCGGCGCCAACCCGGTCGGCCAGGTCGACCTGCCGAAGCGCATCCCACAGGGCCTCGTCCTGGTGGTCGTCATGCGGACCGGGCGCGAGGATGTTGCGGATGCGGGTGTCCGGCAGGTGCGGGGTCTGCGGCAGATAGCTGATCCGGGCATAGCGGGCATCGACCGACAGGGCCTCGATGGGTGTTGACCCGATCCGGACCGACCCGGCCAGGGGCGCCTGTTCGCCGGCGAGGGTGTCCAGCAGGGTGCTCTTGCCGTGTCCGCTCGGGGCGGTCACGACCAGCGGCGTCCCGGGTTCGGGTGCCAGGTCCAGCGGTGCCGACAGCGGGCGGCCGGCCTCGAATCCCGTCACCAGGCCCTGCGCGGACAGGCGCGGGTGTTCTTGCCGATCACCCCCTTCGGGCAAATCGGCCGGGAGGGGCTTCCGCGCGACCACATGACGTATGCGGCGCGCGGCGGCCAGGCTCTCGCCGGCCCGCCACCAGGCGCCCGGCAGGCTGCCCAGGACCTCGCCCAGGCCCAGGGTCATCAGGGGCAGCAGGACCGCCACAGGTGCTGAAATCAGCCCCTGCGTGTACCAGTGCAGGGCCAGCAGGAGCATCAGCAGTGCCGAGACGGCGACCACCGCCTGCACCACGGGCTCGGTCAGTGTGCCCACCGACTCCTGTCGGGTCAGTCGCCGGGCATGGTCGCGGTTCTGCCGCGCCAGCCCCTGTTCGGTATCGCCCGCCCGCTGGAAGGCGATCAGTTCGGCCAGGCCCCCGATGTAGTCGGCCAGGGCGATACGCTCATGAGCCCGGGCGCGTACCAACTGGCGGCTGTCACCTTGCCCGACCCATGCGAGCAGCAGCGAGACCAGCATGGTCAGGGTGCCGGCCACCAGCAGGAGCGCCGCCGCCGGCCATGGCGCCAGCCAGAATGCAATGACCAGTGTGACCAGCAGGCTCAGCAGAGCGGCGATGATCGGGCCCGCGACCCGCAGCGGCATCGCGTCCAGGGTGTCGATGTCCCCGGTCAGCCGGGTCTGCAGGTCGCCGCTGCGATAGGCGCGGACCCAGCCGGCGGGACGGGCCGCCAGGCCCCGGAAGGTCCGGCCCCGCAGGTCGGCGAGGCTGCGCAGCACCGCCTCGTGGCTGACCAGCCGCTCGGAATAGCGCGCAAGCGTGCGCGCGATCGCCGCGGTTCGGATGCCGCCCGAGGGGACGTAGACGTCGAGGGTGGCCAGCAGGCCGGCCCCGGCCAGGGCTGTGGCCGTAATGAACCAGCCGGACAGCGCCAGCAGCACGATCCCGGCGACCCAGGTCAGGGCCAGCAGGGCCCAGGCGCCCCAGTACCACAGCCGGCGTTGCCGGAAGACCGCGTGCAGGAAGCGCAGATCCCGGAAGCCGTCCCTACGCATCCCGATCCCCCACGAGATTCACGGTCCGCTGGCAACGGGCCTGCACCGTCGTGTGGTGCGTGGCCACGACCAGCGTGAGCCCATGTTCCCGGGCCAGCCCGAACAGGGTGTCCAGCAATGCATGTTCGGTGTCTGCGTCGAGTGCGCTGGTGGGCTCGTCCAGCAGCCATAGCCGGTAGCCGGAGAGCAGGCCGCGGGCAAGGGCGACACGCTGGGCCTGGCCGCCGGAGAGGCCGCGGCGCTGCTCGCCAATCGCCGTATCCAGGCCGTCCGGCAGCTCCGCCGCCGTCAGCGGCAGGCCGGCCTGCGCCAGCGCCGAGCCCATCTCCTCATCGGAGAGGGGCTCGCGGCGGGCCAGCTGCAGGTTCTCGCGCAGGGTCCCGTGGAACAGGTGGGCCTGTTGTCCGATCCACACGAACGATTGCGCATCACCATGGCGCCGTACGCGTCCCTCGTCCGGTTGCAGGAACCCCGCACACAGGGCGAGCAGGGTGGATTTTCCCGCGCCACTGGGCCCGGTGATCGCGATGGATTCGCCGGGCTCGACGGTCAGCGTGGTCCGGGGCAGGGCGAGTGCGTCCTGGCCGGGATAGCGCAGGCTGACGGCTTCCAGTGCGAGCATCGCGCCGGTCGGGTCGGTCTCGGGCGGCTCGATGGCCGGAGCGGCGCTGGCGGCGGGGTGTTCGGCGGGCGCGGTCAGCGGGGCCAGAGCCTCGGCCGCCGCGAGCGCACCGGCGCGGTCGTGATAGCTCTGTGCGAACTGCCGCAGCGGCAGGAAGTATTCCGGCGCCAGCAGCAGCACGAACAGACCGGTGAACAGCGTCAGCTCCGCGGCCGGGCCGTAGTCCAGCGCCCCGAACAGGGCAAAGCCGACATAGATCGCGACCATGCCGATGGCCACGGCGCTGAAGAACTCCATCACGGCCGAGGACAGGAAGGCCACCCGCAGCGTACGCATGGTAAGTCGGCGCTGATGGTGGCTGCGCTCCACCACCTCGGACTGGGTGGCCTCGATTGCGCGTGCCCGGCGCAGCCAGTCGAGGGCGCGGATGCGGTCCAGGAAGTGCCCGGCGAGACGGTCCTGCTCGGCCTGCTGCTGGCGATGGATCTGTTCGGCCCCCATGCCGACGATAGCCATGAAGGCCGGAATCAGCGGGGCCGCGAACAGCAGCAGCAGGCCGGCCAGCCAGTCCAGCCAGAACACCGTGATCAGGATCGCCAGCGGGATCAGGATGACCGCCTGCAGCGCGGGCAGGTAACGCGCGTAGTAGCCGGTCAGGTCCTCGCCGCGGGCCTGGAAGCGTTCGATCCATTCGCCGGTGGTGGCCTGTGCCGCGAGCCGCGCCGGACCGGCCTCGCGGGCGCGATGCAGCAGCTCGCCGCGCAGGCGGCCCTTGACCGCGTGGGCCAGCCGCTGGCCGGCCAGGTCACGCAGTCCCTGTGCGCTGTAGCGCAGCACGATCAGTACGAGCCCGGCCGCCAGCACCGCTGCCCAGTCCAGGCGCTCGGGCGCGAACAGGGCCTGGTACACGGCCTGGGCGATGATGCCGGCCACGCCGATCGTCGCGCCGGCCGCGATCAGGGAGCCGGCCGCGGACAGCCACAGCCAGCGGCGATGGGGGCGGGCACGCTGGCGCAGCCACTCCCTGGCGGTAGCATTCATCGCGTGCGGACGACGGGCATCCGGGCTCGACGCAGCGCGAGCGGACCGATTGGGCGTGTGGACATCAGTCAGGCTCCTAGGGAAACACTGATTAATGTACACGCTCGCGCTCGAGTCGCTTTTGCGTGCGAACAAGGCGCGGTGACTGCCGTGCAGTCACTCTGCACAAGGGAACCGCAACGCCGTGCGCAGGCAAAAGCGACTCGAGCCCCTGCATTCAATGGCTTGTGGGGTTGGTACCCCAGGTTCCCCGATCCTGCGTTGCGGCCCGCATTAGTCAAAAACGGGCCGGTAGAACGACTACCGGCTGCGCACCGCGCCTTGTCTCGGAAAACCTGGGGTACCAACGCGAGCGTGTACATTGATCAGTGTTTCCCTAGCGCAGGTAGCGCCCGCGCAGCATGTTGAAGTACAGCGGCTTGATCATGTGCACCTTCAGACGCCACCACATCCAGCTGGGTTCGCCCTGATCGATGAAGCCGAAGGTCGGGACCTCCTGCAGGCTGTAGTCGAACTCCACCAGGGCGGCCTTGCCGACCTCGGTGATCAGCGGGCAGGAGGTGTAGCCGTCGAACTCGCGCGATGGCTCGCGATCCTGCAGTACATCCACCAGGTTGTCCGGCATCACCGCGCCGTGGGAGCGCACGGTGGAGGCGGTCTTGCCGATCGCGGTGGCGACCACATCGCCGGCGCCGAAGATGTTCGGATAGCGGGTGTGCTGGAGGGTGCGATCATCCACCGCCAGCCAGCCGCCATCGGCCAGCGCGCCATCCTCCACGGCAAGCCCGGCCTCGCGCACGAACCCGTGGGCCCGCATCGGCGGCGTCACATGGAGGTAGTCGTAGTCGACCGTCTCCTCGTTGCCGTTCGTCCCGCGGAAGGTGGCCTGCCGGGCGTCGATATCGACCGCGGCGAGAAACCCATCCTCGTTCACGGCGATGTCACGCTCGGCATACAGGTCGCGCACCATCGTGTCGAAGCGCGCGACGCTGAACAGGCGGTCTGCCCCGGTGTGGTAGTGGAACTCCGCATCTCCGCGCTGGCCGGCGCTCTGCAGCAGGCTCTCGGCGATGAAGGTGGCCTTGATCGGGGCGCCGGCACACTTGATCGGCGTCCCCGGGATGGTGAAGCGGGCCACGCCGCCGCGCTCGCCAAAGGTGCGTACCTGTTCGTAGGCATCGCGCGCGGCCTCGGCGCTGGCGTAGATGCTGGTCAGGCCCGGGCGGCCGATGTCCTCGCGGCGCAGGCCGTCGATGGCCTCGAAGTCCAGGTGCAGGCCGGTTGCGACCACCAGGAAGTCGTAGTCCAGGTGGTCGCCATCGACCGTCTCCACCCGCTGCGACTCCGGGTCGATCGCGGCGACGGCGGAACGCACCCAGTCCACCCCGCGCGGGATATAGCGCTCGTTGCGCCGCTGGACCTCGCCGACCGAATAGACGCCCGCCGCTACCAGGGTCCAGCCGGGCTGGTAGTCGTGGATCTCGCTCGGTTCCACCACGGTAATACGGGCGCCATCGAGCAGGGCGCGCAGGCGGGCGGCCATGGTCAGGCCGGCGGCGCCTCCACCCAGCACGACGATGCGTGCCCGTGTCGAGACCGCGGCCTGAGCCGGGGCGGCCTGTACGCCGGTCGCCGAGGCCAGGCCGGCCGCGCCGGCGATCTTCAGGAAGTCGCGGCGGGACAGGCCGCTGCGGTCCATGGCGGCAGCCAGGGCCTCGGTCGACTGCTGCTGGCGGCTGCGATTTTCGCGCTGTTCGGGCTGGGACATGCTGGATCTCCGTCGTCCGGCACCGCGGTTCCTGCGGTGCACTCTTGTTATGAAAGGCGGGCGTCTGACGCGCCCTGCTTGCCGTTTTCTTACAAGTTGCGTGCCAGATCGCAGAGCCCGCTCGCGCCTGCCGCTGGCGGCGGGTTGTGCCACGACAGGACTGCCACAAATGGCAGTTGTGGGGTTTTTGCTGCCATGAATGGCAGTCACAGCGGCGCTGTGGCGAGCGGGTGCGGGCGGTTGTCTTCGAGGCCGGTTGCCGCCTGCCGGGCCCGCGAGCGGGAGGCGGGCTTGCTGGCACGGTACTTGTAAGGACGCGGTAGCTGCGTCCGGACGGCGCACCCTGACAATGGAGGAACGCCATGGAGCTCGACCCCATACTGCTATCACGAATCCAGTTTGCATTCGTGGTCTCGTTTCACGCCATCTTCCCGGTCTTTACCATCGGGCTGGCGTCGTTCATCGCCTTCCTGGAGTTTCGCGCCTGGAAGACCGGCGATGCGATCTACACCCAGATCTCGAAGTTCTGGATCAAGATCTTCGCGGTCGTGTTCGGGATGGGGGTGGTCTCCGGGCTGGTGATGTCGTTCCAGTTCGGGACCAACTGGAGTGCGTTCTCCTATGCGACCGCCAACTTCCTCGGGCCGGTGCTCTCCTACGAGGTGCTGACGGCCTTCTTCCTCGAGGCGGCCTTCCTGGGCGTGCTGCTGTTCGGCCGTGACCGGGTACCGCAGGGCGTACATCTGTTCGCGGCGCTGATGGTGGCGCTGGGTACCTTCATTTCCTCGTTCTGGATCCTGGTCGCCAACAGCTGGATGCAGACCCCGGTGGGCTTCGAGCTGCAGGACGGTGTCTTCCACGTGACCTCCTGGATCACCGCGATCTTCAACCCGAGCTTCTGGCCGCGCTTCTTCCATATGGGCCTGGCCTCGCTGCTGACCGCGGGTTTCGTGGTCGCCGGCGTCTCGGCCTGGTACCTGCTGCGCCAGCGCGATGTGCTGGTCAACCGCAAGGCACTGGGTACCACCATGTGGGTGCTGCTGCTGGCGGCGCCGGCCCAGCTGGTGGTGGGTGACATCCATGGCCTGAATACCTTTGAACATCAGCCGACCAAGGTCGCGGCGATGGAGGGCGTCTGGGAGACCGAACGCGGGGCACCGCTGCTGCTGTTCGCGATCCCGGATTCGGCCAATGAGACCAACCACTTCGAGATCGGTATCCCGAAGATGGCCAGTTTCATCCTGACCCACGAGCTGGATGGCGAGGTCCCCGGCCTGCTGGAGGTACCCGCCGAGGAACGCCCGCCGGTGGGGATCACCTTCTGGTCGTTCCGCATCATGGTCGCGATCGGGATGGTGATGATCCTGTTCGTGCTGGCCGGTGCCTGGCTGCGCTTCCGGCGCCGCATGTTCGCCTCGCCGCGTTTCCTGCGGGGTCTGACCTGGATGATCCCGGCCCCGTTCATCGCGGTGGTCGCCGGCTGGTTCGTGACCGAGACCGGGCGCGCACCCTGGCTGGTCTACGGCGTGATGACCCATGCCGAGGGCATCACTCCGGCGCTGACGGGAGGCATGGCCCTGTTCACGCTGATCGGCTACGTGCTGGTCTACGCCGCCGTGTTCACGGCTGGCGTCTACTACCTGGTGCGTATCGTGCAGAAGGGACCGGAGACCACCGAGGTCCGGCAGGCCCCGGCCCACGCGAAGCGGCCCTGGTCCGCGGCCGATACCTCGATCGACGACGCCGCTACCGGCGCTGCAAGGAGCTGATCCATGGAAACCACGCTTGATATCACGCTGATCTGGGTGGTCATCATTGCCGTCGGCATCATCGCCTACGTGCTGATGGACGGGTTCGATCTGGGGGTCGGGATCCTGTTCCCGTTCGCCCCGGGCGAGACCTCGCGCGATGTGATGATGAACTCGGTCGCCCCGGTCTGGGACGGCAACGAGACCTGGCTGATCCTCGGCGGGGCGGGGCTGCTGGCGGCCTTCCCGCTGGTGTACTCGGTGTTCCTGCCGGCCCTGTATATCGGCGTCTTCCTGATGCTGGCGGGGCTGATCTTCCGCGGGGTGGCCTTCGAGTTCCGGTTCAAGGCCAATACCTCCAAGGGGTTGTGGAACGTGGCCTTTGCCGCGGGGTCGGCGGTGGCGGCGTTTGCCCAAGGGGCCGTGGTGGGCGCCTACATCCAGGGCTTCGAGATGGAGGGTCTGAGCTTTGCCGGCGGGCCGCTGGACTGGCTGACGCCGTTCACCGTGCTGACCGGTATCGGTCTGCTGGCGGGCTATGCGCTGCTGGGCGCGACCTGGCTGATCGTCAAGACCGATGGCGAGACCCAGGCCTTTGCCTATCGCGTGGTGCCTGGCCTGCTGGCCCTGGTCCTGGTGGTGTTCGCGGTGGTGAGCCTGATCACGCCGTTCATCGACCCGAAGGTGATGGAACGCTGGATGGGCACCTGGCAGTACCTGTGGGTCCTGCCGGCGCTGGCCCTGTTGTCCGCCTGGATACTGATCCGGGCGGTGCGGCGGCGTGACGAGGGGATCCCGTTCGTAGCGACGATCGCCCTGTTCATTACGACCTATCTGGGGCTTCTGGTCAGCAAGTGGCCGTATGTGGTGCCGCCGGACCACACCTTCTGGGATGCGGCGTCGTCCCCGGATGCACAGTTGTTTATCCTGGTCGGGGCGCTGTTCGTGATCCCCATCATCCTGGGGTACACGGCCTGGACGTACTGGGTCTTCCGCGGCAAGGTGACGCCCGAGACCGGGTACCACTAAGCGGGATCCGTAGAGACCGGCCGTGATGCCACTGAACGTACCTCGGTTGAGCGTGTCTATTGGGCAGAGTCATCGGAGGACCACCGCCGCGGCGCCTCCCCTGGATACCTGGCCCATGCGAGAAGACGTGACGATTAGCCGACTGGCGATTCCGTGTGGCAACGAGACGGACCTCTCGGCGATGCGACAGATGATGGAGGCCTTTCGCGAGCCCTCCATCCTGTTGTCGCCCGATTACCGGATCCTGGCCGCGAATACGGCCTACCAGAGGGTCTACGGCACGGATGCCGATGGCTCTTCCCGGGCCTGCTATGAGGCCTCGCACGGCTATCAGCGTCCGTGCGACGAGGCCGGGGAAGCCTGTCCGCTCCAGGCTGCGCTCGCCAGCCGCCGCCGGGAACGTGTCCTGCATGTGCATCACACGGCGCAGGGCCGCGAGCACGTGGACGTCGAGCTGACTCCGATCCTGGGGGCGGAGGGGGCTGTTCGCTATTTCGTCGAGCGCCTCCATCATCTGCCCGTATCCAGCCCGCAGAACGGGGCCACCGGGCTGGTCGGGCGTTCGCGGGCGTTCAATACCATGCTGGGCTTGATCAGTCGCGTGGCACCCAGCAATGCCTCGGCGCTGCTGCTGGGTGAGTCCGGTACCGGCAAGGAGTTGATCGCCCGGGCGATCCACGAAGAGAGCCCGCGCCGCGACAAGCCGTTTGTCGCGGTTGAGTGCTCCGGACTGACCGAGACCTTGTTCGAGAGCGAGTTGTTCGGCCACGAGAAGGGGGCCTTCACGGGTGCGGCCTCGGCCAAGGTCGGGCTGGTCGAGGCCGCGTCCGGCGGCACGCTGTTCCTGGACGAGGTGGGCGATATCCCATTGGGCCAGCAGGTGAAGCTGCTGCGCCTGCTGGAGACGCACGCCTACCGCCGGGTCGGCGGAATCGAGTCTCGGAGTGCGGATTTTCGACTGGTTTGTGCCACCCACCGGGATCTGGAGGCGATGGTGCGGGCCGGCGAGTTTCGCGAAGACCTGTTCTACCGGATCAATACCTTCCCCATCGAGGTGCCGCCGCTGCGCCAGCGCAGCGGCGATATCCCGCTGCTCGTCGAGGCCATGCTGGATCGCTCCGAGCTGGTGCCGCGTCCGACGATGGAGGACGACGCGATCCGGGTTTTGGAGGGATATGCCTTCCCCGGCAACGTGCGTGAACTGCGCAACATCCTGGAACGCGCGGCCCTGCTGGCGGATGGCGGTCCGATTCGGCCGGAGCACCTGCCAGGCCCGGTGCGCCAGCAGGCCACGCGCGCCGAATCGGGTGCGGCCGGAGAAGGTTACGCGGAGTTGGTCCATCCGCGGGAACTGCGTCCGCTGGATCAGATCGAGCGCGAGTATCTGCGTCACGCCCTGGCGGTACACCAGGGTGATCGGCGGAGCCTCGCGCGCCGGCTGGGCCTGAGCGAGCGCAGCCTGTACCGGCGCTTGCGGGAACTGGATCGAGACGGCTGATCCGGCGGCCCCAGGTACGGGTTCTGACGGGCCGCCTGCGGCGAGTGTTCCCGTCTGCGCAGTATGCCGCGGTCGGAGAAACCTGAATCGCGCGTGGTGCTGCAGGGTCCCAGGAGCTGCATAGCCACAACTCCCGAACACCAGAAGGGCCGCGCCCGCCCGGCCGGCCGATGGTGATGTGATGCCCCAGGCATCAGAAATACCGAATATTCCCAACCACCAACACGAGGTGAACTGATGAAAAAGACGACCATTGCACTGTCTCTCTCGGCTGCGCTGCTGGCCGCACCGCTCACGGCGGCAGCCGAGTCGCTTTCGTTTGGCGAGGAGCAGACCGTTCGCGCCATGGCGGGCGGCAATGTCGGACAGGCCATTGCGAGCATGATGGAGGCCGAGTCGCTGGCCGTGGTCAACAACCGTTCCGCGATCTGTGGCGCGCTGACCGGCGGTCTCGGGGCCGGGATGCTGGCCGCCAACCCGGAGGCCGGGTTCAGCATCGCGGGCATGGAAGGGCCCGAGGATGCCGCCGACGCAGTAGCGGCGATCGGTGACGCCGAGGTGACCTATCTCGCCTTTGGCGCCGGTGCCAGCCGTGACGACAACGTGGCCCTGGCCCACGCCCTGCTCGGCGAGCTCGCGAAGGCCGAGTGGGACGGCACGTTGATGCTGCATATCTCCACCTGGATGCAGCAGCAGGTACAGGCCGCGGCGGAGATGGACGAGGCGGTTGCCGAATACCTGACCGGGCGCCCGATGGTTGCGCTGATGCCCGATGTGGAGGCCGGCGAGGCAGTGATGCTGCGCGTGTCCTTCGACGGCTCGGAATTTACCACCGAGGAGATGGGGCGCCAGCCGATGCGTGACGACCTGGCCGAGCTCTTTCGCCGCATGTAGTGACGGGTGGGCCGCTCGGGGCGGGGTGCCCTTGTTGCGGCTCGTCTTAGGTGCCGGCTATCGAGGCCTTAGAGAATTAGTAATAGCTAATTCAGTGGGGTCGCGATACCTTGGTTTCCACGGGGAGCCGAGACGGCCCCGAAACTTGCAAACCATTGATTATCAAGAAAGGAGTACATCATGGCACTTCGACTGGGTGATACCGCCCCGAACTTCCAGATTGACACCACCAAGGGCAAGATCGATTTCCACGAGTGGATCGGCGATTCCTGGTGCTTCTTCTTCAGCCATCCGGCCGACTTCACGCCGGTGTGCACCACCGAGATGGGCCGCACTGCCCAGCTCGCGCAGCAGTTCGCGGATCGCAACGTGAAGCCGCTGGGCCTGTCCACGGATACCGTCGACGAGCACAACAAGTGGATCGAGGACGTCAACGACACCCAGAACACCACGCTGGAGTTCCCGATCGTTGCCGACGCCGACAAGAAGATCTCCGAGCTCTACGAGATGATCCACCCGGGCGAGAGCGAGACTGCCGCGGTGCGTTCGGTCTACATTATCGACCCGAACAAGAAGATCCGGCTGATGATGACCTACCCGATGTCGGTGGGCCGCAACTTCGACGAGATCCTGCGCGTGATCGATGCGCTGCAGACCGGAGACCAGCACGGCATCGCTACGCCGGCCGACTGGACCCCGGGCGATCGCGTGATCATCCCGCCGACGGTCAGCAACGAGGATGCGCAGAAGAAGTTCCCGCAGGGCTTCGAGGAGATCCGCTCCTACCTGCGCTACACCCAGGTCTGACCCCGACCTGAAGCCTTGGCGTCCGCCCGGCATTGCCGGTCGGACGTCATTGACCAAGCTGTCAGAGGCCCCATTACGGGGCCTTTCTTGGTTGGGGAGAGTGATACGCGTTCGGTCGACTGTCCCTGCTCCTCGGACCGCTCAGAAAGCTGTCCCGCCAATACCGACAAGACGCAAGGGATCGGCTTCTCGAATTCGGGCCCCGGCCCCTTGATTCCTGTGCGCAGCGGAACCCTGTCCCGGACCACCGAGTCCACGGACATGTATGGATGCAACAGGAGTTCGCGGGATGAGCAAGACGATACTGATGGTGGTGACCAGTCACGGCGAGATCGGCGACGGCCACGCGACCGGCGTGTGGTTTGACGAGTTCTCGGTGCCCTATGACCGCTTCCGCAAGGCCGGTTTCGAGATCAAGGTGGCCAGTCCCAAGGGCGGGCCCGTCCCTCTGGATCCCAAGAGCCTGGAGTCGAATCATCCCGGACCGGCGGCCGTCGCCGCGCAGGAGGCCCTGGACGACACGATCCATCTCGATGAAGGCATGCACCACGATGCCTACGCGGCAATCTTCTTCCCCGGTGGGCACGGCACGATGTTCGATCTGCCGGAGAATCCGCATGTGCAGCGCCTGGTCGGCGAGTTTCTGGAGAACGACAAGGTCGTGGGCGCGGTGTGTCACGGGCCGGCCTGTCTGGTCGGCGCGATGCTGAAAGACGGCAGTCCGGCAGTGAAGGGGCGCAAGGTGGCCGCGTTCACCAACAGCGAAGAGAAGGCGGTACAGCTCGATCAGGCCGTGCCGTTTCTGCTGCAGGACCGCCTGGCCGAACTGGGTGGGGAGGTCGAGACCGCCGAGGACTGGACCGACCATGTCGTGGTGGATGGCAAACTGGTGACGGGGCAGAACCCGCAGTCCAGCAAGAGCGTGGCCGACGCGATCGTGCGCCTACTGCGTGAAGCCGGCTGATTGGGCGCCGATGACAAGCGGACCGGGGCCTTCTGGGCCCCGTTTTTTTGCTTGTTGAGTGAACGAGGTTCAAATCTTGGTTCCGATTCGGTAGTCTGCGCCGATGGGCACCGAGAATCGAAAGCAGCGCGAGCGCGAGGCGCGCGAGACCCTCTTTGTCGAAAAGGCCCACGAGCTGATCCGCTCGGAGGGCCTTTTGGCGTTGCAGATGTCGCGTCTGGCGGCCGCCTGCGAGTACGCGACCGGCACGCTGTACCAGCATTTCAACTCGAAGGAAGATCTGCTGGCGGCCGTCGCGACCCGGGCAACGCGTCAGCGTGCGGAGCTGTTTCGGTGCATTCCTCGGCTGCCGCTGGGAACCCGTTCACGAATGCTGGCGATGGTGCTGGCCGATATCGATTTCGCGCAGGCGAATCCGGACTACTATCGATTGACCCAATTCGTGACGACAGAGGTGGTCTGGGCGAGCACGTCGGAGGCGCGGCGGCAGGAGTTGCTTGATGCGGCTCAACCGATCAGCCAGGCGATCAACGCCATCGTGGCCGAGGCGCGGGCGAACAAGGACCTGCCACCGGCCCAGGAGATGGGCGAGGAAGAGATGGGGCTGGGGCCGTGGGCGCTGAATACCGGGATGCAGGCGCTCGCGAATGCCCAGGGGCTGCTGGATGCCTACGATATCCACCGCCCGTATGAACACTTGATCCGCCATACCCATGCGCTGCTGACCGGCTGGCGCTGGGAGCCGCGAATCGATCCAGACGAACCCTCGGTCGTGCGCGCCGAGACGGAGCGGGTGCGCGCGATCGTGCGCGAGCACATTCCTGAGGCAAATTCATGAGCAAGCGATTCTTCCTGATGCTGCTGGGCGTAGCCCTGGTCCTGGGTGGCATCTTTGGTTTCAAGGCCTTCGTGGATCAGCAGATCGCGGAGTTCTTTGACGAGATGCCGGAGCCGACTGCGACCATCAACGCGGCGACCGTGGAGACCGATCGCTGGGCCCCGCAGCTGCGTGCGGTGGGGGACCTGGAGGCGGTGCAGGGGGCCACGCTGAGTTTCGAGGCACAGGGCATTGTTGACCGCATCCATTTTGCCAATGGGGCCTTCGCCGAGGCGGGCGAGACGCTGGTCGAACTCGACACCGAGCTGGACGAGGCGGAGCTGGAAAGCCTGCGCGCCGAGGCGCAGCTCGCGGCGCGCGAGCTGGAACGGGCGCGGGGCCTGGTGCAGCGCAACGATATTTCCGACTCGGAGTTCCAGCGCCGCGCGACCGAGGCGCAACAGGCCGAGGCGGCGGTCAAGGCACAGGATGCCCGTATTCGCCAGAAGCGTCTGCGGGCGCCCTTTGACGGGCAGCTGGGTATCCGTCAGGTGAACGAGGGCCAGTTTGTCGGCCCGGGCGACCCGATTGTGGTGCTGGAGTCCCTGGACCCGCTGTATGTGAACTTCACGTTGCCCGAACGCCGGTTGGCGAATGTCGAGCTGGGGCAGTCGGTCGAGGTCACCGTCGATGCCTATGGCGAGACCTTCGAGGGACAGATTACCGCGATCGAGCCGCGTGTCCGTGCTGCCTCGCGGATGTTCCGCGTGCAGGCGATGATCACCAACGAGGACCATCGGCTGCGCCCCGGTCAGTTCGCCCGCGTCACGCTGCAGCGTGACGAACCGGAGGAGGGGCTGGTGGTCCCGCAGACGGCCATCCGTTTCGCACCCTGGGGCAACTCGGTGTTCGTGATCTTTGAAGACGATGACGGCGACAAGCGTGTGGAGCAGCGCCTGGTGGAGATCGGTGAGCGACGCGGTGACCTGGTGCGCATCGTGGATGGCCTGGAAGAGGGCGACGAGATTGCGGTCAGCGGTCTGCTGAAGCTCCAGAACGATACCCCCGTGAAGATCACGGAGGATGCCCAGCCCGATGCCGAACGCGATCCGCGGCCGGCGAATCGCTGAGCGGGCCCGCGACGATGCGCTTTACCGATATCTTTATTCAGAAGCCCGTGCTGGCCACTGTGGTCAGCCTGTTCATCCTGCTGTTCGGGGTGCGGGCGGTGTTCGACCTGAACGTGCGCCAGTTCCCCGAGGTGCAGAACGCGGTGGTCACGGTCAGCACCGCCTATATCGGCGCGGATGCGGACCTGGTACAGGGATTCATCACCACGCCGATGGAGCGCGAGATCGCCGAGGCGGAGGGGATCGACTACATCGTGTCCAACAGCCTGCCGGGGATAAGCACGGTGCAGGCGTTCCTGGAGCTGGACTACGATCCGAACCAGGCGCTGACGCAGATCTCCGCCCAGGTGGACAAGATTCGCAGCGATCTGCCATCGGAGGCCGAGGACCCGGTGGTGGATCTCTCCGTGGGTCAGGATGTGGCGGCGATGTACCTGTCGTTCTATTCCGAGCGCCTCTCCAACAATCAGACCACGGACTACCTGATTCGCGAGGTGCAACCGGAGCTGGCCACCGTCAACGGCGTTCAGCGGGCCGAGATCCTCGGCGATCAGAGCTTTGCGATGCGCGCCTGGCTGGACGCCAATCGCATGGCGGCCTATGGCGTAACCGGGCGCGACGTTCGGTCGGCGCTGGAGGGCAACAATGTCCTCTCCGCGGTGGGGCAGACCAAGGGCTCGATGGTGAGCCTGGACCTGACCGCGGATACCGACCTGCAGACCCCGGAGGCGTTCGAGCAGCTGATCCTGTTCGAGCAGGAGGGCGACCTGGTGCGTCTTGGCGATATTGCCGAGGTGGAGCTGGGGTCGGAGAACTACGACACCTCGGTGCGCTTCAACGGTCAGGCGGCGACGTTCATCGGCATCGAGCTGGCGCCGGATGCCAATGCCCTGGAGGTGATCGCGGATGTACGCGAGATCTTCGAGGAGCGCATCGAGCCGCGCCTGCCCTCCGGGCTGGAGGGCGAGATCGTTTATGACTCCACCGAATACATCGAGAGCGCGATCGACGAGGTGTTGACGACCATCGTGCTGGCGCTGCTGATCGTGCTGGTCGTGATTTATCTGTTTCTTGGCTCGTGGCGCAGTGTGCTGATCCCGGCGGTGGCGGTACCGCTGTCCCTGATCGGGACCTTCATGCTGATGCTCCTGATGGGGTTCTCGCTGAACCTGCTGACGCTGCTGGCGATGGTGCTGGCCATCGGCATCGTGGTCGATGACGCGATCATCATGCTGGAGAACATCTCGCGGCATATCGAGGAGGGCATGTCGCGCATGGACGCAGCGATCCAGGGGGCGCGCGAGCTCGCGTGGCCGATTGTCGCGATGTCGACCACGCTGGTGGCGGTCTTCCTGCCGCTGGGGTTCATCGGCGGCCTGACCGGCACGCTCTTCATCGAGTTTGCGTTTACCCTGGCGGCGACGGTCGTGATCTCGGGGATTGTCGCGATCACGCTGTCGCCAATGATGTGTTCGAAAATCCTGCGCGATGGTTCGGTCGAGCGGCGCGGGCGCATCGAGTCGTGGCTGGACGTGCGCTTTGACAGCCTGCGCGAGCGCTATCGCCGACGGCTGCACGGGGCACTGAATGACCGCTTCACCGTCGCCGCCTTCGGCGCCATCGTGCTGGTGTCCTGCTACTTCCTGTTCGTGACTTCGCAGACCGAGCTGGAGCCGCAGGAGGACCAGGGTTTCGCCTTCTCGATCATGGAAGGCGATGCCTACATGGGGATCGATTACCTGGAGCGCAACACCGCGCTGACCGACGGCTTTTTCGACCGCATCCCCGAGCTCGACAACATCTTTATCGTGAACGGCTTTGGCGGCGGACCCGGTATGGCCGGGGCGACCAACCAGGCCCTGGGCGGTTTCGTTATGGCGCCCTGGGATCAGCGTGACCGAACGACTGCCAAGATCCTGGAAGAGGACCTGCAGCCGGCGCTGGAAGGGCTGCCAGGGCTCGAGGTGTTCGCGATCCAGCCGCCGCAGCTGCCGACCCCGGGGCAGGGCGCGCCGGTCAGCGTTGTGTTCGGCTCCACCAGCTCGTTCGAGGAGTTGAACGAGCTGAGTCAGGAGATCAAGGACCGGGCGATGGAGACGGGTCGGTTCATCTTCCTCGATACCGATCTCAACTTCGACCAGCCACGGGTGGATCTGAAGATTGACCGCGAGCGTGCCTCGCAGCTTGGCATCGACATGGCGACGCTGAATGCCGATCTGGCGACGTATCTCTCCGGCGGGTTCGCCGGGCGGTTTGCGATGGAGAACCGCAGTTATCGCGTGATCCCGCAGGTCCAGCGTTCCGACCGCCTGACGCCGGAGCAGCTTGAGGAGCTGTACACGCGCACCGCGGACGGCGAGCCGATACCGTTGTCCAGTATCGTGACGCTGGAAGAGACGGTCACGCCGCGCCAGCTCAACCGCTTCCAGCAGCTGAACGCGGTGACCCTGCAGGGGGTGCCACGGCCCGGCGTCACCCTCGGGGAGGCGCTGGACATCATCGACCGGATTGCCGCCGAGGTGCTGCCGCCCGATGTGAACGTGGACTATGCCGGCGAGTCGCGGCAGCTGAAGGCCGAGGGTGGGGATCTGGTCGTCACGTTCTTCTTCGCGCTGGTCGTGATCTTCCTGGTGCTGGCCGCGCAGTTCGAGTCGTTCCGTGATCCCTTGATCATTCTGACCACGGTGCCGATGTCGATCGCCGGCGCCCTGATCTTCATCAGCCTGGGTGTGACCTCGCTGAACATCTATACACAGGTGGGTCTGCTGACCCTGATCGGGCTGATCGCCAAGCACGGCATCCTGATCGTGGAGTTCGCCAACCAGTTGCAGCGTCAGGGGCGCCCCCTGCGCGATGCGATCGAGGAGGCGGCCAGCCTGCGTCTGCGGCCCATCCTGATGACGACCACGGCGACCGTGGTGGCGATGGTGCCGCTGTTGCTGGCCACCGGTGCTGGTGCCGGCTCGCGCTTCGCAATGGGCCTGGTGATTGCGGCGGGCATGGCGATCGGCACGTTGTTCACGCTCTTCGTGGTCCCGGCCATCTATACCTATGTGGCGCGCGATCACTACGCCGACACGCTAGAGGCGCAGGAGGCCGATGCGGGTCCTGCCTGATCTTCGGTGCGCGCGCCCCGGCAGAGGGGCGCGGGCTCCGATCACGCTGTGGTCTAAAGAGCATGCATTGACTGCGGTCATGGACTACAATCAGCGACCGCATTCCCCGCTGAGGCTGCCGAGCAGGCGCCGGGCGCTGATGCGAACAGAACCCCCATGCCGCTCCGCGCAACTCTGCGGACCGGTCTTTCTATAAACGAAAGTCTATTGGTCGTATCTAGATTATTTATTTGTTATTAGCAGTGCACCTTCCTAATCTAGGCGACCGTCACGATTAACCAACGCGTAGGAGAAAGCCACATGGCCGCCAAGAAGTACTCCGCGGGCGTCAAGGATTACCGCGAAACCTACTGGATGCCGGAATACATGCCGCTGGATACCGATCTGCTGGCATGTTTCAAGATCACCCCGCAGCCGGGCATCGACCGCGAAGAAGCCGCGGCCGCCGTGGCCGCCGAGTCCTCCACCGGTACCTGGACCACGGTGTGGACCGACCTCCTGACGGATATGGACTACTACAAGGGCCGTGCCTACTCCATTGAGGACGTGCCGGGTGACGACGAGTCCTTCTACGCGTTCATCGCCTACCCGATCGACCTGTTCGAAGAAGGTTCGATGGTGAACGTGTTCACCTCGCTGGTCGGTAACGTGTTCGGCTTCAAGGCCATCCGTGCCCTGCGTCTGGAAGACGTGCGCTTCCCGATGGCCTACGTGAAGACCTGCGGTGGTCCGCCCTCCGGTATCCAGGTTGAGCGTGACAAGCTGAACAAGTACGGCCGTCCGATGCTGGGCTGCACCATCAAGCCGAAGCTGGGTCTGTCCGCGAAGAACTACGGCCGCGCCGTGTACGAGTGCCTGCGTGGCGGCCTCGACTTCACCAAGGACGACGAGAACATCAACTCGCAGCCGTTCATGCGCTGGCGTGACCGCTTCGAGTTCGTGCAGGAAGCGACCGAAAAGGCCGAGGCCGAAACCGGCGAGCGCAAGGGTCACTACCTGAACGTCACCGCGCCGACCCCGGAAGAGATGTACAAGCGTGCCGAGTTCGCCAAGGAAATTGGCGCGCCGATCATCATGCACGACTACATCACCGGCGGCTTCTGCGCCAACACGGGTCTGGCCAACTGGTGCCGCGACAACGGCGTGCTGCTGCACATCCACCGTGCGATGCACGCGGTGCTCGACCGTCATCCGAAGCACGGTATCCACTTCCGTGTGCTGGCGAAGATCCTGCGTCTGTCCGGTGGTGACCACCTGCACACCGGCACCGTGGTCGGCAAGCTGGAAGGCGACCGTGCCGCGACCCTGGGCTGGATCGACCTGCTGCGTGAATCCTTCATCCCGGAAGACCGCTCGCGCGGCATCTTCTTTGATCAGGATTGGGGCTCCATGCCGGGCGTGTTCGCCGTGGCCTCTGGTGGTATCCACGTCTGGCACATGCCGGCCCTGGTCTCCATCTTCGGCGACGACTCCGTGCTCCAGTTCGGCGGCGGTACGCTGGGCCATCCGTGGGGTAACGCCCCGGGTGCGGCGGCCAACCGTGTGGCGCTGGAAGCCTGTGTCCAGGCGCGTAACGAAGGTCGGGACATCGAGAAGGAAGGCAAGGACATCCTGACTCAGGCGGCGCAGCACAGCCCCGAACTGAAGATCGCCATGGAAACGTGGAAAGAGATCAAGTTCGAGTTCGACACCGTCGACAAGCTGGATACCCAGCACAAGTGATCGTCCGAGCGCGGGCGGCGCTAGTGCGCCGTCCGTGCCCAGAAAGAACCAGAGCACAGGATTACCGACATGTCTGATATCCAGAACTTCAAGCAGTCGCAGAAGTACGAGACCTTCTCCTATCTGCCGGAGATGAATGCCGACCAGGTGCGCAAGCAGATCGAATACTGCCTCGCGCAGGGCTGGAACCCGGCGATCGAGTACAGCGAAAAAGAAAACGCCATGGCCCACTACTGGTACATGTGGAAGCTGCCCTTCTTTGGCGAGCAGTCCGTGGAAGCGGTGCTGTCCGAGATTGAAGAATGCCGCCGTGCCAACCCGGGCATGATGGTGCGCTTCATTGCGTACGATAACTACGCCCAGAGTCAGGGCATGGCCTTCGTGGTCGACCGCGGTCGCTAAGACCCCGGTTCGGTGGAGGCCGGGTGCCTGTGGCACCCGGCCCGTCCATCAAGCGTTATTACCGTTGCTGCCGCCAACTGTAAGGAAGTGCCATGAGTAATCCGACATCCGCGTCTGAAGGTCTCTCGGGTCGCGAACTCGCCCGGGAACGGCGCAAGGCCATGTCTCATAATGGCAAGGCTGCCGTGAAGCCGACCGGCCAAACCAAGGGAACGTCGCGTTCTGCCGCGGCCGCGCAAAAGGCGCGCCAGGCTCAGCGTGTTTCCGAACCGGCCCCCCAGGCGCGGGAGCCGGAGTCGCACTCCAGCGAATCTCAGCCGTCGACCTCGTTCGAGGTCGGCAGCAGCGCACCTGCGCGCCGTCCGGAACCGGGCGCGCACGCCGGTGCGTCGAACGGCCGCCAGGCCGCTCTTGAGCGCCGCCAGAAGATGGCGCGCCAGGGCAAGAAGGCGGTCGGTCGCTCCAATACCCGGGCGCGGGCCCTCGGCGGTTTGGCCCGTGGCGGTTCCGACCGGTCGCGTCAGCTTGAAGCGCTGTCGCAGAACCAGGGTATGGAAATCGACTGTTCCAACATGAGCGGGCGCGAAATCTGCCGCCTGCGCCGTCAGGCCCTGGCGACCGATGGCAAAAAGGCCATGGCGGCCGAGCCGCGCCGTGAAGACCTGCTGAAAGGCCAGGGTTCCTTCGCGCCGTCTGCACAGGAAGAGAAAAAGGGCTGTGGCTGTGGCTGCAAGGACGAGAAGTCCGAGCGCAACGACACCTATAGCGCGGTGACCCCCGAAAGCGACACCGTCGTGGAAAGTGGCCTTGACCAGTTGTGCGACAAGGTGGAGTCCGGTGGCGAGTCCGCGGGTCCGCATCCGGTGATCTCCGAGGTCCGCGCGATCTGCATGGCGCGCCGCGAGGCGATGGCACAGAACGGCAAGCGTGCGACCAAGCGCCGTTTCAACGGCTCCAAGGGCCGCGGTGCCATGCCGCAGGAAGGCGCGTGGAAGGCTGCGAAACGCAAGGGTATGTCCACTCGCGAGGTAGCACGCCAGCGTCGTGAAGAGCTGTGCACGATTGGTCGCGGTTCTTCGGATCCGGGTCGTCCCTGTGGTCGTCCCCGTGGTCAGACGAGCGAAGCACCGCCGAAGGTGGAAGAGGGCACGACCCTCGCCGGTGGTCACATTAGCGGCACGCAAGTCGAGTCGACGCGCAGCGTCACCGGCGCCGAAGCGGGCAGCTGCTCCAACATTACCGGGACCGAGTACCTGGGCCTCGAGCACTACGAGCGCTACTGCGATGTGCGCCCGAGTGCCAACCCGGCCAAGGTGGGGCACTCCCACACCAGCCGCGGCCAGGAAGTCAGTGGTACCGAGGTCGGGCGCTCTGCCCGTGTAACGGGGGACGAGTCCGGCTCTTGCGAAGCGATCACCGGCACCGAGTACCTGAGCAGCGAGCAGTACGAAGGCTTCTGCGGCACCCGTGCGCCGAACAGCGCGCCGCGCACCAGCGTGATGGTGACCCGTCATGGCGAGGGTGTGTCGGGTACGAGCGTCGGCCGTAGCCCGCGTGTCACCGGTGACGAGTCGGGCTCCTGCCGCGACATCACCGGTACCGAGTACCTGAATACGCAGGCGAGCGAGGTTCCGTGTAACACGGGAAAGTCCAACGGAGCGCCGATGAAGGTCGGCGTCATGCATACGCTTCGCGGTCGTGAATTGACCGGGACCGAAGTCGGGCGCTCCTCGCGTGTCACCGGTGACGAGTACGGCAGCTGCAAGCCGGTCACCGGTACCGAATACATCGGTACGGAACAGTTCAAGGGCATGTGCGGTACCCGCCCGGAGCCGACGCCGGCCAAGGTGCAGGAGCTGCACACGATGGAAGACCAGAGCGTGACGGGTACGGCCGTGGGTCGCAGCTCGAAGGTGACGGGTGACGAGTCCGGATCCTGCCGCCCCCTGACGGGTACCCCGTACTACAACCAGGCGGATTTCGGTGACCTGTGTGACCGTCCGGCCGCCGGTGGTGTGCCGAAGGTGGGCGTGATGCACACGCTGCGGGGTCGGGAAGTCTCCGGCACGCAGGTGGATAGCTCGCTGCGCGTGACCGGTGACGAATACGGCGGCTGCAAGCCGATCACCGGTACCGAGTATGTCGGGTCCGAGCATTACGACGCCTTCTGTGGCTCCCGTCCGCAGGCCGGCCCGGAAAAAGTCTCCGTGAGCCGCACCTGGAACCAGCAGAACGTCTCGGGTACGTCCGTGGGCCGCTCGGCACGGGTCACCGGTGACGAGTACGGTGCGTGCAAGCCGGTTTCTGGCACGCCCTACATCGGCGCCGACCAGTACGAGGCTTATTGCGAGCCGCGTGATATGCAGACGGCGCACACCCGCGTGGCCGAACGCCATGCGACGCCGGGGCATCCGGTTTCCGGGAGCCAGCCGGGTTATGACGAGCGCGTGACGGGCACCGAACGCGGTGCATGTCAGGACGTGTCCGGTGCGCCGTATGTCGGGGCGAACGAATTTGCCGCGACGTGTCCGACGGCCGCTGGCAGCTTGCACCCGCGTCTGCGTCCGGAAGGCCAGGCCGCAGTAGCCGCACCGGTGGCCGACGTGCCGGCGCAGGCGATGCCGAATGACGGCTTCAGTGTTCAAAGCCCGGCCCGCGAAGCCTTGGCGCGCCGCGAGCGTCGTGTGACCGGTACTGCATACGGTGCCTCGGGTGGCATTACCGGCCCGATCAACAAGGCGACGGGCCTGGTGTCCGGGACCGAGGAGTTCCGCTATCAGCCGGATCGTCACCAGCCGGTACCGGCTCAGGCTGAAGATGTGGCCAAGATTGGTGCCGAACGTGTGACCGTTAACGGGAGCAGCAACGGTGTGACCATCACGGGCGATGACTGGGCCCGTGGAAGCAGCGTCACCGGCACCGAAGGGTTCGCCACGCGTCGTAACGCGACGCAAAAGGGCAACCCGCGTGGTGAAGGGCGTAGTGCCTATGCCAATCGTGAGCTCGAGCGCAAGGAAGTGCCGATGAGCAAGATCACCGGTTCCTCCGGGAATAGTGGCAGCGGTTCGCTGGTGACCCTGTCCGGCGGTGCCCGCGGCTAAGCGGCGAGTAAGGAGGCAATACGACCACGATGGTGCGCCGAGGCCGCCGCAAGACTTCCGCCTTTGGCACGCGTTACGCGACGCCACGGGGAAGTGCCGTCCGGTCGCCGGTGGCACAAGGGGCGAATTCGGCTGCTGCGCAACCTCTGGTTAGCGCAGTGCCGCCGAAGGCGCCGGCGCCGATGGACGTGCCTTCTGTGCTGAAGCCCGGGCATCCGCTGGCGGATGTCGCCGACAACGAACGGCTGTACGCGTTCGAGAGTGGGTTTCGCGATCGCTTCGCGAATCTGGTGCCAGTACTGAAAGAGGTCCATGCGCTGCAACACGAGCGGGACTTCGAGGAAAAGGCGCAACGGATTGTCGAGGATAACCTCGGGTATCGGTTGCCGGAACGCGTCCTGGAGGATGCGTGGATCAACGATCTGGACACGCGCGAACTGTACCTGCACGGCACGTTCGAGCTGTTTGATCAGCTGGTCAATGAATACTGGGCGGGTCGGGATGACCTGGTGGACGAGGCGGAACGCGCGATTGCGTACTTCCTCGACTGCGATTTCCACGAAGTGGACATCTCGCCCTGTTCCGACGGGCGGCTGTTGAGCCTGCGGCGTTTTATTCTGCGCCTGCCGGATCTGGCTGTTCGGGTTAAGAGTTATGCCGGTGCGCAGTTCGACATCGAAGAGGATGTCCGCCACTGGACGAAACGCGAGCTGTTGCGGTTCCGCGAAGGACGGCCGACCACGGCGGATGTGCCGAGTCGATACCTGAAGATCGCGGCGTACCACTACAGCAGTGCGGACCCGCACCATCAGGGGTGCGCGGCGCACGGCAACAGTGAGCGGGACGCGGCGGATGCCGCTCTCCGGCAGCTGCGGGCGTTTCGTCAGGCGATCGAGAACACCTACTGCTGTGGGGCCTCGGTCGATACGCTGCTGATTGGCGTGGATACGGATACGGATGCCGTGAAGATCCATATCCCGGACGCCGACACGCGGATGAGTCTGTACCGCTTCGTGGATAGCGCGAAGGTGTACCGGGAGACGCAGGACCTGGATGGCCGTGACGCGGAACTTCGCGTGTATCAGGCGATCCAGGACGCGATCCACCAGCAAGGCTGGGGTCACGGCAACGGTGGGCCGCACGAGGGGATGCTTCGGCTGATCTCGCGGCTGTTGCTGAACAATATTTCGCAGCTCGATTACGTGGCGCGCTACCACAACGGGCATTACGCCGATGTGGGGCACCGCGAGCGGGTGATCATCGTCGGCCAGGAAGTCGAGGAGATGCAGGTACGCAACTTTGCCTACTTCGCGCACCTGGAAACGATGGAAGAAGGCGCCCACGGGATGGATGTGGGGGTGAACAAGATCTTTCGGCAGCTGAATGTCGAGCGGGGCCTGCCGGTACCGGTGGTGATCCATTACCGCTACGACCGCAAGGTGCCGGGGTCGCGCGAGCGGGTCGAGGCCCGCTGCCGGCGGATCCGCGAGCAGATCATGGCGCGCTATCGCGAACTGGCCGAAAAGGGCCTGATCGGGTGCCACATGGTGATTCGCGACAAGCGCAGCGGCAGCCAGTTGGAACCGCTCGCCGGTTGAGCTAACGGGACACGGAATGAAGATCTGCAAGGTAGAGAAGACGCTGGTTTCGACCAACCGGATCCGGGATCTGGGTCACCGTCCCTTGCTGGTGGTCCAGGAGAAGGCCGGGGGTCCGCGCACGGTCGCGGTGGACGCGGTCGGTTGTGTGCCCGGGGACTGGGTGATCGTGGTCGGATCGTCCGCGGCGCGCGAGGCGGCCGGCAGCAAGGAATACCCCAGTGACGCGACGATCGTCGGGATCATCGATTACTGGGAGGAGCAGTAGCTCCATGGAAATTATGCAGGTGCAGGACGAACTGGTGGTCACGCGTCGTGTGGACGGCCTTCAGACCATGTCGCTGCGCGTGCTGGTGGATCAAAAGGGTGCGCTCAGCGTCGCCGTGGATCCAGTGGGTGCGCACCCGGGCAATTGGGTGTTCACGATCTCTGGATCGGCCGCGCGCTACGCGCTCGATGACCCCAAGGTGACAACCGATCTGACGATCGGCGGCATCATCGACCACTGGGACGATGGTGGCAGGAAAGCGGAAGGGTCGACGAACAAGGCTGGACAAGACCAGACCGATGCACAGCGCTCTGCTGGTACCCACAAGGCGGCTTGAGCGTCATTTTAATTGGAAAAACTGTAACTCCAGGAGAAAGAGAAATGGCAACTGAACGTTTTGGTGTGGCGCTGGGCATGATCGAGACCCGTGGTCTGGTGCCGGCGATTGAAGCCGCTGATGCAATGACCAAGGCCTCTGAAGTGCGCCTGATTGGTCGCCAGTTTGTCGGTGGTGGCTACGTGACCGTGCTGGTCCGTGGCGAGACCGGTGCCGTGAACGCCGCCGTGCGTGCCGGTGCGGATTCCTGCGAGCGTGTGGGTGACGGCCTGGTGGCTGCGCACATCATTGCCCGCGTGCATTCCGAAGTGGAAAGCATCCTGCCCGAGCAGGTTGAAAAGTAATTCATCAGTAACGCTTGATAGGAGTTAAGTAATGGCTAGCGAAAACTTTGGTGTGGCCCTCGGCATGATCGAGACCCGTGGTCTGGTCCCGGCGATTGAAGCTGCCGATGCGATGACCAAGGCCTCGGAAGTGCGCCTGATCGGTCGTCAGTTCGTCGGTGGCGGTTACGTGACCGTTCTGGTGCGTGGCGAGACCGGCGCTGTGAACGCTGCGGTGCGTGCCGGCGCGGATTCCTGCGAGCGTGTGGGTGACGGCCTGGTGGCTGCGCACATCATTGCCCGTGTGCATTCCGAGGTGGAAAACATCCTCCCGGAAAAGCCGTAAGTCCCTGCGGCGGATAAACGCCGCCGTGGCTGATCGGCCCGGCGGCCCGTTTGTAAAAGAGGTTAGCAATGGCGAGCGAAATTTCTGGTGTGGCCCTGGGCATGATCGAGACCCGTGGTCTGGTGCCGGCAATTGAAGCGGCGGATGCGATGACCAAGGCCTCGGAAGTGCGCCTGATCGGTCGTCAGTTCGTCGGTGGTGGCTACGTGACGGTTCTGGTGCGTGGCGAGACCGGTGCCGTGAATGCGGCGGTGCGTGCCGGTGCGGATTCCTGCGAGCGTGTGGGCGACGGCCTGGTGGCTGCGCACATCATTGCCCGTGTCCACTCCGAAGTGGAAAGCATCCTGCCGAAGGCCCCGACGGCTGACGGCTCGGCCAGCTGAGGCAACCTCGATGGCGGATCCGCGGATCGTGGGTTACCTGAACCGCGCGGTGGCGCATGAGCTGTCCGCGGTTCAGCAGTATCTGGCCCAGTCGCGATTGACCGCGATGTGGGGCATGAGCGATGTCAGCGAATGCCTGCGTCGGGACGCCCAGGAGGAACTGGACCATGCGGATCGATTCATGACCCGCATGTTTCACCATGGGGTTGCCCCCAACGGGAGCCAGCTGGCACCCGTGCGGCTGGGGCGCTCGATGGCCGAATTGCTGGAGCGCAACCGCGAACTGGAGATGGAAGCCGTGCGCCTGTATGACGAGGCGGCGGTCTACTGTCGGCGCGTGGGTGCGGCGGCCGATGCCGAGTTGTTCGAGAGGATCCTCGAGGAAGAACTCGAACATGTGCGCGAGATCGACGCACAGGAAGTCGCGGCCCGCTAGGGGTACGCCTGTCCAACGTTCTGGAGTAGTACATGGCGGATAGCGATCTCGTGGTGCCGGCCGGCTGGGAGCCGGGCAAGGGCTCCTCGGCGACCATCAGCAAGCAGTTCACCTTTGACCGTTACGGCATCACGCGCGAGTTTCTCGATCGGGTAGCCGAGTTGTCGGAGGAGGATGGCTATCATCCCAATATCAGTTTCGGTACGACGTATGTGAACATCACCATTGATGCGCGCGACGGCGACCGGATTGGCGAGGCGGATCAGCGTTTCGCGCAAGAGGTGGATCGGCTGGCCAGCGAAACGACTGGCTGACCGACCATCACGTCAGAGTCCACGAACTGGACCCGTCCGGTTCCTGGCCCTAGGAGGCTGATACGTGGGTTCCCGGGTATTCGCGGTAGTCAATCAGAAGGGGGGTACCGGCAAGACCACCCTCTCCATGAATCTCGCCGCCGGTCTGGCGCGCCGAGGACGCACCCTGGTGGTCGATGCGGATCCGCAGGGATCGGCCGGCCAGTGGGCGCGCATGTCCTCGGACGACCGTCCCTTTCCGGCCTCCGTGTTCGCCGTCGCGGGTCCGCTGGATCGCGAACTCAAGGCGCTGCGCAAGGATTACGATCACATCGTGGTGGACTGCCCGCCGACCCTGGAGGGTGGTGCGGTGACTGCCGCGCTCGCGGGCTCGGATGTCGTGTTGATCCCTGTTCTGCCATCCCCCGTCGATCTTTGGGGCAGTGTGCGGATGGGGCGCGGTCTGGAGGAGGCGCAGATGAAGAACCGGTCGCTGCGCCCCTATGTCGTCATCAACCAGCTCGAGGTCCGCAGTGCGCTGTCGCGTGCGATGAAGCATGCACTGATGGAGATCGACATCCCCGCCCTGGAGCAGTCGCTCCGCCGGCGGGCCATCTACCGGCGTTCCGCGCTGGAAGGCTGTTCCGTGTACGACCTGGGCAAACCGGGCGAACCGGCGGCCGAGGAGATCGAAGCCATCATCGAGGAGGTGTCGCAATGAGCAATCTGCAAGACAAGCTGGCGGCCGGTGTGCGCAGCGCCCGGGAAGACCAGAACAAGGACAGCAATGCTGCGTCGGATAACGCGCTGAAGAAAGACACCAGCACGACCCCCGCGAGCGCGCAAACGCATCAGGCGGCCAGCACCAAGGCAGCCGCAACGAAAAAGGCCGCGACGCCCAAAAGCACGGCGCGCAAGACGGCGACCCGCAAGGCCTCTACGACCAAGCGCAAGGCCCCGGCCAAAAAGCCGGCCGCACAGGCCACACGCAAGACGTCCGCCACGAAGCCGGCGGCCAAGAAGTCCAGCGGCTCTGGCGCCAGCCGCGGAGGTCGCACCACCGCCGAGCTCAATCCGGGCAAGGCGAAGGCGACGGCCGACGAGCCGTGGAAGAACCTGCACCCGAATCGTATCTGGCCGGACTGAGTCAGGGCGTTTCGGGGCCGGGGCTGGGCGGGGTGCTGGGCATCCCGTCCCCCGGCCTTTTTTGATTGAGGAGTCTGGGCAATGCAAGACGATCTGCGCGATCACCTGATCACGGAAGAGCCGTATTACCAGCCGGTCGCGGACGAGATCGAGCTGTACGAGGCGGCGTATTCGGTGCGCATGCCGATGATGCTGAAGGGGCCGACGGGCTGCGGGAAGACCCGCTTCGTCGAGCACATGGCCTGGAAGCTCGGCAAGCCGCTGATTACGGTCGCCTGTAACGAGGACATGACGGCTTCCGATCTGGTCGGGCGTTATCTGCTCGATGCCGATGGCACGCGCTGGCAGGACGGTCCGTTGACCCTGGCCGCGCGCCACGGGGCGATCTGCTACCTCGACGAGATTGTCGAGGCCCGGCAGGACACCACGGTAGTGATCCACCCGTTGACCGACAATCGCCGCGTGCTGCCGCTGGAAAAGAAGGGCGAGATGGTCCAGGCGCACGCGGATTTCCAGGTCGTCATTTCCTACAACCCGGGTTATCAGAGCCTGATGAAGGATCTGAAGCAGTCGACCAAGCAGCGCTTCGGCGCGCTGGATTTCGACTACCCGGATCACGAGACCGAGGCGAAGATCGTCGCTCACGAGGGCAAGATCAACGAGGAGATGGCCGGCAAGCTGGTCAGCGTGGCCGAGCGCGCGCGCAACCTGAAGGGCCATGGCCTGGACGAGGGCATCTCCACCCGCATGCTGGTCTACGCCGCCTCGCTGATCGCCAAGGGCGTGGAGCCGCTAGGCGCCTGCCGCATGGCACTCGTGCGGCCGATCACCGACGATCCGGACATGCGCGACGCGCTGGATTCGGCCGTCACCACGTTCTTCTAGCGCACCGCGCGGCGTACCCGTACCGATGAGCGTTCATCTGGAGGACTACCAGGACCTCCTCGACGATCTGGGAAACCACGCCACCGAGGTGCTGGAAAGTTCCTGGCAGGAGGCCAGCCGTGCCTTCAGCGCCAGTGGGCTTAAGCGTTACTACCTTGAAGGGGCCCGCAGTCTCCAGGCCCTGGGGCGCGGTTCCGAGATGGTCGTGGCCTTCGTGCAGGAGGCGCCTGCACTGGCCCAGGAACTGGGCGAGGATGCCGTTGCGGAACTGCTCGGTTCCGCGATCAAGATGTACTCCAAGACCTCCGCGGCGGTCATCACCCTGGTGATCGAGACTAGCCCGGTCGCGGCCCAGCGGCTTGGCGACTATTCGCTGTTCGAGGGGTATCTGCGCCTGCTGGATAACCTGCTGGGGCAGGCGCCGCGTGGTGTGCGGCCGATGCTGGAACACCTGGATGAGCTGCTGACCCACCTGACGCTGGGCGGTCTTCGGCGCTGGGCGACGTGGGGCGCGCAGGCGCACCGCACGGACCTGGAGGGCCAGATTGCCTACTTCGGTCTGGAGTCGCCGGAGTCACGCTCGGTGTTCCAGAAGGAGCGCCGCGGCACCCTGTTCGTGGACGTGCAGCGGCGTATCAACCTCTACTTGCGCTCGCTGTGGGCACGCGATTTCTTCATGCGCCCGACCAGTGGCGACTTCGAGTCGCGCGAGGGGTATCGCCCCTACATCGAGGGCTTCACGATCTTCCTGCCGGACGCCTACGACGATGTCGAGGGCCTCACCGGGCTGGATCTGTATCGCGCGGCGGCCGCGCACGCGGCATCCCATGTGGTGCATACCCGCGAGATGCAGCCGGACGAGGGGCCTCGGGGCGTGGTCGGCATCCTGACCGAGCTGTTCGAGGACGCGCGTATTGAGGCCCTGGCGATCGCGGCGTTCCCGGGCCTGCGCCAGATCTGGGTCCCGCTGCATACCGCCACGGCGGAGGATGGGGACACGGCGCAGGCAGTGCTGGCGCGCACCGCGCGCGCCTTGCTCGATCCGCAATACCACGACCCGCATGCATTCGTGCAGAAGGCGGTGAGCGCGTTTGCGGAACGCGTGGACGACCTTGAGGCCGCAGGGCTGGCCCGCGAGCTGGCCGAGGCGCTGGCACCCGAGTTTCCCGAGCAGGGCTACATGAACCCGGCCAAGGTCGCGCCGGATGTCCTCTATCGCGACGACAACCGCTATCTCTGGAACTTCGGGCGCGAAGAGGAAGAGGCGGAGGTCCTGGCCGCGCATGGCTCCGGGCAGGAGCGTTTCTACGTCACCCCGATGCAGATGATCAATACGCTGGACGTGCCGAACGCCGGCGACGACGCCCAGCAGATCCTGGTGCTGGCGACCGAGTGGTTCCGCGACGGCGAAAACGAAAGCATCAACCAGCAGGAGGGCAAGGAGCCGATCTCGCTGCCGTTCCACTATCACGAGTGGGACTACCAGATGCAGCTGGAGCGGCCGCACTGGGTCACACTGCTGGAGCGGCGCCCGAAGAAGGGCGACATCGAGGAAATCGAGGCCATCTACGACAAGCACAAGCCGCTGGTCTCGCGCCTGAAATTCCTGATCGAGGCGATGCAGCCCCAGGGCGTTCAGCGCATGCGCAAGCAGCCGGAGGGCGACGAGCTGGACGTGAACGCGCTGGTCGAGGCCCAGATTGACGTCCGCATGCGGCGCCAGCCCGACGAGCGCATCTATGTGCGCAATCTGCGTCATGTGCGCGATCTCTCCGTGCTGGTGCTGCTGGATCTGTCGGAGTCGACCAACGAGACGATCGGCGACGGCGAGACAACCGTGGTGCAACTGGCGCGCGAAGCGGCCACGCTGCTGTCCGGTGCGATCTCGCGCATTGGCGACCCGTTCGCGATCCATGGCTTCGCCTCCGACGGGCGCCACGACGTCGAGTACTACCGCTTCAAGGATTTCGACGCCCCGTTCGACGATACCGCGAAGGCCCGCCTCGCCGGGATGCAGGGCCAGCTCTCCACCCGCATGGGGGCGGCCATTCGCCACGCCGGCCAGCAGCTGCACAACCAGGGCACGGCGAAGAAGCTGTTGCTGATCATCACCGACGGCGAGCCGGCGGATACCGATGTGCGCGACCCGCAGTACCTGCGTCAGGATGCGAAGCGGGCGGTGGAGGAGGTTGGGCGCAAGGGGGTGTACACCTTCTGCATGAGCCTGGATCCGAACGCCGACGAGTACGTCGAGCGCATCTTCGGGGCCCAGCACTTCATGGTGCTGGACCAGATCGACCGGCTGCCGGAGAAGCTGCCGATGCTGTACGCGGGTCTCACGCGGTAAACGATACGTCGCGTATGACTCAGTCCCCTACGCCAAAGGAGTCCGGTCTCCCGCAGGTGATGCTCAAGTCGGAGCTGCCGGCGCACCTGATCCGGCATGCCACGCTGCGTCAGCTGCAGGTGTTCGAGGCGATCGTGCGCCTGGGGAGCTTTACCCGCGCGGCGGAAGAGCTGCATCTGACCCAGCCGACCGTCTCGATCCAGATCAAGAAGCTCTCCACGGCACTGGGGCTCCCGCTGTTTGAATACGTGGGGCGCAAGGCCTTCCCGACCGAGGTCGGTCTGCTGCTGTACGACACCTGCCGCGAGATGCTCGGCGCGCTGACCAACCTCGAGATGAAGCTGGCCGAGA
Organism: Thioalkalivibrio sp. ALJ2; assembly: GCF_000378325.1. NCBI lineage: Bacteria > Pseudomonadati > Pseudomonadota > Gammaproteobacteria > Chromatiales > Ectothiorhodospiraceae > Thioalkalivibrio > Thioalkalivibrio sp. ALJ2. Next base: position 57,371 of record NZ_KB899559.1, read on the forward strand.
TGCACGGCCTCAAGCGCGGGCGTCTGCGTCTCGCGGTGATCACCACGGCGCAGTACTTCGCGCCCAGCATCCTCGGACAGTTCGCCCGGCGGTATCCCGATATCGAGCTGTCGCTGGAGGTCAGCAACTTTGACCGGGTGCTGGAGCGGCTGTCGAACAACGACGACGACCTCTACATCATCGGGCATGTCCCCGAGCGGCTGACCGATGTCGCGGTGCACCCGTTCGCGCCCAATCCGCTGGTGGTGATGGCCAGCCGTGACCACCCGCTGGTCGGCCGGCGCAATATCCCGCTGAAGGAGCTGGAGCAGGAGACGTTCCTGATGCGCGAACCCGGCTCGGGTATCCGCGAGGCGACGCTCAAGCTGTTCCAGGAGCACGGGATCAGCCCGCCCGTGCGCATGGAACTGGGCAGCAACGAGGCGATCAAGCAGGCGGTGATCGGTGGTCTGGGGATTGCCGTGCTGTCGCTGCACACCCTGAGTGCCGAAGGTGCCGAGGGCCCGGTGGCGCTGCTGGATGTCGAGCACTTCCCGATCCATCGCCAGTGGCACATCGTCTACCCGAAGAAGAAGGTCCTGTCCGTCGTCGCCCAGACCTTTCTCGACTTCGCCATCCAGGACGAGGCCCGGGTGCGCGGGCAGGTCGAGGACCTGCTGGCCGCGTTCAAGGCCCAGGCCGGCTGAGTGGCGGCCAAGACAGGCCCTGAGGGGTCCCTTGGGAAACGCTGATTGATCGGCGTTTCCCTGCGGCACAGGGACGTGCCGCCGGTATCGACCGCCGTAGGCGGTTGATTCCGGAGCAAGCTGCAAACCCCTTTGCCCGTGCAAAGAGATGCAAGACGATGCAGCGCCGCGTGCGCTGAGAAAGCCGGGATGGCTTTATTCAGCGCTTTCTTTAAAATTCACGTTTTACCCGGCCGCCATCGGCCCGAGTGGGAGAACGCGCAGTGAGCACCGTGACCCGTCCGCGTATCAGCGGTACCCAGTTCATCAACGCCGACGAGGCCCCGCGTTCGCGGCTGAGCCTGAGCGCCTCGCACCGCGACCAGCATCACCCGGTGACCGGGACGGGCAGCGATATGCTCGCCGCCGCGATCGATACCCCGCCGAACGAGAGCTGCGTGGTCTGCGCACCCGCCACGCGCCGTCTGGCCGAGGAGTTGTTCGACGCCTGGAATGAAGCCCTGCAGACGGGCGATGCCCGTCGTGTGACCGAGCTGTACGCCAATGACGCGGTGCTGCTGCCGACCGTGTCGAACGTCCCGCGTACCAATCACGCCGAGATCCAGGACTACTTCGAGCATTTCCTCGAGAAGAAGCCCTTCGGCACCATCAACACGCGCAACGTGAAGCTCGGCTGCAACAAGCTGACCGACGCCGGCACCTATACCTTCCGCGTGACCGACGGCAACGAGACGCAGGAAGTCCCCGCGCGCTACACCTTCGTCTACGAGAACCGCGACGGCAAGTGGCTGATCGTGCACCATCACTCGTCGATGATGCCGACCGCCTGAACAGGGTGCGGAGCCGCCCGGACCGCGTTCGGGCTGGATCCCCTGATTCCCGGGTTTAGCGGTCTTGTTGCAGGGCCCGAGCGAGCTTGATGCCGCTCGAGATCAGCCCTACATGACTGAATGCCTGCGGGAAATTGCCGAGGAAGGCGCCGGTGGCCGGGTCAATCTGTTCGGGAAGCAGACCGAGGGTATTGGTGCGGGCGCACAGGGATTCGTACAGGGCCTGGGCCTCTTCCAGGCGGCCCTGTCCCAGCAGGTTGTCGACCAGCCAGAAGCTGCACAGGACAAATGCACCCTCGTGCCCGGGCAGACCGTCCGGGGACTCTTCCGGAAGATAGCGGTACAGCAGGCCGTTGCCCGCGCCCAGGCGCCGGATAACGGCCTCTGTGGTGGCGATCATCTTCGGGTGATCGGCCGGGATTACACCGCGTCCCGGCAGGGCCAGCAGGCTCGCGTCGATGCCACCGCCGCCCAGGTGCTCGGTGAGACTGCGAAGCTCGGGGTCCCAGGCCTGGTCCAGGATTGCCTTGCGGATTTGTCCTGCCTCGGAACGCCACAGGTCGCTGTTGCCTGCCATGCCATTGTTATCGGCCAGGGCCGCTCCACGCTCCAGGGCGACCGCACACAGGGCGGCGGAGTAGGTAAAGGGACGGCCGGCGGTGCGGACTTCCCAGATGCCATGATCGGGGTTCTTCCACTCCTTCTCGGCGGCTTCGACCAGTCGCCGCAGGCGGCTCCACAGGTGCTCATCCAGCGTCCCGCCCCAGCGCTCCCACCGATAGGCGCAATCGAGGATCTCTCCGAATACGTCGTGCTGGCGCTGCTCCACCGCACCGTTGCCCCAGCGTACAGGCGCTGAGCCTCGGTAGCCCTCCAGTTCGGGATCGATTCGCTCCGGCTGCGGCAGGTGCCCGTCTACGTCATACAGCACCCGTGGCCAGCCCGCGCGATCCACCGCGTCCAGGGCCCAGCCGATAAAGCCCGCGGCCTCGTGGGTCATGCCGATATCGCTCATGGCATACACGGAAAATGCCGCATCGCGTATCCATGCGTAGCGGTAATCCCAGTTGCGCGGGCCGCCTATTGCTTCCGGCAGGGACGAGGTCGGCGCGGCGATCATCGCTCCGGTCGCGGTGTAGTCCATCAACTTGAGCGTGACGGCCGAGCGCCGGACGAGGTCCTCGCAGGGGCCTTCATAGTGGAAATGGGTCATCCAGCGCCGCCAGACCTCCAGCGTGGCCTCGAGCAGTTCCTCGGGTGTGCGGGCCTGGAAACGGTGCGTGTGCGGGCCCCAGCCCAGGATCAGGTAGTGCTGGTCTCCGGCCTCGAGTTCGTGTTCGCTGTCGGTGTCCTCCAAGGGCAGCGACGAGCTCAGCGACAGCTCCAGTTCCGGCTGGCGGTACAGCGACAGGCCCAGGCCGGCACCGTGTGGATACGCCTTCGCACCTCCCCTGGGTGCGATCCTGACCCGCAGTCGGACGCGGCCTTCCAGCACCTCGATCCGCCGGAGCAGTTCGTTGCGCCCTGCCGGCGCATCCTCGGACAAGTCGGCCCCGGCGCGCAGGGGCAGACAATCAGTGACCCGGATGCGTCCTTCGGGGCCGGTCATCTCCGTGATCAGGACCGCAGTGTCGGGCATATAGCGCTGGTGCGAGGCGACCAGGGGCTCCGGGGCCACGGTGAAGTCACCGCCTCGCTGGTGATCGAGCAGAGCGCAGAACAGGGGCTCGGAATCGAAGCGAGGCGCGCACATCCAGGGGATGGACCCGTCGCGCCCCACCAGGGCGGCAGTCGTGCAATTGCCTATCAGGCCGTGTTCTTCGATGGGCAGGTAGCCCTCGACACGGGATATGGGGCGGTCGGATACCGTCACGGGCTCACTCCCTCGACATGGGATGTTGGCAAGACATACCGGGCGGATCGCCCGGTTCCATAATCACGACGGAGGCGCCGGGCAGGTCCAGGTTCTCCTGCCCGATCACGATCTCCGCTTTGGATCGCAGCAGCAGGCGTGATCGTGCGGTCCCGGGGCATGCCAGGCGTTGCGCATCGGGGTGCAGGTTGCACGCGACCAGCAGTCCCGGCCGGTGCATCACGAACCATCGGGCTGTCTCGTCGAAGTATGCGTCGATGGCATCCAGGCGATCATCGCTGAAGGCCGGGTGGGTGCGGCGCAGGGCGATCAGCGCCTGGTACCAGCGCAGGATCGCGGCATGTCGCGGCTGTTCGCGTTCGTCCCAGTCCAGTCTCGATCGTTCGAAGGTCTCGCGGGCCTGCGGGTCCGGGATGTCGCCCGGATCCCCGACGAAGGCGGCGAACTCGCGCCGCCGACCCTCGGTGACTGCCTGGCCCAGTTCCGGGTCGGTGTGATCCGTGAAGTACAGAAAGTGGCTCGAGGCGCCCCATTCTTCGCCCTGGAACAGCATTGGTACGAAGGGGCTGGTCATGACCAGGGCCGCCCCGACCTTGAGCAGGCCGGGGGAGACCAGTTCGCTGATGCGTTCTCCGTTGGCGCGGTTGCCGATCTGGTCGTGGTTCTGCAGGCAACCGACGAAGCGCCGTCCCGGCTGGTCCGCCGCGGGGCGGCCGTGCCGCCGGCGGCGGAAGGGCGAATAGCGGCCGTCGTTGGCGAGGCCGCGGGTCAGCACCCGGGCCAGGTCGGCCAGCCCGCGAAAGTCCATGTAGTAGCCGTCGGACTCGCCGGTCAGTGCGGTGTGCAGCGCGTGATGGAAATCCTCGTTCCACTGGGCGTCCAGCCCGTAGCCGCCGGCCTCGACCGGCCACGCCACGCGCGGGTCGTTGCGGTCGTTCTCGGCGATCACCACCAGGTGCCGGCCGAGCTGCCGCCCGAGGCGCTGCACCTCGCCGGCGAGCTGCTCGAGGAAATGGGTGGCCGAGGTGTCGACGATCGCGTGCACCGCGTCGATGCGCAGGCCGTCGATGTGATAGTCGCGCAGCCACATCAGGGCATTGTCGATGAAGAACCGGCGCACGCTGTCGCTGTCCGCGCCGTCGAGGTTGACCGCGTCGCCCCACGGGGTGTGGTAGCGGTCGGTGAAGTAGGGGCCGAACTGCGCCAGGTAGTTGCCGTCCGGCCCGAGGTGGTTATAGACCACGTCCAGCAGCACCGCGATGCCGCGGCGGTGGCAGGCGTCGACCAGGCGTTTCAGGCCGTCGGGACCCCCGTAGGCATGGTGCGGGGCATACAGGTCGACCCCGTCGTAGCCCCAGCCGCGGGCGCCGGAAAACGCGGCCACCGGCATCAGCTCCAGGTGGGTGATGCCGAGTTCGGCCAGATGGCCGAGGCGGTCGATCACGCCGTCGAAGCTGCCCTCCGGGGTGAAGGTGCCGACGTGGACCTCCTGGATCACCGCCGCGGCCAGCGGCGGCGCCTGCCAGCCGGCATCGTTCCAGACGAAGCGGGAATGGTCCAGCCAGCGCGACGGGCCGTGCACCCCCTGCGGCTGCCAGGCGGAACGCGGGTCGGGGAACGGCCCGTTGCCGTCGACGCGAAAGGCGTAGTCGCTGCCATGCACCAGCCGCGAGGTCTGCAGCGACCACCAGCCCTCGCCCTGGCGGTCCATCGGCATGCGGCTGCCGCCGCACTCGAGCTCGACCTGGTTCGCCTGCGGGGCCCAGACGCGCACGCGGGTCATGCGGTCTCTTCCTCGCGTTCGAGCAGTGCCACCGGAAACGCATCGAGGAGCTCGGCTACCAACCGGTCGCCGCCCTCGAAGGTCTCGCCCGAGAGGCGGTTGTGCCAGACGCCGGGCGGCAGCCCGAGCCGGGTGTCGCGCCAGTCGCCCCCCAGCCCGAGCACCAGGCGCGGCACCAGCACGAGGGCGCCTTCCCCGCGCAGGTAGGCCACTGCATGCCCGGCGCGCTCGCCGGTGACCCGCAGCGGGGTGTAGGCCGCATCCGGCCGGAACCATTCCGGATGGCGGTGGCGCAGGGTCAGCGCCTGGTGCACCACCCACTGCTTGGGCAGGCCCTCGTCGGCACGGGCACTGATCTGCGCCGGGGTCAGGTGACCGAGCTCCTCCAGCAGTCGGGCCCGGGTCACGAAGTCCACCGGGCGGCGGTTGTCCGGATCGACCAGGCTCAGGTCCCACAGCTCGCTGCCCTGGTAGAGGTCCGGAACCCCCGGCGCAGTGAGCTTGATCAGGGTCTGGGCCAGGCTGTTGGTGCGACCGGGGCCGATCAGCGGTTGCAGAAACGACTCCAGCGCGTTGCGAAATCCTGCATCCTCCAGCGTCCCCCTCACGAACTCGCGCAATGCCTGCTCGTAGTCCTCCTGGGGGTGGGTCCAGCTGCTGTACTGCTTGGCCTCGCGCGCGGCCTTTTCCATGTAGGCCGTCATGCGCTCGGCATCGATCGGCCAGGCGCCGACCAGCGTCTGGTAGTACAGGTATTCGGTGGCCGGTTCCGGCCAATCGCCGCTGCGGTAGCGGGCGTTGTGTCGCATCCAGCTGCGCGTGGCTTTTGCCCACGCATCCGGGATCTCGGAGAGCAGCACCAGGCGCGCGCGCACGTCTTCACTGCGTTTGGTGTCGTGGGTGGAGGTGGTAAGCATGGTCTCCGGGTGACGCGCGTGTACCAGGGCGCAGGCCTCGTGGAATGCATCGACCGATATGCCGAAACGTTCCGGGTCGCCACCGACCTCGTTGAGCGCCGTCAGGCGATGGAAGCGGTACAGCGCGGTGTCCTCGACCCCCTTGGCCATCGCCGGCCCGGTCAACTGCTGGAAGCGCAGGGCGAGTTCGTTCTCGCGCTCGCCGGGGATGCGCAGCAGGAGCAGGTCGCGCAGGAACTGCAGCAGCTCGCTGTCCAGCTCCGGACGGCGTTCGCCCGCCTGGTGGATCGCGGCGTCTACATAGTCGACGTCGGTCGCCGCCACTGAGCCTTCACGCGGGCTCACGTAGGTGCGGTAGACGGGGAAGCAGGAGGCTGTCTCCAGCAGGGCCAGGTGCAGCTCGTGGCGCGTATAGTCGCGGTGTCGGCGGTGCAGTTCGCAGATGTCCACGAACAGCGAACTCAGCCGGTTCAGCTCGCTGCCGAGCAGGTCCTTCAGTACCTGCCGCTTGGACTCGTAGACCAGCCCGGCGTAGTCGGCGTGCTCGCCGGTGAGTTCCTCGAACAGCCGCGTCAGCGGGGCCTCGCCCACCGGGTCCACGAACAGCCCCTGTACGCGGTTGAGAAAGTCGTAGCCGGTGGTGCCGGCGATCGGCCAGTCTCCGGGCAGCTGTTCGCCGGGCTCGAGGATCTTTTCGGCGACGATCCAGGCGCCCGGGCAGGCCCGGCTCAGCTGACTGAAGTACTGCCCCGGGTCGCGCATGCCGTCGGGGTGGTCGATCCGCAGGCCATGCACCGAGCCTTCCTCTACCCAGCGGAGCGGTAGTGCATGTACTGCCTCGAAGACCTCTTCCTGCTCCTGGCGCAGGCCGGCCAGGTCGTTGATGTCGAAGAACCGCCGATAACCGAGATCGCGTCCGGCGGTACGCCACCAGGCCAGGCGGTAGTTCTGTTTCTCGATCAGTGCATCCAGGGCATCGGGCCGCGTATTGATCTGTTCCACCTCGGCCTCGATGGCCGCAGCGGCCGCCGGATCCTGCCGGGTGGTGTTGTCGAGGAGTTGACGGATGACGTCCTGATCCCGATGGCGCCGAGACGCCGCGTCGCGGGCGGTCAGCCATGGCTGCGGCAGGCGCGCGCAAGACTCCGCGAGAAAGCCCAGCAATTCGATACCCGTGGCGCGGTACGCGCGGTGGAGCAGGTCGTTCAGCGAGGACGGGTCCAGCGGGAAGCGGTGTTCGTGACAGGCGAGCTCGAACAGGCCGTCGCCATACTGGAGACGGATCTCGCCAGCCTCCAGGATGCGCCCGTAATGATCGCCCAGCACCGGCAGGAGCACCTTGTTCGGCCAGCGCTCCTCCGATGATTCCCAGTCCACATCGAAATACATCGCAAACGGGCTGGAGGGGCCATTCTCCAGTACATTCCACCACCACGGGTTCTGGGCTCCGGCCACCGCCATGTGGTTCGGTACGATGTCCAGCACCAGGCCCATACCGGCCTGCTCCAGTGCCGCGCACAGGCGCTGGCGCGCCGGCTCGCCGCCGAGCTCGTCGTTCACCCGCGAGGGGTCGACCACGTCATAGCCATGGGTGCTGCCGTGCACCGCCTGCAGGATCGGAGAAAGGTAGAGATGCGATACGCCCAGCCGGGCGAGGTAGGGGGTCACGCGCGCGGCATCATCCAGTGTGAAGCCGGCGTGCAACTGCAAGCGGCAGGTGGCGGTCCGTTCAGGCTGCACGGGCTGTTCTCCGGGACCGGTTCCGGCAAGGAGAAGCGCCGGGCCGGATTCCGGAACCACCCCTTATAGCGCTACCGAAGGATCTTCGCATCGCCCTCCGCCTCGAGGATCAACCAGCCTCCACTCTGAATATGGACCACATCGCGGTCGAAAGGAACGTATGTCCTGTGTGTTGCGCCCCCCGTTCCACTGGTACGGCCGCTGGCATGAGGACGAGGCGGGCAGAATTCGCTCCGGCATGCAGGTGCAAACGCATCAGCGCCAACCCCGGCTTGCCCGTTGGTACAACCCGGGATACTGTCGGGTTCGGATCAAGAGCAGGGGACACACATGAACCCGAATCGCATCAGGAGCCTGACGGCTGCCACCATTGTGTTCGCCGTGGCCGGCAGCGCCCACGCCGCGGGCACCGCGCAGCTCGAGCTGGATGGGCAGTCCCATGATCTCGACGTTCAGGTCTGTGATTTCTCAGGCGAGTCCGACGAAGGTGACCTGCAGACACTCGTTGGCGATGCCGAGACTGAAGATGGCCCGATGCGGGTGTTTGTCTCGCGCAATGAGGTCAGCGGCATGCTGATGCATACGGTCAGCGTGCAGATCGGGGATGTAATGTCGCCGGAGGGCGAGGTGCTGGAGGCCAACCGCAGCCGTTCCGGCGATCAGTGGTTCTCCGCTGCGGACGGTCCCTCCGAACCCCTGATCCGGATCGACGGCGCGGAACTGGTCGCCGAGGGGCTGTTTTCCGATACCGGGATGACGCGGGATCCAGTCGAGGGGCGCCTGACCGCGACCTGCAACGACCCGGGTGTCTGAGCCAGGCCGCGACGGATCGCAGGCGGCGGTCGCCGCTGCAGTATGCGCAGCCACGGGCGCCCGCCGCGCGATCCCCATCGAGCATGTCCAGACGCTCTGGAGCGGCTACGGCGAGATCGTCCGCTATCGTCTGGAGGGGGCGTCCGTTCCCACCGTTATCGCCAAGCACATTGTGTTTCCGGCCAATCGCCGCCACCCGCGCGGCTGGTCAGGGGCGCGGGGGCATGAGCGCAAGCGGCACTCCTATCAGGTCGAGATGCACTGGTATCGCGACTGGGCGGGGCGCTGCTGCGACGCCTGTCGTGTCCCGCGATGCCACCTCGCGCAGGACCTGGGCGATTCCCACCTGATTGTGCTGGAGGACCTGGATGCCGCCGGTTTTCCGCTTCGGCACGATGACCTGTCGGTGGAGCAGGCCGGCGTTTGCCTGGGATGGCTTGCGGCCTTTCACGCGACCTTTCTCGGTGCCAGGCCCTTGGGACTCTGGACTACGGGTACCTACTGGCACCTCGCGACCCGGCCGGACGAATGGGCGGCCATCGCTGATCCCCAACTGCGCGAAGCAGCCCCGAAGCTCGATCAGCGACTCAGTTCGGCGCGCTTTCAGACGCTGGTGCATGGCGATGCCAAGGTCGCGAACTTCTGTTTCAGCGAACGTGGCGATCGGGTGGCCGCGGTGGATTTCCAGTATGTCGGGGGTGGCTGCGGGATGAAGGACGTTGCGTACTTCATCGGCAGCTGTCTGGACGAGGCTGATCAGGAACGCTTCGAGAAGGAACTGCTGGAGGGGTATTTCGCTGCACTGCGCTCGGAGGTTGTCGCCACGCACGGAGGGGGTGTGGACCTGGACGCACTGGAGCAGGAATGGCGCGAGCTGTTCCTGCTGGCCCAGGCGGATTTCCAGCGTTTTCTGGCCGGCTGGAGTCCGGAGCACTGGAAACGCAACGACTACGCCGAGCGCGTGACGCGCAGTGTGTTGGAACGGCTGTAAGGCCAACCGTCCGGACGCGGAGAGCGCCCGGACGGGTTCGCGTCAGGAAGCGAGTCGCTTGTACTTGACCCGATGGGGCTGGTCGGCCTCAGCGCCCAGGCGCTTGTGGCGGTCTTCCTCGTATTCCTGGTAGTTGCCGTCGAAGAACACCACGTTGCCATCCTCCTCGAACGCGAGGATGTGCGTGGCGATGCGGTCGAGGAACCAGCGGTCATGCGAGATCACGATCGCGGAGCCGGGGAAGTCCAGCAGGGCCTCTTCCAGCGCGCGCAGGGTCTCGACGTCCAGATCGTTCGTCGGTTCGTCGAGCAGCAGGAAGTTGCCACCGCTCTGGAGCAGCTTGGCCAGGTGTACGCGGTTGCGTTCCCCGCCGGACAGCTCCTTCATGCGTTTCTGCTGGTCGGTGCCCTTGAAGTTGAAGCGGCCGACGTAGGCGCGTGACGGCATCTGGAAATTGCCGACCTGGATGATGTCCTGGCCGTTGGAGATCTCCTCCCAGACGGTTTTCTCGTCCTGCAGCGCGTCGCGGCTCTGGTCCACATAGGCCAGCTGCACGGTCTCGCCCAGTTCGATCGTGCCTTCGTCCGGCTGTTCCTGTTCGGCGATCATGCGGAACAGGGTGGTCTTGCCGACGCCGTTCGGGCCGATCACGCCGATCAGCGCGCCGCGTGGCACGGAGAACGACAGGCCCTGGTAGAGCACGCGGTCGCCGAAGTTCTTGGACAGGCCGTCCACCTCCAGCACCTTGTCGCCCAGGCGCGGGCCCGGCGGGATGTAGATTTCCTTGGTCTCGGAGCGCTTCTGGTAGTCGGTGGAGGCGATCTCCTCGAAGCGCTTCAGGCGCGCCTTGCTCTTGGCGCCGCGGCCCTTCGGGTTGGAACGCACCCACTCGAGCTCCGACTCCATCGCCTTCACGCGGGCGGCCTCGGCCTTTTCTTCCTGCTTCAGGCGCTTTTCCTTCTGCTCCAGCCACTGCGAGTAGTTGCCCTGGAACGGGATGCCCTGGCCGCGGTCGAGCTCGAGAATCCAGCCGGCCACGTTGTCGAGGAAGTAACGGTCATGGGTGACCGCGACCACGGTGCCCTGGAACTCCTGCAGGAAGCGTTCCAGCCAGGCCACGGATTCGGCGTCCAGGTGGTTGGTCGGCTCGTCGAGGATCAGCATGTCCGGGCTGGACAGCAGCAGGCGGCACAGGGCCACGCGGCGGCGTTCCCCCCCGGACAGGGTCTTCACGTCCGCATCCCACGGCGGCAGGCGCAGGGCGTCTGCGGCGACCTCCAGCTTGCGCTCGAGGTTGTGGCCGTCGGCCGCTTCGATCTTCGCCTCCAGCTCGCCCTGCTTGGCGGCCAGGGCATCGAAGTCGGCATCGGCCTCGGCATAGGCGGCATACACCTGATCCAGCTCGGCCAGCGCCTCCTTGATCGGGGCCACGGCCTCCTCGACATTGCCGCGCACGTCCTTGCTCTCGTCGAGCTGCGGCTCCTGCGGCAGGTAGCCGATATTGATGCCCGGCTGCGGCCGCGCCTCGCCGACGATCTCGGTGTCCACGCCCGCCATGATGCGCAGCAGTGTGGATTTCCCCGCACCGTTGTAACCCAGCACGCCGATCTTGGCGCCCGGGAAGAAGTTCAGGTTGATGTCCTTGAGGATGTACTTCTTCGGCGGGACGATCTTGCCCACGCCGTTCATCGTGAAGATGTACTGCGCCATGATGCTCCTGCGACCTAAGGGGTTTGAATGAGGGGCGGGCCACTGACGACCCGCGCTGGGGTCGCACTTTACCATTCCGTGGGGTCCAGGGGCGCGTCTTCCGGCGCCGGACCCCTATTGAGGGCGCGGGTCCCGCGCGGCTGTGACCGGATCATGACCGGCTTGCTGGCCGCCGGATTCTGCGTTGCCGGAAATGAACTCGATCGCGTCAGCCCTTGAACTTCACCAGGCGGCTGACTTGGATGTCGGAGATGAAGACGACACCACTGTGCTGATTGAAGAAGGGCGTGAACCCTTCGAGGATCGGTTCGACCAGTTCTTCGGGGATCGCCGCGATGATCATGATCAGGACTTCGTCCTCGTTGAACATCAGGTGCCCCGAGTGGAAGCCCTGGCTACCCTTGCCGGAGAGATTGCCGATGATGGTGTAGCCCTTGACGCCCGCCCGATCCAGCAGATCGGTGGCAAACGCCTGGTGTTCGCCTTCGAGAATGATCTCGATCTTCTTCAGTGATTTGAGATTCAGGTCGTTCATGCGCGGTTTTCCTCCACGGCAGGTCGGTCGGCCGCATCTTGTGTGGAACGGGGCGGGGGTTCCTCGCGCCAGTCGCCGTCGACGAATCGGTACAGCCGGTCGGTTTCCGGGTCGAGGATGACGCACAGTACCCAGCCATTCGCAATCAGGCTCCGGACCTTGGGCACGTTTTCAATGGCCCGGCGCGCATGGGAGAGCGGGGCCTCGATCAGGGCCAGCAACCGGATCGGGTCGTGGTAGGGCAGCCCGTCGTAGAGTACGGTCTGGGCGGGCAGGCCGGTGCGCAGGTCCGAGAGGTTGCCGGTCATGACCCCGACGCGACAGGCGACGTTATGGTAGGCCTTGCTGCCGGAGCCGTAGCGTTCGTTGTCGACCGCCGAGAAATAGTGCTCCATGTTGATCCACTGGGCGACGATCAGCGGGCCGGTCAGAATGCTTTCCAGCAGTCGGCCTTTGGGGTCGACGCGATAGTCGTAGGAATGCAGGAACGTGCGGCCCTGCAGGTCGCTCGCCGCGGTCAGGTGTCGCCGGCCGATGATGAAGCCCGCATTGCGTGCCAGACCCCATTCGGGGCGCACCTGGGCCCAGTCGACCGTGTTGCGTCGTGCCCGCCGAGCGGCCGTTATGGTATCGGGGGCGTCCTCGAGATCCGGTTCCAGGGTCTGCAGCCGCTCGCGTGCCGTTCGGCGCGTGGCGGCGCGCAGGCCGCTGCGCAGGCGCTCGAGATAGACCAGGTGGCTGGCCGGCAGCAGGTCGAGGTCATGCAGCCGGATCTCGTCGGATGTGGTGTTGTGCATGGCGGGCAGAAACCAGGCGTCATCGGGGATGTCGATGCCCTGGGTTCGCAGCCGCCGTCGAACCTCGGGCTTGTTGCCCATGTGTGCGAGCACTCGCGCGCTGACGATACCGTGGCTGCCGCCGCAGGCGCCGCAGTCCAGGGCCGATTCGTAGGGGTTGTTGTCCGACTGGCTGCCGTGCCCCGTGAGGATGATGAAACGCGAGAACTGTTCGGTCAGGCCGATGGAGCGGAGCGCCTGGGCGACAAAGTAGGCCTGCTCTTCGAGGGAAAAGCCGATTCGTCCCAGTCGCTCGAGCTGCATATGGGCATAGGAACGGTTGATCCGATAGTCGTTCCGCAAGGTCGCGATGAACTCCGACTCCGCACTCTCGCTCAGGCCGAATTCGCGGGCGAAGACGGTCTGTTCGCTGCTGTTTCCCATTGCCGTCTCGCGCAACTCGCGGATCATGGAGTCGGTGATCGCTTCGCGCTCGATGTCGAACTGCTGATGAATCGCCTGGACGATGATGACCCGCTGCTGGGCGCGAACCACCGAATCCGCCTGTTCACGGGTAAGTTTGTCGACCATCAGGCGGGTCGAGGGCTGGTCCGACTCGATCTTGTTGCGCCATCGGTGGTAGGCCGCCGGCGCGACGGTTTTGCCAATCATGTCGAATCCGAAGAGCAGACCAATGGCCTCGACGGTGAAATACGGCGACAGCACGGAGTGCTTCAGGTCGTGCAGCAGGTATTCCGCCGAGGAGTACAGGTCCAGGTCCAGCTGCTCGGCGCCCGTGGTCACCTCCAGCACGAGGTTTTTCGGCGTGACCACGACCGGGCAGAGGTGATCCTCGCTGCCCTTGCCGAGCGCGATGAAGCTCACTGGTACCCCGAAGAAGCCGGCAATGCCGTAGGTCTGGTAGTCGCCGATGGTCTCGAGTTGACGCCGGACACGTTCGGAACGCACGTCGATGCAGAACAGCAGCTGCGCGAACGGGCGTTTTTCGCGCGGTGCGGGCGGGTCGAGTCGCAGGCCGGACAGAACGCTGCGGCGGTAGGTCGCCTCCATGGCCTCCAGCCAGACCATACCCTCGTGCCGCTCGAACTCGCCCAGCTGTTCCAGCACGGCGGCAAGCGGTCCGCGCTCGAGCCCGTCAAACAGCGCGGGATTCCCGGCGAGCGACGCCAGGGCGTGAAGCGCGCGGGCCTGGTCGCGACTTTCCGCGTGGCGTTTGGCCGGCAGGTAATGGTCCAGCTGCCGGGCGATCTCGGCCGGCCTGCCACGCGCGATAACGTCTTCGACGATCTCGGCCTGAGTCGGCAGTATTGCCCCGGTGAACAGTTCGTGGCGCAGGTAGGCCTCGCCGGGTCGCTCGGTCAGGAAGGCCTCGAGCGCCTTGCGGTCACCGGGCAACTTGTGCCGACGGCCATGTTCGCGGATCAGCGACAGCGCGAGCACCAGGCGGATAGCCAGGAAATCGATCAGGTCGGCCGGATGTTCGCGTGCCCAGTGGTAGTGGCTTGCCGTCGAGCGCCAGCGGATGAAGCCGGCCCAGCCGTGCAGGCGAGTCAGTTCGTGAACGATCAGATCGGGCCAGGCCTCTTCGGGGATCCCGATCGCGTCCAGGACATGGGCGATGATCGCCTCGGGACTGTCACACTCCGCCAGGATTTTGTGAGTGTACTGGCCGCGCAGGAACAGGCGCGGATGGTGATGGACGACACTCTTCCACGCGGCGAACAGGCCTTGTTCGCGGCCGGGCATCTGCCATGCCGACTGACCTTCGTCGAAGTAGTCCAGGCAGATCCTGATCAGCTGTTCGTCCAGCGTGGGCCCGATACGTGTGCCGAACACTGAATCGAGCGCCTCGTAGAGCGGCCGCATAGCCGGAAACGCGGCGTGCAGCCGGTCCGCGAGTATCCCGGTATCCGTCGCAGAGGGTGTGTGTTCGCGACCGTTCAGGGCGGCCGCCACGTCGTCGGCATCGGCGAGCGTGCGCGGCGTGATGACCGGATCATGGCATTCGGTCAGCAGCGTGCAGAGCAGGTCGAGCCCGCCGATCGCCCTAAGGGCCGGGTGGCTCTCAAGAGCGGCATCGACGCGCGCCTCGAGGGTGTCGCGGTCCACGCGGCCCTCGCGGAACAGTCGCTGGTAGTCGGCTCGGGGCAGGAATCCCCGCCCGTGGAACAGCTCTTCACCGCGCCGGATCGCGTCCGGGAACGGCAAGTTCTCCAGCCCGTGAAGCGGGTTGTGATGGATGAAGGTGCGCATGGGCCAGAAGTTGGGAATCGGCTCGGCCGCCATGTGCACCATCGAGCGGATCTTGAGCTTGCGTCCGAGGGTCAGCTTCACGGGGCACCTCCAGTCCACAGCAGTCCGGATACCACCAGCAATGCCACCAGTCCGGCGAAGGCCCATATCGATGTGGCCGGCAGGTCCTCGGCGATGGCGCCACTGCGCGGCCCGAACACTGTTCCTTGCAGCAGCCGCGCCCCTGCCCAGCTCCACAGCAACCAGGTCAGCAGGACCCCGAGGGCAACCCCGGGCGTGGCACCACCCAGCAGTGTCAGCAGAGCGAAGAAGCCGGGGAACAGTGGCAGGGCCATTGCGGAGAGCGTGGCTACCACGATCATGCCCGACAGGCGGGGGAGATCCCGCGCCAGCCCGCCATGCAGTCCGGTATAGGCGGTCTCCAGTCGTCGAACAAGCGCATCGCGTACCAGGAGCATCAGCAACGGGGCGGCTGTCATCGCGAGGGCGAAGCCGATCACGTCCGTCTCAGCCGGCCGCTGCAAGGCGAACAGCCACACCAGGGGCCAAGTGGAGCTGGCCAGCAAGGCCGCCCAGCGCCCGACGTCGCGGATGGTCAACAGGCGAAAGGCGTACAGGATCGCACTCAGGGTCGCCCAGACGACAAGCACTCCAGCGAATGGTGCGATATCACCCCACAGGATCAGTGCCACGCCGATCTGCGGCCAGGCCACGAAAAGCGCCACCTGCACGTAGGTGTTGCTGATGCGCGCAGCCAGCGCATTGAACGCCAGGCTCATCGGGAACAGTGGCAGGAAGAATGCCGCGACGAGGATCAGCAGAGCGGACATCTCAACCCCACCTCAGCCAGAGATTCAGGCGCCGGGAACCCGCCAGCAGCGAGACCGTCATGCGAGTGTAGAGCTCGGCGACGTAGAACTCGCGGGAGAACAGCGAGTACAGCGTCAGCCAGGTGCGTCCATGTTCCCTGTCGACCCGCTGGCGGCGCACGTGGGTCAGATAGGCGCCCATCCACCCGGCCACCATGACCAGCGCCAGTAGCGCGATCAGCACACCGAAGGTGATCTGGTCGATGCCTGCCGCGGTATAAAGCGCTTCGCGGAACTCGGCATCCGGATACAGGAAGCTCTCGAAGCTGTGCCCGACAAAGCTGTAGCCGACCACGATCACCGCGAATGACAGGACGATCAGGGCCATCATGCGCAAGGGATTGCCGGTATCCAGCCGGTGCGTGGCGAACAGCACCTGGACGCCCGTGATCCAGCCAAAGAACAGGAGCACGATCGCGCCCTGTTTCTGGAAGAAGTCCGGGGCCACCCAGTAGTGTGCGAGCACCAGGATCACCAGCGGCACGATCAGCATCGCAGCCCCGATCAACAGCCATGGCAGTCGGGCCGGGGCCGACTTGCGTTCGACCAGAAAGTCGTAGAGCGGGTCGTTCGGCACGCCGTCGTGCTTGCGCGCGGCGCCAATTACCTTGCCGGCACCCAGGAACAGCGTGCCCTTGAACAGCCCGTGGGCAATCAGGTGGAAGATCGCCAGCGCGAACGCACCCGCACCGGTCTCCATGATCATGAAGCCCATCTGGCCCACGGTGGAATAGCCCAGCGACTTCTTGATGTCGTTCTGCGCGAGCATCAGCATCGAACCGAGTACCGCCGTGAACAGGCCCACGATGAACAGCAGATGCAGGACCTCGCTGCTGTGGACGAATACCGGCGCGAAGCGATTGATGATGATGCCGCCGGCGTTGACGATACCCGCGTGCATCAATGCCGAAACCGGTGTCGGTCCCTCCATGGAATAGGGCAGCCAGGTGTGCAGCGGGAACTGGGCGGATTTGGCAAAGGCCGCCAGCGCCACCAGGAAGGCCACGGTTCCGGCCACCGGCAGGTCCAGGAACGTACGGGCGTCCGGCGCCGCTTCGATCCGGGCGAACAGGGTGGGGAAGTCCAGCGCCCCGTAGGCCTGGAAGAGCACCATCGCGGCCAGTACCAGCGGCAGGTCACCCAGGCGATAGGTAATGAACGTCCAGAACGCGTAGCGCTGCGCGTTAACGGGTTCGGTGTTGTGCGCCAGCAGGAAATAGAGAAAGACGCCGATCAGATGCCAGGCCACCAGCAGGGTGATCAGATCGCCGGCCATGACCATCAGCAGGATCGAGCCGGTCATCAGATCCAGCAACATGAAAAAGCGCGCGTACCCCGGCTCCTCGATCATGTAGCGGATCGAATAGATGTGGACCACCAGGCTGATGCCGGCGACGACCAGCGCCATGATCGCGCTCAGCGGGTCGATCTGCAGACTGCCCCAGCCGCCGGCCATGACCGTCCATTGCGGCCCTGTGTCTCTGGCGATGTAGGCGATCAGCTGGAAAGCGGCCACCAGCACGACGAGCAGGTTGATGCCCACGCTCAGCCGTGCGACCCGTTTGCCGAGTCGGGCACCGAACAGATGGACGAGTAATGCCGAGAGGAAGGGGAGGAGAGGGATCAGCCACTGCGTCTCGATCATTGTCTCGACCTTGGTTGGCGCTGTTGGCTGCCCGTCGGGGTGTTGACTTCGATGTACCGGATAATAGGTAAAGAAATATCCAAAAACACGCCGTCCGGATACAAAACAGGTGGGCCGATTGCAAACTCTGGCCCTTCATCACGGGAGGCGTACGCGGGCCCCGGCGGGCTGTCCGGCGTGAGCCAGTCGCGGACGGGGGCGGCCGCGGCCGGCTGCCGGCTCGGGGCTCCTTTACTGGTGCGGGTTGAAGCCCCTGCGGCGCAACAGGGCCTTCTCGAGCTCCACCAGGGTAAAGAGGATCAGGCCGAACGCGAGGATGCGCAGCCACTCTTGCGGTCCGATGGCGGTGGTGCCGAACAGGAGTTGCAGTGGCGGGGCATAGGTAAAGAGGCTCTGGAGCACGATCAGGATCCCGATTGCGATCAGGGCCGGTCGGCTGGCGACGAGGCTTGCATGGCTGAGAGCGGGCGCCAGAAGAGAGCGGCTGGTAAGCATGAAGAACAGCTGCCCCATGACCAGGGTGTTGATGGCCACCGTACGGGCAAACTCGTGTTCGGCCCCCTGCTGCTCCAGCCACAGGAAGTGGCCAAAGGCACCGGCGACCAGCAGGGTGGACACGAAACTGACGCGCCAGAGCAGGAAGCCGGACAAGATAGGCGTATTGGGCGGGCGAGGAGGGCGTTGCATCACGCCCGGCTCGGTCGGTTCGAAGGCCAGCGCCAGGCCGAGGGTAACCGCACTGACCATGTTGACCCACAGGACCTGCACCGGGGTTAGCGGCAAGGTCAGACCCAGCAAAATGGCAGCGACGATCGTAAAGGCCAGTCCCCCGTTGCTGGGCAGCAGGAACATGATCGCCTTTTTCAGGTTGTCATAGACCGTGCGGCCTTCCTCGACCGCATTGGCGATGGAGACGAAGTTGTCGTCGGCCAGCACCATTGCGGAGGCCTCGCGTGCGGCCTCGGTACCCTTCAGTCCCATGGCCACGCCAACATCGGCGCGTTTGAGTGCAGGGGTGTCGTTTACGCCGTCACCGGTCATTGCTACCACGTCGCCGTGGCTCTGAATCGCGCGAACGAGCCGCAGCTTGTGCTCCGGTGTGGTGCGGGCAAATACGTCGACCCGCTGGACCATCGCCTGGAGGTCATCGTCCGAGGTGTCGTCCAGTTCGTGGCCGACCACGACACCGCCTTCGGTGCTGATGCCCAGTTCGTCGGCGATCGCCCGTGCGGTGACGCCGTGATCGCCGGTGATCATCTTCACGCGGATCCCGGCTCTCTGACAGTGAGCCACCGCTTCGATTGCCTCTTCTCGCGGAGGGTCGATGATTCCGCAGACAGCAACCAGGGTGAGGCCTCCGTTCTCGATGTCGTCGAACTCGAGTTCTCGGCAGTGCCTTTCCATGCGTTTGGTAGCGAGAGCGAGCAGGCGCTGACCGCGGGAGGCGACATCATCCATCCACTGCTGCCAGTGTTCGGTGTCCAGCGGCTCATCCTCATCGTCGGTGCGCTGGTGGCTGCACAGCGCCAGTACGCGTTCCGGCGCGCCCTTGAGGAAGAGGAAGGCGTGCCCCTCATGATCGTGGTGCAGGGTGGCCATGAACTTGTAGGATGATTCGAACGGGATCACGTCGTCGCGCACAAATTCCTTGTTCACGAGCTTCGGCTCCAGCCCGCCCTTCATCGCCGCGGTGATCAGGGCGCCTTCGGTCGGGTCGCCTTCCATGGTCCACTGGTCGCCCTTGAGATAGACCTCGGCGTCGTTGCACAGCAGGATACCGCGCAAGGTCTCGGCCAGCAGGGGATCGGTCTCCGGATCGGCCTCCTGGCCGTCGCGGGTGACCCCGCCGTGCGGCTCGTAGCCCACCCCGCCCAGTTCGTACTCTGCCTGGGTGGTGATGATGCTCTTTACCGTCATCTCGTTACGGGTGAGGGTGCCGGTCTTGTCCGAGCAGATGGTGGTAACCGAGCCCAGGGTCTCGACCGCCGGCAGGCGGCGGATGATCGCGTGACGGGCAGCCATCCGCTGAACCCCGATCGCCAGGGTGATGGTCATGATCGCTGGCAGCCCCTCGGGAATCGCCGCAACGGCAAGGCTGGCTGCAGCGAGAAAGGTCTCTACCAGGTCGTAGTCGCGCACCCAGAAGCCGAATGCAAAGGTGAGTGCCGCCAGCACGCCAATCGCGACTGACAACCAGCGGCCAAACTGGGCGATCTGCTGAAGCAGCGGAGTGGTGACGCTCTCCACTTCGCCAAGCAGGGTGGAGATGCGGCCGATCTCGGTATTGGCGCCCGTGGCCACCACTACGCCGCGCCCCTGGCCGAAGGCGACCAGGGTCCCGGAGTAGGCCATGGACTGACGGTCGCCAAGATCGGCGTCGCTGTCCACGGGGTCGGTCTGTTTGTCGCTGGCGATCGACTCGCCGGTCAGCGTGGCCTCGTCGACCCGCATATTGTGCGCCCCGATCAAGCGCAGATCAGCCGGGACTCGGTCTCCGGCCTGCAGATAGACGATATCGCCGGGGACGAGCTTCTCGGCGGGAATGCTGCGGCGTTGCCCCTCCCGCAGGACTTGCGCCTGGGGCGAGAGCATCCCGCGGATGGCTTCGAGGGCCTTTTCGGCCTTGCCCTCCTGGATGTGGCCGATGGTGGCATTGATCAGCACCACCCCGAGGATTACGCCAGTATCCAGCCAGTGACCAAGGAGCGCTGTGCCAACGGCTGCGGCGATCAGTACGTAGATCAGTATGTTGTGAAACTGCCCCAGAAAGCGCATCAGCGGTCCACGGCGTGGCGGCTGGGGCAGCCGGTTGTACCCGTGTTTTTCCAGCCGCTGGTGGGCGGTTTCGCTATCCAGGCCGTCAGCGTTGGTGCCAAGGGCATCCAGGGTCTGGTCGACGCCCCGGCTGTGCCAGTCGCGGTCTGGTTCGCGATCGCTCATGTGTATCCCTGACGGATGGCGGCTGTACATTGCTTCCGGTTGTCCTAATCATGCGCCGGGAAAGGCGATGTGTCAGGGCTTGTCGATGAACAGGCGCACTAGCGTGTGCCGAAGCATGGCCAAGTTGTATTTGAACAGATCCGCGGAGGGCGCTGAATCGGTGCGCCGAATGCAAATGCTCGACAGGCCGACTGCGGGCACAGACAATGCCGTCATGATCGACTGGTGGGAGGGCCTTGTGCTGGTGGGGGCAGGGGGCGCGCTGGGAGGGCTGGCGCGCTTCTGGCTGTCGCAGTGGATTGATAACCGCACCGGAGGCCGTTTCCCGTGGGGGACGCTGGTCGTGAACGCCTCGGGCGCGCTGCTGATCGGCGTGACGATCGGGCTGGTGGCGGACCCCTCCGGAGCGCGCTGGCTCTGGTTGTTGCTGGTGGTGGGGGTGCTCGGCAGTTTCACCACGGTCTCCTCGTTCAGCCTGCAGACGTTGGGTGTTGCGGAACGCGACGGCTGGCGCCCGGCGATCGCCTACGTCCTGCTCACACTGGGTGGTGGGCTGGCGCTGGTGTATATCGGCCATGCGCTGGGCCGCGTCGCGGGTGGTGCGGCATGACGGGCTACTCGCTGCGCCTGTCCGCGTTCGTCGCCCTGGGGGCCGCGCTGGGCAGCATGGCGCGCTATGGCCTGTCGTGGACCGGGCTGCACCTGATGGGAACCGGGTTTCCCTGGGACACGCTGGCGGTGAATGTGGCCGGCTCCTGGCTGATTGGGCTTTACGCCGTGATCAGTGCCCCGGAGGGTTGCCGGCCCGCCGATCCGGTGAGCCGCCAGTTTGTCCTGGCCGGCTTCTGCGGGGGCTTTACGACGTTTTCGGTGTTCAGCCTGGAGAGCCTGTGGTTGCTGGAGACGGGCGATCCCGGACGTGCGGCGCTGTATGTGTCCGTATCCCTGGTGCTGTGGCTGGCGGGCGTATGGCTGGGTAGCGTGCAGGGGCGTCGCTGGAATGCCGCTGCGTCACGCGGCTGAGGCCGGACGGGCCTGACGGCCCGGCCATGGACGGGGCGCGGCCGCGACCGTAGACTTCCCGGTCGTTTGTGAACGGATTACCGACATGCTGGATATTCGCAGTCTGCGCCAGGACCTGGACGCGACCGTGGCGGCCCTGGCCAGCCGCGGCTTCGAGCTCGACCGCGAGCGCTTCGAGACGCTGGAAGCGCGGCGCAAGGACCTTCAGGTTCGTACCCAGGAACTCCAGAACGAGCGTAATACCCGCTCCAAGGGGATCGGGCAGGCCAAGGCGCGGGGCGAGGATATCGAGCCCCTGAAGGCCGAGGTCGGTCGTCTGGGTGATGAACTCAAGCAGTGCGAGGCCGACCTGCATGGCGTGCAGCAGGAGCTGGACGCGCTGCTGATGCGCATCCCGAACCTGCCGCAGAAGGACGTGCCCGTCGGCAAGGACGAGGAGGCGAACGTCGAGGTGCGCCGCGAGGGCACCCCGCGCGAGTTCGATTTCACCCCCCGCGACCACGTGGACCTGGGCCTGCCCGGCGGCTGGCTGGATTTCGAGGCGGCGGTACGCGTGGCCGGCTCCCGCTTCGTGGTGATGCGCGGCGAGATGGCGCGTCTGCACCGCGCGTTGACCCAGTTCATGCTCGACCTGCACACCCAGCAGCATGGCTACCAGGAAACCTATGTCCCGTACCTGGCGAATCCGGAGTCCCTGGAGGGGACGGGCCAGCTGCCCAAGTTCGATGAGGACCTGTTCTCGGTGGACTGCGACCAGCGTTTCCGGCTGATCCCGACCGCCGAGGTCACGCTGACCAACCTGGTGCGCGAGCAGATCCTCGAGGCCGGCGCGCTCCCGCTGAAGATGACCGCCCACACCCCGTGCTTCCGCTCGGAGGCGGGCAGCTACGGGCGTGACGTGCGCGGCCTGATCCGCCAGCACCAGTTCGAGAAGGTGGAGCTGGTGCAGGTGGTGCATCCGGAACAGTCCGGCGCGGCCCTGGAAGAGCTGCTCGGGCACGCGGAGACGGTGCTGCAGGCACTGGAGCTGCCCTATCGCGTAATGCTGCTGAGTACCGGCGACATGGGCTTTGCGGCCGCGCGCACCTATGACCTGGAGGTCTGGTTGCCGGGCCAGCAGGCCTACCGCGAGATCTCCTCGTGCTCCAATTTCGAGGCCTTCCAAGCGCGGCGTATGCAGGCCCGCTTCCGTCCGGAAGCAGGCAGCAAGCCCGAGCTGGTGCATACCATCAACGGGTCCGGTGTCGCGGTGGGTCGTGCCCTGGTCGCCCTGCTCGAGAATCACCAGCAGGCCGACGGCTCGATCACGGTCCCGGAGCGGCTGCGTCCCTATCTCGGTGGAACCTCGGTCCTGAAACCGCCGTCTGAACAGTAAGTTGATTCAGGCGGGGTGGATGTGAGCCAAATCGGAAAGCCAACTGCGTTCGTCAGTCTGCTGGTGCTGCTGCTTTGCTGGCCGCTGTGGGCGCAGGCCGAGATCGAGGAGGGCTTCGATTTCGACGATTCACCGCGGATCATCGGCCTGCACGCACCGGACTGGTTCGAGCTGAGCTTTCTCGATCTGCCGGAGGACCTGGAACGTGCCGTGGAGCGCGGCAAGCAGGGGCTGGCCGTGTACTACGGGATGGACGACTGCCCGTACTGCGAACAGCTGTTCGAGGTGAATTTCGAGAAAGAGGACATTCGCGCGCAGCTGTCGGACAACTTCGATGTGGTGGCGATCGACGTGCTCGGCGACCGCGAGGTGACCGGGCTGGACGGGGAGGTCAAATTCGAACGCGAATATGCCTCGGAACAGCGGCTTAACTTCACCCCTTCAATTGCTTTCTATGATGCTGACGGCGAACGCATCCACCAGATGCGGGGATACTACCCGCCGTATCGATTCCGCGCGCTGCTCGACTTCGTGACGGAGCGTCACGACCGCGAAATGAGTTTTCGTGATTATCTCGACCGCGCCGACCCTCCGCCCAAGTTCGACACGGACGACATCAACGAGCGCGACTTCTTTGTCAACGAGCCCTATGCGCTGGATCGCAGCAAGATCCCCGCGCAACGGCCCCTGGTGGTGTTCTTCGAGCGCGAGGCCTGCCATGCCTGCGATATCCTGCATACCGAACCGTTGCAGGAAGACGAGGTGCTGGACCGCATCGCCCTGATGGATGCCGTCCAGCTGGACGCCGAGGACAGTGACACGCCGGTACTGACCCCGGACGGTCAACGAACCAACCCGCGCGACTGGGCGGCGGAACTGGACGTGCACTGGGCGCCGACTCTGATCTTCTTCGACGAGACGGGCGAGGAGATCATCCGCATTGATTCGGTCGTGCACCTGAACCGGCTGCGCAACGTGATGGACTATGTGCTCACGCGCGGCTATGAGGACTATCCAACCTTCGAACGCTGGCGCGCCCAGCAACCATAGCCGTTAGGGAAACGCTGATTCATGTACACACTCGCGTTGGCACCCCCGGTTTTCCGAGAGAAGGCGCGGTGCGCAGCCGGTAGCGGTTCTACCGGCAAGGGCCGCAACGCAGGATCGGGGAACCGGGGGTGCCAACCCCAAGGGGCTCGGCCGCCCGTTTTTGATGACAACGGGCGCGCGCCCGGCGTTGCGGTTCCCTTGTGCAGAATGACTGCACGGCGGTCACCGCGCCTTGTTCGCACGCAAAAGCGACTCGAGCGCGAGCGTGTACATGAATCAGCGTTTCCCTAGGCGGCCGAGGACCGAACTGCATGCATTTCGAACGTGACTTCGTCGTGCGCAATCGCGATGTGCTGGAGGCCATTGTGGCCCGCGCTCATCGTGTCGCGCTGGGGATCTTTGTGCTGACCTTCAGCGGCTACGGGATCGCCGTCTGGCTTTGGTTTCAGGAGCAGATGTGGGCGGCGCTGATCACCGCGACCGTCAGCTACCTGGTGTTTCGCCAGTTCCGCATGCTGGCGCTGGGGATCGCGCGCATGCCGCTGCGAGGGGACCCCCAGGCGCTGGAAGCGACCCGGGCACTGGATAACGCGCTGGAAGAGGACCGGCCGCATCCGGTGCTGGCGGAGCTGGAGGCCCACCTGCGGGCGCTGGATGAGGAGGGATCTCCGGAGGCGTCGTCGCAGGAGGGTGAAGACGGCCGGTCGGGCCGAGACTAGGGAGACGCTGGTTTAATCGCACGTCCGCGTTGGTGCCCCCTGTTTTCCGAGACAAGGCGCGTCGTGTAGCGGGTAGTGGTTCTACCCGCCCGTTTTTGATGAATGCGGGGCGCAACGCAGGATCGGGGAACAGGGGGCACCAACCCCACAAGCTATTGAAAGCAGGAGCTCGGCCGCCCGTTGTTGATCAAAAACGGGCGCGGGAACGGCGTTGCGGCTCCTTTGTGCAGAATGACTGCACGGCAGTCACCGCGCCTTGTTCGCACGCAAAAGCGACTCGAGCGCGGACGTGCGATTCAATCAGCGTCTCCCTAGAGCTCGACGCGTACGCCCAGCTTCTGCCCGATCACGCGGGCCACGGTCTCGTGCAGGTCGTCCCCGTTACGGTCATCCAGCCAGGCATCTTCGTCCTCGTTGTAGCCGAAGTGAGCCGGGCCCTCGGGCGAGGACAGCCAGATCTGCTGCGCAGCCTCCTGGCGGTTCAGGATCATCTGCGCCCCGTCCTCGAATTCGAGGGTCAGGACACCGTCGATCAGGTCGATGTCCAGGTCGTCGAGACCGTCCTGGTCGCTCAGGCGGTTGTAGATCTCGTCGAGGGTCTGTTCGGCGAATACGGCGAAGGAGGGCTGGCTCATGGGTCTCTCGGTTCAGTCAATGCTTGTGGCGCAGGCAGTATAAATGTTGGATGCGCTGAGAAAAGCCAAGTCTGGCTTTGTCCGGGTTTGCAAATGTCTTGCTACGCCCGCCAGGCGGCGATCGCCAGGCTCAGCCAGCCGAGGATGAAGGTGGTGCCGCCCAGAGGTGCGATGGCTCCCAGTACGCGCGGGGCGCCCAGTGCCAGGGCATACAGGCTGCCGGCAAAGAGCAGGATGCCAAGCACGAAGGCGACGGCGCTGGCGGTGGCCCAGCCGCTGGCCAGGTGCGACCACAGCGCTGCCAGTAGCAACAGGGCGAGGGCATGGATGAAGTGATACTGGACGCCGGTGTCCCAGGTGGCCAGCGCGCGCTCGGACAATCGTTCTTGCAGGGCATGTGCGCCGAAGGCACCGAGCACCACCGCGATGGCGGCGAGCAGGGCCCCGATCACGACTAGGGCGCGGATCATCGGCTCGGTCTCCGTACCTGGCATCAGTGTTTCCCTAGGGCTAGGCGTCGTCGCCCATCTCGCTGTCGTAGTCCTTCCCGGGGATCCAGCCGTGCTCGCGGGCACGCTCGATCGCTGCATCGTGGATGCGCGTGTGGCGCTCGCGAAGCTCGGGCGGGAGGTTGGCGATGCGCAGGTCGTACTTGTCCCACTCGGCGTTGACCTGGTCGTGGAGCTGCTGGATGCGCCCGAGGTCCCACCCCTCGCAGGTCTCGGTCTCCGGCAGGAAGCCGAAGACCCAGGCATCGCGGATAATATTGCCGACCGGCGTCATGCCGCCGTACAAGTCATTGTGGATGCCGATGTAGTGGCGGCGTCCGGAGCGTCTGGCTGTAGTCATGCGCGTAGTGTAGAGGCACGCCGGCCAGGCGCAAAGCACATTCTTTACAGACCGGGGTACTCACGATGCAGCCCGCGGGCGAAAGCCTGAATCGAATACGGATCCGCGTCCTGATGAAGCTGATGGTGCTGGGCGGGGTGGTGATGTTCGCCGGTGTCCTTGCGAGCTACGCCCTGTCCATGCTGGGTGGCGGGGAGACCGAGCGCCGCGTCGTGGAGCTGGATACGATCGCCCCCGGCCAGCTCAAGCGGCTGGACTGGGAGGGTCGGCGCATCCTGGTGCTGCACCGTGACCCGGCCCTCCAACAGGCGCTGGGTGAAGATGACGAGCTGGTCGATCCACGCGCCCGCCGGGGCCAGCAGCCAGACGGGCTGGAACTGCCGCTGCGCAGTCTGCGGCCGGAGTGGCTGGTCGTGATCGGCGAGAGCACCGATCTCGGCTGCGAGCTGGATCTGGTGCACCCGGACGCGGCGGACGACTGGTCCGGCGGGTTCGTCGATCGCTGCCGTGGGGGCCGCTATGATGCCGCCGGACGGGTGTATGACGGGCAGGACGCCCGGCGCAATCTGCCGATCCCCGAGTACCGTTTCTCCGGAGACGACAGGCTGATTCTGGGTGGTTCGTGATCGGTGAGGCGCGCGTGGGCGGGCCCGGAGGCCGGATTCAGGCGTGCACGGTGGGTGCGTAGACGTCGAAGCGTACGCTCTTGCCCCGGACGCTGCCCTGGGGCGTGTCGGGACCCAGGGCAGGGGCATGCAGGGGCCGCTTGACGACGACCCGCCGCGTGGCCGCCTCGCGCAGACGCTGCAGCGTGGTTTCCGGGTCGGGGTCCGGGGCGCCCTCCATCAGGGCCTGGGTCAGCTGCATGTCCTTCTTGACCGCGGCGCGCTTGGCCCGCTCCGGAAACATGGGATCGAACACGGCGGCGACGGGCGGTGTGCCCAGGGTCGCTGGCGTGGCCAGGCCCGCGTGCAGCGTGATGCGCTCGACAATCGGGGCCAGCGCCTCGTCATGGGCGGCGCGCTGCAGGGCATCCGCCAGCAGCAGGTAGACGAC
Organism: Thioalkalivibrio sp. ALJ2; assembly: GCF_000378325.1. Lineage (NCBI taxonomy): Bacteria > Pseudomonadati > Pseudomonadota > Gammaproteobacteria > Chromatiales > Ectothiorhodospiraceae > Thioalkalivibrio > Thioalkalivibrio sp. ALJ2. Next base: position 84,460 of record NZ_KB899559.1, read on the forward strand.
CGGGTGGCGTTCCCAGGCATCCACGCGGAAGCCGTGCGCGGCCAGCAGCAGCGTATCGCGCCCCAGGCCGGCGGTGGCGTCCACCACATGGCTGTCTCGCGGGATGTTGCCCATGGCCCGGATCAGGCCCTCTCGCTGATGCCCGCTATGGGCCAGACGATATCCCTGACGGCCGGTGGCAAAGTCCAGATGCAGACGCAGTTCGCGTCGACCCTCCTCGCGGATCAGCGACAGCCCGTGCGCGCCGACCTCCAGTACCAGGGGCGCCTCGCCCAGGTGGCGATAGCCGTGGGCTCTCAGGTAGTGGTCGATCTCCCGGCCTCGGGCCTCCTGCCCGGGTTCTGCGCGGACTTGAAGGGTCACGGTCAGTAGTGCGGCGGAGGCGGCTCGTTGCCGTCTCCGGGGCCGCCACCCTGGTCCTCGAGTTCCCGCAACCGGTCGCGGAGCCACTGGAGCTGGCGGCGCAGTTCCTGGTTGTCCTGCTGGAGCTCGTGCTGGACGCGGGCCTGCTCTTCCTGGGTGTATTCCTGATGCGCCAGGCGAACTTCCAGCGCCTCGATCCGCGCGATCAGTTCGTGGTCGGTGCGGGATGGGTCAGCTGACGACATGGCGGGGCTGTCCCTGGGCGAAAGAGTGGATGTTGGCTGCGACCTCCTCGATCACGTGCTGACGGGCACCGCGGGCCGCCCAGGCCGTATGTGGCGTCAGCACAAGGTTCGGGATGTCCGCTGCCAGCAGGGGGTGGTCTGCGGGCGGGGGCTCGGGCTCCAGGACGTCGATGCCGGCACCGCCCAGGTGGCCCGCTCGCAAATGCCGCGCGAGGGCCTCGGGATCGACCAGGCCGCCACGGGCGGTATTGAGCAGGATTGACCCAGTGGGCATCTGCCGCAGTGCGTTGTCGTCGATCAGGTGGCGGGTTTCGGGGGACAACGGGCAATGCAGGCTGACCACGTCGCTGGTCGCCAGGAGCTCGGGCAGCGGGATTCGATCCGCGTCATCCGCAGGCGAGGGCACCGCCTTGCGCAGGCTTGCGGCCACCTGAACCTGCATGCCGAAGGCCCGGGCGACGCGTGCCGTGGCCTGGCCCAGTACGCCATGGCCGATGATGCCCAGACGCATGCCCGCCAGGGTCCGGATCGGGTGATCCAGCAGACAGAACTGATCGGACGCGCTCCAGTGGCCGGCGCGAATATCGGCGCGGTAGTCGTCCAGCCGCGTGACCAGCGTCAGCAGCAGGGCAAAGACATGCTGTACCACGGAGTCTGTCGCATAGTCGCGGGCATTGCTGACCGTGATGCCCGCCCGGTTCGCGGCGGCGACATCGATATTGTTGGTGCCGGTGGCCGCCGCGCAGACCAGCTGCAGGTTTGCGGCCGCGGCCAGCAGCGACTCGTCGAGCACCACCTTGTTGGTGACCACAACCTCGGCACTGGCGATGCGGGCGGCGATCTCGTCGGGGTCTGTGCGCGGGTGCAGGTCCCACTCGGGAAGGGCCTCGCGCAGGGGGGTGAGGTCCAGGTCGTCGCGATCCACCGTGGACAGGTCGAGAAATACCCCGTGTCGCAGTTCAGTCATGGCGTTTACCAGGCGAAACGGTGTTGCGACGCTTGCGGACAGGATCACTACCGACCGCACGATGCGGCTTGCCTCGGAAAACCTGGGGTACCAACGCGAGCGTGTACATTGATCAGTGTTTCCCAACAAAAGGGCCCCGCATCGCGGGGCCCGAATCGCTTGCCTGTCGGCCTGCGACTGTTAGTTGTCGCCCATGAAGGCGTGGAACAGGTTCAGCAGGTGGAGGAACATCACATAGAGGTTCGCGTACAGCGAGACCGTCATCATGATGTAGTTGGCCTCCGGGTCGTGGATCATGCGGCTGGTGTCGAACAGGATCGCCGCCGACAGCAGCAGCACCACGGCCGCCGAGATGGTCAGCGACAGCGCCGGGATCGCCAGGAAGATGTTCGCGACGATCGCCAGCAGGGCGACGATCAGGCCGACCACCAGGAAGCCACCCAGGAAGCTGAAGTCCTTCTTGGTGGCCAGGGCATAGCCGGACAGCGCGACAAAGGCGACCGCCGTGGCGGTAAAGGCATTGCCGACGATCTGCGGCCCGTTGGGCAGGCCCAGGTACATGCTCAGGATCGGGCCGAGGAAGAAGCCCAGCACGCCGGTGAAGGCGAAGGTCAGCACCAGTCCGAGCGCGGAATTGCGAGCGGCATGGATGGCGAACGGGCCGCCAATCAGGACCGCCAGCAGGACCAGCCAGTGCACCGCCGGGGCGCCCACAGCCATCGCCACGAAGGCCATCACGGCGCTGAATGCCAGCGTCACCGACAGCAGCATGTAGGTCTGGCGGATGACCTTGTTGGTCGAGATGGTCTCGCTGATGGAACCGGTGCTGGACGGATTGCGACTCGAGCGAACGATCTGGTCTCGGGACACGGGTCAACTCCTCTTGGGTTCGTAACCTGCTCAGTGTAGCGATTGACGCCGGTGGGTGCAGCCCTTTTCGCCGTCCGTGGCGTGGGCTTTGGCGATCACTTGATTGGCTCACCCACGCGTTCGGAGATCTCCTTAACCGCGTGGTCGGTGGACTTGAAGATGTTGTCCTTGCCGATAATGTCCTCGAGCCCGGTGCGCTGTATCACCTCCAGGACCTGTGCCTTCACGCCGGCGAAGACCAGGGTGATGCCGCGCGCCTTCAGGCGGTGCACCAGCTGGTGGATCACTTCCTCGCCGGAGGCGTCGATCTCGTTGATGCCCTTGCCCACCACGATCAGATACTTGGCCTGTGGGTGGCGCGCGACCAGGTCCAGTACCGCGTCCTCGAAGTAGGGGACGTTGGCGAAGTACAGCGAGCCGTCGAAGCGCATCAGGCCGACCTTCTCGTTGGTCTCCAGCCCGTAGCGCTGGGCCTCGCGAAGCGTCCCGTCGTCGTAGCGGGCCAGTTCGCATACGCGCGGCTGCATGGTGCGGTACAGGTACAGCACGATGGCCAGACCGGCACCCATCAAGATGCCGTAGTCGAGATTCGGGGCCATCGCCAGGGTGGCGATGAAGGTGACCACCGCGGCCGCCCCGTCATGCTTGTTGGCCACCCAGGCGTGCTTGATTGCCTTGAAGTTAATCAGCCCGACCACGGCCATCATGATGATCGCCGCCAGTACCGATTGCGGCAGGTGGTAGATCAGGGGCGTCAGGAAGAGCAATGCGATCCCGATAAGCACGGCTGTAAATACCGAGGCCAGGCCGGTGCGTGCACCCGAATTGAGGTTGACCGCCGAGCGCGAGAACGAACCGCTGACGGGGTAGCCCTGTGTAAAGCCGCCGGCGATGTTGGCCAGGCCCTGTCCCATCAGCTCCTTGTTCGGGTCCAGACGCTGGCCGGTGCGCGCGGCCATGGCTTTGGCGATCGCAATGGCCTCGGTAAAGCCGACCAGCGCGATCACGAAGGCCGTGGTCAGGAGCGTGGTGATCGTTCCGAAGGTGATCTCTGGTGCGGAGATTGACGGCAGACCCTGGGGTACGTTGCCCACGACAGCGCCGCCACCATTGAGCGAGACCTCATCGCCGTCCACTTGCTCGATCCGCCACGAGGTGCGCTCGGCGCGTTCGCGTTCGGCATCCGTCATGTGGTCATCGGCGATGAAGCGCTCGGGTTCGTCGTCCGTCGCCGGGAGTCGGCGCAACGTTGTGTTGCGCAACTCGTCGCGCAGTGGGGCGAGCTCGGCGCGCAGTTCATCGCGCTGCAGTGCGGCCTGCTCCTGCTCGAAGCGCAGGGCCGGTGCATCGCCACGGGCCGCCTCCTGAATCTCGAGTTCCAGTTCGCGCACGCGGTCATCCAGATTGGCCGCCTGTCCCTGCTTCTCCTCGATCTGCTGGGCGAGTTCGACCAGCTCGCCAGGCGCAATTTGTGCGAGCGTCGTGTCGGCCTTGCGCTCGTACCCGATCAGCCAGGAGACCAGGATGGTGACAACCACCGCGACCAGCACGCCCGGAATCTTCGGGGCGACGCGTTTCATGCCGACCATCAGCGCGATCGCGCCCAGGCCGAAGGCGAGGGTGGGCCAATGGGTGTGCCCCAGCTCCAGCACGACACCCCAAAGACCCAGAAGGAAGTGGCCGGAGGTGTCGATCGGTACCCCCAGCAGCTTGTTGATCTGGGACAGCCCGATGATGATCGCGGCGGCGTTGGTAAAGCCGACGATCACCGGGTGCGAGATGAAGCTGACCAGCGCGCCCAGCTTGAACAGGCCCATGACCAGCTGGATTACGCCCACGATCAGGGCGAGCGCAATCGCCAGCATGATGAATTCGGATGAGCCCTCGGCCGCCAGCGGCACCAGGGCCGATGCCGTGAGCAGGGATACCACTGCCACCGGGCCGGTGGCGAGCTGATTCGAGGAACCCCACAGCGCGGCCACCATCACCGGCAGCAGCGAGGCATAGAGCCCGTACACCGGAGGCAGACCGGCCAGTTGCGCATAGGCCATGGATTGCGGGATCAGGACCAGGGCCACCGAGATCCCCGCAATCAGATCCGCGTTGAGCGTTTCCTTGGTGGGACGCCAGCTCAGGAACGGAAAGATGCGCAGCAGGATCGAATTCATGGCGGTACTCGCTTGGCCTGTTCGTGACGAAGACGACGGCTAGTCGAGCGATCCCGCGTGCCTGGCGCACCCGGGCTGTATGGCTGCCAGGGCCGTCGTCACGTGATTGGCAGCCATCTCTGGCCCGGGGTTGGGCCGGGCGCAGTCAGGGGAGGGAAGATTATAGAAGGTCGGCTTATTTTCTTCTATCAAAGGCATTCAATACGATATATAGCCTTTAGGGTATATATCGCACTCGCTGGAGCGCCCAACCCTGCACAAAAAAGCCCCGGTCACCAGCGGCGACCGGGGCCTTCCAGCGTATGCTTCAGCGTGGCTTACTGCGGGGGTGCCATGCCCGGGCTTCCGCCCTGTTGCATTTCCTGCTGCAGGGTTTCCAGACGCGCGATGATGTCATCGATGTCCGGATTCTCTTCGCGCATCGCGGCCATCAGGTCCTCGCGCAGCGATTCCTGAGCGGAGATGACCTCCTCGTCCTGCGCGACGGCCTGCTGGGCCTCCTGCAGGTTCATCTGCGCCTGCTGGACCTCTTCGGACTGGATTACCTGCTGGCGCTCTTCGGCACTCAGGTCCGGGTCGCGCAGGCGTTCTTCGGCGCCTTCGAGGGTTTCAAGATCCTGGCGGGGCTGGTAACCGGCCTCTTCCATCTTGTCGAGCACCAGGTTCTCAAGCTCTTCGCCCTTGCGCTCCAGATCAGGGTTGTTCTCGATCGCCTGCTGCTGGGTCTCGGCCAGGGTCTGCTGCAGCTGCTGCATTTCCATTTGCGGGTTGGCCCCGCCTTCCTGCTGCCCCTGCTGGCCCATGCCTTCCTGACCCATGCCCTGGGCCATCACCAGCGGACTGGCGAGCGCAAGCGCGGCGGCGGCAATCAAACCGGCGAGAGGCCGGGAACGGTTCGTCATAACAACTCTCCTCGTGAAAGTACGGTGGGAAGCTTAGTGCGTGGCGACTTAACAACAGCTTAACAGGCGCGAGCCGAGGTTTCCGGGGCACCCCGGATTTCGTTGCAGGCTTCTCGTTTTTCGTTTCCCTGGGGCTCCGGGATGCGAAAAAGCGCAATGTCCGGTGCCGGCAGGTGGATCGCCCAGCCAAGATGCGCGGCGATCCAGCGCAGGGTGTCGGGCCCGTAGAAGGCCACGTGGGTAGGGTCGCGGCGATAGTGCCAGCGATGAAAGGCCGCCGCGGGGGGCGGCCAGCCGGTCATGATCGCAATCGTGCCGCCGGGGCGCAGAAGGGTGGCCATCTCGCCAAGGATGGCGATCGGGTCATGCAGGTGCTCGAGAACCTCGGTACAGGTGACGAGATCGAAGCATGCACGGGCTTCGGGACGGTCAGGTGCGAATACGGGGTCATGGGTCTGCATGGAGTAGCCGCGCGCACACAGCATGTCCGCCAGTACCGGATGGGGGCCGCAGCCCCAGTCCACGCCCTGCGCCGGTGGCGGGCAGTGCGCCTCCAGCGGTGCAAGCAGGCGGCCCAGAAACCGCCGATACCCGGGGTCGTCCGGCCGGTTTTCGTGTGTCTGGTAGTACTCGCGCTCGAATGCGAGGGTGGGCCAGCAACGGTGCTTCAGGACAATCAGCGAGCAGCCCCTGCAGCGCTGGTAGTCCCCGGGCGAAGGGTCGCGCACCCCGCGGCTGAAGAACGGGCGCAGAGGTGCGGTACACAGCGGGCAGCGGTCCATGCGCTACCGCCGCAGGAAGCGGAACCAGGACGCGATGTTCAACAGGCTCATCAGGGACTGGGCGACGTAGGTGTAGGCCGCGGCCTTCAGGATGCGCTGGGCATGGGGATAGTCCGGCGGGTGCAGGTAATTGCCCCGGCGCAGCATCGGCAGGGCGCGGCGAAAGCTCGCGTCGAACTCGGTGGGCAGGGTGACGAAGTGCACCAGCGCGGCGATCCCCATCGACAGAATCCCGGCCAGGAAGAACAGGATGCCCGGTGCCGGATGCCGGGCGATCAGCGTGATGATGGGGATCGCGACCATTAGCCAGGCCCCGATCTGCTGTCCGTAGCGAGACAGGCAGACCAGGTTGCTGCGCATGCGCAGGGGCGGGTAGTCCTGAGCGTGCTGCACCGCGTGCCCGACCTCGTGCGCAGCCACCGTGATCGCGGTGAGCGAGCGACCGTCGTGGTTGTCCTCCGACAGCCGCACCGCGCGATCGAAGGGATCGTAGTGGTCGCCATCGCGGGTGGATTCGACGCGCACGTGATGCAGGCCATGGCGATCCAGAAGGTCACGCGCAAGCTCGGCGCCGGTCCCGTCGTAGCGGTCCTCCGGCTGGCTGTACTTCCTCATCGTCTGGCGTACCCACCAGCTCGGTGCCCAGGCCAGAAGCAGCACGAGCGGTGCGAGCAGAATCAGCAGTCGCATGCCTTCATCATGGCGCGACTTCCCCTTCGGGGGAAGTCGTCCGCGTGAATCCGTACACCGGCCCTGTCTCGCTCAGTCCTCGGCCTCGTCGTAATCGCCCTTGTGCTTCGGATTGGGGCGGGCCCGCTGGTCTTTCGAGTAGTCGCGACCGTCGTCGGTGTCTTCACCCTGCTCCTGGCTGAGACGCAGGTGCGCGGGCGGAGCGCTGCCGTCCTTTTCCTGACCGAAGTAGATGGTCTGATGCGGGAACGGGATCTCGATACCGGCGGCGTCGAAGTGCTTCTTCACCAGGCGGTTGAACGCGCGGCCCAGGCCAAACTGCGTACCGGGCAGCGCCTTGATGCGGATGCGCACGTTGACCGAGCTGTCGGCCAGCGCAGTCACGCCGTGTACCTCCATCTCGTCGAGGATGTTCGGACCCTGGTCCGGATCTTCCTTGAGTTCCTCGAAGGCCTCGCGCAGGCGCACGATCACTTCGTCGATGTCCTCGCGATAGGCCACGCCGTACTCGCCCACGTGATAGCCATACTCGCGCATGTAGTTGGAGACGGCATCCACCGACGAGAACGGGATCAGGTGATAGGTGCCGGACAGGTCACGCAGGCCCATGGAACGGATCGTGAGCTTCTCGACCACGCCGGTCATGCCGGCCACCGTGACCACGTCCCCGGTGTTGATGGCTTTCTCCAGCTGGATGAACACCCCGGTGATGATGTCCTGCACCAGCTTTTGTGCGCCGAAGCCAACCGCCAGGCCGAGCACGCCGGCGCCGGCCAGCAGCGGGCCGATATTCACGCCAATCTCGGCCAGCACGATCATGGCGGTCATCACGGCCAGCACGACGGCGACCGCATTGCGGAACAGGGTCAGCAGGGTCTTCTCGCGCGCCCCGGGCTCGCCCTCGCCGGTATTCGGGCTCAGGCGGTGTTCGATCCAGCTGGCGAACACGAGCCAGATGGCCAGGGCACCGATCAGGATCAGGGCGACCGAGATCGCAGTGCCGAGCACGTACATGCCCGTATCGGAGGCAATCCAGGCGCCGAGATTGAACGCGCCCCAGGCATCTGCGATCACTGCCAGCACGATGAGCAGGATCACCAGGCGCATCGTCTTCAGCGCCTTGGGGATGTACGAGTTCAGGCGTGCCTCGAGCATCGGGAACTTCATGCGAGTCTCGTCCGGAACCCGGATCTCGCGGCCGATGATCTGGCTGAGCACGTTGGCGACAAAGACCCCGATGAATGCGGCCAGTACCGTCTGTCCGGTGGCCTTGGCCATGAAGGGCAGGGCATCTTCCGGGCGGGTGATGCTGACGATTGCCAGGGTCAGGAAGTAGATCAGCGCGATCCAGTGCCAGGCGTTCGCCAGGAAGGTCAGCGTCATGCGCGTGAAGGCGAATCCGGCACGATTGGCGACCAGGATCAGGCGGTCATGCACGCGCTGGCGGTTCTGCAGGATGATGACCGCCGCGTAGAGGAAAGCGGTCAGCATGACCAGCAGCCCCAGCGAGCGCCCGGCCTCGCTGGAGAGATGATTGTTGGCCAGCGGCACCAGCAGCAGCAGGCCGTAGCCGATGTACGTGACCAGGCGTGCCAGCCAGGCATTCCAGTAGGCGGCCTCGTCGCCGGCCATGGGCAGCAGCCGCAGGCCCCGGTAGCGCGTGGCGAAGATCAGGCGCAGGGCCGCCTTGGTGACCTCGATCAGCAGGAAGGCGTTGAGGAACAGCGAGTGCCGCGTCAGCATCTCTCCGGACTCCCCGAGCACAAAGAGCGCGAGGCCATAACCCCCGACCCAGGCCAGGATCACGATCAGGAAATCGATCAGCGCGGCCAGGAGTACGGCGGGGAGTGCGCGCAGCAGGTGATACTGCTCCGGCGAGTTGATCACCCAGCGATCCAGCGCCGCGAACATCGGGCTGCCAAGGCGCCGCAGGATCAGGAACGCGGCGATCGTCAGGACAATCAGGATCGCCAGGTCCAGCACCCCCGCGCCGAATACCACCGGGTCGATCGAGCTCAGCTTGTCGCCAATATCCACGGCGATCTCGTTCAGGGCCCGAATCTCCTGCACTGTGCCTTCGGCCAGCGATTGGGTGAACTGGGCGATCTGGCGCGGGATCGACGTCAGTTCGTCGGTGTCGACCGCCGCCTCATCGCCTGCCGTACTCTCGTCGTCCCCGGTACGTTCGGCCCGCAGTGTCTCGAGCAGGCGTTCGCGTGCCTCTTCGTTCTCCAGTGCCTCGATCAGCGCGTCATGCAGATCACCTCCATCGCCACCCTCCTGGGCCTGAACGGTCCCCAGGGGCATGAGCAGCAACAGCGAGAAGAGGGTGAGGAGGAGGAAGAAGGGGAGACGCAAAAAGCGGCTGGGGGACACGGGCGGACCTCGGGTTTGGACGGGGTTCGCGGGTCGCCAGGAGGACGCCAGTGCGAGCATCCGTGCGACAGCGGAGGAATGTAGTCTAGGGAAACACCAGGGCATTTTCACGCCCGTGGAGCGAGCGCAGGGGCTATTCCAGCAGCATGGGGTCCAGCCAGGCGATGCCCAGCTGGTTCATCTGGCGCTCGATCCAGGCGATCCGCTGGCTGAGGCGCGGGCCGGGGTTGACAGGGTTGTAGCTGCCCGGGCTGGGGAGGATCGCGGCCAGGCGTGCGGACTGGTGGCGGTCCAGTTCGCGCGCGGATAAGCCAAAGTAGTGCTGGGCGGCGTGCTCGATCCCGTAGATGCCCGGACCCCACTCGGCCAGGTTCAGGTAGACCTCGAAGATGCGGCGCTTGGGCCAGATGGTTTCCATACCGGCCGTGAATCCGGCCTCCAGCGTTTTGCGGACCCAGGAGCGCTTGTGCCACAGGAACAGGTTTTTGGCCGTTTGCTGGCTGATGGTGCTGGCCCCGCGCAGGCGTTGGCCGTGCAGCATGTGGTCGTCTACCGCCTGGCGCATGGAGCCCCAGTCAAAGCCGCGATGTACCGGAAAGTGCTGGTCTTCCGCTGCGATCACGGCCAGCATCAGGTGACGCGGAAGGTCGTCCAGGCGCTGCCATTCGGGCCGTAGGCGGGATGCGGTCTGCCAGTCCGTGGCGACGACCATGGCCATGCCATAGGGCGGGTTGACCTTGGCGAACAGCACGATCAGGCCGAGCGCGAATGTGACCGCGAGTGTGAGCGTCCCGGCCAGCAGCCAGGTCAGTGCGCGTAGCAGACGGGTAATCGGTCCGCGTCGTCGACGGGCCATCAGTGCCACCCTGCGTGTAAGTGCAGTCCCATATTCATCGAGGTCAAGAATACCGCGACTCGCGGTTCGATCGAGTATCCCGTCAGTGTGGTCTGATACGGTAAAGCCCAGTAACGATGCAGACCCCATCTTGACCGACGGGGAAACTCGTTCCTGGTTGAACTGTTTCCGTCATGCGTGGCCCAACCACGTAAGCCTAAGCCGCCGTTCGGCCTGGCGATACCATCCGATCCACACGAACAAGAAGGAGAGACCCATGGACGTGATGCCCTATCGGTATACCACCCCCAGTGGAGAGGCCGTTTCCTTCGAGTTTCGTTTGCATCCCGAGACCGGGTCCGCCGTGCGTGTCCAGCAGTTGCTGGACCGGCTGGTCGAGACCCTGGATCACGAGATTGCACTGCTGGGCGACACCTGCAATGGAGATGTGCTGCAGGCGCTGGCAATGGCGCTCGCCGTGCGCACCGACATGATCCCGGCGCATCCGGAGATGACCCGCGATCTGGCGCGCGACGTGGTAGAACGTGCGTTGGGCTCGCTGCCGGAGGCCGAATATCAATACCTGGGCCCGGTCGGCCATGCCTGACCATTCGTTATCCGGGCGGCGCCCCATCGTCTTTTTCGATGGCGGCTGCCCACTTTGTCGGCGCGAGATCGGCCACTACCGGCGGCTGGACAAGGCCGGTCGCGTGGACTGGCAGGATATCCACGCCGACGCGGCACCCTTGAAGGCGTGGCGCATCGACTGGGATGCGGCGATGCGGCGTATGCATGTGGTCGACGCCCAGGGGCAGATCCACAGTGGGGCCTGGGCGTTTGTCGTCGTCTGGCGGCATTTGCCGTACTACCGCTTGCTGGGGCGGGTGCTGTCGCGCGTGCCGCACGTGGTGCGCCTGATGGATCGGGTCTATAACGGGTTTGCGCGTCGACGCTGGCGGTCGCGCTGTGGTGACGGGCTCTGCCGCCCCGATTAGTCCGGCGGCGGTGATGGCTCTGCATGGCGGAGTCGCGCGGTGGTGTAGCGGAGGAAATCGGAACTGTGAAACGGCTGCTGCTTGGGCTGGCCCTGGTAGTGGGGTGTCTGTTTGGCACACCGGTTTGGGCGGACGAACTGGCTGCGGAGCACGTCATTGTTGCTCAGTTGCAGGAGCCCCACCGGATCCTGTTAATGCGGCATGCCGCGGCGCCAGGTATCGGGGACCCTCCGGGTTTCGATCTCGAGGACTGCACAACCCAGCGCAACCTCTCCGAGTTGGGCCGTGACCAGGCGCGCGAGCTTGGTGAACGTCTGCGCGCCGCCGGACTGGCCGAGATCCGCGTATTTGCCGGCCCGTGGTGCCGCAATGCGGATACGGCGCGCCTGCTGGGCTACGGCGAGCCGGAGATCCTCGATGCGCTGGGCTCGATCTTCCGCACCAATGAACCCGACCGGGAGCGCCGCATGCGTGCCTGGCACCAGCATCTTGCGGAGGCATTTGCGCGCGATGCGGGGCCGGCGGTGTATGTCACGCATCGTGCGAACATCATGGAACTGTCCGGTCGCAGCATCGGCGCGGGCGACATGCTGGTAGTGGAGATCGATGCCGAGGGTGGCGCCCGGCCCGTCGCCAACTGAAAAGGCCGGCTCCGGCTCGGGGCCGCTACATGTACGGCCCGATGATGCGCGCGATCCAGCCGTAGATGCGGTATTTCCAGGGCCGGTTTTCCCAGGCCTCGATCGTCATCCGCTCGGCCTCGGCCTTGTCTTCCTCGATCAGTTCCCGGATCGAGCGGGCGAAGTCTTCGTCATAGATGTTCAGATTGGTTTCGTCGTTCAGGCGGAATGAGCGGTTGTGCAGATTGGCCGAGCCGATGCTGGTCCAGCGGTCGTCCACGCTCATCAGCTTGGAGTGATACATCCGCGGGTGGTATTCGTGCAGCTCGACCCCGGCCTCCAGCATGGGCCTCCAGCGATTCACGGAGGCATGTCGTACGAAACCGTGGTTGATGCTGTCGCCCGGCATGAGCACGCGGATTCGAACGCCGCGGTCGGCCGCGTCGGTCAGCGCATCGAGAAAGTCCGGGTCGGGATAGAAGTACGCCGTCGCAATGGTCACCTGGTCCTCGGCTGCTGCCAGGGCATGCAGGAACATCTTGCGAATGCGATGACGGCCCTCGCGCGGGGCGCTGTTGACGACCTGCGCATCCAGAGCACCTTCGTCCTCGAGTTCCGGGTAATACGCATCGCCCAGCTTCAGTTCGCCTTTGGCATCCAGCCAGGTCTCCATGAATGCCGCCTGCAAGTTGCCCACAACGGGCCCGGTGACACGGAAGTGGTTGTCGCGGTAGGGCTCGTGGTCCTCGGCGGGCACCCAGGTGTCCGCGATGTTCGCGCCGCCGATGAATCCGGTTCTGCCGTCCACCACCAGAATTTTTCGATGCGTACGGTGGTTGAAACGTGACATCTGATACCAGGAGGGCTCGCGCCAGCGCACGACTTCCGCGCCGGCTTCGGTCATGCGGTCGAACTTTTCCTGATCCGCGAGCACGGAGCCCACGTAGTCGATCACCACATGAACCTTGACCCCGCGCTCCGCCGCGCGTGCGAAGGCCTCGGCGAAGCGGGCGGCCTGCTCGCCCCAGAACTCGTATACCTCGAAGGTAACCGTCTGTTCAGCGCCTTCGATGGCCTCGATCTTGGCGTCGTAGATGGCCTCGCCGTCGCGCAGCAGCTCCAGCGCGTTGCCGGAGACAATCGGCTGCTGCAGCGTGAGCCCCATTCCGCGGCGAAATGCACTGTCCGAGGTGCCGTAGTCGATGGCCACCGGGGCCTTCACTCGGTCGGGTTTCGGGAGGAGGTTGAACAGGGCAACGTTTGCCAGCACGAAGGCGAGCGCGACGCCCAGGAGGATACCGACAGGGATGCCGATGATGCGGCGGCGCATGGAAAGTCTCTCGTATCGAGCCCGTCAAGGGGAGGGTGGTTGGCGCCGAATTCGCACCTCAGTCCATGAGTCTACACAATCAGTTCTCGAACAAACCCGGACGAATGTCATGAATCCTTTTCTGGAAGCAGCCCTGGACGAGGCACGAACCGGCTGGGATGAAGGGGGTATCCCGATTGGTTCGGTCATCGAGCACGGCGGGCGCATCGTCGGCCGCGGACACAATCGGCGGGTGCAAAACGGCAGCGCCATCCTGCATGCCGAGATGGATGCCCTGGAGAACGCCGGACGCCAGGCGGCGAGCATCTACCGCGAGTGCACGCTCTACACGACGCTCTCGCCCTGTGCGATGTGCAGCGGGGCGATCGTGCTGTACGGCATCCCGCGTGTGGTGGTCGGGGAAAACGCCACCTTCATGGGAGAGGAGGACTGGCTGCGTTCGCACGGCGTGCAGGTCGATGTGTTGCAGGACGCCGCCTGCCAGGAGCTGATGGCCGCGTTTATCGAACGACACCCGGACCTCTGGCACGAGGATATCGGTTGCGAATAGGGCCGGTTTGACCGGAACACCCTTGCTGGCGGACGGATCGTGCTTGCCGCACCGGACAAGACAGCGACATGGGGCGGGCGCCCGGGGAGCGCCTCATGGCGCCCTTCACGGAAAACACCAGTGTTCTGGCATGGTCGCTGCTTGGGTGCCGGGTGCAACGAAAACCGGGAGCACCTCATGATCGACGGCATCGGAATGAATCAGGCGGCGCTGGCGCGGCCGGTCCATTCGGCGCAAAGCCCGAACAACGCCGGGCAGGCTGGCCACCGACCGGCGCAGGCCGGGCAGGCCGGGCAGGCCGGGCAGGCTGGGCAGGCGGCACACGCACAGCCGGCACAGCAGGCTCAGGCCGCCACGCAAGCGCAGGCGAACGGTCAGGTCAACGGACAGGGCGCGGCCGTCTCGACTTCCCCACATGTGGCCCAGCCGGCGTCCACCACACAGGCCCCGTCGGCACACGAGGCGGCATTCGCGCCCCAGGGCCTTAATGCGACGCCGCCGACGCAGGCCACCGCGATGCCGCTGGCCGGCGGCCAGGTCAACGGGGCCCCGCAGGCCGACGATGCCCCCCAGATGGACGCCGATCCGGACGACGAAGCGGACATGGGCCAGACCTTCATGCCCGACGGCTCGGTGCAGTCCAACTCCAACGAGCACCTCGGATCGCACTTTGACCTGCAGGCGTGAAGCCTGGGCGCAGATCTGCGGTCTTGTGGGTCGGCTTCAATGACCGGAAGCGACATTTACTGACCGATGCCCTGCGCCCTCAGGCCGGGAAAACCGGAAGGTCACGTGCTCGCGATGGATCAGGAATTGACCAGTCGCGTGCATCCACAGTTGTTCGCGCACCGTGGCATCCATCCACTCGAATAGCTCCTGTAGTGCCAGGGCGGTCGCGCCGCGGTCCGGATAACGCAGGCCAAGCCCCTCCCAGTAGTGCCGGGCATCTTCCGCTCGTTTCCAGCCTTCGCGGACGAACCCGGCGGTCAGCAGGGCGCGCAGGGCCCCGTCACCCAGCTTGTCGCGAAGCTCGTTCAGGAGGAGGCCGGGGTCCCCGACGCTCTCGGGGGAGACGTTGAGCGAGGCCGGCAGGAGCTCGACCCAGTCATCGTGCTGGCCAAGCCCCGGGATCAGATCTTCGTCGACCATCTGCTGATAGTCCGGGACGGGGTCAGAGTGGGTTCGCAGGGAGAGCTGGATCAGGGCCGCGGCCTCGTCGACGTAACCGGACAGACTGAAACCGCACAGGAGATGGTCGACGATGTCATGGACAAACACCGAGGTCGGAATGCGATCCCCGCAATAGGGAGTTGCGGCAATCACGTCGGCGCCCAGCCCGGCGACGTCCAGCTTCCAGCCGCGGGCGCCGAAGCCGTCCTGCCAGCTGTCCTCGTAGCGAACCGGAATCGTGACCGCCTGCGCGTTGATAACCGGGATGGACATGGTGGCCTCGCTAGATATCCGATGCTTTCCAATTTACCGACCGGTCAACTATTCTTCAATGTATGGCCGATGCATTCACCCCAACCCGGACACGCGACGCCCTGATCGCCGCCGCACGGTCGCTGATCCTTGGCCGCAGCTACGGCGCCGTCGGCGTGGCCGAGATCTGTGCGCACGCTGGCGTGAAGAAGGGCAGCCTTTATCACTTTTTTCCCGGCAAGGACGCCCTGGTGCTGGAGATGCTCGAGACGCTTTATCGCGAGCTCGAACGCGAGGTACTGCGGCCGTCGCTGGAATGCGACCTGCCTCTGCGCGACCGCCTCGGGCGGTTTGTCGATCGCCTGTATCAGTTCGAGATCCGCGCCCAGGGGGAGGTCGGGGAGCTCCCCGGCTGCCCGTTCGGGAACCTGGCGCTGGAGCTGGCGAACTGGAATTCGGCGGTTCGAGAGGCCGTGGCCGCGCACCTGGAGGCCCTGCGCGGCCATTTCCAGCGAGCGATCGAGACCGCCGTGCAAAGCGGCGAACTCCCGCAGGCATCGGATAGTGCCCGTCTGTCGGAACAGTGGCTGGCGCAGGTCGAAGGCGTGCTGCTGCTGGCCAAGGCGCGGCAGGACGCGGACACGGTCCTGCATCTGTTGCCGGCACTGGAAACCCTGCTGCCGGCCAGGCCCGCCGACGACGAAGAGCGAGGGAACCATTGATCCGTGGTTCCCTGGAGGTATATGACGATGGAATTTCCACTGAGAACACCCGACAGCGCGCCGGAGGCCTTCGAGCGATCCGGGAAGGTGCTGGGACTGGTGCCGAATTTGATTCGCGTGATGGCCAGCAGCCCGGCGGCGGCCTCGGCCTACCTGGACCTGACCGAGCGGTTGAGCCAGAGCAGCCTGTCCCCCGAGGAACAGAGCGTTGCGCTACTCACGATCAGTCGGTACCACGAATGTCATTACTGCATGGCCGCGCACTCCATGACGGGACGGATGGCGGGCCTGCCCGATGCGGTCGTCGACGCGCTGCGCGAGGATCAACCCGTGCCCGATCAGCGGCTCGAGGCCCTGCGCCAATTCGTGGTAGCAGTACTCAAGCATCGCGGTGCGGTCCCCAATGACGAACTCGAGGCGTTTCGCCGGGCGGGATTCGAGGAGGCGGCGATCCTGGATGTGATCCTCGCAGTCGCGCTGAAGACCCTCTCGAACTACACCAACCACCTGGCCGCCACGCCACTGGATGACGTGATGCAGGACGAGCACTGGGAGGCGCCTGCGGGTCGCTGAAAGCCCGGTACCGCGGTGTTTCAGTGCGCGCGAGTCAGGCGCGAGAACAGTCGCCGGATACGCCCGGGGCCGTACCCGTGGACGCGCTTGAAGGCCTTGCGAAAGGCCGGCTCCGAGCCATAGCCGACCTGTTCCATCACGCTGGCCACCGATGCCCTCGGATCGCGCAGCAGGCGTTCGGCCAGGACCATGCGCCACTGGGTCAGGTAGTCGATGGGGGCCTGTCCGACCAGCTCGCTGAAACGCGCGGCGAAACTGGTTCGCGACATCGCGGCCTCCTGCGCCAAGCCCTCGACCGTCCAGTTCTCCTCGGGGCGTGCGTGCAGCGCATCGAGGGCACGGCGGATACGGTCGTCCGCGAGGGCCGCGATCAGACACTGTTCTGGATGCTCCTGGTAATGGCAGACGTAGTGGCGCACCGTCATTACGAACAGGGTATCCGCCAGACGATCGAGTACCGGCCGATAGCCGGCGGACTGCTCTGACAGTTCCAGGCGCATCAGATCGGCCAGCCGCGCCAGCCGCTCGCCGCTCTCGGCGTGGCGCACGATCACGCGGTCGGGCAGGGCCGCCAGGATCGGATTCCGGCGCCCGGAATCGAATTCGAAGTGACCGCATAACAGCTGTGTCGAGCCGGGTTCGGGCTCGGACGGGTCCAGCAGATTCAGGTGATTGTCCCGGTCCTCGAATGAAGGCTCGCTCGCCAGCAGGTGCCAGTCGTCGTGGGGCAGGAGCAGCATGTCGCCCGCATCCAGCCACAGTGGCTCGCAGTCCTCCATGTGCAGGTAACAGCCCCCTTCGCTGATCAGGTGAAAGCTCGCATGCCCGGAACCGGTGGTGCTGAGCTGCCACTGGCCGCACAGACGGGGGTTGGTGTCGATCCGTGCGCGCAGGTTGTAGGCCGAGAGGACGGACGACAGCGTGTCCTCGCGCGGCATGATCCGGCTCATGTCCATGAGGGGTTCGCTCCTGTCGAGGAAACACTGATCAATGTACGGCATCGCAGGCGTCTTGGCTCCGCCCCGGACGATCGGACATAAATGCCGGCGCGACGGTTCTCACGATTGTCCGAAGGGCTGGCTAGGCTTCAAGTCAGTTCAACGGAAGAATCGAGGACGAGGCGATGAACGCTATGGCGTTGCGGGCGGGTATCCGATTCCAGCGGTGGCTGGACATGACGCGCGGAGCGGATTTTCTGGCGCCGCTGCTGATTCGCCTGTATCTCGCGCCGGTGTTCTGGATGGCCGGCACCAACAAGCTCGACGGCTTCCTGCCGAAGGAAAGCGTGGTGATGTGGTTTGGCAACCCGGACTGGGGGCTGGGGATGCCGTTTCCGTACCTGATGGTGCTGCTGGCCGCCTATGCCGAGGTCCTGGGTGCGATCGCCCTGCTGCTGGGTATTGCCGCGCGCTGGTTCTCCATTCCCCTGATGGTCACGATGATCGTCGCGGCGGTCACGGCCCATCTGGAGAACGGATGGCAGCGCATCTCCGACCCGATGATGTGCCTGTTCAACTGCTCGGGAGTGGAAGCGGCCCAGGAACGGCTGAGCCGCGCGCGTTCCATCCTGCGGGAGCACGGCAACTGGGACTGGCTGACCGAGTACGGGAGCTTCGCGATCGTGAACAGCGGAATCGAGATGGCCGCGACGTACTTCATCATGCTGCTGGTGATCTTCTTCTGGGGCGCCGGCCGCTACCTGAGCATCGATTTCTACATCCGCAGGAGGATGATGGACAGGGGATAGCCAGGAGGATGGAGGACAGGGGATCGCCAATGGAGCTGTGCAAAACAGCAACCATTGGCAAGGCGGGCATTTTGCCCCTAACGTTAAGCGACGAAGGAGTTGCATCATGAAACAAGAACTGTTCTCGAAAAAGACCCTGGCCGGCGTGGTGGGTACCGCCGCGATCGGCCTGGCCATGGGTTCCAGCCCGGCCTTCGCCGCGGTGGATCTGAACCACGGGTATCAGCAGGGATCTTCAGCCCCTCACATGCTGGCCCAGGGTTCCTGTGGTGAAGGCACCTGCGGTGGCGCCGATAGCGAGCCCAAGGACTCCGAAGGTTCCTGTGGCGAGGGTAGCTGTGGCGCCAACGGGGAAGAGAAGGACTCGGAAGGCTCCTGTGGCGAGGGGACCTGTGGCGGCTGAAGCCATCCAGCCCGTACGCCCGGCCCGCGTACGCGGGGCCGGGCTCGGCCTGCGGCGGGCACTACTGGAGCCGCTGGCCGAGGCACCCGAGTCGCTGGAGCGGCTCGGGTTTTTCGAGGCTGCGCCGGAGAACTGGATGCACCTTGGCGGGCGCCTGGGCCGTACTTTCCGCGAATATACCGAGGCCCACCCGTTCGTCTGTCACGGGCTTTCCCTGGACATCGGCGGGCCACGACCCCTGGACATGGACTTTCTGGCCGATCTGCGCCGGTTCCTCGATACGCATGACATCGAGGACTACACCGAACACCTCTCGGCCTGCGGGGACGAAAAGGGCCACCTCTACGACCTGATGCCGATCCCGTTTACCGAAGAAGCCGTGCGGCATGTGGCCCGTCGCGTGCTCCAGGTGCAGGAGACGATCGGCCGGCGCATGGCACTGGAGAATGTTTCCTACTACACCCCGGTCGGGGCCCGGATGAGCGAGCTGGAGTTCCTCCGGGCGGTGCTGGACGAAGCCGACTGCGAGCTGTTGCTGGATGTGAACAACATCTACGTGAACAGCATCAACCACGGCTATGACCCGGTCGAGTTCCTCGATGGTCTGCCGCTGGAGCGCGTGCGCTACATCCACATCGCCGGCCACGAGGAAGAAGCGCCGGATCTGCGCGTGGACACGCATGGCCAGCCGGTCTGCGGGGACGTATGGGATCTGCTGGAGGCGACCTACGAACGGATCGGCCCGGTGCCGACCTTGCTGGAGCGGGACTTCAACTTCCCGGCGCTGGAGGTCTTGCTGGAGGAAACGGACCGCATCCGCGCACTTCAGGTCACCGCGGCCGGGAAGCGCGCATCCCTGCAGGCCCATGGCTGAACCCGATTTTCAGGAGTTGCAGCAGGTCCTCGCCCGGCACCTGCGCGACCCGGAGCGCCACCCGCCCCCGGAGGGTATCGAGGACCGCCGGCTGGCGATCTACCGGCGCCTGTTTATCAATAACATTCGTAATCTGCTCGGGCGCGGGTTCCCGGTCATCCGGCGGATCCTAGGGGAGGAGGCGTGGGCAGCGCTGGTGCGCGATTTCTATCGTGACCATGGCTGTCATACGCCGTATTTCCCGCGGCTGGCGGAGGAATTCGTCCAGTACCTGGCCGAGGAGCGGAGGCTGCTGCCGGGCGACTGGCCGTTTCTGGCCGAGCTGGCGCACTACGAACGGGTCGAGACGGAGCTCGTCTACAGCGATGCGCAGCCCTCGGCCGACGTGGATCCGCAGGGCGATCTGCTGACGGGGGTCCCGGAGTTTTCGTCCGCCGCGCGACTGCTGGCTTACGAGTTCCCGGTGCATCGGATTGGGCCGGACCACTGCCCCCAGCAGCCGGGTGATGTGCCCACCTACCTGTTGGCCTATCGTGGCGAGGGCGAGCGCGTACGCTTTGCCGAGCTGAACCCGCTGGGAGCACGGCTGTTGTGGCGGGTCTGCGAGGAGCCGGCAGCGGGTGACCAGCAGCTTCGCCGGGTAGCGGAGGATTTTGGCCTCGAGCCCGGTCCCGAGTTATTGGAGAGCGGGCGGCAACTGCTGGAACACTATCGGGGCCTGGGGGCGATCGCAGGTGCGCGACCGCTTGATTAGTGTTTGCCGAGAGAAACATTGATTAATGTACACGCTTGCTGCTTCGTCCCTTTTGCGTGCGAACAAGGCGCAGTGACTGCCGTGCAGTCATTCTGCACAAGGGAGCCGCAGCGCCGTGTGCGCGCCCGTTTTGGATAACGGCGGGCGGCCGAGCCCCTGCATTGAATGGCTTGTGGGTTGGCGCCCCAGTTTCCCTGATCCTGCGTTGCACCGCTTGCGGGTAAAACCATTGCCCGTTACACGACGCGCGTTGTCTCGGATAACAGTGGGCACCAACGCGGACGTGCGATCAAATCAGCGTCTCCTTAAAGATCCCAGTAGTCCCTGGCCGCGACCCCCGGGCTGTCCAGTTCCAGTGCGGGCTCGTCCAGGGCGGCGGCTTGTTCGCGAAGGGTCAGGATGTGTTCCTCCCAGTAGCGCGGGGTGTAGAACACCGGGAATCCGTCGACGAACGCGGGATCATCCGCCCGGCGGGCCAGCCAGGCGGCGTGGCGCATGATGCGCAGCGTGCGCAGGGTGCTGATCAGGCCCAGCTCGCGGCGGTCGAAGCGCATGAACGTCTCGTAACCCTCCAGCAGGTCGCGCAGCTGTGATGCCATCTCCGGTGGCTCCCCGGAGAGGAACATCCAAAGATCCTGCATCGCGGGCCCATTGCAGGCGTCGTCGAGGTCGACGAAGTGGGGACCGTCGTCGGTCCACAGGATGTTGCCCGGGTGGGTGTCGCCATGCAGCCGGAGCTGCGGGACGGGGCCCACCGCCTCGGTGTTTCGCTGCATGCGGCTGATCAGGTCCGCGCTGAGGTCGCGATAGACTGACTGCAACTCGGGGGGCAGGTAGCCGGAGGCGAGCACGTCCTGCCGCGCCTGTTCGCCCAGTGCCACCGGCTCCAGCGTGATGCGTTCGTGGAATGAGGCGCTGAGGCCCACTTCGTGGATTCGCGCAATGAACCGCCCGATGCGCTGCAGCGTGTCCGACTGCTCCAGGTCCGGCGTACGCCCGCCGCAGCGCGGATAAACCGCGAAGCGAAAGCCCTGATGATGGTGCAGGGTTGCCCCGTCGTCTGCGACCAGCGGCGCGACGACGGGGACCTCCCGCGCGGCCAGCTCCTGGCTGAATGCATGCTCCTCGAGGATCGCGCGGTCGGTCCAGCGGCCGGGCCGGTAGAACTTGGCAATGACCGGCGTCGCATCCTCGATGCCAATCTGATACACCCGGTTCTCGTAGCTGTTCAGGGCAAGCAGGCGGCCATCGCAGCGCAGGCCGGTGGTTTCCACCGCGTCGAGAATCACGGTGGGTTTGAGGGCATCGTATGGGTGGGGCTGTGTATTCATGCGGCCAATGTACGCACGCGGGCAGCGTCCGGGTCCAGCGTTTTGACGAATGCGTATCGGGAGAGGGCAGGTGAATCGAGCGTACTGGGTGGTGGCGATCCTTGCGGTGGCCGCATTGATCGCGTTCTTCGCGCTCGACTTGGGCCGTTTCCTGGAGTTCGAGCGCCTGCAGGCAGCCCAGGGGGATCTGGAGGACCAGCGTGCGGCCCGGCCGCTGTTGGCGGCGGTGGTGTTCTTCTTCGTTTATGTGGTGGTCGCGGCGCTGTCGTTGCCCGGTATCGTGATCATGACGCTGGCGGGCGGGGCCATCTTCGGGGTGTTCTGGGGTAGTGTGCTGTCGTCCTTTGCCTCCACACTGGGCGCGACGCTGACGTTTCTGGTGGCGCGCACCATCGCTCGCGAGCCCCTGCAGCGCCGATTCGCAGACCGGCTGGAACCCATCAACCGTGGCTTCGAGCGCGAGGGGGCGTACTACCTGTTCGCGCTGCGCCTGACGCCGGCCTTCCCCTTCTTTGTGATCAATGCAGGCATGGGCCTGATGCGCATCAGGACGTGGACGTACTACTGGGTGTCGCAGCTGGGCATGCTCCCGGCGACGATCGTCTTTGCCAATGCCGGTACGCAGATCAGTCGTCTGGACGGGCCCGAGGGGATCTTTTCGCCCGGTCTGATTGCCTCTCTGGTCGCGGTGGGCCTGTTTCCGCTGGTGGCGCGGTGGGTCGTGCGTGCCCTGCATGGTTCGACAGGGGACTCGCAGCCGCGGCGCTGATGTGAACCCTGTCTAAATATGCGCGAAAGCGGATATAATCGCCGAAAACCAATAACGGCCCGAACGGGCGTTCGAAGGCCGGGGTACACGCGACGCGTTCGCAGGCTCTCCAACCGGGGGGCGAAACCCGCTTATTGAGGATGTTTGGATGGATAGGCAATTGAAAGGGCGCTGGACCGTATGGCCAGTGCTGGCCGTTGTGCTGATGGGCCTGGCCCTGATTGCGCAGGCCGGAGAAGAGAAAGAAGAGCCGCGCGACCGACCCATCGAGAAGGTACTGGAGCCGATTCAGCTGACGGACCGCGTCTGGTACTTCTACGGTTCGCTGGAGAACCGCACGCCGGAAAATCTCGGCTTCACCAATAACACGGGCTTCGTCGTCACTGACGACGGCGTCGTGCTGATCGATTCGGGGCCGAGCTACAAGGTCGCCGAACGCATGGCCAGGGCGATCGCCGAGGTCACGGATCAGCCGATCACGCATGTGATCTCGGTGGGTTCGCAGGATCACCGCTGGCTGGGCAATGGCTACTTCCACGAGCAGGGTGCGGAGCTGGTCGCCCTGCAGCGCACTGCATCCACGCAGGCCGAACGCGGCGAGGGGCAGATCGAGTCCCTGGCGAATACCGTGGGAGAAGAGGCCATGGAAGGGACCGAGCCAGTCCCGGCCCCGAATCCGATTGACGTGGACGAACACACCCTGACGGTCGGCGGGGTGGACTTCGAACTGATCTATGCCGGGGACGCCCACTTCCCGGGCGATATCATGGTCCACCTGCCAGGCGAGGATGTCGTGTTCACCGGCGACATCGTCTACACCGAACGCATGTTGGGCATCCATCCCTGGAGTAACCCGGTGGAGAAGCTGGAGGCCTTCCGGCACCTGGAGTCCATCGATCCCGAGATCGTCGTACCGGGTCATGGCCGCGCGACGGACATGGCCGAGGCGCGCCAGGACACGGGTGACTACCTGGAACTGCTGGTGCGCGAGGTCGAAGCGGGTATCGAGGACTGGGAGTCCCTGGACGAGGTGGTGGAACGCCTGTCCGATCTCGAAGAGTTCAAGCACCTGCGCCACTACGACGACTGGCATCGACCCAACGTGAACCGGACCTATCTGTTCATCGAAGAGAACATGTAAGGGGCGATCCGGGAATCCCGGCTGCAGGCCGGGAAACCTGCCGCGGCGCGGGGCGTGTGATACGCTTCGCGCCGTTGTCGTTTCCGGCAAGTCCAATTTTTGACACGCGACGTTCGACCCCGCGTATGGGTCGGCGAAGGAGCCTTGCAATGCCCGCAGTAACCCTCCCCGACGGCAGCCGCCGCGAGTTCGATCATCCAGTCACCGTGCTGGATGTGGCCAAGGACATCGGTCCGAGCCTCGCCAAGGCGACCCTGGCCGGCAAGGTGAACGGCCAGCTGGTCGATGCCCGCCACGAGATCGACGCCGACGCCGAACTCGCGATCGTGACCGACCGCGACCCGGAGGGGGTGGAGATCATCCGGCATTCGACCGCGCACCTGATGGCGCAGGCGGTCAAGCAGCTCTTTCCCGAGGCCCAGGTCACCATCGGCCCGACCATCGAGAACGGCTTCTACTACGACTTCGCCTATGACCGCGGCTTCACGCCGGAGGATCTGGAGAAGATCGAGAAGCGCATGAAGGAGCTGGCCAAGCAGGACCTGCCGGTGGAGCGCTCGCTGATGGATCGCGACGAGGCGGTGAAGTACTTCCGCGACATGGGAGAAGAGTACAAGGCCGAAATCATCGCCTCCATCCCGCAGGGCGAGAACATTTCGCTGTACAAGCAGGGCGACTTTGTCGATCTCTGTCGCGGCCCGCATATCCCGTCAACCGGCAAGCTGAAGGCCTTCAAGCTGACCAAGGTGGCCGGTGCCTACTGGCGCGGCGACTCCGACAACGAGATGCTGCAGCGTATCTACGGGACCGCCTGGGCGAACAAGGACCAGCTGAAGGAATACCTGGAACGCCTGAAGGAGGCCGAGCGCCGCGATCACCGCAAGATCGGTCAGGAGCTGGACCTGTTCTCGATCCAGGACGAGGCCGGCGGCGGCCTGGTGTTCTGGCACCCGAAGGGCGCGCGCATCCGCCGCGAGATCGAGAAGTACTGGTACGACATGCACGAGAAGGCGGGTTACGACTTCGTCGTGTCGCCGCACATCGCGAACCTGGAGCTGTGGAAGACCTCCGGCCATGCGGACTTCTACGCCGAGTCCATGTACGAGCCGATGGAGGACGAGCACCAGGCCTTCCAGCTCAAGCCGATGAACTGCCCGTTCCACGTGCTGATGTACAAGGACCGGCTGCATTCCTACCGCGATCTGCCGCTGCGCTGGGCGGAGATGGGCACGGTCTACCGTCGCGAGATGTCCGGCGCGCTGCACGGGCTGATGCGTGTGCGCGGCTTCACCCAGGACGACGCCCATATCTTCTGCCGCGAGGACCAGATCGAGGCCGAGGTGATGGCGGTGATCGACCTGACGCTGGAGGTCCTGCAGACCTTCGGGTTCGAGAAGTTCGATGTGAACCTCTCGACCAAGCCGGAAGATGCGGTCGGCTCCGACGCGATCTGGGAGCACGCGACCGCGTCGTTGCGCTCGGCGATCGAGAAGAAGGGGCTGGAATACTCGGTGGACGAGGGCGGTGGCGCCTTCTACGGGCCGAAAATCGACATCAAGATCCACGACGCGATCGGCCGCGAATGGCAGTGCTCCACGGTGCAGCTGGACTTCAACCTGCCCGAGCGCTTCGACATGGAATACGTGGCCGAAGACAACGAGCGCCGGCGCCCGATCATGATCCACCGCGCGCTGCTTGGCTCGGTGGAACGTTTCTTCGGCGTGCTGATCGAGCACTACGCCGGGCACTTCCCGACCTGGCTGGCCCCGGTGCAGGCCGAGGTGCTGACCATCACCGAACGCCAGGACGACTATGCCCGCGAGGTCACCAAGACGCTACGGGACAAGGGATTCCGGGTCGAGTCCGACTTGAGAAACGAGAAGATCGGCTTTAAGATTCGCGAGCACACGCTCAAGCGCGTGCCGTACCTGCTGGTCCTTGGAGACAAGGAAATGGAAAACGGGCAGGTCGCGGTGCGTACACGAAGCGGAGAAGACCTGGGCGTAATGAGCGTCGAGGCCTTCGGCGAGCGCCTCCGGGAGGAGGTCGCCAGTCGCCAACACTGAACCTTGAATTGGAGAGAAGGCTATTAGCGCAGCGAAAACGGTCCGCCTGAACGATCAGATCACGTGCCCGCAAATCCGACTGATCGACGCCGAGGGCGAGAATCGCGGCGTCTGCAGTACTGCAGAGGCCCTGGAAATGGCCCAGGAGAGCGGTCTGGACCTGGTCGAGATCTCACCGAATGCGGAACCGCCCGTAGCCCGGATCATGGACTACGGCAAGTTCAAGTTCGAGCAGGCGAAGAAGGCGCAGGAAGCCAAGAAGAAGCAGAAACAGATCCAGATCAAGGAAGTGAAGTTCCGTCCGGGTACGGACGAGGGCGACTACAACGTCAAGATTCGCAACCTGCGCCGCTTCATCGAGGGCGGCGACAAGGGCAAGGTGACCATCCGCTTCCGCGGTCGCGAAATGCGCCACCAGGAGCTGGGTGGCGAGCTGCTGGACAAGATCGAGCAGGACATGTCCGATATCGCGGTCGTCGAGCAGCGGCCGAAGATGGAAGGACGCCAGATGATCATGGTGCTGACCGGCAAGAAGAAGTAGGCCGGTCAGACAACAAGGATCGCGCAGGTCTCCGCATACCTGCCGGTCCTCCCATAAACGGCCGGCCCGAATCGGGTACGGCCCAAAATGCCGGAGAGAGCAATGCCAAAGATCAAGACCAATCGGGGTGCGGCCAAGCGCTTCGCCCGTACCGGGTCTGGGAAGTTCAAGCGGTTCCAGTCGCACCGCAGCCACATCCTGACCAAGAAATCCACCAAGCGTAAGCGTCAACTGCGCAGTCCGGCCATGGTGCACGAGGCGGATGTCGCCGCCGTGCGCAAAATGCTGCCGTACCGTTGATCTGACCGAGGAAGAAAGACATGCCACGAGTCAAGCGCGGTGTAACCGCTCACGCCCGTCACAAGAAGGTCCTCAAACAGGCCAAGGGCTACTACGGCGCCCGGAAGAACGTCTTCCGCGTTGCCAACCAGGCCGTCATCAAGGCCGGCCAGTATGCCTACCGTGACCGTCGCCAGAAAAAGCGCCAGTTCCGGTCGCTGTGGATCGTCCGCATCAATGCGGCGGCCCGTCAGTTCGATCTCTCCTACAGCCGCCTGATGGCGGGTCTGAAGAAGGCCGAGATCGAGATCGACCGCAAGAGCCTGGCCGATCTGGCCGTGCACGACCTGACCGCCTTCGGCAAGATCGCCGAACAGGCCAAGGCTGCACTGCCGGCCTGACGAGGTCCTGCAGGATTACCCGCCGGGCGCTGCCTGGCGGGTCCCGGAAAGGGGAGGGTCGACGCCCTCCCTTTTTTGTTTCGGGAACAGGGAACACCGGGACGGCGGGCAACCGCCGCCCCGTCACTTTCGGGGAATGCACGTGGAGCAACTGCAACAGCTCGTCGCCGAGGCCCGCGACCGCATCGAGGCGGCCACTGACCTGAAGGCGCTGGATGATGTCCGGGTGCAGTACCTGGGCAAGAAGGGCTCGATTACCGCTCAGCTGAAGGAGCTCGGCAAGCTGCCGGCGGAGGAGCGTCCGGCCGCCGGCCAGAAGGTCAACGAGGCCAAGACCGAGGTCGCCGGCCTGATCGAGGCCCGCAAGCAGGCCCTGGCGGACAGCGCCCTGGCCGAGCAGCTGGCCAGCGAGCAGGTGGATGTGACCCTGCCGGGGCGCCGCCTGCCCGAGGGTTCGCTGCATCCGATCACCCACACCCTGGAGCGCATCGAGGCATTCTTCGCCGGGCTGGGGTTCCGCGTGGCCGAAGGGCCCGAGGTCGAGGACGACTTCCACAACTTCGAGGCGCTGAACATCCCCGAACATCACCCCGCGCGGGCGATGCACGACACGTTCTACTTCGACGCCCACCGCGTCCTGCGCACCCATACCTCGCCGGTTCAGATCCGGACCATGGAACAGCAGAAGCCGCCGCTGCGCGTCATTGCGCCGGGGCGGGTCTATCGCTGCGACTCCGATCTGACGCACAGCCCGATGTTCCACCAGGTCGAGGGGCTCTGCGTGGACGAGGACATTACCTTCGCGGATCTGCGTGGCGTCTTGAGTGCGTTCCTGCAGAGCTTCTTCGACCGCGACGACCTGGCCACGCGCTTTCGTCCGTCGTATTTCCCGTTCACCGAGCCCTCGGCCGAGGTCGATATCCAGTGCGTGCACTGCGGTGGCGATGGCTGCCGGGTTTGCAGTCATACCGGCTGGCTGGAGGTGATGGGCTGCGGCATGGTGCATCCGAACGTGCTGGGCCATGTGGGCATCGACCCGGAACAGTACACCGGCTTTGCCTTCGGCCTCGGGGTCGAGCGGATGGCGATGCTGCGCCACGGCGTGAATGACCTGCGCCTGTTCTTCGACAACGACATCCGATTCATTCGCCAATTCGGACGGACCGGCTAATGCGCATCAGTATTCAGTGGCTGCGGGACTGGCTGCAGATCGACGAGACCCCCGAGGAGCTGGGCCACCGCCTGACCATGGCGGGGCTGGAGCTGGACGCGATCGAGGCGGCGGCACCCGCGTTCAGTGGTGTGCGCGTGGGCCGGGTGGCGAAGGTGGAGCCGCATCCGGATGCCGATCGCCTGCGTGTCTGCCAGGTCGATGTTGGGGAGGCCGAACCGCTGACCATCGTCTGCGGCGCGCCCAATGTGCACGAGGGCATGGTGGCGCCGGTCGCCGTGGTTGGCGCGGTGCTGCCCGACAACTTCAAGATCAAGAAGTCCAAGCTGCGAGGCGTCGCCTCCGCGGGCATGCTGTGTTCGGCACGCGAACTGGGCCTTGCGGAGGACGCCGAGGGCCTGCTCGCACTGCCCGCGGACCTCAAGATCGGCGCGGATCTGCGCGCGGCACTGGGCCTGGATGATCACATCCTGGAGGTGGACCTGACCCCGAACCGCGCCGACTGTCTCGGGATGCGGGGGATTGCCCGTGAATGCTCGGCGCTGCTCGATCGGCCGCTGAACGAGAACGTGGCCGAGCCGGCCGGGGCGGAACTGGACGCACGTGTTGCGATCCAGGTCGAGGATACCGAGGCCTGCCCGCTGTACGCGGCGCGCGTGCTCGACGGTCTGGATGCGCGTGCGTCCACGCCTTTGTGGATGACCGAGCGCCTGCGGCGGGCCGGGGTGCGTCCGCTCAGCGCAATCGTGGATGTCACGAACTACGTGATGCTGGAACTCGGGCAGCCCCTGCATGCGTTCGACGCGGGCCGTCTGGGTGACACCATCGAGGTGCGCTGGGCGCGCTCCGGCGAGGCGCTGACCCTGCTGGGCGGGGACCAGAAAGTCGAGCTCGCCGAGCAGGACCTGGTAATCGCCTCGGCCACCACTGCGGTGGCGCTGGCGGGGATCATGGGCGGCGCCGACAGCGCCGTGGATGACGACACGACGCGGGTGGTGCTCGAGTGTGCCCACTTTGCCCCGCTGGCACTGGCCGGGCGCGCGCGGGCCCATGGCCTGCACACCGATGCCTCGCATCGCTTTGAACGTGGTGTGGATCCGACCCTGGTCGAGCGGGCTATGGAGCGTGCTACGCGTCTGTTGCTGGAGATCTGTGGCGGGCAGTGCGGGCCGGTGGAGCGTGTCGGCGAGCTGCCGTCGTCTCATTTCGACCAAGCGATTCGACTGCGCCGGCCCCGCATCGAACGGCTACTGGGGACGACGTTCGCGGATGAAGAGGTCGAGCGCATCCTGGGCGCCCTGGGTTGCCAGGTCGCTTCCTCGGATGACGGCTGGCAAGTCCGGGCCCCGCGTGCCCGCTTCGACATGGAGCGCGAGGAGGACCTGATCGAAGAGCTGGCGCGGGTGCATGGCTACGACCGTCTGCCGCAGCGCCTGCCGTCCCCGGTGGCGCCGGCCGAGCGGCCACCGGCCTTGCGTGGTCTGCGCGATCAGTTGGCGAGTCAGGGGTTTCACGAGGTCATCAGTTTCAGCTTCATCGATGCCGAGGCCTCGCGGTCTTTCTATCCGACGGTGGAGCCGCTGGGCCTGGCCAACCCGATCTCCAGTGACTTGGCGGTAATGCGCCCCGGCCTGTGGCCCGGTCTGGTCGCCACGGCGGCCTATAACCAGGCGCGCCAGCAGCCGGACCTGCGCCTGTTCGAGCATGGCCTGCGATTTGTGCCGGATGCCTCCGGCCTGCGCCAGGAGCCGCGTCTCGCGGGCCTGCTGGGCGGGCGGGCGCAGCCGGAGCACTGGGAGGCCGCGTCGCGCCGCGTCGACTTCTTTGATGCCAAGGGTGTCGTCGAGGCACTTTGTGCCTCCGTGGAGGCGCCGCTGGGCTTTCGCTCGGAGAAACATCCTGCGCTCCACGACGGGCAGTCCGCGCGGATTATGGCGGGTGATCGCCCCATCGGTTGGGTCGGGCGTCTGCACCCGGCGCTTTGCAGGCAGTTCGATGTCGAGCCGGTGTATCTGTTCGATCTCGATGCGCGGGCGATCCTGCGCGCACCGGTCGCCCAGTTCGCGCCGCTGTCGCCATATCCGTCGATCCGGCGTGATCTTGCCCTGGTGGTGCAGGCGACCGTTCCGGCCGGTGATGTGCTGAACGCGATCGAAGAACTGGGGCTGGAGCTGGTGCAGGATGTCCGGCTGTTTGATGTCTACCAGGGCAAGGGCTTGAATCCGGACGAGAAGAGCCTCGCTTTGGGCTTGATTTTGCGGGCTTTTGATCGCACCCTAGGCGAACAGGACGTGGCAAGCGTCACCGACAAGGTCGTCGAGCATCTGCACGCTCGCTTCCAGGCAACCCTGAGGCAGTGATTCCATGGCAGCAGTGACGAAGGCGGATCTTGCCGCCACGCTGAACGAAGAACTGGGCCTGAACAAGCGCGAGGCCAAGGAATTCGTCGAGATGTTCTTCGAGGAGATGCGCCAGTCGCTGGAAGAGGGCGAGGGCGTGAAGCTCTCCGGCTTCGGCAACTTCATCCTTCGCGACAAGAACCAGCGGCCCGGGCGCAATCCGAAGACCGGCGAGGAAATCCCGGTCTCGGCGCGGCGCGTCGTCACCTTCCGCCCGGGGCAGAAGCTGCGCGAGAGGGTCGAAAGCTATGCTGGAAGCGAGTAACCACCAGGAACTGCCCGCGATCCCGGGCAAGCGCTACTTCACCATTGGCGAGGTCGCCGAGCTGTGTCAGGTGAAACCTCACGTGCTGCGCTACTGGGAACAGGAGTTCCCGATGCTCGAGCCGGTCAAGCGGCGGGGCAATCGGCGCTACTACCAGCGCCAGGACGTGATCCTGATCCGCCAGATTCGGGCCCTGCTGTACGAAGAGGGCTATACGATCAATGGCGCGCGACAGAAGCTGTCTGGCGACGAGGCCAAGGGTGATCGCCAGCAGGCACGCCAGATCATCCAGGATACGATCTCGGAGCTGGAATCGGTGTTGCGTGTATTGCGCGCCTGAGAGGTCTTCTGGTCCGGGTCCTTTCGTGGGGGCAGGGAATCGGATATGATTCGCGGCTTCGGGGCGTAGCGCAGTCTGGTAGCGCATCTGCATGGGGTGCAGAGGGTCGCAGGTTCAAATCCTGCCGTCCCGACCAAGTTCAACGACTTGAAGGATATTCTTCAGGTGAAAAAAGAGGCCGCATCGAGCGGCCTTTTTTGTGTCTGGAGTGAGGGAAGAGACTGGCCTCGTCTGTTACTCCATCGAACGCCGGCGCGCCTCGCGCTGATAGTGCAGCAGGGCGATGTTGAACTGCCGCTCCAGCCACTGGTTCATGCCGGTGACCTGGAAGCCGGCATACACGTATCCGTCGCGCGGGCTGCGACGGCGATTGGCCAGACGCAGGTCGCCGCCCAGGCGTTCGCCAACTTCGGGCAGTAGCAGGTTCTCGAAACGCATCGGGGTCCCGATCTCGATTGTTTCGACCCAGTCTTGTGGTACCTCCACGCACATCCCCTGGGCCGAAAGATCGGCCAGGTCCCCGATACCGGGCTCTTCCCATTCGCGGTACTGCAATTCGACGCGCGGGCGCTCGCTGATCGGGATATGGACGCGAAAGGTCTCGCGTCGCTGGAGATATTCCAGGGTCTCGGGATAGGGGCAGACGTAAAGGGCCCCGGCGTCCTCGCGTTCGATGCGCGAGACGGCGGTGGAGAAGCGTACGGCCACCCCGCGCAGGCTGGCGAATACCCGCATGCCAGTGCCTTCCTGGGCGTGGCGATTCGCTTCGATGGGCGTGAGTTCGTCGAGGAAGAGCTCGCGTGCACCGGAATCAAGGCGAACCAGCGCGGAGTTGTACAGCGGGCCATCGTCGTCGAGGCGGACGTTGACGAGGGTGAGCTTGTGATCCAGATCCTTGAGGATGCCGGCAATCCGCTCCGGCTTGTCGACGGTGTAGTCGGTCTCTCCCATACGTGGCGTTGTTGTAATTATTGGGCCAAGCCGCACGGTACTGCCGAGCGGTCCGGAATGCCAGCCCCGGGTGTGAGGCGGAGAAGGGCGGAGAGGTGTCGCGCAGAGCGCGCGCGGGTCATGCGCGGGTGATGCGCCGACCGGTACGGCTGCCGGACTGGGTGCGGCCGTAGGGGTCGTAGGTGGGAGCCGGGCCGGGTTCCTCGCCGCGCAGGATCTGGATGGACATCTCCACGCGACGACGGTCGCGATCGATCAGTCGGGCATTCCCCTGGTTGAGGGTATTGCAGCGCTCCACCGAGCGGCGTAGCGCCTGCCAGTGGTCGTCCAGCTCGGCGCCTCCCTCGAGCCGACCGAACAGCCGTGCAAGTCCCTCGGGCGTATACGTTTCGCCGGCGGCCTCGATCGTCTCGCGCTGTCGCCGGCTTTCGGTTTCGAGTTCCTGCAGTAGCGTCTGCTTCTGGGCCACGACTTCACGCAGGGTCTCGGCGGCCCGTGATTCCACCGCACGGGTCTCCTGCAGCAGGATGTCCTCCATCTGGTGGCTCAGCCGAATCGAGGCCTCCAGCGAGCGGAGGAAGGCGTGGCGTTGTTCGGGCGACATCGTCGGGTCTCTGTTAGCGCAACAGGCTTTCCAGCTCGATCATGCGATCGGCTAGCTGTTCGTTGTCTACCGGGTACTGACCGTTGGAGATGGCCTCGCGCAGCTCGGCGACTCGCGCCTCGTCGAACGGGGCGTTGCTGGCGGCCCCGGAGGCGGCGTTCATTGCCTGCGCCGCGCCGGTCAGGGTGACAGAGTCATCCTGACGTACGGGTGAGGATGCATTGCCCTGGGCGCCTGCGTCGGGGCGAGAGGTCTCATCGCGGCCCTTCACGCTCGAGCTGTTGCCATCCGGGCGCAGGCCGGGGGAGTTCGGGCCTTTGATATCCATTATTCGGTTTCCTGTTTTTGCAATTCTACTGCAGGGGTTAGCGGCAGCACCGGCTGAAACTGTAGCCCCTTGAGCTGTGAATTTTCGATTCGCTTCACAGTTTGTGGATGGTGACGAGACACACCGCCATTCTACAGGGCAACGCGTACATGTCCGGACTCGAGCACCTCGCCTTCCACGACGCGTCCGGACGAGGTGTTCTTCACGCGGATGCGATCGCCCAGGATGCCATTCTCCAGCGCCTCGCCCTGCATGCGGATCACCACCGAGCCGTTCTCGGCCAGGATGGTGACGCGCTGGCCGCGGCTGACCACCTCGCGCTGGGTGACGTGCTGCTGGCCCAGGATCTGACCGGGCCGGATGTTGCGCCGGGTCTGCAGCCCCACCAGTTCGCCCTTGTTCTCGAAATAGCTCCCCGCATGGCGAGAGGTCTGAATTCGCTTGGTGCGCAGATCGCCGGGGAGGATCGTGTGCTGGCGTCGCAGGCTGCGGCTGGCGACCAGCACCTCGGCGTAGCGCTCGACCGTGACTGGCACATAGATCGACCAGCTGACGGGGGTCTCGCACTGAACCTGTACCGCCGTATTGCCATCGCGTCGCCCGCCGGGCGGGAACCGGGTCTCCAGTGCCTCGCTGCATCGGGCCAGGCGCAGGCGGTTGTCCAGCCGGCCGATCTGAATCTCTACCGCTTCGTCGCCTGGTGTGAGGTTCAACTCCTCCTGGATGAAGTGCTCCGCCGCCAGGCGGATGTTTTCCACTGCCTCGATCTCGGCCTGTGCCGCAATGGAGACCAGGGCCAGAACGACGCCCATGGCGGCCGAAAGCCACCAGGAGCGAATGGAAGGTTTGCGTGCTGACTGGTTCATTGGTCTGGATGCGCGTCGGCTTGTCAGGACTCGAGAGGTTTGCAGAGACGTGCAAGCAGAAAACATGCCAGGCAATCAGGAGCGTACCCTCAAGAGTCACAGCGGCCGGCCGTTATCGGGTCTAGAACGCGTGCAATCGGCATGCGACGGCGGGTTGTGGCATGACAGCGTCGGTCTGCGGGGTGCACACTGGGGCCGGCGAGTCGAGGTGGCTGGCCGCTGGGCGAGGGGGAGAGCAGGACAATGAGTCAATTCATTGACGATGTGAATCAGCGCACCCAGCTGGTGGGGCAGAACCGTATGGAGCTGCTCCTGTTTCATTTGGGGAGCTCGCAGACTTTCGGTATCAACGTATTCAAGGTGCGCGAGGTGATCCCGTCGCCGCCGCTGCGGCAGATTCCCGGATCGCTGAGTGTGGTGCGTGGTGTGGCTACCCTGCGTGGCGGAACCGTCCCCATCATCGATCTGGCGCGCGCGATGGGGCTGCGTACCGCCGTGGGCGAAACGGGCGACCACAAGGTGGTGGTGACCGAGTTCAACCGGTCGGTACAGGGGTTCTGGGTGTCCGCGGTCGACCGGATCGTCAACGTTAACTGGGAAGACGTGAAGTCCCCGCCTCGTGGGACCGGGCGCGAGTCGTTTCTGGTGGCGGTCACCGAGATCGACAACAAGCTGGTCGAGATCATTGACGTCGAACGGGTACTGTCGATCGTCAACCCGTTGCCATCCACGGTATCCGACGCGGTGCGCGCGGAGGCCGAGGAAGAACGCGCCAAGCATGGACAGCGCAAGATTGTGATCGTTGATGACTCCGTGGTCGCGCGCAAGCAGATCGAGGGTGCGATCAAGGGCCTGGGCTGGGAGTACGTGGTCTTCAAGGATGGTCGCGAGGCGCTGGATTTCCTGGAGGAGCAGGCCGAGGCCGGCACCGTGGACGAGGTGGTGGAGCTGGTGATTTCGGATATCGAGATGCCGCGCATGGACGGCTATACCCTCACCGCTCGAATTCGTGCGAACGATCGCCTGAAAGGCCTCCGGGTTCTGCTGCACTCGTCACTGAGTGGGGAGTTCAATACGGATATGGTCAAGCGTGCCGGGGCCGACGCCTTCCTGTCCAAGTTCAACCCCGACGAGCTGGCCGAGGCTGTGCTTGACCAGACCCGCAAGGACTGATGCCGGTGCCTGCGCCGTTTGCGTTAGTCGACCGAGTCGACCCTGGCGGCATGGAAGCGGTAACGGATTGCCGGCCGCATGAACATCAGCGGCCATGGCGCGCCGCATCGATCACCCGTTGGGATGCTGTCGGCGTCCGCGCGGTTGCACGTATACTGCATCCGTCCGGCATGGGGGATCGCGTGTTCCCCAGTCGGGTTTTCCGACACGCTGTCAAGGATTCGTCATCAACGTGCCCGTCCGCCCGTACCGTCGACTTTCAAGGATGACTTCGTGATCGACTCGCGTGACTACGAGGAGTTCTCGCGTTTTCTTTCCGAGTGCTGTGGCCTGGTGCTGGGCGACAGTCGTCAGTATCTCGTGTCGAGCCGACTGTCGCGGCTGCTGGACGAGTTCGGCTACAAGAGTGTGCCGGAGCTGCTGCACGCAATGCGCCAGGCGCCCAACCCGCGCCTGCGCACGCGTGTGATCGACGCGATGACCACGAACGAAACCTCCTGGTTTCGCGATGGCTTCCCGTTCGAGATCCTGCGCCATGTACTGCTCCCGGAACGGGCGGAGAAAGGCGCAGGGATCAAGGTCTGGTCGTCCGGCTGCTCCAGCGGACAGGAGGCCTACAGCATCTCGATGGTGGCGTCCGAGTGGGAGGAATCGCGGCCCAAGCGTGTGGTGCCGGTATCGATCCTGGGTACGGATCTCTCGGAGAAGATTCTGGACGATGCCCGGCGCGCGGTGTACGACGGGCTGAGCATCGTCCGTGGCCTGAGCGAGGCGCGGCGCGCCCGCTTCTTCGAGACCGTGGCGGAGGGCCATCGCGTACGCCCGGAGATCCAGCGCCGCTGCCGTTTCCAGAAGCTCAACCTGATCGACAGCTATGCGGCGCTGGGCAAGTTCGACATCGTGTTCTGTCGCAACGTGCTGATCTATTTCTCCGCCGAGACCAAGCGACAGGTTCTTGACGGAATTGCCCGCCAGATGAATCCCGGTGGCTATCTGTTTCTTGGCGCTTCCGAGACAGCGGGTCCTTACACCCAGGCCTTCGAAACCGTTCGCACCGAGTACGGCTCCGTCCTTCGCCTGAAGGGCTGATCGGCCCTTTCCGCCTTTCCATACGGTCGCTCCCGCGATCCGGGCGCCACCCTCGGCGCTGCTCTCCCAACCTCTTTCGGCCCATAGTGGCACACCAATTGCTTTGTCCCTGTCGTACGGGGCGAAGCGGTTTCGTCCCGAGGAACCTGAAGTTCGCCAGTGGCGGACGGGGTACGACGGATGAGTCTCTCTCTCGACAAGGCGATGGGCATTCTCCCGGAGGCGGTGAACGTCCGTGCGAAGCGGATGGAGCTGCTGGCCTCGAATATCGCGAATGCCGATACGCCGAATTACAAAGCGCGCGATATCGACTTTCGCTCGGTGCTGCAGGCGGCGGCCGGCGAGGGCGGCAACATGCCGATGGCGAGCACACATCAGGGCCATATCGGCGCCGGCGGGGCGGGTGGTGCCAACGGGTCGATGGAGACGCTTTATCGCGTGCCGTCGCAGCCGTCTCTGGATGGCAACACGGTGGACCCGCAGCTGGAGCGAGCGGCCTTTGCCGAGAATTCCCTGCAGTACCAGAGCAGCCTCGAGTTCCTGAACCGCCGGGTTTCCGGCATCCGTGATGCTCTGCGGGGCGAGCGCTAATGCGAGCGCCAACGCTGGGAACAGGAGAGTGATGTCGTGAGTGATCTGTTTAATCTGTTCAACACCTCGGCCTCCGCGCTGACCGCGCAGTCGGTGCGGCTGAATACGGTCGCGTCGAATCTGGCCAACGCCAACACCGTGGCGACCAACCCTGACGAGGCCTACCGGGCGAAGCAGGTGCTGTTTCAGACCGTGATGAACCAGGCCGATCCGAACGGCGCCTCCAATGGCGTGCGGGTGGCGGGAATTGATGAGTCGCGCGCGCCGCCACAGGCGCACTACGAACCAAACCATCCGCAGGCCAACGAAGACGGCTACATCTTCCGTCCCGCGATCAGCGTGGTGGAGGAGATGGCCAACATGATGTCGGCCTCGCGCAACTACGAAGCGAACGTCGAGGTGATGGAGACCTCGCGCCAGCTGTTGCAGCGAACGCTGCAGATCGGCCAGGGCTAAACCGGAGCCTCCCATGACTCAGATATCACCCGAAATGCTGGACCGCTTGGGCCTGTCACGTCCCAAGCAGGACGACAAGGAGACGGATCGCCTGGGTCAGGACGATTTCCTGAAGCTGATGACTACCCAGCTGCAGAATCAGGACCCGTTTGAACCGATGGAAAACGGGGAGTTTATCGGTCAGATGGCTCAGTTCTCGACCGTCACGGGGATCGAAGAGCTTTCGAAGTCCTTCGAGAAACTCGCTCAGTCCATGGGCCAGAGCCAGACCCTGCAAGCGGCCTCCCTGGTGGGTAAGGACGTCCTTGTCCCAACCGACTTCAGCGAGTTGGGTGCGGATGGCACGGTGCGCGGCGCCGTGGATCTGGATCAGTCGACCGGGCAGTTGCAGGTCGAGGTGTACAGCCCCACGGGTGAACGCATCCGAAGCATGAATCTGGGTTCGGCCAGTGAGGGGCTGCAGGAATTCACCTGGGACGGTCTGCGCGATGACGGGACGCCTGCGGCCCCGGGCGTATATGAATTCCGGGCGTCGGCCCAGAGCGGTTCCAGTAGTGAATCAGTAGATGTCTTCCTCGACGCCCGCGTCGAGAGCGTTTCGGTAGGCGACGATTCCAGCCTGGGCCTGATGGTCCGTGGCCTGGGCGAGATCAATTTCTCGGATGTCCGGCGCATCAGCAGCTGACGGACTCTAACGGAGGTAGACCAGTATGCCCTTCAATATCGGATTGAGCGGACTGAACTCGGCGCAGGCCGATCTGCAGACCACTGGCAACAACGTCTCGAATGCCGGCACGACCGGTTTCAAGCGCTCGCGCGCCGAGTTCGGTGATGTCTTTGCGCAGAGTTTTGGTGGCGTCAGCCAGACCGCGACTGGGGGTGGTTCGCGTCTCATGGCGGTGACACAGCAGTTCTCGCAGGGACGCACGGAGTTCACCGAGAACGGTCTCGACCTCGCGATTGATGGCGAGGGCTTTTTCGTGATGAACGATGGTGGCAATCGTGTCTATACGCGCGCTGGCGAGTTTCAGGTAAACCGCGACGGCAACCTGGTGAACAACCAGGGTCAGCAGCTGCAGGGCTATCCGCCAATCAACCCGGGCAGCACGGATACTGATTTCAATACCGGACAGCTTGGGGATTTGCGTCTGCAGACAGGGGCCTCCGCGCCGCAGGCTACCAGTGACATTGAGGCTCTGGTCAATCTCCAGTCGGATGCTCCAATCCTGGATCCGGGCGAGTTCGAGTTCGATGATCCGGACAGCTATAACTACTCGACGTCCCTGACGGTGTATGACTCGCTGGGGACGTCCCGCGATGCGCGCATCTACTTCGTGAAGAGCGACGAACG
This sequence comes from Thioalkalivibrio sp. ALJ2, assembly GCF_000378325.1. Classification (NCBI taxonomy): domain Bacteria; kingdom Pseudomonadati; phylum Pseudomonadota; class Gammaproteobacteria; order Chromatiales; family Ectothiorhodospiraceae; genus Thioalkalivibrio; species Thioalkalivibrio sp. ALJ2. Next base: position 122,760 of record NZ_KB899559.1, read on the forward strand.
AGAGTGGACGGCCTTCATGAGCGTTGACGGCGAGCCGATCAACGAGGAAGAAGGCTTCGAACTCTCTTTTGACGCCAGTGGCCAGCTGGATGGCAACACGGAATTCCCGTTCTCCACGGAAGATTTTACCAACGGGGCTGAAGGTCTGGATGGGACGATCGACTTTGCCGGGACCACTCAGTTTGGTGGCGACTTTGCGGTGAACGATCTTGGCCAGGACGGGTTCGCTTCGGGCCGGCTGACGGGGGTCGACATCGATTCCAGCGGGGTGGTGTTCGCGCGCTTCACCAACGGCCAATCTTCCGTTCTGGGGCAGGTCGCTCTGGCCAACTTCACCAACCCACAGGGCCTGGAGCAGCTGGGCAACAACAACTGGGCCGAGACCTTTGCGGCCGGTGATCCAGTGTTTGCCTCTCCGGGCACCGGCAACCTGGGCGAGATCCAGGCCGGTGCCCTGGAGGCCTCGAACGTCGATATCGCCCAGGAGCTGGTGAATCTGATCACCGCGCAGCGCAACTTCCAGGCGAACGCGCAGACGATCTCCACGGCCGACCAGGTCACCCAGACCATCATCAACATCCGCTAGGTCAGGGACAGGGACACGAGGGCACAGGCATGGATCGATTCCTCTACATCGCGATGTCCGGCGCGAAGGAGACCATGCACGCGCAGTCGGTCAACAACCACAACCTGGCGAATGCCAATACCGACGGCTTTCGCCAGGCACTGGCCAACGCGAACACCGTCCCCGTGCGGGGTCCGGTATTCGATTCGCGCGACTACGCACAGCTGGGCACCGACGGCACGGACTTCTCCAAGGGCCAGATGCAAAGCACCGGTCGCGATCTGGACATCGCGATTGAAGACCAGGGTTTTATCGCGGTGCAGGGCCCGGACGGCGAGGAGGGTTACACCCGGGCGGGTTCCCTGCATGTGGATGCGTTCGGGCTCTTGCGCACCGCACAGGGGCACCAGGTCCTGGGGGATGGCGGCCCGATCGCGATCCCGCCGTCGGAGAAGATCGAGATCGGCACGGACGGCACGATCAGCGTGCGCCCGCAGGGAGTGGGGCCGGAGGCCCTGGCCGCGATCGAGCGTATCCGCCTGGTGAACCCGGACGTGAATGAACTGGAGCGCGGCGATGACGGCCTGTTCCGCATGGCCGACGGCGGCGAGGCGCCGCCGGATGCCGAGGTGCGGGTGGTCTCGGGCATGCTCGAGGGCAGCAACGTGAATACCGTCGAGGCGCTGACCCGGATGATCGAGCTGTCTCGCCACTTCGAGATGCAGGTAAAGATGATGGACAGCGCCAACACGCTGGAACAAAGCAGCAACCGGCTGCTGGGCCTCGGCTGACGCGGCCCCCATTGCAGGACTGACAGGAGAGCACCATGAACCAGGCACTGTGGATTGCCAAGACCGGCCTCGACGCGCAGCACACGCGCATGTCGACGGTCTCGAACAACCTGGCCAACGTGAATACCACCGGCTTCAAGAAGGACCGTGCGGTGTTCGAGGATCTGATCTACCAGACCGTACGCCAGCCGGGCGCCCAGGCCACCCAGGATCAGCAACTGCCCTCGGGGCTGCAGATCGGTACCGGTGTGCGCGCCGTGTCCACCGAGAAGATGTTTACCCAGGGTAACCTGCAGCAGACCGACAACTCGCTGGATGTCGCGATCGAAGGGCGGGGTTTCTTCCAGGTCCTGATGCCCAATGGGGACATTGGTTACACACGGGACGGCAGCTTCCAGCTCAATGCCGATGGCGAGGTGGTGATGTCGAACGGCTATCCGCTGCAGCCGGGCCTGTTCGTGCCGCCGGATACCCAGTCGCTGGCGATCGGCAAGGATGGGACCGTGACCGCGCAGATCCCGGGGCAGGCCGAACCGGTGGAGCTGGGGAACATCCAGCTGGCGGACTTCGTGAATCCGGCGGGTCTGCAGGCGATGGGCGAGAACCTGTTCCAGGAGACTGCGGCCTCCGGCGTCGCCCAGCAGGCCCAGCCCGGGCTGAACGGTACCGGCACCCTGGTACAGGGCTCGCTGGAGACCTCGAACGTGAACATCGCCGAGGAGCTGGTGAACATGATCGAGACCCAGCGCGCCTACGAGGTCAACTCCAAGGCGATCTCCGCGGCCGACCAGTCGCTGCAGTTCGTCAACCAGACGATCGGGTAGCGCGATGAACCGGCTTGAGACCCTGATGCGACCGATCCTGGGCCTGGCGGCTGTGGTGGTGCTGTCCGCCTGCGCCGCGACCCAGCCGACGATGCCCGGGGACAACCCGGACTACAACCCCGTGATGCCGCCGCAACCGGTGCCGCAGGCCCAGAACAATGGCGGCATCTACCAGGTCGCGCAGTCTCAGGGCCTGTTCGAGGACTACAAGGCACGCCAGGTGGGCGACATCCTGACCGTGATCCTGGCCGAGAGCACCCAGGCGCAGAAGTCCGCCTCGACCTCTACGCAAAAGGATTCGAACCTGGATCTCGGCAATCTGCAGGCGTTCGGCGGCGAGGCGACCCACCGTGGCCGTCCGTTGTTCGGTGCCAGCAATACCAGCAGCCGTGACTTCGATGGCTCCGGCGACTCGTCGCAGAGTAACCAGCTGGATGGCGAGATCACCGTGACCGTCGCCGAGGTACTGCCGAACGGCAATCTCGTGGTGCAGGGCGAGAAGTGGCTGGGCATCAACCAGGGCGAGGAATACGTGCGCTTTCGCGGCATCGTGCGCCCGGTGGACGTGACGACCAACAACACCGTCTTGTCGACGCAGGTGGCCAATGCGCGGGTCTACTACGGCGGCACGGGTGTGCTGGCCGACAGCAACACGCCCGGGTGGATCACCCGCTTCTTCAATAGCCCCTGGTGGCCGTTCTGAGCGGGAGATCCGAGATGCAACGAACAGGGTACAAGTCGCATCGGCGCAGCATGCGCCGCATCGCAGGGCGCGTGCTGCCCGGTCTGATGGTCGCCATGGGGCTACTGCTGGGCGGAATCGCCGGCGCGCAGGCCCAGACAGCGATCCAGCAGCAGGCGGCGATGCAGGAGCGCACCTACACCGAACGGGTCAAGGACGTGGCCAGTGTCTTCGGCGTGCGCGAGAACCAGCTGGTGGGCTATGGCCTGGTCGTGGGGCTGGACGGTACGGGCGACCAGACCACGCAGACCCCGTTCACCATCCAGAGCCTGAACAACATGCTCGGCCAGCTGGGGCTGACCCCCGAGGCCGGCAACCCACAGTTGCGCAATGTCGCGGCCGTCATGGTTACAGCCGACCTGCCCCCGTTTGCCAAGCCCGGTCAGCGCATCGACGTGACCGTCTCCTCGATGGGGAACGCGACCAGCCTGAGGGGCGGGACCCTGCTGATGACGCCGCTGAAGGGCGCGGACGGGCAGACCTATAGCATCGCCCAGGGCAACCTGGTTGTGGGCGGTTTCGGTGCCGAGGGGCAGGACGGGTCACGGATCACCGTGAACGTCCCAAGTGTCGGGCGTATCCCGAATGGCGCGACGGTCGAGCGCGAGGTGCCGACCGCTTTTGCCCAGGGCGACCACGTGACCCTGAACCTGAACCGTCCGGACTTCACAACGGCCAACCGGCTGGTGGAGACCGTCAACGACACGTTTGGGCCTGGCGTGGCCCATGCACTGGACGGATCCTCGGTGCGTGTGCGCGCGCCCCAGAACCCGGACCAGCGCGTGGGTTTTGTCGCCGAGCTGGAGAACCTGCCCATCGAGCGAGGTGCGCCCCCGGCACGGGTGATCGTGAACTCGCGCACCGGGACCGTGGTGATCGGCTCGAGCGTGCAGGTGACCCCGGCGGCGGTCTCTCATGGCAGCCTGACCGTCACCATCAGCGAGGCCCCGCAGGTGGTGCAGCCGCTGCCCTTTGCCGAGGGCGAGACCGCGGTGCAGCCGCAGACGGACATTGCTATCCAGCAGGACGATAGCACCATGTTCCTGTTTGACCCCGGCACCTCGCTGGACGAGATCGTGCGCGCGGTGAACAACGTGGGCGCGGCTCCGGGTGATCTGGTGGCCATCCTCGAGGCCCTGCGCGAGGCGGGCGCCCTGCGCGCGGAGCTGGTGGTCATCTGATGATCTCCTCCGGCCACGATCTCTCCATGCAGGCACGCTCGGCGCTGGCCAGCGACCCGAGCGGCCTGCGCGACCTTGGGCGCGCCGCCCAGGGAGGCGGGGACGAGGCGCTGGAGGCGGTCGCACGCGAGTTCGAGGCGATGCTGATCGGCCAGATGCTCAAGCAGATGCGCGAGGCCTCGCTGGGCGACGGACTGTTCGACAACGAGCAGAGCAAGATGTACCTCGAGATGCAGGACCAGGAATTCGCCAAGGCCATGAGTCAGGGGGACGGGATTGGACTGCGCGAGGTACTGATGCAGCAGCTGTCGCAGCAGAGCCAGCCGCAGGACGGGCAGGGTCTGCGGGATCCCGAGCGGCTGGCGTCCCTGGATCTCCCGCAACGCCGGGGTGACCTGAATTTCCGGCGCCTGTCCGACGAACAACGCGAACTCGAGCCCGTCGCGCCCGTGCGTCCTGCACAAAGCGACACGGGGGCTGGAGCCGGTGAGCTCCAACGGCTGGGCGGTGCGCCGAGCCCGCTGGCGATCGACTGGCCGCCACGCGACCCGTCCGAGTTTGTTGCGACACTGGAACCCCTGGCACGGGAAGCGGCTGCCGACCTGGGCGTGGAGCCCGGCATCCTGCTGGCGCAAAGTGCCCTGGAGACCGGCTGGGGACGCCACGTGCCCTCGCGCGAGAACGGCCAGCCAAGCTTCAACCTGTTCGGGATCAAGGCCGACTCCCGCTGGGAAGGGGATCAGGTCGCCGTGGGCACCCTTGAGTACCGTGATGGCGTGGCCCAGCGCGAGCAGGCACGTTTCCGCGCGTACGCCGATCCGGCGGATTCCTTCGCTGACTACGTCGACTTTATCCGCAACAATCCGCGCTATCACCGCGCCCTTCAGGCTGGCGACGATGTCCAGTACATCCGTGAGCTGCAGGCCGCCGGCTACGCGACCGACCCCGCCTATGCGGACAAGGTGCTGCGGGTACGCGATCAGCTGTCGGGCTTTGTGATTCCCGAACCGACTCAAGCATTGGCCGAGCCGGCCGTTACCCGAAACGAGGGGTAGACCATGTCGCAGACACGTAAATCCAGCTGGGCGAGCCTGACCGGGAGGGGCGGGGTATGAGTGTCTCCGGTATTGGGACCTCCGCGCTGCTGGCGTTTCAGCGCGCGATCGGCACGACCAGCAACAATATCGCCAACTCCGCGACCGAGGGCTACAGCCGTCAGCGCACGGAGCTGGGCAACCTGAACCCGCAGTTCCTGGGTGGCTCGTATCAGGGGCAGGGGGTCGGCGTGGATGCCATCCGGCGCATCTCGGATGACTTCGTCAACACCCAGCTGCGCACCAGCATCTCCGAGCAGTCCAACGCCCAGGCGAAGGCGGATCTCGCCGGACGGATCGACAACCTGCTGGCGGACGAGGCCAGTGGCCTGGCGCCGGTCTTGCAGGGGTTCTTTGATGCCGCCTCCGACGTGGCCAATGATCCGACCTCCAATGCTGCACGCACGGTGTTCCTGACCGAGGCCGAGTCGCTGGCCGAGCGCTTCAAGGCCATCGACGGGCGCCTGGAGGAGCAGCGGCGCATCCTGAATGGGCAGATCGAGACCAACGTCAAGGAGATCAACCAGCTCGCCGAATCGCTGGCGGGCCTCAACCGCGAGATCGTTGCCAAGAGCACCCAGGGCACACCGAACGACCTGCTGGACCAGCGCGACCGTGTGCTGAACCAGCTGGCGGAGAAGATCGACGTCACCACGGTCGAGCAGGACGACGGCGCGCTGAATGTGTTCATCGGCAATGGTCAGGCGCTGGTGCTGGGCGGAACCAACCAGTCGCTGGTGGCCGAATCCTTCTCCGGGGACCCGGGCAAGTTAGAGGTCGGTATTCAGTCGGGCAGTGGGGTAGCGAATGTGACTCGCTTCCTGCAGGGCGGTGAGCTCGGGGGGCTGCTGGAGATTCGCGACTCGGTCATCGACACCGCGCAGAACACCCTGGGTCAGATCGCCACCCAGCTGGGACAGGCCTTCAACGAGCAGAACGCCCAGGGTCTCGATGCCGATGGCCAGATCGGGGGCGACATCTTCGGGATCGGCGAACCCGCAGTATGGGGACGTTCCAGTAACGCCGAGAGTGGTGTCCCGGGCGTTGAGATCGCTGACGCCGACCGGCTGACCACATCCGACTACCGTCTGCGCGTAAACAGCGACGAGGAGTTCGAACTACTGCGGCTGCCGGGCAATCAGGTGGTGGAGATGGAAGACCTCGGCGACGGTCGCTTCCGAGCCGACGGCATGATCATCGACGTAAACGAGCTCGATAATCCCGATGACCCCACGGAGGGCGACAACTGGCTGATCCAGCCGACCCGCAATGGCGCGCGCGACCTCGAAGTCGTCTTGGATGACCCGGCCGGGATCGCCGCAGCTGCAGCTCTCCCAGAGGCGACTGTTGCCGACGGGGATGACTGGAGCGGTACGGTAGATGCCCTCGAAGTTGCCGACGGGTTTGATCCATCCTTGCTGGACAGCGCGGCCACTATCGTTATCGATAGCGATACTGACGAATACGTGGTCGAGGACGCCGATGGCAACGAGATTGGCCGGGGGGCAGTGAATGGTGGGGATTCGGTCACAATTGAGACTGAGCATGGCTGGTCGATCACGCTCAGCGGTGAGCCCGGTCCGGATGACCAATTGACCATCGGGCTCGACCGCGACCGGCCGGGGGATAACCGCAACATGCTCGAGATGGCTGATCTGTCCGAGGCTCGCACAGTTCAGACAGAAGACGGCGAACGTCGTGTACCCGGCTTTGGTGATTCCTACAACAGCCTGATCGCGAATGTCGGCACGCGCACGCGACAGGCCAATGTGGCGCTGGACTCCGCGAATGCCCAGCTGGAGCAGGCCAAGGCCCAGCGCGAGTCGATCTCGGGCGTGAATCTGGATGAAGAGGCCGCCGACCTGATCCGCTACCAGCAGGCCTATCAGGCCGCCGCCCAGGTGATCCAGGTCAGCAACTCGCTGTTCGACAGCCTGCTGGGCGCGTTCCGCCGTTAGGCGACTTGTGATTCGAGGGAACCCCGATGCGTATCTCCACGACCCAGATCTTCCAGAGCGGGATCAACCAGATCCAGGCGGGCCAGGGCGAACTCAACCGCACCTCGCTGCAGCTGGGCTCCGGCAAGCGCATCCTGTCGCCATCGGACGACCCGAGCGGCGCGACCCAGATCAACCAGTTCGAGCGCATCATCAAGGCGACCAAGCAGTTCCAGCGCAACATGGAGAACACCCAGCCGCGCATGCAGCAACAGGAATCACTGCTGCAGCAGGGCACCGATGCCCTGCAACGTGCGCGCGAGCTGGTCGTCACCGGCAACAACGACAGCCAGACGCGTGAGACCCGCGGGTACCTGGCCGACGAGCTGCGCCAGATCCGCGACGGCCTGCTGGATGTTGCCAACACCAAGGATCCCAATGGCGAATACATTTTCGCTGGCACCAAGTCCCAGAATCAGCCCTTCCGGCAGGATGGCGACGGCGAGATCCGTTACGAAGGGGCTTCGGGTGCGGGGAGTGTGCGCGAGGTGGCCGTTTCGGCCGATCGCAAGATCGCGGTGGGCCATGATGGCGCGGCCGTGTTCATGGATATCCCGGAGAACGATGGCCGTGTCGGTGCCGAGGTCGTCGAGAACAATGGGTCGCTGGTGCTGGAGAAAACTGGCGTCACGAGTGTTTCCGACCTGGATGATCGCGAATACAGCATCTCCTTCGACGAGAACGGCGATGGGGGGCTTGTCTACAGCATTACCTATGTCGACGAGGACGGCGGTACTGTTTCGCTGGAAGAGGATGTCCCCTATGTATCGGGCGAGTCCATCGAATTCGCCGGCCGCAGCGTGACCATCAGCGGTACGCCCGAGCCGGGTGACGAGGTGCTATCGCGTCCGGCCGAGAATTTCAGCGTGTTCCAGACGCTGGATCGCATTATCGATGCCCTGGAGCGCAGTGGCGACTCCGCCAGTGCGCGGGCGGATCTGGCCAGCGCCAGCAACACCGCACTGGCGGATCTGGATGCCGTGCTTGGTAACTTCAGCGACAAACGTGCCGAGCTTGGGAGCAAGCTGAAGGCCTTTGACCAGCAAAAGGACCTCAACGAGGACCGGATGCTGGATCTGGAAAGCGCGGTGTCGCAGATCCGCGATCTGGACTATGCCGAGGCGATCAGCCGCTTCAACCAGCAGCAGGTGGCGCTTCAGGCGGCCCAGCAGACCTATACCCAGGTCAACCGGCTCTCCCTGTTCGACTTCATCTAGGCAGAAGCGCCTGCGCACACGCGTGGGTGTCTGTGCGACCATATTGCGATCCCCATGAAGCGTCCCCCAGGGACGGAACCGCGCAATGGCCAAATACAACGAACCCTCCGCACCGATCCAGTACCGCTCCACCGGGCGGCCCCCGCGCTATCTGATCGTCCTGCTGGTGCTCGCGGTCATCTGGGCGGCGTTCTGGGGCGTGGTGATGCTGCAGTCCGGCGAGCCGAAGCCCGTGACCCTGAGCGAGCAGGAGCAGGTGGAGCTCGAGGCCAAGCTGCAGGCGATCTCTGCACCCGATGCACCGCGCCCCGATCAGGCCCCCAGTGAGCCGATCATCGACCTCGAGGCGGAAGCGGAGCCGCTGATCCCCGAACTCTACGAAGAGACCGACGAGGCGCGGATCGTCCAGTTCAGCGAACGCGAGCTGAATGCCCTGATCGCGCGCGATCCGGACCTGGCCGGCCGGGTGGCGGTCCGCCTGACGCCGGGGCAGGTGAGCACGCGCGTGCGCATCGACGTGCCGGCGGATGTGCCGCTGATGGGCGGGCGTGTGCTGAACGTGCGCTCCGGTGTGCGCTTCGAGACCGAAGGCGAGGAACTGCGAGCTCGGCTCGTCGGTGTGTCCGTCGCCGGCATCCCCCTGCCGGATGCGTGGCTGGGCGGCCTGAAAGACGAGGACCTGCTGGCGCTGGAGCCCTTCCAGCACCTGCGCGCGGGGATCGAGAGCATCGATGTGCGCGAAGGGGAGCTGGCCCTGCATCTCGCACGCTAGCCAGCTCCTGTAGATTGACTACGGGTCGACGCGCAGCGTCTCGCCCCCCAGCGCTTCGACTTTGGCGCGCACGGTGACGGAAACCGTGGACGTCCCGGCCTCCAGTGCAGGCTGGCTGGCGGCTTCGTCCATCGCGCGCATCGCCATCATCGGCTGCGGGCGGTCATAGCCGCTGTCGACGAGCTCGACTTCCACGGGGCGCAGATGGGTAGCCCCCAGGGAACGTGCCATCGCGCGGGCCTGTTCCTTCCAGTCGTGCATGGCGGCCTCCAGCAAGGCCTTGCGGTGCTCCTGCTGTGTCTCGCGGCTGAGCGAGAAGCGGATCTGGCCCACGGTGAGTTCGTCTCCCTGGAGGGCCCCGACCAGCTCGGTCAGGGTCTCGAAGTCGCTACTGACGAGTTCCAGGGTCTGCTGGACCTGCCAGGCTGTGATCTGGCCAGGTTTGTCGCGGTCGTGGATGGCCTGTGTCGTGTAGCTGCGGGTCGACGCCTCGACCGCGTCGTAGTCTTCCGCGCGAGCCAGGGCCTGTTCCATGCGGCGGTTGACCGTGTCTGCGGCGTCCCGTGCGTCCGGGGCACGGGCCTGGGCCTGCATCTGGACCGTCATGCGGTCATGCTCCACCTGCTGCTCGGCATGGCCGGAGAGCATCAGTGTGGTGTTTCCATCGGCGCTGGCCAGGGCCGGGATCAGCAGCAGGGCGCTAAGCCAGAGGCATGCAACAAGGGGACGCAGGGATAGGGTGCGGCTCATGGGATGTTATCCGGTGGGGTCAGGGTTCCATCGTACGTGCGACGCGCACGCCGGCAAAGACATGGCGTTTCTCCGGGGTGAAGAAATTGCGCATGCTCGGGCGTTTCAGCAGCGGATCGCTCCAGTCGCTGCCGCCGCGCAGGACGTAATGCTGGCCGTCAAACCACGGGGCCGAGTATTCGTTGTAGGGGAACGGGCGGAATCCGGGATACGGTGCGAACGGATTTCCGCACCACTCCCATACTCGGCCGGTGCCTCGCAGCGATCCCTCGCGCTGAGCATGTTCCCATTCGTGTTCGTGGGGCAGCCGGGCGCCGGCCCAGCGGGCGAAGGCCTCGGCCTCGAAGCGGGATACGCCCACCACCGGGGCATCGGCGTTGCGCTGTACCGTTCCCTCCGGCAGAACCTGCAGGCCAATGTCGGTCCCGGACCCGCGCCACCCGAGTGGGGTCCGGATGTCGTGGGCGTTGCGCCAGTTCCACCCCTCGCGGCTCCATAGTTCGGGGCGGTGATAGCCGGCCTCCTGCATGAAGGCCTGCCATTCCCCGTTGGTGACAGGGTCGCGCCGGATGGCAAAGGGCGCGAGTTCCTTCCCGTGAACGCCCTTTTCATTGTCGAAGACCAGTACGTCGTCGCTGCCTACGGTGGTGTGCACGGCATCCCATTCGCGCCAGGATTGCGAGGTGATCTCGGGCGCCTGCAGGCGGGGTTCCGAGTGGCCGGGCTCAGGCCCCTGAAGGCGGGCAAACCAGCGCACCTGAGCCAGGGTCTCCAGGTGCATCGCGTGGTGCTGGGCAAGGAACCCCGTCAGGTACTCGTCAGCCATCAGCGGGTGGTCGAGGATCTCGGCGTTACGCGCAAGCCAATCGCGATGCCGGAACTGGAGCTCGCGTCCCCATCGAGTGAGTCGATCGAGCGCGGGGAGGCGTCCACCCCGGCGCCATTTGGGGCTGAGTTCCGGGAAATAGAGGTCATGCCAGTCCCGCGTGCGGGGTGGTGGGTGCCCGAGAATACGCTCGCGCAGCCAGACGGCCTCGATGAAGTGGCAGTGGGCGTAGTGCCAGCCGATCGGGCTAAGGTCCGGGTGATACTGGTTACGCCAGATTTCGGCGGGTGTGCTTTCCAGTGCACTGTTCAAGCGCTCGTGCTGACGGGCCAGGTCGTCCAGCAAGGACGAAGAAGAGACGAGGCTTGCTGGAGGGTCGAATGCTGGGGTGCTCATATCCGAGTGGAAAGGCTAGAGCGCAAGGAGTTCCGGTGGCTCGTCAGGATCCAGGATCAGGATGTGCCCTGAAGGGACGGGGCGCCAGCGCTCGCGGTCCGTCAGCGGCTCGGAGGCGACGATCACCGAGTCCTCGGGGAAGTCGTCATCGTCGGACGTGTAGTACAGGCTGGGGCAGGGGCTGTTGATCGCATGGCGGCTGGCGACCAGACGGCGCCCGTCGGACAGGAGGACGTTGAGCAGGGCCATTTCGTCGCCGAGCCAGGTTTCCAGTGTTGAAAAGGCCTCGCCCAGGGCGCCTTCCAGTGTGGCGTTCTCGTCATCCGCCAGGAACTGGCGGACCAGGGCAAACAGGTATTCAGAATCCGTGGTGCCCTGGATGCCCTCCTCGATCTCGGGCGTCAGCAGGTTCTCGATCTGGCGGCGGATCTGCGGCCGGAAGCCGCCAATGAGCCCATTGTGGCTGCAGAGCAGCCCGTCGATGGCGAACGGCTGGGCATTGACGGTGTCGCCCCCGAACCCGGGGGTCGCGCTGCGGATGGCGGAGATCCACAGCGGTTCTTCCAGTGTTTCGGCGAGTGCTTGCAGGTTCGGGTCCTGCCACAGGGGGTCGGCACGCCGATAGCAGCGCGCGGTGCCGTCCTCGCTGAACCAGCCAAAGCCGAACCCATCCGCATTGACGCGGGCGTAAACCAGCTCCTGCGGGGCAATCGCCTGCTCGATCAGATTGTGCGGTGGGTCCAGCAGTATCCGCCTGAGTGCCAGTGGCGGGCCGAGATAGGCAAGATGGCGACACATTGGTGCGGACTCGCGGTTGGGAGGTCGGGAGTTTCATGGTAGCGTGCCGGGAACCCCGAAGCACGGATGTGCCCATGAATCCCGAGAGTCCTGCCATGTCGCTCCCGGAGCGCTATACCCGTCATGTGGTGCAGGTGCGCGATCCCCATGCGGAGTTGGTAGCGGACTTTTGCAAGGGCATGCTGGAGGCGCCGCGCTGGCTGCCGCCAAAGTACTTCTACGATGCCCGTGGCTCGCAGCTTTTCGATGCCATTTGCGACACGCCCGAGTATTACCCCACTCGACTTGAATCGGCCCTGCTGGAGTCCCGAGCGACCGAGATCGTCGAGACCTCGGGTGCCCATACGTTGATCGAGCTCGGCAGTGGGACCTCGCGCAAGACCGAGTACCTGATCGCTGCGTTGAACGAGCGCGTCGACGATCCGTATTACGTCGCCAATGATGTCTGTGGAGAGATCCTCGACGAGGCGGCCGAGCGACTGCTGGGACGATTCCCGACGCTCGTGATCGAGGCCCTGTGCGGTGACTATCTCGCCGCGCTTTCGGCTCTGCCGACGCTGACACCTGTCCCAATAGCCCCGCGCCTGTTCACCTTTCTCGGTGGCAGCCTGGGGAACTTCGAGGACGCCGAGGCGATCGCCCTGCTGTCGCAGATTCGCGCCGCCATGGGCGCGGAGGATCGGCTCCTGCTCGGGCTGGACCGGGTCAAGGCTATTCCCGTGCTGGAGGCGGCCTACAACGACGCGGCCGGTGTGACGGCAGCGTTTAACCTGAACCTGTTGTCCGTCCTCAATCGTGAGTTGGGAGCCGATTTTGATCCCGATGGTTTCCGCCATCGCGCCCCGTTCGTCGAGGCGCATTCACGTATCGAGATGCACCTGGTCGCCCAGGGTGATCAGACCGTCCAGGTCTCCGAACCCGCGACCACCCTGCAGTTCGCCGATGGCGAGTCCATTCGCACCGAGATCTCGCGCAAGTTTACGCGCCCGATGGTGCAGCAACTGCTGTCCGGCGCCGGACTGGCACAGGTGGCGGAGTGGTCGGCGCCGGATGAGGCCTACAGCCTGTTCCTGCTGGCCCCGGGAGGCGCACAGGCATGAGCCGGAGCCCGCGTCTCGTGCTGGTCCGCCACGCCCAGGCGGGCAACGCAGGGGAGTGGGAAGGTGCCGATCGGGATCGGCCGTTGAGCGAGGCCGGCCAGGTGAGCGCTCGGCGCATGGCCGCCTCGCTGACCGGTTTGCTTTCCGGGCATGTGGAACTGCTAACCAGCCCTTACCTGCGTGCGCGTCAAACGGCGTCACCCATCGCCGAAGGACTGGGCGTCCCGGTGCGCCAGAAGAAATGGCTGGCACCCGGACAGGTGGCCGGCGTGGAACTGGAGGCCCTGGCGGCGCGCCTGCCGGCCGACGGCAGTCTGGTGGTGGTCGGTCATGAGCCGGACCTCTCTTCGCTGGCCGGGCGCCTGATGGGCTGCCCGGCGGGGGCTTCCGGGGTACATATGGGCAAGGGTTCGGTCTGCGCCCTGGGAGGCGGCCTGCCCGGTCCCATGCAATTGCTCTGGCTGTTGCCCCGCCGGGTGCTGGAGGGTCTCTCGGGAGAACATGGCTAGATGAGTACGGACGGGCAGAGTGAGAGCGAGACCGTCGCGGCGGTCGATCTGGGGTCCAACAGCTTTCACATGATCGTGGCCCGGCGTCATGACGGTGAGGTCCTGAAGATGGACCGGCTGAAGGAAACGGTGCGACTGGCCAGTGGTCTGGATGCCCGCGGTCGCTTGGATGCAACCGTCGAACGCCGCGCACTGGACTGCCTCGAGCGATTCGGCCAGCGACTGCGCCAGCTACGCCAGGGCAGTGTGCGCGTCGTGGGCACCAATACCCTGCGCCAGATGGCCGACAGTCACCGTTTTCTGGCCGCTGCGGAGCGGGCCCTCGGGCATCCAGTGGAGATTATTGCCGGGCGCGAGGAGGCCCGGCTGATCTATCTGGGCGTGGCCCACACGCTCGCGGATGACGAGGGGCGGCGGCTGGTGATGGACATCGGCGGTGGCAGCACCGAATTCATCATTGGCGAGCGCTTCCGGCCCATCCTCGCCGAGAGCCTGGAGATGGGCTGTGTGACCTTCACCCAGAGGCACTTCTCCGATGGCCGCCTGACACCCCGGGCGTTTGCCGCCGCCGAGCTGCATGCCGGCCAGGAGCTGCAGCCGATCGCCTCCATCTATCGCGAGGCCGGGTGGGACCAGGCGCTGGGGGCCTCCGGCACGATCCTGGCACTGGACCGTATTGTGCGCGAGACCGGCATCGACGAGGCACCGGGCATGACGCTTGACGCGTTGCGCACCCTGCGCCAACGCATGATCGAGGTTGGGCGTCTGGACAAGCTGGAGCTGCCAGGGCTGGCCGAGGACCGGGTGCCGGTGATTGCGGGCGGGCTGGCGGTGCTGATCGGGGCGTTCGAGGCGCTGGGGATCGAGCGGCTGCATCCTTCCGATGGCGCGTTGCGCGAGGGAGTGATCCACGATCTGCTGGGACGCTTTCGGCACGAGGATGTCCGTGGCCTGACGATTGAAAACCTGCGCCGCCGTTTTGCCGTCGACGAGGCCCAGGCCGCGCGGGTACAGGCCATGGCCGCGCGACTGCTGGGGGCCGTCCGGGCCCGCTGGGGGCTGGACGAGAACGACGGCGAGCGCCTGGACTGGGCGGCTGAGCTGCACGAGGTGGGACTGGCGCTCGCGCACAGCAAGTACCACAAGCACGGCGAATACATCCTCAACTGGGCCGATCTGCCGGGGTTCTCGCAGCCCGAGCAGCACGAGCTGGCGCTGCTGGTGCGCCTGCACCGCCGCGCGTTCAAGCCGAAGCTGCTCAATGACGTACGTCAGGCCCGGGTCGAGCCCCTGCTGCGTCTGGCCAGTCTGCTGCGACTGGCGGTGCTGCTGCATCGCGCGCGTGCGCCGGAGCCCCCGCCGTTGGAGCGGGTCGAGGCGCGCGAGCGCGGGCTGGTGCTGGGCTTTGCCGCTGGCTGGCTGGATGCGCATCCGCTCACGCGGGCCGATCTGGAGGAGGAGGCCGGGCAGTGGGCGCGCCACGACCTGGAGCTGGTCGTCAGCTAGCGAGCGTCTTGAGCAACTGTTGCTGTGCCGAATGGGGCGGCTCGTCGGCAACCGGTTGGACCCGCTGATAACTCCCGTCGACCTGCAGGGCCCATGCGCTGGCGGTATCCCGCAGGTAGTTGAACAGACACTCTTCCGCGACACGGTCGCGCATGGCGGTATCGCGGATCGGAAAGGCGACCTCCACCCGTCGGAAGAAATTGCGGGGCATCCAGTCGGCGCTGGACAGATACAGCTCGGGCTCGCCCCCGTTCTCGAAATAGAACACCCGAGAGTGCTCGAGAAACCGGCCGAGCACCGAGCGCACTTCGATGTTCTCGGAGATGCCCGGCACGCCCGGGCGCAGGCTGCAGATGCCGCGCACGATCAGCTGAATCTTCACGCCCGCCTGCGATGCGCGATAAAGCGCCTGGATGATGCCGGTCTCGTTCAGCGAGTTCATGCGTGCGACGATCCGCGCAGGCCGGCCTTCGCGGGCGTTCTCGGCCTCGCGTTCGATCTTCTCGCACATCGCATCGTGCAGACGGAAAGGCGCCTGGATCAGCTCGCGCAGGCGTTCCACCTTGCCAAGGCCCGTGAGCTGCTGAAACACGCGATGGACGTCCTCGGTGACTACTGGATCGGCCGTCAGCAGGCCGTAATCGGTATAGGCCTTGGCGGTGCCCGAGTGGTAGTTGCCCGTGCCCAGGTGGGCGTAGCGCACGAGCTTGTCGCCGTTACGGCGCACCACCAGGGCGAGCTTTGCGTGGGTCTTGTAGCCGACCACGCCATAGGTCACATGCACGCCCGCATCCTGCATGCGGTTGGCCAGCTCGATATTGTCCGCCTCGTCAAAGCGGGCGCGCAGCTCGATCACGACGGTCACTTCCTTGCCCGATTGCGCGGCCTCGATCAGCGTTTCCACCAGTGGCGACTGGGTGCCCGTGCGATAAAGCGTCTGCTTGATCGCCAGCACGCGCGGGTCGCTGGCGGCCTGGCGCAGGAAATCCACCACCGGCATGAACGACTGGTAGGGGTGGTGCAGCAGCAGGTCCTGCTGGCGGATGGCCGCGAAGATGCTTTCACCGCTGGCATCCGTGCGCGGCAGGGCGGGGATGAACGGGGGAAACTTGAGGTCGGGCCGGTCGACCAGGTCGTACACGGCCATCATCCGGTTCAGGTTGACCAGACCGGTGACCTGGTAGAGGTCGTCCGCCTCCAGATGAAATTCCTGCAGCAGGAACTGCGCGACTTCTTCCGGGCAGTTGTCCGCGACCTCCAGGCGAACGCCCGCGCCGTAGTTGCGCTGGGGTAGTTCGCCTTCCAGCGCGTTCAGCAGGTCGTCGATCTCCTCTTCCTGAACGAACAAATCAGAGTTGCGGGTCAGCCGGAACTGGTAGCAGCCGGTGACCTTCATGCCCTTGAACAGCTCGTCGACGTGGGCGTGCAGGATGGACGACAACAGCACGAAATCGGAATCGCCGCTGGCCACCTCGCGGGGGAGCTTCACCAGGCGCGGGAGCGACCGTGGTGCCTGGACCACCGCGCGCCCGGATTCCCGCCCGAATGCGTCCTTGCCCTTGAGCGTGACGATGAAGTTCAGGCTTTTGTTCAGGATGCGCGGAAACGGGTGCGCGGGGTCGAGCCCGATCGGGCTGAGGACGGGCTGCAGCTGCTCGTGAAAAAACTGGCGTACCCAGGCCTTCTGCTGCTCGCTCCAGTGCGAGCGCCGCACGAAATGGATGCCTTCCTCGGCCAGCGCCGGGATCAGTTCGTCGTTGAGCGCGCGATACTGATCGTCCACTAGGGCGTGCGCCCGGGGCGCGATCAGGCGCAGCTGTTCCGCCGCGGACAGGCCGTCCGGCCCCGGCGCCTGGACGTTCAGGTCGAGCTGCTGGCGCAGCGAGCCCACGCGGACCTCGAAGAACTCGTCGAGGTTGGTGGACGAGATGCTCAGGTAGCGCAACCGCTCCAGCAGGGGAAAGCCCGGGTCGCGTGCCAGTTCCAGCACGCGCCGGTTGAATTCCAGCAGTGACAGCTCGCGGTTGAGGAAGAGCTCGGTATCGGTCACGTCGGCATCCGGCATGCACGACTCGGGGCAAGGGTGGGGCCCCGAGTGTAGGTGTGCATTATGTCAGTTTCGTGACAGGTCCTGTTCTGGATCAGCTGCCGCGGGTCAGCAGGAACTCCATCAGGGCCTTCTGCGCGTGCAGCCGGTTTTCCGCCTCGTCCCAGACCACGCTTTGTGGGCCTTCGAGGACCTCGGTGGAGACCTCTTCCTCGCGGTGCGCGGGCAGGCAGTGCATGAACAGGGCGTCGTCGTTGGCCAGACGCATCAGGTCGGCGTCCACGAAGAACCCGGCAAAGGCCCGGCGGCGGGCGCTCTTTTCCTGCTCCTGCCCCATGCTGGCCCAGACGTCGGTGACGACGAGGTCGGCACCCTCGGCCGCCGCGCGCGCATCGCGGGTCAGTTCGAAATGGTCGCGCGTGGCATCCACGACGTCCTCTTCCGGGTCGTAGCCCTCGGGACAGGCCGCCACCAGATGGAAGTCCAGCAGGTGCGCGGCATACATGTAGCTGTGGCACATGTTGTTGCCGTCGCCAATCCAGGCCACGCGCTTGCCCCGGATGTCGCCCCGGTGTTCGAGATAGGTCTGCAGGTCAGCCAGCAGCTGCGCGGGGTGCTCCCGGTCGGTCAGGCCATTGATCACGGGGACCGAGGAGTGCTGGGCGAACAGTTCGATCTTCTCGTGTTCGTAGGTGCGGATCATCACGCAGTCCACCATGCGCGAGAGCACACGGGCCGTGTCCTCGATCGGCTCGCCGCGGCCCAGCTGGGTGTCGCGCGGGGACAGGAACAGGGCGTTGCCGCCCAGTTGCTGCATGCCGACCTCGAACGAGACACGCGTGCGGGTCGAGGACTTCTCGAAGATCATCCCCAGCGTCTTGCCGCGCAGGATGTCGTCGTGGTGCTCGCCCGCGTGAGTCTGGCGCTTCAGTTCGACGGCACGTTCGAGCAGGGCGCGTGTCTCGTTTGCGGACAGGTCGTGGAACGACAGGTAATGGCGGGGCTTCATGCCTGGGCCTCCCGGGAATCTTCGGATACGAGCAGGGTGTCGACCAGATCGGCCACGGTGCTGGCGATCTGGTCGACCTGGGCGTCGTCCACGATCAGTGGTGGCAGTAGCCGGATCACCCGCTGCGCGGTCACGTTGAGGATTAGCCCTGCGTCGAGGGCGGCCTGAACCAGTGTTCCGGCCGGGCGATCCAGCTCGATGCCGATCATCAGCCCGCGTCCGCGCACGGCGACCACCCCCGGTTTGTCCTCGAGCCGGTCAGCCAGGCGGCGGCGGAGGATCTCGCCCTGTCGCCCCGCTTCCTCGCACAGGCCCTCGTCCTGCATCACGTCCAGCACGGCCAGGGCCGCCCGGCAGACCAGGGGATTGCCACCGAAGGTGGTGCCGTGGGTGCCGGGGGTGAACAGGCCGGATGCGCGTCCGGCTACCAGGTTTGCCCCGATCGGGATGCCGTTGCCCAGGCCTTTTGCGAGTGATATCACATCGGGCGTGATGCCTTCATGCTGGAAGGCGAACCAGTGTCCGGTGCGGCCGATCCCGGCCTGGATCTCGTCCAGCATCAGCAGCCAGTCGTGCTGGTCAGCCAGTTCGCGCAGGCGCCGCAGGTATCCGGGCGGGGGTACGTGGATGCCGCCTTCACCGGTGATGGGTTCGACCAGGATGGCGACCACGTCCGGATCGTTGCTCAGGGCCGCGACGGCCTCGGCATCGCCATGGGGGACGTGCACGAAGCCCTCGACAAGGGGTTCGAATCCGGCATGGATCTTTTCGTTGCCGGTGGCCGACAGCGTCGCGAGCGTGCGCCCGTGGAAGCTGCCGTGCATCACGATGACCTTCGGCTTCGCGATGCCGCGGCGGCGGGCATGCAGCCGGGCCAGCTTGATGGCCGCTTCGTTGGCCTCGGCGCCAGAGTTGCAGAAAAAGGCCTGCTCCATCTGTGCCAGCGCGCACAGGCGTCGCGCGAGCTGTTCCTGCAAGGGGATGCGGAACAGGTTCGATGTATGTACCAGCGTCTGAGTCTGATCGCAGATCGCATGCGCCACTTTCGGGTGGGCGTGTCCAAGGCCGCAGACCGCGATGCCGGACAGGGCATCGAGGTAGCGTTTGCCCTCGGTATCCCAGAGCCAGGCGCCTTCCCCCCGTTCGAAGGCAACCGGCAGCCGGCTGTAGGTATTCTGCAGGACATCACTCATTAGCAAAGCTCTCCCAAATGAAGAAGCCGGCGAGCGAGCCGCCGGCTTCTGCCCAGGGTGCCGCACTGGGGCGGCCCCCAATCGCGTTATCGCGACTTATTTCATCTGCTGGGCGACAAAATCCCAGTTCACCACGCTCCAGAAGTTCTCCAGATACTTCGGGCGCGCGTTGCGGTAGTCGATGTAGTAGGCATGTTCCCAGACATCGCAGGTCAGCAGCGGGGTCTTGCCATCACGCATCGGATTGGCCGCGTTGGAGGTGTTCACGATCTCCACCGAGCCGTCGCTATTCTGCACCAGCCAGGTCCAGCCGGAGCCGAAATTGGCGACCGCGGCCTCGTTGAACTTCTCCTTGAAGCCATCAAACGAGCCAAAGGCGCTGTTGATCGCGTCGGCCACCTTGCCGGACGGCTCGCCGCCGGCGTCCGGGCCCATGCAGTTGAAGTAGAAGGTGTGGTTCCAGACCTGGGCGCCGTTGTTGAAGATGCCGCCGGCCGGGGCCTTCTTGATGATGTCCTCCAGCGAGGCATTCTCGAACTCGGAGCCGGGCAGCAGGCCGTTCAGCTTGGTCACGTAAGTCGCGTGGTGCTTGTCGTGATGGTATTCCAGCGTCTCGGCGGAGATGTGCGGCTCCAGCGCGTTCTTGGCATAGGGCAGATCGGGCAGTTCGTAGGCCATGAAAGACTCCTTGTAAGAAAACATGCGAGACTGCGGCTGGCCGACCATTGGTGGCCGCGCCAGTAAACCCGTCAACGATAGTCACGTTGCTCGGGTGATGCAATTTCCGATGATGCGGCTTGGTTATCGTTCAGCCAACGTTTGCGGAAGTGTGAAGGAGCCACGGCATGTCCGCGCACGATGCCGATCGACAATCGGACGGCGCCCCCTCGTCGGTGGGTGCGAACCCCTCGCGCAGTGCCTACGCCTGGCGCGGGCGCATTGGGCTTTTCCTGGGCCCGCTCCTGATGCTCGCGTTCCTGGTTCTTCCAGCTCCAGAAGGCGTTGCACGCGAGGCATGGTGGGTGCTCGGGTTGACCCTTTTTATGGCGACCTGGTGGATTACCGAGGCCTTGCCACTACCCGTAACGGCGTTGCTGCCGATTGCCCTGTTGCCGCTGCTCGGCGTGATGCCGATGGACGCGGCCACCGCGCCCTACGCCAATCCCATCATCTTTCTGTTCATGGGCGGTTTTGCGATCGCGCTGGCGGTACAGCGCTGGGGACTCCACCAGCGGATTGCGCTCGCGATCGTCAGCCGGGCGGGGGATCGCCTGCATCGCCTGGTCGGGGCCTTCATGCTGGCCACGGCGGGGCTGTCGATGTGGGTCAGCAACACAGCCACTGCTGCGCTGATGTTGCCGATCGCCCTGTCCGTTCTGGCGCTGATGGATCGTGATACGCACATCTCGGGTAACGGCCTCGGCGCCGATTCGCGCCGCCCCGCACTGGCGCTTCTGCTGGGGATCGCCTTTGCCGCCAATATCGGGGGCATGGCGACGATCATCGGCTCTCCGCCGAACGCGCTGACCGCCGCCTATCTGGGCGACCGGCATGGCATCGAGATCGGTTTTGTGCAGTGGATGATGCTGGGCCTGCCCCTGGCCACCGCGTTGCTGCTGCTGGCCTGGTGGTTGCTGACGCGCTGGGTCTTCCCGGTTCATCGAGTACGCCTGCAGGGGTTGCAGGCGATGATGGACCAGCAGCGCGCCGAGGTCGGGGTCTGGTCTCGGGCCGAATACCGGGTCGCCGGCGTCTTCCTGCTGGTAGCGCTGGCGTGGCTGTCGCGCCCCTTTCTGGAAGGTCTCCTGCCGATTCATCTGACGGATGCCGGGATTGCCGTCCTGGGGGCCGGGCTGCTGTTCCTGCTGCCCTCGGGCGCAGCAGACCAGCGCCGGCTGCTGGCCTGGGACAATACGCGCGAGCTCCCCTGGGGGGTGCTGCTGCTGGTCGGCGGTGGTCTCAGCCTGGGTTCGGCCATCGAGGCGAGCGGCCTGGCGGAGCTGGCCGCCGAGGGCCTGGGCGCCGCCCAGGCATGGCCGCTGCTGCTGATCATTGCCGGGGCCGTGGTGGTGACCATGTTGCTGTCGCATGTGACCAGCAACACAGCCACCGCTGCCACGCTGCTGCCGCTGGTGGCTGCGCTGGCGATGCGCATGGATATTCCCGTCGTGCTCCTCGCGATCCCCGTGGCCTTTGCCGCCTCCGTGGCCTTCATGTTGCCGGTCGCGACCCCGCCCAACGCGATCGTGTTCGCCAGCAACCGGCTGCGGGTGATCGACATGATCCGTGGCGGGGCGCTGCTCTCCCTGGTGGCAATTGCCATGATTACGCTTGCGGTCTACGCCCTGGCGGAGGCCATCCTGATGCAGGGCTAGGCCTGTCTCCCGGCCTTTCCGGCTTCCTGTGATATCCCTCAAGTTTTATGCTTCGCCGCCGCTATCGACGGTGAACTGCCGCAGCAAGGATGCCGCTGGCCCGCAAAGCCTTATTGGGGAGAGTCTTCAACATGTTCGATAACATCCGAATCGGGGTCCGGCTGATGGTCGGGATTATCACGGTGGTGCTGCTGGCCGTGATCCTGACACTCGTAGTCGTGATGAACAGCCTGGGCACCATGGCCGATCGTGCCGAACAGCGCGAGCTGACCGATCTGGCCGCGCAGCTTGTCGGTCGTCTGGACCAGGAGGCCGCGCGCGCGACCGCGATGGCAGAGACCGTGGCGAAAATCCCCGACGTGCAAGAGGCGATGGCGACGGGCGATCGCGAGCGTCTGGCCGAGATGACCGTTCCCAGCTTTGAATCGCTGAACGAGCACTACGGGGTGGACCAGTATCAGTTCCATACCCCCCCGGCCACTTCGTTCCTGCGCGTCCACTCCCCCGACAACCACGGCGATGACCTGTCCGACTTCCGGCAGACCGTGGTCGACACGAACGACAAGCGCAACGCGATCTCGGGGCTGGAAGAAGGCGTGGCGGGTCTCGGGATCCGCGGGGTGGTACCCATCGAGCACAACGGCGACCACGTCGGCTCCGTGGAATTCGGCCTGTCGTTTGGTGACAGCTTCTTTGAAGAGTTCACCCAAGAAACGGATTCGCCGGTTGCCCTCTACCTGCGTGATGGTCGGTCGTTCAACCGCTTTGGCGGTACGATCAGTGGCGAGTCCACCTTCAGCGATGCCGAGATGCGCGAGGTCATGGAGGGCGAGGAGCTGGTGCGAAACGTGACCTATGAAGGCACCCCGATGGCCGTGGTCGCGCGTCCCGTTACGGATTTCTCCGGTGACGTGGTCGGCGTGCTGGAGGTCATGGTGGACCGCAGCGCGTATGTCGCGATGGCGCGCAACGCGACCGGCACGGTGGTGGCGGTTGGCGTGGTTGCCGTGGCGCTTGGTGCCCTCCTGGCCTGGCTCCTGACCCGAAGCATCGTTCGTCCCCTGAATCGCACGGTGGCCCGGCTGAACGATATCGCGGGAGGCGAGGGCGATCTGACCCGTTCGCTGGAGGTCTCTGGCAAGAACGAACTCGGAGAGCTGGCGGAGGCGTTCAACAACTTCGTCAAGAAGATCCGTGGCCTCGTATCCACGGTCGCGGCCGGTGGCGATCAGGTTGCCGCAGCGGCGAACGAGCTGTCTGCGACCAGCGAGGAGACCAACGAGCAGGTGCGGCGACAGAAGTCGGAGATCGATCAGGTCGCCACGGCCATGAACGAGATGACGGCAACGGTGCAGGAGGTGGCCCGCAATGCAGCGGATGCCGCCGCCGCGGCACAGAACACCGACCAGGACGCCAACGAGGGTCAGCAGGTGGTGCAGCGTACCGTGGCTGCGATCAACGCGTTGTCGCAGCAGGTGGATGGCGCCGCCGAGGTGGTCAGCCGCCTGTCGCAGGATGCCGAGGAGATCAACAAGGTCCTGGAAGTCATCGGCGATATCGCCGATCAGACCAACCTGCTGGCGCTGAATGCGGCGATCGAGGCGGCGCGTGCGGGCGAACAGGGCCGCGGTTTCGCGGTGGTTGCCGACGAGGTGCGTACCCTGGCCAGCCGCACGCAGGACTCGACCCACGAGATCCAGCAGATGATCGAGCGGGTGCAAAGCGGTACCCGCGAGGCGGTGCAGGCGATGGAAGATGGCCGTTCCAAGGCGCACCAGAGCGTGGAGCAGGTCAATCTCGCGGGCGAATCGCTGACCGCGATCACGCAGTCGGTCACGCGCATCAGCGACATGAATACGCAGATCGCCAGTGCCGCCGAGGAGCAGTCGACGGTGGCCGAGGAGATCAACCGCAACGTCGCCAATGTCACCGAGGTGCTGGATCAGACCGCGGCCGGATCGGAACAGATCCGCAATGCCTCCGAGGAGCTGTCCAAGCTGGCCTCGGAACAGCAGCAGCGGGTGGGTCAGTTCAAGGTATAAGCCCCGAGCCAGCTGACGCCAAGCCCGGGACCGGAGACGGTCCCGGGCTTTTTTGTGGCCGGCTTACTGGCTCTCGGTGGGCGGAAACAGGCGCTCGCCGTTCTCCCGGGCGATCATGCGCTGGACGTTCGCGGGTAGCTGCTCGAGCCAGGCCCGGGTGCTGTCCTTCAGCACCGTGAAGTGCTCCCAGCGGGCCAGGCTGAAGGTGTCATTGCCGATCAGGAAGCGACCCGGATAGTCGAGGAACAGCTCGAACCAGTCGGCGTCGATGATGCCCCCGGGATTGATGCGCGGGTTGCGCATGGAGACATCCATGACCATGTTCGGATGCCGCTCCAGGTAGTCACGAACCAGTGGCGGGTAGGCATAGGAACCGGCGTGCGCCCAGAGGATGCGTACCTCGGGCTGGACGGCGTAGGCATGGTCGATCACGGCAGGGTCGCCATGGATCACGATCCACAGATCCCGCTCGACTGCCAGTGCCAGCAGGTCCTCGAAGCCGCGGGCAAATCGGTCATCGGCCTGTATGTGCAGCTCCCCGATCCCGCGCCACTGGACCTGGCTTCGGTCGAGTATGGTCTCGACCTGTTCCCGCAGGCCGTCCTCGTGCATCCAGTCCATCTTGCGCCCCAGGCGCTGGGAGATCTCGAGAAACGGGACGATGCGCGCATCCACCTCCGGTTCCAGCGCTTCGATCAGTTTCGAGCGCGGGGACATGATGATCGCGGACTGGATTGAATTTTCTTGCAGCGTGCGCGCGACGGCCTCCGGCGGGAAGTGTTCCATCTGCCGGTCGCGGTAGTGCAGGTGGGCATCGAACAGGGGTTCAAGTGCCTGGGCAGAGGCTCCGCCAAGCAGTGAGCCGAGCAGCAGGGTCGCAGCCGGAAGAATGAACAGACGGGGCAGTCTTCGAGGGCGGTTCAGGGCAGCCATCCAGCGGGTTCCTCGGGTACGGGAACCCCAATCTTATACCGTGCTGTGCCGACAGTCCCCGAGTCGGTGGCCTGTCGCGGTCAGGCGCGGGAGTCCCCGGACACCGCGGCATCTCCGGAGCTACCGTCCGGGCGGTTCGGGTCAAAGCGCTCGCGCAGGTATTCGCCGATCGCATCCGACTCGTACAGCCAGCGTACCTGGCCGTCCGGTTCCTCGATGCGCAGGCAGGGCACCTGCAGCTTGCCGCCCTCGGTCTGCAGCTCCTCGCGGTGAGGGCCGGCCGCCTGGGCATTGCGCAACTCGATGTCGAGCGACAGCCGCTGCATGGTACGGCGGGCCCGGATGCAGAACGGGCAGGCCGGGAAATGGTAAAGCGCGAGGTGGCGCGTCTGTTCGTCAACGCGGGCCTGGTCGGCGGGGTCGCGTTCGATGCCGCGCGGGCGCGACAGGCGCTCGCCAATCAGCATAAACGGCGTGAGGATCAGGCGTACGCCGCGGAAAAACCATCGGATCAGAAATCGCATGCGCGAAAGGATGCCACAAGCCCCCTGGCGGGTGACAGAGCCCGCATCGGGCGTGGCACGTCACGGCTGGCCGAAGTCGAACTCCCAGGGGTCTTCCGCCGGGGCGTCCAGCAGGGACGGACGCAGGCGGATCACGGTGTAGCCTGCGGCCTCCAGGTCATCCAGCCGGTCCGGTGCGGCCGTGGCCACCTCGACATGCTCGGGGAAGGCATCGGGCTCGAGATCGCGCCAGCCGGCGAAGGTCCCGCAGACCACGACGTTGACGCCGTCATCCATCACCAAAGACTCGATCTCGGCGTGGAGCGAGCCATGCGCCACGGCCTCGGCGCGGGTGAGAGTGAACTGCTCCGCTCCGTGGGTGACGACCGCAATCGGCAGGTCCGGGTCGCGCTGGCGCAGCACCCGGATGTTCGCTTGAATCTCGGGCAGCAGGGCACTCAAGGCAGCGCGGTCGTTCTCGACGATCTCGAATGCCACCCCATCGGGGAGTTCGTCCTGCGTGAGCAGTGCCTCGACCTCCGAGGAGGGCGAGGCCTCTTTCGGGGCGTCCGCACCAGCCAGACTACCAACGGTTGTGAGCAGTGTCAGGCCGGTCAGGGCCAACAACGTCGGGATGAAACGCGGCATCGGGTACCAGGGGTCAGGGCATGGGTGTGCTGAACCCTATTTTGGGCCTGATTGCCGGGTCGGTGTCTACTCGGCCCGGGTTTGTCGCTTTCCTAGTGGCGATCCCCCGTGGCCTCGGCCGCCATCTGGTCGTAGCTGGTGTGGCGGACGTTCTTGCCCTTCACGAAGTACACCACGTACTCGCAGATGTTCCGCGCTCGGTCGCCGATCCGCTCCAGCGATCGGGTCGCCCACACGATGTCCATCAGACGCGGCACGGCATCGGGGGAGGCGGTCATCTGTTTCATCAGCTTGTGCGTGATGGCCTCGTAGAGGCTGTCGATCTGGATGTCCTGCTGTGCGACCCGCACCGCCTGCTCGGTGTCCATGCGCGCGAACGCATCGAGCACGCCGCGCGTCATCTCGCGCACGAGCTGGCCCATCTTCGCGATCTCGTCCATCGGTGCCTCGCGGCGGTCGGAGTCCAGCAGTTGCAAGCCCATGCGGCCCACACGCTCGGCCTCGTCGCCCATGCGTTCCAGGTCGGTGATGGTCTTGATCACCGCGATCACCAGACGCAGGTCGGAGGCCGTGGGCTGGCGACGGGCGAGGATGTGGGTGCATTCCTCGTCGATCTCGACCTCGAGCGCGTTGACCTTGTAGTCGGAGGTCATCACGGTCTCCGCCAGCGCGGTGTCGCCCTCGACCATCGCGGTCACCGCATCGCCGAGCTGCTGCTCGACCAGGCCGCCCATGGTCATCACCTTCTTGATGATGTCCTCCAGCTCGGCATTGAACTGCTGGGAGATGTGCTGCTTGAAAAAGCTCTTGTCCATGATCCGGACTCCTGATCCGAAATGGCCTAACCGAAGCGGCCGGTGATGTAGTCCTCGGTCTGCTTCTTGGCAGGCGAGGTGAACAGGGTGTCGGTGTCGGCGTATTCGATCAGCTCGCCCATGTACATGAAGGCGGTGTAGTCGGACACGCGTGCGGCCTGCTGCATGTTGTGGGTGACGATGACCAGCGTGTAATCCTTCTTCAGCTCGATCATCAACTCCTCGATCTTCAGCGTGGCCAGCGGGTCCAGCGCGGAGCAGGGCTCGTCCAGCAGCAGGACCTCGGGGTCGATCGCGATCGCGCGGGCGATCACCAGACGCTGCTGCTGACCGCCGGACAGGCCAAAGGCGTTCTCGTGCAGGCGATCCTTGACCTCGTCCCACAGCGCGGCACGCTTGAGCGACTTTTCCACCACCTCGTCCAGGCGTCGGCGATTCTTCACGCCCTGCAGCCGCAGGCCGTAGGCCACGTTCTCGTAGATGGACTTCGGGAACGGGTTGGGCTTCTGGAACACCATGCCGACGCGGCGGCGCAGCTCCGGCACGTCCACGGCCTTTTCGTAGATGTCGTCGCCGTCGAGCCGGATCGTCCCCTCGATGCGGGCGGCATCGATCAGGTCGTTCATGCGGTTGAAACAGCGCAGGAACGTGGACTTGCCGCAGCCGGACGGGCCGATGAATGCCGTGATCCGGTTCTTCGGGATCTGGATGTCGATGCCCTTCAGGGCCTGATCCTCACCATAGAACAGCTTCAGGTCCTCGGCGGTCAGGCAGATCTCCTCACTGGAGAGCCGCAGGCCGCGGTCGGGTCGGTCGCCTTGCGTCACGTTGACGGCGTGGGTAGCGGTGTCACTCATCTCGGGTACTCCATGGGAAACAGGGTTCGACGCATCCCGTCCTCGCGACGGTTCGGAAAAGCACCGTCATCGCGAGCGCCGCAGGCGCGTGGCGATCTCCGTGGGCCGGCCCCGACGCGACCCCGGGCAGGCGTCGGGGTGGCGGCGGGAGGTTGCCGCGGCCCCTTCGGGGCCTCGCAATGACGGTGTTTGCGGGAGGCGTTGTGCATCGGGCAACTCAGTCGCTGTCGGCGCGGTATTTCTCGCGCAGGTAGTTGCGGATCGAGATCGCGGTCAGGTTGAGCACGATGATCAGCATTACCAGCACCAGGGCGGTGGCGTAGACCAGCGGGCGGCCGGCCTCGACGTTCGGGCTCTGGAAGCCGACGTCGAAGATATGGAAGCCCAGGTGCATGAACGCGCGGTCCAGGTGCAGATAGGGGAAGTTGCCATCCAGCGGCAGGGTCGGCGCCAGCTTGACCACGCCGACCAGCATCAGCGGCGCCACCTCGCCCGCGGCACGCGCCACGGCCAGGATCAGCCCGGTCATCATCGCCGGGGCCGACAGCGGCACGATCAGGCGCCACAGGGTCTCGGCCTTGGTCGCGCCCAGTGCCAGCGAGCCGTGGCGGATGCTGGCGCCGATCCGGGTCAGGCCTTCCTCGGTGGAGACGATCACCACCGGCAGCGTCAGTAGCGCGAGTGTGAGCGAGGCCCAGATGATCGCGGGCGAGCCGAAGGTCGGCGAGGGCAGGGCATCGCGGAAGAAGATCTGGTCGATGTTGCCGCCAATCAGGTACACGAAGAAGCCTAGCCCGAACACGCCGAACACGATCGACGGCACCCCGGCGAGGTTGTTCACCGAGATACGGATGGTGCGCACCAGTGGGCCCTGCTTCGCATATTCGCGCAGGTAGATCGCGGCGAGCACGCCGAACGGGGTGACGACGATGGACATCAGGATGACCATCAGCACGGTGCCGAAGATCGCCGGCAGGATGCCGCCCTCGGTGTTGGCCTCGCGCGGGAAGCCGGTCATGAAGTCCCAGAAGGCGACGACATAGTGGCGCAGCTTGGCCGGCACGCTCATGTCGTTCGGCCACCAGGCATTCACGATGCGTGACAGCGGGATGGTCGCGTGCTGCCCGTCGGCGGTCTCCAGCACGATCGCAAAGCGGGCCAGTTCGTCGCGCAGGGCGTTGCGTTCGGCCTCCAGTTCGGCGTAGCGGGCGTCCAGCTCCGCGCGCTCGGCGTCCAGCTCCTCCTGGCGCTGGCCGCGCTCCTCCAGCGACAGCTCTTCGGCACGCTCGACGCCGCGCTGGGCGATGCGCAGGCGCTCGAGCTCGAAGTTCACCCGGCCGATCTCGATACGCTCGATGCGCTCGATCTGTTGAACCAGCTCGCGGGTCTGCGGCATGCGTTCCTCGAACGCGGTTCGCGCCTCGCCACCCTCGGCGACCGTTTCGCCGTCTTCCTGGTATTCGCGGATGTAGCCGTAGAAATCGCCCCACTGCAGACGCTCCAGCACCACCACGTCGCGCGGGCGTTCCCATTCGGACATGAAGTCGTCCAGGTACCACTGGAAGTCGCGGCTGTCGAGGTCACGGTTGCCGCGCTTGATCAGGTGGCGGACCACGATGTCCTGGCCTTCCGGCACGGTGAATCCAGCGTCGCGCATGGCCTGGGCGGTCATGGTCTCCGAGCGTTGCAGCTCACCCATGACGCGCCGGGGTTCGGAGTCCTGCTCTGTCTGGTATTCGAACTCGATGACCTCCGAGGGCCAGAAGAACGAGAGGCCGTTCACGGCGATCATCAGGATCAGGCCGAAGACCATCACCAGCGAGGCAGCGACCGCTCCGGCATTCAGCCAGATCCACGGGGTGCCGGATTTGAACCAACGATTCATCGGGTATGCCTCAAAGGGAGCTGTATTTCTGGCGCAGGCGCTGGCGCACGATCTCGGCGACCGTGTTTACCGCAAAGGTCAGCGCGAACAGGACCAGGGCGGCCAGGAACAGGATGCGGAAGTGGGTACTGCCGACTGCGGCCTCCGGCATCTCCACCGCGATGTTCGCGGAGAGCGTGCGCATGCCCTCGAAGATGTTGAAGTTGACCACCGGGGAGTTGCCGGTCGCCATCAGCACGATCATGGTCTCGCCCACCGCGCGGCCGAAGCCGATCATCACCGCGGAGAAGATCCCGGGGCTGGCGGTCAGCAGCACCACGCGCACCACGGTCTGCCACGGGGTCGCGCCCAGGGCCAGCGAGCCCTGGGTCAGGTGCCTGGGCACGTTGAAGACCGCGTCCTCGGAGATCGAGTAGATGGTCGGGATGACCGCGAAGCCCATCGCGATGCCGATCACGAGCGCATTGCGCTGGTCATAGGTGATGCCCTGGTCGGTCAGCCACTGGCGGGCATCGCCACCGAACATCCAGACCTCGATCAGCGGGCTCATGGAGACCGAGAACCAGCCGATGACCAGGATCACCGGGATCAGGATCGCGGCCTCCCAGCCCGCGGGCACGAGGTTGCGCAGGTTCTCCGGCAGCACCCGTGTCCACAGGAACGCGGCGACCAGCATTCCCAGTGGTATCAGGATCAGGATGCTGGCGACGGCCGGCAGGTTGGCCTCGATAAACGGGGCGAGCCACAGCCCGGCGAGGAAGCCGAGGATGACCGTCGGCAGCGCCTCCATCAGCTCGATCGAGGGCTTGGTGATGCTGCGCATGCGCCGCGACATGAAGTAGGCGCTATAGATCGCCCCCATGATCGCCAGCGGGGTGGCGAACAGCATCGCGTAGAACGCGGCCTTGATGGTGCCGATGGTCAGGGGCACCAGCGAGAATTTCGGCTCGAACTCGTCGGTGGCCGAGGACGACTGCCAGACGTAGTCACCCCCGGAGCGCCCCTCGTACCAGACCTTCTGCCACAGCACGTGGAAGGAGACCTCCGGGTGCGGGTTGGACAGGTCCTGCAGGTGCCAGGTCTCGTCGTCGTCGATCCCGATCAGCAGGCGGTTGCGCGGGTCGACATACACCCGGTGCAGCGGCTGGTCGGTGATCTGGCGTTCGATCAGGGTCCTTTGCGAAGTGGAGTAGTGGATCTTGACCTCGCCGCGGTCGTCGGCGGTCAGGAAGCCCTTGCGGATGTATTCCGGCTGGGTGTTGCGGATCGGACCGGCATGCGACGGGAAATCGCGCACCCGGGTGATGCGGTTCACGTTGTCGTCGTCGCGCACCAGCATGTACTGCGCGACCGTGCCGTCGGAGCCGCCGACGACGATGGACACCGTACCCAGCAGGTACTCCAGCGAGGTGACCTCGGCAGCGTCGCCGCGGATCACGCGCTTGCTGTCGACCAGGCTGGCGCGCGAGGGGTTGTTGATGTCGAAGAAATGCAGCTGCCCCTGGTCGTCGCCGACCAGCATGTGGCGGCCGGTGATATCCAGCAGGATGCGGGTCGGCGTGGCGCCATCCGGGAGCGAGGGCAGGTCGTAGGCGGAGCGTCGGACCTCGGTCTCGCCGGTCATCATCGAGGTGCGTTTCTCGAAGCGCACCAGCTTGAGATCGCCATTTTCCGTCGCAGCGGCGACGCGGATGCCGCTGGAGCCGCGCTGTATGCCGACCACCGAGATCGCGCGGCCGTCGTCGTCCACGTCCAGCAGTGCGGAGTCTTCGTCCCCCAGGGGGTACACCAGGCCCGGGTCGTACAGACGGCCTTCGGGACTGAAACGCTCGTTGTATTCGTACTCGATGGCCAGTACCTGCCCATTGTCCAGGCCCGCGGCCACCAGGCGCGTGCGCGGCTCGGCCGCGCTGAAGCTGGTGACCTGCACATCCTCCGGGATCGGTAGCGACTCTTCTTTCACGATGTCGCCGCTGTAGGGGCGGAAGAAGAGGGCGCGTCGGTCTTCGGTCAGGCGAACCGCCATCTCGCGATGGCGGTTCACCGCCAGGTGGATGGTCTGCGTGTTGGCGCCGCCTGGAGCCGCGTATTCTGTGCGCGGCTCCAGGGTCGCGCCCTGGAACATGGGCAGTGTCTCGCTGGCGAGATACACGAACATCAGGGTCAGTGCACCAACCACGGCCACACCGAAAAAGCCGATGGTGTAACGGGCGGTGCGGTCCTTGGTGCGGCGCCAGCGCTGGAAGCGGCCGAGCGTCGAGGTGGCGGAGAGGCTGGACATTCAGGGTCCCCTGATGCGGCGGGTGTAGGGTGCAACTGGCCGGCATGCTACGGCCGCTTCATGACAGAAACGTGACAGCCATGTGACGGACCGTTGAACGCTGTATTGCGGGTCGAGCGGGCGGGCAGCAAGAGGCGGGCACAAAAAAAACCGGGCCCCGCGAGGGACCCGGTTCGGGCCATCCGGAGATGGCCGGCGCGAGGCCTGGGTTATTCCAGACCGAGGTTCTTGCGCTCGCGTTCGGCCACGGCGGCCGGCAGCGGGATGAACCCGTCACGCACCACGACTTCCTGGCCTTCCTTCGACAGCACCATCTTCAGGAACTCGGCCGCGCGCGGGGTCAGGCCGTCTTCCGGGTGCTTGTTGACCATCACGTAGAGGAAGCGGGCCAGCGGGTAGTCGCCGGAGGAGGCGTTGTCCGCGTTCGGCTCGTAGTACTCGCCCTCGTTCTCGCCCAGCGGGACGGCGCGAACACCGGAGGTCATGTAGCCGATGCCGGAGTAGCCAATGCCGTTCAGCGACTCGGAGACACCCTGGACCACCGAGGCGGAACCGGGCTGTTCATTGACCGAATCCTTGAAGTCACCATCGCACAGGGCGTGCTGGCGGAAGAAGCCATAGGTGCCGGAGACCGCGTTACGGCTGTAGAGCGTAATGTCGCGGTTTTCCCAGGAACCGTCGAGGCCGACCTGGCCCCAGCGCGTAATATCCTCGGCCCCACCGCAGCGGCGGGTGGAGGAGAAGATCGCATCGGTCTGTTCGAGGGTCAGGCCCTCGATCGGGTTGTCGCGGTTCACGTACACCGCGATGGTGTCGATCGCGACCGGGACGGCGGTCATTTCGTAGCCGTGGCGCTCTTCGAACTCGGCATGCTCGCTGTCACGCGGCATGCGCGACATCGGGCCGAAGTCGGCGGTGCCCTCGGTCAGGGCCGGCGGCGCGGTGGAGGTGCCGGCACCCTGGATCTGGACGTTGACGTTCGGGTAGAAGTTCTGGAACTCCTCGGCCCACAGCGTCATCAGGTTGTTCAGGGTGTCGGAGCCGATGCTCGACAGGTTGCCGGAAATCCCGGAGACCGCCTCGTAGGCCGGGATGTCGGCATCGACTTCGGCGGAGGCGGTAAACGGCGTAACGGCCATTGCGGTGGCGGTGGCCAGGGCCAGAATGCTGCGCTTCAACAACATGGGAATCTCCCCTTGAATGGAATTCTTGCAAGGTCACTTCAAGCGACCTTGGAGGGGGATTATGCGGAGCCGCGTTGACGCTCCTGTGACGGGGACATGACAGCCGTGTGACATCGCAGGGCGTTAGTTTTTGGCGGGCTCGGTGGGCTTGGTGCGGGTGATCGAGAGGGGGAACAGGCAGGTGAAGCGCGTGCCGCGACCGAGCTGGCTGTCGATCTCCAGGTGGCCGCCGTGTCGCGCGAGCACATGTTTGACGATGGCCAGTCCGAGCCCGGTTCCGCCGCGGCGCTGGTCGCGGCCGGCGTCCACCCGGTAGAAGCGTTCGGTCAGGCGGTGCAGGTGATGACGGGCGATCCCCGGTCCCTCGTCGATTACGCTGAGTCGCGCGCCGTCCGGGTCGGATTTCCAGCGGACCTCGATGCGGGTGCCCGCAGGGGTGTACTTGATCGCATTGAAGATGAGATTGGCGAAGGCCGAGCGCAGTTCGTTCTCGGTCCCCTGCAATTCGAGCCCGTCCTGCGCTTGGATCTCGATACGGTGGCGCTGGTCGCCGGAGAGCAGTTCCGCCTCGCCTTTCAGCGTGTCCAGCATGGCCCCGACGTCGACCCATTGTGGCGGGCCCTGCGGGCTGCCGGTCTCCAGGCGGGAGAGGGTCAGCAGGTCGTCGACCAGCAGCTTCATGCGTTCGGACTGCTCGCGCAGCAGCTGGACCGAGCGCGCCTTGTCCGGCTGGTCCGCCAGTTCGTCTTCCAGCGTTTCCACAACTCCGTACAGTACGGTCAACGGCGTGCGCAGCTCGTGCGAGACATTCGCAATGAAGTCGCGCCGCATCACTTCCAGGCGGTGCAGGTGCGTGGTGTCCCGCGCCAGCAGCAGGAATTGCGCATCGCCATAGGGCACCAGACGGAACTCCAGCTGCTGGTCGTCGTGCAGCGGGGAGGGCGTGGTCACGCTGCCCGGCGTGGTGCGCGCGCTCTCCATGAACGTGATGAATGCCGGATAGCGCAGCAGGTGGGTAATGCGCTGGCCCTCATCCTCCGGCCAGTTCAGTCCCAGCAGCCGGGTGGCCATCTCGTTCAGCCACTCGATGCGCAGATCGTCATTCAGGACCACGACTGCATCCGGCATCGCCCGTGCCGAGTCGCGGTAGCGCTCGAGGTACTGGCGCAGCCGGTGGACGCGATGTTCGTGGCGCCGGCGTCGGCGGTAGAGATGGTCGAAGGCCAGCCCCCAAAGCCCGCGCACATCCGGTGGTTCGCTGCGCCCACCCTGACGCAGCCAGCGTTCCAGCAACAACAGGTGCGAGAGGTTCCAGAACAGCGCCGCCCCCAGCAGGAACGCGATCGTGGCCCAGAACTGCCCCATGCTCCAGCCGAGCAGCGCGATCGGGACACCGACCAGCAGGGTTCCCGCGATGACACCGGGCCAGGGGTTGCGTGATTGCATCGGACGACCGAGTGGGGTGATTGGAGCTCGCGGCGCCAGCCGCGGTCAGGGAGTCTGCGAGAAACGGTACCCCGATCCGCGTACGGTTTGCACGAGGTGGTCATGCCCGGTCAGCGCCAGCGCCTTGCGCAGGCGCCGGATATGCACGTCCACGGTGCGTTCCTCGACGTACACATTGGTGCCCCAGACCTGGTCCAGCAACTGGCCGCGGGTGAATACGCGGTCCTGGTGGGTCATGAAGAAGTGCAGGAGGTTGTATTCGGTCGGGCCCATCGACAGGGCCTCGCCGTTGCCGCTCACGCGGTGCGAGACCGGTTCCAGACGCAGACCCTCGACTTCCACCGGCTCTTCGCTGGTGATCGGCGCGGTACGCCGCAGCACCGCCTTTATGCGGGCAACCAGTTCGCGTGGCGAGAACGGTTTGGTCACGTAGTCGTCTGCACCCACATCCAGCCCGCGCACGCGGTCTTCTTCTTCGCCGCGGGCCGTCAGCATGATGATCGGGATGTCCTTGGTGAGCGGGCTGGCCTTTAGCGTGCGCGCCCAATCGAGGCCGCTCGTGTCCGGCAGCATCCAGTCGAGCAGGATCAGATCGGGGGGATCTTCCAGCAGCAGGGCCTTGGCAGTGCGCACATCGCCCGCCTCGCGCACCGCGTATCCGGCCTTGTGCAACGGCAGCTGGAGCATTTCGCGGATTGCGGTGTCATCCTCGACCAGCAGTATCTTTACAGCCATGACCCATTCCCGAGTTCAGGATGCCCTGCATTAGATAACAGAGATGTTACAGCCGTGTGACGGTGAGGGAACGGGAATGGCCGGATGCAGGCCGGGCGTTGCGGCTGAGAGCCTATCCGACCTTGAGGGCCCGGTTCTGGGCATGCAGTTCGAACCGCTCGCTGCCTTCCAGTAGCACCATCCGGCTCGCATGCCGCGACTGCTGGAGCTGCCGGCGGATGGCGGATTCATGTCCGGGCTTCAGGTGTGTGATGGCGATCCGTGGCTGGTGATGGAGCGCCTCCAGGTCGTCCGCAAGACGATGCGGGGTGTAATGCTTGGCCAGCTCGGCCATGCCGTCCATTTCGTCCGGCAGCCCGGACTCGATCATCAACAAGTCCAGATAGGGCAGGGTATTCAAGGCATCCCACAGGGCCCCGGAAGACGAGGTGTCTCCGGTGAACGCGAAGCCCATGCCGTCGTTGTGCATCACGCCGTACCCCACGGCGGGCACCGTATGCAGCGCAGGCAGGATATGAATCTCGCGCGATCCGATCATTACCTGCTGCCCCGGCTGAATCGCCTGAAACTGCAGCAGGGGCCGCTCGGGAGAGGGGAGACAGGTGAAGTCGGGCCAGATCACCCAGTTGAACACATGCTCGCGCAGGGCCTGCAGGGTGGCCGGTAGCGCATGGATCTGGATGGGGGGCGCGTCCGGTGAATACACCATGTCCGCGAGCATCGGCAGAAATCCGATGTGGTCGAGGTGCGAATGGGTCAGAAATACGTGACGGACCTTTTGTAATTCGCCCAGAGTCAGGTCACCGACCCCACTGCCGGCGTCGATCAGGATATCTTCGTCGATCAGAATCGATGTCGTGCGACGGTTGGGGCCGATGCCGCCACTAGCGCCCAATATGCGGACAGAGAGACTCATTCCGGATCGGACTGCAGCTGAAAGTTGTGAATGTCTCGGCAGACCATGCGGCAGAGACGCCTCCTTGAAGAGACGGTAGCTACGACGGATTTCCGACGTACTTCTAACATACATTAAGACTAGATCAGGTCTAAGCGTGTCTGACGTGACCTGCACCACGAAAATGGCACGTGTGGTCGGACAACGGCTGAAAAAGGTGCTAGGCATCGCGTTTTCCACCCGATTCCGGGCCCGTGCTGGCACCCGGGATGGGCGAGGAACGCCGCTTGGTCAGCCTGGGCAAGGGCGACGGGCAGGGATTACGCGACTGTCTCTTCCCGCGCTCGTCGGGAGTTGGTAGAATGCGCGCCTTGATTGGGGCGGTAGCTCAGCTGGGAGAGCGTCGCGTTCGCAATGCGAAGGTCGGGAGTTCGATCCTCCTCCGCTCCACCAATACATCAGAGAAAAGGCCTGCAGACGCAGGCCTTTTTTCGTTTCAGCTTCCGGTTTGGCGGGCGCTCGAAGGGTGGCTGGACTGCACCAGCTCGATCACTCGCTTGGGGGGCACGGGGGGCGTGGTCAGGTAGCCCTGCCAGGCATCGCAGCCCTGCGAGGCGAGAAAGCTCCGCTGGGCCTCGGTCTCCACGCCTTCCGCCAGCACGTCCAGCCCCAGGTTGTGGGCCATGCTGATGATCGCCATGGTCAGTTCCACGTCGTTGCGGTCCTCCGGCAGGTCGCGCACGAACGTCTGGTCGATCTTCAGGATGTCGATCGCGAACTCCTTCAGGTAGGCAAGCGACGAATATCCAGTGCCGAAGTCGTCGATCGCCAGCAATACGCCAAGGGATTTCAGTTGTTCCAGTGTGCCGCGGGTGGCCTCGGCCTGGTGCATTAGGGTGCTCTCGGTAATCTCGAGGGTCAGACGGCGCGGTTCCAGGCCCGTGTCGCGCAGTACCTGACGAATCCGGCGCGGCAGGCCGGGCGCGGCGATCTGGTGTCCGGACAGGTTGACCGAGACCTCGAGCGGAGAGTGTCCGGAGCGGTCCCACTCGATCACCTGGCGGCAGGCCTGCTCCAGCACGAAGTCGCCGACCGCCCCGATCAGGCCGGTCTCTTCCGCGACCGGGATGAACACGTTCGGAGAGATCAGGCCTTCTTCCGGGTCGCGCCAGCGCACTAGGGCCTCGACCCCAGTGATGCGGCCGGTGGCCATCCGTACCTGTGGCTGATAGAAGACCTCGAGCTCGTCCTGCGCCAGGGCCCGGCGGAGGCGGTTCTCGATCTCCAGGCGGCGGCTCGCCGCCTCGGTCATCGAATGGCTGTAGAAGCGGAACGTATTGCGGCCGGCATCCTTCGCCTCGTACATCGCCGCATCCGCCTGAGTGATCAGCTCTCCGGCATCCCTGGCATGGTCGGGGAAAAGCGAGATGCCGATGCTCGCGCCCACCTGCAGGTCGCGCCAGCCCCCGACCGCGAAGGACTCCGCGATCAGCTCCAGCAGTTCGCGGGCGCGTGCCTCGACATCGGGCCGGTCGCGGATGTCATCGAGCACCACGATGAATTCGTCCCCGCCGATGCGTGCCACGGTCTGGGCCCGGAAGCGCTCTTTCAGGCGCTCTCCGAGGATTTGCAACAGCTCGTCCCCGACCGCGTGGCCCAGGCTGTCGTTGATGGTCTTGAAGCGGTCGAGATCCATGAACAGCACTGCTATTCGGTCCTTCTGGTGCCGGGCCTCGGCCATGGCGCTCTCCAGCCGCTGGTGCAGCAATACGCGGTTGGGCAGCCCGGTCAGCGGGTCGTGGCCGGCCTGATAGGCCAGGCGCGCCTCGTGCGCGCGCAGGCGCGATTCCGCCTCGCGCCGTTGGTCAACTTCCAGGGCCAGCTGGGCGTTCAGCCGGCGGTAATGCACCACGGCCAGCGTCGAAAGCAGCAGCAGGGCCAGCAGAAACCCCAGCGGGATCTCCGGGCGGGCCTCCAGGAGCGCGCGGAGATCCAGCACTAGCGTCGGTTCGTAGGGCGGCAGGCCCAGCGTCTCGAACAACTGGTGCACCGGGGTGTAGGACAGGGGGGCCGACCAGCCGTGGTAGCCGCCTGCGCTGGCCGCGAGGTGATCGGCCGGCAGGCGCAGCAGGGCGATGGTGACCGCCTCCGCGATTGCATCGGGGGTGTGGTCCAGACGCGAGAAGGGCCATTCCGGGTACAGCCGGGTCGTGTGGGCCAGCGGGAATTCGGCGGTTTCGCGCGGCTGCAGTACTCGAAGGGCATCCGAGGGGATCTCGCCCGCTTCTATCAGCGATTCCAGCAGCCCGGTACGGACCATCCCGGCGTCGGCCTCGCCGGCAAGCAGGGCGTCGATCACCAGGCGGTGCGGCATCCCGGTGAAGGTGAGCGATTCGAGATCCTCGAACGGGTCGATCCCGGCGCGATGCAGTTCGAAATGGCCGGCCTGCCACCCCCCCAGCGAGTCCTGGTCTACGGCGAGCAGGCGCTGGCCACGCAGGTCGGGCAGGGTCTGCAGGTCTTCGCGCCCGGCGGGTACCAGGACCACGCCGCCGAACTGGCGGACCGGTTGGCCCTGCTCGCTCCCGATGAGGGTGGCCAGCCGGGTAATGCCCTGCTGCGCCTCCAGCCGCACGTAGTGTCCGGTGTTGGTCAGTACGAAGTCCAGCTCCCCCGATTCGACGGCGCGATTGAGGTCAGCGTAGTCGAGCGCACGGATCCGGAACGCGGCGTCGGAGATGCTTTCGCTCAGATAGTCGGCCGTGGGTTGCCAGCGCGCCTCGGTGGCCTCGAGGTCTTCGAAGGCGAGGACCCCGATCGTATGCACGTCGGGCGTATCGGTGATGGCCAGGGCGGGCGCAACAGCGGTCAGCAGCGCCAGCAGCGAGGAGAGCAGGGGTCGTGGCCAGAACATGGCAAGAGCCTACTCGATCTGGGGGAATGCCGCATGGGGGCGGGCGAGTGCGGTGCAAGGGGAGGGACCCCGCCGCCA
Organism: Thioalkalivibrio sp. ALJ2; assembly: GCF_000378325.1. Taxonomy (NCBI): domain Bacteria; kingdom Pseudomonadati; phylum Pseudomonadota; class Gammaproteobacteria; order Chromatiales; family Ectothiorhodospiraceae; genus Thioalkalivibrio; species Thioalkalivibrio sp. ALJ2. Next base: position 161,668 of record NZ_KB899559.1, read on the forward strand.
CGGGTCGGCGGCAGGGCGCACGGGCGGACTACCAGCTCTTGTAGGGCAGGAATTTTCCGTTCCAGGTGATCTTGACGCGGTCGCCCTTCGGGTCCTCGACCTTGTCGATATCCATGGTGAAGTCGATCGCGCTCATGATGCCGTCGCCGAACTTCTCGTGGATCAGCGCCTTCATGGTGTCGCCATAGACGTTGATCGCCTCGTAGAAGCGGTAGAGCACCGGGTCTGTCGGGATGGTCTTGTCCCAGTGCTTGTGCGGGAAGGCCTGCAGCGCCTGGGCAACCTCGGGCCCGAGGCCGAGGAAGCTCGCCAGTTTCTCGGCCTGGTCCGCCTCGAGGTGGTTCATGCCATAGCAGGCGGAGGTTACATAAACCTCGTGCAGGCCGGTGGCCTCGGCGATCGCGGCCCAGGTGCTACCGCGGTTCTCCTTGGCCTCGAGGATGGTGGTGGTCATGGCGGTCTTGCTGAGACTCATCGGGTAAGTCCTCTTGGTCGTGTTAGTGGATAAGGGTGTTCAAACGGCCCGGATCGCGGCCCGCTCCTGTGGCGCGGCGGACTCCGAGGGCTTCGCCGGATTGACATGGCGTGGCTCGTGGCGCGGATCCATACCCTGAGCGGCTTCCTGCTGGGCCTCCAGGGACATGTCCTTCGCGCGGTGTACGAGGAAGTCCACCAGGTGATTGCGGATCTTGTAGTAGTGCTCGTGCTGGTGGAGCGTGGCGCGCTCGCGGGGACGCGGGATGTCGATCTTCACCGACTCCGCGACCTTGGCGTGCGGGCCGTTGGTCATCAGCAGCACGCGGTCGGCCAGCAGGATGGCCTCGTCGACGTCATGCGTGATCATGAATACCGTCTGGTGGGTCTCCTGCCAGATCTTCAGCAGCTCCTCCTGGATCACGCCGCGGGTCAGGGCATCGAGTGCCCCGAACGGCTCGTCCATCAGCAGCAGCTTCGGCTCGATCGCAAAGGCGCGTGCGATGCCGACGCGCTGGCGCATGCCGCCGGAGAGCTGTGACGGCTTGCGGTCCATCGCGTGGTCCAGCCCGACCATCTTCAGATACTTCTCGGCATGTTCCAGACGCTTCTGCTTGCTCCAGTTGGGCCAGCGGGCGCGCACCGCGAACATTACGTTGTCGCGCGCCGACAGCCAGGGCAGCAGGCTGTGGTTCTGGAAGATCACGCCCTGGTCCAGGCTCGGACCCTTGATCTCCTTGTTGTCCATGATCACGTTGCCGTCGGTCGGCGAGGCCAGGCCGGCGAGCACGTTCAGGATGGTGGATTTGCCGCAGCCGGAGTGGCCGATCAGGCAGACGAACTCGCCTTTCTGGATCTCCAGATCCACCCCCTCGAAGACCGTCATCAGGTCGTCCGAGTCGGGCTGCGGGAAGCGTTGGCTCAGATTCTCGATTTCGAGGAAGCCCTTGCTCATGGTTGTACTCCTGGTTGGGCTGCGCCGACGTCAGTCGGCGTAGCGCACGAGTTTGGTGGCCTGGGCGAGGCTGAGATCCAGCAGGAACCCGATGATGCCGATCATCACGATCGCGAAGATCACGCTGGCCAGGTCGAGGTTGTTCCACTGGTTCCAGATGTAGTAGCCAATGCCGGTGCCGCCTACGAGCATCTCGGCGGCCACAATCACCAGCCAGGCGATGCCGATGGAGATGCGCATCCCGGTCAGGATGGTCGGGGCCGCGGCGGGCAGGATCACGGTGAATGCCGTGCGCACCTTGGACAGCTCGTGGGTCTTGGCCACGTTCAGCCAGTCATTGCGCACCGATGCGACGCCGTAGGCCGTGTTGACCAGCATGGGCCAGATCGAACAGATGAAGATCACGAAGATCGCCGAGATGTTCGAGTCACGGATCACGAACAGGGCCAGCGGCATCCAGGCCAGAGGCGATATGGGCTTGAGCACCTGAATGAACGGGTCAAAGGCCTTGTTCAGAAGCGGCGACATGCCGATCACGAAGCCGAACGGGACGGCGATCAGCGCGGCCAGGAAGAAGCCCAGCAGGACGCGATAGATCGAGTAACCCAGCTGGATGCCGATGCCCTTGTCGTTCGGGCCGGCATCGTAGAAGGGGTTGCTCAGCTCGGAAACGGCGTGGCTGATCACCTCGGACGGTGCGGGGATGCCGCTGGAGCCGCGTTGCCCGCCGCCCCCGGTCAGCATTTCGTACTCGCTGAGTTCTTCCTCCTGGATCATCAGGACCTCCGGGGCGGTGGCCAACTGCCACACGCCCAGGAAGAACAGCAGGATCACAACCGAAAGTACCCCGGCTCGAAAGTTGAGATTGCTCAACATGGCTTAGCTCCTGCGCATTTCGAAGCTTTCGAGATAGCCTTCCGGATCGGTGTAGTCGAACACCTTCCCCATGATCTCGAAGTTCTTGTAAGTGTCGCTCGGCGGTTCGTAGCCGAGCTCTTTCATCACCTCGGCACACTCGCTGGCGAGGAAGACATCCTCGGCGAGCCGGTTGTAGTCGAAGTCGCGACTCACATAGCCCCAGCGCTTCATCTGCGTGAGGATCCAGGTCGCCATCGAGTGCCAGGGGAACGGATCAAAGTCGATCCGGTGTGGGTCTTCCTTCACCTCTCCCAGGCCGTCGGCGTAGCGGCCGGTCAGCACCTGGCGGACTACGGGCTCCGGCTGGTTGAGATAGGAACGAGAGGAAATGACTTCGGCGATCTCGGCGCGGTTGTCGAGGTCGGACGAGTACTGGGTGGCATCGATCAGTGAACGGAACAGCGCCCCGAAGGTGTTCGGGTGTTCCTCGGCCCAGGCGGCCGAACAGGCGAAGGCGCAGCAGGGGTGCCCGTCCCAGATCTCCTTGGTCAGCATGTGAATGAAGCCGATCTCGTCCCAGACCGCGCGCTGGTTGAACGGGTCGGGCGCCAGATAGCCATCGATGTTCTCGGCGCGCAGGTTGGCGACCATCTCCGGCGGCGGGATCACGCGAATGCTGATGTCCTGATCCGGGTCCAGGCCGTGTTCCGCGACCAGATAGCGCAGCAGGAAGTTGTGGATCGAATATTCGAACGGGACCGCAAAGCGGAAGCCCTTCCAGTCCTTGGGATCGCGCTTGTCCTTGTGCTTGTTGTGCAGGGTGATCGCCTGACCGTTGATGTTCTCGATCGCCGGCATGATGAAGTGCTCGCGGCTGGACGAGCTGGTGCCCATCGTCATCGACAGCGGCATCGGCGAGAGCATGTGCGAGGCGTCGTATTCACCCGAGAGCGACATGTCGCGCGCGACCGCCCAGCCCGCCGTGTTGATCACGTCCACATCGAGGCCATAGCGCTCGTAGAAGCCCATCGGGTGGGCCATGATGATCGGCGTGGCACAGGTGATCGGCACGAAGCCGACGCGCAGCTTGGTCTTCTCCAGCGGTCCGCCGTCCTTGATGGCGGCTTTCACCTTGTCCAGTGGCATAACCGAACCCAGCGCCGCGGCCAGGGTGCCGCCACCCAGCATCTGCAGGAAGCGCCGCCGGTTGATCTCGTTGTGGCCGAACATTCCGCGCACCACCGCGCTCTCGACCGCGCGGTCGATCAGGGCCTCTTCGTCCAGCGTGTCCTGGGCCTTCTTCTCGGCGTGGTGAGGCTCGGTTGCGGCGAGTTCGCCGTTGTCCATTCGGCGTTCGAGGTTGGGGTCGGCCGCGTCGAAGCAGCTGCACTGGCCCGGGCCGTGATGGCCGTGGCGGCAGGCGCTGTCGTGGCGGAGGTCCGAATTGGCGTCAAACGGGTCGCTTAGGCTCTTGGTCGGCATGGCGATGTTCTCCTGGGTGGACGGATTCAAATCGGGGCGGTTGCGCCGCCCATGCCTGAGGCTTTGCAGAAGCCATGCCAAGAAGGGAAACGACGACCTGTGGGAGTTGGCGGGGAGGTATCTGACGACACTTGGTCGACACTCTGGACAGAGTGGACAAAGTGTCCTTATTAATCGTCTTGATCGCTTCTAAGTGACTTCTATGCCGAGCTTTTTCAGGCGGTAGCGTAGCTGGCGCGGGGTCAGCCCCAGGCCGAGTGCGGCACGTGTCTTGTTGCCGCTGGATTGCTCGATGGCGCGCAGCAGACGCTCGGCCTCGGATGCATGGACACGCTGGTAGGGACGCACCACGCTGGTGCGCTGTGCGTCATCGTTGGGCGCCAGGGGTGCGGGATTGACCGCTGGCGGGGCAGCCGCCTCGGCGGGGGTTCGAGTGGGCTCGTGGGGGCTGATGCGCGATTCCTCGTGCAGGATCTCGTCGATCAGTGCCGTCGTGATGCGGCCGTCGCTGGAGAGCAGAACGGCGCGTTCCAGCACGTTCTCCAGTTGACGGATGTTGCCCGGCCAGTCGAAGGCCTCAAGCCGTTCCAGCACGCGTTCGTCCAGCACCACGTTCCAGCCGTGCAGGTGGGTGAAACGGTCAAGGAAGTGTCGTGTCAGCAGGCGGATGTCGCTGGCCCGGTCGCGCAGGGCGGGCATGTGCAGCGGGATCACGTTCAGACGGTAGAACAGGTCGAGCCGGAACTCGCCCGCGTTGACGGCCGCCTGCAAGTTTTTGTGGGTGGCGGCCACGATGCGCACGTCCACCGGGATGTCACGATTGCCCCCGATAGGCTGGACCACGCGCTCCTGCAGCACGCGCAGGATCTTCGACTGCAACGCCTCCGGCATGTCGCCGATTTCGTCGAGGAACAGCGTGCCGCCGTCGGCCAGCGCGATCTTCCCGGTCTTGGCGCTGCTGGCACCGGTGAATGCCCCCTTTTCGTGGCCGAACAGCTCCGACTCCAGCAGGTCGGCCGGGATGGCCGCGCAGTTAAGCGATATGAAAGGGCGGGCGTTGCGCTGGCTGATCCGGTGGATCATGCGCGCGACCTTCTCCTTCCCGGTCCCCGAGTCCCCTGTGATCAGGACCGTGGCCTGGGTATCCGCGATGCGGTGCACCTGCTTGAGCACATGCTTGAGGGCGGGGCTCTCGCCGAGGATGCCGTACTGCCCGCCCTGGGTATCCAGCGCACTTTTCAGGTAACGGTTTTCCGATACCAGTTCGGCGGTGCGCTCGGCGATCAGCTGGTTAATGCGCAGGACCTGGCCGATCATGCTGGCGATCACGCGCAGCACATTCAGGTCGTCCTGGAACTGGCGCGAGCGTCGGCGCAGGCGGTGCACGCCAAGTACACCGATCGCGTGTTCGTCCTGCACGATGGGTACGGCGATATAGGCGACCGTCTCCTGCGGCAGGGTGGCGCGGTCGATCGCGCGGGCCAGGTACTCCGGCTCGTTGTCGATATCCTGGATCAGCGCGATCTGGCTGGTCTTCATCACGCGCCCGGTCACACCCTCGCCGAGGCTGTAGCGGCCCCGTTCGCGCTCGGCATCGGTCAGCCCGTAGGCATGGCGGATACGGAGCTTGCCGGTGTCCGGGTCCGGCAGCAGTACGCGCCCCCGGTTCAGCCCCAGCAATTGCGACATCATCCCAAGGATGCGGTAGATCGCGGCGTCGGGATCGCCCGAACGGCCCATCAGCTTGGCCACCTCCAGCAACAGGGTGATCTCCTGTTCGCGGGTGGCCAGGTCGGGTGCAGCCGGTTCGGAAAGCGAGTGCAGTGCCATGGGTGGGTATATGCAGAAAGCCTGCCAGCCCGTATTTCCTGTCGTAAGGCGGGCTGGCAGGCGGTTTTGTGGTCTGTTGTGGTGCTGTCTGCCTCGCCGCGGGGCGTGTATTGCACCGCGGCGAGGCTTGCGACTTGCTAAATCTAGCTCTCGGCGTGGTAGCTGCTGCGCTTGATCAGGCGCACGCAGATCGCGTCGAGCATGTAGCCGATGATGCCGATCACCAGCACGAAGGCCGCCAGCTTGTCGTACTCCAGCGTGTCGCGGGCATCGTTGATCGCATAGCCCAGCCCGGAGGTCACGCCGAGGTACTCGGCGGGAACCAGCACGATCCAGGCCACACCTACCGCCAGGCGGATGCCGGCAAACACATCCTGGGCGATCGCGGGCATCACGATGTAGCGCAGGGTGTGGATCGGGTTGGCCCCGAGGTTGGAGCCCACCTTCAGCCACATCGGGTCGATGCGCTGGACGCCATGGGCCGTGGCATAGGTGATCGGCCAAATCGCGGCGATCGCGATCAGGAAGATGATCGCCCCGTCCCAGGTGGCGAAGGCCAGCACCGCAATCGGCATCCAGGCCAGCGGCGAGATCATGCGCAGGAACTGGAATGGCACATGGGTGATCTGCTTCAGCGTCAGGAAGTAGCCGATCATCACGCCCATCGGCACGCCGATCGCGATGGCATAGAACAGGCCCCAGCCCACGCGGTACAGGCTGGACTCGATCGGTTTCCAGACGTTGCCGGAGCTGACCAGGTCCCAGAACGCCGTGAGAGTCGGGCCGGGGGCAAAGCTGGCGAACGCCATCGTGTCCTCGTTATTGGCGATCAGCCAGCCGCCCCACCACCACAGGGCGAAAAGCCCGGCGATGCCCACCGCCGGGTATTGCACCCGGCGCCGGACCTGATCCGCCAGCCGCAGGAACGGGATCATCCGTTCCAGGGCCGGGTTCAGCTCGTTCATCGTGGCTTCGCGGTTCATAGCGCGATCACCTCCTCGCGCTCGAACGGCGAATCGAGGTTTACGCCGGGCGCGCCGTGCCAGGCGGTGTGCTTCTCCATTGCCTTCTTGACGAACTCGTAGTTCACCAGGTCCTCGGTCACGAAATCGGGATCCAGGTCCTGGAGGAAGGTGGTGTCGCCACCGACCAGCGTCTCGTTCATCGCGCTGACCAGATACTTGGTCGCGGACGGATAGGGCCAGGGCGAGAAGTCGATGCGACCGTTGCCCCAGTCGGCGTTGCGGATCGCGCCGCTGTCGGTGTAGGTGGAGTCGTTGGTGTAGTTGGTCATGGCCCGCTCGACGACACCGGCTGGCATTGGCAGGTAGCCCTTGCCGTCACGCGAGAGCAGGGTGGCGACCGCCTTCTTGTCCTCCTGGATGGTGCCCTGGGCGCGGACCACGGCGTTCATGACCTTCTGCGTCCATTCCGGCTCGCGGTTGGTCAGGCGTTCGTTCATGCAGATCACGCAACAGGGGTGATTCTTCCAGATGTCGCCGGTAAAGCGCAGCAGGTTGCCGTGGGCCAGCATCTCGCCTGCCGCGTTGAAGGGCTCGGCCACGATAAAGGCATCGATAGAGCGCGCGGCCAGGGCCGGCGGCATATCCGGCGGCGGCATCAGCATCAGGTTGACCTCGTGCGACTCCAGCGCCGCCCCCTGGTCGCGGATCACCGGGGTCAGACCGGCGTCGCGCAGGGCCATCTGCATCACCACGTTGTGCATCGAGTACCAGTAGGGCACGGCAACGCTCTTGCCGCCCAGATCCGAGAAGTCATTGACCTCTACGTGGCGCCCGGTGACCACGGCCGATCCGTTGATATGGGCCCAGGACATGATCTTGACCGGGAAATCGTTCTGATAGCGCATCCACAGGGGGATGGGCTTCAAAAGATGCACGAGGTTGAAGCGGTTGGCCGCGAAGGACTCGATCAGCGGCGACCAGCCCCGGATCAGCGTCGGATCGGCGACCTCCAGGCCCTCGTCCTCGAAATAGCCCTCGGAGTGGGCCACCAGCAGCGCGGCGGCATCGGTGATCGGGATGTAGCCGATCCGCACCACGCCGTCGAAGTCACGGGTGATCCCTTCGGGCTCTTCCAGGCCATCCGGCTCGGCGCCGAACAGCGACCCCGGCAGGGCGAGACCGGTGCCGGCCAGGCCGCCGACGGCGGCGGTGCGCAGGAAGTTGCGCCGCGAGAAATTGGTCGACAGCAGTTGGTCGAGCTCGCGGTCGATATCGTGGTGGTGGTCGCAGTTGCACATGACGGTGGTTCCTTTTTTGGCGATGACGGGGACGACGGGTATCGGTTGGTTGCGGGTATTCAGGCCGCGCGGATTCGCGCCTGACGACGGCTGGATTCGCTTTCGGATTCAGCGCGGGGTTGCACCCCGGAGCCGCCCGGGTGGCGAGTGGCGCCGAAGAACTCCATGAGCTCGCTCTTGAGATCCACGAACTGATGGCTGGCTCGATCACGGGGGTAGGGGAGTTCCACCTTCAGCTCGGCGGTGATCGTGCCGGGGTTGGAGCCCATGACCAGCACGCGGTCGGCCATTGCGACGGCCTCGTCGATGTCGTGGGTGACAAACACCACCGAGATGCCGCGTTCACGTGCCAGGCGCGTGACCTCGTCCTGCAGGGCAACACGGGTGAAGGCGTCCAGTGCGGAGAACGGCTCGTCCAGCAGCAGCAGTTCCGGGTCCGTCGCCAGGCTGCGGGCCAGCGCGACGCGCTGTTGCTGCCCCCCCGAGAGCGACTGCACGTTGACCTCGGCCTTGTCCGCCAGGCCCACCGTGTCCAGGAGCTGATCGATGCGCTCCTTCAGACCTTTCCGGCGACCCTGGAAAATCAGCCCCAGAGAGGCGTTCTTGCGCACGGTCATCCAGGGGTACAGCGAAGGCTTCTGAAACATCATGTTCCAGCGCGGGCTGGGCTTGATGACCTGCTGGCCGTTGATGCGCACGCAGCCGTCGCTGGGCAGCAGCAGCCCGGCGAGCATATGCAGCAGGGTGGATTTGCCACAGCCACTCTGGCCGATCAGGGCGACGGTCTCGCCCGGCGCGACGGTGACCTCGATGTCCTTCAGGGTCGGATCTTCCTGACCCGGATAGTGGTGGGTGATGTAGTCGATGGAGATGGCGGCGCCCATGGCATTTCCCTCGTAAGCCTGCGTTCATGTGCCGCCCGGTGGACGGCGCGTTCACAGGTGTCCTTACAAGGGGCGTGCCAAACCTCGCGGTGTGATCGCCCGAGGATTCCCGGGCCCTCTGATAAACGGCGACGTGGAGCCGTTCCGCAGGTCTTGAATCACGGCGGGGGTGGGGAATCTGTGGGTGTCGAACGGCCCGGGGCGTCCGGCGTGTCGCGGACAAAGACGACAAAGTGTCCGGCTTGGGCGACAAAGCGGACAAATCGTCCGGCCCGGATGGTTGGTCAATTTGTCGTGTTCAGGTGGAAATCGCTTCATGAAGCCGTTTTTCGGTGGTTGGCACAGCTTCTGCACTGCGATGGTCGACCCGGCGCGATCCGGGATGGTCACCACAGCCGGTGGCCCTGACCGCCAACCATCGAGAGGAGCTACACCATGTCCACTGCCGAAGCCACCACCACCCTGTCCATGAACGCGCTGGAGCCGATCGACCAGAACGGTCTCAACGATCTGGCTGCCAAGGGCAAGGCCAATCCGGAAAGCATCGTCACTCTGAAGGCCACCACGGTCTGCGAGGGCAAGTTCCGCAACCTGACCTACGTGCGCGATCTGGATGCGCATGTGATCGACGAGCCGCCGCACCTGCTGGGTGACGACACCGCCCCCAACCCCTCCGAGGCGGTACTGGCCAGCCTGGGCGCCTGTCTTTCGGTCGGCATGCACGCCAACGCCATCGACCGCGGCATCACGCTGACCAAGCTGGAACTGACGCTGGAGGGCGACATCAACGTGACCGCCGTGTGGGGTGTGGGCGATACCGACGTCAACAAGCGCCTCGGCTTCACCGATATCCGCGTGAAGGCGCACCTGGAGGGAGATGCCAGCGAGGAGCAACTGAAAGAGCTGGTGGCCCATGCCGACTTCTGGTCGCCCGTGGCCAACACCATGCGCAACCCGGTTGGTGTCAGCGTCGAGCTGGCCTGAACCACCTGCCATCCCGAACGGGAGAGAGAACCCATGTTGCAGACCCGTACTGACGAACAGACGGGGGTGTCGCCGGCCGCAGGGCCGGCGGACGCCGATGCCCCGCTGAAGGCGCTGGTGGAACGCGAACTCGCGCCGCTAACCGCCCGCATCGATCGCGAGGGCGTCTACCCCGAGAATTTCCTGCGCGAGGCGGGTCGCCTCGGCGCATTCAATCGCCACCTGGCCAGCCAGAACGCGACCGGTACGACGGACATTGCCGGCGCGATCCGCGCGACCGAGGTGATTTCGGCCGAGTGTATGACCACAGGCTTTGTGGCCTGGTGCCAGAACGCCTGCGCCTGGTACGCGGAGAACAGTGACTCCGACGTGCTCAAGCGCGAGGCCCTGCCGAAGCTCGCCAATGCCGAGGCGCTGGGCGCGACCGCTCTGTCCAATCCGATGAAGTGGTTCGCCAACATCGAGGAGTTGAAGCTGAATGCCGAGCGCGTCGATGGCGGCTATATCGTCTCCGGCGCGCTGCCCTGGGTGTCCAACCTGGGCGAGGACCATTATTTCGGCGCGATCTTCCGTACCACTGATGCCAACCCGCGTCCGTTGATGGCGCTGATCAACTGTGCCGATCCCGGTTTCAGCCTGACGGCCTGCCCCGAGTTCACCGCGCTGGAGGGCTCGCGCACCTTCGGTTGCCACTTCGACCGGGTGTTCGTGCCGGATGCCCATATCCTTGCGGACCCTCTGCCGGAGTACATCCGCCGCATTCGCCCCGGTTTTGTGCTGCTGCAGATGGGCATGGGGCTGGGCCTGATCGATGGCTGCATCGAGACCATGCGCGAGTCCAACGAGACCCTCGCGCACGTGAATGGCTATCTGGATGACCAGGTCGGCGAGCTGGAGGAGGCCCTGGCGGATGCCCGCAGTGCCTGTTACGCGCTGTCGGAGACACCGTTCGATGACTCCGAGCGCTTCTTTGCCGATGTGCTGCAGATGCGACTGACGGGCTCCGAGCTGTCGCTGCGCGCCTCGCAGTCGGCCCTGCTGCACTGCGGCGCGCGGGGCTACAAGGCGGACGCGGCGGCCCAGCGCAAGCTGCGCGAGTCGTACTTCGTCGCGATTGTGACGCCCGCGATCAAGCACCTGCGCAAGGAGCTTGCACGGATCCACGCCCACTGAACCGGTGCCCCTCGAACCCGCGCAGCCCCGGTGAAGCCGGGACCGCGCCCCGAATGCAAGGAATCCCCATGTTGGAAACCACCACCCGACTGGACCCCGAGACCGCCGTGGAACGGCTGAAGCAGGCGATCGAAGCCCAGGGACTGAAGCTGGTCTCGCACATCAACGGCCAGGCCAATGCGGCAAAGATCGGGGTCGAGGTCCCTACCGACCAGATCCTCGAGGTCTTTCACCCGAGCTACGCGGTGCGCGTGTGGCAGGCCTGCAAGGGCGCCGGAATCGATATCCCGCTGCGCATCCATGTATCGGATGAGGGCGATGCCCTGTGCATACGCACGCGCTCGGCGCGGGAGGTATTCAAGCCCTGGGCGAGCCCTGAGCTCGACACCATCGGTGCGGAGCTGGATCCGAAGCTGCAGGCGATTCTGGACACCCTGGAGGCCGCGTGATGACTACTGAAACCGACGACTACAAACGCTATATCTGCAAGGTCTGCGGCTACATCTACGACGAGGCGAAGGGTGACCCCGACTCCGGCCTCGCGCCGGGTACCCGCTTCGAGGACATCCCCGACGACTGGTACTGCCCGGACTGCAACGTGACCAAGGCGGATTTCAGTCCCTTCGAGCCGCGGGCCGAGTCCACCGACGCGGTCTCCGCCGCAAGCGCCTGGAGTGGCCCGCGCGGCGACGACCCCGACGCAGTCGTGATCGTGGGTGCCGGCATGGCCGGTTGGGCCCTGGCCGAGCGCCTGCGGGAGCAGGACCCGCGCCGCACCATCCGCATGATTACCGCAGACAGTGGCGACTATTACACCAAGCCCCGCCTGTCGAACGCGTTTGGCCGCGAGACCGCGCTCGACGAACTGGTCGAAGAGGGCGGGCAGCAGCGCGCGGGGCGTCTGGGTGTGGAGCTGATGCCGTTTCTGCGCGTGCTGGGTATCGATCGTGACCGCCAGCGTGTGATCACGGCACGCGGGGGCATACCCTATGGCCAGCTGGTGCTGGCCACCGGTGCCCGGCCGCGCCGCATCGATTTTCCGGGCGATGCGGCGGCCCCGCTGTCCGTGAATACCCTGGATGACTACTGTCTGCTGCGCGAGGCACTGGAAGCGCCGGGAAAGAGCCCGGCCGAGACCCCGGTGGCCATCATTGGGGCGGGTCTGGTGGGCTGCGAGCTGGCCGATGACCTGGCCAGGGGAGGTTTCCCGGTCGCACTGATCGAGTGTGCCGAACAGCCTCTCGCGGGACTGTTGCCGTCGCCCATGAGCCAGGACCTCGCCGCAGCCCTGGAGAAGCGTGGTGTCGATTTGCGTCTGGGCACCAGTGTCGCCTGTCTGAACAAGGGAGGGCCGGGCACGACCGTCGAGCTGCAGGACGGCGAACCGGTCCAGGCGACGGTGGTGCTGTCCGCGCTGGGGCTTGAGGGTCAGAACGACATCGCCCGGGCGGCTGGTCTGGACTGCGGCCTCGGGGTCCGCGTGAATGCACAACTGGCCACGTCCGATGCGGCGATCTTTGCCCTCGGCGACGGTTGCGAGTTTGCCGGCCGGTTGCGCCCGTACGTGGAGACGCTGCGCGACCAGGCGGCGGTGCTGGCTCGAACCCTCGGTGGCGACGTGACGGAGTACGTGCCCGGGCCGGGTACGGTCCAGGTGAAGACGGCGAGTCTGCCCCTGAACGTGTGTCCGCCGCGCGACGTCGCTCGGGGCGCTTGGGTCGAGACCGAATCCACCCCCTCCGGTCGCCAGTTGGAGTTTCATGCCGACGGCGTGCTGGCGGGGTTCGCGGTGTCAGGGTCCCTGGCGCGGCGCGCGGCGGACCTGGAGGCCCGGCTGGGACAACCCGTGGATGCCGAGCGCCCGCGTATGGCCAGCTAACAGGTGCGATGGCCGTTGGCGGCAAGGCCCCGGCCGGCGTGGAAGAACCGAGTGCTGTGCGGGGTGTTCGTTATACTGGGGCGCTGATGCATTTACGCGATGGCCGGTCCATCGTCGGCAGGAGAGAGCGCCTTGGCCAGTTTTACGATCACCTTGCATGCCCGCGCGGCGGACGAGCCCGAAATTCAGCGCGTGTCCGTGACCGCGGGCGAGGACGAAGAGCTGCCGGAGTACGGCCAGGTCTGGGTATGGGACATCCTCTACGCCCAGCAGCTGTTTGCCCTTGGCGAGACACAGACGGCTCAGCAGCTGAAGGAGGCCCTGGAGCTGTGGGCCGTGAATATGTCCAGCAAGGTATTCCAGCCGCATGGCCACATCCTGGCGAAGGGCTACCTGGACCTGTCGGAAGATCTGAAGCTGATCACCGGTGACGAGGAACGCCCGGCCGCGGCTGACGGCGACCGCGAGATCATCGTGACCGTGACCGGTCAGGCCGGCCAGCTGCCGGATGTCGCGGTCAGCCCGGAGGCACTGGAGGCCGAGGAGCGCAAGAACCTGGTGCTGGGCCTGGGGCAGTTCTTCAATTTCGACAACCCGATGTTTGCGCGCGAGCTGCCGATCCACGTACTCGCGATGCGCAAGTACCACGCCGACGTCCACGAGCCGCACACCCGCGAGGCCCTCGACGAGGCCCCGTTCTACGCCATTCAGAAGGCCATGGAATACTTCCAGGCGGCCAACCAGGGCACGGTGCAATAGGACGTACTGACTGCTAGGGTCGGATCATGCGTACCGTTTACACCGCTGCCGACCCGGTCATGGCCGGGTTTATCGAGAACCTCCTGAAGGAGGCCGGCATCCCCGCCTATGTAGCCCAGGCCGGGCTTTATGGCGCCGCGGGCGAGATCCCGCCGACCGAGTGCTGGGGACGGGTGATGGTGGTGCACGAGGCCCAGGCCGAGCAGGCCCGCGAGCTGATCGTGGAGTATCTGGAAGGCGAGCCGGAGCACGACGGGAAGGAATGGAAGTGCTCGCGTTGCGGCGAGCGGATCGAGCCGCAGTTCACCCAGTGCTGGAACTGCGGGCGCGAGCGGCGCTGATTCTCCACCACTAGCCCGCTACGCAGGGCGTCTTTCTAGCGAATCCCGTTACCCGAGCCGTACTGGGCCCGTACCCGCTGGATGTAGGTCTGGGTTTCGGGGAATGGCGGTACGCCGCCATGACGCTCCACCGCCCCGGGCCCGGCGTTGTAGGCGGCCAGGGCCAGGTCCAGATCCCCGTCAAAACGCTGCAGCATCTCGGCCAGATAGCGTGTGCCCCCGTGGATGTTCTGGGCCGGGTCGAAGCGGTCGGTTACACCCAGATCGGCCGCGGTGGCCGGCATGAGCTGCATCAGGCCGTGCGCGCCCACCCGCGAGACGGCCTCCGGGTCGAAGCAGGACTCGACGTGAATCACCGACTGCACCAGGGCCGGGTCCACACCATTGTGGCCCGCGGCGGCGCGGATCAGCTCGGCGAACTCGCCACCACCACTGGCCAGGGCCTGGCGGGCACGTTCGCCGCAGCGTGCGCGCGCGGTTGGGCGGCCGTAGGTGGCGATCAGGTTCATGTTGGCGTTTTGGCTCCGCTGGTTGGTGACCAGGCGCTGGCCGTCGGGGCCCTCGAACACGAAGATCTCGCTGGGCGACCAGCTACCGCCCGAAGCCGTTCCGCTCTGCCTGGCCGAGGTGCCGGGACGCTGGGGCGAAGGCACGGTCTCGTACTCGATGCCCTCGGGGCGCTGGTCCGTAATCACGCGGGCACCCGTGGCGTCGTAGTAGGTGTAAAGGTCGGCCTGGGCGGGCAAGGCGAGGACGCCGGCGGCCAGCAGCAACGCCGGCAGTCCGCCCGCGAAACGCTTACCATATGCACGATTGCGCAACCGAATCCCCCCTTGTCGCCCACGTCCGAATGAACGCTCCCCAGACGACCGATCCCATTATGGCGCCGGAAACTGCGCAACTGGAAGGGCTGCTGCGCGAGGCCCTGGCGGGAACCGCGCTGGAACCGCCGCTGGTGGAGGTGCTGGAACGGGTGGATTCCACCAATGCACGACTGCTCGACCCCGCGCAGATGCATGCCGGCCCCAGGGTGTGTCTGGCGCGCGAGCAGCTGGCTGGGCGGGGGCGACGAGGCCGGGCCTGGGTGGCGCCCCCGGATGCCGGCCTGGCCCTCTCGCTCTCCTGGCCGATTGCCGCCAACCAGCCGGTGCCTGCGGCCTATCCGGTCGGCGTGGGGATCGGGGTCATCCGCGCGCTGGAGGCGCTCGGTGTGGAAGGCCCGGGTCTCAAGTGGCCGAACGACCTGGTGGTAGGCGCTGCGAAGCTGGGCGGTATCCTGGTCGAGCAGCGGCTTCCCCGGCCGGATCGGCCCGGGCGCCTGGTGGTGGGGGTCGGGCTCAATCGCCGGGGTTCCGGAGCGCTCGGCCTGGATCGCGAGGTGACCGACCTGGAAGCCCTGTCAGACGGGCAGGGGCCCGACTGGCTGGCGCTGGCGGCCGAGGTGACAGGCTGGCAGATGCGCCTGCATTCGCTGCTGATGGCACAGGGGCTGGCGGCGCTGGCGGACGATCTCGACCGCCTCGATGTGCTGGCCGGACGCCCCATCCAGGTACCGGATACGGGCCTGTCGGGCATTGCCCGGGGCATTTGCCTGGATTCGGGGCGTCTGCGCGTCGAGGATGAGGCGGGCGTCCTGCATCATCTCGACGCAGGAGAAGTATCCATCCGGAGGGCTGGGCATGCCTGACTGCGCGCTGATCGACATCGGCAGTACCCGAATCAAGTGGCAGCGCCGCGACGCGGCCGGTCATGTGCTGGACGAGGGCACAAGCCTCGCGATTGATGATTGTGCTCAGGCGCTGAAAGACGCTGGTCTGGCGATCTGGGCCGCCCGTGTCGGCAGCCCGGAGCGCCAGGCGGCGCTGGAAGACGCGGTGGGGGCGGCGGTACCCATCCACTGGGTGGGAACGCACGGGGGCGGGCGCTATGGCGTGCGCAGTGATTATGCCGAAGGCCAGCTGGGTGTGGATCGCTTCTGTGCACTGGTGGCGGCCCGGGCGGAAGGGCCGGGGCCCTGCGTGCTGGTGGATGCGGGAACCGCGATTACGGTCGACCTGCTGGATGCCGAGGGTCGGCATCGGGGCGGGTACTTGCTGCCGGGGCGACAGCTGGGCTGGGATTCGCTGCAGGCCCGGCTGGCCGACCGCGTTGCCCCGCGTGATCCGGGTGACTGGCCCGCGACCCTCGACTCGACACCGGGGCTTGGTAGCGAACAGGGCCTGGAGCGCGGACTGACGCTGGGTCTCTCCGGCGCGGTCGATCGCCTGATCGTCGAGGCCCGCACCCACCTGGGCAATGACACCGTCTGCTGGCTACACGGTGGGGATGCATCCTGGCTTGCCGGGCAGCTCACCGAATTCGTCACTCTGCGCGAGAACCTCGTGCTGGAAGGCCTGTGGCAGATTGCACGCGCGGAGGGGGGCTCGTGATGCGCTGGTTCGTCGTTCTGTTGCTGCTGGCGAATCTTGCCCTGTTTGGCTGGAGCTGGCAGCAGGGGCACTGGAACGGCGACCCTTACGCCGACGTGCCCCCACCGGAGCGGGGTACGCAGATGCTCGACGAGGGAGATGTGCGGATTCACCCGCTCGACGGGGGCGACTAGGTCAGTCGTCCAGTCCCGGGATGCCGGCGCGCAGGGCCTGGAAGCCGATGGCCACGTCGTCGGGATCGGCGCCGGGTTCGATGTGCAGCCGCGCGCGAACCTTCTCCGGATCGATGTGGGATTCTTCTACGATCTCTTCCGGCAGACGGTGCAGCCACCAGGCCAGTGCAGCCTGACTGCGCGTCTCTGACCACGGTTCAAGGTCCGATCCGACACGCTCGGCGTGCGCCTCCAGCTCCTCGTCAAAGAACGGCTTCAGGCGGTCCAGCGCGGCGACCGGATCGGGCAGATCGGGCTTCTCGCCCTCCAGCGCCTCGATCGCGCGGGCCAATTCGAGGCGGGCGATCTCCGGCCAGATCTGTGCGGGCAGGTATCCCTCCATCGCCGGGCGCCCGTCGGCGGTGATGCCGTGCAGGAAGCCGGCCTCTGTGCCCAGATACCGGTCCAGGGCCTGCATGGCCTCGCGCGCCCAGTCGAGGGTGTCCTCGTCCTCCATGACCCGGGCCATGTTGGCCAGGGCGGCAATCGCCTGGCCGGAGCTGTCCGCATAGGTGTTGCGGTCCACCCGCGGGGGATCGGTCTCCAGCCGTTCTTCCGGGTCGAGCTGGTAGTAGTCGCGATCCGCATACTGGCTATTGCCGAAGCGCGACTGAGCCTCGTCCCAGAGCTGGTCGCGCAGATAGTCGCGAATACCGCGGGCGAATTCGGCGTGATGTTCCTTGCCGAAGCGCTCGTAGGCCTCGGCATACAGCCAGAGGAACGCGGCGTTCTGGTCCAGTCGTTTGGAGGTTTCGAGGGCCAGGACCGGATCGCGTTGATCCCAGTCGTGGAAAAAGAAGAATCCTCCCTCCACTCCGTCGTACAGGTCGGCGGCGATCTGGTCGAGCATGGCGGGCATGCGGTCTCCCCAGTCCGCCTCGTCGAGCAGGAAGCGATAGGTCCAGGGCTGCGGGCGTTTGCTCAGCGTGCCGAAGGCCGCGCTGCCGCTCAGGCGGTGGCCGGAGCGGTCGTAGACCTCGTCGAGCATCTCGCGGAAGCGGTCGAGGTCATTGATCGCGGCGTCGTCCGGCGTGATCTCGCGGCCGGTGACCGAGAACATGTCCCGCTGGGCCTCCAGGATGCCCTGCAGGTCGCGTGGATTCACATGCCCGGTAAAGCGGGTCAGCATCTCGTCCTCGTGGTTCACGATCACCACAAACGGCAGACCCCGACCACCGTAGCGGCGGAACAGGTCGGCGCGCTCGTCGAGGTCGACCAGGACCGGGATGTAGTGCTGATCGATGGTGTCGACGACGTCGGGGTTCTCCAGCGACTCGTCCTGGAAGTCGCGGCACCAGGTGCACCACTGCCCGTGAAAGTAGAAGAAGATCGGCCGTTCGAGCTCCTTCGACTCCTCGAACAGTTCGCTGTCCCAGGACTGCCAGTCGATCTGGGAGCCTTCCGGGTAGTCATCCACCTCGAAACCGTTGTCGGGCCCGTTATCCGGGGCCTCGGCGGGTCCGGCCGCGCCTTGAGCACCAACAATGCCCGCAAGGCCCAGCAGAACAAGGCCCAGGACGGGACTGGTCCACCCGCCGATGGTGGCGACTGCAAAAAATTTGTGCTCGTCCATGGCGCACCTGGAAATTTGGGCTGCTTACTACGGTAGACCACAATCAAGGGGTTGCCGTTCCTCGGGAGACATCCGCCTCGGTGGTAGCATGGCCGTGGATCAAGCCACGGGGGGATCGAGATGCGCCTTTGCAGGGGAGGGACGGCCGCGACGAGGGGAGACCCGAGATGGCGAGGGTGACGCTTCTGCTGCCCGGATTGTTTCGGCGTGCCGAGGCGGCCTTGCCGAAGGACGGCGAGGATCCCCCGGGAATCCGGCATCTGGCGCGTTGGCTGGGCCGAGCACGCCCGCTGGTAGCTGCGCCGGCGGATGCCCGGGAGGGCTGGGAGGTCCAGCTCGCGCGGCGGCTGGGCTTCGAGCAGCCGGTCTCGGGATCGCGCCTGTGGCTGGCCTGGCCCGTGCGGCTGACGCCCGGGATGAAGGACCTGGTCGCGGATCCGGTCTTCGAGGTCCACCGGGAAGAGCGCGAGGCGCTGTGGGAGGCCGCGCGTCCGGATCTGGAAGCGGCGGGGGCCACGCTGCGGCTGTCGTCGGCTGGGCTGTGGCTCCTGGAAATGGAGGGCGAGGGGGATGGAGCGGGCGAGCCGCCCTCAGCGGGCTGGGGTCGCTCGATGAGCCGGGGTGCGATGGACAGTGACGTCGCGCGCCGTCTGCAGGTCCTAAACAACGCCCTGCAGATGACCTGGTTCCAGCATCCGGTGAACCAGGCGCGCGAGCAATCCGGGCGCGAGCCCGTTCACGGGCTGTGGTTCTGGTCACCGGGGCGTCCAGAGGGCGCCACGGCCGTGCGCGCGGTCTGTGGCGGTGGGCCTGTCGCGCACTTTCTGGCGGACTGGACGGCGCTTGATTGGAATCCGGATCCGGCCGCCGCGGCGGAGGCGGTGCGCGATACCGTCGTGGTACTGGATGCCCTGGCAGGCGCGCGCGATCTCGAACGCCATGCGGAGGTGATGCAGTCCCTGGCCGATGACGTCGTACGGCCTCTGCTGCCTCTGCTTCGGAAGGGACACCTGGAGGCGCTGGAGTTTCACGATCCGCTTGCGCGCTCGGAGCCGCCCAGGGTGCTGGAACGCCGGGACAGCCTGGCCTTCTGGCGGCGCGCGCGAGTCCTCTGACGCACCCCGTCCGGTTGGACCCGAGTGCGCCAGACGCCGGGTCAGGGGTGTTATACTGCGCGGCTTTTCTGCCCACCCGCACACCGGAAATCGACGCATCATGGAACTGAATCCGCTGTATACCCAGATTGATGACCTGAAAGGCCGCCTGGAAGGCCTTAGGGGGTATCTTTGACTACCCGGTCAAGGAAGAACGCCTAGAAGAGGTCCAGCGCGAACTGGAAAACCCGGACATCTGGAACGACCCGGATCGTGCGCAGGCGCTGGGCAAGGAACGCGCCCAGCTCGAGAACATCGTCGTCAACATCCGCGAGATCGGCACGCAGCTGGCCGACAGCCGCGACTTGCTGGAGATGGCCGAGGCCGATGACGATGCCGAGACGGCAGCGGCGGTGGAGGCCGACGTCGCGGCCCTGACCGCGCGGGTCGAGGCACTGGAGTTCCGGCGCATGTTCTCCGGCGAGATGGACGAGGCCAACGCCTATCTCGACATCCAGGCCGGCTCCGGCGGCACCGAGGCCCAGGACTGGGCCAACATCCTGTTGCGCATGTACCTGCGCTGGGCCGAGAACCACGGCTTCAAGACCGAGATCATCGAGCTCTCCGAGGGCGATGTCGCCGGTATCAAGAGTGCGACTGTGCGTATCGAGGGCGAATACGCCTTTGGCTGGCTGCGCACCGAGACCGGCGTGCACCGCCTGGTGCGCAAGTCGCCGTTCGACTCGGGCAATCGCCGGCACACCTCGTTCGCGTCGGTGTTCGCCTCGCCGGAGGTGGACGACAGCTTCGAGATCGAGATCAACCCGGCCGATCTGCGCGTGGATACCTACCGCGCCTCCGGGGCCGGTGGGCAGCACGTCAACCGGACTGAGTCGGCCATCCGCATTACCCACGAGCCCTCCGGCATCGTGGTGGCCTGCCAGAACGACCGCTCGCAGCACAAGAACCGCGACACGGCGATGAAGCAGCTGAAGGCCAAGCTCTACGAGATGGAGATCCAGAAGCGCAACGCCGAGAAGCAGGCGGCCGAGGACGCCAAGTCCGATATCGGCTGGGGCAGCCAGATCCGTTCGTATGTGCTCGACCAGTCCCGGATCAAGGACCTGCGCACCAGCGTGGAGGTCGGCAACACCCAGGCCGTGCTCGACGGCGACCTGGATCAGTTCATCGAAGCCAGCCTTAAGAGTGGGCTGTAACGCTTTCTTTTACCGGGATTCCCGATGACCGAGATTACCGACGAGAACAAGCTGATCGCCCAGCGTCGCGCCAAGCTGAACGAGCTGCGCGAGGCCGGCCCGGCCTTCCCCAACGACTTCCGCCGCGATGCCCTGGCGGCCGATCTGCACGCCGCGCATGACGACACCGAAGGCGAGGCGCTGGAGGGGCAGGGGATCCGCGTGACCGTGGCCGGGCGCATGATCGGCAAGCGCGTGATGGGCAAGGCGAGTTTTGTCCGCCTGCGCGACCAGTCCGGGGATATCCAGCTGTTCGCCCAGCGTGACAGCCTGCCGGAGGGTGCCTACGCGGCCTTCAAGCACTGGGACCTGGGCGATATCGTCGGCGGGCAGGGCACGCTGTTCAAGACCAAGACCGGCGAGCTGACGGTCCAGTTGGACGAGCTGCGCCTGCTGACCAAGAGCCTGCGCCCGCTACCGGAGAAGTTCCACGGCCTGACCGACCAGGAACAGCGCTACCGCCAGCGCTACGTGGACCTGATCACCAGCCCGGACAGCCGCGAGCTGTTCCGCACCCGCACCCGGATCGTGCGCTACATCCGCGAGTACTTCGAACGCGAGGACTTCATCGAGGTGGAGACCCCGATGATGCAGGTGATCCCGGGCGGCGCGACCGCGCGGCCGTTCGCCACGCACCACAATGCGCTGGACATGCCGCTGTATCTGCGTATCGCGCCGGAGCTGTATCTGAAGCGCCTGGTCGTCGGCGGCTTCGAGAAAGTCTTCGAGATCAACCGCAATTTCCGCAACGAGGGGCTGTCCACCCGGCACAACCCCGAGTTCACCATGCTCGAGTTCTACGAGGCCTTCGTCGACTACCACGCGCTGATGGACCGCACCGAGACGCTGCTGCGCGGGCTGTGCGAGAACGTGCTGGGCACGACCACCATCGAGTACCAGGGCGAGACCTACGATTTCGGTCAGCCGTTCACGCGCATGACGGTGCGCGAGGCGATCCTCGAGCACAACCCGGAGATCACCAGCGAGGACCTGGCGGACATCGACAAGGTACGCGCCCACTGCGAGCGCCTGGAGATCCCGATCAAGGCGAGCTTCGGCCTCGGCAAGCTGTGGACCGAGATCTTCGAGTACACCGCCGAGAACAAACTGCGTCACCCGACCTTCATCACCGCCTATCCGACCGAGGTCTCGCCGCTGGCGCGGCGTAACGACGAAGACCCGTTCGTGACCGACCGCTTCGAGCTGTTTGTCGGCGGGCGCGAGATCGCCAACGGCTTCTCCGAGCTCAACGACCCCGAGGACCAGGCCGAGCGCTTCCAGGCCCAGGTCGCGGAGAAGGACGCCGGCGACGACGAGGCGATGCACTATGACGCCGACTACATCCGCGCCCTGGAATACGGCCTGCCACCCACGGCCGGCGAGGGCATCGGCATCGACCGCCTGGTGATGCTGCTGACCAACAGCGCCTCCATCCGCGATGTGCTGCTGTTCCCGCACCTGCGCCCGGAGGCCTGAAGCCGCCCTTTCTCCGCTGAGACCGTGCCGACGGGCAAGCCGATTGCGGGAACACCGGGAAACCCTGTCGGTCGCATGGTTGTGGTTTCACGGAAAGAACGGGAGGTTGTCATGGCGAATTACGGCCCTGTCTGGCGCAGTCTGGTTGGTACTGCGGCCGCCACGGCGCTGCTGGCCGGTGGTGCCCAGGCCGGCGAGACGGTCGAGTCCGGCATCAGCACCGAATACGAGCAGTTCGACCTGGTGCGGGTTGCGGGCGATCTGGAACACCCGTGGTCGGTGGCGTTCCTGCCCGGTGGAGGCTATCTGGTCACCGAGCGTACCGGCGCGCTGAAGCACATCCGCAGGAACGGCGAGGTCCGCGAGGTGGCGGGTGTGCCGGATGTGGTGGCCCGCGACCAGGGCGGGCTGCTGGATGTGTCCCTTCACCCGGACTTCCGTGACAACGGCTGGGTATACCTGACCTATTCCTCTGGTGACGAAGATCAGTCCTACACTGCGATGGGCCGTGGCCTGTTGGAGGATGGCGAGCTGCACGACTTCGAGAAGCTCTTCGAGCAGGATCGCGGGGGCAGCAATCATGGCCACTTCGGTTCTCGCCTCGCCTGGCTCGCCGACGGCACCCTGCTGATGACTATCGGCGACCGCCGCCAGGAGGAGCCGGCCCAGGACCTGTCCAGCCACACCGGCAAGCTGCTGCGCCTGACCGAGGATGGCGAGGCCCCGGCCGACAACCCGTTTGCCGACCGTGACGACGCCCAGCCGCACATCTATTCTTACGGCCTGCGCAACTCGCAGGGGCTGGTGGTCGATCCCGCCGATGACACGATCTGGCTGACCGATCATGGTCCGCGCGGCGGGGACGAGCTCAATCGGATGGAGGCTGGCGGTAACTACGGCTGGCCGGGTGTCACACGTGGACGTGAATATCCGACGGAGCGCCCGTTTGGAGATGCCCGTGAATCGGACGATGTGATTCCCCCGATTTACGAGTTCCTGCCTACGCTGGCGCCCTCCGGGCTGGCGCTGATCACCTCGGATCGCTTCGAGGCCTGGGAGGGTAATCTGCTGGCCGGCGGCCTGCGCGCCGAGCGTATCCTGCGCATCGTGATCGAGGACGACGAAGTTGTGCACATGGAGGAGCTGCTGCATGGCAAGATCGGGCGCATCCGTGATGTGCGCGAGGGCCCGAACGGGCATATCTACGTGCTGACAGACGAGTCCGACGGCGGGCTGTACCGGATGGAGGCCCGCTAGCACCACCGGTCCTGGCTGCTACCAAGGTCCGGACAGTAGAAGGCCCTTCCCGAGCGGGAAGGGCCTTGTTCGTTGCAGGGCTAGAACAGGTCGTCGGCAATGGCCTCGATGCCCGCCTCGGCACACTCGTGGTCGACTTCACCACTGGGGGCGCCGGAGACGCCGATGCCGCCGATGATGCTCCCGTTATCGGTGATCTGCACACCGCCGCCCAGGATGGTGACATTGGGGAGGTGCTGAATGCCGTAACCGGCTTCGCCCGGCATCGTCATTTCGCGCAGTTCCAGGGTATCGGTACGGAAGCTGACCGCCGTCCAGGCCTTGGATACGGCGGTATCGACGGTATGAGCCCCGGCGAAGCGGTCGCGTTTGACGGCCTGGGTTACGCCGTGACGATCCACGACGGCCACCGCGACCTGGGTATCGCGATCACGACAGGCCTCCATGGCCGCCTCGACCGCCTTGACGGCGAGTTCGGGGAGGAGCGTCGGAGTGTTGAAGGTGCCCTCGCTGCTTTGCGCCGGGCTTGCGGCGAATACGAGGGCGCCGGCGAGGAACAGGGGGGTGAGCTTGGTCATGCGCATGGGAGCGACTCCTTTGTTTGGATCCCATCTGTTATCTAGTCATTGCTCGGGCGTTTCGCAATCCGGTGGAATACGAACGTGATCGGCGAAACGCTCGTCTGACGGGTGACCTCTCGGCGCGTATCGGGCACGGTCGGGTGGTGAGAACGAGGAGCCACAAGTGTTTGGGAGATTGGGTGGGCTTGAGTAACGCCACGGAAGCCCGGCGACGGATGGAAGGGGTCGATGCGGCCCGTGCGCTGGCCATGATCGGCATGCTGATGGTGCATGTGGGGCCCACTCGTCTCGATTCGGTTGCAGGCCAGTGGTACGCGCTACCGCATGGGCGGGCCTCGGTGTTGTTCATGCTGGTGGCCGGGGTCGGAATCTCGTTCCTGGCGGCCTCGCGGCGTGTCGCGGCCGAGGGCCTGGCCGGGCAACTCCTCTGGCGTGCCTTGCTGCTGTTTCCATTGGGTCTGGCCCTGCAGGCGATGCAGAGCGAATTGAACGTGATCCTGCAGACCTATGCCCTGTTTTTCGTACTCTCCATCGGGCTGGTGCGGTTACGCACCACGGTGCTCTTCCTGGTGGGCCTGTTCGCCCTGGTGCTGGGGCCACCGCTGTACCTATATGGCCAGATGCTGGACCCCGATACCTTCCAGCGGGTCGGTATCGGGCCGGACAACCCGCCCGGTGTAATGCTGCACGCCCTCCTGTTCTCGGGCCCGTACCCGCTGATCACCTGGATCGTGCCGTTTGTGGTGGGGCTGTGGCTGGGCCGCTGCGATCTGCGCAGCGATGCGCTGCGTTTGCGGATGCTGCTGGTGGGTGCCGCCGTTGCAGGGGTGGCCTGGGCGCTGCATGTCGCCCTCTTTGCGTGGTTGGGCGAGCCAGGCGGAGGTCTGCGCTGGGCCGATCTCGCCGACATGAAGGCCCACAGCCAACGTCCGCTATGGCTGTTGAATGCGACCGGGGTGGCGGTAGCCGTGCTTGCCGTGTGCCTGGTGGCGGCGGATCGCCTCGGGCGTGCGCTGTGGCCGCTGGTCGCGACCGGCCAGTTGGCGTTGACCTTCTACGTGCTGCACCTGGTTGTGATCGCCCTGTGGCGCGACGACGTGGTCTTCAAGCAGGACGTTGGCCCCGCATTGGTGGTGGTCGCGGTATTCACCGGGCTGTTCATGCTGTTTGCGGTGGGCTGGCGCCGACTGTTCCGCAAGGGGCCCCTGGAAAGCCTGCTGGTCGTGCCGTGGGCATGGAGGCGCCCGACGAAGAGCTGATCAGGCCGATTGGCGAGCTTGCTGCGCGAGGCTGCGTGTGGCCTGGCGGAACACCGGGCGCAACGGCTTGTTGAGGAAGGTTCGCGCCCGGCTCGGGGCAATGCCCTGATGGTGACAGAACAGGGCCAGCGCGTAGACGAGATCGTCGCGCCCAAGCGATGCCTGGCGTTCCGCACTCGGGGCACTGCAGGAGCCACAACCACCGACCCGCACGTGAAAGGCCGTATTGGCGAGCATCACACCGAATCCCATCTGTGTGGCCAGCAGTTCGGCTACATGCCCCTCGTTGCCCTCCTGCGAGGGGGCAGGTTCTTCCGAGGTGGGGAGGAGCCTCAGCGCGATCTCGCGGGCAAAGTGCCCGATCAGGGCCTCGTTCTCGCCGACCAGCCGGGGATCGTAGGGAATCGGTATGGATTCGGGGCGGGGCGCATGGCCCCAGGAGCCCATCGGCACCGGGTTATCCAGGAGGTCATCCGGTTGCGCGAGCCGAAACGGGCCGTCGGCAAAGCCGGCATGGCTGCATACGGCGTCGAACACGATCTGCGCCATCCCGTGGCGGGTATCGGCCTGCCCGGGGAAATGCTCGCGAATCGGCAGAACGAGGTGGGCCTGACCGAGCGGCTGCGCCCAGACGGCCTGGCGCCGTGCCCAGAGCGTAACGGCGCGGACCCACTGGCGGGCCTCGGTGTCGGGTTCGGGGGCGCGCTGGAACAGACGCGGGATCAGCGAGAGCATCGTGGGAGGCTGGTTTGGGTGCCCCTCCATTGTGCGCCAGGGCGGGGCGTTTTGCAGGCCCTTAAGGAAACACTGTTCAGTGTTCCCTTAAAGCAAAAAGGCCCGGACCGAGCGGCCCGGGCCTTGCCATATTGCGGACCTAGTTGAAGGCCTCGCCGGGCTTGACGCCCATGGCCTTCAGGATCATGGCCAGCGGGCAGAAGCCGGTGAATGCCGACTGCAGCAGGTTGAAGCCGACGAACAGGGTCAGCAGCAGCCACCAGGGGCTGAACACCCAGGCCAGGATGGCACTGATGATGACGACGGTGCCGGCAAAGGCGAGGACAATGCGATCGATGCTCATGGGGGATTCTCCCGGGTTATCTATTAGACAACTCTAATATGTGCCCGCAGACACAGAAATACAAGGGCCCACTGGTCGGTGGGTCCGCACACGTGCCGGAACAGGTCGGTTCAGTGGAAGATCTCGCCGGGCTTCATGCCCAGGCTCTTCAGCACCATGGCCAGCGGGCAGAATCCGGTAAAGGCGGACTGGATCAGGTGGACGCCGATAAAGATCGTCAGCAGCAGCCACCATCCACTGGCGGCCCAGGTCAGCAGGGCACTGATCAGTACAACGATCCCGGCAAACACCAGGAAAAAGCGATCAAGCGTCATGGACGGTCCCTCCCTTGCGTCCGTTGTTTACCCAGTGATAGCACTGGCGCAGTCGCACGGCAAGGGAGGGGGAGCGCCAAGGGAAACACTGATTAATGTACACGCTCGCGTTGGTACCCCAGGTTTTCCGAGACAAGGCGCGTCGTGCAACGGGTAGTGGTTCTACCCGCAAGCGGCGCAACGCGGGATCGGGGAACCTGGGGTACCAACCCCACAATCCATTTAAAGCAGGGGCTCGGCCGCCCGTTGTTGATCAAAAACGGGCGCGCGCACGGCGTTGCGGCTCCCTTGTGCAGAATGACTGCACGGCAGTCACCGCGCCTTGTTCACACGTAAAAGCGACTCGAGCGCGAGCGTGTACATTGATCAGTGTTTCCCTAGAACGTTCCTAGCGTTCCTCGATCGCGATGTACTCGCGTGAGGGGTGCCCGGTGTAGAGCTGGCGCGGACGGCCAATGCGTGATTCCGGATCCTGCATCATCTCGTTCCAGTGCGAGATCCAGCCCACCGTGCGGGCCAGCGCAAAGATCACGGTGAACATGTTCAGCGGGATGCCCATCGCGCGCAGGATGATGCCGGAGTAGAAGTCCACGTTCGGATAGAGCTTGCGCTCGATGAAGTAGTCGTCCTCCATCGCGATGCGCTCGAGCTCCATGGCGACGTCGAACAGCGGTTGATTCTCGGCGCCCATGTCGCCCATCTCGGCCAGCAGTTCGTGGCACATCTTGCGGATGATCTTCGCCCGCGGATCGTAGTTCTTGTACACGCGGTGGCCGAATCCCATCAGGCGGAACGGGTCGTTCTTGTCCTTCGCGCGGGCGACGAAGTCCTGCACGCTCTTGTCGGAGTTCACGATCTCCTCGAGCATGCGCACGACCTTTTCATTCGCGCCCCCGTGCAGCGGACCCCACAGCGAGGCGATGCCGGCCGAGATCGCGGCAAACGGGTTCGCCTCGGAAGAGCCGGACAGGCGCACGGTGGAGGTTGAGGCGTTTTGTTCGTGATCCGCATGCAGGATGAGGATCAGGTCCAGTGCGCGTACGAAGACCGGGTTCGGCTGGTAGGGCTCGCTGGGCACCCCGAACATCATCGACAGGAAGTTGGCCGTGTAGGACAGGTTGTTGTCCGGATACATGAACGGCTGGCCGTGGGCGTACTTGTACGACCAGGCGGCGATCGTTGGCATCTTGGAGATCAGCCGGTGCGCGGCGATGCGGCGGTGTTCCGGGTTATGCACGTCGACGTTGTCGTGATAGAAGGCCGACAAGGCCCCCACCACGCCGACCATAATCGCCATCGGATGCGCATCGTGACGGAAGCCGTCGAAGAAGCGGCGGACCGCCTCGTGCAGCATCGAGTGGTCCTTGATGATGCGCGAGAAGTCGTGCAGGTCGTCGGAGGAGGGCAACTCGCCGTTCAGCAGCAGGTAGCAGACCTCGAGATAGGTGCTCCCTTCCGCCAGCTGTTCGATCGGATAACCACGGTAGAGCAGGGTGCCCTCGTCCCCGTCGATGAAGGTTACATCCGAGCGGCAACTGGCCGTGGACATGAACCCCGGGTCGTAGGTGAAGTAACCGAGTTCCTTGTACAGCGCACGGATGTCGATGCAATTGGGGCCGTGGGCACCCTCCTGGATCGGCAACTCGATGCTCTTGCCGGTAGTGTTGTCGGTCAGCGTGACGGTCTTGCTCATGAAACGGCCTCGAAGATTCGCTGGGGCGCCCGAACGCGCGGGGTCGAAAAGGGGCATGGTAAACCATCGACACCCGGTGGGCAGCGTTGTTCTAGGGCCGGTTCGGGATTCCGCGATCCGGTTCCTCGGTAGCGGGGGCCCGGGAGACACTGATCGAATCGTGCGCCTCCCTATGAGGCATTGCGTTGTGCGCGCTTCTCGGCGTACATCGCCTGGTCAGCGCGGGCCTGCGCGTCGGGCAGGTCGCCCTGGACCTCGCGCGCCGATGCGCCCAGGGCGGCCGACACGCCTGCCTGTTCCAGTGCCGTGCGCAGGCGCTCGGTCAGGTCGGGCAGATAGTCGATCGGTGTTTCGGGGAACAGGACTGCGAATTCGTCGCCGCCCAGGCGGGCCACGGTGTCGATGTCACGCACGGTCTCGAGCAGGGCGCGTCCCGCCGCGGCGATCAGGCGGTCACCGGCCTCGTGGCCTTGCGTGTCGTTGACGGCCTTCAGACCGTTCAGGTCGATCATGACGACGCCGGCCGGGAGGCCATGGCGGGCGCAGCGGTCTTCCTCGGCCGCGAGTGCGAGACCCCAGCCGCGGCGGTTGTACGTGCCGGTCAGGGTATCGGTGTGGGCCTCGAGAAGAAGGGCCTCGCGTTCGCGCTCGAGCGAGTCAACCTGGTGGCGCATCCGTATCAGGGCCTCGAGCGTACTCACCGCCGCGCGAATCGGTTCGTCGTGTTCGACCAGCGAGTCCGCCAGCGTCTCCGGGTGAATGGCGCAGAGCACGCCATACAGCTGGTGGTCGACATCCTGCACCGGGTAGCCAATGTAGCTGCCGATCGGGGTCTGGTCGCCCGCCGCTGCAAGGGCGCTCAGCGCCTCGGCGTAGGCAGGCTCGCGTGCAGCATCCGGTGCGATCTGGGGCGCACGGCCTTCCAGCATGCGGATACAGAACGAGTTGCTCCAGTCGAAGGCCGTGCCGGCCTCGATTCCGTAGCCATGATCGTCGGCGCGCACCACGATCTGCTCGTCCCCCTCCACCCGGGTCAGCATCCAGGTGTCGAGCGGGGCGAGTTGGTGCAGAAGGCGCAGGGTATTGTCCACGCCCTGGTTGAACGGGTCCTCGGTGTCCTCGCGCTGGTCCTGGGATCGCTTCATGGATATAGCACGGGCGTTGGGGACCCGTGGCCTTTGTGCTCGCGTTCACCTTACAAGAGTGTTGCGGGGACTTCACTCGGCGACGCCCCGTG
Organism: Thioalkalivibrio sp. ALJ2; assembly: GCF_000378325.1. NCBI lineage: Bacteria > Pseudomonadati > Pseudomonadota > Gammaproteobacteria > Chromatiales > Ectothiorhodospiraceae > Thioalkalivibrio > Thioalkalivibrio sp. ALJ2. Next base: position 191,009 of record NZ_KB899559.1, read on the forward strand.
TCCCGGGTTCTGGCGCTAAAGGCGCGGCAGGTCGGGGTGCGGGAGTTGGCCGCCATGCACGTGCTGGCGACCGAACTCGGCGCAGCGTGCCAGTGTGGGCACCGCCTTGCCGGGATTCAGCAGGCCGAGCGGATCGAAGGCCTGCCGCAGCCGGTGGAACTGCTCGAGCTCGAGGGGCGCGAACTGCACGCACATGCCGTCGAGCTTCTCGACGCCCACGCCGTGTTCGCCGGTCACGGTCCCGCCAACTTCCACGCACAGCTCCAGGATCTGCTGCCCGAAGGCCTCGGCCGTTTCCAGCTGGCCGGGCTGGTTGGCGTCGTAGAGGATCAGGGGGTGCAGGTTGCCGTCGCCGGCATGGAAGACGTTGCACACGCCCAGGCCATGTTCGCGCGACAGTGCATTGATGCGCTCGAGCACGGTACCGAGCTGGTGACGGGGGATAGTTCCGTCCATGCAGTAGTAGTCCGGCGAGATTCGGCCCGCGGCCGGAAAGGCGGCCTTGCGCCCGGCCCAGAACAGGGCCTGCTCCTGGGCGTCGCGTGCGGTGCGAACCTCGGTGGCGCCAAGCTCGAGCAGCTTGCGGCGCACCACCATGATGTCCTCGGAGACCTCGGCGTTGGTGCCGTCGAGCTCGCATAGCAGGATCGCGGCGGCGTCCACCGGATAGCCTGCGTGCACGAAGTCCTCGGCCGCGCGGATCGCGGCGTTGTCCATCATCTCCAGGCCGGCCGGGATCAACCCGGCCGCGATAATCCCGGCCACCGCGCGCCCGGCGGCCTCTACCTCGTCGAAGCTCGCCAGCAGGACCTGGGTGCGTTCCGCCCGGGGCAGCAGGCGCACCGTGACCTCGGTGACGATGCCGAGCATCCCCTCGGAGCCGATCATCAGCGCCAGCAGGTCGGGGCCCGCGGTGTCCAGGGTCTTGCCGCCCAGGCGGATGATCTCGCCATCCAGTGTGACCATCTCCAGCCCCAGCACGTTGTGCACGGTGAGGCCGTATTTCAGACAGTGCACGCCGCCGGCGTTTTCGGCGACATTGCCGCCAATCGAGCAGGCGATCTGGGAGGAGGGGTCCGGGGCGTAGTAGAGGCCCTGGGGGGCAGCCGCCTCGGAAATGGCGAGGTTGCGTACGCCGGGTTGCACGACCGCACAGCGATTGTCGGCGTCGATCTCCAGTATGCGGTTGAAGCGGGCCAGGGACAGTAGCAACCCGGTGGCACTGGGCAGGGCCCCGCCCGAGAGTCCGGTGCCCGCCCCGCGGGGTACGATCGGGACCTGGTGCTCGCGGCATACCCGCAGGCAGGTGAGCAGTTCCTCCCGCGTGTGGGGCAGCGCGACGGCGCCGGGGGTCTGGCGATAGGCGGACAGCCCGTCACATTCGTAGGTGCGGCGCTCGTGGGCCTCCAGGATCAGCCGATCCGCGGGCAGCTCTTGCTGCAGGACCATGATCGCAGCCGCCAGCGCATCCAGCGCAGTGGAATCCGGGGGCAGGGGCTGTGCGGCAGTCATGGTGTGGTCAGGGGCGTCCAGGAGGGCGAAAGGCCCCTCAGGTTACAGGCCGTGGGCGGCGCAGGAAATGTCCGTGTCACTTCGTGGTGTCTCTAGGAAACGCTGATTTGGCAAGACGCAGCAACGGCGGATGCAATAAACAGAGTAAGGGTCGGGAATTTTTATTGTTTCGTGACAGTCTAGTCATTCGCGGGATTACTAGAATGATTCCAACCCCGACCCAAGGAGATTGAGATGCGGCATTCATGGATCACGACGGCCTGTGCGGCCGCTTGCCTGGCTTCAGCCCCGGCGTTTGCGGCCGACAAGGTCACGCTGGAGCATGACGACCTGACCCTGATCGGTCATTTCCAGGAAGGGGCCGGTGCCTCGCCTGAAGACGGTGTGGTGCTGATGCTGCATGGCACGCTCGCCCACGGCCGCATGGAGGTCATGCAGGCGGTCCAGGATCAGCTGGCCGATCGAGGCCACAATACGCTGTCGATCAACCTGAGCTACGGGATCGACGAACGTGAGGGGATGTTCGAGTGCGACGCGCCGATTCATCATGGCGTGGACGAGCACATGAAAGAGGTCGCGCTCTGGCAGGAGTGGCTGCAGGGCGAAGGCTATGGCCCGGTCACGCTGTTCGGGCATTCGCGTGGAGGCAACCAGGTGGCCCGCTATCTGACCGAGCACGATCCGGACGACATCCGCGCGATGGTTCTGGTCGCTCCGTCCACCTTTGATGCGGACAAGGTCGCGGCGGATTACGAAGATCAGGCCGGGGAACCACTGGGTGAAGTACTGGCCCGCGCCCAGGAGAAACACGACCGTGGCGACGGCTCCATGCTGGAAGGCGTGCGTTTTCTGCAATGTGGCGAACTGGATGTCGCACCCCATGCGTTCCTGAGCTACTACGATCCTGCCCCGGTCCACAACACGCCAAGCGTGATCGACGGCATCCAGACCCCGACGCTGGTGGTGATCGGGTCCGAGGATGACGTGGTGGCAGATCTGCCGGAGCGGATGGATGCGGTCGAGGACAAGGAGCACATCACGGTGAACACCGTCGATGGTGCGGATCATTTCTTCCGCGACTTCTTCGCCGACGACGTGGTGGACTTCACCGTCGACTTTCTCGATGAGCACTGATCGGCTGATCTGAGCCCATCAGGCCGGCCCTTTCGGGTCGGCCTTTTTTGTGTGTGTCTCAACCGGCCCAGAGGGTCAGGTACAGACCCAGCATCGCGGCGGCGAACAGCAGGCCGATGGTCTCCCAGCGGGTGAGTACACGCTCGGCCAGTTCCAGCCGTTCACGAAGCCGGTAGCGTACCCAGCGCAGGCGCGCCGGGTGGCGCCCGACGCCGATCAATGCAGGGCGGCGGTGCCACAGGCGCTGGCTGGTGTGCGCGAGCCACTCCAGGGGCACGACGAGATCGCCTTCCTGCAGCCACGGCCGATCGCGATCCCGGGCCCATCGCCAGGCCAGCAGCCCCAGGACCAGGCCGACACCAATTGGCCAGACAAGGCTCAGACTCGTCAGGACGACCCAGGCGGAAACCTGCTCCGGTGGGGCGACTGCCACCCCCAGCAGGGGGAAGACCAGCGACATCGCCGCCAGGCCACCCCAGGCCCACCAGCGGCGCGAGTCCGCGCGCGGGGGCGTCTGGGTGTCTTGCTGTGTCTGATACCAGCGCCAGAGAAAGCGCAGCATCAGGAGCGTTGTGCCGGCGGCCGCCAGGGTCAGGGCGAACTCCGTATGAGCCATCCAGCCGGCCAGATCGGCGTCGTACAGCGGTTCCTTCAGGGTGTTCTTGGCCAGCGCGCCGCTGGTCATCGGCATCCCGGCCAGGGCGAGTGCTGGCAGCACCGCGAACAGGAAAAAGGCCAGGCGGCCTGTGCCACCCGCGGGGCGCTGCGCGGTCATCCCGGCGGCCAGGAACAGCGCACCCTTGGCAAAGCCGTGGTGCACGGCGTAGAGCGTAACGGCCATCAGCAGCCAGGCCCGCAGGTCAGGCAGGGCGAGTGCCAGCCCGACCCCGGCCGTCATCAGCCCCATCTGGCTGATGCTGGAGTACGCGAGGATGGTCTTGGGACGCGACTGCAGAACCCCGGCGAGTGCGGCGAGGAAGGCTGCCGACAGACCCAGGAGCACGAGGGTCTCGCCGAGCAGCACATGGCCGGTCTCATCCAGTGGCAATACCCGCAGCCAGCCCAGCAGGCCGGCCTTGATCATCGCCCCCGACAGCACGGCGCTGGCCGCGACTGGTGCGGCCGGGTGGGCCAGCGGCAGCCAGAAATGCAGTGGAAGCATCCCGGCCTTGATGCCAAACCCGAGCACCAGCAACGCAAGGCCCCAGCCTTCGGGGCGCGCCTCGGCGATCGCGGTCAGCCGCGTATCGCCACCCGCCTGGTGAATCGCCATGACGAAGCCGGAAAACAGCAGGATTTCGCCGACGACCGCCAGGATCAGATAGATGCGTCCGGCGCGCCAGGCCTCCGCTGTATTGGAGTGCACCACCAGGCCATAGGCCGCCAGGCTCATCAGGGAGAAGAACAGATAAAAGCTCAGGGCGTCCTGGGCGAGGATCAGGCCCAGGTTCCCGGAGAGCGCCAGCAGCCAGAACGCGTAGAAGCGGTGACGCAGCGGGTCATCCTGGCGATCGCTCAGCGCAAACAGGCCGGCCGCCAGCCAGAGCCCAGAGGTCAACGCCAGAAAGGCCTGCCCCAGAGGGTCGAGGCCCAGTAGTGTGTTGAGCATCAGCCAGTCCAGGGTGGCGGGCTCGATATCGCCCCCGAAGGCCGCACCTCCAAGGCCCGGCAATGCCGCCCACGGGACCCAACGGTTGAAGCGGGTCCGGTGCGGCCGCAGGCCGATCAGTACCGCGAGCAACAGCGGGACCAAGGGGATCGCGAGCCAGATCAGGGCGTTCATGGCGCGAACCCCGGGATCGAATAGTCGCGTTCCACGATCAGGGTCACCCAGTCGAGCGGGCTCAGGCTCATCCCCGCCAGCAGCCCGCCGAGCAGGCTCAGGGCCGCGACGAACATCGTGGGGACGAGCAGCATCCAGTGGGTCTCGAAGCGTGTGGGGCCGCTATGTTCGACCATACGCTCGTGCCAGGACGTGCGTCGCTCGCCCAGCCAGCCGCGGATCACCGGCGGCAGGAAATACGCTGCATTGAGCAGGCTGCTGACGATCAGCACGGCCAGTACCCAGTGGAACTGGGCCTCCAGCGCCCCCAGGCCCAGATGCCACTTGGTGACGAAGCCCGCGAGCGGCGGCAGCCCGATCATGCCCAGGGCGCCCAGGGTAAAGGCCAGCATGGTCAACGGCATGCGGCGGCCCACGCCGTCCAGCTCGCTGATCTTGTGGATGCCGAGTGTCTCGGCAAAGTTGCCGGCACAAAAGAACAGCGTGATCTTGGTGATCCCCTGATGCACCAGATGCACAAGCCCGCCGATGACCCCCAGCGGCCCGGCCAGCGCGACACCCAGCACGATGTACGAGACCTGGCTGACGGTAGAAAAGGCCAGCCGCTGCTTCAGGTCGTCCGTGCGCAGGGCCTGGATCGAGCCGTACAGGATGGTGATCGCGGCGACCACTACCAGCCCTGCGGCGAGCCCGAGTTCCATCGTGACCTCGGCGCCATAGACGTCGTTCACCACCCGCACAATCCCGAAGGCCCCGGCCTTGACCACCGCGACCGCGTGCAGCAGGGCACTAACAGGGGCGGGCGCGACCATCGCGATCGGCAGCCAGGAGTGCAGCGGCACCAAAGCCGCCTTGACCCCGAACCCGATCATCAACATCACGAACAGGACCTTGAGCGTGGTCTCGTGCGTGGTCGCGAGTTCGCCGAGGTAGCCGCCCGGCACGAAGGATTCGGCACCGGCCAGAAGCGTCAGCCAGACGATCGCGGTGAACAGCACCAGCCCGCTGGTCAGGGTGTAGGCCAGATACAGGCGTCCGGCGCGCAGGGCGGCGGGTGTGCCGCGGTGCACCACCAGCGGCCAGGTGGCCAGCGTCAGCAGCTCGTAGAAGATCAGCAGCGTGATCAGGTTGCCCGACAGCGCGATCCCGACCGTGGCGCTGACACAAAGGGAAAAGAAGCCAAAAAAACGGCTCCGACGTGGCGAACCTTCCAGATAGCCGATGGCGTACACGGTGGTGACGAACCACAGCACTGCTGAGAGGGTGGCGAACAGCAGGGACAGGGCGTCCGCCGCGAGTACGAAGTCGATCCCCGGCAGCAGCGGGATGCTGAGCTGATATTCATCGCCGCGCAGGACGCCCAGCAGCAGCCAGCCGACCAGTACCAGCTTGGTCCCGGCCCCGCCGAGGTTCAGCAGGGTCCGCAGGCCATAGCGCCGTTCGGGCAGGAAGAAGATCGCCAGGCCCGGGCCCAGCGAACTCATCAGGATGGCGAGGAGCAGCCAGCCGCCGTCGCTCATGGCGCCCCCGGGGTCAGTGTCAGGGTGTGCAGCGTCAGGGTGCCGGCGAATCCGGCGGCGGCCGCAACCACGGCCAGCCCCAGCGGCACCCAGTCCATCCACGGCGAGACGGCCTCACCGGCGTCCCGGGGCCCGCGGTGAAAGGCCGGGGCCACCATGCGCAGTACGTAGCCGGCGGCGAGCAGCCCGCCACCGGCAATCGCGATTACCCACAGCACGCCGATCAGGCTGCCCGCCAGGATCGTGGACAGCCCTGCCTCCAGCAGCAGGTATTTGGCGATGAAGCCGCCGGTGAAGGGCAGGCCCATCAGGCTGACCCCGGCCAGCCCGAGCGCAAACACGGTGCGTCCACGGGCGCGCAGGATCGCGCCCATGTCGGCCAGACGGTCATGTCCGGCCGCGTGTTGCAGCGTACCGGCGGCGAGAAAGACGGAGGCCTTGGCCAGCGCGTGGACGACGGCAAAGAACACCACGACCCTCCATGCCCCGGAGTCCACCAGCATCAGCGGGAAGGCGATCAGCAGATAGCCGAACTGGGCCACCGTGGAATAGGCAACGATGGATTTCAGACGCCCGGACCGCAGGGCCTGGGCCGAGCCCCAGACCAGCGCGGCCACGCCGAGCAGCCCCACCAGGATGCCGAACGCCGGTGTGGCCAGCGGGGCAAAGGGCCCCATCCACAGGCGCAGGATCAGGTAGAACGAGCCGGTGACTACCAGGCCCGAGAGTACGGCACTGACCGGGGCCGGGGCGGAGCCGTGTGCCGGGGCGAGCCAGACATGCAGTGGGAACAGCGCCGCCTTCAGCATCAGCCCGGCGGTCATCAATACCGCGGCCATGCGCTCGGTGGGGCCGATCTCGGTGCGCGCCTCCAGCAGCACCAGGTCCAGTACTCCGTGCTCCCCGAACAGGAGTACAACCCCCATCAGGAAACTGAGCGAGCCGAGGATGTTGATCAGCATATAGCGCATTGCCCCGGAGACCGCGGCGGCGGTGCCGGTGAACGCCACCAGCGCCACCGCCGACAGCGACACCACCTCCAGCGAGATGTACAGGTTGAAGGCATCGCCGGACAGCAACAGCATGTTCAACCCGGCCCACAGCCATAGCCACAGGGGCCAGAACTGGCGACGTTCGATCGGGTCGTGCACGTAGCCGAGGCTGTACAGGCTGGTTGCCAGCCCCACCACGCCGGTCAGTACCAGCAAGGTCATCGACAGGCCATCCAGGTGCAGCATCACGCCCAGTGGTGCCTCCCAGCCGCCCAGCGCCACGCGCGTGGCCGCGGACTCCGGGTCGGGTCCCGCGGCCAGGAACAGGGCGCTCAGCACCACGACGGCTGCGGTCATCAGCACCGCGCCATAACCCCCAATCCGGTGCGCCTGACGGGGCCAGATCGTGGCCAGGATCGCGAGCGCCAGCGACAGGGCCACCAGGCCGCTGATCGCAAGCGGGAGCATTGCGGCGGGTGTCTCGCTCATTCGCGACGCTCCCGCTCGTACTCCGCCGAGGGGGCATGTTCCTCGCGCGAGATGTCGTCCACCGGCGCGTCATCGTCCGGCGGACCGGGCAGCATCATCGCCTGGCCCGTGATGCGCGCCAGGCGCACGACCAGCGCGAGCGCGAATGCCGTGGCGCTGACCGCGACTACGATGCCGGTCAGTGTCAGCGCCTGCGCGACCGGGTCCGGTGGGCCCTCGCCACGGGCCGCAATGCCCAGCAGCACCATGAAGACCCCGGAACCCATGATGTTGAGCGCGAGAATCCGCAGGACCAGGTGGTGACGGCGGATCAGCCCGTACAAGCCGAGCGCGAACAGGACCGCGCCAACCGTCGGATAGATCAGGCCCGGGGCCAGTTGCTGGGCGAGCCATTCCATCAGCGTGCGTCTCCGGCCATCAGTGATCGTCTCCGGCAGGCCGTCCGGCAATGAACAGCGCCACCAGGGTGAGCGCGATCGACAACGTGGCCGCGACCTCGATCACGATGATCAGCGGGTAGGCCCATTCGGGCGGATAGCCGAGCAGGCCCGGGCCGATGAAGAGCCCGACGACCCCGATCGCCAGGAACAGGCCCACCCCCGCGGCCAGGCCCAGCCGCAGCGGCGTACTCGGCGCCATCGGCAGGTCGCGGGGCCGCGCCAGCACCAGCAGGATGCCGGCGGCGCCCAGGATGGCCCCGGCCTGGAATGCACCGCCCGGGGCATGGCTGCCCGCCCAGAGGATATACACGCCGGTGACGATCGCGACGGGCACCAGGAGCCGGAGGGTACCGGGGAGGATCGGGCCCGGCGCCGGGCGTGCCGGCAGGCGATCGTAGCGGCCCAGCGACCAGGCCCCGAGCAGGGCGATCAGCACGATCGCCAGCTCCAGGAAGGTGTCATAGGCGCGAAAGTTCAGCAACACGGCGGTGATCGGGTGATCCACGCCCGAGACGCCCATGTGTTCGTCGACCACCGGTTCCAGACCCACGGCGTCCGGCTGGTGCCACAGGGCGGTGACCATGAGTCCGCCGACCACCAGGGCAAAGGTCAGCGCGGGGACAAAGGTCCGTCGCGGTGGCGGGGGGTCATGCAGGGCGTGCAGCAGGGCATCGGCACCGGCGGGGTCGGGTGGCTGGTCGGGACGCCCGCGTCGGCGTTCGACCGCGATGCTGCGCAACCGCTCCAGCGTGACCAGCAAGAGGGCACCGGTAATACCGGCACCAATCGCGGCCTCGGCCAGGGCGATGTCCGGGGCCTCCAGACGCACCCAGGCCAGCGCGAGTAGCAGCCCGAAGGTGATGAACAGCACCACCGCTCGGAACAGGTCGGTGCTCGCGAGGCAGCGCCAGGCGACCCCGAGGAGTCCGACCAGCAGGACCAGATCGAAGACGACGAGGAGCAGGTCGCTCATCGATCGGACTCGAATTCCCCGTGAGTCCAGGTGCGTTGCGCCACCATGTGCGCGGCCGTGGTGCCGGCCGCCAGGACCAGCACCCAGATCAGGAACAGCTTGAGGATGTCCGCCGGCCCGCCGGCCTGCAGCATCAGGCCGAGGATCACCAGCCCCAGCCCGACGTTGTCCGCCTTGGTCAGGGCGTGCAGGCGGGAGTACACATCCGGGAAGCGCAGCAGCCCGGCCGTACCGGCCGCGAAGAACACGAGCCCGGAAAGGATCAGGATCACGGTCAGGGTGTTAGCGATCATCGTCCGGCTCCTTTTTCTGGCCGTGGCGCTGATGGATGGGGGTGCCCGACGGTTCCGGCAGGCCGTGCTGGCGGACGAACGCGACCGCGGCCACCACCGCCAGCAACGCGAAGACCAGCGCGACGTCGACCAGTGCCGGGGTCTCCAGCGTCAGTGACAGCAGCAGCAGGATGGTGACGCCGGTGGTGCCGAACAGCTGGGCGGCCAGCATGCGGTCGCCGGAGCCTGGGCCACGTAGCACACGGATCAGGCCGAGCAGGATCGTCGCCAGCAGAAAGAGTGCGGCACCCAGATAGAAGACAGTCATTGTGTCTCCTCTGATTGCCGGCGTGGGTCTTCGAAGGCGGCATGGATGCGTTTCTCAAGCTCACGCAGGGCCATTTCAGGTTGGCTGTGGCGATCCAGCACATGCACGGTCAGCAGGCGCCCCTCGAGGCGAACGCTGAGGGTCCCCGGGAGCAGGCTGAGCACGGCCATGAAGAGGGTCAGCGGTGGTCCATGCGGGAGGTCGGCCCGGTACTCGATGAAGTCCGGCGCGATGGGCAGCTTGGGGTCCAGTGCGCGTCGGGCGATGTCGATACCGCCGAGGAAGGAAGCTCGCAGGAAATAGCCGATCAGGCCCGGTATGGCCCGGAATCGGACGGCGAGGGGGCGACCGGTGGGCAGTACGAGGCTGGCGGCCCCGGCCAACAGAACCGCGAGCAGTGCCAGGGGTTCCAGCAGGGCATCCAGCCCGGCCAGCATCCACCAAAGCACGGCGGCGGCCAGGACAGTCCAGGCTGCCCGCCGCCAGCGTGCCCGGGCGCGGTTGAGACCGGCCCGGCTCGTTGCGTCCCTGTGCTTCGCCACACGGGTCATTGTACCGGCCCGTGTGGCGCAGCCAAGCGAAGGCCTAGAGCCGCTCGCTGGCGTCGGTGAAGCCCATCAGCGAGACGTCGAAGGCCAGCGGCTGGTCGCCGTGCAGCGGCCAGAAGCCGACCGTCAGCGCACTGCCGCCACGCATCGCGTTGAACTGGCTCTCGCTGAGCTCATGGCCCGCGACGCAGCCCTGCTCCACGCAGGCGATGTAGGGGGCCTCGATTTCCTCGCCATCGTCATCCACCTGCATCAGGATGCCGGGGCGCAGGTCCACGCCCAGTGGCAGCAGGATCTCGATGATGTAGCTGTCACCGTCGCGGAAAACCGACGCCTGCAGGTAGGCGCCCTGCGCCTGCTCGTCCTGGATCTGCAGCGTCTGCTGCATGCGGCAGCGCTCGCCGCCCTGGGTCTCGATGCAGGCGACCTCCCAGTCCTGGTAGGTCGTGGTCTCCGGCTCCTGCTGCTGCATCTGCTCTTCCATCTGCGGGTCGGTCTGCGCCTGGGCCATGGCCAGGCCGGGCAGGGCCAGAAGAAGAGCCGGGATCAGGCCTGCGCGGAGGGGGCGGATATTCATTCAGTGTGCTCCGGTGACAAATGTTCAACGTTACAGGATGGTCAATGGCACCCCCTTGGGGCAACCATCTTTGTGCATCTTCGAGACCATATCGCCAGGCCGGTGTTCCTCGGCCCCCGAAATTCTGCGGGGTCGCGACCCGGGTCACCGTCCGCCCGCTAGTGCCCGACTGGCCAGTATGGCGTCGGGCGCTCGGGGCGGTGCTGGTCATCGAGTACACCGGCCAGGTGTTTGGTGCTGGCGCGCAGCGATTCGCTTCCATCGGCAGGGCCTCGCAGTTCTCCGCTCGCGTTGTAAAGCGGACTCCGAACAGTGCGCCTTCGAGCTCCGCTTCGCTGAGGTCGTTGTACCGTGCCATGGTTGCCCTTGCGGGGCCGGGTTCGGCATCCATGTAGTCCAGTGCCCCGAACCATGCATCCACCAGCTGTCGGAGATGTCCGGGGTGGTGATCCATCGCCTCGCGCCGGACTACCAGCACATCGATGATCTCGCCCGGGATCTCGGTGCTGTCGAACAGTTCCTCGGCGCCCTCATTCAGCAGCCGGGCTCGGGTTGGCTCGAAGGTCGCCAGGGCACCAACCTTCTCGTTCAGGAAGGCTTCCTCGTGACGGGCGGCATCGACACGAACGATATCGACCTTGTCCCGTTCGAGGCCGCCTTCTTCCAGACCCCGCGCGAGCAGGTAGGCCATGGCCGCGTCCATAAAGGACAGTATCCGGGGGGAAATCCATGGTCAATTCGGGGCCTTTTCACGATTCGTCCAGCACAGGCAGACGCAACCGCGCGCCCGGTTGTACGGGCCTGTATGGAAGGGAATGCCGGGGCGGTGCGTTGACTACGCGCAGGCACAACTCGGGAATGTTGGCGATATGTAGCGCCATCCAAGTCACTCGAGGGTTAGTGTCATGGATCCCGCAAGCACCAGGGCGACGAGCTCTGCCTGCCTGTGTGTGTCGGTCTTCTGGAACAGATTACGAAGGTGGAAGTTGACCGTGGTAATGGAGACCCCAAGATGGTGTGCTATATCGGCGGTGCGCCAGCCTTCTGCCAAGGCCAGGGCGATATGTGCTTCCGTGGGGGTCAGATCGAACAGGCGGGCCACAATCTCCTTCGGGAGCTGTCCCTGTCGCTCGGGGTCCGAGAGCAGGATAATGGCAGCAGGGTCGTTGCCGTCATCTGGCGACCCGTTCCGGGGGGCCGCTTCTTCCTCGTCGGGGAGTGGATAAATCATGGCCAACAGATCCCGATGGCGCCCATCACGGGGCAGCCGCAAGCATTCGATCGTATCGCTGGTGTTTTCGCAGTCGTCGAGGACCCTTCGCAGGGCCTGATGCAGGCGGCGGTCCTCTTCGGCATGCACCGCCTGTGGGGGGGTTCCTTCGCTCAATGTCAGCGCCCCGGTGGCCATACGCCGAGCGGCACGATTAAAGAGCAGGGTACGCCGGCCAGCGTCGACCAGGATCACGCCGGGGGCGACGGGGTCTAGCGCCTTGGCTGCAACCTCCAGGTTCGGGGTGTTCTTTCGCATACCCAGATCGTTAAGGGTGTGGCGCAGGTCGGTCAGTTCATCGTCGTTCTTTTCGCGTATCCGGCGTACTTGCCGGAGACGAGCTTCCACTGTGGCCAGCAGGAGATCGAAGTCCACCGGCTTGACGAGGTAGTCGTCGGCACCCGCGCGCTTGCCTTCGACGACCTCGCGAGGGTCTGACAGTGCAGTCAGAAAGACAAAGGGTGTTTCGGCTAGATGCGGCCCCTGTTCCCGAACTTCGGCCAGCAGTTCATAGCCATTCTTGCCGGGCATGTTGATGTCGCAGAGGATCAGATCGGGACAGACGGCGTCGATCTGCTCCATGGCTTCGTCTCCGTGTGCCGCTTCGATGGCAACGTAGCCAGCCTCGGTCAGTTCGTCACAGATGTCCCGTCGAAGCAGTGCTTCGTCTTCGGCGCAGAGGATGCGCGCGGCCGGGGTTGATGCCTCAGTCGGTTTCGAGCCGGTCATCCTGGTCCTGTCCGCACGGGAGCTCTAGTGTGAATGTGGAACCTTTCCCTTCTCTGGATCGTACGCTGAGGTCGCCGCCTTGAATGGTGGCTAGCTGGCGCGCGATCCCAAGCCCCAGTCCGATCCCCCGGTGTCGCTTGGCGTTGCGTGCCCGGAAAAAGCGGTCGAACAGGCGGGGTTGATCCTCGACAGGGATGCCGATGCCGTGGTCGGTCACACGGCACAGGGTTTTCTCTCGGGTCGAGCGGAGCTCGACTTCGATCGCCGAGGTTTCGGGTGAGTATTTACCCGCGTTCGACAGAAGATTCGCCAGGATCTGTTCGACCAGTGCGTGATCACATCGCGCGAATACCGGTCCGTCCGGCTCGACTTCCAGATGGATGGGGTTGTCGGGCGTGATGAGATGCTGGGTTTCGATCGCCCGCTCGACCAGGGGGCGCAGGTCGCACAGCGAGGTGGAGGCAGCCACGTGGCCACCCTCAAGACGCGCCGAAGTCAGGGCGTTCTCGATCAGCCGGGTCATGTGGGCAACCGCATCGCGCAGCTGGCGATAGCGCTGCTGTCGAGTTTCGCGGCCCATGTCCTCGCCGCGGCGCAGCAATCGCTGCAGACCGGAATCGATAATGGCCAGCGGGGTTCGAAACTGGTGCGAGGCCATGGCCGCAAAGCTGCGGTAGAACTCGCTGACCCCGCGCTCGCGTTGCAGCGAATGCTCCAGGCTGCGGGCGGCATCCTTGTAGCTGGTGATATCCGCCAGGCGGAGTACCTGCCCGCCGTCGTCGGTGCGTCGCAAGGTCATCTGGACCCAGCCGCGTCCGGGGACCTCCAGGTCGTACTGTGCGCCGTCATCAGCGGTAATCTCCTGCGGGTCGGCCTGTTCGGTATCCGGGCGAGTGACGGAGCGGATCTGGTCGAGGAGCGATTCCAGCGATTGACCCTGGCTCGGCACTTGCCCGGGCAATGGCAACAAGCTGGCGAATTGTGGATTGACCAGGATAAGGCGGCCGTTCGAGTCGAAGGCGGCGAAGCCGTCAGGTGCAGTATCGATCGCATCCACAACGCGACGGCGTTCCGCTTCCAGGTCACGGGTACGATTGCGGACCTCCAGTTCCAGATGATCGCGATGGGCGGCCAGCGCATTCTGCGCGTGCCGGCGCTGGCGCAATGCGACCATCATCAGAGTGGCCAGGATCATCCCGCTGACGAGGATTCCCGCCATCATCGCGATCGCCTGGATCAGGTTGGCGCGGTGTTCGTCCAGGCGTGCACCTGTGCTTTCCCATTCCTCGATCATCACGGCATTGGCAATGCGGTTGAGGGCTGACATCAACGGACCAAGTTCGGCGTGAACGGCATCCGCAGCGGCGGTGTTGTCCGCAGCAACATTCTCGACCAGACCCTCAAGACTGGAGAGGTGCTCAAGACTCTCGTCAAGGGGTCTTTCCTGGTCGGCCTGATCCAGATAGCGCCGTTGTGGCCCCGCGTCCAGCAGTGCCAGACGGCTGGCGAGCACGTCATAGCGAAGGCCGGGCTGAGCATCGGGGTCACCCATGGTGAGTCGGTAGACCGCTTGGTCCAGACGGTGACTCGCAACCTGAGCCTGAGTGATGACCCAGAGCATGTTCTCGTCCACGTTGGTGCGCATGTCCTGTTCCACCTCGTGCAGGCGCACCAGTGACACTGTAAGGAAGGCTGCGAATGTCAGCACTGCCAGCACTGGCAGGGCATATGTCGAAACCCGACGCAATCGCGGTCGGGAAGAATGGGTGGGATCGGTCTCGAGGATGGCTGTCTGGCCCCGGCTCGCGCTTGCCGTCATCGCACCTCCACATGCGCCAGCTGCCAGACCCAGCGGTAGTCATAGCGGATGTCATCCAGTTCGGTGTGATCATCCCGCGGGTAGACGATCCACAGCGGTCCCTTGTCTCGAGGCGTCAGGGGTTCTCCATCCTGAGTGTGGGCCACGATCACGTCGTACTCGTGGAAATCCTCCATCGGGATTTCCACGATGTAGTCGTTGAGGGCAGTGGCCACGACTTCTTCACCTTCCGCGCCCAGGGCCTCCAGCAGATCGCGCAACAGGAAACCCTCGAAGCGATTCACCCCGTCTGTTACCACCGTAGAGGTATTCATCTCTCGTTGCGGGAGGCGGTCCAGCATCGCTCGATCCAGCACGGAGCGGTCTCCGTCGTTGGTATGACGGATCTTCCCCTCGACCCGAAGGATTACCTCGCCAGTGGGTTCGGCCTTGGGATCGAAGCCATTGCCGGGAGCATCGGGATTCGTGCCTGAAGCGGTGCCCGGCAGGGCCAGCAATGCGGCCAGCATCGTTGCCGTGCGTGGCGCGGCCTTGTGCAAGAAGCATCTTGATCGCACTGGCACAGCTTCTCCTCCCAAGGGTCCACGGTCATTCTGTGAAGAGTGTCGCGAAAATTCTGTCGACATGAAAGGCCGATCTGCACCGTCATTCGTCGGCAGAAAGGAAGAGTGAGGTCCGGGCTGAAGAGCGCCCGGACCTCAAGGTGCCTTACCAGGTCCGCCGGAAGGACACGCCGATTGCATGGAGGTCATCGGAGCCTGCGATTTCCCCCTGATAGCCCGCGTTGAGGAAGCTGTTGCTGTTCAACTGGGATTGCACCCCCAGGGCGATGCGAGCGCGGTTGCGGCTCAGGCGCGGCCCTTCGATGGTGAATCGGCCTGCGGAGTCGCCAGAGAAGGCCGTATCCATCCGGCTCGCGCGATCACCGTGTTCATGGACCCAGGCTGCCTCGGCGTAGGGGGCCACCCAGCCACCTGTGGTGTCGAAGGTCTGGTCGAAACGTACGCCCGCCTGGCTGCGGAGGGAGTATTCGCTTTCGCTGTCGACATCGAGATTGGCGGCTCCCGCGCCGGATTCGCTGAAGCTGCTGCGGCGCAGATACTCGTAGTCGAGGCCGCCAAAGGGGGTCACCCGCGCGACGTCCGTGACTTCGAAGACATAGCCCACTTCGATGCCGGTCCCGATGCCTCGGGCCGAGTAGTCGGCGGTGGCGGTCTCGTTCAGCGTGGCAACAGAGCGTTCGGAATCCGCCCGGTGGTATCCGACGCCCAGACTGCCGCGTGCGTACAGGGCATCCTGCTGCCAGCCACCGTAACCGGCCAGATGGAACGAATCGACGTCAAGGTCTCCGCTTGCGGTGGAGGCACGGTTGCGGGTGTATCCCATGGCCGCGCCGACGAAGACGTTGTCCGAGACCGGCGTATCGAACCCGACACTGATCCCCCCGAAATCGTAATCGGCTCCGGAGGCATTGGACGTGTCGTCGATGTCGCCTCGACCCCCCTCGGCGGTCACCCACCAACCGCGGTTGGGACCCGATTCACCCTCCACGAGGTCGCGTGCCTGCCCGGCGGAGGCCAGCTGCAGGCCCATCAATTGATCGAGGCTTGCCATTTCGCCGAACGCCGGGCCACTCGAGCGACCCGACATGCGGCCATTGAGGCCGGAGCGGAAGCGCTGGGCACCGCGCAGACCGATCTGTTGAACATGCGTATGTTCGACGCCGGACAGGTCATCCAGCGCGGCGCGTGCCTGATCTTCGTCCAT
>NZ_KB899560.1:0-64625 GCF_000378325.1 Thioalkalivibrio sp. ALJ2
CTGTCGGATGCGCGTTCGCGGATCCGGGATGCGGACTTTGCGGCGGAGACGGCGGAGCTGACCCGCGCCCAGGTGCTGCAGCAGGCGGGTACCTCGGTGCTGTCGCAGGCCAATGCGGTTCCGCAGAACGTGCTGGCCCTGCTGCAGTAAGCTCGATCACTCGGGCTTCTGGTTGAGGGTGGATGGCGAGGCCGCCATCCACCCCTTCTGAAGAGGACAGCGATATGAGTGATGGAATCGGCAGTATCACATCACCGCTGGTGGCAGTGAACCCGCGCGGGGGCGAGGGGGCGAAGGCCCCAGGTCCCGGTGCGGGTCCTGTTCGTGGCGAGGGGCGGCCGGAGGCCGTCGCGCGTGCGGGCGGAAACACGGAATCATCGGCTCGAGGTTCTACCGGACCTGCGATCGAGGCCATGGACATGGACATGGACGAGGTTAACCAAGTGGTGGAGTCGATCAATTCCTACCTGCAATCCACCAAGCGGGCGCTGGAGTTCAGCGTGGACGACACCAGTGGTCGCACGGTGATCACGGTAATGGACGGTGACCGGGAGCAGGTAATCCGGCAGATCCCGCCAGAGGCTGTGCTGGCCCTGGTGGAGCGCTTCCAGAGTGATCAGGAACTGGGTGGTACAGGCCTGGTGGATCAGGCCTGATGCCGTCCGGGGCGCGCCGCCCCGGTGCGCATGACGGTGGCCAGAAGGGCCGGTCCCGGGTTCGGGGTCGGCCCTTTTTGGTTGTGGTGGCGGAGGGTTGCCGGACGCACGGCAAAAAACTGCCGGCTGAGTCTAAAGCTGCGGGTTTTCCGGCCGTTACAGGCGCATAAAGAGGGCTAATCGAGCCCTCATTGCCTCAGCTTACGGGGCTTACAGGGAGGGGATAATGTCCCAGATCATCAACACCAATGTTCTGTCGCTGAACGCGCAGCGCAATCTGGGGAACTCCCAGGGTGCGCTCGCGCAGAGTCTGGAGCGCCTGTCCTCGGGGCTGCGGATCAACAGCGCCAAGGACGATGCGGCCGGTCTGGCCATTTCCGAGCGTTTTACCACCCAGATTCGCGGTCTGAACCAGGCGGTGCGCAATTCCAATGACGGGATTTCGTTCGCGCAGACGGCCGAGGGTGCGCTGGGGACCGTAGGCGATGCGCTGCAGCGGGCACGCGAGCTGGCGGTGCAGGCGGCGAACGATTCCAACTCGGCTTCGGACCGTCAGGCGCTGAACGACGAGGTTCAGCAGCTGATGTCCGAGGTCTCGCGGATTGCCAACAGCACCGAGTTCAACGGTGGCCGTGTGCTGGACGGCAGTGTGCAGGACCTGTTCTTCCAGGTGGGTGCGAACCAGGGTCAGACCATTGCGGTCAGCGGCGTGGATTCGCGGACCTCCGAGCTTGGTACAACCGAGGCGATCTCCGCCGCGCGATTCAGCCAGGAGCAGATCGAAGATGGATTCCAGTTCGTCGGACCTTTTGAGATCGTTCTTAACGAAGACGGGGCATTCACCGGTGAGGTGGTTACAGCGAGTTTTACTGGGCCGACCACGCTGGATGAGGTAGTGCGCGAGATCAACAGCGCGATCCAAGATGCCGCAGCAGGGAATAGCACTATCACCGATGCCGGCTTGAGTGCGGCTCTGCGCGTAGACAATGAGGGCAATACGGGGATTGTGATCAACGGGGCCTTTGATGCTGAATTCGACGTGCGCGATGACATTACGGTCACGGATTTGGACGGAGGTGCCCTGGCATATCCGGTCTTCGGTGATCCGGTGCCTGCAACCCAGGTCAACCTGAACGACATCGACGTAATCACTCGCGAGAGCGCTAGCCAGGCGATCGGTGCGCTGGACGGTGCGCTGACCCAGGTGAACAGCCTGCGCGCGGAGCTGGGTGCGGTGCAGGTGCGGTTCGAGTCCACCATCGACAACCTGGGTGTGAGTTCCGAGAACCTGTCGGACGCGCGTTCGCGGATCCGTGATGCCGACTTCGCGGCGGAGACGGCGGAGCTGACGCGGGCGCAGGTGCTGCAGCAGGCGGGCACATCGGTGCTGTCGCAGGCGAACGCCGTTCCGCAGAACGTGCTGGCCTTGCTGCAGTAAGCGGGGCCGTGCTGGCCATTGAATGATGGCACGCACGGCCTCGGGACCGCTGGCGCCGGTCGAGAGCGCTGCCCGGTTTCTTTAGGAGACGCTGATTGAATCGCACGTTCGCGCTCGAGTCGCTTTTGCGTGCGAACAAGGCGCGGTGACTGCCGTGCAGTCATTCTGCACAAAGGAGCCGCAACGCCGTTCCCGCGCCCGTTTTTGATCAACAACGGGCGGCCGAGCCCCTGCTTTCAAGGGCTTGTGGGGTTGGTGCCCCTTGTTCCCCGATCCTGCGTTGCGCCGCTTGCGGGTAGAACCACTACCCGCTGCACGACGCGCCTTGTCTCGGAAAACAGGGGGCACCAACGCGGACGTGCGATTCAATCAGCGTTTCCTTAGGCCGCATCCAAACGGGTGCGGCCTTTCCGTGTTGCAGCGGCGAAGATTTTTCGAAGTAGGGGATCAAGATTTGCGCTAGGCTGTCGTTATAGAAGGTGTACGTGCACAGAGGCGGTCGAGACGTCGACCTGCGAGGAGCAATACGATGGCAATCAGTGCGATGGGTGTGGGGTCCGGCCTGGATCTGAACCAGATTGTAGGCGACCTGCTGAACGCCGAACGCGTTCCCAAGGAGGAGCGCTTCAATCAACGCGAAGAGCGTATCGAGGCGCAGATTTCGGCCTTCGGAAACCTGCGCAACGGGATCGAACAGCTCCAGGGTTCGCTGCTGTCTCTGTCCGGATTCGAACTGAATCAGACGGCCTCGATCTCCGACGAGAGCGTGGCAACCGTGAGTGCCGATGGCACCGCCGACAATGGCGCCTTCTCGCTGCAGGTGAACCAGCTGGCGCAGGCCCAGGCCCTCGCCACCACCGCAGGGGATTTTGCGGACGGTGATGCCGAGGTCGGGGCCGGGCAGCTGCAATTGCAGCTGGGGGATAGCAGCCCGGTGACGATCAATGTCGAGGAAGGCGACACGCTGCGCGATGTGCGCGATGCCATTAACGAGGCCGGCGCGGGCGTGCGTGCGTCCATTGTGAACGATGGTAACGGCGCGCGGCTGGTGCTGAACGCCTCCGAGACGGGGGCGGACAACACGATCTCGCTGACCGCGACCGAGGACCCGGCCGGTAGTGGCCTGTCGCGCCTGGATGGCAGCAACCTGGTCGAGACGCGTGCGGCGCAGAATGCCGAGGCGGTAATCGACGGCGTGACCGTGACCAGCGCCACCAACACCCTGGACGACACCATCGAAGGCGTCACGATCGAATTGCAGGGCACCTCCGCGGCGCCGGCTACTGTCTCGGTGCGGGAAGATCAGAGCGCACTGCGAGAGGCTCTGCAGGGCTTTGTCGAGCAGTACAACACGCTGGTCGGACAAACCCGAGAACTGACGTCCTACAACGTGGAGGACGACGAGCCGTCCGTGCTGACGGGTGACAGTACCGTGCGGGGTGTACGCAGCCGCTTGAGCGAGGCCCTGCTGCAGCCGGCCGGAGTGCCGGATTCGGGGGTGCAGACGCTGGCCGAGCTGGGGATCGTCTCGAATCGCGACGGGACGCTGAATTTCGACACCAGTCGCTTTAATCAGGCAATGGATAACAACGACTTCGAAAGTATTTCGGAGGTAGTTCGTGAGGTCGGCGGGCGCATGGAAGAGGTGGCGAGGACCTTCGTTGGGCCGGATGGGCTGATTGGGAATCGGACCGATGGACTTCGCGGCGATCTGGAGCGTATAGAACAGCAACGGGAAAGGCTTGATGTGCGGCTTGAGCGAATGGAGAGCCGGCTTATCGGGCAGTTCTCTCGAATGGACTCCGCCGTTGCACAAATGCAGAGCACTGGTGATTTCCTGACCAATCAGCTGGCGAACATGCCGCTGGCGCAGAACAACTCTCGGCGATAGTCGCCGCCACGCGGTGAATGGATAACGGAGACAGACAGATGTACGGACCGGCATCGAATCGAGGGGTCAACCAATATCGTCAGGCCGGCGCGCTGGCCGAGGCGCAGGTGGCCAATCCGCACCGGCTGATCCAGATGCTGTTTGAGGGCGCGCTTGAGCGCATTGCGGTGGCCAAGGGCGCGATGCAACAGGGCAATGTGGGCCTGAAGGGCGAGAAGATCGGCAAGGCGATCGATATCGTCGAGTCACTGCGTGCGGTACTGGACCACAAGCACAACCCCGAACTGTCCGGGAACCTGGATGCGCTGTACGAATACATGAGCCGCCGTCTGCTGGAAGGCAATGCGCAAAACGACCCGGCGGCGCTGGACGAGGTCGCCAAGCTTCTGCGCGAGATCAAGGCCGGCTGGGACGAGATTCCGCCCGAGGAACGTCAGCGCAAGGCCGGTTGAGGCGTCTGACCTTGACCGCGGGATTGCCGCGTGCTGTCGTTCGCCGATCATGACGACAAACGATGCGGGTACAGAGGACTCCGGTGCAACGCTGGAGGATGCGGTGGAGGCCGTACGCGGCCTGATGGACCAGGCCATCCGCGAAGAAGACTGGGACCGCCTGGAAGAGCTGGATCTGAAGGCGCGTGTGCTGGTCGAGCGCGCCTTTGGCGAGGAGCCCGTACCGTTGCGCGATGACACGGGCGAGGCACTGCGCAGCGCACTGGAACGCCTGTCGATGTTCTATGAACAAACCGTCCCGATCCTGGCCGAGCGCCGCGGCGATGCCAGCCGCCAGTTGCGTGAACTTCGCGCGGGGCGGAAAGGCACCAACGCCTACGAGAATACCCGCCGTAACTCCATGCGCTCCGGGCCGATGAAGCCCGGCGGTTAGGGGCCTGTCCAACGTTGGATCGCGCAGAGGGCTGCGCTCCTACAGGTGGCCGTGTTGGCGTAGGAGGCCAGCCCTCTGGACGATGCAGTAGTGCTTACGTAGCCGGGCTCAGGCTGACGGGTTGGGGATGCGGCGCACGGACTGGACGCTGCCGAGGGATTGCAGGCGGTCGAACAGGGTGCTGAGTTCGCCGAGGTCGGTGATCTCGGCTTCGAGTTCCATGTGCACGCTGCGGTCGTAGGGGTCGGTGCGGGTGTTCACGCGCAGCAGGTTGATGCCGCTGGCGGAGAAGGCATTGCCGACTTCGCCGAGCAGGCCGGCGCGGTCGTGGGCCTCGAGCTCGAGGGTGATGGGTTCGCGTTCGGGTTCGTCGCCCCAGGAGACGGGGATCAGGCGGCCGCGCTTCTCCTCCGGCATGCGCAGGATGTTGACGCAGTCGCTGCGGTGGACGGAGACGCCGGCGCCGCGGGTGATGAAGCCGACGATCGGGTCGCCCGGTTGCGGGTTGCAGCAGCGCGCGCGGGAGGTCAGCAGGCCGCCGACGCCGCGGATGCGGATCTCGTCGTCCTGGATGCGTTCTTCGCGGCGCGGTTCTGCGGGTTGCGGGGGGGCCGCCTGTTCGGCACGGGCCTTTTCCGCCTGGCGCTGCTCGCGCAGCTGCTGGGAGATGCGCCCGGCGATCTGGTTCGTGGTGATATCCCCGGCGCCGAGCGCGATCAGCAGCTCGTCGAAGGTCTGGAACTTCATGGCTTCGGCGAGCGCATTGCGGTCCAGATTGGAACCGCAGCCCAGACGCTGACATTCCCGGTCGATCAGGTGTTTGCCGGTGGCCAGGTGTTCGTCCTGGTGCTGCTGGCGGAACCAGGTGCGTACCTTGGAGCGGGCGCGGGCGGTGTTCAGGTAGCCGAGATTGGGGTTGAGCCAGTCGCGGCTGGGGCCGCCCTCGCGGGTGGTCAGCACCTCGACGCGTTCGCCGGATTTCAGCTTGTAGGTCAGCGGGACGATATGCCCGTCCACCTTGGCCCCCCGGCAGCGGTGGCCGACCTCGGTGTGCACGGCGTAGGCGAAGTCCAGTGGCGTGGCGCCCTGGGTCAGGTCCATCACCTCGCCCTGGGGTGTGAGCACAAATACGCGCTGGTGCAGCGGCTCGCTCTGGATCTCGTCGAGCAGGTTCTGGTCGGAGTTGTCGGCGGCCTCCAGCAACTGGCGCAGGCTGCTGATCGCGCGGTTCAGCGCCTGATCCTCGCGCCCACCCTCCTTGTAGCGCCAGTGCGCGGCGACCCCGAGTTCGGCGAAGTCGTCCATCTCGCGGGTCCGGATCTGCACCTCGACGACCTTGCCCTCGGGGCCGACCACCGCCGTGTGCAACGACTGGTAGCCGTTGTCCTTGGGATTGGCGATGTAGTCATCGAACTCGCTGGGCAGGTGGCGCCAGTCGTTGTGCACGATGCCGAGCACGGTGTAGCAGGTGGCGAGCTCATCGACGATTACGCGGGTGGCGCGCAGGTCGTAGAGCTCGTCCAGCGAGGTCTGCTTGCGCTGCATCTTCTTCCAGATGCTGTAGATGTGCTTGGGCCGTCCGAACACGCGCGCCTGGATGCCGGCTTCGGCCAGCCGGTCGCGCAGGGTATGGGCGAAGCGCTCTACATACGTCTCGCGCTCAGTGCGGTTCTCCTCCAGCCCCTTGGCGATCTCGCGGTAGGTCTCGGGTTCGAGGATGCGCAGCGCGAGGTCTTCCATCTCCCATTTCAGCTGGCCCACGCCCAGGCGGTTCGCCAGCGGGGCGATCACGTCCAGGGTCTCCTGGGCGAGCACACGCGCGCCGTCGTCCGGCTCCTTCACGGTCAGGCGCAGGTGCTGCACCCGGTAGGCGAGCTTGATCAGCACCGCGCGCACGTCGTCGACCATCGCCATCAGCATGCGGCGCAGGCGTTCGGCCTGTTCCGGTCGTCCGACCGGGGCCTCGAAGCGACGGCTGACCAGGGCCGCGACGTTGACGGTCAAGCGCGCAATCGAGTCGCCAAAGCGCTCCTTGAGGGCGCGCTCGTCGATCTGTCGGGCCAGATAGGCGCTGACCAGGAGCGCGGCGGTGATGGTCTGCCGGTCCACGTTCAGATGGCGCAGGACCTCGGCCACGTCCAGCGGATGAGACTCCAGGCCGGAGGCATCCACCGAAGCCAGCGCCAGGTCCAGCGCATCCGCCAGCGCGGTTGCCGACGCGGCATCGCCGTTGGGCCCGGCAAAGCGCGCGACCAGCTGGTCGCGGTCCAGGCCCTGCAGCTCGGTGTTGGTGAGTAGCGAATGGCGCATGATCGCTAGGTAT
The DNA here is from genome assembly GCF_000378325.1 of Thioalkalivibrio sp. ALJ2. NCBI lineage: Bacteria > Pseudomonadati > Pseudomonadota > Gammaproteobacteria > Chromatiales > Ectothiorhodospiraceae > Thioalkalivibrio > Thioalkalivibrio sp. ALJ2. The sequence continues at coordinate 7,194 of NZ_KB899560.1, forward strand.
TGTACGTCAGCCGTCCGCCGGGCAAAGGCTTTGTCCGAAGGGGATTCATACGACGGCCTACCGGTTTGGCTTGCCATCGGACCCATGCCGGGTCACGATCGGATCATGCTGAACCTGTTCAAACTGGCGCTGATTCTGGCGGTTGGGTATGCCCTGTTCGTGGGGCTGATCTACCTGACGCAGGACCGGCTGATCTACATGCCCAGCAGCAATGTGGTCGGCAGTCCCGCGCATATCGGCCTGGAGTACGAGGACGTGACGCTGGAGACCGAAGACGGCGTGCGGCTGCAAGGGTGGTACCTGCCGGGTCCGGAGGATGATGCGCCGGTCTTGCTGTTCCTGCATGGCAATGCGGGGAATATCGGCCACCGCCTGGAGTCGCTCGAGCAGTTCCATCATCTGGGGCTCGCGGTGCTGATCATCGACTACCGTGGGTACGGCAACAGCCAGGGGCGACCTGACGAGGAGGGCACCTATGAAGATGCCCGTGCGGCGTGGAACTGGCTACGCGAGCATCTGGAGTACGAACCCGAGGAGATCGTACTGTTCGGCCGTTCCCTGGGCGCAGCCGTGGCGGCGCGGCTGGCCGAGACCAAGAGCCCTGCGGCCGTTATCCTGGAGGCGGCCTTCACCTCGGCCGCCGATCTCGGCGCGGAGGTCTACCCCTGGCTCCCGGTGCGGGCGCTGATCCGGCATGAGTACGACGTGCTCGGACGGGTGGGGGCGATCGAGGCTCCGCTGCTGTTTGCTCATGCGCGCGAGGACGAGATCGTGCCGTTTGCGCATGCCGAACGCCTGCTGGAGGCGGGCGGCGATGGGGCACAATTGATGGAGATGGACGGCGGGCACAATGACGCCTTTCGGGCGACCGGTTCGCGCTACATCGAGGGGCTGCGCGCGTTTCTGGAGGATGCAGGTCTGGAGCTGCGCCCGCGGGATGCGACGAATGGGGACGGGGAGTAGGTGCGGTGCTAGAATCGGCGTCTTTTGTGCCCGTCTTGAACGGCATGGACGCATGAATGCCTCAGCTTGAATTAGGCCCACCGGGTCTCGCGATCAGCCGGCAGGAAGGCCGGGGTGACGCACCGGTACTCACGCTGCGTTTCGGTCCCGTTACCGGGGCCACGTTGCGCCCGGACGGCATCGATATTGCCCTTGGCCTCGAGCCGCTGGAGATCCCGGAAGGCCGCGAGGCGGCGCCCGAGCTCTGGTACGCAGCGGGTGCGGTGCGCACCGAGCAGATCGATGACCTGATGCTGGCGCATGCGGGGGACCGGCTCGTGGGCTGCTGGTATCGGCCGCATGGCGCCGCCGAGGACCCCGGGGCCATCACCGAGCAGGCCTATCATGCGATCCTCGAGGCATGCCAGGAGCGGGGGTTCGAACACCTGGTGCGGGCCTGGAACTACTTCCCTGCGATCAACCAGGAACTGAACGGCCAGGAGCGCTATCGCAGTTTTTGTGCCGGGCGTGCCCGGGTGTTCGAGGCCCTGCCGGATTTCGAGCGGCACCTGCCGGCGGCGACGGCCATTGGCACGCATGCCGACGGCATGCTGATCTACTTCATCGCCATGCGCGAGGCCACGCTGCGGATCGAGAATCCGCGCCAGGTCAGCGCGTTTCGCTATCCGCGGCAGTACGGGCCGCGCAGCCCGTCGTTCGCGCGGGCGCGGATGAGCCAGGAGGCGTGCGGGGCCGCGGAACTGTTCATCTCCGGCACGGCCAGCATCGTAGGCCACGAAAGCCGGCACGCGGAGGATCTCGAGGCCCAGATCGACGAGAGCCTGCGCAATATCGGGGTGCTGCTGGCGGCGGCCTCCGAGGAGGGCGCTGTGGCTCTGCGCGATCCCGGCGACCTCTCGATGCTGAAGGTCTATCTGCGCCACCGGGCAGACGGTGCTCGCGCGCAGCGGCATCTGCGCGAGTGCCTGGGCGAAGACGTCGACATCCTGCTGCTGCATGGGGATATCTGCCGCAGCGAACTGTTAGTGGAAATCGAAGGGCTGTACCGCGAGGGCTAGCCCGCAGGCCCCGCCTCTCGCGGGCATTGAACTGGCATTGGGCGCGCGCGGCGCGCAGAAGGGGGAAGTGGATGAATGATCCGGGGTACAAGCCGCATCCGGTATTGAAGGACTATTACGGCGACGAGTCGGAAAAGCGGGCGTTTGTCGATGACCTGTTCGACCGGACGGCACCGCATTACGACCGCATCCTGCGCTGGGGCTTTCTGGGCACTGGCCAGGCGTATCGCCGCTACGCGCTGAAGCAGTCCGGCCTGAAGCCCGGTATGGATGTCCTGGATGTCGCGACGGGCACGGGCCCGGTGGCGCGCGAGGTGCGCAAGGTGGTCGGTGACGAGAACATCACCTGTGTCGATCCCAGCCGCGGCATGATCGACGTGGCCCGGCGCTCGATCAAGGCGCGCTTCATCGAGGGTCTGGGCGAGCAGTTGCCGCTGCCGGACAAACAGTTCGACCGCGTGTACATGGGGTACGGCCTGCGCCATGTGCGCGACCTGCACGAGCTGTTTGGCGAGTACTTCCGTGTGCTCAAGCCGGGCGGTCGCTGCATGATCCTCGAGGTCTCGCGCCCCAGCACGGAGCGCCAGTTCAAGATGGCGCGGTTCTACTTTCGCGACTTCATCCCGTTTCTCAGCCGCCTGCTGACCCGTGACCCGGATGGACATCTGCTGATGCGCTATTTCTGGGACACGATCAACGAGTGCGTGCCGCCGGAGAAGATCATGGGCGTGCTGGAGGATGTCGGTTTCTGCGACGTCGAGCGTGAAGTGCAGCTCGGCGTGTTCAGCGCCTACCTGGCGACGCGGCCGGCCGACTAGGCGGTTTGGCTCGCCTTAGGGTCCGCGTGGCGCCGGGCAGCAAGCGCGATGTTATCGGCCCCTGGATGGGGGATATCCTCAAGCTTCGCGTGCAGGCCCCACCAGAGAAAGGCCGGGCAAACGAGGCCGTTTGCGCCCTGCTGGCGAAGACGCTGGGCTGCTCGGCCCGTGACGTGACCGTCGTGGCGGGTGCGACCGCGCGCGACAAGACCGTGGCGATCGAGGGTTACGGCGAGGAGCAAATCCGCCGCGCGTTATCCTGATCGCCGGATACAATCAGCGTTTCCTCAATGGGGCCGCCAGGGCTCCCGCGACACTTCCAGGATCCCATGAACCGTCTGACGATTACCCGACCCGACGACTGGCACCTGCATCTGCGTGATGGCGATGTGCTGGGCAGCGTGCTGCCGGATACCGCCCGGCGTTTTCGCCGCGCGATCATCATGCCGAACCTCAAGCCGCCGGTGACGACGGTAGAGGCGGCGGCCGAGTATCGCGAGCGCATCCTCGCGGCGCTTCCGGAGGAAGCGGACTTCGAGCCGCTGATGACGCTTTATCTGACCGAGGCGACCACGCCCGGGATGATCGAGGCGGCAAAGGCCAGCGGGTTCATTCACGGCGTGAAGCTGTACCCGGCGGGGGCGACGACCAACGCAGCCAGCGGCGTGTCGGATATCCGGCGTTGCTACCCCGTGTTCGAGGCGATGCAGCGGGTCGACCTGCCGCTCCTGGTGCATGGCGAGGTGACCGATCCGGAGGTCGACATCTTCGACCGCGAGGCGGTGTTTATCGAACGCCACCTGCAGCCGCTGATTCGCGAGTTTCCGGACCTGCGGGTGGTGCTGGAGCACACCACGACCGAATCGGGGGTGGCGTTTGTCGAATCGGGCCCGGAGAATATCGCCGCGACCATCACCCCGCAGCACCTTCTGTACAACCGCAATGCGCTGTTCGTCGGCGGCATCCGGCCGCATCACTACTGCCTGCCGATCCTGAAGCGCGAGCGCCACCGCCAGGCCCTGTTGCGTGCTGCTACCGGCGGGCACCCACGCTTCTTCCTCGGGACCGACAGCGCCCCGCACCCGCGGCATGCGAAGGAGTCCGCCTGTGGCTGCGCGGGCATCTATACAGCCCACGCGGCGATCGAGTTCTATGCCGAGGCCTTCGCCTCTGTGGATGCGCTGGACAAACTGGAGGGCTTCGCCAGCTTCCACGGCCCGGATTTCTACGGGCTGCCGCGCAACACGGACACCATCACGCTGGAGCGGGTGGACTGGACCGTGCCCGAAGCGGTGCTGTTCGGCCACGACCCGGGCGTACCCCTGCGTGCGGGCGAGACGGTCGCCTGGCAGCTGGCGCGCCACTGACCTCGCGGCGTGACGGACCCGGCACCGACGGTGGCGGGTCCGAACCTCGAGCCGTCCCCGTGGTCCCCGGTAGTACAGACATTGTTTGCATGACGTATCCAATTCCGACCCCAGGGAGGGCACATGACCGAACCGGACGTACAACGCGGAACCCTGTGGTTCTGGCTGCTGATCAGTGTGGGGGTAGGCCTGCTGATCATCGCGCTGGGCGTGGGCCTGGAGCCGCATGGCGCGGCTATCCTGCGCGCGCCGCTGGAGTCGCCGGCCGCAGGCGCGCTGGCGTTTGGCATGGTGATGGTCTGGGCCGCCTATGGCTACGCATTGACCGCGGGGCGTGCCGCCGGCTCGCAGGAGCTGGGCGTGGTGTTCCTGAATCTGGCGCTGCCGGTGGCCTTGATCGTGCTGTGGAGCAACGAGATCTTTGCACTGGCGTTTTTCGTCGCCTTCGGCTGGGCCCTGACGCTCATCGGGATGGCCTTCCGCCTGTTCCGGCGCGAGGCGCTGGCCGGAGTCATGATGCTGCCGGTGATCGGCCTGAGCATGACGGCCATTCTGCTGTCACTGACCCTCTGGATGGTGCCGGCGTAGGGCAGCCATGATCTCGGTCGTACAGGGCGACATCACCACCCTGGAGGTGGATGCGATCGTCAACGCCGCCAACGAGAGCCTGCTGGGCGGCGGCGGTGTCGACGGGGCCATTCATCGCGCCGCTGGCCCCGAGCTGCTGGAGGCGACCCGGGCCCTTGGTGGCTGCCCGACCGGCGAGGCGCGCATCACCCCCGGGTTTCGCCTGCCGGCCGAGTACGTGATCCACACCGTCGGTCCCGTGTGGGAGGGCGGCCAGGCAGGCGAGGACACACTGCTGGCCTCCTGTTACCGCGCAAGCCTGGAACTGGCGATCGAATATGGCCTGCGCGAGGTGGCCTTTCCCCTGATCAGCACCGGCGTCTACCGCTTTCCCAAGGACCGCGCGGCCGGTATCGCGCTGGAACAGCTGCGGGCGCAGGAGGACCAGTTTCGCCGCCTGGTGGTCTGCGCATTCAGTGCGGCGGATGCGGATGTCTACCGCATCCGGCTCGAGCGGTGACGCATGCTGCTCTCCGAGACACAAGTCGAGGCGAAGCTCGCCGAGGCCGCTCGGCGGGGCGAGTTCGATGATCTGCCCGGGGTCGGGCGGCCGCTGGAACTCGACGATGACCGCGATGTGCCACAGGAGCTGCGGCTGGCATTTCGAGTGATGAAAAACGCAGGGTATGTGCCGGAGGCCGTGCGCCTGCGCGGCGATATCGCCTCGGCGGAGGCCTTGCTGCAAGCCGCTGACGACGCGGCCACCCGCGACCGGGCGGCGCGGCGCCTGCGGATGCTGCTGGATCGGCTGAACCAGTCGGAAGAGGGGCGCGGCCTGATCTCCGAATCCGGGTATTTTCGCCAGCTCTGCGAGCGGCTAGGGAAACACTGATCCATGTACACACTCGCGTTGGCACCCCAGGTTTTCCGAGACAGGGCGCGGTGCGTAGCCGGTAGTGGTTCTACCGACAAGGGACGCAACGCGGGATCGGGGAACCTGGGGTGCCAACCCCGAAGGGGCTCGGCCGCCCGTTGTTATCAAAAACGGGTGCGCGCACGGCGTTGCGGCTCCCTTGTGCAGAATGACTGCACGGCAGTCGCCGCGCCTTGTTCGCACGCTAAAGCGACTCGAGCGCGAGCGTGTACATGGATCAGTGCTTCCCTTGACGGCCCGCGCCGATGAACCAGCGTGATGGACCGGTTCGTGGCCGCGGCGCGACGATCCAGCCCCTCGCGCGCTTCGAAACCACCCACCGCGAAGCGTTTGACGATGGCTGGGTGGGCGACGACGAGGAGCCTCGGCCGCTGCGCACCGAGGTGACACCGGAGCACCCACGCAAGGCGCTGTCCTGGAACCAGTCGCCGGATGTCCCGTTCGAGCTGTCGCTGAACCCTTACCGGGGCTGTGAGCACGGCTGCGCGTACTGTTTCGCGCGACCGGCACATGCCTATGTCGGGCTGTCGCCGGGGCTGGATTTCGAGAGCCGATTATTCGCCAAGGTGGGCGCGGCCGACTGCCTGCGCCGCGAACTGGCACGCCCCGCGCACCGCGTGACCCCGTTGGCTCTGGGCATCAATACGGATGCCTATCAGCCCGTGGAGCGCGAGTGGCGTATTACGCGGGAGGTCCTGGAGGTGCTAGCCGAGGCGCGGCATCCGGTCTCGATCGTGACCAAGTCCGCGCTGGTTGAACGGGACCTCGACCTGCTGGGACCCATGGCGGAGGAGGGGCTGGTTCAGGTGGCGGTCTCCGTGACCACGCTGGATCGGGCGCTGTCGCGCCATCTGGAACCCCGCGCGGCCGCGCCCCAGCGGCGTCTGGAAACCATGCGGCGACTGAGCGAGGCCGGGGTGCCGGTGGCGGTGCTGGTCGCGCCCCTGATCCCGGTGCTGACTGACGGCGAGCTCGAATCGTTGCTGGACGCAGCGCGCGAGGCCGGGGCGAGCAGCGCCGGCTATGTCCTGTTGCGCCTGCCGCGGGAGGTGGCGCCGTTGTTCGAGGACTGGCTGCGCACGTACCACCCGCTGAAAGCGGACCATGTGCTGCAGCGCTTGCGCGAGGCGCACGGGGGCCAGTTGTACGATTCGACCTTCGGCCACCGGATGGTCGGGGCGGGCCCCTATGCAACACTGCTGCGTCAGCGCTTTCGCCTGGCCCGGCGCCGTGCGGGTCTGGCCGGCCGCCTGGCGGAACTGGATACGACGCGCTTCTCCCCGCCGGCAGCACCGGAGGCCGACCGCGGCCCCCAGATGGATCTGTTTTAGGAGTGCGCTACAGTGGTCGTCGAGCACATCGGCAACGGACACAGGACACCACCAGGGATGACCGACAAGGACAAGACAGGGAAGCGGCCGACCTGGTGGGGGCGCTGGTCGTTGCCACAGGGGCGTATCGGACGCTGGTCCGTCGGGCCGCTGGATATCTGGCTCGAACATACCCCGGCGGAATGGCGCCTGGGCCTGGACCGGCCGCGCGACGCCGCCGATGCGACGCTGGATATCGAGGTACCGACCGACGCCGAGTGGCCCGAGTCGCTCTCCGAGCGTCTGCGCTTCGCCGGTGCTACCGGCGACACCCAACCGGAACTGCGGATCGCTCTGGCCGACCGTCCGATGGTCAGTCGGCCGGAAAACCCGTTCTACGTGCCGGCTCAGGGCCGGGTCACGCTGTTTCTGAGTTCGCCCGCCTGGGTCCAGTTCTATCTGGGCGATGCGCGGGCACATGAATTCCCGGTCTATGTGCCTTCGGACACCTGGTTCGGTCCCAGTACGGTCGAGGGGGAGCTGTGCTACGCCACGCGCACCCAGGCGCGGCTGGCTCTGGAGGATGTCCCGGAGCGTCCGCACCGCGTGGTCACGCCGCTGACGATCCACAACAAGGCGCTCGATGCGCTGTTCCTGGAGCGCGTGAACCTGCCGGTGCCGCGTCTGCCGGTCTATGCCGATCGCCACAACCGCCTGTGGACCCCGGCGGTCCGCATGGAGCGCGAGGAAGACAAGGACATGGCGGCGATGAAGATCGATGCCGGGCCGCCCGCTGAGGCCGAGGGGGCCGAGCGGATCGCCGAGCCGCGCGAGGTGGGCGGGCGGCATGTGATGGTGCGGGCGTTCAGCGCCCTGTTCCAATAGGGAAACACTGAATGGACGGCTGGATACAAGGCACCATGGACTTTCTGACCAGCGACGGCTTTCTGGCCGCGCTGCGGGCCTCGCTCTACATCGTCGTCGGGTTGATCGTGGCGCGACTGGTCTCGCGCAACCTTACGCGTGCCTTCGGCCGGCATATGGATGCCCAGCAGATCATGCTGATGCGCCGCATCAGCTTCTACGTGATTATCGTCCTGGCGGTTGTGTCCGGGCTGCGCGAGCTGGGTTTCGATCTCACCGTGCTGCTGGGGGCGGCCGGCATCCTGACGGTCGCGCTGGGCTTTGCCTCGCAGACCTCGGCGTCCAACCTGATCTCGGGGCTGTTCCTGATCGGGGAGCGGCCCTTCTCGGTGGGTGACATCATCAAGGTGGGGGACGCGACCGGGGAGGTGCTGTCCATCGACCTGCTATCGGTGAAGCTGCGTACCTTCGACAACTTACTGGTGCGGGTGCCGAACGAGAGCCTGGTGAAGTCGCAGATCACCAATATGACGCGCTTCCCGATCCGCCGCCTGGACATGCAGATCGGGGTGGCCTATCGCACCGACCTGAAGGCGCTGCGCGACATTCTGATGGACGTGGCGGATCGCAATCCGGTCTGTCTGGAGGAACCCAAACCGCTGTTCATCTTCCTCGAGTACGGGGATTCCGCGCTGAAGATTCAGTTGTCCGTCTGGGCGCGGCGCGAGAAATTCCTGGATTTGCGCAACAGCATGCACATGCAGGTGAAGGCCGCTCTGGACGAGGCGGGTATCGAGATCCCGTTCCCGCAGCGCACGCTGAGCCATATCGATGGCGGGCCGATCCCCGTGCGGCTTATCCAGGACAATCTGAGCGAGGAGGAGGCCGAAGCCGCCCAAAAGGCTGCCGAATCGGGGGGCGACGCCGAGGCTGCAGAGTCAGGGCAGCCCTCGACGCGTGACTAGTCGACCCGCAGGTCCAGCCAGACGGGGTCGTGGTCGGAGGCGCGCCATGGCCCGTCGACGGGCTGGCTCCCGTCAAATCCCAGAAAGGCCGGTTCGTCGGCGTTGATCGCCCAGGAGCCGGCGTCCCCGACGTGTTCAGCGATTCCCCCGGGGCCGAGCAAGTAGTCCAGTTGCCCGGACTGGCCGCGAAAGACATAGCTGTAGGCCCGGTCAGGCTCGGTATGGACCAGATCCCGTTTCCCCGCCTCGCGTAGCACACGGAGCGGGTCTTCCGCGGCGTAGGCGTTCAGGTCGCCGGCAATGATCACGGGCAGCCCGTCGCGACGCTCCTGTTCGATCCACTGTGCCAGGCGTTCGGCCTGGGCCGTGCGCCGCTCGTTCCAGCAGCCCTGGCCGTGATCGACGTCACCGCTGGACGGACATCCGGATTTGGCCTTGAAGTGCACCGCCACGACTCCGAACAGGGGTTCACCTTCCGGTGTGCCGAACCATGCAAGCAGCGGTGGACGGTGATGCACACGGTCTTCGTCGGCGACGACTTCCAGTAATTTCAGCCGATCGGGGCGGTAGGTTATGCCCACCTTGATCGCGTCCGTCCCCGGCGCGGGATGCCGTACCGCCTCGTAGGTGAGGTCGCCGTGCTGATTCAGGCGCTCGATCAGGCGTTCGCGGGCGACGGGGCGGTTTTCCAGTTCGATGGCCGCAATCAGGTCGGCGTTCAGAGGGAGCAGGGCGGCATTCAGCTTGGCCTCCTGCCGCTGGCGTTCGGCGCGATTGGCCGCGCCACGCTCGCCCAGCGTGACAAAGTCATTCTCCATGTTGGCAGTAACGATGCGCAGTGCACCGCCTGTCGCCGGGTTCGGCGCCTCGGGTCGGGTGCCCCCCTCCCACTCAGGCGTTTCGGTCGGATGCAGGCGGTGGGCATCGAAGGCGTGGGTCAGGATGCCGGTCAGGCCCGTGACCTGGCTGCCGACGCGCCGCGTCCCCTGGTCGTCGAGATAGGGGATGGGGTCCGGACGGGCGCGGTAGCTGCCATCGTCCAGCACGATGCGGCGTTCGGCATGGTCGTGGTCGTCGAACGCGCCCGTTTGTCCCGGGTGCCACAGGCGCCCGCCGGCGGAGAGTTTCAGGTTGCCGTAGCGCTCGAGTTCATGGTGGCCCGATACGGTCAGCGTCTGATCAAAGCGCACGCGCACGTCCTCGAAGTCAGACAGTCGTTCGGCGTCGCGCGGGAGCTCGAGTGTCACCGGCTCGGGCAGCCGACCGTTTCCGCAGGTCTCGATGCCGTCGATGCGGGCGAGCTGGGGACGGCCGTGGTGATGGCCAAAGCGGCCCTGTACGCGCAACCGATCACCCGGCGTAACCGGCTCTTGGCGCGGGGCATAGACGAACAGCCCGGTTGGCCTGTCGGACTCGTCGTTCTGCAGGTAGAAGCCGCCCAGTTGATCGTCGCCCATGAAGACGCCGGTCACGATGCCCTCCAGAACGACGGAGGCGTCGTCCGCCGGAGGTTCGGCCAGCAGTTCGTCGGTCGTGAGGCTGGCTCTGTCGGACGGGCAGGCGGGTGCCAGCGCAAGCGCAGGCGGTGCGGCAAGCGCAAGGGCCACAAGCAGCGGGGTTGCGGCCGATAGCGGTCGGCGGGAGGTCACGTGCCGATCCATGGCGGCGTCCTCGGGGCAGTGGGGTCAGGCGCTATAGCGTAGCAGGGACCGCAGGTGCTCGGGTGACTGGGTGACATCGCGCACCGTGTATTGATCGAGCACCGCGAGGAAGGCATCGCGGGCGTCGTCCAGTACCCCGCGCAGCTGGCAGCCGGGCAGGATCGGGCATATCGGGCTCTCGCAATCGACGACCTTGAGGTTGGGCTCCATGTCGCGTACGACGGCCCCGATATTGATCGACTCGGGGGCGCGAGCGAGCGAGATGCCGCCGCCCTTGCCGCGGCGCGTGATCAGATACCCCTTCTGGCCCAGCTGGTGAACGATCTTGACCAGGTGGTTGCGCGGAATGCCGAAGCGTTCGGAGATCTCGGTGACGGTGACGCGCTGGTCGTCGGGCTGGACCGTGAGGTACATCAGGACGCGCAGGGAGAAATCAGTGAAGCGAGTTAGTTGCATGGGGTGACTCGTTGGCGGTTTGCAGGCCAGATCGGCGCTCGCCAGGTCCCGTACGTTCTCGCGGGTCGCACGGGTTCGGTTGGTCGGCTGCCAAATATACGGCTATGTGAATGTATAACGGCAAGATAAGGGTGTACTGGCGCAAAAACAAGTACGTTGGGTATATGAAAGCGAGTGCCGGGGCGCGAACCCGGTAACACCGTTTCCCGGGCCGTTTCCGTATACTGCGCCCGCCTTTGGGACAAAACCGGAATCGGAATGACAGTTTGGGTTGCCACCCTGCTCGGCGTCGTGCAGGGCATCTTCATGTTCTTGCCGGTCAGTTCGACCGCGCACCTGGTGCTCACCCAGCACTGGCTGATTCTCAGTGGCGAGCCGCTGCCGCCGCCGGAAAGCCCGGAGATGATCCTGTTCGACCTGGTTGTGCATGTCGGCACGCTGGTATCGATTGTCTACGTATTCCGCCAGAGTCTTTGGCGCCTGAGCGGCGGGATCGCCCGCGAGAGCTGGCAATGGGCGTCGGCCGGTGGCAGCGCGGGCCGAGAGATGCTGTTCCTGCGCCTCGCGCTGCTCTGCGGCTTGTCGGTTTTCGCCACCGCCGCAATCGGCTTTACGCTGAAGGCGAGCTTTGAGCACGTGTTCGCGAATCCGACGCTGATCGCCGGCACCCTCACGCTGACGGGCATCCTGCTGTGGTGGACGGATCGCCTGAGCCGACGTCCGCTGGGGCTGCGCAAGCTGGGGCCGAAGATCGCCACGGTGATTGGCGTGGCCCAGGGCTTTGCGCTGGTCCCCGGGCTGAGCCGCAGCGGGATGACCATCACCTTCGCGCTGTTCTCGGGCCTCAAGCGGCGCTGGGCAGCCGAATACAGCTTCTTCCTCGCAATCCCGACGATCCTGGCGGCCACCGCCGTTCAGTCGCTGGATGTCTGGACGAATGGCAATGGGCTGGGGGATCTGACCTGGACGCCGCTGATCGTCGGGTTCGTGGTCTCCGCGGTGGTCGGGGTGGTCTCCCTCAAGATGGTGCTGTTCTTCCTCTATCGCGCGCGCCTGAAGGTCTTTTCCTTCTATGTCTGGGCGCTGGCGGCCCTGGTGCTGTTCGGCTTCCTCGACGTGGACATCATGTACGGCCACTGATGGTCGTCGGGCGCATCACTCGGGGCCGCGCAGGACCCCGAGTGGCGCCTGGCGCAGTACGCTGCGCGTCCCCAGCCATCCGGCCAGCGCGATCCCCAGGGTCCCGCCGACGATCCCGAAGACGAAGGTCATCGGATTGACCCGGTAGTCGAACTCGAACACCTGCCAGGCCAGCAGGGCCCCCACCGCGGTGGCGATGATGGCTGCCAGCAGACCCGCCAGAAAACCCAGGCTGCCGAACTCGGCCAGCAGTGCCCGTCGGATGTGGTGCCGCCGCGCCCCCAGCGTGCGCAGCAGTGCGGTCTCGCGGCGGCGGACGTCGCGCGTGGCCTGTACCGCCGCAAACAGCACGGTCAGGCCCGCGACCAGGGTAAACAGAAAGACGTACTCGACCGCGCGGGTGGCCTGGTCCATCACGTCGCGGACCTGCTCGATGATCGCGCCGACGTCGATCGCGGAGACGGCCGGGAATTCGCGCAGCCAGCGGTTCTGCTCCGCTCCCATACCTTCCGGCACATGCAGCGCGGTGATATAGGTGCGCGGCTGCTCGCCCAGCAGGGCGGGCGGGCCGATCACAAAGAAATTGACCCGGAAGCTGTCCCAGTCGACCTCGCGTACGTTGGCGATGACCCCGCGCACGGGTTGCCCGCCCACCCGGAAGGTCAGGCTGTCGCCGATCTCCAGTCCAAAGCGTTCCATCAGCCCGGCCTCGACGGACCAGGCACCGTCGGCCGCCTCGCCGGTCGGCCCGTGGTGGAACCAGTGGCCCTCCGTCACGCGGTTGTGCTCCGGCGGTTCCTCCGCGTAGGAGAGGTTGAACTCGCGATCCACCAGGCGCCGGGTCTGGTCGTCGTCAAAGTCATCGGGCTGGACCGGCTGGTCGTTGATCGCGATCAGGCGTCCGCGAATCATCGGGTCCATCTGCGGGCGTTCGAGCCCGGAGGCCTCGATCCGGTCGGCGAACGCCTCTTCCTGTCCGGGCTGGATATTGACGAAGAACTGGTTTGGTGCATCGGCGGGGATGCTGGCATCCCAGGCCGAGAGCAGGTCCACACGCACAATCGCCAGCAGCAATAGCGCAAGGATGCCGATGCTGAAGGCAACCAGTTGCACGGCGCTCAGCCCGCCGCGGCGGGAGAGGTTGGCCAGACCAAAGCGCATGGCCATGCCCCCGTGATTGCGCAGCGGGCGCAGGGCCAGCACCAGCAGCAGGCCCAGTGCGCCGAGTACGACCAGGGCGCCCGCGGTCCCCAGCAGGACCCAGGCGGCCAGGCGCGGGTCGGCCGCCTGCCAGTACAACAGCGCACCGAAGGCCAGAAGGGCCAGCAGCCCCGACAGCCAGACGGAGGCGGGCGGGAGCCCCAGATCACGGCGCAGTACGCGCAGGGGGGACACCTGGCCGATGCGCAGCAACGCGGGTAGGGCGAAGCCGATCGCGGTAATCAGGCCCACACCGAGGCCCGCCGTTACTGGGCGTAACCCCGGGGGCGGCAGGTCGCCCGCCAGCCACTCACCGAGCAGCGCGGAGAGCACGAACTGCGCCGCGAACCCAATGGCCAGGCCCAGTGCACTGGCCAGCAGCGCAATGATCAGGACGTGGCCAAAATAAAGCCTGAGTACATGGCGTCCGCTGGCCCCCAGCGCGCGCATGACCGCGGCGGCGTCCGCACGGCGCTGGGCAAAATGATGGGCGGCCACCGCGATCGCCGCGCCGGCCAGCAGGACCGCCATCAGAGAGGCCAGCCCGAGGAAGCGCTCGGCTCGCTCGATCGCGACCTGCAACTGCGGATTGGCGTCGTCCAGCCCGCGCAGTCGCTGGCCCGGCTCCAGGCGCTCCTCGATCCAGTCGCGGTAGCTTTCGATCGGGGCCGCCGGGCCGGTCACGAAGAGCTCGTAGCGCACGCGGCTGCCGGGTCCGATCAGGCCGCTGACCTCGAGATCCTTATAGGCGAGCATCAGCCGGGGTGCGATATCCAGCAGGGCGCTGCCGCGGTCCGGCTCCCGCGTGATCTCGCCGGCCACTTGCAGTTCCAGTTCGCCGACCTCGACGGTATCGCCGACCTCCAGTTCCAGCGCCTGCAGCAGGGCGCCCTCCAGCCAGGCCGTACCGGGTTCCGGTCCCTGGGTGCGTACCTCGGGGTCCGCGTCCGGGTCGGTTCGTACGAGGGCCTCGCCCAGCAGGGGCCAGTCACGATCCACCGCGCGCAGCGCGGACAGGCGGGAGTCGTCCTCGGGGGTGAACAGCACGCTGGGCAGGGCCGCGGTGCGGGCGGTCTGCAGGCCTCGACGTTCGGCCTCCGCGAGCCAGTCCTCCGGGATCGGCTGGTCGCCGACCACGGCCATGTCACCGCCCAGCAGCAGGGTCGCCTGCTGCGCCATGCCGCGATCCACCCGATCAGTGAAGAACCCGACCGCCGCGACCGCCGCCACCGCGACGACCAGGGCTGCGGCGAGCACACGCAGTTCGGCACTGCGCCATTCGCGCCAGGTGCCACGAATCCATTCGCGCGGACCGCCGCGCCTAGAAAGCCAGGTCATGCCAGCACGCCGTCCTCGATATGAAGGATGCGATCGCATTGCTGCGCGAGATCGGCGTCGTGTGTCACCAGGATCAGCGCCGTGCGCTGGCCCTGGTCATCCGGTTCTCGGGCCAGGCTGAACAGCAGTTCGATGATGCGGCTACCGGTCTGACCGTCGAGATTGCCGGTGGGCTCGTCCGCGAACAACACGGCCGGGCGATCCACAATCGCGCGGGCGATGGCGACGCGCTGCTGTTCGCCTCCCGAGAGCTGGTGCGGGTAGTGGGCTTCGCGCTCGCTGAGCCCGACGCGCTTCAGCGCGTCGCGGGCCCAGCCGGAGATCTCGGTTTGCGAGCGCGCCTCGTGCTCGGGGTTAAGCTCCAGCGGCAGCAGCACGTTTTCAAAGGCCGTCAGTGCCGGGAGGAGCTGGAAAGACTGGAACACGAAGCCGACGCGCCCGGCGCGCAGGGCGGCCCGGCCATCTTCGTCCAGCTCACTGATCGTTTGGCCGAGCAAGCGAACTTCTCCGGCACTTGGGGCGTCCAGACCTGCAAGAAGTCCGAGCAATGTGGACTTGCCGGAGCCGGAGGCGCCGAGGATGGCGACCGTCTCGCCGGCGTGCACCGCGAGCGAGACTCCGCGC
Source organism: Thioalkalivibrio sp. ALJ2 (assembly GCF_000378325.1). Lineage (NCBI taxonomy): Bacteria > Pseudomonadati > Pseudomonadota > Gammaproteobacteria > Chromatiales > Ectothiorhodospiraceae > Thioalkalivibrio > Thioalkalivibrio sp. ALJ2. The sequence goes on from NZ_KB899560.1 coordinate 22,459, forward strand.
AGAATATCCAGTACACCGCTGGGGCCGGCGATCCGCTGTTGCAGGTCGCGGGCTTCCAGAACCGAAGATGAGGATGCATCCATGTGGCGTTATTCCCTGGTCATGTTTGCGTGGCTCGCGTTGCTATGGAGTCCGCTTGGCCTTGCGAATTCCATCAGCTCGGAAAATTCAGGGGAAGAACCCGCGAAGGTGCTGGTGTTCGGTGATTCCCTGAGCGCGGCATTCGGGATGAACGATTCCGAAAGCTGGGTGGGGCTCCTGGAGGCGCGTCTGAGCGAGCGCAATCATCCCTGGCGTGTGGCCAATGCCTCGATCAGTGGCGAGACGACGGCCGGGGGGCGCGAACGGCTGCCTGAGGTCCTCGAACGCGAGAGCCCTGACCTCGTGATCCTGGCCCTGGGAGGCAATGACGGCCTGCGCGGGCTCTCGCCACGGGCCATGCGCGAGAACCTGGAGGCGATGCTGGAGGCGATCGACTCGGCGGGCGCCCAGACGCTGTTGCTCGGGATTCGCATTCCGCCCAACTACGGCCCCCAGTACAGTCAGCGCTTCGAGGCCGTCTTCGCCGATCTGGCCCGGGAGCGTGGGCTGGTGTTCGAGCCCTTCTTCCTGCACGAGGTTGCCCTTCGCGACGGGATGATCATGGATGACGGGATCCACCCGACGCCCGAGGCGCAGCCCTACATGCTGGATGCCGTGTGGCCTCATCTGGAGCCCATGATGCGCGGGATAGAGGCTTGTCTGGACGACGCGGTTTCAGTTTCCGAGCGCGCGGCGCAGATCGGTCAGGACGTCCTCGGGGAGGAGCTGGCGCAGCACCGGATGGATATCGCGTTCGACCTCGGATAGCAGCGGCAGGGTGCGAACCAGCGAGTGCCGCGAAAGTGGGTCGCCGTACTGATTCGTCTGAATCGGGCGGTCCAGGCCGGTCTCCATCAACGCGATACCCGGCTCGCCGCGGGGGCCCTCGTCGAGGACCTCGACCAGTTCCACCATGCGGCCATCCACTTCCCCCTGCACCCCGATCAGCGGTGCCAGGAGATCGACCAGTCGTTCGGCCTGTTCCGTGGTGAGCGTCTCCATTGGGGTACCTTACGGTGGATTTTCCGCCGACACCAGTTCGTTAAGGAAACACTAATGGAAGGTGGTGTCCCCGGCAGGATTCGAACCTGCGACCTGCCCCTTAGGAGGGGGCTGCTCTATCCAGCTGAGCTACGGAGACAGCCGCGCCGCGAGTATAAGCATGTGTCGGGATTCGCGCCAAAGCGATGTGGCGGTTCCCAGGCTGTGGCGACGGTCACCCTTGAACGTCCAGGCGATGGTGGGCCCAGGCGACAAAGTCCATCACAGGGCAGCGACCTTCCTCGGGGACGCCTGCGCCGCTAATGACGCGATACGTGATCAGGTCGCCATCTCGCGCCAGGACCTTGCGCACGCTCCAGGCGTGGTCCGCGGCGCCGTTGCTGTAGCACTGTCCGGGACGAACATCCGCAGGATCGATCGCGTCCGGGTGCGCATGGTGGCGTCGTGCCAGGAGGTACAGGCGGGCCAGGTCGTCCTCCGTCATGTCGAGATACAGATTGAGATCGCGCATCGCGTGTTCCAGGTCGGCCTGGCTGAGGCCGGCACGCTCCAGTGCACCGGATGGGCCGGCGGGCGAGGGCTCGCCCAGGCGCGCCAGGGCGGCCGGGTAGCGGCGCCATGGAAACGGGTAGTTGATCATGAAGGCGACCAGCAGCATGACGGCCACGCTGGAGAGAACGGGGTGCAGGATGAACAGCAACCCCAGCTCCTCGACCGAGGCGCCGCCCAGCACGGCATACAGCGCCGTGGCACCCCCGGGAGGGTGCAGGCAGCGCAGGTAGTACATCGCGTAGACGGTGAGGCCGACCGCGAGTGCGGCGGCCACCAGCGGGTGATCGACCAGGTGACGGACGGCGACCCCGACCATAGCCGCAATGGCATGCCCGCCGAGGACATTCCAGGGCTGCGACAGCGCGGCCCGGGGTGCGGCAAAGAGCAGGACGGCGGTAGCGCCCAGGGAGGCGAGGATGAGCCCGTTGATCCCGCTTTCGGTGACCGAGGCCGCGACCTCCAGTGACAGATACAGGCCGATCACGGCCCCGATCAGCGCGATCAGCTTGTCCTTGTGATTGGTGGTGTCGAGGAAGTCGCCGAGTAGGAGGCCGCGTCCTGTGCGCATGTCTGCCCGTTGCTCATAAGTTGAATAAAGTGCACAGCTTTAGGGGCGCAGGGCCCGTGGTCAAGTGGTGGGTTGCGTGCTGCGGGATTCCCGGGGAAGGCATGGGAATCCTTTGGGCGTCATGGATCCGCGGCGGTTGGAGACTCGAGGATCAGCGCGACGCGCCGATTCTCGGAACGGCCGCGTGCGGTGTCGTTGCTGGCCACAGGCTGGGTGTCGGCGCGGCCCACGGCGCGCAGTCGCTCGGCGTCGAGTCCCTGGTCCAGCAGGTAGCGGACCACGCCGCTGGCGCGGGCGGAGGAGAGCTCCCAGTTGGAGGGAAAGCGCTCCGTCCCAATCGGGATGTTGTCGGTGTGCCCCTCGACGGTAACCAGGCCGTCGTGCTCGTCCAGTAGGGTCTCCAGCTGCGCCAGTAGCGCCCGGCCTTCCGGTTGCAGGTCGGCCTGTCCGCTGGCGAACAGGATCTCGTCCTGGATGCGCAGCTCGGTGCGGCCGGGGTGCTCGACGACCTCGACGCCCTGAGGTGCCTGCTCGCGCATCCTGGATGCGGTCGTGGCCGTGCCCTCGGGATCGGGGTCGTCCACTTCCGGCAGCAGTTCATGGAGCCGGCCTTCGAGATCGCCCAGGTCTCCTGTTAGGGGCGCGACCAACGGGTCGAGGAGGGCCTGGTGATCGGGGTGGGCGAGCTGGATCGGTTGGGCCGCGCTGGCCAGTGGGCGGTCGTCGCGCGGGTCCATGAAGGTCAGCATGATCACGAATATGACGATGACCAGGGTGAGCACGTCGAGATAGGTGAGGATCCAGGCGTGCTCGTCGTCGCGCTGGCGCTCGCCCGGATAGGAGCCGAGAAAGGCCTGTTCCGGTCGCGTGGCCGCCTGGGCATCCATCTCGGCCTGCATGGCCGCGCGGTTGGAGGTGGAGTATCCGGGGCTGGGCATGCTCAGGTGCGTTCCTGGCGTTCGGCTTCATCCGGATCGGGTTCGCCGTTGGACTCGGTCTGGCGGATCTCGTCGCGGTGGTTCTCCATGAACGAACGCAGGGTCTCGCGGATGTACCCCGGGGTGCGGCCCTTGCGCATCAGCATGATGCCTTCGAGCACCATCGTCATCAGCACCACGCGGCCCTCGGTGCGCCGTTCCAGCTTGATCGCGATCGGGCGGAACACGAGGTTTGCCAGCAGGATGCCGTAGAACGTGGTGATCAGGGCGATCCCGAGGTTGACCGCGATGATGGTGAAGTCATCGGTCTCGGTGGTCAGCAATAGGTTAATCAGTCCGATCAGCGTCCCCAGCATGCCGAAGGCCGGGGCATAGGTGGCCATGGTGCGAAACATCTGCGCATCGGCCTGTTCGCGGGCGCGCAGGCGGGCCATGCGCCAGTTGAGCAGGTCCTGGATGTCGTCCATCGGGGTGTCATCGATCACCAGCTGGATGCCGGTGCGCAGGAACGGATTCTGGACCTGCTCCAGGCGCTGCTGGACGCCGCGCAGGTTCTGCGAGTACCAGTAGCGCGAGACCTGAACGATCTCTTCCAGGTCGCTGGCGATGTCGTAGCGCTCCTCGCGGATGGCATGCGCCCCCGCACGGAAGACTCGCACCACCTCGTGAAAGGGATAGCTCATCAGGGTCGCGGCGATCGTGCCGCCGAGCACGATACCCAGCCCCGGCAGGTTCAGGAAGGCATGCAGGTCCTGCGAGGAAAAGGCGATCACGCTGCCGAAAACCAGCAGGCTGCCGATGATGCCGAGAAGGGTCGAGAGATTCATTCAGGAATCCGTAAGGCTCCGGGATTGATGGGGGTCAGGGTATAGCACGGCCGCGCCGGGTTCACGCAGTCCCGGGCGTTCGCCGGCGGCGTCGTTCCTGCGTACACTCGGGGCTTTGTTTGCTGAGGGAGAGGCCGGCATGGAATGGGTGCTGATCGCGATTGTGGTGCTGCTCGTGGTCTGGGCGGTCTGGACATACAACCGGCTGGTGACGGCGCGCAACCGCTACAAGAACGCGTTTGCCCAGATCGACGTCCAGCTGACCCGCCGCTACGACCTGATCCCGAACCTGGTGAAGGTCGCGGAACGCTACATGAGCCATGAGCGCGACACGCTGGAAGCAGTGATCCAGGCGCGCAATCAGGCGATGGACCGGCTGAAGCAGGTGGGCGGGGACCCCACGAACACCGAGGCCGTGCGCCAGCTGTCCGGGGCCGAGCAGGGGCTGTCCGGCGCCCTGGGACGCTTGTTCGCGCTGTCCGAGAACTATCCGGACCTGAAGGCGAACGAGAACATGATGCAGCTCTCCGAAGAGCTGACCAGCACCGAGAACCGGGTGGCCTTCGCGCGTCAGGGCTATAACGATGCGGTGATGCAGTACAACATCCTGCGCGAGATGTTCCCGAACACCCTGATCGCGAACAACTTCGCCTTCCGCCCGGCGCAATTGCTGGAGATCGAGGACCCGCAGAAGCGCGAGCCGGTCGAGGTCAACTTTTCCTAGGGACAGGGCATGAATTTCTTTGAACATCAGGACCGTGCCCAGCGGCGCACGCGGGTGCTGCTGGGCCTGTTCATGCTGGCTGTGCTGGCGATTGTGGTGGTGATGAACCTGATCGCGCTGGTGCTGTTCGGCCAGGCGCAGGCGACCGCACCGGGCGAACCCTGGCTGACCCGGGCGTTTCTCCGCGACAACCTGGACGTGGTTGGCTGGACCAGTGCGTTCACCGTGGGGCTGATCGGTCTGGGCAGTCTCTATCGCATGCTGAGCCTGCGCGATGGCGGTGGCGCGGTTGCGCGCGAGCTTGGGGGCACGCGGATTGAAGGGGACACCCGTGATCCGTTGCGCCGCCGCCTGATGAACGTGGTGGAAGAGGTCGCGATCGCCTCGGGGGTTCCGGTGCCCGAGGTCTACGTGCTGGAGCAGGAGCCGGGCATCAATGCCTTCGCGGCCGGGTATTCGCCGTCCGATGCCGCGGTCGCGGTGACGCGCGGCGCGCTGGAACACCTGAACCGGGACGAGCTGCAGGGCGTGGTCGCCCACGAGTTCGGGCACATCCTCAATGGCGATATGCGCATGAACATCCGCCTGGTGGGGATGCTGTTCGGGATTCTGGTGATGGCACTGATCGGGCAGCGTGTGCTGCTGGCGATGCGCTTTTCCCGCAACAACCGGAACGCCGGTGGGATCGTGGTCGCGGGCCTGGTGCTGATGATCGTCGGCTATATCGGACTGTTCTTTGGCCGCTGGATCCGGGCATCGGTTTCGCGTCAGCGCGAATACCTGGCGGATGCCTCAGCCGTGCAGTTCACGCGCCAGCCGGAGGGTATTGCGGGGGCGCTGAAGAAGATCGGGGCCAGCTACTCCGGGCTCAACGCGGACAGCGAAGAGGTCGGACACATGCTGTTCGTCAATGGGGGCCTGGGCCGGATGTTTGCGACCCATCCGCCGCTGGAAGATCGTATCCGCAAGATCGAGCCGAGTTTTGATCCCTCGGAGCTGGAGGCTGTACAAAAGCGCATGCAGGACGATGCGCGGCGCCGGCGCGAGGAGCAGGAGGCCGAGGCCGCGCGCGAACAGGCCGAGCCGAAGGCCGGGGGTGGGCTGGCGTTGCACCCCGAGGCCCTGCTCGAAGCGATTGGCGACCCCGGCCTTGCGCATATCCTCGGCGCCGGCTTCCTGGTCGCCGCAGTGCCCAGCGCCCTGGAACGCTCGGTGCATTCCGATCGCTGGGCCGCCGAGGCCGTGCTGTATCTGTTGATCTCCAATGACGCGGAGGTGCGAGATGCCCAGCTGATGCGCATCCTCGAGACGCGCGGCGAGGACAGCGAGAAGCGCGTGCGCGACCTGCTGCAGGCAGTACCGGAGCTCAGTCCCGATCTGCGCATCCCGGTGCTGGAGATGGCCTTCCCCGTGCTCCGCCGTCACCCCCCACAGGAACGCGAGGTCTTGTCAGGGCTTGTAGATGAGCTGATTCAGGCCGATGGACGGGTGTCGGCCTTCGAGTACGCGCTCGGGCGCCTTGTACGGCGTCAGCTGCAGGATATCGAACGGCCGTCGCAGGCCCGTTCAGGTGGCCGCCGCCGGCTGGCCGACAACAGTGGACAGGCACGCTACGTGCTGGCGGTCCTGGCCCACCACGGGCACCCCGACGATCCCGATGCGGCCATCACGGCGTTCAATGTCGGCGTGGCGGCGCTGACCGGCATCATGCCGCTGGAGTCGGAGGCCCCGCCCGAACTCGAGCAGGCCACCACCGGCAATGCCTGGGCAGCCGTGCTGGACAAGGCCCTGGAGCGGCTCGACGACCTGCGGGTCAAGGACAAGCGGACGCTGGTAGAGGCGATGCTGGCGACGGTTCAGCGCGGCGGTGGCGTCCAGGTAGCCGAGATCGAGTTGCTGCGCGCGATGGCCGCTGCGCTGCACATCCCGTTGCCCATCGCCGAGATGGCGGATGGCTCGCAGGGGAGCGGGTCAGCGGGATAAGGCTCCACACCCGGCTGGTGTAGCCGGTATGATGCGAGTCCCCGGGGGCGTGGCGGAACGGGTAGACGCAAGGCACTTAAAATGCCTCGGCCGCAAGGCTGTGCCGGTTCGAGTCCGGCCGCCCCCACCATTATCTTTCCTTGCACTTGAAGTGCCACGGCTAATCGTCACTTCCAAAAGCATATTTCTGCGCCTCGGGTGAGCAGCGATCTCACCGTTCACAGGGGGGTGTTTTAGGCGCATAGTGGGTACTACCGCTGGTAGTGACAGGTCTGGGCATGGATGACAGCACCCACAACCACAGGGAAGCCCCGCACGACGCGCCTCGCCACAGGGGCCGGGATTCGGGGTCCACGGCGGGCCCCTTTGCCCTGGGCCTGGTGGCCGCCCTGATATTCCTTGGGCTGTTTCTGCTGATTGATCGCGCCTGGAAGATCGAGCTGGAAGATCGCCAGAGTGCCGCGGTGGCGAGCGAGCTCGCCAGTCTGCGCACGCAGGTGGAAAGCGTGATCAATGGGCTGGTGCATTCGACCATCGGGCTGGCGGCCTACGCCTATGTTCATCCGGACCTGGGGACCGACGAGTTCGAGCGCGTAGCCGAGCGCATTTACCGCGGGCATGAAGACCTCGTGATTTCCCTGACGCTGGCCCGGGGGCCGATCGTCGAATTTGTCTATCCCCTTGAGGGGAACGAAGGCGTGGTCGGGCTCAACCTCGCCACTCACCCCGAACAGGCGGATTCCTTTCGCCGAGTCCTGAACGAGCGAGAGGTGGTCGTAGCGGGCCCCTGGCCGCTGGTTCAGGGCGGTTATGGGCTCCTGGTGCGCGCCCCGGTCGACACGGAGCCCGTTCCAGACAGTCCTGCTCACCTCGCCGTTGACGAGCCTATGGACCAGCTGAGTATCAGCAGCATAGCGCTGGATTTTGAGGCCTTGCTCGAGCGTGCGGGCATCGGTGAACAACTGGGTACGCTGTTGCTTGCCCTGCGCGGCCGGGATGGTGTGGGTGAGGCTGGCCCGTTTTTCTACAATCCTCATGACCTCGCCGAGGAGGCGCCACACCGGCATCGGATTCGTTTCCCGGGGGGCGAATGGCAACTCCTGGCCGATGTAGATCCGGCGCACAGGGATACGGATCGTCCCATGGCCTGGTGGGCATTGGGGTTCGTGGGCGCACTGGCAGTGGGCGGCTACACCTATCGCGTCGGGACGGGCATGCAGGCACGTCGACGTGACCTTGATCGCTACCGGGGCCTGGTGAATCGCTTGGAAGACCCGACGCTCGTGGTGTCCGGGCGACGTATCCTCTGGGCAAACCCGGCGTTTGTTCGAATGCTGGGACAACAACCGCCTGTGAATACGGAGCTGGCACAGTTGGACCTTGTGCACCCGGATGATCTCGACCGGCTTCCACCCAACCTCGATTTCACCGATTCACCTCCCGAGACGCATGGACGCGAGGTACGGATATGCGTGTTTCACGGGGGATGCCGCTTTTTCCTGTTGCGCTGGGTGCCTGTGGACTGGGAGCGAGGCCGTGCGTGGCTGCTGACCTTCGTCGACGTCAACGAAAACCGATTGCTGTTCGATGCCCTGACCGCCGCGCGGGATCTGCAGGATGCGATGTTCGAGGCCATTCCGGGGTATGCCTTTGTGGTCGATTCGGAGGGCACGGTTCGACACGTGTTCGGGGAGGCTTGCCATCGACAGGAGATGGCCCCGGCCCTCCTTGGCGACACCCTGGATCAGTTGTTTCCCTCGGACGTGGCGGCGAACTTCCTCGAGATGGTGAACCGGGCGATCGATGAGGGGACGCTGCAGATGCACGAATACCGCCTGGATGTGGATCTGTTGAAGCGCCTGGGGATTCCCGAGCATGAAACCGGCGCGCGCTGGTTCGAGGCACGGATCCGGCCTCTGGCGCGCGCAATCAACGGCCTCCCCGCAGTCGTCTGGCACGCGCTTGATGTCACGGATCGGCGGGAGCTGGAGGTCAAGCTGAAGACCATGGCCTGGGAAGACCCCCTGACCGGGATGGCCAATCGGGCGGCACTGGATCGTGCGTTCCCGCGGCTTGTGGCGCGTGCCGAGCGTCAGGGGGGACGCCTCGCGCTGCTGTTCATCGATCTGGACCACTTCAAGCCGGTGAATGATCGCTATGGCCATGTCGTGGGCGATCAGCTCTTGCGCCGGGTCGCGGAAAGGCTGAAATCGCATCTGCGCCCGGACGACGTCCTCGTCCGTCTGGGCGGGGACGAGTTCATCGTCCTGACCGCGCCGCTGGAGGAGCGTGAAGAGGGCCTTCATCTGGCCCAGCGGGTGCAGCAGGATCTCGATAACGCGTTCGAGGTCCACACCGGTCCTGGCGAATTCGTGGAGCTAAAGGTCACATCCAGTATTGGTGTGGCCTTCTATCCGGATGTGGGCCGGCATCTGTCGGACCTGATGGTCGCAGCCGACCGGGCCATGTATCAGGTGAAGGCGCAGGGGCGCAATGATGTCGGCCTGGCCGGTGATGCCCCCCCTAACCATGGGCGCCCCACGCCGAGGGTGTAGTCCACAACAACCGGCGAATGGGACGACTAGGCGAGCGGGCGTTGCGGGTCGAGGCGGCCGGCGGTGCTGTCCAGCAAGGGCTCTGGCAGACCCAACAGGCGGTCGGCCACCAATTCCGCGGCCAGGGGTGCGTACAACAGCCCGCGCGAGCCGTGGGCCACATTGAGCCAGACGCGGCGGCCGGGGTCGCGAAGACTCGCACCGGCCAGAGGCAAGCGATCACGTACCACGGCACGGTTACCCGCCCAGCGTTCCAGCGTCACGACCTGGGCGGGGTCACCCAGACCGGGAACCCAGCTCAGGTGCTCGAGGTTGAGCTGGTCGTCCTGGCGGCGAGGCGTGGTGTCGGGTGCGGCTTCCACTGCATCCGGCATCTGTGTCCGCCGATACGTAGCGCCAATCCAGGCCTCGCCCGGGCCTAGCGGGATGCAGTACCCCTGGCCCGTCGTGACCTGGCCACCCCAGTCTGGGAGCGGGGCACGGATCCGGGTCATTTGCCCCGACACGGTCGATACCTGTTCCAGTTCGGGGCACAGGGCGTGTAATCCGGGAGCCGCTGTCGCGACCACTACGTGATCCCATGGGAGAGAATCGGCGCTGGACCCGGCCGGTTGGCCTTCCAGTATCAGGCCCTCGTCGGTGAGGCGCAGGCCGGCGATCCGGCGGGTCTCCACAGGCGGGAGCGACTGCGCGAGGGCCGTACAAAGCCGGGCGAGATTGAGGCCGCAGCCCCCGGGATAGTACAGACGTGGCTCCGGACCCGAATCCGGTCCGCCCTCGAGGTCGAACAAAGCCCCGGTGTACTCCCGCCCAGCGCGCAGCAGGCGCTGCACCCGTTTGCGGCCGTGGGCGCTGACACCATGAAAGGAGACCCCTTCCGCCAGCACGGGGTCAATGCCGGTTTGCGCGGTAATCTCGCCGAGCAGGCCCCGGGTCGAGCGCATGCCGGCCAGGGCCAGATGATTCAACTCCGTGTCCCTGGGGTGGGGGTTCGGCAACAGGACCGCGGCCGGGTTTCCGGATGCGCCGCCCCCGGCGCCGGCAGGGTCGAACAGTCGAACCTCGCAGCCTCTGTTATGCAATGCAAATGCAGAGGCCAGCCCGGCAACGCCGGCACCGATGATCGCAACCCGGGGCCGCTTGAGGGCGTCGGGTACAGGTCCGCGATAGCTGCCTTCCAGGCGTTCACGCTTCTGGCCATGTCCCGGGGCACGTTGGACTTCAAATCCCACTGCCTCCAGATCCCGGCGTACCTGTCCGGCGGCGGTATAGGTGCCAAAGGTGGCGCCGGGGCGCGAAAGGCGCGCGATCTGGCGAAAGACCGCCGTGTTCCACAGGCCCGGGTTCGAGCGTGGCGCGAAACCGTCCAGGAACCAGGCATCGATACCGCCGCGGATCTGCGCCAGCAGGGGAGCGGCATCGCCCAGGCCGAGCGTCAGGATTGCGCGGGCTCCGGGAAACACAATCCGGTGCAGGCCACTGATCGGTGGGGGGTACTGCGCACGGAGGGCCCGGCTATCGGCGTCGTCCAGGTCCAGGTGCCGATGGACCTCCCGCAGATCGTCGAGTGACAATGGATGGGCTTCCAGACTCAGTATCGACAGGAAGGCCCCGGGCGGCGCGTGTTGCCGCCACTGTTGCAGCGTCAGCAGGACGTTGAGGCCTGTACCAAAACCAGTTTCCCCGATGGCGACCGTTCCGCCGGCGGCAAATCGACGCGGGAGGTCGTTGGCCTTGATGAAGACCTCGAAGGCCTCGGCCCCGGGGTCGTCCGAGCCGAAATAGGCGTCCTGGTATTCGGGTGCGTACGGTCGCCCGTCGCGCCAGACGAGGCGCGCCTGCGCCAGTGGTTCACATGGAATAGCGGGAGAATGTGCGGGGGTCACAATCGAAGCGCGCCCCACCTGTAAAGGGGTGGGGCGCCGACCTTTGGCAAAAGCAATGCGTTACTGGCTCAGCAACTCGTCGTAGGGTGTGAACGCGACCTGCGTGTTGCGCACGCCGTTGTCGAGTTGCGCCAGGAGGGTCTGGCTCAAACTCTTGAACTTCTCCAGTTCCTCGCCCGCGAGCGACTCGCTTTCGGGGAGCTCCACACGCATCGGGTCGCGCGGCTGGTTGTTCACGTGGACCTCGTAGTGCAGGTGTGGCCCGGTCGAGCGGCCGGTGTTGCCGGACAGCGCGATACGGTCCCCGCGTTCCACGGTGTCTCCGACGCTGACCAGTTGCCGGTGCAGGTGGAGGTACCGGGTAGAGTAGCCCTGCCCGTGCTCGATCACGATAAAGCGGCCTGCGTAGGGATGGTTCTCCACACGGGTGACGCGGCCGTCAGCTGGCGCGTTCACCGGGGTGCCGATCGGCATGGCGAAATCCGTCCCGGAATGCGGTGCCACACGGCCCGTGACCGGATGCCGCCGACGCGGATCAAAACCGGAACTGATGCGGTAATTGCCCGAGAACGGACGACGATCAAATGGTGGCAAAAGGCTTTCGCCGTCCGGCGTGTAGAAGCGGCCATTGGAGTTGCGGGCCGCGCGTACCGTGATGCGCTGTCCCTCGTAGTCGAAGGCAAGCAGGCGGAGATTGTGCGGGGTGTCGTCACCGACCAGGGTTTCCATCTCCAGCAGCAGAGTGAACTCGTCGCCGGTACGGGCGTGTGTGCGGACCGGGAGGTAGCGGTCCAGCAGCACGGCGATGGCGCCGGCCGCGCGGGGCGAGAGGTCGGTGCGTTGTGCTAGCGCGGCGGACACATTGCCCTCAATCTCGGCACTGATCACCATGTGGCTGACTTCGCGCCCGTTCTCGACCTCACCGCGCTGGAAATCCCAGCCATCTTCCTCGCGGACCCATTCGTAGCCGCTTGCGCGGTCGGTCCAGAGACGCAGGTGGGTCAGGTAGCCGTCTTCGTCCACCTGCCACTCGATCTCCTGCCCCGGCCGTATGCGGTTGAGGATCGATGCGTTCTCGTCATCGTCCAGGAGTCGGTAGAGGGTTGCCAGCGGCAGGTCCCAGTCGCGTTGCCACAGGCTGGTCAGGCGCTCGCCGCTCTCGAGCTTGTGGTTGTTCCAGTCCGAGCGGTCCTCTTCGGCCACGCGGTCCTCGCCTTCGTCGAGGTCGAAGGTTTCGTATGAAGTGGGGTAGTCGGTCTCGTCGTCGAACCCGGAATCATTAATCAGGTCGGTTGCGTAGGCGACCTTGGTGGCTTCGGCGTCGAAGTGCGAACCGGCAGATCCGGCCGCTCCCGGTCCATGCGGCTGGGAGAGTTGCTCGGCCTGGCCGTTCTGGCTATCGGGGGAAACGGTGGGGACCATCGGCGACATCTTGCCGTTGGCCCCGGCTTGCAACGCCGCGATATCGAGCGGTTGCGAGGTTTCTGCGGGCTGAGAAGCGAGAAGAAGACTGGCGCTGATTGCAACAGCGACCCCGGCTGCGCCGAGAAGAAAGACGGGTGGGATCTTTCGTTTGACGCCCATATGGCCTCTGCCCGGAAAAGTTTCCGCTTTATACCACGTTTTTTCCGGTAATAAACCCCCTCTTGCCCACGTTGCGCGGTGTCGCAGGCAGGGTGGCGTTCTCGTGATGCATCAGGACCGGATCCCGATGCCCTTGTTCAACAGTATCAGGGCCGCCGTGTACAGGGCCGCGATGAAGGCCACAATTACGGCAAACGAGACCATGATCGGGAAGTCGCTGGACCCGAGGCTGCCGTAGCGGAAGCCGTCCACCATGTAGAGGATCGGGTTGAGCATCGATACGCCCTGCCAGAACTCCGGGAGCAGGCTGACGGAATAGAACACCCCGCCGAGATAGGTCAGGGGCGTGAGCACGAAGGTGGGCACGATCGCGATGTCGTCAAAGGTACGCGCGAACACGCCGTTGATCAGCCCGGCCAGTGCGAACAGGATCGAGGTGAGCAGGACCACGATCAGCATGACGCCTGCGTTGTGGATGCTGAGCGGGCTGAAGAACAGGGAAACGAGCAGGACGGCCACGCCGACGCTGAGCCCGCGGGCGACACCCCCGAATACAAAGCCCAGGATGATCACGCTGTTGGGGATCGGCGAGACCAGCATCTCCTCGATGTGGCGCTGGAACTTGGAGCCAAAAAAGGACGAGACGACGTTCGAGTAGCTGTTGGTGATTACCGCGAGCATGATCAGCCCGGGGACGATGAAGTCCATGTAGCGAAAGCCGTCCATGTCTCCGATGCGTTCGCCGATCAGCCCCCCGAAGATGATGAAATACAGGGCGGTGGTAATCACCGGCGGCAGGATGGTCTGCACCCAGATACGCGCGAAGCGCAGCACCTCCTTGGCCACAATGGTGCGAAAGGCGACCCAGTAGTCATGCAGGTGGCGCTCGCTCATTGCGGGTTCTCCGGCTGTTCGGCGGCGCCCGTGGCCCCCTGCGTCAGGTGGCTGGGGGCGGCGTCGCTGCGGGTCATGCGGAGAAACAGCTCTTCCAGCCGGTTCGACTTGTTGCGCATGCTCTGAACCCGCAGCCCGGCATGGTCCAGGACACGGAAGAGGTCGTTCAGGTGCTGCCCGCGCTTGATGTCGGCCTCCATGGTCAGTTCGTCGATTTGCCGCAACGGGATCTCGGAGTCGTGGGGCAGCTGCCGGACCGGCTCGCTCAGGTCCAGAACCATGGTCTCGGTCTCGAGCTTCGCGAGGAGCTGCTTCATCGTGGTGTTTTCGACGATCTGGCCGTCATCGATGATCGCGATGTTGCGGCAGAGGGACTCCGCCTCTTCCAGATAGTGCGTGGTCAGGATGATGCTGCGGCCATCGGTATTGATGCGACGGAGAAAATCCCACATCGAGCGACGCAGCTCGATGTCCACTCCGGCCGTGGGTTCGTCCAGGATCAGCAGTTTCGGTTCGTGCACCAGGGCGCGGGCGATCATCAGGCGCCGTTTCATCCCGCCGGACAGGGTGCGTGCCATGTCCTTGCGCTTCTCCCACAGCCCCAGCTCGCGCAGGTAGTGCTCGGTGCGGCGCCAGGCCTCGTGGCGCGGGATGCCGTAGTAGCCCGCCTGGTTCACCACGATCTCGCCGATCGGCTCGAAGTTGTTGAAGTTGAACTCCTGCGGGACCAGGCCGATCGAGCGCTTCACGGACTGTTGATCGCGGTCGAGGTCGTGTCCGAACACGCGCACCTCACCGGCCGTCTTGTTGATCAGCGAGGTGATGATGCCGATGGTGGTCGACTTGCCCGCCCCATTGGGCCCGAGCAGGGCGAAGAAACTCCCGGGCGCCACCTCCAGGTCGATGCCCTTGAGGGCCTCGAATCCGTTCTTGTAGGTCTTGCGCAGGCCGCGAATTTCCAGCGCTGGTGTCATGCTCACATCCTGTGACGGTGGGTGTACCGGCCGGGGCGGCCGACGGGCGTTATTATGGCCATTTTGACCGAACCGGGAGGAAAGCCGCGTGGATTCTGCCTTTGTTGAAGCCGCCGACGATGCCATCGATCTGGTACCCGTCACCACCGACACCCTGGAGTCCCGTCTCGAGGCGGCCCCGCCAACGTGGCGTGCCTGGGCCGAGGCGGGGCGCTTCGAGGGCAAGGACGGGCAGGTCCTGCGTGTTCCCGGGGATCAGGGACAGCTTGCCGCGGTCCTGGTGGGATTCGATGCCGAGACACCCCTGTGGATGCTAGCCGCGGCGGCCGAGATCCTGGCGACGGGCCACTATCGCCTGGTCACGGAGGGTCTCGACCCGACCACTCAGGAGCAGGCCGCGATCGGCTGGGGTCTGGGGTGCTACCGCTTCGACCGCTATCGGGCGGCCGAGGATCGGCCGGCGCCCAGGCTGGTCTGGCCCGAGGCGGTCGATCGCAAGCGAGTGATGGCCTATATCGATTCCATCGCCATGACCCGGGACCTGATCAACACCCCGGCCGCCGACATGATGCCAGCGAACCTCGCCCTGACGGCGCGCGAGCTTGCCGAGGCCTTTGGCTGCAGCCTGCACGTGGTCAGCGACAGCGACGCGCTGGAGAAGTCGTTCCCCTGCGTGTACGCGGTGGGCGAGGCGAGTGCGCACGGCCCGCGGGTGATCGAACTCACCTGGGGCCCCGCGGGTGCCCCGTCCGTCGTGCTGGTGGGCAAGGGCGTCTGTTTCGATTCCGGAGGCCTGAACCTGAAACCGGGCAACTCCATGCGCCAGATGAAAAAGGACATGGGCGGGGCTGCGATCGTGCTGGGGCTCGCGCGCCTGATCATGGCGACGGAACTGCCGGTTCGGCTGACAGTACTGATCGGCGCGGTCGAGAACGCGGTGGGTTCGCGTGCGTTCCGCCCCGGGGACGTGCTGACCGCGCGCAATGGCAAGACGATCGAGGTGGACAACACCGACGCGGAAGGAAGGCTGGTGCTCGCGGACCTGCTGGACCGGGCGGGCAGCTTCCACCCGGACCTGCTGGTCGACTTTGCGACCCTGACCGGCGCGGCCCGCGTCGCGATGGGGACGGAGATCAGCGCTGTCTTTGCCAGCGATGAAAACTGGGCGAACGCGCTGGAAGCCCCGGCCAGAGCCTGGGACGACCCGGTCTGCCCGCTACCGCTGCATGCTCCGTATCGCTACATGCTGGACAGCGATGTCGCCGACATCGTCAACAGCTCGACCGGTGGCTACGCCGGCGCGATCACCGCAGGGCTGTTCCTGAAGGAGTTCGTGCCGGAAGACGTGCCGTGGCTGCACTTCGACATCATGGCGTTCAACGTGCGCGCCCGGCCGGGCCGCCCCAAGGGGGGCGAGGCGATGGGGCTGCGCGCGCTGCACGGGGCACTCGAAGAGCGCTACGCCAGCCAGAAAGCGTAAGCGGGGATTCAGCGGGCGAGGCGTTCGATCGGGAAGGCGGCGGTATCAGTGATCGCCTGGGCCAGCCCCTCGGCGTAGTGGTCGATCAGGGCCTGACCCAACTCGGGCGTGGCGCGGTCCGCGGCGCCTACGACGCCCTCTGGATTGAGGTCATCCGCCATCCAGGCGAACGCAGTCTCGCCGGTGGGACCCAGGCGTCCGGTCGTGCCCTCGAGATCCTCGCCCAGCGAACGGGCGTCCGGCGCGCGGTCCATCTGGACGAGTGTCGGTGCCAGCACACGCATCATTGCGGTCTCGCTCAGACCACCGTGCAGGCCATGTCGGCACTCGCGTTCGGGGATGTCGATGGTGTCCGGCAGTGGCTGCAGGAAGTAGTGGTGCTTGGTGACCAGCAGTCCATGGTCCCGGCGCAGATCCAGTGCGGCGAGCTCCATGATCGCGGTGTTGCCCCCGTGGCTGTTGGCCAGCACCAGGCGGCGAAAGCCGGCGTGGGCGACGCCCGCGCCGATCTCGCGCAACACCGCGAGCGCCGTCTCCGGTGTGAGGCTCAGCGTCCCTGCGAAATGGGTGTGTTCGGCGCTGGTGGCGATCGCCAGCGG
This sequence comes from Thioalkalivibrio sp. ALJ2, assembly GCF_000378325.1. Lineage (NCBI taxonomy): Bacteria > Pseudomonadati > Pseudomonadota > Gammaproteobacteria > Chromatiales > Ectothiorhodospiraceae > Thioalkalivibrio > Thioalkalivibrio sp. ALJ2. The sequence goes on from NZ_KB899560.1 coordinate 39,106, forward strand.
CGGCAGCACCAGCGGCTCGAGATCGCTCGGGAGTATCGTCGCCGCCGCGTCCAGCAGGCCCAGGCCGATGCGCAGGTCCGTTTCCAGCGGCAGGTGGGGGCCATGCTGCTCGATCGCGGCCATGGGCAGCACCACGACCGCGTCGCGACGGGCATGGTCGGCAATGGCCTCGGTGGTCAGGTCCTGCCAGCGGATCAGGGTGCGGGTGTCCATTCAGGCAGCGTTGTCCGCGAGCGCGGTCCGGGTCAAGCCCCGCGCAGCCGGGCGTAGATGTCGCCGGAACCTACACGCTCCACATGCTGTTCCAGCCAGGCGCGGATGGCATCCGCGCTCTGCCAGGTGTCGAACCGGAAGCGGCGCTGTTCACCCACGATCAGGTTGTACTCGTAGGCACCCAGGGCGGTCAGTTGCGCCAGGCACTCCTCGGTGACCTCGTCGGCGCCGGCGACGAACTCGAAGGACAACGCCGGGACGGGTTGGCTGAGTCCGCGCAGGACCTCGGCCTCCAGACCCTCGACATCGATCTTGCAGAAGGCCGGCAGGCCGTGATCGGCGATGAGCTGGTCCAGGGTGACCATGGGAACCGCGATCTGGTCGTCCCAGGTCACCTTGCGGAAGCTGCGATTGCGTTTCGCGATCTCGCTTGTGAAACGTCGCGAGACCGAGGAGACGGTCGGGGTGCTGCGACTGACCTCGAGCTGCGCGGTACCATTCTCGGGCCCCACGGCCTCGCGGCGAACGCGCACGCCGGGGAGCCTGGAGGTCGCCTTGCGCAGCAGCCGCAGGATATGGGGCTGCGGCTCGAGCGCGATCACGTGCGCCCCGAGTGCGGCGAAGGCGCGGGTGCGATCTCCGATATGGGCGCCGATGTCGAACACGAGGTCACCGGGCCGCACGAACGCGGCGTAGAGGCGGCGCAGGCCGGCCTGGCGCCCGGGTCGCCAGTAGATCGCCATCGAGCGCAGGGTGCCCAGCCATGCCTGCAGGTGCTGGGGGAGCCGGTTGCGCGCGTCGGTGTCCTCGGGCGTGTCCATGTCGGCAGGCTACCGGACGCGGAACGTGCCGGCCATCGGGGGGTCCGAGAGTAGGTCTATCACCGGGGATGGTGCCTCAAACAGGAGAATTGCATGCAAGGCAGAGTAATCCGACGGCATGGCATGGGCGTGATGCTGGCCGCGATGCTGGCCGCGCCGCTGGTGCCCGGTGTGGCCAGCGCGGCGTGTCCGGCCCCGGGGCAATGGGCCACGCCGGCCGGCGAGGAGCTGGATCGCGCGGAGCTGTTCGCCGAGTTGGCGCAGGCGGATGCGGTGCTCCTGGGCGAGCGCCACGATCGCATGGATCACCATCGCTGGCAGCTGGGAACACTGGCTGCCCTGCACGGGCAGCGCCCGGACATGGTCATCGGCCTCGAGATGCTGCCGCGCTCCGTGCAACCGGTGCTGGATCAGTGGGTGGCCGGCGAACTGGACGCGGATGCATTTCTGCGCGACAGCGACTGGTATACCCACTGGGGCTTCGACCCGGAGCTGTACTGGCCGATTCTCCATTTTGCCCGTGTACATGATGTCCCGCTGGTGGCGCTGAACGCCGAACGTGCACTGGTTCAGCGGCTCGGACAGGAAGGCTGGGACGCGGTCCCGGAGGATGAGCGCTACGGCGTCAGCCAGCCGGCCGATCCGCCCGAGGCCTACCGCGAGTATCTGGTGGAGGTGATGGAACGCCATCCGGCGGGCATGGAGCGAGACTCCGACCGGTTCATCGGGTCGCAGCTGGCGTGGGACCGCATGATGGCCGCCGGCATCGCCGAGGTCCTGGAGGCTTCGGACGAGCCGCCGCTGGTGGTCGGGATCATCGGTTCCGGCCACCTGCAATATGGCCATGGCGTGCCGCATCAGCTGGCCGATCTGGGCTATGAACAGGCCCCGGTCCTGCTGCCCCGCGAGTACCGGGAGGACTGTTCCGCGGCCGATCCGGGCCTGGCCCGGGCGGTATTCGGCATCACGGATGGAGATCGCTTTGACCGCGCTTCACCGATGCTCGGCGTGCAGCTGCGCGGCGACGAGGACGGCGGAGTGACCATCCAGGGTGTGCAGTCGGGCTCCGTGGGTGAGGCCGCGGGCCTGGAGGGGGGCGACCGAGTCCTTCGTGCCGGCGACCAGCCAGTGGAGCGCCCGTCGGATCTGCAACGGATCGTCCAGCGCGTGACACCGGGCACCTGGCTGCCGCTGGAGATCGAGCGCAACGGCGAGGCCGAAGAGCGCGTAGCCCGATTCCCGTACGCCGATTAAACGAGGGGGCAATATGCGCGCGGCATGGTGGATCTCGATGGGCCTTATGGCGTTGCTGGGCTTCCCGGTCGCTTCGGCGGCCGGTAACGATTACGCCGAACCCGATTCCGACTTCCCGCTCGGCCTGAGCGTGCACCTGCACCCGGGCGAATCGACCTTCGACGGGCGTCTGGCGCTGGATCTGGAGCTCCTGGACCGGGACCCGCCGAGCCGATTGCGCCTCGATCCCGCCATGGGAGTGGATGCCGTGACCCTGGATGGTGACTCCATCGAACACGAGCTGACCGAGTCGGGCTGGCTGGAACTGGGGAGCGCGCTGTCCGATCGCGATGCCGGGCTCCTGGTGATCGCGTATGGCGCTCGGTTGTCGCGGCCTGATCAGGCGCGTCCCGGCTCGGGATTCCTGGGCGAGGAAGCCGGGTTTCTGCCAGCGGGGGCGGGCTGGTATCCCGCGCTGGAGGACGAGCCCGTGCCCATGCGGATTCAACTGACGGTGGACGGTGGCCAGAAGGCCGTGGTCTCCGGCTCGCTGATCGATGACACGCGCGAGGGCGAGCGCTATCAGGCCCGTTACCAACACCCCGCTGCGCGCCACCTGGCGCTCGCCTCCGGCATTTGGGAGTTGGGCGTGATCGAGGGCGACGGGTGGCAGGTGCGTACCCTGTTCCCGCAGTCGCTGCATGAGGCCTTTGGCGAGACCTACCGCGAGAAGACCGTCGAGTACATCGAGCGTTTCGAATCGGAGATCGGACCGTATCCGTACAGCAGCCTGACCGTGGCGGCCTCGCCGCAGCCGGTGGGGCTGGCGTTCTCCGGTTTTACGCTCTTGGGCGAACAAGTCATCCCGCTCCCGTTCATTCCGCATACCTCGCTGGGGCACGAGGTCCTGCACATGTGGTGGGGCACGGGGGTCTATGTCGATCGCTCGGGCGGCAACTGGTCGGAGGGGCTGACCACCTACATGGCGGACTACCAGTTCAAGCGTGAGGCGGGTGAGGGGCGCGAGGAGCGAGCCCAGTGGCTGCGCGACTACGCGGCACTCCCGGCGGACGAGGATCGCGCCCATGGGGAGTACCAGGGCGGCAACCAGGGCGCGTTGCGCATCGCCGGCTATCACCGGGGCGCGATGATCTGGCGGATGCTGGAGGACTGGATCGGGCGCGAGGCGTTTCTCGAAGGTGCTCGCACGCTCTACAACGACTGGAAGGGGCGTGAGGCGGACTGGGATGCGCTGATCGCGGCCTTCGATTCCGCCACCGACGAGGATCTGGAACCGTTCTTCCGCCAGTGGGTTGATCGGCGCGGTGCGTCGGCACTTGAACTGGCCGATCTTGCCGTCGAACAGGAGACGAATGGGTGGACGCTGTCGGGTACGTTGCGTCAGTCCGGCGATGACGAACCGTGGGATCTGCGTGTACCCCTCGTGGTCGAGACCAAACAGGGGGCGGAGACGTTCTGGATTGCGCTGGCCGACCGTGAAAAGGCGTTCGAGGTGGATCTGGATGCCGCGCCGCTGCGCGTCGCCGCCGATCCGGACTGGCGGCTGTTTCGCCATCTGGCCGAAGACGAATCCCCGGCGATCCTGCGCCGCGCCGCACTAGACCCGGACACACAGGTGATCGCATTGGGCTCGGCGCGGCCGGTCGAGGTGGCGCCCTGGCTGGGGCGCGCACCCGAGCAAACTCAGAACGTGGAGGGTACCCGCATCGTGCTTGGTGATCCGGACTCGGTGCGCGACTGGCTGCGCGCCCGCGACTGGCCGGAGTCGCCGGTGGCGATCGACAGTGATCTGCCCGAGCCCCCGGACGCTGCCGCCTGGGCCGTGCCCGGCGAGGATGTGATCGTGATTTCGGGCTCGGATGCGCAGCAACGCCGTGCGCTGGCGGGCGAGCTGCGCCACCGCGCGCATTACAGCTATGTCCTGCTGGAAGGCGAAGAGCGCCGCACGGGGCACTGGGCCACGCCGGGGATCTGGAAGGAGCTGCAATGAAGGAAGCGTTCGAGCTGGATGCGCGCCTGCATGCCGATACCTGGTTTGTCGCGGACTGGCCCCTGTCGACGCTGCTGATGATGGATCATGCGGCAATTCCGTGGTTCATCCTGGTCCCGCGCCGCGCAGGTTTACGCGAGTTGCATGACCTTGGGTCCGACGATGCGGCAATGCTGGCACGGGAGTCTTTGGTCCTGGCGCGGGCGATGCAGGCGGCCTTCGAGCCGCAGACGCTGAATGTGGCAAAGCTGGGCAATATCGTCGGGCAGCTGCACCTGCACCATGTCGCCCGTCAGCCGGGCGATCCGGCCTGGCCGGGCCCGGTCTGGGGCGTCCCCGCCGAGCGGGGCCTGGAAAAGAACGAGGCCGAGGACCGCATGCAGCGGGTCCTCGGCCTCGTGGAACGACTGGGCTAGGCCGGCTTAGAAGCGGTAGCCGACGTTCATCCCGAAGGTCCACGGGTCGATCTCGACCGTCCCGATACGCTGGCCGTCGAGACGCGCGGTGCTCTCGATGTCGATCCAGCGCACCTCGGTGTTCAGGAACCAGTTGTCATCCAGCGCGATGTCGATCCCGGCTTGCAGAGCGACACCCCAGGAGTCGTCGAGCCGCAGGCGGCTGTCGGACAGTGCACCGCGGGTGGTCGTGTCAAAGAAGTGGGTGTAGTTCACGCCCGCCCCCAGGTACGGGCGGAACGCCGAGCCGGTGTTGAAGTGGTACTGCAGGCTCAGGGTCGGCGGCAGGTGTCGGGTGTAGCCGACGTTGCCCAGACCTTCCAACGCGATGTCGTGCTTGAACGGGATCCCGACCAGCAGCTCCAGACCCAGGTTGTCAGTGAGCATGTAGGTCGCAGTGCCGGTCGGGCGCGTGCTGGAACCGACGTCCACGCTCAGGTCATCTCCCGTCAGTTCGCCGTTGTCGGACTTCGGCGAGATGTAGGTCAGGCCGCCGCGCAGCAGCCAGTCGCCGGCGGAGACATCCGCGCTGGCGGCGGCCGCTTGGGCCGGGATGAGGGCCGCCGGGGCCAGCAGGCCGGCCAGGGCTAGGGCACGAAAGGTCAGGGTACGGCGCATGTTCGGTTCCTCCGACAATGTGATGGTTCAGAGGTACTATTGCCCGCCTGGTATTAGCACTTGTTGATGCAGATCACGAGCGACAATAGTTTTCAGAACGGCAGCCGCTGGCCCTCGAAGTCGTAGAAGTTCCCGGAGTCCGATGCCTCCAGACGATCCAGCACCTTCAGGAGTTCGCCGGTGGCGTATTCCGGCGCGAGCACTTCCGGGGCGCGGGCCCGATAGGGCTCCGACAGGCGGGTCGCACAGGTCCCCGGCTGCAGGGCGATCACCGCGGCTTGGCGATGGCTGAAGCGCAGCTCCAGCGCCGTCGTGCGGACAATCTGGTTGAGAGCGGCCTTGGAAGCGCGGTAGCTCACCCATCCACCCAGCTGGTTGTCCTCGATGGAGCCGACTCGGGCCGATAGGGTCGCCAGGATGCCCTTGCGCTGACGCGGCAACAAAGGTGCCAGGTGTTTGAACAGCAGGGCCGGGCCGATGGCATTGATGGCAAACGAGCGCGCCATGATCGCCGGATCGAGATCGCGCAGACGCTTCTCCGGGCCGTGGCCGTCGATGGTCAGGATGCCGGTGGCGTCCAGGATTAGATCCCATTCGGGCGCTTGTTTGCGTAGCCAGCCAGCGGCGTGTTCGATGCTGGTTTCGTCGAGGAGATCGACGGGCGGTTCGCTGTGGCGGCCAAGTGCCACTACGCACCCGCAGTTCGGGTCGTTTTCAAGATGCTCAACAAACGCGGCGCCGAGCCCGCCCGTGGCACCGACGACCACGGCGCGATAGGGTATCTGCAGGGATTCCATACTGCCTGCGACCACGGCGCGGGGAATTGATTCCGGGGCCATGCCTCGGCAAGGGAGCGCATGAACTTTCTCCACACGCTGGGCCATGCGGCGCGCAATCTTGCGCCCATCGTGATCGTGGTTGCGGTGTTCCAGGCGCTGGTGCTGCGTACGGTGCCGGATGGCCTGCTGTCCATGGTGATCGGGCTGGCCATCGTGGTCTTTGGCGTGGCACTGTTCCTGCAGGGCCTGGAGATGGGGATCTTCCCCATCGGCAAGAACCTGTCCAACGCGCTGGCCCGGCGCGGTTCGCTGCTCCTGCTGATGGCGTTCGGCTTTACCCTCGGCTTCGCTACCGTGATCGCGGAACCGGCCCTGATCGCTGTGGCGGAGCAGGCGGAGCTGATCAGCGAGGGACGGATCGAGGGCTTGGTCCTGCGCCTGATTGTCGCGTTGTCCGTGGGTGCCGTGGTGGCGCTGGGCATCCTGCGCACGGTCATGGGCCATCCGCTGCACTGGTACATTCTGAGCGGCTACGTGCTGGTGGTGCTGGTCACCTTCTTCGCCCCCGAGGAGATCGTCGGCCTGGCCTACGACTCGGGCGGGGTGACCACGAACATCGTGACCGTCCCGCTGGTCGCGGCGCTGGGCCTCGGCCTGGCGGCCTCGATCAGCGGGCGCAATCCACTGCGCGACGGCTTTGGCCTGGTGGCGCTTGCCGTGATGGTGCCAATGATCACGGTGCAGCTCTACGGAATCATTGTGTTCGCCGGCGCGGAGGTCGACGCCCCGGGCAATGGCGAGACCGCGGCCATGGATGCGGACACGGACCTTCCGGGTGCGGGCGAGGAACACTGGCTCTCCGCGATGGGGATGGACCTGCTACTGATGCTTCGCGATGTCGCACCGATCATCGCGGTGATTGTGGTGTTCCAGTACTTCGTGCTGCGCAAGCGCATCCCGTATCTGCCGCGGGTGATTTTCGGCTTCGTGCTGGTCGTGCTGGGCCTGTACGCCTTCGTGGTCGGGCTCAAGCTGGGCCTGTTCCCGATCGGCGAGAGCATGGCCGAGCAGTTGATCACCAACGAACTGTTCCTGTGGGTCTACCTGTTCGCGTTTTCCATCGGATTTGCGACCACGATGGCGGAGCCCGCGCTCATCGCGATTGGCCAGAAGGCCGAGGAGGCGGCGCGCGGTTCATTACGCGGCAATGTAATCCGCATCCTGGTGGCGCTGGGGGTCGCAATCGGTATCACCATTGGCGTGCACCGCATCCTGGTGGGCGACTCCATCCATCAATACATCATGGCTGGCTACCTGCTGGTGATCGTGCTGACGATCCTCGCCCCCAAGCAGATCGTGGCGCTCGCCTTCGACTTGGGCGGGGTGACGACCTCCGAGGTGACCGTACCCCTGGTCACGGCCCTCGGGATCGGGCTGGCCACGCATCTGGAAGACCGTAATGTCCTGATCGACGGCTTCGGCCTGATCGCCTTCGCGTCGATCTTCCCCATCGTCACCGTGATGGTCTACGCCATCCTGGTGGATATCTACGAGCGCTGGACCGGCAGGGGCCGCGCACAACAGGAGGATTCGCCATGAGATTTTCGGCACTGATCGCCGTGCTTCCGGATGACCTCGAGCAGCGGGCCATCGAGACGGCCAAGGCCGCGGGCGCCGGCGGCGTCACGATCATGGATGCCCGCGGTATCGGCGCGGAGGCCCGCAAGACGTTTCTGGGCATGACCTACGAGGGCAGCCAGTCGGTGCTGATGTGGGTGCTGGAAAAGAAGGTCGCGCTGAACGTGCTCAAGGTCATCAGTCAGGACCTGGAACTCGAAGGAGACCCGCGCGGCGTTGCATTCACCGTGGATATTGCCCACCTGGCCGGGATCGGGCGCAAGCAGATCGAGCAGTTCCAGGAACACGTAAAGGAAGAGATCTGAGGAGGACTCGAGCATGCTGGTAAGCGACATCCTGAAGCCCAATGTGATTACCGTGTCGCCGCTCGCGCCGCTGCGCGAGGCGATGCAGCTGATGCGGCGGCACAACGTGAAGTCCCTGGTGGTGGACAAGCAGCACGATCACGACGCCTACGGGATCATCACCTACACAACAATCCTGAAGACCATCGTGGCGGAGGAGGGCGATATCGACCTCTCCAACGTCTACGATGTCTGTGCGAAGCCGGTGATCACCGTGCCGGCCGAGATGGACGTGAAGTACGTGGCGCGGCTGATGGTCAATCAGGGCATCCGGCGCCTGGTCGTGCTGCGGGGCAATACCCTGGAAGGAATCGTTACCACCAGCGATATCGTGGGCTCGATTCTCGAAATGGCGGATATGGAATGAACCTCCCCGCCGCGGGACACTCGGACCGGTAGTGCCGGTCCCAGGCTGATCCATTTCAAAGGAGTCCCGTGGCCACTGTCGCGTACATCGAGGGGTTCGAGAAACTCCGGCTGCTGGATGCAGCCATCGACCAGTCGAGCCACTCTGTTCTGATCACGGACGCGGACCTGGACGACGGGCCACGCATCGTCTACGTGAATGCCGGCTTCGAACAGATGACCGGGTACGCGGCCGACGAGGTGCTGGGCAAGACCCCGCGCCTGCTGCAGGGGCCGCGGACATCACGGGTAATCCTCGACCGCCTGCGCGCCGCGCTGGATGCGGGCGAGATGTTTGACGGCGAGGCGATCAACTATCGCAAGGATGGCAGTACCTACGTGGTGCGCTGGCATATCTCGCCCGTGTATGCCGACGATGCGCCGGAACGGATTACGCATTACGTATCACTGCAGCAGGACGTGACCGCCGAACGGGAACGCGACGAGCAGTTAAGACTGCTGTCGACCGCGCTGGAAGTGTCGGGTGATCCGGTCCTGATCACCGATCCTGAAGGTACGATTACCTACGTTAATGCCGCCTTCGAGGAGCTCATGGGCTATTCGCGCCGCGATGTCCTGGGCGCGAATCCGCGACGCTTCAGATCGGGCAGTCACGACGATGCCTTTTATCGCGGGATGTGGGAGTCGCTGGAGCGCGGCGAGACCTTCCGGGGCGAGTTCGTGAATCGGCGTCGCGATGGATCTCTGATCCATCTGGAGCAGACGATCACCCCGGTACTCGATGACCACGGCGAGATTTCGCATTACGTCGCCCTGGGCAAGGACGTGACCGACCGGGTGCGCATGGAGGACGAGATCCGGCGTGTGGCGCATACCGACTGGCTGACCGGCGTCGCGAATCGCCTGAGCCTCGGGAACACGCTGGAGGCGGAGATCGAGCGCAGCCAGCGCTATGGTCGTCCGCTGAGCCTGATCATGTTCGATCTGGATCACTTCAAGGCGGTGAATGACCGTTACGGCCACGATGCCGGCGACGAAGTCCTTAAAGCGCTGGCGAAGACCGTGAGTGCGGAACTGCGCGACGCGGATACCCTCGGTCGTTGGGGCGGAGAAGAGTTCATCATCTTGGTGCCCGAGACCCGGCTGGTGGGTGCGACGGCCATGGCCGAAAAGCTGCGCCAGGCGGTCGCTGCGATGAGCGTGCCCGGGGTGCCGGGCGTCACCGCCAGCTTCGGGGTCGCCGAACGGGCCTCCGGTGACAGCGCCAAGCTCCTCGCGCGGCGGGCTGACGAGGCGATGTACCAGGCCAAGCGGGCAGGGCGCGATCGTGTGGTCGCGCTCTAGGTATCCGGTGACGGAGACACAAAAAAGGCCGGCGAACGCCGGCCTTTTCCTTGATGCGCTGAAGGCGCCGGTAACGGCTTACCCGCGGCGACGCAGCACCCAGATTTCCAGCAGGGCCCAGTCTTCGCCGGGGTAGTTTTCCTGCTCCAGCGGGGACATACGACGGTGACGGGTCGCAGTACTGCCGACAAAGTCCAGACGATTCAGCAACAAACGCTTGGTGGCGTCCGCTTTTTCTAGTGCGAAGGGGTTGAGAAAATTCACCAGCATGTAGCCTTCGCCCTTGCCCCGCGCGAAGGCGTCCACCAGGCTCTCGATGGCCGGGGGGTCCAGATAGACCAGCGATGCGGTGGAGATGACGATGTCTGCCTCTTCCATCGACTGCTCGATCGCGTTGCGCGTGTCGGCGTCGGCCTGGTTCAGGTCAGCCTCGAAGGTCTGGTCGAACAGACCCGAGCTCTTGCCGTAGGCGAGGGCGTTGCCGGAGATGTCGATGCCGGTCGTTTTGATGGGCAGACGGCGCGGGGCAGCAACCGTCTTGCAGGCCTGCTCGTCGGCCCAGTTGGCGCGGATTGCCTCGACATCCATGCCGTGCACGGCCGCCATGGTGGTGTTGCCAAAGCAGCAGCACAGATCGACGTAATTCAGGGTCTTGCCTGCGTCAGCCTGTTGCTGCGCCCAGGGGAGAATCAGCCGGTCGAAGGTTTGCCGGTTGAAGTCGTCGGAGATGTAATCGAGCGCGTCGATGATGCGCTCCTTGAACGGCACCGGGGTCTCGGCGACGTAGATATCGTCGAAATGCTGCTTCTTCTCCTCGGTCTTCACTTGCGGCTCACTCATCGGCTTCTCCTCGTTGGATAAACCCACCATGTTCAGGGGCATGAGCCGCAAGCGTCAAGTAAACCTACTGAGGTCGTTGTAACCTCCGTCGCATCATGCTGCGGCTCTGCTATGTATCATGAGGAGAAAGGAGTGCGCGCTGCCGGCGGTGCCGGGAGTCGGAGGGGGCCGGAAGGGAACTGCATGAAGATCGATTGCTTCAAGGCGTACGACGTACGCGGCCGCGTGCCGGATCAACTCAACCCCGAGGTGGTATACGCCATCGGACGCGCCTTTGCCGAAGAGGTCCGGCCCGGCCGTACGGTGGTCGGACACGATATCCGCCTCTCCAGCCCGACACTGGCCCAGGCCCTGATCGAAGGACTCACCGCCGGCGGTAGCGACGTGGCCGATATCGGTCTGTGCGGGACCGAAGAGGTCTACTTTGCGACTGCGCACTACGGGGCTGGTGGCGGGGTGATGGTTACCGCGAGCCACAACCCACTGGATTACAACGGGCTCAAGCTCGTGCGCGGCGAGGCGCGACCGATCAGCGGGGACTCCGGGCTGCAGGCGATCCAGGCATGCGCAGAGCGCGGCGACTTCCGCCCCATGCCACAAGGCCAGGTACATCCGCTGGACCATCGGCCGGACTATATCGCCCGGCTGCTCGCATCGGTCGACCGAGAGGCGCTGCCGAAGCTGCGCGTAGTCGTAAACCCGGGCAATGGCGGTGCGGGCCCGGTGCTGGAGGCACTGGAGCCTCATCTGCCGTTCGAGCTGATCCGCGTGAATTTCGAGCCGGACGGACATTTCCCCAATGGCATCCCCAACCCGCTGTTGCCGGAGAACCGTGCGGCCACGGCCGACGCCGTGCGCAAGCATGGCGCGGATCTGGGTGTGGCCTGGGATGGCGACTTCGATCGCTGCTTCCTGTTCGATGCAGCGGGGAATTTCATCGAGGGCTACTACATTGTGGGGCTGCTGGCTCAGGCCTGCCTGGAAGGCGGGCAACCCGGCGAGCGGATCGTCCACGACCCGCGGCTGACCTGGAACACCATCGAGATGGTGCGAGCGGCGGGTGGCGAGCCCGTCCAGTCCAAGACCGGGCACGCATTCATGAAGGAGCGCCTGCGCCACGAGGACGCCATCTACGGCGGCGAGATGAGCGCGCATCACTACTTCCGGGACTTTTACTACTGCGATAGCGGGATGCTGCCGTGGCTGCGGGTCGCCGAGTTGATGGGGCGCCGAGGTCAGTCGCTGGGCGAAATGGTGGCCGAGCGCATGGCGCGCTACCCCTGCAGCGGCGAGCTGAACTTCGAGGTCGCGGACGTCGAAGCCGCCACGGATCGCGTTCTCGCGGCCCTTGAGGGTCAGGGTGGCGAGGAAGATCGCACCGACGGCGTCAGCCTCGAGTTCCCGGACTGGCGCTTCAACCTGCGCAGCTCCAACACCGAACCGCTGTTGCGGCTGAACGTCGAGACCCGCGCTGATCCGGCCCTGCTGGAGCGTCGCGTGGAAGAGCTTTCCCGCCTGATACGGGGATAACAACGATGGCGCCTGCCGATACCCAGAACCAGCTGCAACCGGTGATCCTGGCCGGCGGTACCGGCACGCGGCTGTGGCCGGTGTCGCGCAGCCATTACCCGAAGCAGTTCCTGCCCCTGACCGGCGACCAGACGCTGCTGCAACAAACTGTCGCGCGCCTGGAGGGCCTGCATGCGGCGGCACCAATGGTGCTGGCCAACGTGGAGCACCGCTTCCTCGCCGCCGAGCAATTGCGCGCGATTGGTGTCGAACAGGCGCGCATCCTGCTGGAACCGGAGGGGCGCAACACGGCCCCGGCGATTGCCCTGGCGGCGCTGCAGGCCCGCGCGGAAGGCGACGACCCGTTGCTGCTGGTCCTGGCCGCGGATCACCACATCGGCGATGGCGATGCCTTCAAGGCTGCCGTGGGCCGCGCCGTGGCGCTGGCGGAGGCCGGCTATCTGGTCACCTTTGGGATCGTGCCGGTGACGCCGGAGACCGGTTATGGCTATATCCAGCAGGGCGAGTCGCTGGGCGAGGCCGGTGCGCGGGTCGCGCGTTTTGTCGAAAAGCCCGATGCTGCCACGGCGCGCGAGTACCTGAGCCAGGGGGGCTATCTCTGGAACAGCGGCATGTTCGTATTCCGTGCCTCGCAGTATATGCAGGAGCTGGAGCGCTTCGAGCCCGAGATCGTTACGGCCTGTCAGGCCGCGCTGGAGGGGGCGCGCGAGGACCTCGATTTCCTGCGCGTAGCCCCGGAGGCGTTTGCCCGGGCCCCGAACATCTCGGTGGACTACGCCGTGATGGAGCGCACCGACCGCGCGGCGGTCACGCCCCTGGCCGCGGGCTGGAGCGATATCGGCTCGTGGTCCGCGCTGGCTGGGGTGCGCGGCACTGACGCGCAGGGCAATACCCTGCGCGGCGATTGCCTGCTGGAGGACAGCGAGGGCTGCGTGGTCGATGCCGACGGCCTGCTGGTCGCGGGGATTGGCCTGCGCAACCTCGCGGTGGTCGCCACCCGCGATGCGGTGCTGGTGGCGGACCGCGACCGCGTGCAGGACGTCAAGCGCATCGTCGAGCGGCTGAAGTCGGACAACCGCAGCGAGCATGTGGACCACCCGGCGGTGTATCGCCCCTGGGGCTGCTACGAGTGTGTCGACGTCGGGCGGCGCTATCAGGTCAAGCGCATTACCGTAAAACCCGGGGCGAAGCTTTCGCTGCAGATGCATCACCATCGCGCGGAACACTGGGTGGTCGTCAGCGGCACCGCGCGGGTGCGCAACGGCGAGGAGACCTATCTGGTGACGGAGAACCAGTCCACCTATGTGCCGATCGGGCAGATCCATTCGCTGGAGAACCCGGGCGCGATCCCGCTGGAGCTGATCGAGATCCAGTCCGGCAGCTATCTGGGCGAGGACGACATCGTGCGGCTGGAGGACCTCTACGGCCGCGTCTGAATACCGCCCGAGCGGCTATCCCTCGCACTAGCCGAAGTCGCGGGAGCGGGTGGTCAGCTCGCCCAGCCAGGCGCTGCGGTCGATCAGGCGCTGCACGATCAGGTGGCCGACCCCTTCGCTGTACTGCCATTCCCCGTGGGCCTCCAGCAGGCGGCCGTGCAGGACCTCGGCGCGAAAGCGCTCCACCCGGTCCGGCCAGACGATCAGGTTCAGCGTGCCGCTCTCGTCCTCCAGGGTCAGGAACACCGTGCCGTTGGCCGAGCCGGGACGCTGGCGGGTAATGACGATGCCGGCATAGCGGGCACCGGGATGCCCAGGGCGTTCCAGCAGCCGGGCGGCGGTGGGTAAACGTCTTTGCTCCAGGAACGGGCGCATCAGCGCCAGCGGGTGCGGGCCCAGGCTCAGGCCCTGGGTGGCGTAGTCCTGCACCAGGTCATCCACCGCATCCGGGCGCGGCAGCAGCGGGGTCACGTCGGCTTCGCGCACTGTGTCGGCCGGGGCGTCGGCGAACAGGGGCAGGGGTTCCTCCACCGCCTCGGTTGCCCAGCGCGCCTGGTGGCGGTTGCCGGCCAGTCCCTTCAGGGCGTCGGCGCGGGCCAGGCGGTTGGCCTGGGCACGGGTCAGGGCGGCGCGGGCGACCAGATCCGGCACGTCCGCGAACGGGCGCTCGGTGCGCGCGGCGACGACGCGCTCGGCCACGGCCTGCGCGAGCCCGCCGACCCGGTTCAGGCCCAGGCGCAGGGCCAGCGCGTCGCTCCCGGCCACCGGCTCCACCGTGCAGTCCCAGTCACTGCAGCGCACATCCACCGGGCGCACCTCCACGCCGTGGCGGCGCGCGTCGGCGACGATCTGTGCAGGGGCGTAGAAGCCCATCGGCTGGCTGTTCAGCAGCGCGCAGGCAAAGATCGCCGGTTCATGGCACTTGAGCCAGGACGAGACATAGGTGATCAGCGCAAAGCTGGCCGAGTGCGACTCGGGGAAGCCGTACTCGCCAAAGCCAAGGATCTGCTTGTACAGCTGCTCGGCGAACTTCTCCGGATAGCCGCGTTGCCGCATCCCGTCCATCAGGCGCTCGCGGTAGCGCGCGAGCTGGCCGGTACGGCGCCAGGCCCCGATCGCGCGGCGCAGCCCGTCCGCCTCGCCGGCGGAGAAGCCGGCCGCGACCATCGCCAGCTCGATCACCTGCTCCTGGAAGATCGGCACCCCCAGGGTGCGCCCCAGCACCCGCCGGATCTCGGGATTCGGATAACGCACCCGCTCCGGGTGGGCACGGCGCTTCAGATATGGGTGCACCATCTCGCCCTGGATCGGGCCGGGGCGCACGATGGCGATCTCGATCACCAGGTCGTAGAAGTTCGCCGGCTTCAGGCGCGGCAGCATGCTCATCTGCGCGCGCGACTCGATCTGGAACACGCCCAGGGTGTCGGCCTTCTGCAGCATGTGGTAGACCGCCGGATCCTCGGCGGGGATGTCGGCCAGACCCCAGTCGCGGCCCCGGTGGCGCGCCATCAGCTCCAGCGCGCGGCGCACGCAGGAGAGCATCCCCAGCGCCAGCACGTCGATCTTCAACAGCCCCACCGCGTCGAGGTCGTCCTTGTCCCACTGGATCACCGAGCGCTCCGGCATCGCCGCGTTCTCGATTGGCACCAGCTCGTCCAGCCGGCCCTCGGCGATCACGAAGCCGCCGGTGTGCTGCGACAGGTGGCGGGGGAAGCCCAGCAGCTCGGCGGTCAGCGCCTGCCACTGTCGGGCCAGGGCACCATCCGGATCCAGCCCGACCTCGCGCAGGCGCTCGGCGGGGATGCCGTCGTCCCACCAGGCGAGGTTGGCGGTCAGCGCATCCAGCCGCGCGCGCGAGATGCCCAGCGCGCGGCCGACGTCGCGCAGGGCGCTGCGCCGGCGGTAGCGGATCACCGTGCAGGCCAGCGCCGCGCGCTCGCGGCCGTAGCGCTGGTAGATGTACTGGATCACCTCCTCGCGGCGCTCGTGCTCGAAGTCGACGTCGATATCCGGCGGCTCGCCACGCTCGGCGGAGATGAAGCGCTCGAACAGCATGCTGGAGCGCGAGGGGTCCACCGCCGTGATCCCGAGCGCATAACAAACGGCGGAGTTTGCCGCCGAGCCGCGCCCCTGGCACAGGATCCCGCGGCCGCGAGCAAAGCGCACAATGTCGTAGACCGTCAGGAAGTAGGGCTCGTAGCCAAGCTGCGCGATGATCCCGAGCTCGCGTTCGATTTGTTCGGACACCTTCGGCGGGATGCCGTCGGGCCAGCGCCCGCGCGCGCCCTTCAGGGTCTCCTTGCGCAGGTAGGCGGCCGGGCTCGTGTCCCGGGGCAGGGGATCGGTCGGGTAGCGGTAGGTGACCGCGTCCAGCGAGAAGTCGCAGTCCCGCGCGATCCGCACACTGGCCGCGAGCCAGGCGGCGGGATACAGCGCGGCCAGGTCGTCGCGCGGGCGCAGGCAGCGCTCGCCGTTGGGGAAGCGCGACGGGGCCGCCTCGGCAACTGTGGTGCGCAGGCGCAGCGCGGTCAGCACGTCCTGCAGGGCACGCCGGCCGCGAGAATGCATGTGCACATCGCCGCAAGCGACGATCGGGAGTCCCACCGTGTCGGCGAGCTGCTGTGTGCGGGTTGCCAGCGCGGCATCCTCCGGCGTGCGCAGCTGGCTGACCGCCAGATGGGCCTGCCCCGGCGCGGCCCACCCGGCCAGCCAGCGGGCCGCTTCGGCGAGCGTCGGCTCCGCGATCTCGGGCTCGATACGCAGCAGGACGTGCCAGCCGGCACGCGCCTCGGCGGGCAGGGCGTCGAGGTCCGCCTGTGTCAGGTGGTAGTGCCCCTTGTCCGCCGCCCCGCGTGCATGGGTGATCAGCCGGCACAGCGCGGCATAGCCCGCCGCATTGCGCACCAGCAGGGTCAGGGCGGGGCCGTGTGCCAGCTGGAAGGTCGCCCCTAGGATCAGGTGCAACCCGCAGTCCTTCGCCGCCGCGTGCGCGCGGACCACGCCGGCCAGCGAGGCGATATCGGTCAGCGCCAGCGCGCGATAGCCCAGCGCTCGGGCCCGCTCCACCAGCTCCTCCGGGTGCGAGGCCCCGCGCAGGAACGAGAAGTTGCTGACGGCCGTCAGCTCGGCGTACTCCGATGGTTCGGGGGTAGTGGCATCCATATACTGTTTATATAAACAGTATTACGGGCTGGCAAGAAACCCTGGCTTCGAGCCGGTGCGCCGGCTCCGGTATGGTAGGCCCGCTACCGGCCGATCCCAGTGACGACTCCCCTATGCGCAGCGCTATCTACAACCTGCTGATCCTCCGCCTTACCTCGCAGTGGTATGCCGAGGTCATGCGGCGGCTGCCGGACGGGGCGGCCCTGCTGGACGTGGGCATTGGCACCGCCGGCGCGCTGCTCGCCAATGCCGACACGGCGCGCGAGAAGGGGCTCGTCATCACGGGGATCGATATCGATGCCGACTACATCCAGCACGCCCGGCGAGCCCTGCGCGACTCGTCCCTGGCCGATCATGCCGAGGCCCGACTCGAATCCATCTACGACCACACGGGTGGCCCGTACGACGCGATCTACTTCTCCGCCAGCTTCATGCTCCTGCCGGACCCCGAGGGCGCTCTGCGCCACTGCCGCAGCCTGCTGAAGCCGGAGGGGAAGGTCTTCTTCACCCAGACCTTCCAGGCCCGCCCCTCCCGCTGGATGGAACGCTTCAAGCCGCTGCTCAGACGCATCACCACCATCGATTTCGGTCGCGTGACCTACGAAGAAGCGTTTTGGGAACAGGTGGCGGGGGCCGGGTTTGTGATCGACGAGTTCACCACACTCGGACGCCACGGCTCGCGCGCATCCGTCCTCGTCATCGCCCGACCCGCCAGCTCCGCCTGAAAGCACGCCGGTTCGCCGCCGAGGCTGGGGTCTACCCACTGTAGGAGGCGAGCCCCCTCGCCGATCAGGCATGTCCAGCGCCCCATCGCCCAGAGGGCTGGGCTCCTACGAGAGAAGGGGGCGCGTGCGGCATGTGGCACGCTGGTTCGCCGCCGAGGCTGGGGCCTACCCACTGTAGGAGGCGAGCCCTCTCGCCGATCGGGCGTGTCCAGCCTCCATCGCCCAGAGGGCTGGGCTCCTGCCGGAGAGCGCACGCCAGAGGCGTCAGACCAAGGGTGCGGCGGTTCCCGCCTTCGGGCTCAATCCTCGCCCAGGGGAACGATCTCCAGTGCGACCTCCACCTCGCGCTCAGTGCCGTCGCGCCATACCCGCAGCGTCACCACGTCGCCCTCCTCGCGCCCCAGAATCACGCGCTGGATGTCGATCGGCCGCGTCACGCGCTGTCCGTCGATATGGGTGATCACGTCGATATCCACCGGGAACGCGCGCCCGTTTACCAGCAACACGTTCTCCGGCCGCCGGATGCCGGCGCGTTCGGCCGGCCCGTCGGCCGAGGTGTCGGTCACCACCACGCCATGCTCTGGCAGCCCCAGCTCCGCGCGCAGGCCGCGCGGGTAATCCACCACCCGCAGCGCCACCTCCATGCCCATGCGCGGGCGTTCCGGCAGCTGCGCCGCCGCGGCCGCCAGGCCGGAAAAACCGCCCGCGCGCAGCTCCGCCATCGCCGCGGCGACCAGGTTGCTCGGCACCGCCAGACCGATGCCCGCGAAGGTTCCGGCCGGCGCCAGGATGGCATTGTTCACCCCCACCGCCTCGCCACTGGAATCGAGCAGCGGCCCGCCGGAATTGCCGGGGTTGATCGCAGCATCGGTCTGGATGTACGGGATCTCGATCCCTACCAGCCCCGGACGCTCGCGCTCCAGCGCCGACACGATCCCGGCGGTGACCGTCGAATGCAGGCCGAACGGATTGCCGATCGCGATCGCCTTCTGGCCGACCTGCAACCGGTCGGAATCGCCCAGCGGGATCGGGCCGGGGTCGGGCGCCGCCGCCGGGTCCACTAGCTCCAGTAGCGCCAGATCCACGTCCGGGTTGGCACCGACCACCCGCACATCGTGCTCCACCTCCGGCGTCCCGAGGAACGACACCGTTAGCGTCGCCCCTGGTGCCAGATCGATGCGGTCCTCCTTCGCCTCGCCAACCGTGGCCGCGATCACGTGGAAGTTGGTGATGATCTGGCCCTCGTCGTTTACCACGAAGCCACTGCCACCGATCACCTCGGTCATCTCGTCGGGGCCCGCGTCGTCCTCTTCTGCTGTTCTCGACACCCGCACCGAAACCACGCTCGGCCCCGCCTCGCGCGCCACCGCGATCGTGTTTCGCTCGTCATCCAGGCCTTCCGTCGGCTGGCTGATGGCACAGCCTGCGGCCGATACGACTGCCAGCAGAACAAGCACCAACCCGGCCCCATGCAGCATCCGATATGGCCCCGCCATAATGCCCCTCTCTTTTCGCCAGCATCCCGCGGGTCCGCTCGGCACCGAACCCATGTCCCTTCGATCATAGACCGCGCTCCGCAGCCGACGCAGGGCGCAAGCACACCCATGCCAAAACGGGGGACTGCGGCGTACGGCGATGGTGGATTCCCGGACGTGCCAAAAGGTGGATGTCCCGTTAGTCTTCCTCAGCGAAACGGCGATACCGCCTCGAAGCGCTTGCATTTGGAGCGATACACGAACGGGACTGTCGATCCTGACGGTAGATAACCTGGAGCTCCAATGCAGCCGGAAAGGCAGCGTGGAGCCGGAGGAGGGTGGGTTGCCGCATTCTCACGTCGCCGAGGCTGGGGCCTACCCACTGTAGGAGGCGAGCCCCCTCGCCGATCGGGCATGTCCAGCGCCCCATCGCCCAGAGGGCTGGGCTCCTACGAGAGAAGGGGGCGTGTGCGGCATCTGGCACGCTGGTTCGCCGCCGAGGCTGGGGCCTACCCACTGTAGGAGGCGAGCCCTCTCGCCGATCGGGCATGTCCAGGGCCCTATCGCCCAGAGGGCTGGGCTCCTACGAGAGAAGGGGCGTGTGCGGCATCTGGCACGCCGGTTCGTCGCCGAGGCTGGGGCCTACCCACTGTAGGAGGCGAGCCCCCTCGCCGATCGGGCATGTCCAGCGCCCTAACGCCCAGAGGGCTGGGCTCCTACGAGAGAAGGGGGCGTGTGCGGCATCTGGCACGCCGGTTCGTCGCCGAGGCTGGGGCCTACCCACTGTAGGAGGCGAGCCCTCTCGCCGATCGGGCATGTCCAGCGCCCCATCGCCCAGAGGGCTGGGCTCCTACGAGAGAAAGCGGCTGTGGCGGCGGGTGAACAATATGGGTGTCCTTTATCTTGCTTCACCTTCAGAAAAGTACATCTGTGCCCGTCCTCGTCGCTGCTTGACCCATTGGCTGTTATTTCGCAGGCTCGATGTCCATGTCTCGCGCGGTCGGACCGCAAGGAACTGCGTGGGCTTTCAGTCGTGGGGGTGCTGGCCCGGGTTCGAGCGGAGTGTAGAGCAGGCGCCGTTCGCGAATGCTTTTGTGCAAGGGTCTCACGGGCGCTCGCTGCTCGGGATATCGCCCGGCCGAGCGACCAACCGCGTGACTCCCGCCAGGACAGTGCATGACAGAGATGATCTCGCGTAAAGAGGAGGTAACAATGAAGCACTCTTTTGGCTTCGCACTAGTCGCAACGATCTCGTTGATCTCCGGCTCGGCGGCTGCGGACGATGTCGTGGTGGTCGATCAATCGATTCTGAAGCAAGACGTCCTGGCGGCTCAGGACGCTTGGTGCGAGGCGCTTGTCGATATCAGTACCACCTATGCGGAAAGCGGGCATGAAGCCGCCAAGGCGCTCGCCGCAGACATCATCGACGAAGCATATGCCTACCAGATGGGCACGGTTCTCTTCAAACCCACGCTGGCGCAGAAACCGGACACGTTCCGCATGACCCGGGAAGGTGCATTGTCGTACTTCGTGGGGGGCGATTCCTCTTTTCCTGACGACTCCGGGTTTGCTCTCGAGGCCTGGAAGGAGTGCGAACCACAGAATGCCGGAATCTTCATCGATGGCAAGAGCGCGATCACGATGGGGAAGGTGCATTTCACGGACCAGGATGGAGAGGTTACAACCGTCGACAAGACCTGGGGTTTTGTGCGCGATGACGCCGGTGCATTGCGCATCAATCTGCATCACTCGTCGCTGGAGTATCAGCCGGATTAAGGGACTACTGGCCCGATGGAAAAGTGGGTGTCCTCTTTCATGATCGTGTAACCCGGATGAGGGATCGGCGGAATCGGCATACAGCGAACCCGTCCTTCAGGCTTCGGGCTTCCGTGCCAGCAACATGTAGTTGACGCTCATGGAGCGCGACAGCCACATCCGGCGGGAAAGCGGATTCACCTTGACTCCCGTCTGCGCCACGGGCTCCAGGCCGTCCCGCGCGAGCAGCGCCCTCGTTTCCCGCGGTGTGACAAAGCGCTTCCACTGATGGGTGCCCCGGGGCAGGATGCGGAACAGGTACTCGGCACCGACAATCGCCACCACGAACGAGACCGGATTGCGATTGATCGTGGCCACGAAGGTGTGGCCGCCGGCGCGCAGCATGCGGTTGACGCTCGCCATGAACGCGGGCAGGTCCGCCACATGCTCCACCACCTCCATGTTCAGGATCACGTCGAAGGTCTCGCCTCGTGCCGCGAGGGCTTCCGCGGTGTTCACTTCGTACTCGATATCCAGGCCCTGCTCCGCGGCATGAAGCCGAGCCGCGGCGATGTTCCGGTCGACGACGTCCACGCCCAGTACATTCGCGCCCAGGCGGGCCATGGCCTCGCTCAGCAGCCCGCCGCCACAGCCAATATCGAGGATGCGCAGGCCGTCCAGGGGGCGCTCGGCCTCCGCGTCCCGCCCGAGCGAGTGGCAGAGTTGGTCGCGGATGTAGTCACTGCGCAGGCCGTTCAGCACGTGCAGGGGCCAGAGTCTTCCATCCGGTTCCCACCACATCTCGGCCAGGGCGCGGTAGCGTTCCACCTCGGCGGGATCAACGGTTCGGTCGTGTTCCACATTCGGAGAAGTCATGGGCTGGGTCGCTCGCCATCGGCACAAAGGTCTCTATCCGACCACACGCTGCCAGTTTCGATCGCAGCGGCGGGCGCACCGAACGATCATGTACCCCTGATCACTCGCCATAGGCCTGAGCGATTCTGGGCCCGGTAGGCGCCTGCAAGCAGGCTCCCTCAGGATGCTTTTGGTGTCCCGGGGCGACCGGCAACCGCGCAGCGGTAAACGGCCCTTGGAAACAGGCGAGGTGACGTCAGAGAGTCCGGCTCTCCGCGGTCGTATTGGCCGGTTACCGGGGTCCAACCCTGTCATTGATCAGCACAACGGTCGGAACTTGCTGTGCCGTCGGGTCAACCAACGAGTTGAGGAAATCGCCATGGTCACCTAAAACACGGGTTAGGTGCGATCGCTCAACAGGTTGTCCAGCAGGAGAAAGCGTCATGAGTTGCCAGGAACATCCGAATCACGATCATGAACACGGACCCGGCTGCGGACACACCGCGGTGGAGCACAATGGACACGTGGATTACCTGCATGATGGCCATCTCCACCACCCGCATGGCGACCATGTTGACGAGCATGTCATCGAGGTGAGCGAAACGAACCCCGATCACTGCACCCCGGACCATCAGTGCCAAGGTCACGACCCGAATCACGTGCACGGTCCCGGCTGCGGCCACGAGCCCGTTCCGCACGGGGACCACGTCGACTACCTGGTAGACGGCCACCTGCATCACCCCCATGGTGACCACTGCGACGACCACGGACCCCTCAAGGTCGTCGCATCGGGGACCTGACTCGCGCCATCCGGGCCACCTTCGCGATGCGGCACCGCGTCGCCGTGCATGCGTTTGACCTTACCTTGGTCCGGCCCCGTCATGCCCGCGATATTCCGTCATTGCGAGGTCTCGCAGAGACCGCGGCAATCTGCCGGACCGTTCCGAGAGGTTGCTGTTCGCTCGGTACCGTAGGTGGCCCTTGTGACCGCCCGCAATGATCGACGAGCCAAGGCACAAGGTCAGATCCTGGTTTTCGTCCCCGTGTGGCCGGAAGAGAGCCCCTCGGAATCAGAGCGCCCCTTTGCGCCAAAGTTGGCCGGGCAGGGCAACAGGCAAGGTCTGCCCCGGGTCCGCGCCGGTTCGTCGCCGAGGCTGGGGCCTGCCCACAGTAGGAGGCGAGCCCTCTCGCCGATCGGGTGTGTCCGGCTCACCATCGCCCAGAGGGCTGGGCTCCTACAAGAAAAACAAGAAAAAGGGCTGGGGCGGTGTGCGCGCAAGATGGGCGACCTCTTCCGCTAACGCGGCGGTCTGCTCAATCTGAAGGCAGACCCCGGGCCCTCCTGCGACTGAAGACACCACCGCACCGAGCGCTAGAACTCGATGTCGTAGCGCAGCTCTTCGTCCGGCTGACGCAGGAAGTTGCCCTGCACCAGGTCGATTTGCGACTGCCACAGCAGGGCCAGGCCGTCCACATCCTCCACATAGGCCGCCATGGTGCGTGCGCCGCTGGCCCGGGCGATGTTCAGCAGCGGCTCCAGGCGCGCGAGCTTGTCGGCGGCATCGTGCAGCCCGTGGGTCAGTGGACGCGCGACCTTCACGTAGTCGGGCTGCAGGCTGCGCAGTAGCTGCGCCGGCTGTTCGCTGGAGAGTCCGAAGTGCTCCACGGCCACTCCGACATGGATATCGCGCAGTGTCCCAATGACCCGTTCGGCCTGCTGCAGGTCCGCCACGATGTCTTCCTCCGCCAGCTGCAGTACCAGCGCTCGGGCTGGCAAGGCCGCCTGGGCGAGGATGCGCCCGAGCCAACCTGCCAGGTCCTTGTCGCGCAGCGACCCGCGCGACAGTTTGACGAAGAACACCGAGTCCGGATGGGTGCGCAGTCGTGCGCCCAGGATGTCCACTGCGTTGGCCAGCACCCAGCGGTCCAGCGCCCGGTCGAGGTCCAGGTGTCCGGCCATGTTGACGAACGGGCCGGGTAATTGGGTGTGGCCTTCCGGATCGCGAATCCGGAGCAGCACTTCGTAGCGCTCCGTGTTGTCGGAGCCGGCGATGTTGGCGATCGGCTGATACACCAGAAAAAGGCGGTGCTCGTGAATCGCCCGAGTGATCACCTGGCGCCAGTGCTGCTGCTGGGCGGCACCGCACTCCGGCGTGATCAGCGCCGGGTCCAGCTGGATACGGTTTCCGCCCTCCCGGCGGGCCTGCGCGCAAAGCGCAAGAGACTGGTCCACCGCATCTGCCGCGGGAATGTCGGCCAGTGCCGTGATCCCGATGCTCAGGCCCGGGTACGGCGCGTGGCTCGGGGCACCATGCGGCGCCGGGACCTTCGCATAAAGGGCATCGCCCCAGCCTGACAGGGCTTCCGCGTCGCCTCGGTTCAGCAGCACGAGGGTCGCGTTCTCGCTGAATCGGGTGATGCGCTCGCCCGCGGCCAGGCCTGACGCGATTCGCCCCAGCAGGCGACGCTGAAGCAGCGAGAAACCGGCCACTCCCTGTTCCCGGATCAGACTTGAGGCCTCGTCCCATTCGACGCAGGCGAGGGCGACGATTCCGGGCTGAGTGGCCAGCCCCGCTCGCCAGTGGTCCAGCAGGGGCGCCAGGTCGCCGGAGCGCAGGGTGGCGGGGGCCCGCCCGGCCCGACGACGTCGGCGGCAGAGGCGCGCCTCGGAGCGGACACGCGCGGGCGCCGCCTCCGGCGATATGTGCGCAAGCCGAGGGCCCGGCTCGGCTCCAGGGCCATCTGGTGGCGTCAGCAGAACGCGCGGGATGTCGAACAGCGATGGGTCCTGATCAAGGGAGCGGGACAGGGCCGCGGCCTGGCCGGGCGTGATGTCCACGTCGATCACAATGGCCTCGGGCAGGCTCTCCAGGGCTTGGCCCGGCACATCGTCCTCCGGCAAGAGACGCTGGATGTCGAGTGCCGGGGCCTCCTGCAGGGCGCGGGTCGGGGAGACCGACTGCCCGGTGGTGACCAGCATGATCCGCAGCGGATCCCATGGGCTGGAGTCGACCAGGCCCTCCAGTGTCGCGGCGATCTCGGAGGGAATCGTGGGCATCGACAGGACCGCGTCCCAGTCATCGATCGTGGTTGGCTGTTCCCCGCCCTGGGAAGCTTGCAGGATCAGGATATTGGGCAACGCTGCATCGTCATCCGGTGTTGGCGGGCCCGGCGGCGCTGCCAGGACGACGCGTGCATGAGGCGTCGCTGTCGATTCGGCATGCACTGCCTCCTGCAGGCTGGCGAAGGCGTCCACCCGAAAGCCACAGGCCACCAGTTGCAGTGCCAGTTCGTCGCGTTCAGCGCCGGCCGGCCCGAGCAACTGGAACCGCAGTCGGTCGGGAACCGGAGTCGGCATACTGTCGGGCTCCGGAGCCGCCGGGAGCCCCTCCGACGCGGCGAGATCGTCCGGAAGCGTCCCCTGCAGGCGCAGGATCAGGGCGCCAATGGTCTCCTGCTCGTTGGAGTTGGGAGGCAGCGGGCTTTGCAGATGCTGGGCCACACGCTCGTCAATGCGCCGTGCGGTGTTCAGCGCTTCCTTCAGCGCCGTCCCGGCCAGCCCTCCGGCGATCACCCGGGTCAGCGCGCGGATCTCCCCCAGGTCCACATGGCGGCAGCCACGCTGCCGGATCATGTACCACCGGTCGGCCAGGTCGGCGACCATCCGTGGCAGGCCCCGGACAAACTCCCGGCTGGTGGTGTTATCGGATGGAGTTGGAGAGGACTTCGCCTGCGGGGTGCTGCCGGAAACATCGGCCATGTGATTCAAAGTCCTTTTGGAATGTACCTTGTGAACTATAGACAACCCTTCCACGCATGGTTGAGTTTTTTGGTACTGCCTTGACCCATTAGCGGCCTGCGCCGGAATCCAGCCTCCAGCGAAACGGCGATACCGCCCCAAAGCGCTTGCGCCTGTGCGT
>NZ_KB899560.1:64945-134495 GCF_000378325.1 Thioalkalivibrio sp. ALJ2
GCTTACCCACTGTAGGAGGCGAGCCCTCTCGCCGAGCGGGCATGTCCAGTGCCCCATCGCCCAGAGGGCTGGGCTCCTACAAGAGAAAGGGGCTGTGGCGCCATGTGAACAAGATGGGACTCCGCTTTCTCGCCGCGTTAGCTAGCAGATTGACACGTGTCACGTGATACGAGACATTGGTGCCATGATCAAGACGTTCGCGGATCGGCGTACGCAAGAGTTGTACGCGACAGGGAAGTCGAAGCGGATCCCGCCAGATGTTGCCAGAAGGGCGGTCCGCAAGTTGGACTATCTCTCGGTAGCCGAGCAGCTTGATGACTTGCGGGTTCCTCCCGGCAATCGGCTGCACGCGCTGGAAGGAGATCGCAAGGGTCAGTATGCAATCTCCGTCAATGACCAGTGGCGGCTCTGCTTCCGGTTCGAGGATGGCGACGCCTTCGATGTCGAAATCACGGATTATCACTAGGAGGCAATAGTGATGAGCATCACCAACACCACCGGCCTGAAGCGGCGGCCGACCCATCCGGGTGAAATGCTGCGCGAGGACTTTCTTCCGGATTTTGGCCTGAGTACCGCGGAGTTGGCCAAGGCGGCAGGCGTATCGCGCCAGTCCATCAACGAACTGCTGCGCGAACGTCGAGCTCTAAGTCCGGAGATGGCACTGCGGCTCGCACGGCTGTTCGGGACTACCCCGGAGTATTGGATGAATGCTCAACGTGCCGTGGACCTCTGGGACGCCGCCCAGGCCATTCAGGACGACATAAACCGCATCCACCCACTAGACGCCGCCTGACCCAGCGCCCCAAGGGGCATGTCCGTAGCCTGTAGCAACGGAATCACCCCACGCCCGTTCCCTGGTGAGGCTGGGTCCTACCACTGTAGGAGGCGAGCCCTCTCGCCGAGCGGGCATGTCCAGTGCCCCATCGCCCAGAGGGCTGGGCTCCTACGAGAGAAAGGGGCTGTGGCGGCATGTGAACAAGATGGGTGTCCACTTTCGCATGCTTCCAGCCATGTTTGGCGATTGAATCACCCCCAATAATTGGTCTATTCTCGTACTGAATTACCGTACGGTTCGGAGCGACCATGGAAACAGTAAGCGTCAACCGGTTTCGTGAGAACCTGAAGGCCTTTGTCGAGGAAGCGGTATCCACGCACACCCCGCTCAAGGTGACGCGGCGCGCGGGTGAAGCCTTCGTAGTGATGAGCGCGGATGACTGGGAGCGGGAGCAGGAAACGCTCTATGTGCTTCAGAACTCCAGCTTGATGCAGCAGATTGCGGACTCCGCCGCCACCCATCGGAAGGGAGACGGTTATCGACCCACGGAAGGGGAGATCGATGAGATCACTGGTATTCGAGGGTAATACCTGGGCCGCGTACGAAACGCTCCGGGAGCGCGACCCAAAGCTGCATCGAACCCTGCGCCGGATCCTGAAGGAGATGCTCCGGAACGACCCGGCCACCGGAACCGGGAAGCCGGAACCCCTCCGGCATTCGCTCTCGGGCTTCTGGTCCCGACGTCTCTCCGCCCGGGACCGACTGATCTACCGCTTCGACGATCAAGCCATCTATATCTTCGCGATCGGGGGCCATTACGACGCGTTGTGATTCTTGCCCAGGTTGCCCTTCCCCGGAGGCCGAGGGATTACGGGCTTTCGTGCTCTTCTCCGGAGCCCAGCCAGAAGTCCAGGCGTTTGGCCAGAAACTCCTGCCCGCTCATGTAGTGGGACCCGTCACAGGAGAAGTTGAGGCCAACCATGCCGTTGAAGATATTGAGGGAGCCGGAGCGCAGGTAGATCGTGTCGTCCATGAAGCGCAGCTCACGGAAGGTACGGAACACCGCGGCTACCTGCTCCGTGGAGAGTAATGCCTCCTCGGGGTAGGCCCGCTGAGGATAGGCGAGACAGATCCCGGGATCCGTGAGGTCCTCGTAGTCCAGCAAGCGGTAGCGGAATGGGTCGTCGCGCAGCCACAAGGTGGCCCGGGAGCTGGAGAAATGCAGCTTGCCGTGGAATACGCCGTGGGCGGCCACCAGCTCGGTCAGGAGGTCCAGTACCTCGTCGATACGGGTGTCGAGCGGGCTGTCCACCCGATGCTGGTTGAACAGACCCCCGCGGATCGCTGGATCCCCCTTGAGCTGCATCCATTGGTCCGGCTGCTGATAGAGGTCGCGGGTCAGGGGCAGCTCCCGCAGGTCGAAGTCCGCCCCCAGGAACCCCAGCAATGTGCCATCGCTTTGGGTCAGCCGTTGCACGGCCGTCAGGGTAGGGCGGCGCCGGTTGCGGCTGATGTAGGCCGACGACATGGAAAACTCGGCACCGGCCAGGGCATCGGCCAGGTAGGGCCGGGTGCTGCGATCCCGTCCGGCCTGGTCTGGCAAGGGGCCTTCTGGGGATACGTTGGCGGTCACCTGGTGAGCGCGATGATCGAGCACATAGAGGTACTTGCAGGACGGCAGTGCGCCCAGAGCCACCGCGAGTCGCTGCTCCAGGGCCTCGCGATCACCCCATCTCTCGGCACAGGGGGTCACCAGCCGCGCCAGGGCGGTCGACAGTTGCCCCTGGAGCAGCAGTCGCTGCCGGGCCACCGCCGTCATTGTCGCTTCACTCATGGCCTTCGCTCGGAGGATGCCGTTGGGAACACGCCCGCCAGGCGCGGAAGTCCCGCGAGGGTGCCGCAGGACCGGCGGTGGCGCAACAACCGACTCGATGCATCCTGTGGTCGGATAGCGCCAGGCCGTTGGGTGTGTCGCCATTACGGCCTTTCAGTGCCCTCCAGCAGAAGCTGGTTGGGCGCGGGTTCGCGGAAGAATTCGGCACGGAACTCGCGGCGCGCGCGGATGCGGTTCAGCGCCGCAGCCTACGGCTAATCAGCGCGCTCATGGGGCACCTGACGACCGAGATCACGATGAATCACTACGTTCATCGACTCAGCACTTGAATCGAGCGTCGGAGGACGACCCGAAGGTCGTTCGTTTTGTAGGACCATGGCAAGGGCCCACACTGGATGCCTTGAGGGCCTGGCTATCGGACCTTCCGGAGCACTTTCGCAGACCTCCCACAGGGCGCCATGAACGGATCATGTCTTCACCCCGGACTCAACAGGGACTGGGGTTATCGAGGGAAGCGGTCCAGCTACTCCTGGGTGTGAAGGGCGTCTGGAGCAAGGAAGAACGCGCGCGGCTCCTTCGGATCTTTCTGTCAGGCAAGCTAGCGACTGGTCCGTTCGACGTTGTCTTGCCGACCTTGCCCGCGCTCAATCTATGGGTGCGGTTCCTCCGAGAGACGCAGCTCGATGATGCCTTCGAATACATGCTTTTCTCAGGTAAGGGTGAAGGCCGAGAAACGCCGATGGGGCAGTATCAATACTGGGCGCAGCGCGCACCGGTCACGCTCGAGTCTGGTGACGCCAATCCCGCGCCGTTCGCGGAGCATCGCCCCGAGAAACGCAGAGGCGTCGTGGTTGCCCGGCACCGACGAAGTGGCGAGGCTGCCCGGCACCGCTGGGTGTACGGGGTTTGTTGGGCTCTCGTTATGCTGAAGGCGAACGACGAGCATTCAGAACTGGCACTGCTGACGCCATAGCGCGTGCTCCGGCCCTTTCGCTCATATGGCTCGCGCTGTCTCGAGCACCTGAGATCTCCACTTTTCGGGGAGCGCGCCGGGGGTGACGACGTCGACTTCCACCCCGAGCAGTTCAGTCAATTCACCGCGGATTGCACCGATGTCCAGTAGAGAGGTCTCTTCAGTCGGATCGACGAGCAAATCCAGATCGCTTCCTGGTTTGTCGTCTCCACGGAGAACTGAACCAAAGACGCGAGCGTTCCTGGCGTGGTGCCGTTCGACGATCTGCTGGACCGCGGCGCGATGATGTCTGAGTGCGACTGATGGTCTCACGGCTCGATTACCTGTCAATCCTATGGCTCAGCTTAACTTTTGGAGTTCTGACAGCCGCTGGTGGATAAGCCGCTGTTTGGCGTATGCGCTTTCAGATTGGTCTCCCGACCCATTCATGCGGTTAGACGGGCACTCCATCACGGAGCGTATCGGCGCATCTGCCCGACGAGCACGCCCTGGATCTCGAGTGCTTCCGCGTCAACGGTCAGTGGGTTATACGCCGGATTCTCTGCATGAAGCAGGATGCCGTTCGGCGTCTGCTCGATCCGTTTAAGGGTGGCTTCCTCGCCATTGATTAGAGCGACCACGATCTCACCGTTGCGGGCGTGACTACGGGACTCGATCACGACCCAGTCGCCGTCCAGGATGCCGGCGTCCTGCATGGAGTCGCCCTTGACCTCGAGGACGTAACACTCACCCCGGCCGCGAAGGGCCGGAGGGACCTCGACGGCTTCCGGATGTGCCAATGCCTCAATCGGTTGTCCGGCGGCGATGCGTCCGAGAAGGGGCAGGGTGTCGGGACCCCAGGAACCCCTCGCGGGCGCTTCGTCTTCCGGCGGGAACGACGCTTCCAGGCCATCGGCCAGGCGGATCCCTCGATGGCGGCCACGGGCGGGCTTTACATAGCCGGCCGCTTCCAGGGCGCGGATGTGCTTGTGAAGGGATCCCCGTGAGCGCAGGCCCAAGGTCTCGGCCAGTTCATCCAGACTCGGCGCATGGCCCTCGGCGGCGAAGCGCTGCAGGGCTTCGAGCACGCGACGCTGGTGCGGGGTCACTGCCTCCATGGCATCCGTTCTCCAGGTTCGTGATCGCACAGGCAAGAGAACATTGTTCTCCCTTTGTTCTCCAAGCTATGATCGCCACTGTACGGCTCCCGCGAGAAGATTGCCATGACCGAACCGGCGCGCGTCCTCCCCGAAGATTCTGTCCCCGAGCTGAGCGCCGAACCCCAGGGTGGCGAGGCGGGTGCACGACGCCTGGTCGAGCGCATCAAGGAGCGCTACGCCAAGCGCATTACCGGCGAGCTGGTCCTCCCGGCACGGCCGGCCCAGTACGCGGATCTGCCCACCGATCTTGATCCGGCCATTGCCGGCGCTCTCCGATCGCGCGGCGTGGAACGCCTCTACAGCCACCAGCGCGCGGCCTGGGACCAGATCCGCGCTGGCCACCACACGGTAGTGGTTACGCCAACCGCGTCGGGGAAAACCCTCTGCTACAACCTCCCGGTGCTGCAGGCAGCCCGCGCGCAGAAGGCCAAGGCGCTGTATCTGTTCCCGACCAAGGCGCTCTCGCAGGACCAGGTCGCGGAGCTCATGGAGCTCAATGAGGCCGGGGACCTGGGAGTCCGTGCCTACACGTTCGACGGCGATACCCCGGGGGATGCCCGAAAGGCGGTGCGCACCCGCGGCGACATCGTCGTTACCAACCCGGACATGCTTCACCAGGGCGTCCTGCCACACCACACCAAGTGGGCCCAGTTCTTCGAGAGCCTTCAGTACGTTGTGATCGACGAGACGCACACCTATCGCGGCGTGTTCGGTTCCCACGTGGCGAACGTGATGCGCCGGCTGCGCCGTATCTGTCGGTTCTACGGGGCGGACCCGGTCTTCATTATGAGCTCGGCCACCATTGCCAACCCGGAAGAACTGGCCTCGGGCTTGGTCGGCGAGCCGGTGACGGCGATCACCGAGAGCGGGGCACCGGTCGGGGAACGTCACCTGTTGCTGTGGAACCCTCCGGTGGTTAATGCGGACCTCGGCATCCGCGCCTCGGCCCGTTCCCAGGTCACGCGCATCGCGCGCATGGCCCTGCGGGGCAAGCTCACCACCATCATCTTTGCGCGCACGCGACTGATGGTCGAGGTGATCACCCGCTACATGAAGGATGTATTCGATAACGATCCGCGCAAGGCCACGCGCGTCGCGGCCTACCGCGGTGGTTACCTCCCGAACGAGCGCCGCCAGACCGAGAAGGCGCTGCGCAACGGCAACGTCGATTGCGTCATCGCTACCTCCGCACTGGAGCTGGGGGTGGATATCGGCAGCCTGGATGTCTGCCTGCTGACCGGGTACCCCGGGACCATTGCCAGCACCTGGCAGCGCCTGGGCCGGGCCGGCCGGCGCAACCGTCCTTCGCTGGGGGTGCTGGTCGCCAGTTCCGATCCGCTGGACCAGTACATCATCCGCAATCCGGAGTTTTTCCTCGGCCAGTCCCCGGAGCAGGCCCGCATCGCGCCGGATCAGCTCCTGATCCTGCTGGACCATGTGCGCTGCGCCGCCTTCGAGCTGCCCTTTCGCAAGGGCGAGACGTTCGGGGGCGAGGATCTGGAGTCGCTGCTGGCGTATCTCGAGGAGCAGGGCGTGCTGCACCGGGAGTCCGACACCTGGCACTGGACCGAAGACAGCTACCCGGCCCAGAGCGTCAGCCTCCGCTCAGTCGCTGAGGGCAACTTCGTGGTGGTGGACACCATCCAGGGTCAGCAGCAGATCATCGCCGAGGTGGATTTCTCCAGTGCGGCCGAGACGCTTTACGAAGGGGCGATCTATCTGGTCCAGGCCGTGCCCTACCAGGTCGAGCGGCTGGATTGGACCGGGCGCAAAGCGTTCGTCACGCGCACCCGCGCGGACTACTACACCGACGCGATCGACTACACGCGTCTGAAGATCCTGGATGACTTCGAGCGCTCACCCGCAGGGGAGGGTGAGGCCGCCCGCGGCGAGGTGCACATCGTCCGGCGCATCCCGGGGTACAAGAAGATCCGCTATTACACTCACGAGAACATCGGGTACGGCAACATCCATCTTCCGGACCAAGAGATGCACACCACGGCCGTTTGGTGGCAGATGGCACCGGATACGCTGGAGCAACGCTTTGCCTCGCGCCACGAGGCCCTGGACGGTTTTCTGGGCGCTGCGTATGCAATGCACCACGTGGCTTCGCTCGTCGTGATGGCCGAGCCGCAGGATCTGGGACGGGCGGTCGGTGATGGCGATGCCCGGTGGTTCGCCACTGTGGGATCGAACGGCCGCGGCCAGCTCCGCACGCTGGATGGCGGCGAGTGCGATCCGGAGCAGGAAGGCCGGTTCCGGCCCGCCGTGTTCCTGTACGACCATTATCCGGGTGGTGTAGGTCTCTCCGCGCCCCTGTTCGATAGCCGTGAACGGGTGATCCGAGATGCACTGAGCCTCATCCGGCAGTGCGACTGCGCCCATGGCTGTCCGGGATGCATCGGCCCGATCCTCGCAAGCGACGAGGTCCGCGGGTTCTCCCCGAAACAGGCCGCCATCACGGTCCTCGAAGGCCTGGAATCCCATGGGTCTGCATGACCGCCTGAACACGCTGCGTCGCCAGGCCGGTAGCGAGCCACCGGCACCTGGCCGAGCGTCGACCGAGTCCTCTCCTATCGCGCCCGGCAGCGGCAATGTGCTCGACGAGATCCGGGCGCGGCTGGATCGGATGGGCGTGGCCGGGACCGGGCGCACCCGAGCGAAGACCCCATCACGCCGGAAGGCGGTGTCACCTGAGGCGCTGGCGAACCGACTGGGAGGAGAACGACTCGCCGAGCATGTGATCGAGATCGACCGGGTGATCCCCGATGACCACGCGCATGGACGGTATGCACTCTCGATGGCGCGCGCTTCGGCGAGTCCGTTCTGGAGCCCAGCTCCGCGGGTAGGCTTCATCGACACCGAGACCACGGGCCTTGCCGGAGGTGCCGGGACCGTCGCGTTTCTGGTCGGCCTGGCCACGCTGGAGGGCGGACGGGTCCGGTTGCGCCAGTGGCTGATGACCGCGTTTGCGGGAGAGGGCGCGTTATTGGCCGCGGTCGACGCCGCCCTGGACGAATGCGATCACCTGGTCAGCTACAACGGCAAGACCTTCGACCTGCCGCTGCTGCGTGATCGCCGCCGCATGCAGCGCCGTCCGGATGTGCCGGAGACTGCACACACCGATTTCCTGCACCCGGTGCGCAGCCTGTTCGGGCACGCCTGGCCCGACTGTCGGCTGCGCACGGTCGAGGAACGTTTGCTGGCGCTGGATCGCCAGGACGACCTGCCCGGGTCGGAGGCCCCGTGGGCCTGGAAGGCCTATCTCGCCTCCGGCCGCAGCGATGAGCTGGAGCGCGTGATTCAACACAACACCGACGACATCCTCTCCCTGACCCTACTGGGCCCCGTGCTGGCTCGGGTACTGGAGGATCCACTGTCCCATAAGGGCTCGATCGAAGGGGCCGCACGACTCGTGGAGCGACTGGATGGGAAAGACGCCGCCCGCCGGATCCTTGAAGTGGGCGAGGAAAGCCTGTCGCCACGGGGAAAGCTCTGGCTGGCACGGGAGTGGCGTCGTACGCAGCGTTTTGATCGCGCAGTGCCGATCTGGGAAGCGTTGGCCGAAGAGGGCCACCAGGAGGCCCTGGAGGCCCTGGCGAAGTATCACGAGCACCAGCGAGGAGACTGGGATCGGGCGTTACACTACGCCGAACAGCTTCCGCGCGCACCAGAGGCCCAAGTCCGTCTAAAGAGACTACGTGAGCGGGTGCGAGCCGATAATCGTTAAGTCAGAGCGCGCGCTGATGCCGAAGAAAGTCGCCTGACCCAGCTTAATCGTACTTGATGTAGCGAAAACGCGAATCGTCGGGCGTCCCCTCTAGTGCACCGTTAGGATCCGGCTGCCAGTGCACCATCTCCTCAATCTTGCGCGCCAGCTCGAAATCCTTGTCTGTCACGCCCTTAGCGGCGTGGTTCATGAGCTTCACGATGACGAATGCATAAGAAGCGCTAATGTCCGGGTGATGCCACGCGGCTTCGGCAACATGGCCGACTGCCCCGATAACCATTAGAGTTCCCTTCCAGCCATTCGTTCGATATTTCCGACGAATCCACCCATCTTTATAGTACCAGTGAGGTAATTCCTCCTGAAGCCTGGCATTTATCTCATCCACGCTATAGGTCGTATCATCTCGGCGATCCTTACTCATTTCATATCTCCAGCTATTGCCTATAATACTGGTGACCGTTGCGACGACTACGTAAAATCTTGGCCTTTATACGATGATTAATACAGAACTTCTTCAGCTATATCCTGCTCCGTCCCAAATGCGTTCAGTCTTAGGCCTCTACTTGGGGCATCAATTGCACCTCCTTGGGACAAACGAAAAGCCTTTCGTGTATGGGAACTTTATCGCGAGCATGGACGGGCGTGTTGCTTTAGGTCGCGATGAGGCGGACTCGTACATACCCGAAGCAATGGGTTCAGCCGAAGATATATACCTGTTGCAAGAGCTAGAAGCACAGTCGGACTGCATAATCGTGCACGGCGCCTACCTGCGGGCTCTCGCCGCCGGACGACTGGGCAATATCCTTAAGGTTGGAATCGATCCGGATACCCGGCACCTGCTTGATTGGCGCGTTCACCGTGGCCTTAAAGAACAGCCCGATATCGTAATCGTAAGTTCCTCATTGGATTTTCCAACTCCTCAAAAATCCGAAACAAGTGACCAGCGGGTTATTGTCGCAACTGGCAAGAGGGCCAATTCTGATCGTGTAAAATCACTTCGATCACAAGGCTTCGATGTATGGGCCGAAGATGAAGGTCGTTGGGTCGATGGAGCGCCCCTTGTTAAGCGGCTAGGGTCCGCCGGCTATCGGAGTATATATTTGTTGGCGGGGCCCAGGGTGCTAGCCTCGATGGTTTATTCCGATGTTCTGTCCCGGCTTTACTTGACGGCTAGTCATTGTCTCTTGGGTGGATCAGAATTCCATACCATGTTCCGAGGGCCGACTTTGCCGGGCTTGCGTCGGTTCCGACTAGAGTCGCTTTTCTACCAACTGCCGACAGAAGTGGCGCCAGGCCAATTCTTCACGTGTTTCTCAAGGGAACATCTCGCTGCCAATCGCAAGCCCAATTAGGCTCATTAACGCTCCCAATGGTCGACCAATTCGACATATTCGCAGGTTTCCGGGATAGGAGGGTGTAGTTTTCGTAGGTGAACCTCGAGTGACATTATGTCTGGAAATCGTGCCATCAACGATTCGCCGATTCGGTCCAGCAGCGTTTCGATTAGATGTACCGATTCCCCTTCCATGATCTCTCTTACGGCTGCGACTGCGGGCGCATAGTCCAGGGTGTCGGACAGGCGGTCAGTTTTTGCTGCCTTGCGCAGATCGGTTTGGCATATTAGGTCGATGGAAAAAGTGTTCCCGACCTCCCGCTCGAAATCGAGATTCCCATGTCGGCTTCTGAAACGGATATCTTTCACTGAAAGTATTCCCATATTCGGCCCCTCAAAGCTCTGTTATATTGCGGCGCAAGCGTCTTGCCTTTAGTTGTGCGTTCGCAATCCTACTGATGAATCGCCTGGATCGGCTCGCTTTGCACTGATTCCAGGTCAATCCTCCTATTTAAGTGTCCTTTAGGTCTTCATTATCGAGGTGGGTATTGGGCCTACGCTTTCCTCTGAGTCTTGTCGATCCCATCACATGGTAGGTCCGGTGTATTGGGCCTGTGCGTTGGAGAGATGATCAGGAGTACCTCTGGGTGTTCCGCTGATCACTGGATTGGGCTCGCCACACATTCGCTTCTGATGTAATCATGGAGAGGGATCCAGAGACAAGCGTTATAGAGGTCGGGTCGTAATTCCTCCTCACCGAATAGGTATTACTACGCCCGTACGTATTTCTACGGCTGTTTTATGTGCAGATTGCTGTACTAGGTTGGAGATGAATTGCCGAGCTAGCAACGGCTTGGGGCTATGCGTCATTGGCGGCGCCCGGTGGCGCGATTCAAGGAGGGTGGCAGAGCACGCGCTCGACGCCACCTGCGACAAGAAGAGGTGAGGAGTGATGAAGAAAGGTTACACGAAACTGCGAACGATGATGACCCCGGTAGCTGCAGCAGTGATGCTCGGCTTTGGGCTTGGAGGAGCGGGAGTCGCCTCGGCGGATGAGACCTGTGTGTCGCCGTACTCGCCCAAGATCACCGGGCATGAAGAGTACGCATACGTCTGGACGCTGGGTGAAAACGGCGTAGGCGATGAACAGGACAAGCTGGTAACCGTTGATGTCGATCCCAATTCCGACACCTACGGAGAAGTCATCAACTATGTGTCGGTTGGTGGTCAGAACGAGGCACACCATTCTGGCTATACCGATGATCGCCGCTATCTGTGGGCGGGTGGTCTGGACTCGAATAAGATCTTCATCTTTGACGTGCACACGGACCCATCCAATCCGAAGCTGGTCAAGACGATTGACGACTTTGTGGAACAAACCGGCGGTGTCGTTGGGCCGCACAGCTTTTTCGCACTGCCAGGCCGGATGATTATCAGTGCGCTCTCGAACGACCGCGATCACGGTGGCCGAACGGCTCTGGTCGAATACACCAACGAGGGCGAGTTTGTCGAAACCTACTGGATGCCCACGGACGAAAACCTCCAGGGTGCGGAGAAAACGGGCGACTTTGCCGACGGCTATGGCTATGACGTTCGGTTCCTGCCTGCAGCAAATGCGATGATCACGTCTTCGTTCACTGGCTGGACGAATTACATGATGGACTTCGGGCAGATGCTCGAGGACCCGGAAGCCATGCAGCGGTTCGGGAATACCGCCGTCGTGTGGGATTTGCACGAACGGCAAGCGAAGCGCGTCCTTGACGTCCCCGGTGCGCCCTTGGAAATCCGGTGTGCGTGGGGTGCCAACTATTGCTTCGTTACGACGGCGCTAACGTCGAAGATCTACGTGATCTATGACGATGTGGAAGAAGGGTGGTCCGCCAAAGAGGTCGGTACCATTGGTAATCCGGAAGACGTTCCGCTTCCAGTCGCCTTCTCAATTTCCTCCGATGACCGCTACCTCTGGATCAACACCTTTATGGATGGCAAGACCCGGCTCTTCGATGTTTCGGATCCGTTCAATGCGAAGCTGGTGAAAGAGCGGAAGATCGGCGCACAGGTCAACATGGTTTCCCAGAGCTGGGATGGCGACCGAGTGTATTTCAGCACTTCGCTCCTGTCGAACTGGGACAAGAAAGGAGACCAGGACGAACAGTTCTTCCGCAAGTACCATTTCGACAAGAGTAACTACGAGCTGACTGAAGCGTGGACTATTGATTTCTACGAAGAGAATCTTGGTCGGGCGCATTTGATCACGTTCAACTCTGCGAGCTTGTTTGAGGGCGGCCTTGCAAAGAGCGGCGATTCGGAGAAGATGAAGGACACAGTCTTTGACGAATTGATCCTCTCCGCCAAGGAGACCTCTGAAAGGTAGGAGACATGGAGACCTCCGTGTTTGGGGAATTGGAGCCAAGGCCATGGAATAGACTCTGATTCTCCTGCTTGGGGTCATTGGTATCGGCCCGTTGGGCCGATACCCTTTCTCCTAGATTTTCCTTCGGAGTATTTATGTGCATCCGATATCTCTCTATTAGTCGACTGATCTCTTTCCCGCGTAGTGTCTTGCTTTTGTTAATGACCATTGCACTGGTACCTAATACGCTGTGGGCCCAAGACGGTCATGATCTCGGCCGCCACA
Organism: Thioalkalivibrio sp. ALJ2; assembly: GCF_000378325.1. Taxonomy (NCBI): domain Bacteria; kingdom Pseudomonadati; phylum Pseudomonadota; class Gammaproteobacteria; order Chromatiales; family Ectothiorhodospiraceae; genus Thioalkalivibrio; species Thioalkalivibrio sp. ALJ2. Next base: position 77,368 of record NZ_KB899560.1, read on the forward strand.
CCGACGGCGCTGCCGCTCAATCTTCTGAAGACGTACCTCTTGCTCCCGGATATGGTTCGTTGGGGTTTAAGCTCCCGGAGCCAGGAACTTACCGGTTGCCACCAATCAAGAATGCACCTTCCGGAGATGTTTTGCTTGAAACTGGGGACTCTGCCGAATTAAAAGATCTGTTCGACGATCAATACGTCCTGTTGAGCTTTGTGTACACCTCGTGCGATGACGTGAATGGTTGCCCCCTGGCAACATTTGTCATGCAACAGATTCATCAAAAGATTCGGAATGACAGTGACTTGGACGGTGACGTCCGTCTCTTGACATTGTCGTTCGATCCCAATAACGACTCGCCTGACGTGATGGCCTCGTACCGGAGGGCTTTCACGCAGGAGACAGCGAGCTGGAAATTCCTGACGACCGAGTCCGAAGACGCGCTGGACCCAATCCTTTCGGATTACGGTCAAGCGGTGAATCGGATGCATGACAAGGAAGGGAATTTCACTGGCCATTTTGCACACGTGCTGCGTGTGTATCTGATTGATCGAGATCAACGTATAAGGAACATCTACAGCGTCGATTTTCTACACCCCGAGTTGTTGTTGACCGATGTTCGCACGCTGATGCTGGAAGAAGCAGGGAAGTCCTCCGTCCGAAAGTACGATGATGACCCAGATCACACGCTAACGGATGAGGCGTGGGGTGAGTTGCTTCTCGGTAGGGTAGAAGAGGCCCCGCTGGGTCTTCCATCGCTCTCGGCCGCAAAGAAGGACGCCTTGAGTGCCGATCGTGCAAACCTCGGGCGCGAACTGTTCCGAAACCCGGTTCTATCGTCCAACAATACTTTGGCGTGTGCGTCCTGCCACAAGCCACAAGAAGGATTTTCTCAGAACGCCGTGAGTCGTGCGGTGGGCATTGGCGGACAAAGTCTGCGCAGAAACTCGAGTTCGCTTTTTAATGTCGCCTATCAGGATCGCCTGTACTGGGATGGTAGGGAATTCTCTCTAGACACCTTGGTTTGGGGAAAGCTGCTTGACCAGCCCTCCCTCGGTAATCGTTCGATGGGCCAGGTCTTGCAGCGTCTGCGCTCCAACGAGGACCTGGAGGCAAAGTTCGAGCAGGTGTTTGACGGAGAGGGTGCGACTGTTTCTAACGTCGCGGCGGCGCTTTCGGCGTACATGACCACGATCGTCTCCGGCGACTCACGGTTCGACCGGTGGTATTTCGGGGGGGAGTCGAATGCTCTGAATGAGGAGGAAGAGCTGGGTTTCAGAGTGTTTCGCGATCGAGCCAACTGTGCCGCATGCCATACGGTCAATGAAGACTATGCGCTGTTCACGGATAACTCCCTGCATAACACGGGGATTGGGTACGAGCATTCGATGGGGCTTCGGCCCAAACGTCGGCAGATCGAGGTCGCAGGCCAAACAATTAACATCAACGAAGAAGCGCTGACAGGTACGGAACAACGCGCATATAACGATCTTGGTCTGTATGAGGTGACATTGAACCCGGCGGATCGCTGGAAGTTCCGTACGCCGTCCCTAAGAAACGTGGAGCTGACAGCGCCGTACATGCACGATGGCTCTATTGGCAGCCTGGAAGGAGTCGTTGCTTACTATGACCGCGGAGGCGTCCCCCACAGGTATCAGTCAGCACTGATACAACCCTTGGGTCTCAGCACAGAGGAGAAGGCGGCCCTGGTAGCGTTTCTCAAGACCTTGACGGGTGACAACGCCGATATTAAACGATGATAACCGCCACGCTTAAGGTAGAAAGGTGCAGGGATGAACGGTTGGAAGGCTAATATGAAAACTGGACTCTGGATCCTAGCTGGCATCGGGTCGGCATTGTTACTGTCCTTTATGGCGAGCGCGGATTATGCGGAGGATACCGATTCTTCTGCTGATTCGGGTGAAAATATTTTCGATCGCCCAGGCGATGACCGAAGAGGATATGACAGGCCGGATTTTCAGACCCGATCACTCGCCTTGGAGTCACGTATCGGTGTTCCGGCAGATCTTGTCGGCCGGGCAAAGCAAGGCATGCTGGGCCTACCTCCACTGGAAATTCCAGAGTCCAATCCGTTGACTGAAGAGCGAGTTGCACTAGGCCGAAAGGTTTTCTTTGATCGCAGGCTCTCTTTGAATAGAACCCAGTCATGTGCGATGTGCCACATTGCCGAGCAGGGCTTCACCAATAATGAGACGAGAACAGCTGTTGGAATAATGGGCAGATCCGTTGGTCGCAATGCCCCGACTCTGTATAACGTTGGATTCTTTGATGAGCTTTTCCACGATTCGAGAGAAGAGTCGCTTGAGCAGCTGGCCTGGCAACCGATGCTGGACAAGAATGAAATGGCAAACCCGTCGATCGGCTACGTCTTGCAGACGATCGAGTCGCTGCCGGATTATGACGGGCGTTTCGAAGCGGCGTTTGATGGGCGAGGGCCGGATATCGATACGGTTCCCAAGGCTCTTGCCGCCTATCAGCGGACACTGATATCGGGGAATTCTCCCTTCGACCGCTGGTACTTCGGTGATGAAGAAGATGCGATCACTGAGAGTCAAATCCGGGGCTTTGAGATCTTCTCGGGTCGGGGGCAATGTATTGCATGTCATACGGTTAAGGAAGATTACGCCTTGTTCACTGATCAGAAACTGCACAACACGGGTGTGGGAGTAGAACGTTCAAGGCGGTCGGGGTCGTCTGAGGGGTCTCGAGTGTTGATTGCACCTGGCGTCTATATGAACATTTCGGAGGAGACGATTAGAACGGTTGGAAGCCGGCTTGCTCCAGATCTTGGGCGGTACAGGATCACGGAAGACCCTGATGATCGATGGCATTTCAAGACGCCGAGCCTCCGGAATGTGTCGCTCACAGCGCCGTATATGCACGATGGATCATTGGATTCACTTGAAGCGGTCGTCGAATTCTATAACGACGGTGGTATAGAAAATCCTTTACAGGATGAGCGGATTCAGCCATTGGGTCTGACTGAGCAAGAACGGGAAGATTTGGTCGCCTTCCTGCGGTCCCTTACCGGCGAGTATAGAGAGCTGGTGTCCGACGCATTCGCCGCTCCAGTAGGGAACGTAGGGGTGGAAAGACGTATTGTACCTCTGGAGCCTGGGGAGGGCTTGTAATCGATGAGACGTTTCATTGTAGTGTTTAATAGCGTTGTTTTTCTTTTGGTGATGCTGTTCTTCGGGAACGCCAATGCGGACCAGGCTATGGATCCTGTACCCGGGGAACCGATGGCGCCGGATTTCGTGTTGCCGGCTGTGCAGGGTGGCGAACACCGGTTGAGTGATTATCGGGACCGCGTCGTTCTGGTCTATTTCTGGGCAACATGGTGCGCGCCGTGTCGGTTGGAGATGCCCGCCAAGGAAAAGCTGTACCAGGAGTTCGGTTCGGATAAGCTCCAGATTCTGGCGGTTCATGCGGGTCCAGGTGGTGAGGCAATGGACGAGTTTCTTGAAGATGTGCCGGTTTCGTTTCCCGTGGTAGAGGATGCAAGCCTCAATCTTGGAGAATGGGGAATCAAGGCATTGCCAACTACCATACTGGTCGACACCACGGGCCAAAGGAAGTTTATTGCGATCGGGCCGCGAAAGTGGGATTCGCCTGAAGTGATTGAGTTTATCCGAGAGCGCCTGTAAGGAGAGGCTGAAAGGGCAGAGTCGCGGTCGGAATAAGCGTTAGGGCAATCTCAGTGTCTTGATAGGTGCCATGCCTTGGATCGCGGTATTGTCGGGCCATTGGGAGTCAAGGATGGCGGCGGACCGGTGTGAATTTAAAAAGGGGCGCTGGCAGTTGGTTTTGGGACAGGGAGCACGGGTGATCGTGCAATGGTATCCCCTGGCGGGATGGTCTACGAATTTTGGCGTAGTAATGAGGTGTGGGTTACCGGGCCTGAGATGAGCAGCGGGAGCACCGAAGAGTAAACGTATTCCCGTGATCAGCGAACGGCGCGTCGCAGGAAGGGGAGTAGGCGAACCGATCGAGCGACGGGGCGGCCCTAACAGGAAGACGGCATGTGGCCTGAGGTGATTACCGGGGCCAAGGAAGATGGCAGGCTGCAACGCTGCCGACATTAACGCGATTCACACGAAGTGAAGAGGAGTTTGTTCAATGAAGATGCGCATGTACATCGCGGGGCTTGCGGCCTCGCTGCTGATGGCTGCCGCGGTGCCCGGCACCGTTCTGGCGGAGAACGACGAAGTGACGCGCGGGCAGCTGATGGCGGCCTCGTGCAAGGCGTGTCACAACGCCGCGGGCGCCGAAAAGGGCGTGCCGGATCTCGCCCGCCTGTCGCCGGAGGTAATCGGCAGTCAGATGCGGGCATTCCGCGATGGCGATCGTGACGCGACGATCATGGAACGTCACGCCAAGGGTTACACCGACGAAGAAATCGACGCCATGGCGTCGTACTTCGCCCGATTCTGAACAGGGGGTCCATCATGCAACAGTTCAATCGACGCCGCTTCTTGCAGGCGTTCGGCATTACGAGTCTGGCTTCCGTCACAGGGGTCAGTGGCGCGATCGCCGGTGGTTATTCCAATGGCGCACGTATCGTCGTGGTCGGCGGCGGTTCGGGTGGGGCTACGGCCGCCAAGTACCTGAAGACGTTTTCTCCGGGGCTGGACGTGACATTGATCGAGCCCAACTCGACCTACCACACCTGTTACGGCAGCAACTGGGTGATCGGCGGCTTCGAGGACATGGATAACATTGCCCAGACCTACGACGCCATGCGTGATCGGCACGGTGTGAAGGTCGTCGCGGACTCGGTGACGGCTGTGGATGCGGACAAGCGCCGTGTGCATCTGGCCGGGGGCGACGAGATCAAGTACGACAAGCTGGTGATGTCGCCGGGTATCGACTTTCGCTACGACGCAGTCGAAGGGATTTCCGAAGACGACGCCGAGGCGATCCCCCACGCCTGGAAGGCCGGGGAGCAGACCCGCATCTTGCGTTCGCAACTGACCGACATGCCGGATGGCGGCGTGTTCGTGATGGTCGCCCCACCAAACCCGTTCCGCTGCCCGCCGGGGCCGTACGAACGTGTCTCGCTGATCGCACATTACTTCAAACAGGAAAAGCCCAAATCCAAGATCATCGTGCTCGACGCCAAGGACAACTTCTCCAAGCAGGGCCTGTTCGAGGAAGGCTGGGCAGAGCACTACGGCGACATGATCGAGTGGCGCGGCGCTTCCGACGGCGGTCGGGTCGAAGAGATCGATGTCGGTGAGAAGATGGCCCGCACCGAAGAGGGCTTCGAACGGGTGAAGGCGGATGTGATGAACTTCATCCCGCATCAGCGTGCGGCCAAGATCGTTCACGATGTCGGCCTGACCAACGACGAGGGCTGGGTCCGGGTCGATCAAAGGACCTTCAAGTCGGAGATGGACGACAACATCTATGTCATGGGGGATTCGAGTGTGGCGGGTGCCATGCCGAAATCCGGCCACTCGGCCAACACCCAGGGCAAGATCGTTGCCGCGGCGATCGTGCGCGAGTTGATGGATCAGGAGCCGCTGGATCCCTCGTCGGTCAACACCTGCTACAGCCTGGTGACACCGGATCACGGGATCAGTGTTGCCGCTGTGTATCAGTACAAGGATGGAGCTCAGGCGGGTGTGGAAGGGGCAGGGGGTGTGAGTCCTTCCGGCGAAAGCGCGGATTTCAGGAAGCGCGAAGCCGAAAACACTCGGGCTTGGTACGCTGGCATCACGAAGGATATCTGGGGCTGATTTCAGTTCCTTAATGCAACAAAATAAGTAAGTTGGTGTGGCTGGCCAGGGCAAGGGGCTCTGGCCAGTGTTTTGTAGTGAGAGGCCGGGGTACACAGATCAATGTACATACTCGCGTCGGCGCCCCAGGTTTTTCGAGACAAGGCGCGCCATGTAGCAGGTGGTGGTTACTTCTACTCGTTTAGAAATGTCTTAGCGGGAGACCACACAGACCGGGGGATATGGGCGGCTAACCTTGCAATGGGGTCTGATTCCAAACCTTTGAAAGACTCCTGTAGTGCGGCTGTCACCACATGCTTGAACGGCAGGTCTCATGCCGGGCCAACTCCGGCGGACTAGGCTTCGTTTTTCGTGTTGCGTGCGTGACCGCACGGCAAGGGTGGTCAGGGACTGTCAGGTCCATCAAACCTTTCGTGAACGTTGACGGACCGACGTTGGGTAACCGGACCATAGTCGGTTTCACAGCTGGCGGTGTCGCTCCCAGTGTTGGACTATGTGTTATCACCCGCCGAAAATCCGGCGAAGCAAGCGCGCTACCCAGCCCCCTGTAGTAGGTTCGGAGGAAGTCGACGCCTGACGCTGCGGCTTTGAGGCCCCTCCTGCGTCGTTGGCCGCGGCTTTTGCCTGCTTCGTCCCTTGTTCGGACCCAGTTGTTGAAGCGACGTGAGGTTGTCCGCTGGCCACCGGTGATGACGGTGCCTCAGTGTGCTTTGCCGAGGCTATTGCCGCAGACATGCGCAGGTGAGTGGCGAGTGGGTGCTCCGCAAATGTGACGTCATTGAGCTGGGCAAAATGCCGCTTGAGCGTAGAGTCTTCCGGAGGAACCACCTTTGTCTCCGTGGAGCTCCTACTGCGGGGTGATGGGCTAGTGGCATGGGCCGGCGCGGCGGGCTGCCGGGCAAGATGGATCGCGAGCGGATGAGTGTTATCACCGGGATTCGAGTCGGTGTGCGAGGCCGAAGAGGTTCCGTGCTCGACATCATGCTCCCAAACTGAGCGCATTTGCTCGTGGTGCCGGATCAGGGTGGATTCCTGCGGAGGCTCCGAGGCCCAGTCAGGTTGATTAGCCGCGTCGAAGTGCCGACGCAGAATGGAATCGGTGGGTCTTTGTGTATCGGGCATGACTCACTCGTTGGTTTGGTGTTGTCGGAAAATGCCCGATCGACTGCAGATCAGGCAAGCCACGTGAAACTCTAAGAGGGGGTGGTATGGGTGTGCTCTGCGCACGCTCCACCCCAACGGGATCATGAGAAAAGGTCGAAAAAGCCGGCTGGCCAATGTCCTTTTGAGCCAAGCCGGCCGACAAGTCGCTACCCTCGTCATCGTAGCTGCCACTGCGTAACCCACGAGACGGTCAGAACTGCCAGGTCAATCCGAATCCCACGTGCCAGGAATACACCTCAGCGTTGGTGTGGCCACCTCCGGACAGGGTGCCCGTCCCGTAATCCCGGTCTTCCTTGAATTGCCAACCGGCCGACAGGTCGAGATTTAGGCCTGGAGTGAGAAAGTCTTCCACACCAAGGCCCGCCGTCAAACGGTGCTTGTAGATGACCTGCGCCTGGGCGGCCTGTAGATACTCAATTCCGTTAACCGGGATTGCGAGATTACCCAGTCCCGAGACGGTGGAGCGAGTAGGATCTTCCGCATATCCGTAACCCAAGCGGTACTTGATGTTATTTCGAGTCAGCTGTGCGCCGACGGAAAATGCCCACTGGTCATCATAAACATCACCCCAAAAGCGAGTGCTGCTCCAGTCCTTGTACAAGACATCTGCCATGAGGAGAAGATCGCCATCCATCAGCGAATTATTGCTGATGCCAACACCGACGTTGGCGGGCTGCTCGATGGTCACTTTTTGAAATTCGCCAGTTCCATCCACGACGAGATTGCTGAATCTGTGACGTTGCTTGGTTTGATAGAAACCACCCACCGTGGTATCGCCGAAATCGTACGTGGCCCCAAGGGTCGCACGAAATCCAATGTCATTTGTATTACCTGCGGAACCAAAAGCAAAGTCTTCGCCCGGTGGGACTGTATTCTGGAGGCCCAAATCCAATTGGGCGTAGCTGACGGTTGCGGCCGCACCCAGATTAAAGTTTTCTGTTACGCGATAGCCCAAGCCCGCATTTACGCCGAGCACAAGGAATTGCGCGCTGGTTCCGCCACTGGCGGGCTCGCCCTTGAAATCCGCCCCGATGCCAGAGGTCGCGGTAAGGCCGAGACCGGCCGTAACAGGGAGTCCACGGTCCTCAAAATCGTGGGTAACCGCAATCTGTGGTATCGGGTAGATACCCTGGTCGGACCGGGCGCTGAAGGCCTCTCCAGTCACGCTTCCGTCGTGGCGCAGTCGTGCCTCGGGTTGATAGAAGCTTACGCCAAGTGTGAACTCGGTTCCGGGAAACTTAGCAAGGGTCGCGGGGTTGCCGAACAATGCGGACACGTTGTCTTGCGGGGTCGCGATACTGGTTCCCGCCAGGCCGGCACTGGCCGGTGCCAAGGTGTTGTGAAGGTCATATCCATGGGGCCCCGCATGTGCTGAGTTGGCGCCAAGGGCCAAGCCGGCGGCGAGCAGAGCCAGTGAATATTTTTTTTGCATTTTGATTCCTCCCTTTTTATCGCCTTGTGTAGCTGTAGTAGTTTTCATGTTGCCACTGGATCCAAGAGCTATCCTGACGGGCCCGAATGGTTTTCAACGCTCGTAACCATAGCGACAAAACAGAGGCGCCCATTGGATTGGTGAGACGCTCAGCACCGTCATGCGTCATGAACGTCGAACTGACGATACATCTTGTGTGGGAAGTAACTCAGGCCCGTTTAGGATGTTAGCCTATGAAATACTGTGGTGTTACAGGTGCCGATACGCGTTTTGTACGTAAGATCACCTGTATTCATGGCGGTAACGTGGGTAGTAGTGGTTTAACGGACTATCGGGTTTTTTCTAGCTAGGTGATCATGAACGTGCAGACTGCCGGAATATCTGCGAAAGCCTTGGAATGTGGATCGCGTGGGTTATGAGAGGCCGTCGAGCTCAATTTTCGGGTCGAAGTGACTGCTTGATGCTGGGCGCAAGGGGAACTTCTGTAGAGCGGTTTCTCTAAAGGGTCGGCTTGTCGGGCACGTGACCGGATAGGGACGAGTGGATTCCGGTGGGCGAAGGGAGAGGGGTGGGGCGGTTAGTTAATGATAATAGGACCGGTGCGATGCTCTGGGGACTAGGTCCAGACAAGTACCTCGCCTTTACCGGAACACGCTAGGTCTCCGATAAAGCGTCGGGTAGAAAGTTTCCGCTGGGTCCAGGTCGCGGGCAAGACCTGAAGGCGTTCCAATTCGTTGCATAAGACGGCGAGAAATCCCAGGGGCTGTATTCCGTTGTCAGTGAAAGTAACGGGCAAGGATTTCGGCATGTGGTCCAACAGCAACGTTCCGCGGCGCATCTCCCGGCCAGGGTGGTCACCGGTTTCGCCGAGGACGATCAGGGTTCCGGCAATCATGCCGGCCCCCAGCTCGGAGCCCGCGTTGCCCTCCACCAAGATGATGCCCCGACGTTGCCTTTCGCCCGCTCGCGGGGCGCAGTTGCCGCGTACGTGAACGAAGCCCCCTGACATGCCCTGTACCAACCCAGGCGCTGGCGCGCCCAGGCCGGCTCCGCAGTCGCCTGTGATCTCGATGCGACCTCCATGCAGGGCGCTTGCCGTAAAATCACCGGCGTGGCCCAGGATGTTGATCCGCCCACCGGTCATCTGGGCCCCGGTGTGGTGCCCGACATCGCCTTCCACGATAAGCTCGCCCTGGCTCATTCCGGCGCCTACGCGATCCAGATTGTTGGCACTGGTTTTGATGACGATCTTGTCCCCGTGACCTCGCGTAACGTCAAAGACGTCCCCAAGCTGTATTGGATCTCGGCCGCATCGTAACGTCAGGCGTTGGGCCGCATCGACGGAGCTCCGCTCATGAAAGAGTTCATGCATTGGACTCATGTCCAGTCGCTGGGGAGTGGCGACGCGTTGTTCAAGAACCAGCGCGCTCATGCGAGAATCTCACGCAGGTGAAAGTGGAATTGGCCAAGTTTGCCTCCGTAGTTTCCTGCTGAGATCCGATGGATCCCTCCATCCTTCCCCCCTGCGCATGCCGCGTCGATTCCGACGCGCATTGCGTTGGCGACGTCGCCCGGAGTGAGCCCGTTGACGACGATCTCGAGTACGGCGGAGTCGTCGGCATTCAGCGCAGAATTTCCGCTGGCCCGCAGGGTCGGGCAGAAGGCGTCGTTGGTAGAGGCCATCAGGTTTGGATACTTGCTGCCCACTTTGGAACCCGAACGGACGATTCCCCCAGGGAAAGGAAGTACGACGTTGCGGAGCTCGCGCATAGCTTTCACGGCTGCTTCGCAGGCCTCCAGCGCGGCATCGACCGAGCGGCCGATCACAAGAAAATTACCGCCACCGACAGCGGAGGTTTTTGATGTGCTTTCCTCGGCGAGAAACTCGCCGTCCATCACAGGTATCCGCCAGAATCGTCGAGAACCAAACAACTTGCTGATTTGATGCCCATCGCCGAAATAGCGCAGGTTCTGGCCCAATGGAATGGGTTCATCGCCCGCGACTCCGGCAAATACTGCGGTAGTGGGACAGGTCAGTACACACTGCCCTACACGGCGCTCGAGGTGCTTGGCAAGGTCTTTGCCGGACATCCCGAATATCAGCACTGATATCCCGGGCCGCCCATCGGGTGTCTCTGACGGGGGCGTGACGGACTCGATTCCAGCCTCAACGCCGCAGCCGATTACCGAGGTCGCAAAGCCGGTCATGGTTTCGGCAGCCTGGTGTGCCCAACGCAGGCTGATTGCCGTAATCAAGATCCGGGTGGCCTTCATACCAAAGGCCTCCGCGAAGGTGTCTTCAATGAGTATGCCGTTGTGTTCCACGTGGCTTCGGGGATTCTTCTGCTGGCTAGATTGATCGTGTTTGTTTCCAGACATGCAGAAGTCGTGCCGTTTGTCTTCATGTTGTCTGCACACGTGGTTTTTCGACTGGGTGCGGTCGCGTGTGTGCCTCGGAAGCAGGGCCACAGTGACACATTGTGACAACGACGTCGCAGTGGGGCAGGTGTGAGAACGGGAGGGCACCAGAGATCCTCGATGGGCGATGCCGGTGATGGACACAGACCCATAGCCGGCGGGGAACGTTTACCCGTCCCTCTACCGTTATCACCGGTCGGGTCGACGGCTTTGTAGGGTGTTGATTTGCTAGTCCCCTCTGGAGAACCGCGGCGTCTGCGGTGACACAAAGTGGGCCGGAGTAACGCTGTGGCTATCGTCTCGCCAGGACGGCCTCAAGCAAGTGTCGTAGTGAAGCCCGGTCGAGCGGGCACGGAAGTTGCACACAGCCCGTTGCGGTGCCCGGTGAAACCCAGTGCTGCAGATCTCTTTGCCGGACGGCCAGGGGAGTCGAATCAAGAACCCTACAGATCTTTTGCGAGTTGTATTTCGATGAAAAGCACAAGCCAGCCTGAAACCGATGCTTCGTACGCTCTACTGGATCTCAATGAACGCGCTGGAGTCCTCGTAGACGCACTGGTAGATGACGCCGTGATGCTCCGCCTGGGGGTTTCGCGCGATAAGGCGCATGTGCGAATCGTCGATGCCGGGATCGAAGTTCAAGGTGGTCTGGAAGCAGGTCGGCGAATTGCCGAGATCTGCATGGGTGGGCTGGGCAAAGTGAGTATGTCGGGTACCGGAGGCACCTCCGGCTGGCCCCTGTATGTGCACGTGCATAGCGTCTCACCGGTGATTGCCTGTCTGGGTAGCCAGTACGCTGGCTGGAGTCTCTCCCATGGCTCGGGCAAGGGAGCTTTTTCCGCACTGGGTTCGGGACCCGGGCGGGTGCTGGCCCGCAAGGAAGCTCTGTTTGCGGAACTTGGCATCATGGATCGTGCCAGTAGGGCGTGTCTGGTCATGGAAGTGGATCGACCACCGCCATCCGAGCTGACCGCAAAAATCGCTGCGGACTGCGGAGTCCAGCCGGAACATCTCACCTTGATCCTGACGCCGACGAGAAGCCTTGCCGGGACCGTTCAGATCGTCGCGCGGGTGCTCGAAGTAGCCTTGCACAAGGCTCATACCCTCGGCTTTCCTGTAGCACACATCATTGATGGATTTGGGTGTGCCCCGATACCCGCGCCAGCGCCAGATTTTCTGACCGCCATGGGGCGTACCAACGACGCGATTCTGTTCGCGGGCCAAGTTCACCTTTTTGTTGATGGTAAGGACGCCGACGCGGAATCACTTTGTGAGCGCCTGCCCAGTGCGGCTTCGCGAGATTTTGGGCGTCCCTTCGCAGAAGTGTTCAAGGACTACGACTACGACTTTTTCCAGATTGATCCGATGCTCTTCAGTCCCGCTGACGTGATTGTGAGCGTGCTGCAGTCTGGCAGGAGCTTCCGGATGGGCGCCGTGAACCTCGCCTTGCTGGGCCGTTCTCTGGGGATCAGCGTGTGATTCGTGGCGTGATCGCATTGATGACCGATGATCCGGGCTGGCACGGCGCACGCCTCGAGTCTGCATTCAGAGCGCGCGGATACGAGACACGGGTGGTTCCCCTTGGCCGGTGCACCCTGGATATGGACGGGATGCATCGCGGAATCGTACTTCCCGGATTCCCGGAGGGGCACCCCGACGGGGTGTTTGTGCGGGGAATCCCGGCGGGGACTCTCGAGGAAGTCATCCTCCGGCTGAATATTTTGCACGCGCTTCAGGCGGAGGGCGTCACGGTCTACAACGATGCACGAGTCATCGAGCGGTCCGTGGACAAGGCACTCACGAGCTTTCTTCTCGCCGGAGCAGGCCTGTCGGTACCACCAACTCGGGTTACCAGCAATCGGGAGGATGCGATTGCTTTTGTGGAGCAAGAGCTCGCGGCCGGTCACCCTGTCGTATGCAAACCCCTCTTCGGCGCTCAGGGCAAAGGGATCGTCCGGATTGGTACCCGGGATGAACTGCCAACCGCGGATCAGGTGCAGGGGGTCTGGTATCTCCAGCGGTTCATTCAATCGCAAACCGCCGGCAGCTCGGATTGGCGCATTTTCGTCATTGGGGAGCATACCGTCGCGGTTATCCGGCGCTCCAGCGACGGATGGCTTACCAACTCGGCACGGGGTGGGGAATGTCACGTCGGCGTGGTGGACCCCCTTGTTTCGGCGAAGGCCGAGGACGCGGCCGCCTGTCTGGGTATGAACTATGCGGGAGTGGACATGCTGTGCGATCTGCATGGCCGCTGGTGGGTGCTCGAAGTGAATGGCATTCCCGCCTGGCGAGGGCTGCAGGCGGCCACAGGAATTGATGTGGCGGAACTGCTTGCGGACGATTTCCTTCGTCATTGCAACGGGACTGGTCTCGGCGAGCTGGCCTCATGATCACGCCAGCTCAGGTTCAAGCAGCCTATATCAGGGCCTGCTATCTCGACGTGGAGGCCCTGAAGCCAGGGAACGTCTCCCATTGCGCACCCGGGCACCACATGGAGGCCGCGGCCTTCAAGGCCAGTGCACAAGTCAGCGCACCAGTGCTTGCGGGTCCGGGTATTCAACTCGGGCAGCGGATATACGGAGCTGTGGCAGCCACCAAGAGAACGGTGCGCTGTAATACCAATCTGGGAATCATCCTGCTGTGCGCTCCCCTTGCTCAGGCAGCGCTCAACCATGCAGGTGGTTCCTTTCGAACCACCGTTGCCGATGTACTGCGGCAAACCACCGTTGACGACACCGAGAAGGTCTATCAGGCCATCAGGCTTGCCGCCCCCGGTGGACTGGGTGCGAGCCCTGCTCATGATGTTGCGGCGGATCCTACGGTGGACCTGCACACGGCGATGACTCACGCCGCTTCCTGGGACCAGATCGCTAGTGAATACGCGAATGGCTTCGAGGGCCTCTGGGATCGAGTGCTTCCAACGCTGGATGCAGCCCTGGAGCGCTGGGGGGGCGACCTCCGATGGGCGACCACGGACCTTTATTTATATCTGCTGGCTGATCAGCCGGACACGCATGTGTGCCGGCGTAACGGAGTTCGAGCAGCTCAAGAGTTGCGTGATCAAGCGAGATCGATGCGCCAATTCTTTCTGAATTCAGACAATCGGGCATCCGTGCATCGCGAACTAGAGCGTATGGATGGTTGCTTGAAGAGCGCCGGTATCAACCCCGGGACGACTGCAGACTTTGTCGTTGCCGGGCATTGCTTGGCCCGGTTACGCGATAGCCGGGCTCTTTCTGTCGGGACACACCCCGGCGCAACCTCAGGTTCCATCGGCTTCCTGCAAGGAGTCGTGTGAACCTGGCTTTCAGCGGTCCGGATGGGCTGTGAGGAGACTATGAAGATGGCTGTAATCAATAAGACGATGATAGGTGAATATCTGACCGGCGATGGAAATGAAGTCGCTCACATCGACCTCATTATGGGTCCACGCGGTTCGGCAGCGGAAACTGCGTTCTGCAATGGCCTTGTCAACAACAAGGACGGGTTTACCAGCCTGTTGGCGGTTATTACACCGAACCTCGCCTGCAAGCCGCACACAATGATGTTCAATAAGGTCACTATCAAGGGAGCGACGCAGGCCGTTCAGATGTTTGGCCCGGCTCAGCGTGGGGTTGCGATGGCTGTGGCGGACAGCCTGGAAGACGGCACGATCCCGGAAAGTGAAGCCAACGACGTATTCATCTGCGTCGGGGTGTTTATTCACTGGGAAGCGGCCGATGACGCCAAGATCCAGGACAACAATTACACCGCCGTGAAGGAGGCCATCAAGCGTGCCATTGCTGGTGATCCCCAACCTGCCGAAACGCTGCAGGGCAAGTCGCAAGAGCATCCATTCGCGGCTCACGCGTGACCGGTAATTCTGGCTCCCGCCTTCGGGCGGGGGCTGGATCTTACAGATTATTCGTTTCCGAGAGAGCCCAGCTTGACGGTACCCCAGCGAGTCGGGGCCGGTGGGATTGCGATACCGAGGCGCTCGGAAAGCAGAGAGGTATGCATTGTTCGGAAAATTTCTAGGGCAGGGCTGGTTTCGGAGCCGTCGGCACGCTTGACGATCGTCCATGGTGTCTTGTGGTGCGTTCGCGCATCACTTCCCCGTGACCCAAACCGCCATGCAGTGATCGCCTTGTCACTTTGAGTGATCCGTGGTGCCGACACCGCAGTACCTCACGGGAGCTCGTAATTCGGTCCTTGGCAGCGACATTGATGGTCTGCCAGAAGAGGCAAGCATGCGGGTGTTCGTCTACGAATTTGTCACCGGAGGTGGTTTTGCCGGCCAACATCTGCCCCCCGGTCTGGTGCGGGAAGGCAACTTGATGCTGCAGGCGCTGGTAAGCGATCTGGTTGCCTGCCCGGGGGTCGAGGTTCTTGTATCCCGTGACACCCGTCTACCCGTATTGTCCCCCTCCGTGAAAACCTACTGGGTGTCCAGTTCCAGCGAACATATGGATGTTTGGGAATATTGCGTCCATCGTTCGGATGCTGTGTGGCCGATCGCGCCCGAGACCGGCGGTATTCTGGAAGAGGTATGCCGCTCCGTATCAGGAGCGAAGAGGATACTTCTGAACACCCGAGAGGACACGGTAGCCATTGCTGCGAGCAAGTCTGCAACGGCGACTCAGTTGCGCGCCCGAGGCATACCTGTAATTGATACATGGAAGCCGGGGCAGTTATCGAAGCCTTCGGGAGAGGCCTGGGTCCTGAAGCCGGATCGGGGAGAGGGGTGTAGAAATACCTGTTTCGTCAGATCATTGGAGCATCTGCCCTACGGCGACGACGATTGGGTGTTACAGCCCTATGTTTCTGGGCAGGCAGCCAGTCTGTCGCTACTTGTGCACGCCGGCATGGTATGGGTTTTGGGACGTAATCGTCAGCGCGTCGTCTTGGTGGACAATCGGTTTTCTCTCCTGGGTTGCGTGGTAAACGGCCTGAACGGGGCTGCCGATACGGTGGATGCGCTGGCGCAGGCGGTGGTGGCAGCCTTACCAGGGTTGAATGGTTTCGTAGGCGTGGATCTCATCATCACGACGGAAGGGCCCGTGGTACTCGAAGTAAACCCCAGGTTAACCCTGTCGTATGTGGGCCTGAGCAAATCGTTGTCATGCAATGTAGCAGCCCTGGTGCTGGATCAGCTGACACAGGCAGAACCGCCGCACTTTTCCATTGGGCAGACGGATCCAGTCGACGTGGAAGTGGGGACGCTTGATGCCGTCTGAGGTTCGATATGTGGGGTGGGACATTGGCGGCGCCCATCTGAAGGTGGCTATGCTGGATGCCAATGGGCGCCTGTGTGCGGCTCGGACCTTGTCTACACCCCTCTGGAAGGGGACTGACGCGTTGGTCGAGTCCTTTCACGAGGCCAGAACCACCTACGGGCTTCAGGGCGTTCGGCACGCCGTTACCATGACCGGTGAGCTTGCGGACATCTTCACGGATCGGGCCGAAGGGGTCCGGACGTTGCTCAATTTGTTCTCCGACTGTTTTCCGCAACATTCTGTGGGCGTTTATGGAGGCGCCCTCGGGTTTATGGAGCCTGGCTCGGCGATACAGGCATTTGAATCCGTTGCTTCGGCCAATTGGCATGCGACAGCTACTCTGGCCGCTCGTTGCTATCCCAGAGGCTTGCTGGTCGATGTGGGAAGCACGACGACGGACCTCGTCTGGATCCAGGACGGCCGGGTCTATGCTTGTGGCACGAATGATCATACGCGGCTCGCGCTTGGTGAACTTATATACAGCGGCGTTGTGCGAACCCCCGTTATGAAAATGGCTACAGCAGTCCCGTTTCGAGGGGTCTGGGTTGACCTGGTTGCGGAGCATTTCGCGACGGCTGCGGACGTGTATCGCCTTAGTGGTGACCTGCCGGAGGACTCGGATCTGGGCATGACGGCTGACGGACGTGACAAGACGCTGGCCAAGAGTGAAGCCAGACTGGCCCGTATGCTGGGAACCGATGCGTCCAATGGGTCAAGTGCCATGTGGAAAGCTATTGCGGATTATTTGGCCGAGTGCCAGGTTCATAGACTGACGTGTGCTTGCCAATTGCAGATCTCCCGTGGCATCAGTGCCGACACGCCCTTGCTGGGGGCGGGAATTGGGCGCTTTCTCGTCGAGCGCGTGGCTCGGCGTCTTGGGATGGACTATGACGTTTGTGATCCGCTGGACGATCTGAGGAAGGCGGATTTCAAGACTAGCCTGGCAGCCGATATGGGCCCGGCGGTTGCCGTCGCATATCTTATGCGCGAGGAGGCCTAGCCATGCATCTTCTGAGTGAGGTGCCCTATCAGCCGGACACTTCGCGCGTCTTTGATGGGATGGCCAGTGATCCGTGGGCTGTATTTCTCGACAGCGGGCGCCCGGGATCTGAGGCGGGCCGCTACGATATTCTCACATCCGACCCCGGTACTACGTTAGTGACCAAGGGAGGATTTACCGAGATCCGTACCCGCGGGGGAAAACTTCGGCGGTCACGCGCGGACCCGTTCACACTGCTCCGGGAGCAGATGGGAGATCGTGAGTCCGATCGGGTGAGCCTGCCTTTCGGTGGCGGAGCAGTCGGGTGGTTCAGCTACGACCTCGCACGTCGCATCGAACAGCTTCCTGCTCACGCTCGGGACGATGAGGCACTGCCAGAAATGGCTGTTGGTATCTACGACTGGGCACTGGTCGTTGATCATCAAGAACACCGGAGTTGGCTGGTGTCGCACGGGCGAGAACGGACAACACACCGCCAATGGTGGCGGCTGCTACACCGCTTTAGTGCTTCGAAGCCTCGGATCAACAGGGACCCGTTCCGCGTGATCGGGCCCGTCACGAGCAATTTCGACGCAAAAGGCTATTCCGACGCGTTTGCCCGTGTGCATGCATACATAAGGGATGGAGACTGTTATCAGGTCAATCTGGCCCAACGATTCTCGGCCCCTGCACGCGGGGATGGCTGGGGGGCCTATACGGTGCTTCGCGAACGCAGCCCGGCACCTTTTTCCGCTTTTCTCAATACACCCTATGCCCAGATACTCAGTGTTTCTCCGGAGCGCTTCCTTCAAGTCACTGCGGGTGTAGTTGAAACCCGTCCTATCAAGGGTACCCGTCCGCGCGGAAGCTCCCCCGAAGCTGACAGCGAGTGGGCTCGGGAGTTATCACAAAGCGAAAAGGACCGAGCGGAAAACCTGATGATTGTTGACCTCCTGCGCAACGACCTGGGTCGTGTGTGTCAAGCAGGGTCGGTTCGCGTTCCGTCGCTGTTCGCCGTTGAGGGGTTTTCCAACGTCCACCATCTCGTTAGCACTGTTACCGGGAAGCTTAATGATGACCAGGATGCCATCGGCCTCTTGCGAGCCTGTTTCCCGGGCGGCTCAATCACCGGTGCGCCCAAGATTCGAGCGATGCAGATTATCGAGGAGCTGGAGCCGCAGCGCCGCGGACTGTACTGCGGCTCCATTGGCTACATTGGTTACGAGGGACAGATGGACGTCAACATTGCGATTCGAACCATGATCTACAACCAAGGGGAAATTCGCTGCTGGGCCGGTGGGGGGATCGTTTTCGATTCCACCGAGGCGGCCGAGTTCCAGGAAACGCTGGACAAGGCGACCGCCATGCTTTCGGTGCTTCGGCATTCGGGGCGCATACGTGTGGGTGGTTAAGCTTGGCGGCAGTCTGGCACACGATGCGAGCCTGCACGCCTGGTTGTCGGAACTGGTGAACTGTCCAGATCCGGTTGTCGTTGTGCCAGGCGGAGGTCCTTTTGCCGATGAAGTGCGGCGGTTGCAACAGACGTGGCTTTTCGACGATGGACGGGCTCATGCACTCGCGCTGCGGGCAATGGATGTATTCGCCGAGACCATTTGTGCCCTGCACCCCGGTGTGAGCCCACTGGAGTCGCTGCAGGAAATGCCGGACACGGGTCGGGTGGAGCGGGCAGTACGAGTCTGGATACCAAGCCGTGACGTCCTGGCGGATTCTTCAGTGGAGCAGTCGTGGGATGTCACGTCTGACAGTCTTTCCGCGTGGCTTGCCGGACGGCTCCGGGCGCATGGGCTTCTTCTGGTAAAGTCGAAGGAGCCTGACACGGAGGACGGCAGTCTGATGAACCTGGTCGAGGAGGGCCTGCTGGATCGGGCTTTTCTGCGATATGGCCCGCAAGCAGGGTGCCCGATTGCACTTTTGCATCGGGATCGTTCAGGCAAGTTTGATGGGTGGCGTAGCGGGTGGTCCGGGTGCGGCTACAGGATCAAGGCCTGCAATTGAAGGACGTACTGATGCGGATTTGACCGGGTAGAGGATCCGAATCCTGCCGAGAGGGCGGCTTTCAGGTACCGAAACTTGATGGTTGCTCAGGCCGAAGAACGGCGTTCACCTTTGCTTCCAGCCACTGCCATGCCTCTGTCTCGTGCGGTCCTGCGGTCTTGTCCATTGCGATCTGAAGATACTCCATCTCCCGGGTGATCTTTTCCGGGCTTAGACGGTCGAGCCGGCTCGCGAGAATGGCCAGTTCAAGAACTGCTGCCTGAGCTCTGTTGAATCCGCGAAAAGGACGATGTTGCACAACCTCGGCTACCGTGCAGATGAGCCGGGGACGAATAGCGTCTTCTTCCATCGTCGAGAGTTCCAGTGACTCGTGCGCAAGTGCATCGCGCAGGCGAAACCCTCCCGAAACAGGCTCCAGAGGCCAGTCACGACGTCCTGACAGACAGCCGGCAAAAACCCTGACGTCATCCGTACAGCTGATTACTGCACGCCCGGTTTGAAGTAGATTTTCCAGTGTCGTTGAAGGACGGAATGGTGCCACCACTACATGGGCGTCCCGGTCCCGCACGCCCATAGGGGCAATGTGCGGGGCACCGTCGGCGTTCTCGGTCACGATGATGATTTCGCGTACCGGTAGGTTCATGGCGTTAGTCTCAATGTAGTTCGAGTTGCATACCCAGGCCATCGGAAATGGCGGGATGGAGAAGGCCGTAGTGTTCCATTCGACACAGATGAAAGCGGTCAAAGTAGGTTTTCAAGGGGCCTTCGATGCCTGGATCGAAAGGAGGTGCAACCGCATGGGTTCGGCCCTGGGTGGCATTAGTGACCTGTCCGTCCTGGACAACGACGATTCCATCCTTCATTACGAGATGGGCGTGACGGAACATGGCGGCCCGATCTGTATTGTCATGATACACAGCGATATCCGCGACTGCCCCCGGCGTGAGGTGACCTCGATCCGGAAGGCCGAGGAGTCTGGCTGGCGCCGCCCTGGTCATCAGGGCAATGTCGGCTAAGCTGTATTCCCGCGAAATGTGGCGGAGCAGGGTTTGTTCCACTGCCGCAGGATGAACCCGCTGCAGGCATTCGGCACGATAGTCCCGGTCCATCAGGAGGCGGAATAGGTCCGGGTACGCCGTGAACGGGGCACCGTTCGGGTGATCGGTTGTAAAGAAGACACGTGATGGGTCATCAACGAGCAGGAATATCTCCAGCCCGATCGCCCACTGCATCGAGTTGACGAAGTTGGCTTCTCGATAGCGAAACGGTACGACACCGCCGCCGCCGTCTTCAGCCTCCCATACCGTCCATTTGGCGGGACTGGCGATCCCGCGCGCATCGAACTGGCGCAGTACGTCTCCAGAGATGGTTACTGTTTGGCCAAAAAGGACCTGCCCTACATCGATCGTGACGTTCGGGTGCCGGTTCAAGGCGTCGATAAGACGCGGCGCGCCGCTGGAGAATCCGCGCTTGCCCTCGTTTCCGTACCCGTAAAACTGAATATGGGCAAGGTGCATGGGCAGCCCCCCGGCGGCCTCCATTGTGGCCTCAGCCGTGGCCACGTTGCCCGCGACACCAAGGTTGTTGCAATGCACATGGACCGGATGAGGGATACCCAGTGCTACCACGGCGCGCTGCACCGCCTGCAGGATATCCCGCGAGGTCATTCCGTACATGGGCACTTCTTCGTCCAGGGAGAGCTGTCTGTGGTTGAACTTGAACGAGGTCGCGCCTCCGGCATTGATTACTTTTACACCGAGACACCGAGTCGCATGGAGCACCCAGGCGATGTAGTCGTTGATCCGTTCCTGTTCAGCGCCGTCACGTAACATCCGCAGCAGGAAATCATCGTTGCCCACGATCGCAAGACCTGCCTTATCGATAATCGGTATGTCCGCGAGTTCGGCGTGCGCCTGTGCGGCGTTGAGCGGTAGCACTGCAGGTTCGACTACAGTGGTGAAGCCCATTTCCGCGTAGCGGTAGCCCACGTCAAAGGCTGACCAACGCGCATTCATGAAGGGATAGTCCGCGTAGCGCCGTTGACCCGCGATATGCTGTTCCGGCAGCAGTACGCGCGCATTGTTGACGTTGCCCCCTGCAATGTGGCTATGGATGTCGATGGCTCCGGCCATCAGGACCTTCTGGTTCAGGTGGATCGTGTGATCCGCCGCCTGAGGGTCTTCCGGGGCCTCGCAGATGTGTCCGTCACGCACCCAGACATCTCTTACGCTCCCGTTAAGCTTGTTCACGGGGTCGAATACTCGGGCACCAGTCAGTCGCGTCAGCATTCGGCACTCTCCTCCATGATCCGGGTCAGCAGGTCGGCATAGACGCTGGGACCTGCTGCGAGGTCGCTCTCTGTACGAGCAAACAGGGCGGGTAGTGGCAGCACTGTGATGCCGTCACCACGATGGATCTGCCCGGTACGGTGGATGCCCGGCACGGTGAGCGGCACAAACAGCTCTGGCTCCTGGACGAATGTTAACCCCGGGTGCCCAAAGACCAGTGAGGGCAATCCGGTTTCCGGGGGCGGAATTGGGCGCAGGCTGGCGTGCCACAGCAGGAGGTCCGTGCCTCCCTCCTGCAGCATGCGTGCCGTGTCATGCCCGTGCGGATCGAAATGCGGGCCGTTGTAGTGATGTCCCGTCCTCAAGCCAAAGCCGTTATGCCAGAGCCCCGCCTGCTGGCAGCTGGACAGTCCATCCCCGGCACCCATCGGCAGCAGCGCTGCGCGCCCGGATTCGTTGATCTGGCGTATTAAACGGGCGATCCCCAGAAGATCAAGATCGAGGAGGCCGTCACCTCGAGAGCCACTCAGGTCTGCGGGATCCATTGCGACAACAAGATACTGTGCTTGCTTAACTTGGGCGGCGATTCCCTGAGTCTTGGGGTGTGCAAACGCTCCGAGCTCCCAGCCTTGCAGCGTCGCGCGAATGCTGCCCACAAAATCCGCGATAGAGCATGAGTCGAGATCCGCATACTCCACCCCATTGGGCAACATATTGCTGCGTGAACCGGAACCCAACACAACCACATTTGATTTGGCCTTGGTGTGCAGGCGCTGTTTCGGCGATAACAGTCGTTCAGAGATTCGTGGCTGGCGGCGGAATATCCCGTCTCCGATGAACAGCCACAAGTCGGCACGGTTACGTGCCTCGCCGAGGGTGGTGGTTATCAGTCCCTGCATCTGGGCTACCGAATACATCCGGCTTAGAGCATCAGCGCCGGCGTGGTCGACCGTAGCGCCGCAACGGTCGGCGAGACGCCAAAGTGCACGGCTTTCGGGAAGATCGCCGATCAAGCCGGCAAACAATGGCAGTCGAGACTGACGCAAGCGGTTGGCGGCGTGATCCAACGCTTCGTCGAGTGCTACGGATTTTCCGTGCAGTCGCGGTTGGAGAGCGTGCGGGGCCTGTATGGCCGCTTGATAACCTTCGGTGGCCACTGAGCAGTCCTGAGCGAAGGGCGCCTCGGCTGTGTCACGCGGAGGTGACAGATCGTCACACGCAAGTCCACAGAAGGGGCACACCAGACGCACGGCGTGGTTGTGCGTGCACGGCTTGAGCGGGGATGAATCCTGAAAATTCTTGTTATCGGCCACCATGCCGGAATCCCTGCAAGTTCGAGGCCATTCAGGGGCGCCGCTTCGTAGGTGCGGGCGGGGTGTAGCGTGTGAGGTCTTCCTCCGGTCGCTTCACGGTGCAGCCCCAGCGTAGAGGCTGATCCTGTGTATAGCGCTTTCCAAGCTGGTGTGCGATCTCGGCGCGCGCGAGTTCCACGCCAAGGTAGAAGGCATGGCCTCCATCCCGTTCCACGTCCAGATCCGGAAACAGTAGAAAGGGATCAGTAGACGTCAGGAACCGATCCCGGTTATAGATGTGGATACCGTTGCCGGTGACCTTGATGCGGAAGTTGGCATCCTTGACCTGGCCCGCAGCTTCTCGGACTTCATCTACGCCATAGGGGAACGGCTTGCGTTCGTGCACACAAGCCAGCCCCTCACTGAGCTTCTTGGGGAGCCGGTTGTGTTCCCTGGCGCGAAACATGACACGTCGGCACAGGTCGAGCTCTCTGACTGCGGAGCGGCAGTGGGGGCTGACCTCCGTAGTCAAAAGGCTTCCAATTTGCAGCTCGGACATGACGCCGCTCAGTAGTGCGTGGATGCCGGTTGTGTCTGCCTCGGTTAGTTCCGAAAGGTTTCCAGTACCCATCATCATGGCCACATCCGGGAGGCGCTTGCGAAGCTCGTGATATCGGACCAGTGAGTCCGTGAAGCCGAAGTGAATAGGGTCAAGGACCGGATCCAGAATGCAGTCCCGCCCTCGAGCTCGTAACGCTTCATAGGAGCGAATTAGAGAATCCAGATCGCCGGGCTGAGTTGGAATCAAGATTGGCGTTGCCTCCACTTCCTCCGAGATCCAGAGAGTCTTCTCGGTCAGGCTCAGCAGGAAGTCTGCGCCTGCCAAACCGCCGGTCAGTAGATCTTGTGAGTCTATTGAGTCCACGCTAACCAAGAAGCCTTCGGCCTTGAGTCGACGTACGGCCGACGCTAGTAACGGAAAGGGGGTGTCGGGTAGACAGCCGAGGTCGATAACGTCGGCACCATCCTCACGGAAGGCATGGGCGCGCTCCGATAGAGAATCGAGATCGAGTAGCGGAGCGTCAGTGATCTCGGCAAAGATCTTCACCGAGTGTTGGCTGAGGTCGACCGGTTTTCCCTCTAGGCCAAACCATTCCGGCAGGTCCATCAATTCTTCGGGACCGCGTTGGAATGGTACACCGTAATGGTCCTTCAGGGCCTCGAGGTCACCGCGACATAGTCCTGGCAGGATCACTCGGTTAGCCTGTCCGGTATCCGATAGGCGCCTGCGGATCAGGTCTCCAGTCAACAGAGCGGCAACTTTTACACCAAGAGACCGGACTTCCCAGGTGAATGCGTCCGGACTCATCTGTTCGAGAACCTGCCGCAAGGCCGGCGCGGCTAGGTTGCCAGTTACGAAGAGGACATGTTCCTTCGTCAAGTCGATTGCCTCTGGTGATTGGATCCGTGCATGCACTGCAACATGGCGGATCAAGATTCATGCCAAGGTTCTGCAGAATTCGGTGAACATGGCGATGCGCGCCGCAGTTGACCTGTGCCAGGGTTCTGCGCGGGGTAATGGCGATTGGAGCGGTCGTGCTGGGTATTAGCGGGGAGGCTTGATACCGCAGCGCTTCATCTTTCGATACAGAGTGTTACGGCTGACGTCCAAATTTGCCGCAACCTGGGAAACATTCCAATGGCAGCCCTCTAGCTCACGCAGGAGAGTCTCGCGTTCCGCGAGTGTCAGGGGGTTGCTCAGGTCGGCCGCTTGTGTTTCCAGTTCGGGGTTGTTCTGCAGCGTGAATTCCGGAAGCGATTCGGCCCGGATAATGCCATCTTCCGATAATCCGACCAGCGTACGAAGGACACTGCGGAGCTCTCGAATGTTACCGGGCCATGGGTATGAATCGAGAATGGCAAGGGCGTCCGGCACAAGGGATACTGCCTCGCTGTCCCCTGCTTCGATTTCCAGAAGACGTTGGATTAGCTCTCTGCGGTCCTGACGTTCGCGTAGCGGTGGAATCGTAAGGCTGATGCCACGGAGTCGGTAGAACAGATCCTGACGGAAGCGTCCTTCGGCGACCTGTTGCTGGAGATCCTGGTGTGTTGCACTTATGACTCGAATGTCCACTCGTACGGACGTTTCGCTGCCCAGCGGGACGACTTCGCGCTCCTCAAGCACCCGCAGCAGCCTCGCCTGCAGAGCTAGAGGCATGTCGCCGATTTCGTCAAGGAAGAGGGTGCCGCCATCCGCCTGAACAATCTTCCCGCGGCTCCCCTCGCGGCTCGCGCCAGTGAAGGCGCCTGGACGATATCCGAACAGCTCGCTTTCAATTAGGGTTTCCGGCAATGAAGCACAATTTACTGCGATAAAGGGCTCTCGGTGGCGCGCGCTGGACAGGTGTATCGCTCGCGCGAATACGTCCTTGCCGGAACCCGTTTCGCCGAGGAGCATGAAGGGCAGGTCCTTGTCCAGCAGCTTGCGGGCCTGCTCGATATTGTGATTCATCCGGGTATCGCCCCAGTGAAGATCCTCCATCGCATACTGGGGGGCGGGAACTTTGGCGTGCTCTGCTCGCGACGACGGAAGATTCGCGGCTGGTGGGCTAGCCGGTGGTTGGAAACTCACGTAGAACCGTCGACCCTGGCGACTGTCATGCAGCGGAACAGGCTGCGTCACCGGGGAACGGGCGTATTGCAGGGCTGTGTCAACACGAATGTTGAAGACGTCTCGAAGAAGCTCCCCCACGATTCTGTCTGAAGGATTCTCGTTCAACTGGAACAGCGCGCTGCGGTTGGCTGCCAGTATGCGCCCCGCAGGGTCGAATGCCACAATACCTTCCCCGAGCGTGTTCACGAATTCTGGCCGACTGTGAAAACGGAGCAGATAGTGGTCTCGCATGCCGCAGAGGAACAAGCGATTTTCGATCAACTGGGCCGACATGTTCACCAGGACCATCGTGTGTTGCTGTGCCATGCGTGATTCGCTGGACGCGTCCAGCACTGCGCAGACGCGCCCGGTCGGATCAAAGACTGGTGCCGCCGAGCAGGTGAGGCGGATATTCTTGCCAAAGAAATGGTCGTTCTTGTGAATCACCAAAGGGCGTTGCTCAACCAGGCAGGTCCCGATGCCGTTGGTCCCCTGATACTGTTCGTGCCAGATCGCGCCAGCTTGCAGTCCGGTTGAAGCGGCCGCATCGGTGAATATGGGATCACCGACGTACTTTAGTAGTACGCCGTCGGAGTCCGTCAGCAGAATCGAGTACCCGGTTCCAGCAACCTGCTGGTACAGATTGGTCATCTCTTCCTGGGCGATTTCCACCAGTGTGCGGGACTCTTCCCGACGATGCCGAAGGTCCCCATCGGAGACAAATCGCGGCTCTGGGGCGGCGTCTGGATCAAGCTGGTATTCGCTCAGGCACCTTTTCCAGGATGCAAGGATATGATTGTCGGTAGAATTTTCCCACCCTGGGGCACCCGATACCGCATCCAGGATGGATCGGCTATGGGTTTCCCGGCTCATGTCGGTCATTTTGGCTCCTTGCTTGCCGGGCGAGGAGGTCTTCAAAGCAACTTGCGACTCCAATGCCCGCTTCGCCATACGCACCCATGCCCAAGACAGGCAGTGCGGTACTCCCTCATACGCTATTGAATACCTCTTTTAACCGAAACGATAGACGCTTGCGTACTATTGCGCATACAGGACCGTAGACATCCCGTCTATTATTTGTTCATGAGTTCATGACTTCATGGCTGGGTTCGACTCGCGTCCACTCCTTGCGTGGGAGCCGCGATAAGCAGAACCACCATATATAGCACGCTCCGGGCGCGGCAATGACGCTGGCCCAGACGGCGATCTCCGGAGCGGGCGGGATTGCCTACAGTTCCCGTCATCCTTCGACCCACCCAGCCGTCGTGAATGGATCCATGACCGGATGTAACCTCTAGCTCCGGCTTGGCCAGCCTGCCAGCGCTTAGGGGGTAAAAAAGCAGCTGAGAGGCGCCTTTATGCGGGATGAAAACTTTGACACGGTTTTGCTCAGGGTCCAAGAAATCGCAACGGAGACCGTCGCTCGTTACAGCAGTCAGATCGATGAGAAGCGGGAGTGGCCGGCGGAAGGGATCCGGGCATTACAGGACGTCGGGCTAGGCGGAATGGTGGTCCCGCAGGCATATGGCGGCTGTGGTTACGGTCTGTCGTCGCTGGCCAAGGTGTGTGAAGTTCTGGGCCAAGAATGTGCGTCAACGGCTATCTGTTTCGGCATGCACTGCGTGGGATCCTCCGTGATTGCCGCTAATCCCACACCAGACCAGCAGCAGCGCTTCCTAGAACCTATTTGCGCGGGTCACCACATCACAACGCTATCCTTGAGTGAAGCTGGAACCGGGGCACATTTCTACTTACCTGAAACTACGCTGGAGGATGCAGAAAGCGGACACTATCGCCTGACCGGAAAAAAGACGTTCGTCACGAATGGTGGCCAGGCCGACTCCTATGTTGTATCCGCCGTGACCGTTGGAGATGGGTCCGCTTCGCTCGGTCGGTTTTCCTGTGTTGTAGTGTCAGCGGATTCCGAAGGTCTCGATTGGGGTGAGCCGTGGGATGGTTTGGGTCTAAGGGGAAACTCTTCGTGTTCAATGCTGATGCAGGGCATCGAGATTCCTCGGTCCAATCTACTAGGCCGCGAAGGCGAGCAGATCTGGTACATCTTCAACATTATCTTGCCCTATTTTCTCGTTGCGTTGGCCGGAACATACCTCGGCGTTGCAACTGCCGCCCTGGAAGAGGCGCGAGGCCACCTCATGCGTCGCTATCACAGCCATTCCGGGACCAGCCTATCGCATTCGTCCGTTCTCCAGCACAAGTTGGGCGAACTGTGGGCTCAACTGGAACGAACCCGAAGTCTCACCTATTACGCTGCTGCGAACTTTGATGCAGGTGCACCGGACGCACTGATTGGAGTTATGTCCGCAAAGGCGGAAGTGGCAGATTGCGCTGTCAACGTGGTAAACGAGAGTATGACCTTGTGCGGAGGAATCGGATATCGCAGCGGATCTCTTTTGCACAGATTACTCCGCGATGCACGCGCCTCGGGGCTGATGTCTCCAACCACCGACCTGCTGCGTGTATGGACTGGAAGGGCCCTGCTAGGGCAACCATTACTGGCGGATTGACCGAATGCACAATGCTGAGATTCTTCACGCCGAAAAATGCCCTGTCATCAAGATGATCGGGTCCGAGCCCGCCGTGGCGGACGCTATTCGAGAAAATTGCCCGGATGACGTCGACCTTGAGACGCTTGATGATCAAGCTGACCTCTCAAGCCATTTAGAAGAGGACGGCCAGCCGGTTGATGTAGTGTTACTTGGGACGAGCCCTGATCTTGCGGTCCAAATCGCGCAACGAATACACACGATCGACAAGTTTCTTCCAGTCATCATACTCACTCGACCTGAGGCATGCCGCCCCCTCAGACGAACCCTTATGTTCAGCCCGTTCCTCGGGAGCGAGGTCATACCCTGGTCGAGTGAGGATCTGACTGCACTACCCAATGCCTTAATGGAAGCGGTCAACCGCCGCAGGCAGAGACAGCGCCACCATCACGCTCTCTGTCGTGCTCAGGTGCGTTTCGAGAAGCTTCCGCACCTAAAACCGGAATTGAACCAGTATCTCGACCAATTGCTCGACTGCGCCCCTATCGGCGTCATGACGATCGATGCATCGGGTGTCATTCTTACGCTAAACCATCAAGCACAGGAAATCCTTAACGCCACAAACCGCATTACGCTTGGGGGCGCATTGAACGACCTTTTTTCAAAGGACGACCATCCTGTGATCGCAAATCTTCGAACCGAAATTGCAACAGGGCGTAGTCCGAGTGCGCAAAGGACGGTGCGGCTACGCGAAACGGATAGCGTGAGGAAATATATCGCAATTACGATGGCTCCGCTTTGTTATCGAAATACCATGCGCCAGCCTGGCTTGATGGTGATCTTGCAGGACGTCACGTCGAGGGTCGACGCCGAGGCCGAGCGGCGAGATGCAGAAGAGAAGTTACGGAAGCACGTCAAGACATTGCGGAAATTCCACGAGATAAGCACCCGCGAAGACATCTGTTTCGACGAAAAACTGAGCGGTGTACTGAAGCTGGCTTGCGCACAGTTCGGCCTGGCAGCGGGTATGGTAACGAGTATCAACGGTGAGGAATTCGACATCATCGCATCAGTGGGGTCCATGGATCTCGATGGACTACAGAACGCCGGGTTGCATTCAAACCGATTTTGCTTTCGAGCCATTAAATCGAAGGAGCCTTACACCTATGTTGGCGATGGGCAGGGTCCAAACTGTTCAGGAATCAACAAGAGTTGTGAAACGCCAGTGGCCTACATCGGAGTTCGGTATCTGGTAAATGACATTATCGAAGGGACGTTATGTTTTTGGGGAAATAAAGCCGAGAGTGATGAGTTTACAGACGCTGATAAAGAGTTGATTAAGATGATGGGCCAGTGGCTCGGCCGGGAATGGCAGCGTGCGCGCTCCGAAGCACGAATGCGGAAGCTTTCCAGCGCGCTTGAGCAGGCAGCCGATGCTGTCATGATAACCGACAGAAACCGGATGATAGAGTACGTCAACGGCTCATTTGAATGCATGACCGGTTACTCGAAGGAGGAGCTAATCGGGCGTCCGGCTGGAGTGTTGCGTTCAGGATTTCATGATCAGGAGTTCTACAATCAGATTTGGAGATTGATTAGTAGTGGAAAAGCCTATCGAGGCGAGCTGGTGAATCGAAAGAAGGATGGAAGTATATATCACGAGCAAAGAACGATAACTCCGCTTAGAGATGCCAATGGAGAGATTACCCACTTTATTTCAACAGGGCATGATATAACCGAGTTAGTGGAAACTCAGAGGCAAAATCGATTGCACCAATCGGAGCTCACGCACGTGGCACGGCTGAGCACCTTGGGTGAGATGACATCAGGACTGGCGCATGAGCTAAATCAGCCACTTTGCGCCATAACCACTTTTACCCAGACGTGTCTTCGAATGCTCTCTGCGGGGGAATATAAACCGGATGATCTTTACTACGGTCTCCAGCAAGTGCTACGACAAGCTGAAACCGCAACCGAGATTTTTCGTCGGTTGCGGATGTTTTCCCGAAAAGGCGAGATTGAAGAGTGCTCTGTTGAGTTAGGTCAGATTGTTGGGGAGATTGAGAGCTTCGTTGAGTCCGAAGCATTGCAGAATTTGATAAACGTTCACTTTGATGTTCCGGATAGGTTGCCTCCGGTCTGGGCGGATCGCATACAGTTGGAGCAGGTTTTGTTAAATCTGGTGCGGAATGCAATGGAAGCAGTGTCGGAACGCGATCCCGGTTGCAGAAACGTTACAATAACGGCTACGCGGAATGAGGAGACCGAGGTGACGGTGGATGTGCGTGATAGTGGACATGGGTGTCCACCGGATATTGCTAATCGTCTGTTCGAGCCGTTCTTCACTACAAAAGAAAAGGGAATGGGGGTCGGTCTAGGGATAAGTCAGAGTATTGTTGAGGCACATGGAGGTCGGTTGTGGTTGGAGGAGACAAGTCCGCAGGGGTCAGTCTTCCGCTTTACAGTGCCACAGGCGAAGGGGGAGAAGGATGAGTAATTTATCGGAAGACCACAACGTCGTACATGTGGTGGACGACAGTGCGGCGGTTCGTGACTCAATTGGGTTTCTGGTAAACCAAGTTGGATTGAGGAGCGAGAAATATGCGTCAGCTTCCGAGTTTCTGGACGTGGTGGACGAGAAGACTCGTGGTTGTCTGGTGCTAGATGTACGAATGCCAGGTATGAGTGGGTTGGATCTTCAAGATGTGTTGCGAGAACGAGGGATAAAACTACCGGTAATTATTATCACTGGGCACGGGGATGTGCCAATCACGGTCCGAGCGATGAAGGCCGGGGCGGTGGAGTTTCTGCAGAAGCCTTTCAACGACCAGGATCTCCTTGACACGATTAACACCTCGATCGAGGAATACAGAAAGATCTGGGAACAGGAAGATCATGCAAGGCGTGTAAAAGAGAAGATTGCCGGCCTTACCCCACGTGAACGAGAGGTGCTGGCACGCCTTGGCAAAGGCAGGCCCAATAAAATTATTGCGTATGAGATGGAGCTTTCTGTTCGAACGGTGGAAGGATACAGGGCAAGTATTATGAGCAAACTGGGAGCCCGGTCGATTGGGGAGCTTATGGAGATTGTTTTGAAGGCCGGTTTGGAGCCAGAAAAGGAGCCAGACTAATGGGGCGCTCTGGCTGGGGTAGGGGCTCCAATGCGGTTGGCAGGGTCTCTAGCCGGAAAGGGGCTTCGCAGAGGGGCCGGGTTGTCCACGTGCTATAAGTAAGAGCTTGGATCCGTCTCGCGGCAGATCAGTATGCAGGATACTCGCTTACGTTCAGGCCCTTGGGCCATCTTTCCCGGTTGTGCGCGGTTCGAATTGATTTGGGCAGCAACACAGTGCACCCCTCCTCGTCCCATATGGCTCGGCTGCCCAAATGACGCGTGAATACCGGTACATGAGCCGTTCGGCATTGTTCTAAAACGCCTCGGATCCAGTCGACATGGCATGGGCGGGCCCTAGGTCCGGTTTCTCCGCCAATGACCACCCAATGGATGGAGTGTGGCTTGTCACGAGCCCGGTCTGGGCCACTGCATTTGGCGCATATCGCGATCGGCTCAGGGGGCTCTCCCTGCCGCACAGTCAAGTATGGAGTCAGAGCGATCGGTGAAAGGAGGGGCTCCACGGACAACCAGCGGACGGCAATGGGCAGTTCAAGGAGACACGGTATCCTCAAATCAGCCATCGGCTGACTCTCAACCGAGACCCCCAGCCAGATGTGTCGGCAGTACGGCTGAATCCTCTGCTGGAGGGGTAGTGACGAGTTCCACCGAAAAAATGCCAGGGCGTTTTCAGGACGTTTGGTAAGAATCTGGTAAAAATGCTGGTGGGCGAACATCATTTTCGACCACACCCTGTGAATGAACGTAAATGGCACATCTGGATGAAAAAGATCGCTCATCGAGTTGACGAAAACTAGGCGCGGCTTCCGCCAATGCAGAGGCAGCGACAAACGATCAGCGTGAGCTTTAACATCATCAAAGGAGCGGTTGAAGTAGAGGGTGGCTGCGTTTTTACTAAGCCGTCGCCAATGGCGCTCAGCGTAGCAATTCTTGCATCCAGCGCTAATCTTTTCGCAACCCGTCACGACGTTCCAAGTAGCATCCGTGCATTCGATTAGGGTTCGTGTGGACATAAAAGAACCTTGCTAACGGTCGAAACTTGAGCCATGAGGGACCCGCGACCATACGATATACGAGCGGGTGAACTGACCGCAGCGTCCTCATCTCCTAACACCCAGAGGACGTCTCGGTGGTCGGGTCTTGTGCTCAATCCTGCAACCGGGGCGATCGGCTCGAAATATGGATGCAAGGGTTGGATCAACAAAATGCCGTGTTGTTCGAAATCCCGACGGGCGGAGGTCTGTCCGGAGGTTCGGTCCTGCCCGCTGGTGGGGCGATGCTCAACGTCCCATGTCGAGTCCCCACCGCGAGGGATGTTTGAGGATGGTTGTGACCTAGTGATGGTCAATAAGCGAGTACGTCCGGATCTTGTCGACGGGTTCGATCCGGTCTGCACGCGTACCAACAACACACCGGCCCTCGGGGTCGCAACCCCAGATATGGTACGCATTAAAACTTTGCAGGTCCTCCGGGAGTTGCTCTCGGTGGGGCATCTGCCGGGCGACCAGCCGGTCGCGAGCCTTATCCTCTCGCATTTCCCGGAAGATGCGTTCAAGTTCGCTCTGGAGATCATCTGCAGACCGACCATCCCACTGTCCAACGACTCGCTCTGCGTCAGTCTTGATTTCGTTCGTCATAAAAGCTCCTCTTAAAAACGATCCCTGACCATCATCAACACCGATTTCGGGATAATCCAGTTCGACCCCATTTTCTGTTCCTGAACAGCAACGAGAAGCTGGTCGCGCGTGAATTCTTTTCCGTGCTTTTTGGCCATGCTGAGGTATTTTTCGATAAATGAGTCTTGGTCGGGGCACTCATCCAGTTGAGTGAGCATGTCGGAATCCTTGGCTACGATTTCGCCGAACTCTCGGATGGGGCGTTCGTAGGGTCTGGCCTCAAGATCTCTTTCCAGTGCTGATTGAAGCATTGTATTTCTCCCCTCTAGGTCTTGATCGGAAGTGCGAATAGGTTCTGTTGTGGCTTACGGCTCTAATGGTCTAGGGTAGGGCCATTAAGAGTAATGCATATATTTAGACTAAGGTCGATCGGGGCGCCTAGTAGTAGAAGCTCAGTAGAGAAAAGGTAGTACTACGGTACTGATTGCGAGACAACGCGGATTGAATACAGAGTATTTGGAAATCCATGCTCGCTTTATAGGGTATGTCTAGCATAAGCACCACGGGAATTGCGCGAGATAGGGATCCTCCGGTCTCGCGATCGATCATGAAACAGGGAAGGGTATGGCCTGTAGATGCACGGTGTACGTACCGGTTGCGTACATTTGCGGATGGTTCCGTAGGGATATCTCTCCTAAACATTGTGGTCAGGCGAGCAAAGCTCTTGTGGAAGGTGGCTAGAGCCAGATTCGCCGACTTAACGTTCTGTGACTAGAGAGAGGTTTCGTCATCATGTTACGCAGATTGGTATTTGGACACTTGGTGTACCTGTGGACACCCATCGGTCTGTTGGCTGCCTTGGCGGGCGTGCTAGCAGGGGGAATGTGGGTGTGGCTTGGTATGACCGTCTTCACCTTGAATATTATCCTGGATACGCTGACCCGTAATATTCATACCAGCGGAGCGGCTACAACGAAGGACGGTAGGCCTGCCGGGGTTGGAGTCATCCACAATCTCGTCATGTATCTGATGCTTCCGGTGTTCGTTGCCTTGATGGCGGCCCTGGCTTGGAGGGTCTTCCAGTATACCGCCGGGGTGCCCATCGAGACGCAGACCTTTACGGCCTTTGGCTGGACTTTGCAGTACACCAACGGCATTAGGGGTCTGGAGCTCATGGCGGCAACACTTTCTGTCGCCCTGCATCAAGGGCTGGGTATCATCTACGGCCACGAGCTCTCCCATACCAAGGGGCCCAGCTTCCTGATCTCTCGGTGGATCATGGCGCTGTCCGGTGCGGCGCACTTCTGCTTTGCGCACGTGTACAACCATCATCTTGAGCTGGGCCGTGCCTGGATGGGTCCCGAAGGTAACAAGATGGGCGATGATGTCGACCCGGCTACGGCACCTCGCGGGCGCAGTATCTATAAGCACTTCCTTGTTTCGCACATTGGGCAGTCCTACTTCGGCATCCGGACGGAACGGAAACGCCTGAAGCGCCAGGGCAAGTCCTTCTTCTCCCTGTCCAACCGCTGGATCCGTGGATACCTGATGAGCGTCCCTGTGGTGGTCGCGTTCGGTGGCCTTGGTTACTGGGGCGGCGGAGTGGAAGGAATGCTGATCGGATTGGCGGCCATGCTCACCGTATGGGTCATCGCCAACTTTGAACTTGAGGCCCTGAATTACATGGAGCATTACGGGCTGATTCGAGTGAAGGGAGAGCCGATTGAATATCGTCACTCCTGGGATAACGACAGCATGTTTACCAGCTGGGCGTTCATTGAAATCGGCCGGCAAGCCGACCACCACGACCGAGGCGAGACCCATTATTGGGAGCTTTCGAATGTCGGTGGTGCGCCGCAGGGTGCCCCAAATACCGGTTTCGGTTACTACACGGAGTTCGTGCTGGCACTGGTACCGCCACTGTGGCATCGAATCATGAAGCGGAAGCTGGCCATCTGGGATCGTGATTTCGCCAGCCCCGAGGAGCGCGAGATCGCGCAGAAGATCAATCGCAAGGTCGGATACGAGGTCGATCCGTCCGAGATTGAAGGGTACAGCATGGACGTCAATTACGCCCTGTAGAAGAAAGTGCCAGGCGGGTGGCGGTCTCGTACCGTACCACCCGCCCTTGGTGCGCTAACAGGAAATCGTAGGATCAGGAGATAAAGCGATGAGTGCTACGGAACAGTCAGTAAAAGATGCCACGGCCGATGCAGATGCAACACTCTACAAACGCTTAGGCGAGCGGCCAGGTATCGAGGCCATTGTAGAAGACATATTCCACAATCATATTACAAATCCCCTTGTAAAGAACCGTTATGAGGCGAGTGATCCCGACGAGGTAAAGCGGCTGGTCACAGAAATGTGCTGCGAGGGATTCGGGGGGCCTGAGAAGTATACCGGAAAAGACATGATTTCCGCGCACAAGGGAATGAACATCAACGATACTGAGTTTGTCGCCGTGGTGGATGATGTCCTGAAGGCCCTCGACAAGCATCAGGTCGGTAAGCGCGAACGGGACGAAGTACTTTCCATTCTGTACTCGCTTAAGCCCGAAGTCGTCTACCTTTAAGGCTAGAAGCGTTGTCATCTGCGTAAGGATTTACTTCTTCATATCCCCTCGTAAACGTTGGCAAGGACACTGTCTTATGTTTGGATTATTTGCCCGCAAGGGTCCGTTCAAGGCTGACATCAAGCCTTCCGGCAAAGCGTTGACGGTCCAGCCTGGTGACAACCTTCTGAAAGCGGCCCTGGACAATGGCATTGCGTGGCCTCATAGCTGCAGGGTTGGAAGTTGCGGGACCTGCAAGGCCAGGTTGGTTAGTGGAAAGATAAAACCTCTGGTGGACTTCAGTTATACGCTTGAGGAGGAAGACTTGGATGCCGGTTGCATCTTGGCGTGCCAATCTTTGCTTAAGAGCGATATCGAGGTGGAAGTCGATCTTGAATCGGGCGAGCTGGTCTTGCCCGAACCGGGTCAGGTGGAAGGCGTAATAGGAGGATATCGGCGTCTGACACACGATATCGTTGAGGTGGGTGTGCGCCTTAATGATCCTCTCCCGGAGTATCTCGCCGGTCAGTATGCCGAGCTCGTCGTACCCGGCGTTATTAATGAGCCACGCAACTACTCCTTTGCCAGGGCACCGGAGACGGAAGAGTCCCGATCGGCAACGTTCTTCGTCCGCTACGTCCCGGGTGGCGTCATGACGACCTGGCTGTTTGGTGAAGACCGGACAGGCTCGCCTGTAACACTACGCGGACCTTTCGGAACCTTCTTTCTTCGCGAGACAGATGCCCCGATGCTTTGTGTCGCAGGGGGTAGTGGTCTTGCGCCGATAAAAGCGGTACTTGAGCAGGAGTTTTCCAGGCCAAGTCGACGAAATGTAACTGTCCTGTTCGGGGCGCGGACGCAGGAGGATCTTTATTGCTTGGACGAGATGAAAGCCTTCGAGTCCAAAGGCGCGGGTGACTTTCAGTTTGTTCCTGTTTTGTCGCTTGAATCGGAGCAGAGCGATTGGGAAGGTCGGCGGGGTAACGTTACCGACACGATAACGGAGGTGATATCGAATCTGGATGGGTACGAAGCGTATCTTTGTGGGCCACCCCCGATGGTAGATGCTGGAATATCGGTCCTGAGACGAGCTGGTCTGGAAGAGTCAAAAATTCACTTCGACAAGTTTCTGGACAGCTCCCACAAGCCGAGGGCCGGAAGTGAGGTCGCTAGTGGGTTCCAAAGAGAACGTGCATTGTTATCGCGCTAGGTATATTGCAAGCCGCGACTGATGCGGGTAAAAGTGAGAAAGGAGAGCACGATGAAGGTGATTTGGGATAGCAATAAGTGCATTCATAGTGGGAATTGCGTGAACAGTTTGCCCACGGCGTTCTTTATTCAAGATGATAAGCTGATTGTGAAGCCGGAGAATGCCAGCTGGGAGGAGGTTCTTAAGGTGGTGTCCGCTTGCCCAGCGAAAGCTTTTACTGTGAAGGAGTAACATGAAGTCGCAGGGGTTCTCTAGGTCCGTACAAGGAGCACCTCTGGCGTCGGGCGAGCAAGGTCAGGTTGGCTCTGTAATCGCGGGTGAGCGGTTTCGAGGGTGGGCGTCGTTCACGGTCGTTGTTTTGGTGTCCCCAGCCAATCAACGTGGTTGCGTTTGGCAGTGCTCGGACGAATGGGCGAGGAGTAGGGGTGGAAAGGTGACGAGACCTGGGAGCGCCTGATGCTAGATTATTGTAATGCCAGGGAATTCCACGGTGCGGTTGCAAGGGTGTGCGCCCCAGCGCGTTTGCATCTTGGATTCCTCGATCTCAACGGGAACCTTGGCCGACGGTTTGGCAGCCTCGGACTCGCCATCGATACGTTTCAGACGCGTGTCGTGGTGGCTAGTGACGGTGAATACCTGGAAGAGATTGCGCGGCCGGATCTTGAGGGTCATACACAATCCCAGCGACGTGCCGAGACTTACTTGGATCGGCTGGCGACTCATTTTGGTCTATCGCCGCGGCGGTGGCGTGTCTGTGTAGAGGAATCTATCCCAGCACATTCGGGCATGGGCTCGGGTACCCAGATGTCTCTGGCGGTAGGGACAGCGCTACAGCGATTGGCGAACCTAGAAACGAATTCGAGAAATCTTGCGACGATCCTCGATCGTGGAGGGCGCTCGGGGGTTGGAATAGGTGCGTTTGATCTCGGCGGTTTCCTGATGGATTGCGGTCGAACGGAAGGGGGGGAACCTCCTCCGATCCTGTCGCGGATAGAATTTCCGAGTGAGTGGCGGATTCTTCTGATTTTGGTGAATGATGTTCAGGGCCTGCATGGGAGTGCGGAGTCCGGAGGCTTTGCGCAACTTCCGGTGTTTCCCCAGGAACGAGCAGCACATCTGTGTCACATTGCCCTGATGCAGGTAGCGCCGGCTCTAATGGAACGGGATCTGGACGGATTTGGTAGAGGGATTGGGGAGATCCAGCGCACGGTGGGCGAGCACTTCGCGCCGGCACAGGGAGGGAGGTTCGCCAGTCCCGCGGTCGCAAGAGTTCTCGCCTGGGCTCAATCGCTTGGCTTTGAGGGTGTTGGGCAGAGTTCCTGGGGCCCAACGGGGTTTGTGATCTTGCCTGATGAAAGGACAGCTCAAGAGGTCAGCGCGAAGGCCAATCGCCGTTTTTCGGATGAGAAGTCACTGCATTTCCGCACTGTTGCAGCATCCAATCACGGCCGCAGGGTGTCCGAAGTCTGCCCGGAGGCTTCGCTCTAACCGGCCAGCTGTATCCCTCTAGTTTTAATTCACACAGAAGGCGAGGAAACGAATGACCCGACCCGCGATATTACATATGGTAACGCCTGAGGCGAACTTGAGTCCGTTTGACGCCAATATGGCGATCGATGCTGGCTGGGAGCACTGCCTCGCATATAACAACCTGGAACTGGCGGAGATTTCTGGCCTGACACAGGACGCCATCTTCTCGCGCGGCCCGAAAGGAGTACGCCGTACAGGTATGTTCGTCGGTGGAAGGGATCAGTTCCTGGCAATGGACATGCTAGATGCAGCACGCAGGTCGATGGTGCCACCTTTTGAGATCTCGGTATTTGCTGATCCGAGCGGAGCCTTCACGACCGCGGCCGGGATGATTGCTTGCGTCGAGGATTCGCTCTCTCGCGTCGAGGAAGAAGGGCTTGCTAACAGAAAGGTGCTGGTGTTCGGTGGAACGGGTCCGGTTGGGTCGGTATGCGGGACGCTCGCGTCGCGAGCAGGCGCGGATGTGAGCATTGTGAGCCATGAGAGCCTGACCAAGGCAAATGAGGTTGCACAGCAATGCAACGAGCGTTTCGGAACGAACCTCGAGGGTGCAGACGGATCGAATGACGGAAAAATACACACACTCCTTGCAGATGCAGAGGTTGTCTTCGGGGCAGCCAAGGCAGGAATTCAGGTTTTGAACGCCGGTCATCTCCAGTATGCTGCTCGGCTTCTCGTCGCGTGCGACGTCAACGCGGTACCTCCGGAGGGGATCGAGGGCGTTGGCGTGACGTCCAGTAGTGAGCCTCTAGAAGCGAGGTCAGGTTGTGCTCGAGCGATTGGGGCACTTGCTGTTGGCAACGTCAAATACAAGGCGCAGCAAGCGCTTCTGAAGCAAATGCTTACGACGGAGACGCCGGTCTACCTGCATTTCGACCACGCTCTTGAAGCTGCGCGCGGCAATGCAGGATCCTGAGCCGACACTTGTTCTGGCTGGGCACAGCGTACGTTCATTGGCGCAATCCGCGAGTGCAAGTGGGCTACGAGTTGTCGCGGTCGACAATTATTCCGATCTGGACACTCGCGAGGCCGCGTGGCGGGTGCTAAAGGTTCAAGGAACGATCGGGGAGACCCCAGAGCAACTCTTGCTTGGCACATTGGGGAAGCCGTTCGAGTCCGCAATGCTGATAGCAGGGGCGGGGTTCGAAGGAAAAGGAGGCTCACTAGTGGAGTTAGAACGCCGGTTCCATGTAGTGGGGAATCTCCCTGAAGTGTGGAACATGGTAGACACACCGGATAGGTTCGCAAAGGTACTGGACGACTTGGACATTCCTTATCCCGAAACTCGAATGGACGAGCCGGAGCAACTGGATGGCTGGCTTTTCAAGACTCGCTCGAGTTGCGGAGGCATGGGTGTTTACCCGGCGAAGAAGGGTATCAGTCAATCGGGCTGCTATCGCCGATATATCACAGGTAAACCCGCATCGGTCTTGTTCGTTGCGGATGGGCATCGAGCTCAAATTCTGGGCTATCACCATCTCTTGCTGACCCGGAAGCCTGGGCGGCCGTACCTGTACGCTGGTGCAGTAGCAATGCAAGGCGTACCAGCTTCTCTGGAGAGTACCGTCAGCCATTGGGTGACGGCGCTTACAGCAAGGCTCGGGCTGCGGGGTTTTAATGGTGTGGACTTCATGGTCAATGCAGCAGGAAGGCCCTGGTTTCTGGAACTTAATCCGCGTCCTACCGCCACCATGGAATTGCATGAGCCCCGGTTGCGGAGGGGAGGGTTGGTTGCATATCACCTGCGGGCATGTATGGGACAACTACCGAAGCCGCTTCCAGTCGACAGTCTGACCCGGGGCCTTCGCATCCTGTTCGCGAAGCAGGAAGTTCGCATCGGACCCGTTCAGTGGCCGGGCTGGAGTCAAGATCGACCCGCGACTGGCACATTAGTGGGGGTGGGTGAGCCAATATGCTCTATATCGGGAGAAGGCCGATCCGCTCTGGAGACTCGAACGATTCTGGCGAAGCGGTCAAGATGGCTACGGGCAATGTTGTTTGCGCGCGAGCCGGGAGTCGTTGAGCATCGACTTGAGGCTTAATCGCTTCCGACCAATGCTGCAACCTCCTTATGGGTGATCTGTCCGTTATGCAAAGATGTGGCAAGTAACGCGCCCGCCGCACCACGTTTCTTCAGTGTAGCTAGATCTCGGGCATTCCTTATCCCTCCAGCGACGAACCACCCAACCGAAGGGGCCGCGCGTTGATATCTCGACAGCCTCGTTAGGTTCGGCCCATGCGCAGTGCCGACACGCGAGATGTCCATCAAAATGGTTTCCCCCGTCCAGAAGCATGCCTGCTCCTCCAGTGTCGGCGGACCCAGAAATTGTCCTTCGGCAAAATCCAGTGAAAGTACCGTTTGTCTACCCGATTCTGGGTCGGCCAAGTAGAATGTATCCACAAGGTTTTCGCTACCGATAACGGGCAGGATGCCAGGTTTAGAAAGCAGGGGTTCAAGATCCCCATGCTGCCGGATTCCCGCATCAACCCAAAGCGTTGCTGGTGAAATCTCGGCGGCGATGTCGTGGAGCAAACCTGCTTGAGAGCCGCGCCCCTGGATTGCATCGAGATCCGCAATGTAGATCAGATCCAGGCCGAGCACGACCGTATAATATCGTGCAAGCGTCAGTGCATCTCCGTCTGCGCACGTTGGAGTCCGTAGCGGCTGATAGGTGTCTCGATGTCCGCGGCGAGCGTGGACTGCCTCGCCTCTCAGAAGGTCAATGACCGGAATTACCTTCATTGCGCAGGTGCTCCCCGGCAAGGCTTTTGATCGGTAGGCTTAATGTACGGTCGTATGACCACCTCGTGGGACCGCTCGGGCTATCATGACACATCGTCTCCCATGTCCGTGCCTTTGCACTTCCGCGAGTAAGCTTTCTGGGGCCACCCAAGAGCGAAGGCTCAAGGATAACTTATCAGCCCCTGCTCAGACATGTAATCGCTTGGGCCCCGGTGGGGAGCCGTGAAAATGCGGCCTACATTGCGGACACGTTCGTGGTCGAGTGTGCTCGATCTACCCTCTGTACATAGAGCCGATCGAAAGCCGATTAGATCGGGTCCTAGACGCAGTAAACGTGGAACCTCGTGACCTTGCAAGGAGCCGGCAAGGCCACAAAACATCCCGAGATCATGCGAGCGGTCAATAAACCGAGCAAGCGTTGAAGTAGACAAGTGCTGGCAAAGGCTGCCGGATGTTTTTGCGTTGGTGTCTAACATTACACCAGCGAATCCCATGTCCCTTAATAGAGTAAGCCAACCAAGACAAGGCTCCAAGTCTGCGAGCAATACGGCAACCAGGTTGTGGGTGGCACAATATCCGTGCGGTAACGTCGATACGAATTCATTCACGTCAGAGATTCGTGGAAAGCCTACTTTTACGTAGTTTGCGCCTGCGTCAAAGCGTTCCATCACGGCGCGCCGCATCGATGCTGGGTTCATGCCAGGCTCGCCTATGGTGGCGCTGATTGGCTTTCGTCCTGCTGTGAACCGGATGACCTTTCTCAATTCGGACAGCTTGACAGCGCCCAAGGCTCCGTTCGACGGTTCCTTCATGTCGATCACATCAACATCATTTCTCATCGCAATCTCGGCTTCAGAGCGATCACGCACACTGGCAAGGAAGAGAGGTCGAGACGGATTGGTTGTGATGGGCGGTGCCCGGAGTGCGCGGTTCATGTCGGAAGGGTTCTCGCGAAAGAGATGGCATCAAAAGGGCAGCAAATAATATGCCAACGCGTACCGATGGGTATGCGAGGTCTTCGGTCAATGTGTTCAATGTAGTGGCAAGGCAAGGGGGCTCCTTGCTGAGGCAGCACCTTGTCATTCTGTACCGTTTTCGGGACACAGACAGTGACACTTGTTCTGGCCCAGAGCCAGTGACTGACATGAGTCGGAGCGCCAGCCGGGAGACTTGCACAGGCCACATGAGGGCTAATCTCAGGTGGCGTAGAAATTGCGTCTAGAGTGCCGATTACAAGCAGAGCAGCCCCAGACCATTCCGGGCACTGAAGCAACCTGACTGGCGATCGATCGAGGGAAGAGCTTGGACGACTCTGGCGTTTATCGATGAGGATGAGTAATGGTACGCATCAATGGGATCCGTTCGTATGTGGCTTTGGGGAGCAATCTGGATGGTCCGATTACCCAAGTAACCAAAGCCGAGGACCGACTTGGCGAAATTCCGCAGTCCCGCGTAGATCGTATCTCCTCACTCTACCGCACTGAGCCAGTAGGGCCATCAGGGCAACCGGATTTCATCAATGCAGTGGCATGTTTAGAGACCGAGCTTTCGCCCTTCGATTTGCTGGATCATCTTCAGAAAATCGAACGCATCCATCAGCGTGCACGGGGGCAAGTATGGGGTCCCCGTACTCTTGATCTGGATTTGATTCTTTATGGGAACGAGGACATCGCATGCGAGCGGCTTATCGTTCCTCATCAGTATCTATTGTGGCGAAGTTTTGTATTGTATCCGCTAGCTGAGATCGCTCCGGATCTTGTCCTTCCTAATGGGGTCTTGATTAAAACGCACGTGGCCTTATGCAGGATGGAAAGGCCTCGTTTGGTTGATCCGTTTCTGAACAAGAGTGGAATCGGGCGCCCTCGCGACAGGGTCGGGATGTAAATGTGTCGGGATAGTTTTGATTATAGCGGATATCGGTCTTGCGGTATTGTTTTAGGGGATGCACTTCATTCGGGTTGTTCCGCTAGCCTAGAGTACATGACGCTATATCTAAAACCGTGTTTTGGTTGTCTTTCTGGCTTTGTGCTATTTGTTTTCGTTTGGTGGAGTAGGCGAATCAGCTTTGAGGGCCTGGAAGTGTTGGTGCATGGGGTTTGTAACAGTTGGCAGGGTGATTTGAATCGAAAGGCCCACATCTTTCGTATCCGACTGGACATTGAGCTCGCCTCCATGGCCTTCGATAATTGAGCGACTGATGGGCAGTCCCATACCCATTCCCGTTTCTTTCGTAGTAAAAAAAGGTTCGAATACACGCAGCAGAACATGGGAGGGCATTCCAGGGCCTGTGTCTTGGACGTCAAGGAATACTTTGTGGCTTTCTGACGATGTGCGTATCACGAGATGTCTGAGGGACGGGGGTGTCTCGTCCATGGCTTCTACAGCGTTTCGGATAAGGTTAAGTAAGGCCTGTTCTAACTGGATTGGCTGAACTTCGATGCAGGGAAGTTCAGGTTCGAGGTCTAGGTGCAGCTGGACATGGTGAAGGTTGATCTCCGGGCGGGCGATCAAAATTACGCTATGAAGGATGCGATTGAGGTCTTCCAGGGACTTCTTGGGCGGATCCTTGTTTACGAAGTGACGTAAGCCTTGGATGATTTCAGCGGCACGGTTGGCCTGGCTGCTAATAGACTCGAGAGGGGAGGTGAGTTCGTCTGGTGTACATGCGTTGGAATTTAAGTGGCGTAGGCAGCCATTGGCGTAGTTAGCGATAGCGGCAAGAGGCTGATTAAGCTCGTGTGCTAGGCCAGATGCCATTTCGCCCATAGTATTGATGCGGGCGGCACGCGCGAGCTCTCGGTAGTGCAGGCGCACACCATCCTCAGCGAGC
Organism: Thioalkalivibrio sp. ALJ2; assembly: GCF_000378325.1. Classification (NCBI taxonomy): domain Bacteria; kingdom Pseudomonadati; phylum Pseudomonadota; class Gammaproteobacteria; order Chromatiales; family Ectothiorhodospiraceae; genus Thioalkalivibrio; species Thioalkalivibrio sp. ALJ2. Next base: position 120,729 of record NZ_KB899560.1, read on the forward strand.
TTACGGGGCGTGATGTCACGCGTGATTCCGAGCAGCGCAACAATGGCACCATCGGCGTCAAGTAGCGGCGCAGCGTGGGTTTCCATCCACCTCCGCCTTCCCTTAAGGCTTACAATCTGGAATTCGAGAACGCCCGATTCGCCGTCGAACACGCGGCGAGTCAGGTCGCGATAGGCCTCACGGAACTCGGGGGCGACCATCTGATAAACGGAAGTGCCAATGATCTGTTGCGGTTTATTGGCATCCAGGAGGGCAAGGCCTGCTGGATTCATTTCAAGTAGTCGGCCCTCTAGATTCTGGAGCTTGACGCACTCTGGCTCAGTATCGATTATCTGTCGCAGGCGTGCCTCATGTTCAGCTAGACGGTTTTCCGTTCGGTGCCTTTCGTTCACCTCGCGCTGCAGCTCCTGTGCCGTGCGTCGGAGGCGGACATTGAGGCGAAACGTGTGAATTGCGCCCAAGGCCACCAGGATTACGGCAGCGCCTACGATCCAGAGGTAGTCGAAGGGTATGGACTCCATAATTAGCAGTTAAGCACATTAAACGCGGTAGAACACTTGGTGCTCGCAATGCGGCAGTGCAGGCGTAGCGAGTAGAACTGTTACGGTCGGAAGGCTCCCGTGCGTAGGCAGAGAGGGCACCGAGTGCGGAGAATGCCCATTGATAGAATGTCCGAATCTACGGCAGTCAGTCGTCCACATGCCTCTGGTACGTGTCGACGTCCATGAGTCCAACGGTTGCATCCGCGGAAGCCGGTCTGATTCTGACAAGCCAGCCACTTCCATAGGGTTCGCTGTTGGCGAGTTCCGGCTGGTCTTCAAGGTCGTCGTTTCGTGCTGTGATCACGCCGGAAACGGGGCAAATCAGGTCATTGACTACCTTTACGGACTCGACGGTCCCCATTGGGACGCCGCACTCAACCTGGCTACCGACCTCCGGCAGGTCGAGGTAGAGTACGTCTCCTAGCTTGTCCTGCGCGTGGTCGCTTATGCCGACCAGCAGGGTCCCGTCATCTGATGGAAGGCACCACAGGTGGTCTTCATGAAAGAGGCAGCTATCCGGCGGTACGCTCATAGAGGTCCTCCTTGGGTTCAGCCTTAGGTACGGGTGGCTTGTGTATCGAATGCCCGAGTGCGTCTTCCGCCGCCTCGAAGACCGCTTCCGACAGGGTCGGGTGGGCGTGGATGGCGTCCGTGAGCGCGCGTACGTTTGCACCTTGCTGCATCAGTACCACCGCTTCGTGGATTAATTCCGAGGCATGGCTTCCCACGATGTGTACGCCCAGGAGCCGCCCGTCGCGTTCGTCCGTGATGACCTTTACGAAACCTGTAAGGGCATCGAGCGCGTGGGCCTTGCCCAGTGCGCGAAACTGAAAGCTTCCCGTGCGAACGGGGTGTTGCTCCCGCGCTTGAGCCTCGGTCATGCCGATACTGGCGACTTCCGGATCAGTGAAGGTCACCCGAGGTATCAGGGCGGGATCCAGAATAGACACTGGGCGGCCGAGCATATGATCCACAGCACGTTTGGCCTGTGCCGAGGCGGCATGTGCTAGCTGGATCTGCCCGGTGACATCACCCGCCGCATAAACGCCAGGGAGGGAAGTTCTAAGAAAGGGGTCGACAGATACGGAACCGTTGCGACCCAGTTTCACACCCAGCGCTTCCAGCCCCAGCTCTTTCCCGGCCGCCCGTCTCCCGAATGCTACCAGAGCGCGTTCGGCTGTAATCGTGGATCCACCGCCCACTTCGCATGCGACGCCATCCTCTGTCACTTGGAGTGACTCGATCGTTGTTGATCCGAGGAAACGGATCTTGCGCTTCTTCATTTCGCGTGCGATGAGTCCCGAGGATTCGACATCCTCCATAGGGATTGGCCGAGTGGCCATTTCTACTACCGTGACCTCGACACCAAGGGTTTGGAAAATGAACGCAAGTTCGCAGGCGATAACGCCACCACCGGCTACAAGCAAGGTGGCGGGCAGATCGCTCCACGCCAGCGCCTCGTCGCTGGTGACGATTCGTCGGTCGTCGAATGGGATACTGGGAGGACGGATGGGCACGGCGCCGGTTGCCAACAGCACGAAATCACCCTTTATGGTTCTTTCAGCGACACGAACTTCCCGGTCACCTGTCAGGACTCCGCGACCGGGAAGGGTAGTTACGTGGCGACCGCGCAATAGCGCCTCGATGCCCTTGACGTTTAACGAGATAACTTCTCCCATACGAGAGCTCAGGCGAGTCCAGTCGCCTTTAGGGGGCTCTCCCATGGTGATGCCAAGCTTTGCGGCGGCCTTGAGGCGATGCAACAGATCACAAGTGGCGACCAAGGTCTTGGTCGGTATACAGCCACGCTGCAGGCAGGTGCCGCCTAGGTCATCGTCCCCGACTAGGGTGACTTTCATGCCCCCGTCCGCGGCATGAAGAGCGGCGGCATAACCCGCAGGACCTGCTCCCAGTATGATCAAGTGTGGTGAACTCATCAGATCGTCTTTCGTCTTGTTGGGGCCCGCAAGCCTGGCAGTGTTCCTGCGATACGCAGACTTCAGGCCCTACAAATAGCAATGCACCCATGAGCCCCCGACGCCGCAGGGGTGAAGGTGTCAGAAAGCATGCTCGCCCGTTCGCTCACAGAATCATGCCGACCGATTCGACGGTTTCTTTCAACGTCTGGTAGCGAGGCGGTCCACGTACTAATTGCAAGTGTACAGAGTCACGTTCGCTAGCAACCTCCGTAACGTGGCCTATAGGGCAGCGTAGTTCTACGTACGGTCGGTCTTGAATAGGCGACTCAGAAAATCGGAGCCTGCGTTCAAGGGTGGATCACGCCAGGTAGTACAGGATGTTCCTGGGGTGCGTGGGTCTCATATATGTGGTCACAGCGATTAAGTTCACCTTTTCAGTGAAACCGTTATTGAATGCGGTTGGCACCGTGAAAGATATTGAAGCCATCTTCTCGAAGAAATCCCACCAAGGTGACGTTGTATTCTTGAGCGAGGTCGACGGCCAGAGAGGAGGGTGCGCCGACGCCTGCCAGCAGTGGGCAGCCTGCCATCAGGGTTTTCTGCATGAGCTCAAAGCTGGTACGGCCGCTAACCAGAAAGCCGATATCCTGCAGAGGCACTCGACTGTCCAGCAGCAAGCGACCAATCAGCTTGTCCATAGCGTTGTGGCGGCCAATATCCTCGCGTACCAGCAGGATTTCGCCCTGTGAGTTAAACGCAGCAGTGGCGTGGTTACCCCCAGTTTGTCGGAACAGTAGCTGGTGCTCGCGCAAGGAGTTTCCCAAGCGACATAGGGTCGAAGGGGAAGGACTGAAGTCGTCGCCTACTACGGCTTTCGCACCTTGTAGACCGACTGCCTTTAATGTGGCTTTTCCACAGAGCCCACAGCTTGAACTTGTATAAAAATTCCGCTCTAGGCGCTCCAAACTGACGGATATGTTTTCCTTGAGCTCGATGGTGACGATATTGTTCCAGCGAGTATCGACAGATTCGATGTCGGTAGCGGTGGTGATGATGCCTTCGCCAAAGAGAAACCCGGTGGCCAGCTCTAGATCATGCCCGGGTGTACGCATCGTTACGTAGAGGCTCTTACACTGCCGCCCGTGTTGGGGGTGCGTGTAGCCCAGTCGGATCTCCAGGGGCATTTCGACTGCCAGAACTTCGTCGATTGCGATGCGGTTGGCTCCACGTTGGCGCAGTATGGGGGTGACGGCCATGCCAGGATTCTGGTGAGGCATCGCTACGCCTTGGGGGGCCCATAATAACCACTCTGCTCTTCTTTCTGGTCTTGGAGCAGTTGCGCTGCCTGTATCACACGTTCTTCCAGCCCAGTGCCTCCGGCATCGATGTGTTTGAAAAGGGCATGCCGCATACGCGGGTCCCAATAGGTGCGCAGGTGGTTTCGCAAACCTTCCCGTGCACGCTCTGGAGGATAAGGCGCGAAGAAGTCACTTATCTGGTTGGCCATCATAATGAGATGGTCGAGATCAATGACCTCTCGGTGCGAGATTCCCGAATCGGCAGGCTCGACCATGATCAAGCTCCCTCTCGTGCCGTTTCCGCCGGTGAATGTTCTTCTGGCCGTGCACCACGGTGCTCCCTTGCGGAGCTGGTGGGAGGGCGGTCGTTGCTGACGGAAACCTTGACCACATCCACAGCCGTAACTTTGTACTCGGGGCAGTTTGTCGCCCAGTCCGACTCATTGCTGGTCAGAGCATTGGTCTTGGACTGTGCGTGGTGGAAGGTTGTGTAGACGACGCCTGGGTTGACCCGGCTGGATTCCGTGACGCGAAGTTGGGTCGATCCAAAGCGGCTTGTTACCTTGACTCTGTCGCCGTTGTGCAGGCCGCGTGCATGCATGTCATCTAGTGCCATTTCGAGTACATCTTCCTGATGCCAGAGGGAATTCGCGGTGCGGCGTGTCTGCGTGCCCACATTGTATTGGCTCAGAATCCGCCCCGTAGTCAGTAACAGAGGGAATTGCTCGGTTACGTGCTCGCGAGTGGGAACGAACCCGGTCAACATAAACGTGCCGAGTCCGTTTGCTCGCGGAAATTTGCCCATGTGGAGCACTTCGGTGCCTTCCGGAGCGTCCTTGTTGACGGGCCACTGCGCGGACCCGACACGGTCGAGTAGTTCGAAGCTGGCTCCGCCATAGGCTGGAGAGAGCCGAGCAAGCTCGTCCAGGACTTCTCCCGCATTGTCGTAATGCACGTCGTAGCCCATGGCATTCATGAGCTGCACCGTTACCTCCCAGTCCTGGTAACCGGCTAGGGGTTCCACTACCTTGCGTACCCGCCCAATGCGGCGTTCGGCGTTGGTGAAGGTACCGTCCTTTTCCATGGAGCTGCTGCCTGGAAGAAAGACGTGGGCGTACTTTGACGTCTCGTTCTCGAATATGTCGTGAACGATCACGCACTCCATGTTTTTGAGCGCGGAAACGATATGGTTTTGGTTGGGATCCGATTGAACCGGGTCCTCACCCATTATGTACATGCCCTTGAAGTGGCCCGTGAGTGCGGCGTCGAACATATTGGGCAGGCGGAGTCCCGGTTCGCCGTCGAGCTGAACTCCCCATTCGCGTTCGAAGCTCGACCGGGTGGCTTCGTCAGTGACGAATCGGTATCCGCTGAACACGTGGGGCCAGCTGCCGAGGCAGCTGCCACCCTGGACGTTCCCCTGTCCTCTAAGCGGGTTAACGCCGACACCTTCACGCCCGTACATGCCGCAGGCAAGGCCCAGATTTCCGAGGCACATGACACCAGTGGAGCCTTGAGAGTGCTCGGTAACGCCAAGTCCGTAGTAGACGGTGCTGCGCGGCCCTGTGGCGTAGAGTCTGGCCGCGCGACGGATCTCGTCGGGATCGAGGCCTGCAATGGGCCCGACGGTCTCGGGCGCATAGTCTTCGCTCCCGACGAGTTCGGCCCAATGCTCGAACTCCTGCCATTCGCAACGGGCCTTGATGAACTCGGGCTTGTACAGCTTCTCGTGGACGATGACGTGCGCAAGGCTGTTCAATACGGCCACATTGGTGCCAGGGCGCAAGGGCAGGTGTATGTCGGCGTGACAGTGAGGACTGTCTACCGTCTCCGTACGGCGTGGATCAATGACGATGAGCTTCGCCCCCTGGCGGATGCGGCGCTTCATCATAGAGCCGAACACCGGGTGCCCCTCGGTGGGATTTGCGCCCACAATCATGATGACATCGGCCTGAAGAACCGAATCAAAGTGCTGGCTCGCCGCGCCTGCGCCGACCGTGGCCGTGAGGCCGAACTGAGTCGGGGAGTGGCAGATGCGAGCGCAGTTGTCGATATTGTTGTTTCCCAGGACAGCCCGGACGAACTTCTGGGTGAGGAAGATCTCCTCGTTTGTGCAGCGGGAGCTCGACACTCCCCCAACCGAACCACGCCCGTAGGTGGCCTGGATTCTTTTGAGTTCGCTTGCGGCATGCGAGAAGGCTTCGCCCCATGTGACCTTTTGCCAAGGCTCATCGATGCTCTTGCGGATCATCGGTGTTGTGACGCGGTCGGGATGCCGATAGTAGTCATAGGCAAAGCGCCCCTTGACGCAGCTATGGCCGTGATTGGCCTTGCCTTCCTTCCAGGGAGTCATCCGGACGATCTCGTTGCCAATGGTCTCGGCCTTGAAGCCGCAGCCCACTCCACAGTAGGGACAGATGGTGACCGTCTCCTTTTCTGGCTTTCTTGGATTAGGCACGTTCGTATCCTCCTGCAAACAGGCTTTTTTCAACAAGTGCATGGCTGGGGCACGCCTGGACGCAGGCCCCGCAACTGACACACTCGGATTCCATGAAGGGATCGTCCTGACTGGCCGCGACCTTGGAGTCGAAGCCGCGGCCCTGAATGGTCAGGGCGAAGGTGCCCTGTATTTCCTCGCAGGCCCGGACACATCGGCTACAGACGATGCACTTGGCCGGGTCGAACAGGAAGTAGGGGTTTGAATCGTCGACGGGCAAGTCAAAATGGACTCGACCTTTACCGTACCCATGGGTCTTGATACCGATTTCTTCCAGGGTCCGGTGGAACTCACTCCAACCGTCAGGGATCTCTGATTCCGGGAAGTCGGAGAGATAAAGTTCGATGATGCCCTTGCGGAGCTGCGTCAGTCGCTCCGACTTGGTTTTCACTTTCATCCCGGGTTCCACCACCGTTGTACAACTCGCCGGGTAGCCACGCCGATCTTCGATCTCGACGACGCATACGCGGCAACTGCCGAAAGACTCGAGCATGTCGGTCGCGCACAGTTTCGGTACCGGGGAGCCCGCAGCGGTGGCAGCAAACATTACCGAACTGCCTTCCGGTACGGTTACCTCGATGTCGTCTACGGTCAATGTGACGGGCTGCCCCTCACGTGGCGGTGTGCCATAGTCCACGCCTTCGCGCAGCCCGCGTACTTCATTCCACATGACTCGTCTCCGCAGCAGTGTCCAGGCCGAAATCCTCGGGAAATATGCGCATCGCCGACGTCACGGGAAGATGTGCCATGCCTCCCAAGGCGCATAGGCTGGTGTTTTCCATGACATCGAGCAGGCCAAGCAGTTGGTTATGGTTGGCCGCTTTGTCCTGGTCGAGAATGATCCGCTCAATGAGTTCCGTGCCGCGGGTAGAGCCGACGCGGCAGGGGGTACATTTGCCGCAGCTCTCGATTCCGCAGAACTCCATAGCGAAGCGTGCCTGTTCGGCCATATCCACGGTATCGTCGAACACGACGATACCGCCGTGGCCTACGATGCCGAAATTCTCGGCCAGCTGTTCGTAATCCAGAGGAAGGTCGAAATCCTTCTCGCCGAAATAGGCGCCTAGGGGACCACCGATCTGTACGGCCCGCGCCGGTCGTCCGCTGGCCGTTCCGCCACCAAAATCCTCTATGAGCTCTCGCAAGGTCACGCCAAAGGCCTTTTCCACCAGGCCGGGTGTCCGCAGGTTGCCTGCGAGCTGGATCGGCAATGTGCCTCGGGAACGCCCAACCCCGAAATCGGCGTAATACTTCGCGCCGCGGTCCAGGATGATCGGTAAACTGGCCAGAGAGACGACATTGTTTACGGCGGTTGGCATCCCGAAGAGGCCTTTGATGGCCGGCAGGGGTGGCTTTGGACGAATCATGCCTCGCTTGCCCTCGAGAGACTCCAGCATGGAGGTCTCTTCGCCACAAATGTAAGCCCCCGCTCCTACGCGCACCTCGATGTCGAATGCCGTGCCTGAGCCGCATATGTCGTTTCCGAGCCAGCCGGCATCTCTGGCAACCTGGATCGCTTTGTGCAGCGTCTGGACTGCATGCGGGTATTCGGACCGAACGTAGATATATCCAATGGTGGCGCCCACTGCGTGGCCGGCGATGGTCATGCCTTCGATCAGCGCGAAGGGATCGCCTTCCATGATCATTCGGTCACTGAATGTTCCGGAGTCCCCTTCGTCTGCGTTGCAGGCGATATATTTCTGGGGTGCCTCGGCTCTGAGCACTGTGTCCCACTTGATCCCTGTGGGAAATGCTGCACCACCACGGCCACGCAACCCCGATTCCGTTACCTCCCGAACAATTTCCGCGGGAGAGAGATCAAGGGCATGCTGTAGGCCGCGATAGCCCGCATGTGCGGTGTAGTCGTCAAGTGAAAGGGGATCGGTTATGCCAACGCGGGCAAAGGTCAGACGTTCCTGACGCTTCAGCCAGGGGATTTCTTCGGTGAGCCCAAGGCCAAGCGTATGGTTGCCACCATGTAGAAACCCGCCCTCGAAAAGAGTGGACACGTCGTTTGGGGTTACAGGACCGTAAGCGACTCGGCCTTCGGGAGTCTGTACCTCCACCATGGGTTCAAGCCAGACGAGCCCTCGGCTACCGTTGCGTACGACGCGCACGTCCTCCCCGCGCCGGATCGCCTCGGCGTTGAGAGCCTCGGCCGTTGCATCTGCGCCCAGGGCAATAGCGGCCGCATCGCATGGTACGTAGACAGTAGTACTCATCAAGCCTCTTCCCTTTTTGGTGTCAGACACTGTTTCACAGCATCCAGTGTGGCTCGACCAACCGGCGTGTCATCGATCATCACTGCGGGGGAACACGCGCAGAGTCCGAGACAGTAAACGGGCTGCAGGGTTACCCCTCCGTCAGGAGTCGTTTCTCCAAGGGAACAGCCAAGCTCGACTTCAAGGTCGGTCGTCAGCGAGCGGCTGCCCATCGCCTGGCAGGATTCTGCCTGACAAATCTTGATGACCTGGCGACCGGCCGGCGCGGTCCGGAAATCGTGGTAGAAGCTGATAACGCCGTGAACTTCGGCGCGCGACTGGTTCAGCGCGCGCGCGATATGCGGAACCGATTCCGGAGGGATGTAGCCAAACAGATCCTGGATCTCGTGCAGGATGGGCATGAGGTTCCCGGGGACCCCGTGCCAGTGCTCAAGAATCCCGCGAATCAGCGTGGTGTCGAAGGGTAGCTCGGATTCCCGACCGCTAATGGCAACCATTTCTCGTTTCAATCCTCTATCCCCCGTGTCCTTTTGCATCGTACCCGTTGAGCTTTAATTTCCGAGCCCTGACCTTCAGCTATGCGGTGCACGGGAGAGTCTGGAGTTATAGGTTTCGTCCCGGACGCCAATCGCAGGTTTTCCTTTCGGCATACCCAGAACCGGTCTGTCCCAGTGGCCCGTGTTGGGGCATGCAGCGAAGAGAGCCTGTATAGTGCTTCTCGGTCACTGCGAATTCCTCTGGTGGGAGTCCACCCGGACTGGATTGCCCCAAAATGAATGGCTGGCAGGCGACGGCTGGCCCCGATCGGGCAGCCCTTTTGGCATATTGCCGGTAGGGCGGCAGCTCGGCTTGAGTGTTGCCGAGTCCACCGTCAACCGGATGGGATCGAAGTCAACCTGCCGTTGCGGCTTCCAGCTCCAGGCTCTTGCCATTGACTTTGACCTTGCCTTCCACCTCAACGCTACGCACAAGGGTGTCAAGCACCGGGCAGTGAGATTCAACCATCTCGATTAATTTGCCCAAGGTGGCCGCGTCCGCCGGGGAATCGATATGGGTCTCGAAGAACACTTTCTGGTAACCGGCAGGGACGCTCTCGTCGATGGCGAACAGTCCGCGCAGATCCAAATGACCTCGGAGTTTCACCTCTACGCCGTTAAGGGGAATATCCATCACGGACGCGTAGGCGCGATACATGATCTCCTGACACGCGCCCAGTGCCACGAGGACCAGTTCGACCGGATTGGCCGCGGTGTCTGCGCCCCCCAATTCGGGCGGTTCGTCTACAAAAATTGGTTCGAATTCACGGACCTTCGCAGAGCAGCGCATGTCTTCTTCGAGATGGGTGTCTGCGCGGAAAACGACCTTGGCAGCACTTCCATCTCTCTGGAGCCCTGCCATCGTCTCCATAAGGGCAGCTTTGACGGTTGACTGTGACATTTTCAGATCCTCATCAAGGAATAGTGGCGAATAGCCGGAATACCTCATCGCTTTCGACGGCCATTTGGATAGAGCTTAGAGTCACCGGCAATCACCCAACAATCAGGTTAAATCCCTATGCGTACCGGTAATCTTACGGGGTGCTTCCGCGCTCGTTCCGCTCTTGCCCGGCAGGAGTTGGCGGGCGGTCTGCTCAACGTTAGTCGACCGAACCGTAATGGTGTGATGCGAGAAGGGCCATGCAGGTTGGTGGTTGCCTCACGCAGCAGCGCAGGGATGCCTGAATCGAACTGAAAATCCTGGATTCGTGTTTGCGGGTCTCAGCGAGATAGGGGAGTCGCGCTTACGCGCGCTTCGATGTGAATGTCCTCAATGCCTTCAACATAAAGCGTAATCGGAACTGTCTGTCCTTCCTCAAGAGGCTCAACAAGGTCGATCAGCATCAAGTGCTTGCCGCCCATTTGTAACTCGACTTCTTTGTTTGCCGGAATGACGATATTTTCTACTTCGCGCATACGCATCCCGCCACCAGAATCGTGCACGTGGTTGTGCAACTCGACCCTCTTGGCGGCCGGCGATTCCGCCGCGACGATACGTAGATCGTCGTCCGTCTTATTGCGCAATGTCATGTAAGCCCCTGTGTTCGGCCGGTTGCCTTGCAGCAACCGAACCCAGGCGTCGGCAACCAGCTCAATGCCAGCCGGGCAGTCGCATTCAGCGATGTCGGAGCCATGATGTCCTGGCTCGTGGTGCGCGACTAGTGCAGGGCTCCACGTCGCGAGACAGACAAACAGGAGTGCGATCGTCCCAGTTGTGGGCGAATGTAAGTGCTTCTGGTTATTTATGTTTTGAAGATTCATGGCGGACTCTCGTTAACTTAATGGAAATGGTGGTAGAGGTCGCTGATCAGCCTGCGAGCAGTGTACTCAATCAGATGAGTGAATCGGTCTGTCCAGTGGGGCCACTACCGATTCCATTCGGCTCTATCTTTGTGTCCGTAAAACCGATCGTTGGGAGATTGATTTGAAGGATTATGCTGGCACGAACAGATTCAAGAACATTGGTGGTTTTGCGTGTTCCTATGGGTATTCTTGCGTATGCTCGGGTAGGAGCGTGTGGCTGAGCACGACAAGGGGGCAGCGACGTCGTTTCAGTCTTGAATCGATGGCCCCATCCCTTCACCGGCGCTCTCGGGGTAACCCGACAGGGTATGCGGCCGAGGTTGGACCATGCCAAGAACGCCGACGAGATTGTGTTGGCTATTCTAGTGGGATCGCGCGCGGGACTTTGTAGCGAACCTCTGTGAGGTTCTCGGGCCACGCGCGGATGCGTGACGCGCAACAGCGCGACCAGCGAGCTGGAAATGTGGTGCTTCCAGGTGCCGGCCCACGTGGCTTTCGATGCGCCTCGGTACGGCGTCGCACCTGGCACGGACTGCGAAGCGTTCCGTGCCGGAGATGAAACACCCGCCACCTTCCGCGATGTTTTGGGGCTTTCGAACCAAAAGGGTGAGGGACGGTCCTCGCCCGATCAACGCAAGGGCGGTGGACATTAAGGCCGCGCGCTTCGCTAATGGACTGAAAGCCGGCGACGCTGGTGTTGCGCTGGTGACCTTGGAGCAGCCTGCCCCCGTAGTTTTACCCGTACAATTTTCCGCCATCAGAGGCTATAGGACAGTGCGTGGCGTAGTCGAAAGGGCGATTGTCGTGCCACCACCTCTCGAAACCTTCCGCAAACTACGCATCGCAGGGGGCTGCCAAGTGGGCCAGTCCCAAGGCGTCAAAAGCGCAGGGTGGCATATGGGCGGTGCGAATCGATCAGCGGGAATCGCGCGCTGCCGTCCAGCCAAGATGGAGGCCGTAGTCGATGACTGATGAAAAAGAGAGAACTTTTGCCGACGAAAACGGCACGGAGACCAGCACCGGTCGCAGATCGTTCCTGAGCAGGTTAAGCGCGGTCCCAATCCTTGGAATCGCCCCGGGGATGTTGTTGTCCGGTACCGCAAGCGCGGATAAGGACTCGGGGTCCAATGCCGGCAAAGATGCGAAGACGTATCACCTTTCCGGGTACTATTTCGAAAGCTGCAATTGCGAGAGCTTTTGTCCCTGTCTACTGCTTGACGATCCGACGCATGGCTACTGCCAGGCCTTCCCTGCATGGCATATAGAAGAGGGATACCTGGGCGACGTGGAGCTCAGTGGCCTGAATGTCGCCGCATGGCTTTATTCGCCCGGAAACCTGGCCGACGGTAACTGGCAGCTCGCCCTCTACATCGACGAGCGTGCGGACGAACAGCAGCGTCAGGCGTTGACGGAGTTGTGGCAAGGCAAGCACGGCGGATACCTGGAAACCATCGCCTCGCTCGTCGGTGAGTTGATGGGTGTGAGCTCGGCCAAGATTGACGTGCAAACGGACGGCAACCTGCGCACCATGAAGGTTGATGGCGTAGGTGGGGTCGAAATGGCCGCGGTCGAAGGACCTGAAGGCTCCACTGTGACTTTGACCAACACGCCACTCGCCGTCGCGCCGGGGTATCCGATTACCATTTCCCGGTCCAAGGAGTGGAGTTACAAGGACCACGGCTACGCAGTGCGTTTTTCCGAAACAGTGGGTCTCTCGTCGGAGTTCACTTACTACGCCTGAAGCGGTCCAGGCCCGGGGCGCCGCGCGCCGTTGCCCCGGGTCGAAGAAGCATGAGTACCGGATTGGAGCCATTGTTGATGCCGCCTTCCGCAGATGGGGATGCGCTCTCCGACAACGCGCGCACTGGGATATACGTACGTTTGAAGGACCGCTTGGTGGTCTTTGCTGGCATCGGTGCGGTCAGCGTCACTGCGTGGGCCTACATGATCTACATGTACGTCCAGATGGGCAGCATGCATGGCATGGAAGACATGTGGATGGCGCCCACCGGTGGCGCTCCTTGGGCGCTGATCGATTTCTGGCTAACTTTCTCCATGTGGGCCGTCATGATGGTGGCCATGATGGCACCGAGCAGCGTGCCGATGGTCACGATGTTTGCGACCATCAACCGTCGCCGCCGGGCCAATCGACAAGCGTACGTGCCCCCGGCCGTGTTCGTGATCGGTTATCTCCTGGCATGGATGGCATTCGCAGCAGCCGTTACCCTGCTTCAGTGGCCATTGCACTCGTATGCCTTGCTGACGCCGATGATGGATAACGCCAGCACCAGTTTGGCTGCTGTCGTGCTGCTCGCCGCTGGTGTGTACCAGCTCACACCCTTGAAGGACGCGTGTCTGACGAAATGCCAGACACCGGTCGCCTTTCTCATGACCCGTTGGCGCGACGGCGTGGGTGGTGCGTTGCAGATGGGTTTGCGCCATGGTGCGTACTGCGTTGGTTGTTGCTGGGCGGTGATGCTGGTTATGTTTGCGGTCGGTGTGATGAATCTGCTCTGGATGGCACTCATTGCCTTGTTTGTGCTTCTTGAGAAGGTCTTGAAGAGCTGGTCGCGGCCGCTGCGCGTTGGAAGCGGTGTGCTCCTGATCGGGTGGGCACTTTGGCTGATAAGTGGCTGAGTCGACCTGTCGCCTTCCCGTAAATTCGGTCCATTGAAAACTGAAGGTCTCCGGGCACACTAGAGCCCAAGGAGGCCGAGATGCGCAAGAGTCGGTTTACGGAAAGCCAGATCGTTCAGACGCTGAAGCAGGTCGAAGGCGGCCGGAAGGTGAAGGACGTCTGTCGGGAGATCGGGGTCTCGGAAGCGACCTACTACCAGTGGAAGTCGAAATACGGCGGCATGGAGGCGGCCGAGGTTCGACGGCTGAAGGAGCTGGAGGACGAGAACAACCGGCTCAAGCGGATGTATGCCGAGCTGGCCCTGGAGAACAC
>NZ_KB899561.1:0-95069 GCF_000378325.1 Thioalkalivibrio sp. ALJ2
TCTTCCGAACGCTGACCGAAGTCCGGGAACACACCGAGCAGTGGCTGCAGGACTACAACGAAACCATCCCCCACGAGTCGCTGGGGGATCTCACGCCGGTCGAATACCGGCAGCTACACCACCCGGAAACCTCTAGTTATGCTTGGACCTAATCCGGGGAAGTGGACAGGCTAGTCTCATCCATTAAGCAATAGCATGTCGCGGGCAAGGGGATCTCAACTGATCCCTTCGGCTCGCCTTGCGTTATCGTTGTCTAGTTCGCGGTCATAGCGCTGCGAATCGATTCACCTCGTCGCGCGGATTTCGGCGGCGATCAGGGCGTTAGTGCTTTAGGTGACCAAAGATGGCTTTATTGAGTAACGCAGTGGGTTCTGTAGATAGGCGGTGTGGCTTGCTTGCCGCGTTTTTTATTTTGGTATTGTTGTTTCCCGCAAGGCTGGAACACGGCTGGGCGTTTTTCTCGACGCTCTCGGTTCTCACCCCGGTTCTGTTGGGTCTGTCGGCTTGGGTCTTTCTGGCGTCCATATTGAGGGGCCGCGTCTCGGTTGGAGATCAGCGAGTATTTCTTATTCTAATGCTGCCATTTGTATTTTCCCTATTCTCGCTTGCCTGGACTTTAGATGTATCCGAGACACTGAAGTCTATTGTTATCTATGGTGCTGCGGTGGCCGCATATCTGGTCGCTCTTTCCGTTTTTTCTCAGTGGTCTATTGTGCGACTGGTTAAATTGACTATTGTCCTCGCGTGGCTGCTAGTCTTAACGGCTGTCGTGTCCTACGTTCCTGGGAGCCCCTTGGCGCCGGAGCGCACCTTTGCGTATCAAGGCCTTGATGGAACGGGGTTTTTGCATTCCTATTATGCCAGGTTGAGTCACCCATTCTTAGGTTTATCAAATAGTTTTGCGACCGTCTTGGTTATGCTTATACCATTGGTCTACGCGGGCAAACGGGTAGGTGTCTGGCCCTTAACTGCATCTGCGACGGTGATTGTGCTGGTGGCCGCCGTCGTCGCAACGGGGTCGCGTGGGGTTATCCTTGCGATGTTGCTAGTGTTTGGGGTTCTGGGTCTTTACCGTTTGTATCGAAGGGGGACCCTCTCCAGGGGGCTCTTCGGTGGGGTGTTCGGAGTGGTCGGTCTGTCGGTAGCGTTTTTATGGTTAAGCCCCGAGGCGTTGCAGCACTTCGAAGGGCGGTTGTCTGCGGCTAACGTCGACGCCCGCTTCGCAGCGTTTGGGGCGGCGCTGCAAGTAGGGTTGCAAGGTTATCCATTCGGGATTGGCTCGGGCGTGAGTCTGGGTGCGGTGTCGGACGTAGGCCTGAGGTCTGTGCACAATGCGTACCTGCAAAACATTCTCTGGTTTGGCTTTGCGGGTGGTATGGTTTTGAGTCTGGCCATGTGGCTACTACCGTGGTTGGTTTTCAGGATCAAGACATTAACTGAGGATGGGCGCGTGATGAAGATCGGAGTGGCGACGTCGGTTCTTTTGCTGATGTTTATAAACCTGTCACAGGCGTCTTGGGAAGGATCGGTGCTTCGTGTCTGGATCTATGTAATTGTCGGTCTCGGTATTTTAATGGTTCGAAAGCTTGATGCGAGGGAGGCGGAGTAGGCTTTGGTTTCTAAGGTAGATATTGTCGTGGTCAATTGGAATGCGGGATCGCAGTTGGGGGAATGCATCGCTTCGGTCATGGAAAATGGCGCTGGTATTCTCGGGCAGGTGGTGGTGGTGGATAATGGATCGACGGATGGATCCGCGGACGATGTTGCGGGCATGTCCGGCGTAAAGGTGGTTCGAGCTGGTGAAAATCTTGGGTTTGGTGCGGCGTGCAACCTTGGTGCAGGAAAGGGCGACTCGTCGTATATACTGTTTTTGAATCCGGACACAAGGGTGGATAGGGAGTCGCTGGGGGTTCCTCTCGAGTTTATGGAGCGGCCCGAGAATGCCGATGTGGGGATCTGCGGCATACAGTTGCTGGATGAACCGGGCGGTGTGTCGTGTAGCTGTTCGAGGTTCCCGACTCTTACTCGTCTGGTGTTGGGGGCGTTGGGCGTGGAGAAGTTACCAGCGTTTCGGGCCGCTGGAATGAAGATGGCCGAGTGGGACCATGGAGATACGCGGCCAGTCGATCAGGTGATGGGGGCGTTTTTCCTGATGCGGCGCGATCTCTTTGAAACGCTCGGGGGGTTTGACGAGCGGTTTTTTGTGTATTTCGAAGAGGTTGACCTTTCATATCGGGCCTGCGAAGCCGGGTGGCGGAGCGTCTTTCTGGCCGGCGCGCAGGCGTTTCATGCCGGCGGCGGTACATCCAGTCAGGTTAAAGCGCATCGCCTGTTCTACTCGTTGAGAAGCAGGCTGCTATACGGGTTCAAACACTTCCCCCGAGTGCAGGCCTGGGTGCTGGTGGGAGTCACCGGGGTGATCGAGCCGATAATTCGCACGCTGTGGTGTCTTGGCCGGGGTGATATGGCGGGTGTTCGGCATACCTGGTCGGCGTATAGGATGTTGTGGCGAGGCATGGGCCGGATCGTTCGCGGAGAAGGGCGCTTCGTGCCATGAGGGTGCTGCTGCTTTCGCGCTATGGGGACCTGGGCGCTAGCTCCCGTGTGCGGTATCTGCAATACCTTGGAGACTTCCAGGAACGTGGATGGACGGTAGAGATCAGCCCGCTCTTCTCGAACGCCTATCTGGAAGCGCTCTACGGCGGGACCGGCCGATTCAGGGAAACGGTGGTGGGGTACGTGGGGCGCCTCTATGCGCTGCTACGAGCGCGCAAGTTCGATGTGCTGATTATCGAGAAGGAGCTGTTTCCGTTCCTGCCGGCGTGGTTCGAGCGGGTGTTGTCCGGGCTCGGCGTGCCCTACGTGGTGGACTACGACGACGCCCTGTTTCACCGGTACGACCTGAACAGACGTGCGGTGGTGCGCGCTGTGCTGGGGCGGAAGATCGATGCGGTGATGCGCCATGCAGCGCTGGTGATCGCCGGAAATGAGTACCTCGCGGATCGGGCACGCGCTGCCGGGGCTCGCTCGATCGAAATCATTCCTACGGTGGTGGATACCGAGCGCTATCGTCCAGTCGCAGAGCGCGTCGAAGGACCGCTAGTGGTTGGGTGGATCGGGACCCCCAAGACGAGCTATTACCTGGAAACGCTGCTGCCAATGTTCGCCGAGCTGCACCAAGAGCTGGGCGTACGTTTCGTGGCAGTGGGTGCGCGCGCAACCGATTTCGCCGACACCCCGGTGGAAGTTTGGCCTTGGGCGGAAGAGACGGAGGTGTCGTCAATCCAGCAATTCGATATTGGGATCATGCCGCTCGAAGACTCGCCATGGGAGCGCGGCAAGTGCGGCTACAAGCTGATCCAGTACATGGCTTGCGGCCTCCCGGTCGTTGCGTCGCCCGTTGGCGTGAACAAGGAGATCGTAGAAGACGGGCGTAACGGCTTTCTGGCATCCGGTGAGGATCACTGGGCGGAGGCTCTGAGGGCGCTAGTCGGGGATGGTGAGCAACGCGCGGCCATGGGCGTGCATGGACGGCGGAAGGTGGACACATGGTATAGCAGGGCGGCTCAGGCCCCGCGGGTGATTGAGGCCGTGCGCGCGGTGGCAGATGGTGGGAAGAAACACTAGAAGAGGTGGAAAAATCTGGAAACAGTGGGAAAACTCAGGTGCCGCGATGCGGGCGCAGCGGTGACGATGAAAACGAGGGCAGATTTGTTTTCGCCACTGGGAGCGGGCGAGATGATTCGGGAGGGATGGTATGCCAAGGATGGCGCGAGTGGTGTTGCCGCATATGCCGCACCAAGTGGCACAGCGCGGGCACAACCGGCAAGTGATATTGGCCGGAGGCGAGGTTTACGAGCGGTACTTGGAGGATCTGCGCGAGCTGAGTAGTGCGCTGGACCTTCGAGTGTAGGCGTACTGCCTGATGACCAACCATGTGCACCTGTTGCTGGGGCCGGGCCAAGAGGTCGCGGCGATGGGGCGGCTGATGAAGGCTCCGGCGGCGCGTGCCACGCGGTATCTCAACCGACTGGAGGGGCGATCCGGTACCTTGTGGGAGGGGCGCGATAAGTCCAGCCCGGTGCAGACGGCGACGTATCTGCTGGCCTGCACTCGCTACATCGAGCTGAACCCGGTGCGGGCCCGTGTGGTGGCGGCCGCCGGGGAGTACCCTTGGTCCAGCTACCGCCTGCGCATGGGCGAGACGGAGTGCTGGATCGATCTCGACCCCGTGTATCTCGACCTGGCGGACAATCAAACGGAATGGCGTGAGCATTATGTTCGCTTCGTGGAGCAGGGCGTCCCGCACCAGGAGCTGATGCTGATGCGCGAGGCGCTACAGCGTGGCCAGCTAACGGGCAACCAGCGATTCGTGGACGAGGTGGAGCATATCATCGGCTGCCGCATGGAACGCCGCCGGCCCGGCCGCCCACCGTCGCGGCGAACGTAAGGAAATAAATCTGTCCCCATTCTTAAATTCTTGCGCCCATTTGGGGCCACCCGGTAGTTGGGGCCTGGTGCGGTTCGCGGCCGAGGCCGCTCCTACAGGTTCTTCGGCCGGGCATTGGTTGTCAGTTGACAACTAAGGGCGCCGGGCCTAGCGTGTAAGGACACCCATGGAACGGAGGAAACACCCCAACAAGGATGTGGAAGCCGCGCTGGCTTATGCCGAGGCTCGTGGGTGGCGGGTCAATCAGGCGAGCGGGCATGCCTGGGCACGCATGTATTGTCCGTGGAACGACAACGATTGTCGCTGTGGTGAGTTCTGCATCGTAAGCGTGTGGGGTACGCCGCGAAGTCCGTCCGCTCATGCTCGGCAGATTGTCCGTGTGGTAGACGGTTGTACCGGGGCTGTCGGGGATGAGGAAACATCATGAGCCATTACGAATTTACGCTGAAATTCGCTATTCCGTCCGATTGGAATCGTTCTTTGCTGGAAGCCTGGCTGTTCGAGGGCGGGTGCGATGATGCACTGATGGGAACGGGCCAGGAGGGGCGTCTCGCGCTTTCTTTTTCGCGCGAGGCGGCGTCGGCGTCCGATGCGGTGACGAGTGCGCTCCGCGATGTACGTAATGCGGTCCCCACAGCGGTGCTCGTCGAGGTGGCGCCGGATCTCGTGGGGGTGTCCGACGTGGCCGATCTGTTCGGCTTTTCCCGGCAGAACATGCGCAAGCTGGTGCAGACCCACCGGGACAGCTTCCCGTTGCCTTTGCACGAGGGCCGGTCGGCGCTCTGGCATCTGGCGGATGTGCTGGAGTGGTTCGCCCGGGAGGGGCGATCGTTGGACCCGGCATTGCAGGAGGTCGCGCGCGAGGCCATGCATGTGAATGTTGCCCGCGAAGCGGCTCGGCTGGAGGGTCAGATTCCACCCACGATCGGGTCCCGTGAGCACGCGTAGGTCAATGGGGGCCATCATCCCGATTCGAGAGGGCCGAGTTACGTCCTACGACGGGGTGTGCGGGAAGAGCTCGGGACGGTAGCCGAGGGCCTGGTGGCGGGCATTGACGGAGGCGTGCAGGGAGTCGGGCGACACGTCGCGCGGGCGGTCGCCGAGGTGCAGCAGGCGCAGGGTGCGGCCGGCCCAGGTGTTCCAGGGTTCGTGGATGGGGCCGGCGGGGTCGGGGGTGATGGCGGGTACATGGGTTTCTTCGACGATCAGGCCGGCCTCGGCGGCTTCTTCCAGCATCCATTGCAGGGCGATTTCGGCGAGCTGGCGCTGTTCGTGGCCGCCGCCAACGTCGGCGTGGGCGCCGGGGAACCATAGCTGCTTGTGGGTCTGTCTGGGTTCGGCGCGGCTTTCATCCCACAGCAGGGCCTCGAACTTGGGGCGTCGTTCGTCGATGGCCAGGGCGTGGCGGGCGTGGGTGACTTTTCGGGGCTGAGTCGGGTTTCAAAGAAGGGGCGGTTGCGGTAGAGATACCCGAGTGAGCCGACGGTGTCCCAGGCGCCGATGAAGTGCACCGAGCGGGGCCGGGCGTGCTGTTTGCGAAAGCGGGCGGCTGCATCCTCGTTATCGCGCCCGGTGTAAAGGCGCGAGGCCTCGGCGATGCGGTCCTCGCGGCCGGGGTACAGCAGGCCGCATTTGCGCAGCATGCCCGACAGCGCGCGAACGGCGTACGCGCCGCGCGAGAAGCTGAGCAGGTACACCCGATCTCCTTCCCGGACCTGCTGCATCAGGAAGCGGTAGCCGTTCTCGATGTTGGCGGTGAGGCCGTGGCCGAACAACTTGCCCAGGGTGGTGCCGATGACGTTCTCGCGGCCGAAGCCGAGCGGGGAGAAGGTGCCCACGCCGGGTTCGTAGGCGAGGATCTGCTGGTGCTGGCGGCGGGGCGATTCGGCGCTGTGTGGCTCGCGCGGATTGGGACCATGAGTCGGTATCCGGCGCAGCAGGTGGACGACGTTGGTGTTGACCTTGCCTTTCTGGTTGGCGGTGCCGTCGCAGCAGAAGACGATGTTCCGTTCCATGGAACCCTCCGGGTTGTGCCGTCCGGGGCGATTGTAGTTTAGGGTGCGCTTGCGGACGAGCGGGCGCCTGGGAAATGTTCCGAGAGAGGAAAATGACACGGGAAGGCAAGGGAGTGCGGCTGAAACTGTTGTTCCTGGTCAACGACTTCGGCTTCTTTGTGTCGCATCGGCTGGCCGTCGGCCTGGGTGCCCGGGATGCGGGGTTTGATGTATACGTGGCGGCGCCGGGCGAGCCGCCGCCGATGCTCGGTGAGCTGGGCCTGAAGGCCGTGCCGGTGCCGATGTCGCGACGCGGTGCCAATCCGTTCGCCGAGGCGCACTCGTTGTGGGCGTTGTATCGGCTGTTCCGGCGCCTGCGGCCGGACCTGGTGCATCTGGTGACGATCAAGCCGGTGCTGTATGGCGGGATGATGGCGCGGCTGGCGCGGGTGCCGGCGGTGGTGTCTGCGATTTCCGGCCTGGGTACGGTGTTTACATCCGATGGTCAGCGTGCCGGGATGATGCGGCGCGCTGTTCAGGCGATGTACCGCCTGGCGCTCGGGCACCCGAACCAGGCGGTGATCCTGCAGAACACCGATGATCAGGCCGCGTTGATCCGCTCCGGAGGGCTGCGGGACGAGAAGGCGTTGATGATCCGGGGCTCCGGTGTGGACCTCGCGGATATGCCCTGCCGGGAGGAGGTACCGGGCGTTCCGATCGTGGCGTTTGCGGCGCGCTTGTTGAAGCAAAAGGGTGTGGAGGAGTTCGTGACCGCGGCGCGGTTGCTGCGCGAACGCGGCGTGGTGGCGCGGTTCTGGCTGATCGGAGACCCGGACCCTGGCAACCCCTCCTCCATTACTCCGGAACAGGTGGAGGCGTGGGCGGCGGAAGGTGTGGTCGAGGTGCTGGGGCACCGCCCGGACGTGCCGGAGATTTATGCGCAGGCGCATGTGGTGACCTTGCCTTCGTATTATGGCGAGGGATTGCCGAAGACGCTGATCGAGGCGGCGGCGTGTGGGCGGCCGATCGTGACTACGGACCATCCCGGCTGCCGCGATGCCATCGAGGACGGCGAGACCGGGGTGCTGGTGCCGGTGCGTGATGCGCAGGCGCTGGCCGATGCGCTGCAAGCGCTTGTGGAAGACCCGCAATGGCGGCAGGCCATGGGGCGCGCCGGGCGGGCGCTGGCAGAGCGGGAGTTCGCGATCGAGAAGGTGGTGGGTGCCCACCTGGAGATTTACAGGCGTTTGCATGGAGGCCATGGCGGATGACCCAGCGGGTTCTGGTAACAGGAGCGACGGGCTTCGTGGGCGGCGCCGTGGTGCAAAGGCTGGCGGCTGAGGGCCGCTTGGTTCCGGTCGCGGGGTGTCGGCGCAGTGTCTCGGCGCCGGAGGGCGCGGAGTTGGCGGTAACGTCGTCGCTTGGTCCGGAAGCGGACTGGAGCGGCGTGCTGCAGGGCGTGGAGGCCGTGGTGCATGCGGCGGCCCGCGTGCATGTGATGGAAGACGACGCGGCCGATCCGCTGGCGGAGTATCGACGCGCCAATGTGGAGGGAACGCTGGCGCTGGCGCGGCAAGCGGCGCAGGCGGGTGTGCGGCGGTTTGTTTTCGTCAGCTCAATCAAGGTGAATGGGGAGCAGACCGCGCCCGGCAGTGCGTTTTCCGCGGCGGATGCGCCGGCGCCGGTGGATCCGTATGGCGTTTCCAAGGCGGAGGCGGAAGCGGGGTTGTTCGCACTGGGCCGTGAGACGGGGATGGAGATTGTGGTGGTGCGGCCGCCGCTGGTGTACGGGCCGGGTGTTGGCGGGAATTTCGCACGGATGATGCAGTGGATGGCGCGCGGTGTGCCGCTGCCGCTGGGGGCGGTGGACAATCGGCGTTCGCTGGTGGGGCTGGATAACCTGGTGGATCTGCTGGTGACGTGCCTGGAGCACCCGGCGGCGGCGAACCGGGTGTTTCTCGCCGGGGATGGGGAGGACCTTTCCACCACCGGTCTTCTGCGCCGGGTGGCGGCGGCGATGGATCGGCGGGCGCGGCTGGTGCCGTTCCCGCCGGCGCTGTTGCGTGCCTCAGCGCGTGCAGTGGGGCGCGGCGAGATGGCGCGGCGGTTGCTGGATTCGTTGCAGGTGGATATTTCGCATACGCGGGAGACGCTGGGGTGGGAGCCGCCGGTGAGTGTGGATGAGGGGTTGCGGCGGGCAGTGGCGCCGTTGCGGGGGTGAGCGTTTGGTGTGGGAGGCCAGCCCTCTGGCTGATTGGGCCTGTCCAACATCCAATCGGCCAGGGGGCTGGCCTCCTACACGGGGGGCATTGGTGTTGTGGTGTTGGGGTTAATGGGCGGCGAGTTCGTTGAAGAAGCTGGGGTTGTCGCGGATGGTGGCCAGGACCTTGGCGGCCAGACCGGTGGGGTTTCGTCGTTTGGCTTCCCAGCTCTTGATGGTGTCGACGCTGGTTCCCATGGCCTTGGCGAGCTCGGCTTGCGAAACGTGCAATTGGGCGCGAATGGCCTTCACGTCCGCCACTTCGTGTCGGGTGATACGGCTGGCTGCTTTCCTGCCCTGTTTGATGTCGACCGCTTCTTGCAGTGATGTCTGGAGCTCGTCGTAGATGTTCATTCGAGAACTTCCTCTTTTAGTTGGGCGGTGAGTTTCTTGAGCGCAGCCTTCTCGGTGGCGGTGAGGTCGTCTTTCACATTCTTGGGGTAGGCTAGGATCAGGTAGATCGTCTCTGTGTTCGCGAGAAAGTAGATGACACGGCCGCCGCTACGCTTTCCTTGCCGCCCCAGCCCAATGCGAATCTTGCGTAATCCTCCCGTTCCCTGGATCAGGTCGCCTTTGTCGGGTTGGGCGATCAGGATGCGCTGTAGTTCCTTCAGCTCATCATCGCTGGCGATTGCCTGAAATTGCCGGGTGAATGTTGGCGTTTCAATAAATTCAATGGTATCGGGCACGTGAAGACATGTCCTTATGTCTGCGGTCCTTGGGGTACAGTGTACACCTGTTGGGGTGTGTGTCGAGTTCGATCGGGTTGGGGTGGGGCTGGTGGGGGTGATCGCGTGCGGGCCCCGCCTCTACAACGGGTATTCGGTGTAGGAGGCCAGCCCTCTGGCCGATCACCCACGCCAGTTCAATGCCCCATCGGCCAGAGGGCTGGCCTCCTACAGGGGTGGGTGGTTTTGTGATGGGGTTTGGATTAGCGTGCGGGGGATTGTGAATTGGAGGGGTTGTGATGGACGAGTGGGCCGAGCGTTTGGCGGGGTTGGGGACCGCGAGTATTGGGCGTGTGGTTGAAGGCTTGTTGCGAGGGATGGGGTATGTGCTGGTGGATGCGCCGGCGGATGGTCGCGATGTGTGGCAGGAGTATGTGGTGGCCCCGGCGCGCGGTGGCGACGATGCGCCGCGCTTGATTGTGGGCGTGGCGCGTGATCGTGATAGCGAGGTGGAGCCGCCGGAGCTGGAGGCCTTTGTCTCGGGACGCGAGGGTAGCGATCGCGGGATGTATGTGAGCCTGGCCGGGTTTGCGCCGGAGGCGCGTGAGCAGGCGGCGGAGCTGGCGATGCCGGTGATCTTGCTGGAGCCGGCGGATTTGGCGGAGCGGCTGCGCAGCCACTGGGGTGCGCTGGATGGCGAGACGCAGGCGCTGGTTGAGGGGCGTGGTTAGCGGTTTGTGTTTTCTTGGTCGAGTGTGAAGAGGGCCTTTCCTGTTGGGATGGGCCCTTTTTTGTTGGGCGGGTTTGGTGCGGTATTCGGGCGTGGGTATCGCCGAGGGGGCTCGGCTCCTACAGGGGCGGGTGTTGGCATGTGGATGGGTGGCCTTCTGGCTGATGGGGGTTATGTCTAATGCCGCATCGCGCAGGGGGCTGCGCTCCTACAGACGGGTTGTGGTTGGTGTAGGAGGCCAGCCCTCTGGCCGATCGGGGCCTGTCCGGTAGTAGTGCGCCGTCAGCTGGCAGGCTCCAGGAGGAGCGCGGTGAGGGGGGGCAGGTGGAGGTAGAGCGTGGCGGGGTGGCCGTTGCGCTCGATGGGTTCGGCGTGGGCGTGGGCGGGGCCGCGGGAGTCGCCGCCGTAGGCCTGGGCGTCGGTGTTGAGGACGACGCGCCAGGGGCCGGGGTGCGGCGCGGGGACCGGGTGCGCACCGCGTTCGATGGGGGTGAGGTTGAGCACGACGATGCGTTCCTGGCCGTGGATGTCGCGGCGCAGGAAGCTGAGGGTGGAGTGCGAGGCGTCGTCGCAGTCCAGCCAGGAGAAGCCGTCGGGTTCGAATTCGCGGCCGTGCAGGGCGGCGTGGTCGCGGTAGACCTGGTTAAGGTCGCGCACGAGCTGCTGCAGGCCCTGGTGCAGCGGGTATTGCAGGACGTACCAGTCCAGTTCGCGGTCCTCGGACCACTCCGGGCCCTGGCCGAATTCCTGGCCCATGAACAGGAGCTTCTTGCCGGGGTAGAGCCACTGCCAGGCATAGAGCAGGCGCAGGTTGGCGAACTGTTCCCATTCGTTGCCGGGCATGCGGCCGCGCAGGCTGCGCTTGCCGTGCACGACTTCGTCGTGGGAGAAGGGCAGGACGAAGTTCTCGCTGTAGGCGTAGATCTGGCCGAAGGTGAGCTGGTTGTGATGGTAGTGGCGGTAGATCGGGTCCATGCCGAAGTAGGTCAGGGTGTCGTGCATCCAGCCCATGTTCCATTTCATGGTGAAGCCGAGTCCGCCCATGGACGGTGGGCGGCTGACGCCCGGCCAGGCGGTGGATTCCTCGGCGATCATCACCACGCCGGGGTGCGCGGTCTGCACGGTCTCGTTCAGGTGGCGCAGGAAGTCGATCGCCTCCAGGTTTTCGTTGCCGCCGTGGATGTTGGGCAGCCAGTCATGCGGTTCGCGGTCGTAGTCGCGATAGAGCATGGAGGCGACGGCGTCGACGCGCAGGCCGTCGAGGTGGAAGTCCTCGACCCAGCACAGCGCGCTGGAGAGCAGGAAGTTGCGCACCTCGGGGCGGGAATAGTTGAAGATCAGCGTGCCCCAGCCGCGGTGCTCGCCGATGCGCGGGTCTTCGTGTTCGTACAGTGCGGTGCCGTCGAAGCGGGCGAGGGCGAATTCGTCGCGCGGGAAGTGGCCGGGTACCCAGTCGAGCAGCACGCCGAGCCCGGCCTGGTGGGCCTGGTCGACGAAGTAGCGGAAATCGTCCGGGTCGCCGAAGCGCGAGGTGGGGGCGAAGAAGCCGGTGCTCTGGTAGCCCCACGAGCCGTCGAACGGGTGTTCGGTGATCGGCAGCAGCTCGAGATGGGTGAAACCCATGTCGCGGGCATAGGGCACGAGGCGCTCCGCCAGCTCGCGGTAGTTGGGCCACTGGCCCTCGGGGCTGCGCTGCCAGGAGCCGAGATGCACTTCGTAGATGCTCATCGGGCGGTGCTTCCAGCCCTCGGGGTCGCGGTTTTGCAGCCAGTCGTCATCGCCCCAGGTGTAGTCGCTCTGCGGCTGGATGCGCGCGGCCGTCTCCGGGCGCAGCTGGTAGGCGCGGGCGTAGGGGTCGGTGCGGACGTGGATGGTGCCGTGGTCGCGGTTGCGGATCTCGAATTTGTACAGGGTGTCGCGGTCCAGCCCCGGGATGAACAGTTCCCAGATGCCGCTGCCCGGGTGCACGGTCATCGGGTGGCAACGGCCATCCCAGCGGTTGAAGTCGCCGACGACGGAGGTGCGCTCGGCGTTCGGGGCCCATACGGCGAAGCGCACGCCGTCGATCCCGTCGCGGGTCTCCGGGTGGGCGCCGAGCATGCGGTGGGCGTGCCAGTGCCGGCCTTCGGCGAACAGGTGGCGGTCGAACTCGGGGATGTCCGGAGAGAAGCTCCACGGGTCAACGGTTTGTAATGTCTGCGTGCCACCCTCGGGCTTCCAGCGGAGTTCGGGGTGCGCGGGGAGGGCATTCAGCTTGCCCTGCCAGGTGAAGAGACCCGGGATTTTGGTACTGGGCGTGAGCGGTTCGTCGGATCCGCCCGAAAGTGTGATCGAGGCCTCGCTGGCGTGCGGCAGCCAGGCACGGTAGCAGGCAGTCTCTTGATCCAGCGCATGAAGGCCCAGGACGCTGTGTGGATCATGGAGGCGCGCCTCCGGCAAACGCGCGAGGGTTTCGGCAACGGGTGTGATGCATTTGCTGGAGGCTGTTGTCATACTCGAATCACGCTCGGTGTTTGATCGGGGTCACAGCCCCGGAGAGGTTTAATGGCAAGGATGGGTGCATGAATCCGCAACCGCAACGTTTTGTTAGTCGTCTGACCCGCGAGACCCTGGCTCTGATCCTCGCCGGGGGGCGCGGATCGCGGCTGAAGCAGCTGACGCTCTGGCGGGCCAAGCCGGCCGTACCGTTCGGCGGCAAGTTCCGCATCATCGACTTTCCACTGTCCAACTGTATCAACTCGGGCATCCGTCAGGTGGCGGTGCTGACGCAGTACAAGGCGCATTCGCTGATCCAGCATATCCAGCGCGGCTGGAGCTTCCTGCGCGGGGAGTTCGGCGAGTTTATCGAGCTGTTGCCGGCGCAGCAGCGCATCGAGACGTCCTGGTACCAGGGTACGGCGGACGCGGTGTACCAGAACATCGACATCATCCGTCAGCACGCGCCAAGTTACGTGCTGATCCTGGCCGGGGACCACATCTACAAGATGGACTACGGCCAGATGATCGCCTTCCACGTGGAGAGCGGGGCGGACATGACGGTGGGCTGCCTGGAGGTGGAGCGTGAACGCGCCAAGGCCTTCGGGGTGATGGGCGTCGATGCCGCGAGCCGCATTACCTCGTTTGCGGAGAAGCCGGATGACCCGGCGAGCATCCCGGGCAAGAGCACCCATTCGCTGGCCTCGATGGGGATCTACGTGATCAACACGCAGTTCCTGTTCGAGCAGCTGATCAAGGACGCGGATGACACCTTCTCCACGCACGATTTCGGCAAGGACATCATCCCCGGCATCATCGATCGCTATCAGGTGATGGCCTACCCGTTCCGCGACGAGCAGGGCGTGCGCCAGGGCTACTGGCGTGATGTCGGCACGATCGACTCCTACTGGCAGGCGAACCTGGAACTGATCGGCGTGACCCCCGAACTGAATCTGTACGACTCCGACTGGCCGATCTGGACGTATCAGGAGCAGCTGCCGCCGGCGAAGTTCGTCTTTGACGACGACGATCGCCGCGGCATGGCGATCGACTCCATGGTGTCGGGGGGCTGCATCATCTCGGGCAGCACGATCCGCCACTCGCTGCTGTTCTCCAACGTGCAGGTGAACGCCGGTTCGACGGTGGAAGACTCGGTGATCCTGCCCAGCGTGAAGGTGGGCGAGGACTGCGTAATCCAGAAGGCGGTGATCGACAAGGGTTGCAGGGTGCCCGACGGGACCCAGATTGGTGTGGACGACGAGGCGGATGCCCGCGACTACTACATATCGCCCGAAGGTGTACGGGTGGTAACCCCCGAGATGCTCGGACAGGCCACGCATCATGTGCGCTAGTACTGCACTGGTGCCGATCCCACCCAAACTCGATGTGGTGCTGTGCTGGCACATGCACCAGCCACAGTACTTCGAGAGCGGCGCGGGTGAATACGCGCTGCCCTGGACTTACCTCCATGCGCTGAAGGACTACACGGACATGGCCGCCCACCTGGAGGCCTGCCCGAAGGCGCGCGCGGTGGTCAATTTTGCGCCAATCCTGCTGGAGCAACTGGCGGACTATGGCGAGCGCCTGGACGCCTGCGTGCGCGAGCGCCAGCTTGTTGGCGACCCGGTGCTCGACCTGTTGCACATGGATGCGGTGCCGACGGACCCTGCGCAGCGCGAGGAGATCCTGCGGGTATGCCTGCGGGCGCATGCCCCGCGCATGATCGAGCCGTTCCCGCTGTTCCAGCGCCTCGCCGATATCGCGCGCAAGGCAATGGAGGAGCCGCTGCTGCTGGGGCATCTGGATGACCGCTTTTTCCAGGATCTGGCTACCTGTTACCACCTGGCCTGGCTGGGCGAGACCATTCGCTGGGCCTATCCCGAGGTGCGCGGCTGGCTGAAGGCGGATACGAACTTCGACCCTGCCATGCGTCAGCGTCTGTTGACGCTGATCCGCGACGAGGTCAAGGGCATCCTGCCGCGCTATCGGGAATTGGCGGAGAGTGGTCGGGTCGAGTTGTCGTTTACCCCGTATGCCCACCCGATCATGCCGCTGATGATTGACCTGGCCTCTGCCCGCGAGGCGATGCCGGAGGTGGAACTGCCCAAGGCCCCCGCCTATCCGGATGGGGAGGCCCGGGTGCGCTGGCACATCGATCGGGGGATCGAGGTCTTCGAGAAGCATTTTGGCTTCCGCCCGCGCGGGTGCTGGCCCTCCGAGGGCAGCCTGAGCGAGGCGACCATACGCCTGCTGGACGAATACAAGCTGTGCTGGACGGCCAGCGGCCAGACGGTGCTCGCCAACAGCCTGGCGGCGGCGGGCGAGACGGCCGAGTCCAACACCGGCTCCGCCGAAGAGGAAGGCTGGCTGCACCGCCCCTATCAACTGCAGGGCAGTGACATCGAACTGTTTTTCCGTGACGACGGGCTGTCCGATGCGATCGGGTTTCGCTATGCCGACTGGCATGCGGACGACGCGGTGGGGGACTTCATCCACCACCTGGAGAACATCGCCGCCGTTTCGCCCCAGGGTGGGGTGGTCTCGGTGATCCTGGATGGCGAGAACGCCTGGGAGTACTACCCCGAGAACGGTTATCACTTCCTCAATGCGCTGTACGAGCGCCTGGCGCAGCACGCCACACTGAATCTTTGCACCTTTGCCGACGTCTGCCGGCGCAGCGGCAAGGATCGCGATCGCGGCGAGCTGCCTGGGCTGGTCGCGGGCAGCTGGGTATACGGCACGTTCTCCACCTGGATCGGCGACCCCGACAAGAACCGGGGCTGGGACAGCCTGATTGCGGCCCGCAAGGCGGTAGACCAGGCCGTGGCCGAGGACCCCTCGCTGGATACACCGGAACTGCGCGAGCAAC
Organism: Thioalkalivibrio sp. ALJ2; assembly: GCF_000378325.1. Classification (NCBI taxonomy): domain Bacteria; kingdom Pseudomonadati; phylum Pseudomonadota; class Gammaproteobacteria; order Chromatiales; family Ectothiorhodospiraceae; genus Thioalkalivibrio; species Thioalkalivibrio sp. ALJ2. The sequence continues at coordinate 15,447 of NZ_KB899561.1, forward strand.
TGGCCATCTGCGAAGGGTCGGACTGGTGCTGGTGGTTCGGGGCGTATAACCCGGCCGGTTCGGTCAGTGACTTCGAGCAGCTTTATCGTCGACATCTGGCGCGGCTTTATCAGCTTGCCAACCTCACGGTCCCCGAATCGCTGGGCGAGGTGCTCTCGGTCGGCGGGGGTGATCCGTCCGCGGGTGGCACGATGCGCAAGGGGCAGGGCGACTGATGGTCGGCGAGGGCCATGCCAACCCGCTGATGCAGCGCCGGCGGGCGGGCGTGCTGCTTCATCCCACCTCCCTGCCCGGCAGCGAGCCGGTCGGGACGCTCGGCGGCGAGGCCTACGCCTTTCTCGACTGGGCTCGTCGGGCAGGCTTCACGCTGTGGCAGATCCTGCCGCTACACCCCCCGCATGAGGATGGCTCGCCCTACGCGTGCATCTCCGCCTTTGCGGGTGATGCGCGCCTGATCGATCCCCGGTTGCTGGCCGAGCGGGTTGGGCTGTCGGCGGACAGCGGCACCGGGGAGGCCATGCTGGCCCGGGCGCATGCCCGATTGAATGACACCCCGGCCGTCTGGCGAGAGGCCTATCAGCGGTTCTGTCAGGAGCAGGGGCCGGTCTGGCTGGACGACTACGCCCGCTTCGTGGTGATCCGCGCACGCGAGCAGGATCGGCCCTGGTGGGAGTGGGACCCGGTGCTGCGCGACCGCGACCCGGACGCGATGGAGCGGATCGAGGACGAGGCGCGCGACGAGCTGGAGCGGGTGCGCTTCGCCCAGTTCGTGTTCTTTGACCAGTGGCAGGACCTGCGTCGTCAGGCGAAGGATCTGGATATCCTCATCCTGGGCGATATGCCGATCTTCGTGGCGCACGACTCGGCCGATGTCTGGGCTCATCGCGACCTGTTCGCCCTGGACGAGACGGGCCATCCGGTCACCGTCGCCGGTGTTCCTCCGGACTACTTCTCCGAGACCGGGCAGCGCTGGGGCAACCCCCAGTACCACTGGGACCGGCTGGAGGCCACCGGCTACCGCTGGTGGGTCGATCGCATGCGCTGGGCATTGGAAACCCTGGATGCCGTCCGCATCGACCATTTCCGTGGCTTCGAGGCGAGCTGGGGGATCCCAGCCGAGGAACCGGACGCGACCAATGGCCGCTGGGTGCCGGGCCCGGGCGAGCCGTTCTTTCGCCGCCTGGAAGACGAGCTGGGCACGCTGCCGCTGCTGGCCGAGGATCTCGGGGTGATCACGCCTGAAGTCACCGCGCTGCGCGAACACTTCGACCTGCCGGGTATGCGTATCCTGCAGTTCGCCTTCGAGGGTGGCGAGGACAACCCGTACCTGCCGAACAACCACAACGAGGCCAGCGCCGTCTACACCGGCACGCACGACAACGACACCACGCTGGGCTGGTTTCAATCGCTTGCCCCCGAGATGCAGGAGCACGTGATCAACACCCTGAACGAGGGCGGGGCCGAGGAGATCCCGTGGCCGTTGATCCGCGCCGCCTACCGCTCCGTGGCACAGCTGGCCATCCTGCCGATGCAGGACGCACTCGGCCTGGACAACCGGGCCCGCATGAACCGACCCGGCACGATGGATGACGGCAACTGGCGCTGGCGCTTCTCCTGGAAGCAGGTACCCGAGGACCGCGCCGCCGAACTGCAGGCCCTGGCGCGCGAAACGGACCGCCTGTAGCGACTTCCCGCCCGCCATTGCCAGCCCGCCCCACATCCCGGAGAATGCCGGCCACCGGAGGGGTGGCAGAGCGGTTGAATGCACCGGTCTTGAAAACCGGCAGGGATTCACGTCCCTCGTGGGTTCAAATCCCACCCCCTCCGCCATTTCTCTAGCTCTTCGTGTCTGTGAGCACGTACTCTCAGGTCCCAGGGGATTTGAACCCACGAGATCGACAAGATGGTTCGACCGGTGGCGCATCGCGACACCGGAACGTCACCGCAGGTGACGGCCCGAAGGGCGAGGCACATCGTGCCGAGTAATCCCACCCCCTCCGCCATTTCCTTGGTTATTCACGCACGCGCCAGCGCGTCGCGGGATCGAGTGCGACACTCGTAGGGTGCGGTTGAGCACCGCGAAACGCACCATCCCCTGCGCCGAGCGAAACCCCGATGCGATTCGCTATGCTCATCGCATCCTACGGTGCTGCGGCGGGTTTACTCTCTTGGTAACTGTTCTCCCTTGACGCGGAACCCCGCTGGACGTAATCTTGCCGCCGTTCTGGGCGGTTAGCTCAGCGGTAGAGCACTGCCTTCACACGGCAGGGGTCACTAGTTCGAACCTAGTACCGCCCACCAGAAAATGACGCAAAAAAGGCGACCCACGGATTCCGGGGTCGCCTTTTTTGTGCGCAGGGGCTTCGCGGGCAAGCCCGCTCCCACAAGTCCCCCTCAAGATACTTCCCACAGGCTTCGGTTTCGAATTCCAGAAGGCTGGGGCCAGACATTCGAAAGGGGCCACTGGGCCCCTTTGCTTGAATCTGGCGGAGAGGGAGGGATTACTCGGCACGATGTGCCTCGCCCTTCGGGTCGTCACCTGCGGTGACGTTCTGGCATCGCTTCGCGCTGCCAGTCGAACCATAGCCTCTAATTCCTCGGGTTCGAGTCCCGATATGTCGGGGGCCAGACATGCGAAAGGGGCCACTTGGGCCCCTTTGCTTGAATCTGGCGGAGAGGGAGGGATTCGAACCCTCGGTACTCGCGAGAGTACAACGGTTTTCGAGACCGCCCCGTTCGACCACTCCGGCACCTCTCCGAATTGTTGCACCGTGCGGGGTCGAGCCGCGACGGCGGAGCGAATCCTAGCAGATTCGGAGGCCGTTGCGGTAGCGCGTCAGGGCATCAGGCGGGTGACGTGCCAGCCGTTGTCCGCGCGGTGGTACTGGAAGCGGTCGTGCAGGCGGCCGGCGCGCCCCTGCCAGAACTCGAACAGCTCGGGCTGCAGGCGGTAGCCGATCCAGGCGGGATCGCGGGGGATCGCGCCTTCGGGGTACTGCGTTTCCAGCGTCTGGACACGGGCCTCGAGCTCGGCGCGGGTGCCGATCGGCTGGCTCTGGATGGAGGCGGCTGCAGCCAGCTGGCTGGCGCGCGGCCGCTGGGCGAAGTATTCGTCCGCGGCCTCGCCGGGCAGGGCGGTTACGCTGCCTTCGACGCGGATCTGGCGCTCGGTCTCGGGCCAGTAGAACAGGAGTGCGGCGCGCGGATTCTCGGTGAGGTCCTGACCCTTGCGGCTGCGGGAGTCGGTGTACCAGCAGAGGTCTTCGCCCTCCACGTGCTTGAGCAGAACCGTGCGCGCGGAGGGCTGGCCGTCGGCGTCGGCCGTGGCGAGGATCATCGCGGTGGGGTCCGGGTTTCCGGCTTCGCGCGCGTCTACCAGCCAGCGGTCCAGCAGGGTCAGGGGGTTGTCGAGCAGGTCGCGGCGGTGGAGCTCGCCCTGGGTGTAGTCGCGGCGGGTGTGGCGGTGGTCGGTGGTGCTCATCGGGTCTCCCGGAGGCCTTTGTGTCCATAATAAAGGCTGCTATCGCGAACGGCACGGGAAATTTGCGGTGGCTTTGTTGTCACAGGGACAGTACACGACCTGTGTGCCCTATACAGCAAGGAGCGGATGATGGCTGGAGCGAAGATCGCGGCAGTGGAGCCCAAGGGTGTCGAGCTCAAGAAGGGGGAGGAGTACTACTTCTGCCGCTGCGGGCGATCCAAGGACCAGCCATTTTGCGACGGCTCGCACGAGGGTACGGGGCTGGAGCCCATCGCCTTTACTCCCGAGGAAGACGGCGAGGCGTTTCTCTGCCAGTGCAAGCAGTCGGGTGATCTGCCGTACTGCGATGGGACGCACCAGCAGTTCGACGAGGACGATATCGGCACGGAGCCGGAGGCGGACAAGGGTTCCAGCGAGGATGATAGTGACGGTGCACCGGACCCGCGTAACACGGAGACAGAGCCGCATGTCGAACTGATCCATCGCATGGCCCGTTCGGGTCTGGACGAGGTGGGCCACTACGGGCCGACAGTCGCCATGGGTGTGCCGCGCAGCCGGCTCCCGATCTGGGACGACCTGCAGCTGCTGGCGGCGCAACTGGCGAGTCGGCCGTTGCCGGATGGCGCTCCGGTCGAGACGGGGCTGGTGATCGGGCCCGAGGCGAAACGCCCGCTGCAGCTGGATATCCCGATGCTGGTATCGGACATGAGCTTTGGCGCGCTTTCGCGCGAGGCGAAGATTGCGCTGGCACGCGGGGCCGAGCAGGCCGGGACGGGAATCTGTTCCGGCGAGGGCGGGATGCTGGATGCCGAACAGGCGGAGAACTCGCGCTATCTGTTCGAGCTGGGGCCGGCGCGGTTTGGCTATTCCGACGAGGTGTTGGAGAAGGTGCAGGCCTTTCATTTCAAGGCCGGCCAGGCGGCCAAGACCGGTGTGGGTGGCGTGCTGCCCGGGGCGAAGGTGAGTGACGAGATCGCCCGGGTGCGGGGGATCGACGCGGGGCAGGACGCCATCTCGCCAGCCAGCCTGGACGGGTTCGAGACGCCTGCGGATTATCGCCGTTTTGCCGACGAGGTACGGGAGAAGACCGGGGGCATCCCCGTTGGCTTCAAGCTGTCGGCCAATCATATCGAGGCGGATCTGGCCTTTGCCCTGGAGGCGGGGGCGGACTACGTGATCCTGGACGGTCGCGGTGGCGGGACCGGGGCCTCGCCTGCGCTGCTGCGCGACCACATCAGTGTGCCCACGATCCCCGCCCTGGGCCGCGCGCGGCGATTCCTGGACGCCAATGGCGCCAGTGGCCGGGTCACGCTGCTGGTGACGGGCGGGCTGCGCACGCCGGCGGACTTTGTGAAAGCCCTGGCGCTGGGGGCGGACGGTATTGCGCTGGCGAATGCCGCGATCCAGGCGGTGGGTTGCGTGGGTGCGCGGATCTGCCACACGAATCGCTGCCCGTCCGGTGTGGCGACACAGGACCCGAAGCTGCGTGCGCGGCTGGATCCCCAGGAGGGCGGGGAGCGGCTGGGCCGCTTCCTGCAGGCCTCGAGCGAGCTGATGTGCGTACTGGCGCGGGCTTGCGGCCACAACCGTCTGGAGGACTTCGGCCCGAACGACCTGACGACGTTCGACCGCGAGCTGGCGGAACTGGCCGGCATTCAGTATGCGGGGGTGTATCCGAAGTCCTGACAGGGAGCACCCCGGCTGGCACGATGGGCCGCGTTAGCATGCGTTATCGCGGGGCATCGGCAGGCTGCGTAGCATCGCGGGTTTTGGAACGGAGTTCCGTATGTTCTTCCCCGATGTTCGCGCGAGCCATGATCGCTGCATGCGAACCGATGCCTTCCTGCGCCATTTCCGGCTGTTGTTGATGGCGGCGGACCCGCGGATCCCCGAAGTATTTGGCGACAGCGAACCCACGCACCAGGAGCATATCCTTAACGAGTCGGTGCTGGCGGCGCTGGATTTTGCCGAGCGTCGCAGCGATGGTCGGGCTCCGGTGCACACCATGGCCATGGTGCACGGCGCACATGGCCGTGTGCCCGTCGCGCCCGCGCTGAACGATTGTTGGGTCGAGGCCCTGATCGAGGCCGCACGGGATACCGACCCCGAGTGGCAAGACGAACTGGCCTCGCGCTGGCGCGCGGCGACGGCGCCGACGGTGGATCTGTTTGCCCAGTTGCACTGGGTGGACGCGACGGCTGCCAGGGAAGCTTGATCTGGCTCAATCGCTCGGTCTCCGAGAGGCTCTATCCTTGCGTCTTCTTACGGCGCAGGGATAGTCATGAATTTCTCCGACGTGCACCAGAGCTACGGGCGATGCCGCCGGGCGGGCGACTTCGTTACGCGTTTCTACGAACACTTCCTCCAGGCCGACCCACGGGTGAAGGCCGCGTTTGGCTCGACGGATCTCTCGCAGCAGAAACGTGCACTCGGGCAGGCCGTCTCGACGGCAATCAGCTATGCCGAGGGCGAGAGCTTCGTGGCTTCCACCATGGAGCGCATGGGCCAGGTCCATTCCCGCGAAGGGCGTGTACCCGTGGAGCCGGATCTGTACCCGATCTGGCTGGACTGCATGGTGCGCACGGCTGCCGAGATCGATCCGCGCTGGGAGCCGGATCTGGAAGAGCGCTGGCGCGGTGCGATGCAGCCGGCGATTGATCTGTTTGTAAAGCTTTACTGAGGCTGGCCGTACGCGATGAGATTTCGGCCCCGCAAGCGCCGGGGCCGTTTGATTTGGCGGCGTTTCCGGCGTGTAATGCGCGGGTTTGAATCCACCGGCCCCGCGCCGGGAGCCCGAGCCCATGTCCGCTGTCCCTGATTTCCCGCCTTCGCTGTTTGCGCACAAGCCCTACTGGGCCAAGCGCTTCGGTACGGCCCCGTTTCTGCCGACCACCCGCGAGGAGATGGACGACCTCGGCTGGGACAGCTGCGACATCGTGCTGGTCACGGGGGACGCCTATGTTGACCACCCGAGCTTCGGCATGGCGATCATCGGGCGGCTGCTGGAGGCACAGGGCTTTCGCGTCGGCATCATCGCGCAGCCGGACTGGACCTCCGCCGAGCCGTTTCGCGCGCTGGGCCGCCCCAATCTGTTCTTCGGCGTCACTGCCGGCAACATGGACTCGATGGTCAACCACTACACGGCTGACCGGAAGATCCGCTCCAACGACGCCTATACCCCCGGGGATGTACACGGCCACCGGCCGGACCGTGCCGTGATTGTCTACGCCCAGCGCGCCCGCGAGGCGTACAAGGACGTGCCGGTGGTCGCCGGCGGCATCGAGGCGAGCCTGCGCCGCATCGCCCACTACGACTACTGGCAAGACAAGGTGCGCCGCTCGGTGCTGCTGGATGCGCGTGCCGACATCCTGCTGTTCGGCAATGCCGAGCGCGCCCTGGTCGAGCTGGCCCATCGCGTGGCCGCCGGCGAGCACCCGCGGGAGATCACCGACCTGCGGGGTACGGCGTTCCTGCGCGATGCGGTGCCGGGCGGCTATGTGGAGCTGGACTCCAGCGAAGTGGATACCCCGGGCCCGGTGGATTCCAACCCCGACCCCTACGCGATGGTCTCGCCGTCGACCTGTGCCGAGGCCGACACGAAGCAGGAATCGAAAGGTGCCGCCGAGGAGGGGGGCGCTCAGGTCGTTCGCTTCCACCGCGACATCCCGCGCGGGACCCCGCGAGACCAGACGGTCATCCGCATCCCGGCCTTTGAACAGGTCAAGGGCGATTCCGTGCTGTACGCCCATGCCTCCCGCGTGCTGCATCTGGAGACCAACCCGGGCAATGCCCGCGCCATCGTCCAGCGCCATGGCGACAAGGAGGTCTGGCTGAACCCGCCGCCGATCCCGCTGACCACCGCGGAGATGGATGCGGTGTTCGACCTGCCGTATGCGCGTGCGCCGCATCCCTCTTATGGCGATGCGCGTATCCCGGCCTGGGAGATGATCCGCTTCTCGGTGAACATCATGCGCGGCTGCTTTGGCGGCTGTACGTTCTGCTCGATCACCGAGCACGAGGGCCGCATCATCCAGAGCCGCTCCGAGGAGAGCGTGCTCAAGGAGATCGAGGAGATCCGCGACAAGGTCGACGGGTTTACTGGCGTGGTCTCCGATCTCGGCGGGCCGACCGCGAACATGTACCGTCTGGCCTGCAAGGACCCGGAGATCGAGCGCAGCTGCCGCCGGCTGTCCTGTGTCTATCCCGGGATCTGCAAGAACCTCGATACCGACCACACGCCGCTGGTGAACCTCTACCGCAAGGCACGGGCGCTGCCCGGGATCAAGAAGATCCTGATTGCCTCGGGCCTGCGCTACGACCTGGCCGTGGAATCACCGGAGTACGTGAAGGAACTGGTTACTCATCATGTGGGAGGTTACCTGAAGATTGCGCCGGAACATACGGAATCCGGGCCGCTTTCTCGCATGATGAAGCCGGGCATGGGCGCCTACGACCGCTTCAAGGCGATGTTCGAGAAATACTCGAAACAAGCGGGCAAGGAGCAGTACCTGATCCCGTATTTCATCGCTGCGCACCCGGGGACGTCCGACGAGGACATGCTGAACCTCGCGCTGTGGCTCAAGCGGCACAACTTCCGCGCCGATCAGGTGCAGGCCTTTCTGCCAAGCCCGATGGCGCTCGCGACCGCGATGTGGCACTCCGGGCGGGACCCGCTGCGGGGTATCAAGCGCAAGGCGGGTGACCGGGTGCCGGTCGCGCGCGGCGCGCGGGCGCGGCGCCTGCACAAGGCATTCCTGCGCTACCACGATCCGAACAACTGGCCGCTGTTGCGCGATGCGCTCAAGCGCATGGGCCGCGCGGATCTGATCGGCAATGGCAAGCATCACCTGATCCCCACCTGGCAGCCCGCCGGCACCGGCAAGGGCACCGGTGGTGCGAGGGCGGCCACCGGCGGCCGTGTGACCCGCGGCGGCAAGGCCCTGCAGAAACGCGGCCAGACCTTCCAGACCCAGCACAAGGGCGTGGAGACCGCCGCCCGCCCGGCCGGGCCCGGGCCGAAGAAGGGCCCGCCCCCGGCCAAATCCCGCCCGGGCAAGCGCCGCCCGCAGCGTCCGTAGAGCTCCACCTCCGCTACCTGAATTGCGTAGGAGGCCAGCCCTCTGGCCGATGGGGCATGTCCGACACCCGATCGGCCAGGGGGCTGGCCTCCTACAGGGGGTGAGGGCCGGGCCGGGGAAATGCGCTTATTCTGGCCGTTGGGGGTGTCCACCCTTGCCATCCTGCCGCCATGACCCGCGGTCCTAGTCATCGTGTTGCTCTGCCTCCCCGGCATCCCGGATAGCCGCTGCACGGTTGTTGGGGCGCCGGGAGAAGCAATGTCTTGTAGGAGGCCAGCCCTCTGGCCGATGGGGTCTGTCCGGCATCCAATCGGCCAGAGGGCTGGCCTCCTACAGGGGGGGGGCGCCCCGGGTTGTCAGGGGCGGTGGTCAGCCCTCCTGGGGCTGGCGGTGCGGGCGGGGCGCCGGCTCGGGTACGTGGCCTTCCAGCGACAGGTGCAGGCCGGTGTGTTCCGGGTCGGTGGTGTCCAGCAGGTAGAGGTACGGGCCGACGACGTCTTCCGGGCGTGGCAGTTTCTCGGCGTTCTCGGCCGGGTAGTGGCCGGCGCGGAAGCGCGAGCGCACGGGGCCGGTATCGATGCCGTTCACATGGATGAAGTGCTTCTCGTTGCGGTGCTCGCGCGCGAGGATGTCGATCATCGCGTCCTGCGCGGCCTTGGCCATGCCGAACGCACCCCAGAAGGCCTTGCGGCAGTCCTGGGTGGAAACGACCAGGCTGCCGTGCGGGCTGTCTTCCAGCAGCGGGAGCACGGCCTGAGAGAGGAAGAACGGGCCGTGCAGGTTGCTGTTGATGACCTTGAACCACAGCTCGGGGTCGTATCCCTTCATCGGCGTCAGCGTCCCGGCCCAGCCGGCGTGCAGCACCAGCCCGTCCAGGCGCCCGAGGGAGTCGCGGATGTTCTCGGCGAGGTCGCCGTAGTCCTTGACCGTGGCGCCCTCCAGATTGAGCGGATAGATGGCGGGCTGCGGGTGGCCTTCCTGCTCGATCAGGTCGTAGGTCTTCTCCAGCCCCTTGATGTCCTTGTCCAGCAGCACGACGATCGCGCCCGCCGCCGCGCAGGCCTGCGCGATCGCACGTCCGATGCCCGCGGCCGCGCCGGTCACCAGGACCACGCGGTCGTTGAAGGCGCCCGCTTCCGGGCGATAGTCCAGCAGGGCGGGGATGTCGAGATCGGTCAAGGCAGCGTCTCCAGTAGCTTGTGGGCTGATTCTAATCCAGACCGCACGGCGGCTTCGAGGGTCGAGGGCAGGCCCGGCGTCACATAGTCGCCGGCCAGGAACAGTCCGGGCCAGGGGGTGCCGGCCACCGGGCGCAGTGCGTCCAGATCGACGCGGGCATCGATCGTGGCGCGTCTCTCGCACACGACATGACCGGTCTGGGGGATTCCCAGTTCGGGGAAGGTCCGTTCCAGTTCTTCCGCGACGCGACGCCAGCGCTCCTCCGCCGTCATCGCCGGCAGGTCGTCCGCGGTGGAGATCACGACGGCCAGCCAGTGCGGCTCGGCGGCCACCCGGCGGGGAATGAGCCATTGTCCGTGCTGGTTGATGAGTCCCTGTAGCGGCGGGCGTTCCAGGACCGGGCCGGGGTAGCGCAGGTACACCGTGCAGATGCTGCGCTCGCCCATGGCCATCAGGGCCCGATGGTGGGGTTGCAGCTCGGGGGCCTCGGGCAGGAGCCGAGCGGCCGCGCTGGGCGCGGTGGCGAGGATCACCGCGTTGGCATGGGTGACGCGGTGGTTGCGGTCACGGAGCTGGTAGCGGGCCTCCGTGCCCCCGGATTCGATGGCCACAATGCGCCGTCCGGTCTCGACCGTGGCGCCGCGCTCGCGCAGTTCGCGCAGGGCCGGTTCCGGATACAGCGATCCCAGCGGCCGGGTCGGGATAAGCAGTCGGGCGTCGTCCGGCCCGTGGTTGAGGGCTAGACGCAGCACGTTCTGGAAGATCTGTGCCGAGGCGCTGCGGATCGGCGTGTTCATGACCGCGAGGCACAGCGGTTCCCAGAGCTGGCGGATCAGCGTGTCCGGCTGATGGCGGGCCTGCAGCCATTCGAGTACGTCGAGGTCCTCGTCCAGCGGCCGATGCAGGATCGAGGCTGCCCCCAAAAGGGCCGGGAGGCGCCTGTGCAGCGGGGTGCCCGCGAGGCTTTGCCACAGGCCACTGGCGAGGGCGGGCAGGCGTGGCGAGCGGGGCTCCAGGGCAAAGGCCGGATGAGGGCGGCCCGGTGCATGCATGCGCAGGCCGAACGGCAGCGCCGCAAAGGCGCGCTCCGGGTCGGTGCCGACCGAGCGCAGTTGTTCCAGGGTGGCGTGACAGGCGCCGACCAGCACGTGCTGGCCGTTGTCCAGTTCGGCGCCATCGCGGTTCAGGCTGCGGGCGCGACCGCCGCCGGTGGCGGCGGCCTCGATCAGGTGGACCGCGATGCCGGCCCGGGCCAGGGTCAGCGCGGCGGTCAGACCGGCCCAGCCGGCGCCGAGCACGACGACCGGATGCGATGCGGGAACGGCAGCCATGGCGCGGGCGCGGTCAGCCCGCGCGGCGGTAGTCGCGCTTCAGTCGGCGCGCAGTGCGCCAGGCGATCCACAGCTTGCGGATCGGGGTCAGCCGCACGCGGTGCTCCAGCACGCGATAGCCATCGTCCTGGATCTCGTCGAGCAGGGTGCGATAGATCGCGGCCATGATCAGGCCCGGGCGCTGGGCGTAGCGGTCCTCGGCGGGCAGGTGCTCCTCCGCGCGCTGGTAGTAGCGTCGGGCCCGTTCGGCCTGCTCGGCGAACAGGGCGCGGTGGCGGTCGTCTGTAACGTTAAGCTGGAATTCCTCGGGCTTTACGCCGTGCTTTTTCAGCTCGTCCAGCGGGATGTAGACCCGGCCGCGCATCGCGTCTTCGTGGACGTCGCGCAGGATGTTGGTCAGCTGCAGGGCCATCCCCAGGTCATGCGCGTATTTCAGCGTGCGCCGGTCCGAGAAGCCGAAGATATGGGCGGACAGGATCCCGACTACGCTGGCCGCGCGGTAGCAGTACAGCGACAGTGTGGTGAAGTCGGGATAGCTGTCGTAGTCGAGATCCATCTGCATGCCGTCGATAATCTCGTCGAAATACTCGCGGCTGAGATCGAACGGCGCCAGATGCGGTTGCAGGGCCTGGGTGATCGGGTGGCGCGGCTGATGGTCGAACAGACGCTCGATCTCCTCGCGCCACCACTGGAGCTTGGTGCGCGCCACGCTCTCCTCGCTGACCTCGTCGACGATGTCGTCCACCTCGCGGCAGAACGCGTACAGCGCGGTGATCGCACGGCGCCGGTCGGGCTCCAGGAACCGGAATGCGTAGTAGAAGCTGGAGCCGCTCTTCGCGGCCTTCTCCTCGCAATATTCGTCGGGGGACATACGCGCTCGGGATCGGGGTTCCGTCTTGGGACGGCAAGGCTAGCACAGCGGGGCCGGGATGCGGATGGCGACGCTGATCGAAGCCACGTTTGACATACATCAACCGTACCCGGCTGGAGGCCGCGTAGGGTGGGGGTGTCAGGGTGGCGCAAGGGCCCGCCCTCCCGTTGCGGAGAGTCGTATGGAACAACGTCTGGTATTCGATCCCGAGGTGCTGCGCCGCTATGACGTGAGCGGACCTCGTTATACGTCCTACCCAACGGCTCCGCAGTTCCATGAGGGGTTTGACGCGCAGGCCTATGCGCGGGTGGCGCGGGAGACGAATGCCGAAGGTGCAGCGCGCCCGTTGTCGCTCTACGTCCACGTGCCCTTCTGCGACACGGTGTGTTTCTACTGTGCCTGCAACAAGGTGATTACCGGCAATTATCGGCGCGCGACGAGCTATCTCGACTCGCTGGAGCAGGAGATCGCCCTGCAGGGCGGGCTGTTCGATCGCGATCGGCCGGTACGCCAGCTGCACTTCGGGGGCGGGACGCCGACGTATCTGTCCGACGAGGACCTGACCCGGGTCATGAAGGCCCTGGGCCGGCATTTCACGCTGGAGACCGGTCCGGAGCGGGAATTCTCGATCGAGATTGATCCGCGTGCCGTGCGCCCCGGCACCCTGCCGCTCCTGGCGTCGCTGGGCTTCAACCGCATCAGTGTCGGGGTGCAGGATGTCGATCCGGCCGTGCAGAAGGCCGTCAACCGCATCCAGCCGTTCGAGGTCACCGAGCAGGCGGTACGCCAGGCGCGCGAGCAAGGCTTTACCTCCACCAACCTGGACCTGATCTACGGGCTGCCCCTGCAGACGGTCGACACGTTCTCCGCGACACTGGACCGCGTGCTGGAACTGCGCCCGGAACGGCTGGCCGTGTACAACTACGCGCACCTGCCGGAGCTGTTCAAGACGCAGCGCCAGATCCGCGACGGCGACCTCCCGCCGGCCACGGAGCGGCTCGCGATCCTTGAGATGACCATCCAGCGACTGACCGACGCGGGGTATGTGTACATCGGCATGGATCACTTTGCGCTGCCCGATGACGAACTCGCGATCGCCCAGCGCGCGGGCACACTGCAGCGAAACTTCCAGGGCTACTCGACGCGCGCGGAGTACGACCTCGTGGCACTGGGGCCGACCGCCATTGGCAAGGTCGGGGACAGCTACAGCCAGAATCTGCGCGAGGTCGATGCCTATCAGGAACGGCTGGCATCCGGCCGGCTGCCCGTGTTCCGCGGCCTGGAGCTGAGCGCGGATGACCGCCTGCGGCGCGCCGTGATCAGCGAGTTGATGTGTCACTCGAGGGTCGACTTCGGCGGCATCGAGGCCGCATTCGGCATCGACTTCCGGGAGACCTTTGGCGATGCCCTGGACCGTCTGGCCGAGATGGAGGCCGACGGCCTCGTCACCATCGGCAGCGACTGCCTGGAGGTCCAGCCACGCGGCCGGCTCCTGCTCCGCAACATCGCCATGGCCTTCGACGCCTACCTGAACCGCGAAGCGCAGCGCCGCTACTCCAAGGTCGTCTAGCTAGTGTTACGCCTGCGGCGGCGGGGGCGGAGGCTGTGGGCGAGGATGATCCAGGCGTCGCGGGCGCGCAGGCGCGGGCGGGCGAAGACGTCGTCCTGCTGGCGCAGGCGCCAGAGTACGCGGGCGCCGCCGTTGATGATTGCGCGGATCTCCAGGCCCATGCGTCCGCGCAGCATGCCGCCGAGCGGTGCCCCGGCGCGCAGCAGGCGATCGGCGCGTGCGTACTGGAACTGCATCAGGTTGCGTAACTGAAAGGTCGTCTGGCCGCCCGTGATCATCTCCTCGCTGACGCCGTACTGTGCCATCTCGTTCTGCGGCAGGTAGATCCGGTTGTTCTCGGTGATGTCCTGGTGCAGATCCTGATAAAAGTTGATCAGTTGCAGGGCCGAGCAGACCGCGTCGGAGTAGCCAATCATCTCCTCGGTCGGGTTGCCGTCGAGGTACAGCATCAGCCGCCCGACCGGGTTGGCGGAGCGGCGGCAGTACTCCATGACCTCGCCAAAGGTCGCGTAGCGCTTCTGTTCCAGGTCCTGGATGAAGGCGTCGACCAGATCGACGAACGGGGCGGCGGGCAGGCTGAAACGCTGCCGCGCATCGGCCAGCGCGATCCATTCCGGCTCGGATTCCGCGGCCGGGTCTTCGAGGATCTGCACGCGTTCCTGCATGGCGATCAGGTCGGCCCGCCGCTCGTCGACCGGGCGCTGGTCCTCGTCGGCGAGGTCGTCGGCATCGCGAGCGAAGCAGTAGATCGCGGCGACCGGCCCGCGCAGGCGCGCGGGCAGCAGCCAGGAGGCGACCGGGAAGTTCTCGTAGTGCTCCGCCGCACGGCGCTGGCAGTGGCGGTACGCGGCGCGGATGTCGGGGCGGCCCGCCATGCGGCTCAGTCTCGCGAGCCCGTGTCCGGAGCGGTGTCGCCGTCCGGGTTGTCGTCCGGGAGGTTCGCGTCGACGGGCTGGCGGGCGCGATTGTTCAGGGTATCCGGCGCCTCCGGGTTCTTGCGCGCGCGGATACCCAGCTCCTGGAACCGTCGGGCGCTCGGCATGACCTGGCGCTCCAGGCTGCCCACGGTCTTGTTGAAGGCGTCGGTGCTCTGGTCCAGCGCCTTGCCGAGGCGCGCCAGGTGCTCGGTCATGGTGCCCAGGCGGTGGGAGAGCTCCGCCCCGAGATCACGAATCTCCAGCGCGTGCTCGGTGAGCTGCGCCTGTTGCCAGCCGTACTCGACCGTGCGCAGCAGGGCGATCAGCGTGCTCGGGGTCGCGAGCAAAACCTGGCGTTCCAGGGCGTATTCCAGGAGACCGGGTTCGTGTTCCAGCGCGGCGGCCAGGAACGGGTCGCCGGGCAGGAACAGGACGGCGAACTCGGGGGACTGCTCGACGCTGGCCCAGTACTGCTTGCTGGAGAGCTCGGTGACGCGCGAGCGCAAGTGCTGGGCATGACGCTTGAAGGCCGCTGCGCGCGGTTCCGGGTCGGCCGCGGCGACGGCGTCGAGATAGGCATCCAGCGGTGTCTTGGCATCCACGACCAGGGCGCGATTGCCGGGCATGTGCACCAGCAGGTCCGGGCGCTGGCGGCCGCCGTCGCCGTCCAGCGGTGGCTGTTCGGTGAAGTCGCAGTGCGCCGAGAGGCCGGCCAGCTCCACCGCACGCTTGAGGGTGAGCTCGCCCCAGCGCCCACGCACGCCGGGACGTGACAGGGCCTGCACCAGGTTGTGCGCCTCACGCTGGAGCGTGGCGTTGTCCGAGCTCAGGCGCTGGATCTGTTCATTCAGTGCGGCGAAGGCCTGTGCCCGCGAGCGCTCCATCGCGTTGATCTCGGCCTCGGTCTTGCCCAGCGTCTCGCGGATGGGCTTGAGCATCGCCTCGACCTTGTTCTCCGAGCGCTCGATCTCGTTCTGACCTTCGCTGAGCTTCTGCGACAGGATTGACTGGGCCAGGCGCAGGAACTGGTTGGAGTTGGCCTCCAGCGCCTCGCTGGCGAGCGCCGAGAAGGAGCGGTCGAGTTCCTGGCGCGCGGTCTCGAAGCTCTGGCGCAGGTCCTCGCGGCGCTGTTCGGCGGCTTCGAGTTCGGCCTCCAGGCGGGCATTGCGCGTCTGCAGATCGCCCACGCGGCGATTGAGGCGCAGACCGGCCAGGGCATAGCCGAGCACAAGGCCGACCAGGAGGGTCGCCCCGAGCGCAGTCCAGGCGGTGAGGGGAAGTGCGGTCAGCTCGCCAGCCATTGCGGGCCTGCCTTGGCCTGGTGCCAGCCCCAGAAGTCGTCCGGTCGATCGAGGGCACCATCGGCGCCCCAGCTGTCGGGATTCTGGCTGGCGTCGATGTAGCCCCAGCGTGCGACCAGTGTCGCCATGCCGGCGGCGCGACCGGCCGCGATATCGCGTTCGGCATCGCCCCAGTAGCAGTGCTGTTCGGGCGGGAGCCCCGTCTGGCGTGCGGCCAGCCACATGGGCTCGGGGGCCGGCTTGCGTTGCGGGAGGGTGTCGCCGCTGACGATCGCGGCCAGCCGAGGCGTCAGGCCCAGGGCATCCAGGAGCGGCTCGGTTAGCCAGGCGGGCTTGTTGGTCACCACACCAAGCGGCCAGCCGCGCTGCTCGCAGGCGTCCAGCACCTGGTCCAGCCCGGGGAAGAGGCTGGTGTCGATGCACAGGTCGCGGGCGTAGATCTCGAGGTAGCGCTGCTTGAGGGCCTCGCGGCGCGCACCCTCGACATCCGGAAAGCCCAGTTGCACGAGGGCCTGGGAGCCGTGCGAGACGTGATTGCGCACGGCCTCGAAGGGCAGTGGCGGGCGATCGTTTTCGGCCAGCAGCACGGTCAGCGCGGCGTGCATGTCCGGGGCCGTGTCGAGCAGGGTCCCGTCCAGGTCGAACAGGACCGAGCGGAGTTCGCGGCTCATGGGGTCTCGCTGTCGCTTTCCGGGCGGCGCGCGGCCATCAGGTAGTTGACGTCCGTGCGCGGGACCAGCCGATAGCGGCCGGACAGCGGCGAGTAGGTGAGCCCGGTCATGTCGATGACCTCGAGGCGGTGCCTGCGCAGGACCGTGCCCAGTTCGGAGGGCCGGATAAAGCGGCTGTACTCGTGTGTGCCGGTGGGCAGCAGGCGCAGGACGTATTCGGCACCGACGATCGCCTCGGCGAACGCGCGGGGGGTGCGGTTGATGGTCGAGAGGAACAGCCAGCCACCCGGCCGCACCAGCTGTACCAGGGCGTCGATGACCGCCTCGGGATCGGGCACGTGCTCCAGCATCTCCAGACAGGTGACCACGTCGTAGTCACCCGCATGATGCTCGGCATGGGCCTCGGCGGTGGTGTGCAGGTAGTGAATCTCCAGCCCGGAGTCATGTGCGTGTTCGCGCGCGACCTCCAGATGCTCGGCCCCGGCATCCAGTGCGGTCACCTGTGCGCCGCGCACCGCCATCGCCTCGGACAGGATGCCCGCGCCACAGCCGACATCCAGCACCTTCTTGCCGGCCAGATCGGCGTGCTGGTCGATCCATTCCAGGCGCAGGGGGTTGATCGCATGGAGGGTGCCAAAGGCGCCGTTCGGGTCCCACCACTCGTGTGCCCGATGCGTGAACTTGTGCAGTTCGGCGTGATCGACGTTGTCGCCAGTGCTGCTTTGGGATTCGCGGGTCATGGTTATCTCGATTACGCGGCCAGTTCGCGCTGGATTTCCAGCACGCGCGCGCCCCATTCGCGGGCCTCGGCCTGGAGCTCGTCCAGGTCCAGCGTAAGCAGTTCCCGGTCCCTGAGCAATGGCCGTCCTGCGACATGGACGTCGGTGACCGCCTCGCGGGTGGCGGCGTAGACGATCTGGGCGGCGGGCTCGTGCATGGGTTGCAGCTCGATGGCGCGAAGATCGATGCTGACCACGTCGGCCTGCTTGCCCGGTTCCAGGCTGCCGATGCGGTCAGCCAGGCCCAGCGCACGGGCGCTGCCCAGCGTGGCCATCTCCAGCGCGGCGGTGGCGGGCAGGGCCGAGGCGTCGCCACTGACGCCCTTGGCCAGCAGCGCGGCCGTGCGCATCTCCCCGATCATGTCGAGATCGTTGTTGGAGGCGGTACCATCGGTGCCCAGCCCCACGGTCACGCCGGCGCCCAGCAGTTCCGCGACCGGACAGAAGCCCGAGGCGAGCTTGAGATTGGATTCCGGGCAGTGTGCGACCGACACCGGACGCCCTTGCAACAACTCGCGGTCCTGTGCGCTGACCTGGGTCATATGCACGGCGATGAACGGCTGGTCCAGCAGGCCCAGGCGTGCCAGCCGGGCCAGCGGCCGCTCCCCGTGGTCGCGTTCGGCATCGGCGATCTCGCCGGCGGTCTCGTGCACATGCATGTGGATGGGGACGGCCAGCTCGCGGGCACGCTCCGCCACGCGCTGCAGGCTCTCGTCGCCGACGGTGTAGGGCGCATGCGGTGCCACGGTGTAGTGGATGCGGTCGTGGTGCTGCCAGTTCTCCACGACCTCGGCGCCCCGCTGGAAGTACTCGTCCGTGGTCTGGGCCCAGGGCGTGGGGAAGTCGAACACGGTCAGCCCCAGTGCGGCACGGATGCCGGATTCGTCGACCACGCGCGCGGCATTGTCGACGAACAGGTACATGTCACTGAAGCAGGTAGTGCCGCCGCGCAGCATCTCGGCGACCGAGAGGCGCGTGCCCGCGCGCACGAACTCGGGTGACAACAGGCGCCCTTCGGCCGGCCAGATGTAGCGCTTGAGCCAGTCCATCAGCGGGCGGTCGCTGCCTACACCGCGCAGCAGACTCATGCCGGAGTGGGTATGTACGTTGACCAGGCCGGGGGTCAGGGCATGGCCCTCGCGGTGCAGATGTTCGGCATCGGGGTACTGCGCGAGGGCTTCTTCGCGCGGCAGCAGGGTCTCGATGATGCCGTCGCGAATCACCAGTGCGTGATCGACGAGCACCGTGTCGCGCGGGATCACCGGCAGAATCTGCGAGGCACTGAGAACCAGAGTTCGGGTTGTCGACATGGGAGGCCAGACCGAGGGAATTCGGCCGCGCATGGTACCGCAAAGGGGCGGCGAAGGCCGCCCCTTTGGGCAGGCCGATACCGGTTAGCTGGCCTGGCGTCCCAGGACCTGGGCGCGTGTGACCTCGGCGACATGTCGGCCCTGGGAGGCGGCCATCGCAAGTTCGTTCTCGCTCGGCTGACGCGAGCCGTCGCCATCGGCCAGGGTGGTGGCACCGTAGGGTGTGCCGCCGCTGATTTCGCTCATATCCAGCAGCCGCTTCTCGGTGTAGGGCAGCCCGACAATGGTCATGCCGTAGTGCATCAGGTTGACGATGGTCGAGACCAGCGTGGTCTCCTGGCCCCCGTGCTGCGAGGCGGTGGAACCGAATACAGAGCCAATCTTGCCGACCAGTTTGTCGCCAAACCACAGCGCACCGGTCTGATCGAGGAAATTGGCCATTTGCGCGGACATGCGGCCAAAGCGGGTCGGGGTGCCGATGATGACCGCGTCATAGTCCGCCAGTTCTTCCGGTCTGGCGATGGGGGCGGCCTGGTCCAGCTTGGCCCCGGCCTGCTTTGCGACATCCTCGGGCATTAGTTCCGGGACACGCTTGATCGTGACCTCGGTGCCAGGGATCTCGCGGGCGCCACGGGCGACCGCCTCGGCCATCTGCTCGATATGGCCCCAGGTGGAGTAGTACAGGATCAGGACTTTGGTGCTCATGGGAAGGACCTCCGGGTTTAATCGAGGTCCAGCTTAATTCGCAGTAAACCGAACAAAAATGGCCTTTTAATGGCTTTATTGTTCGATTAAATAGAACCGTTAATGGGGTGACTGCGCGGCGCTTTGTTGCGCGGGTGATGTCCCGAGTACCGCCCTTTCCAGGTCCGACAAGTCACCCGGGTAGCCGTACAGGAAGCCCTGGAAGTGGCGGCAGCCCAGTCCGAACAGGAAGGCCCGCTGCTCGGCCGTTTCGACCCCTTCGGCAATCACGTCCAGGTCCAGCGTGTGGGCCAGATTGACGACCATCTGCGCAATCGCGGCGTCGTTGGGGTCGTCCAGCACATCGCGCACGAAGGACTGGTCGATCTTCAGCTGTGCCAGTGGGAGCTGTTTCAGGTAGGCGAGGGACGAGTAGCCGGTGCCGAAGTCATCCAGGGCGAATTCCACGCCCAGTGTGCGCAGTTCGTCGATGTGGACGACGACGGTGTCGATCTCCTCGAGCAGCATGCTCTCGGTCAGCTCGAGTTTCAGCCGGTTGCCCGGGGCGCCGGTCTCCTGGAGGATCTCGCGCAGCTGCTGGACGAAGTGCTTGTTGCGGAACTGCCGGGCGCTGATATTGACCGAGAGGGTCAGTTCCCGGAAGGCGGCGATGTGCTGCCAGGCAGCGAGCTGGGCGCAGGCGGTGCGCAGCACCTTGCGCCCGATGGGCACGATGAGGCCGGTCTGCTCGGCGATGGGGATGAACTCGCCGGGGGAGATCGCGCCGCGCTGCGGATGCGGCCAGCGCAACAACAGCTCGGCGCCGATCACTCGGCCGTCGGCTTCGACCTGGGGTTGATAGACGATGGTAAATCGATCCTCGTCCAGGGCGTGGCGCAGCTCGTTTTCGAGTTCGAAGCGGGCCTCCACCGCGCGATGCAGCCCGGGGTCGTAGAAACGCACGGTATTGCGCCCGGCGTTCTTGGCCCGATACATGGCGAGGTCAGCCTGCTTCAGCACCTCTTCCACGCCGAGGCTGTGGCCGCTGAACAGGGTTGCACCAATACTGGGGGTGACGTGGCGGTTCTGGCCGGCCAGCTCGAAGGGCTCGCGCAATAGATTGATCAGCTTGCGTCCTACCGCCTCGGCCTCGGTGGCAGCGCGGGCCGGATCCGGGTGGAGGTCGTTGAGGATGACCACGAACTCATCGCCGCCCAGGCGGGCGAGCGTATCGGCCTCACGCACGGAGTCCTCCATGCGGCGGGCGACCTGGCGCAGCAGATCATCTCCAACCGCGTGTCCCAGGGTGTCGTTGATGTCCTTGAAGTTGTCCAGATCGATGAACAGGACCGCGCCGTGGTGGCGCGAGCGCGCCGTGTTGGCGAGGGCCTGACCCAGACGGTCGTGCAGGAGCGTGCGATTGGGCAGCCCGGTCAGGCCATCGAAGAAGGCCAGGCGACGGATTTCCTCTTCGGCTTCCTTGCGGTCGGAGATGTCCATCATGGTGCCGAAGGTCGCCATGATCTGGCCGTCTTCATCGAAGCGCGCACTGGCGTAGATGCTGACCCAGCGATGACTGCCGTCGTGCGTGCGCAGGCGGATTTCCTCGGACTGCGCGTGGGTGCCCCCTTCTAGCAGGGTGTCACAGAAGTTCTGTGCGTCGTCTTGGTCCTCGGGATCCACGAAGGCACACATCGGTTTGCCGAGGGTCTCTTCGACCGGGAATCCTGTCAGGCTCTCCCAGGCTGGATTGAGCAGCGTCCAGCGGCCCTCGGCATCGGTGCGGAAGATCACCTCGGAAATGTGGTTGACGACATCCTGGTAGCGGTTCTCGCTCTCCTTCAGGGCCGCGGTGGCCCGTCGGTGGGCGGTGACGTCGAGGGTCAGGCCGCGCAGGCTGCGAGGGCTGCCCGTGCCCTCGGCCCAGGAAAGGATGTCGCGCAGCCAGATCCACTGCCCGTTGCGGTGCGCGAAGCGGTAGTCGACGACCTTGGGTTCGTTGCCGGGCTCGCGCGCAGCATCGCGTACACGGGGCAGATCGTCCGGGTGAATATGCCGGGCACGCAGTTCCCCCCGCCCCAGGTTGCGCGAGGGGAAGCCCAGCAGCTTGCGGGTGTCTCCGGCGACGAACTCCCATTCATGGTTTTCGGGGTTCGCCTCCCAAAGGATGGCATTGGCCCCGCCCAGCATGGACTCCAGGCGGGCGACGGAGCGATTCAACTGCAGGTTTTGCTGGATCAGTGTGGACTGTGTGGTGCCCAGGTGGGCCGCCATGTCGTTGAAGGTCCGCGCCAGGTCGCCGAACTCGTCGCGGGAATCGATCCGTACCCGATGGTCGAGCTGCCCGGCCTCCAGGGCCCTGCCCCCTTGCAGGAGCAGACGCAGGCGGCGGGTCGTCATCAGGGCGAACAAAATGGCCGCGAGGATCGAGAGCCCCAGCACGCCCAGGGCCAGCAAGACATTGCGTTCCAGCAGGTTGGTCGAGAGCTGGTCGATGGCATCGGTCGAGTAGCCAACGGCGACGGTCCCCAGGGACTGACCGGAAAGCTCGATCTGCCGGGCAATCTCGACCTGGCCGGATTCACTGCGCACGCCCGCTTCGGCGGCCGGGAGGGTGTCCGGGGCGACACCGACCGAGGCCATGGGGCGCTCGCTAGCGTCGAGTACGACCGCGTACAGGACGTTGGAGTCGTCCCCCAGCAGGTCGAGGAGATCCTGGAGCATCGCGGGGTCGGCGTAGGCCAGGCCGGGCGTCAGGGCGGAGCCCAGCAGCCGGCTTTGTTGTTCGGCTGTGCGCTCCAGAACCTCCTGTTGGTTCTGCTGGACCTGGGTGATCCCGCTAAAGAGCAGCGCCGCGACCATCACGACCTGAATCGCGACGGTGCCGATGATGATCTGCCAGGCGACGTTCAGGCGCATGAAAGCGCCACAGGCCGGCCAGAGCGGGCAAGGAACGGCGGGACGCGGTGCGGCTTTGATGCGAGCAAGAGACGAAACATTGGCGTCCGGGGCAACCCGCGCCGAGCGGGATCATCGTAAAAAAGTCTTGCTACTCTACCTTAACGGGGGGTTGGTTTCTTCAATGCGAGACGGCGGACACGCTTTAGGTCGAGCGCCTCAATCGCCGCACCGCAGTGGGCTCGTGCCGCAAGGTCGGCACGAGCCTTGGCGACTCTAATAGCGGTTGATCGCGAGGCGACCCGGGCCGGTAAGGGCGAGAGCGATCGCCGAGAACAGGAACATGGCCTGCAGTTCGATGGCCCAGCCGCCGTGCTGGGTCAGCTGGACGACCTCGTCGGCATGCGCCAGGCCAATGGCGAACAGCATGTTGACCGCGATGAGTACGGCGCCAATCCGAGCATACAGGCCAATGATCAACAGGACGGGTGCCAGGACCTCCCCGATATACGCGCCATAGGCCAGCACGCCGGGTAGCCCGGCCCCGGCCAGCATCCCCTCGATATGTCCCACGCCTCCGGAGACCTTGTCGATCCCGTGCAGCAGGATCATGACGCCTAGCGCCAGTCGCAGGATCAGCTTCCCGGTGTCGTCCAGCATGTTATCCATATCGTTTTCTCCTGGTTCCCTGGTCAAGGGGAGGGTGTAGTTGATCGGTGTGGCCAACCTGTCGAGCGATCACATTCATAGGTCGTCCATAAGACTCTTGAAGGCCTGATAGTCCTCGGGGCTCGCCGGTTCAAAGCCACGGGGGTGGCCAAAGGTTCTGAGCCGTTGTTGCCCCTGAGTGGTGTCGGAGAGCTGCAGGAACAGCGTCTCCAATTCTAGAACATCCCTCTGCACGCGTTCGTGCAACACGATGGTCATGCCGGGGAAGGGGTCCGACTGGGCCAGGATGCGGGCCAGGCTGCCATCGGCAAGAGCGATGGTGCGGGGTTCGTCCCGGAGCGGGCGAGGAGGGTCGAGGGCGCGGGCATCGATCACGAGCACGGCGGCTTCGGCAAGCCCCCGCTGCATGGCCGACACGGCGGCATTGTGGTGCGGGAACTCGAGGAATCGGACGGGTGGATCTTCGCTGTCGAACACCGCGCCGACTCGCTCTCGAGCCAGCCGGGTGCCCAGACTGTGACGGGCGGGGGTTGCCAGCGTCGTGTCCTCCAGGTCCGCCAGTTGCCGGGGGGAGGTGTCCATGGGCACCACGATGATCATGGCCAGTTCGTCGCGTGAGCGTACGAGCGGACGGTACGGGCTGTTCTCTCCAAGCGCGGGCACGACATGCGGGGCGACAATCGCCACGTCGTAGCGCTCAGTCTGCAGGCGTTCGAGAAAATGCAGGAAGTCCCGTGAGGCCTCCAGACGAACGGGCGCTTGCCGTACCTCCGCGAACCAGTCGCGTAGTGGTGCGTATCGCTGAAAGAGGTCGTGAGGGCTCGCGAATGGCTGCAGCCCAAGCTCCCAGGTGTCGTCCGCGAGCGCATGCCCGGTGAGTAGGGCGAGAGCCAGTATCAGTCCCGGCGTCCATCGGTGCGGCCGGCGACTCATGGCGGCTGGAGGGGGCGCTCCGGCACTGGCTTGGTCCATCGGGTGGGATCCCGGCGGCAGGGCTTACAGGTGTCTATAGTCAACCGCACTCGGTGTGTCCATGCGTCAATAAATCGGCGCCGCAGCCGGACGTTCCGTTCGTGCTGCTGTCGGGAATCCGTTGAATCCGCTCGTGCGCGTCTCATTGGGCGGGTTGCGAGGGAGCTGGCGTCGAATTTGCATGAAGCGGTCTCGCATGCAGATGACCGCGTCGACGGGCGCGCCGGAGGAATCAAGATGACCATTTTCGACCGGGTAGCCGAGGCGTTGCTCGCCACTTTACAGGGGCTGACCCCGCTCACCGTTATCGGGGCCTTTTCGCTGTTGCTGTTCGCGCTCTTTCTGGTGGCCCTGATGGCGCTGACGCTTCGCCGGGCGAACGCGTTTCAGGGTGCCGCGCCGGCGCTGCTGACCACGCTCGGGGTTCTGGGTACGTTCCTCGGGGTGGCGATCGGCCTGATCGACTTCGATGCGGCGCGGGTAGAGGCGAGCATTCCGGCGTTGCTGGAGGGGCTGAAGCTCGCGTTCGTGACCAGCATCGTCGGCATCCTGCTGGCGTCGGTATTGCGCGTACTGCAGGTGATGATGCCGGCGCCGGTGATGGCAACGGATGACGGGGGCGATCCCCAGGTCAGCGGTGATCCCGAGCGCGTGCTGGCCGAGCAGCGTGATGTGACGCGAGCCCTGCTGCAGGCGGTGCAGCAGATGGACCGTCGCCTGGACCAGCGTCTCGAGACCCAGCACCACGAACTGAAGCAGAGCCTGGAGGGGCTGGCGGATCGTATGAGCGAGCTCAGCAGCGGGCATCTAGTGGCCGCGCTGGAACAGGTCATTCGCGACTTCAATGATCGCCTGGGCGAACAGTTTGGCGAGAACTTTCGTCGGCTGGATGACTCGGTGGCGCGGCTGGTGGACTGGCAGGATCGCTATCGCGAGCAGATGGATACCCTGCACCGGGCGTTCGATCAGGCACGCGAGGGCGTCGAGCAGAGCGAGGGTGCCCTGGAGCGTCTGACCGGGCAGGCGCTGAAGATTACGCGGCATGTTGAGGAGCAGGATGCGACGCTGGCCAGTCTGCGCCGGGAGACGGTGGAGCTGGAAGCCCTGCTAGGTGCGATCGCCGCGCTGCGTGATCGAGCCACCGAGGCCTTCCCGGCCATGGATGCGCGGCTCGAGGCGATGCTGGAGAGCATCGAGAACGCCGTGCAGTCCGGGCGCGCGGCCGAGTCGCGCTGGCGGGGTGACGCGTTCGCAGTGGGGGTTGCGACGCCGGCGGATACCGTGGGAGCGCGGTCGTGATCCTGCGCTGGTTGCTGCGACGCCGTGCACGCACCGGCGGCGCAGCGCACGAGGCGGATCAGGGGTCGCACTGGCTGGCAGTGGCGGACCTCATGGCCGCGTTGATGATGATCTTCCTGTTCCTGGCGCTCTTGCATATGGTCCAGGTCGAACGCTCGAGCGCGGCGCATGTCGAGGTGCGTAACGAGGCCGCCGCGTTGCGGGCGGCAATCTACTCGGTGCTGGAGGAGGAGTTTCGCGAGGATCTGCCCCGCTGGAATGCGGAACTCGACCGCGACACCCTGACGCTGCGCTTTCGCGAGCCGGAGGTCCTGTTCGAGCGGAGTTCCGCGAGCATCCGCCCGCGCTTCGAGGCGATCCTGGACGATTTCATGCCGCGTTACGCCGAGCAGCTGCGCCCATTTGCGGACGTGATACGCGAGGTGCGTATCGAGGGGCATACCTCCAGCGAGTGGGCCGGAAGCGACGATGCGATCGATGCCTATTTTGGCAACATGGACCTGAGCCAGCGCCGCACCCGAGCAGTGCTGGAGCATGCCTACCGGCTTGAGCCCCTGCAGGAGGACGACTGGTTCCGCTCGCGCGTGGCTGCGGTCGGCTTGTCCTCGTCGCGGCGGGTGCTGGATGCCGATGGGCAAGAGGACCGCGAGGCCTCGCGGCGAGTGGAGTTCAGCGTACTGACGGACTTCGAGGCGCGGCTGCTGGGCAACGCCGAGGCCCGCCCGTCACCGGAACCGTTGGAGGCGCGTTCACCCTGATCGATGCACTGCGGACTTTTGACGCCGGTGGCCGTTAGGGAAACGCTGATTGTTCGGCGCTTCCTTAGATGCGTTCCAACAGGGCATCGCGCAGGCGGTCCTGCTGGTCTTCCGTGAGGGGGCCGCCGGCGTTGCATTCCAGCAGAAAGCTGTCTTCCACCTGCTCGCCGGCTGTGGCGATTCGGGCCGTGCGTACGTCGATGGTGTGCTCGGCCAGGATGTGGCCGATGGTCGACAGGAGTCCGGGGCGGTCGAGCGCGCGCAGCCGCATGCGTGTCGCCTGCCCACCGGAGGCGGGTTCGAATTCGATTCGCGTATCGACATCGAAGTGCTTCAGGCGGCGTGGTAACTGGCGGCTTACCGGGGACTTTTCGCCATCGGTGCGGGTGAGTTCGTTGGCAAGGTACTGGCGAATCTCGTCGCTGCGGTAGCCGGCATCCACAGTCTGGCCGCCGCCGCTCTCCAGCACCATGAAAGTGTCCAGCGTACGTCCCCCCGCGGTGGTGATGATGCGGGCATCGACGATGTCGAGACCCAGCTGGGTCAACGCGCTGGTGATGCGGGCGAACAGGTAGGGGTGGTCTTCCGCATAGACGAAGATCTCGGTGCTGCCACGCGAGGTCTTGGGCCTCACGAGAATCAGCGGCAGTTCGTCAGCCTTCAGTGGCAGCAGGGCCTGTCCGTGCCAGGCGACCTCGTCGGCGGAGTGGCGCAGGAAGTACTCGTCGTCGAGTTCGTCCCACAGGGCCTCGGCGTCGTGGGCCCCAAAGCCGCGCCCCTGGAGCAACTGCAGGGCCTCGCCGCGAGTCTCGCGGATCTGTGTGTCCATATTCGGGGCCGCGTCGAGCCCGCGTTCGAGGAGGTTGCGCGTGGCGTGATAGAGCGTCTGCAGCAGCGAGTCCTTCCAGCTGTTCCATAGCTCCGGGTTGGTGCCGCGGATATCGGCGATGGTCAGCAGGTACAGGAAGTCGAGGCGTTCGCGGGTGCGCACCTCGCGGGTGAAGGCCAGCACGACATCGGGATCGGAGATGTCCTTGCGCTGGGCGGTCAGCGACATCAGCAGGTGGGAGCTCACCAGCCAGGCCACCAGGCCGGCGTCTTCGTCCGACAGGCCGTGCTGCTGGCAGAAGTGCAGGGCATCGTGGGCGCCCAGCTCCGAGTGGTCGCCGCCGCGACCCTTGGCGATGTCATGGAACAGGGCCCCCAGTACGAGCCGTTCCGGGCGTTCCAGCTCGGTGTAGATGCGGTGAGCGAGCGGCTGTTCGTGGGCGAATTCGGGCAGGGCCAGCCGGCGCGCGTTGCGCACGACGTTGAGGGTGTGCTCGTCGACCGTGTAGGCATGGAACAGGTCGTACTGCATGCGCCCGATGATGCGCCCAAAGGCCGGCAGGTAGTTGCCCAGCACGCCGTAGCGGTTCATGCGGCGCAGCTGGCTGGTAATGCCGCGGGGCGCGCGCAGGATGTCCATGAACAGGGTGCGGCAGACGGGGGTGCGGCGGAAGTGGCCGTCGATCAGATGGCGGTGGGCGCGGATCAGGCGGATGGTCGAGGCGCGGATGCCCTGGATCTCCGGGTGCTCCTGCAACAGGCGAGAGACCTCCAGCAGGGCCGGCGGGTAGATCATGAAGACCTGGTCGTGTGCCACTTCCAGATAACCGCCACGAACCTGGAAGCGCTGATGGATGCGCACTGGATCCTGCAGGGCCTCCGGGTCGTCGAGGATGGCCTCGTTGAAGTGCTGCAGCAGGAGTTCGTTGAGCCGCTCCAGATCGCTGATCGTGCGGAAATAGCGCTGCATGAACTGCTCGACCGCGCGATTGTGGTTCTGGTCCACGAAGCCGAATGTGTTGGCCAGCTGGCGCTGGAGGTCGAACAGCAACCGATCCTCGCGGCGCCCGGCGAGCATGTGCAGGGCGAAGCGCACGCGCCAGAGAAAGCTCTGGCCCTCCAGCATCTCGTGAAGCTCGCCCTCGCGAAGGAAGCCCAGCGAGACCAGCTCCTCGATACGTTCCGCGCCGTAGTGGCGCTTGGTCACCCAGCCGATCATCTGGATGTCGCGCAGCCCGCCGGGGCCTTCCTTCACGTTGGGTTCCAGGCGGTAGCCGGTCTCGCCGAAGCGGCGGTGCCGGGCCTGTTGTTCCGCGAGCTTGGCCGCGTAGAAGCTACGCGAGTCCCAGATGCGATCGGAGTCGATCGCGGATCGAAAATCGTTGAAAAGACTTAAATTGCCACTCAAATAGCGCGACTCGATCAGGTTCGTCGCGACCGTGATGTCGTCGCGGGCCTCGCGGGTGCAGTCCTCGATGCTGCGCACGCTGTGCCCGACCTCGATCCCGATATCCCAGAGGAAGGTGACGAAAGCGCTGATCCGGTCGAACACCTCTCGGTCCGCCGTGCCATCGATCACGATCTGGAGGTCGATGTCGGAGGCCGGGTGCAGCTCGCCGCGTCCGTAGCCGCCCACCGCGACCAGGCACAGGCGGTCGTCGTCGGCCAGGCCCTGCTGGGCCCAGATCAGCTTGAGCATTTCGTCGATGCGCCGGGCGTGACCGAGGATCAGGTCCTCGATCGGCATGCCGTCGCGAAAGCCCTGGTATTGCTGTTCGAGGATCGCATGCCGACGGTCGCGGAACAGGGCGATATTCCCGGGATTGCGGCTCAGACGCTGGTAGTCCTCGCCCCAGTCGGGCGAGAACGCGGGCGCGTCGGCCTCGCTGGGCGTGCCGCCGGCGGGCAGGGTGCTCATGGGCACCTCCTCAGGCCGCGAGTTCCTGGGGCGGTGTCTCGTCCTTGCGCAGGGTCAGGATCTCGTAGCCGTCGGCCGTGACCAGCAGGGTGTGCTCCCACTGTGCGGACGGACTGTGGTCCTTGGTGACGGCGGTCCAGCCGTCGGCGAGGATCCGGGTATGCCGGCGCCCGGCATTGATCATCGGCTCGATGGTGAAGCACATGCCTTCCTCGAGCTTGAGGCCGGTACCCGGCTTGCCGTAGTGGAGCACCTGCGGGTCTTCGTGGAAGCCCCGCCCGATGCCGTGGCCGCAGAATTCGCGCACCACCGAGCAGCGCTGACCCTCGGCGTACTGCTGAATCGCGTGCCCGATGTCGCCGAGGGTCGCGCCGGGGCGTACCTGCTGGATGCCGAGATACATGCTGGTGCGCGCGACGTCGATCACGCGCTGGGCCTGGATGCTGGGCTTGCCGATCACGAACATGCGGCTGGTGTCGCCGTGAAAGCCGTTCTTGATCACGGTGATGTCGATATTGAGGATGTCGCCGTTCTTCAGCTTGCGATCGCCCGGGATGCCGTGGCACACCTGATGGTTGACCGAGGTGCAGATCGACTTGGGGAAGCCGCGGTAGTTGAGCGGCGCGGGGATCGCGTCCTGGGTCTTCACGATGTAGTCGTGGCAGATGCGGTCCAGCTCGCCGGTGGTGACCCCGGCCTGCACATGCGGCTCGATCATCTCCAGGACCTCGGCGGCCAGGCGGCCGGCGACGCGCATGTGTTCGATCTCTTCGGGGGTCTTGATGGTTACGGACATGGGGGCTCCGGTCGAGACCTGTGATGGCTCGCGCGACGGGTTTCGGGAGCCCGCGACACGGCGCCAATCAGGGCCCGGATAGTTGGTTCAAGTCAGCGTCCTATGCTATAAAGCGCGCGCCTCGCTGGCAATTCGGCGGGGCCGGGAGGCGGCCAACAGCCGGCGGTCTCGCGAACTTAAATCCACACACGCATCGACACGGTCTGTCGGGTGCCCGCCAGGAGGCTACGGTCTCGTGCTCGGGTTTCAGATCGGGATGCGTGGAGGCTCAACCCGTTACAGGAGAAACCTCATGTCCCTCGTGACTATGCGACAGATGCTGGAAGCCGGTGTGCATTTCGGCCACCAGACGCGTTACTGGCATCCCAAAATGGCCCCGTACATCTTCGGGGAACGCAACAAGATTCATATCATCAACCTCGAGAAGTCCCTGCCGATGTTCAACGACGCGTTGAACTTCCTCGGCAAGATTGCCGCGGACGGCGGCAAGATCATGTTCGTGGGCACCAAGCGCTCGGCGCGTGAAGTGGTGGGTGAAGAGGCGCGCCGTTGCGGCATGCCGTTCGTGTCCCATCGCTGGCTGGGCGGCATGCTGACCAACTTCAGCACGGTCAAGCAGTCGATCAAGCGCCTGAAGGACCTGGAGACCATGGACGCCGATGGTAGCTTCGAGGTGCTGAACAAGCGCGAAGCGCTGACCCGCCGCCGCGAGAAGGACAAGCTCGAGCGCAGTCTGGGTGGCATCAAGGACATGAACCGCATGCCGGATGCGATGTTCGTGATCGATGTCGGCTACGAGAAGATCGCGGTGGCCGAGGCCAAGAAGCGCGGTATTCCGGTCGTGGCGGTGGTCGATTCCAACCACTCGCCGGAAGGCGTGGACTACGTGATCCCGGGCAACGATGACGCGATGCGTGCGATCCAGCTCTACGTGGCTGCGATCGCCGACACGATCATCGAGGCCAAGGGCGCGGTGACCACGGGCGGCGTGTCCGAGGACGAGTTCGCTGGTGCGGACGCCGCTGCTGGTGGCAGTGCCGAATCCAGCGAGGCGGCCCCGGCCAACCCGGCCTGAGTCGGCATCGGGCCCGGTGCGCGATACCGCGCCCGGGCCACTTGAACCAAAGAGCCGGCCCCGGTTTGTTGCGTGGCCGGCTCGATTGACGAAATTTTCAGGAGTACTTCCCGATGCAGATTACTGCTGCCCAAGTGAAAGAACTGCGCGAGCGCACTGGCGCCGGCATGATGGAGTGCAAGAAGGCACTGACCGAGACCGGGGGCGACCTGGAAGCCGCCGTGGAGGCCATGCGCAAGTCCGGCATGGCCAAGGCCGACAAGAAGGCCGGTCGTGTGGCGGCCGAAGGTCGCGTCGAGATCGTCAGCGAGGGCAACAAGGCCGTGCTGGTCGAGATCAACTGCGAGACTGACTTTGTTGGTAACGACGACAACTTCCGTGCCTTTTCCGCGCAGTGCGCCCAGATTGCCCTGAGCTCCGGCGCGGGCGACGTGGAAGGCCTGATGGCCGAGACCGTCGATGGCCAGACCCTCGAGGAGCAACGCACCCAGCTGATCGCGAAGGTTGGCGAGAACGTGCAGGTCCGCCGCTTCGATCGCCTGCAGGCCGAAGACGCGCTGGGTTTCTACCAGCACGGCACGCGTATTGGCGTGGTGGTCAGCCTGAAGGGGGGCGACGAGGCCCTCGCGAAGGACGTTGCCATGCATATCGCGGCTTCGAAGCCGGTATGCGTGGACGAGTCCGGCGTGCCGCAGGAGCTGCTCGACAAGGAGCGCGCGATCTTCAAGGCGCAGGCCGAGGAGTCCGGCAAGCCGGAGAACATCATCGAGAAGATGATCGAAGGCCGCATTCGCAAGTACCTCGCCGAGATCACCCTGGTGGGTCAGCCGTTTGTGAAGGACCCGGATCAGACCGTTGCCCAGCTGCTGGAAGCGAAGGGCGCCTCGGTCACCGGTTTCCTGCGCTACGAGGTGGGTGAAGGGATCGAGAAGAAAAAAGAGAACTTCGCCGAAGAAGTGATGGCCCAGGCCCGCGGGGCCTGATTCGCCGAGTCGCTTTGGCGTAGACTCCCGATGCGGGCGCAGGACGCGCCCGCATCGCTCGCCGGCCGGCATTCACGGCCATTGATGACAGGTGCAGGACCCGAGCCCGATAAAGGAGCCCAATGAGTCAGGACAGGCAGCCCGCGTACAGGCGCATCCTTCTGAAGTTGAGTGGGGAGGCCCTGATGGGCCAGCAATCCTATGGGGTGGACCCGGATGTCCTGGCGCAGGTCGCCGAAGAGGTGTCGGAGCTTTCGAGCATGGGTGTCGAGGTCGGCATCGTGATCGGAGGGGGCAACATCTTTCGTGGCGCCGGTCTCGCCCAGGGTGGCATGGACCGGGTTACGGGCGACCACATGGGCATGCTGGCAACGGTCATCAATGCCCTGGCCATTCAGGATGCGATCGAACGCGCAGGCCGCTTCTCCCGCGTGATGTCGGCCATCCGCATCAATCAGGTCTGCGAAGACTACATTCGCCGCCGCGCTGTGCGGCATCTGGAAAAGGGCCGGATCGTGGTGTTCGCCGCGGGAACCGGCAACCCATTCTTTACCACCGACTCCGCCGCCTCGCTGCGCGCCATCGAGATCAATGCCGAGTTGATGATCAAGGCCACCAAGGTGGACGGGGTCTATGATTCGGACCCGATGAAGAGCAAGGATGCCCGCCGTTATGAACGCCTGACGTTCGACGAGGCGTTGGAGCGCCGCCTGGGTGTAATGGATACGACCGCGCTGGTGATGTGCCGTGACAACGGCCTGCCAATCCGCGTGATGAACATGTTTGCAAAAGGGGACCTCCGTCGGCTGGTGATGGGCGAGCCGGTGGGGACCCTGGTCGAGGGATCCCGAGATGACTGACGCCACGATCAAGGACGCGCGCCAGCGCATGGACAAGAGCATCGAGGCCCTGCGCAACGAGCTGGCCAAGATTCGCACGGGTCGCGCGCACCCCAGTCTGCTCGAGCATGTGCATGTCGACTACTACGGCATGGAAGTGCCGATCAATCAGGTCGCGAACATCAACGCAGAGGACTCGCGCACCCTGGCCGTGGTGCCGTACGAAAAGGACATGGTCGCGAAGGTAGAGAAGGCGATCATGACCTCGGATCTGGGGCTGAACCCGGCGAGCATGGGCACCGTGATCCGGGTGCCGCTGCCGGCGCTGACGGAAGAACGCCGCCGCGACCTGGTCAAGGTGGTTAGGGCGGAGGCCGAAAATGCGCGTGTTGCAGTGCGCAATATCCGGCGCGATGCCAACAATACCTTCAAGCAGGCGGTGAAGGACAAGGAGGTCTCGGAAGACGAAGAGCGCAAGGCACAGGAACAGGTGCAAAAGCTCACCGACGACCACATCGCCAAGATCGATGCATTGCTCGAGGACAAGGAAGCCGAGTTGATGGAAGTCTGACCGGCCACCCCTGTATGCCGGTTTCCTCCGCCACCGACCCCGCGCTGCCCGGCCACGTTGCCATCATCATGGATGGCAACGGACGCTGGGCCCAGGCCCGTGGCTTGGAGCGCTCCGAAGGCCACCGCGAGGGTCTGGAGGCGACTCGCCGGGCTGTGCGTTTCTACGCCGAACACGGCATTCAGTCCCTCACGGTATTTGCCTTCAGCAGTGAGAACTGGGGGCGCCCCCGTTCCGAGGTCGAGGCGCTCTTTGAACTCTTCGTCACAGCCATCGAGGGAGAGCTCCCCGAGCTGGTCGAGCGCGGCATTCGCCTGAGATTCATCGGCGATCGCGCCACTTTTCCCCCAACGCTACAAACCCGCATGTGCGAGGCCGAAGAGGCCACGGCCGGCAATGAGGGGATGTGCCTGGTGGTGGCGCTGGGGTATGGCGGCCGCTGGGACATCCTGCAGGCGGCCAGGAAGTGGGTGGCCAAGGGGGGTTCGGAGGCCGATGGTGATGCCGAGTCCGCCTTTGCGGCCGAGTTGAGTACGGCCGGTCTGGCCGATGTGGACCTGCTGATCCGCACCGGTGGCGAACAACGCATCAGCAACTTCCTGCTGTGGCAGGCGGCCTACGCCGAAATACTGTTCATCGAGACCTACTGGCCGGATGTTGGCGAGAAGGATTTCGAGCGCAGCCTGGCCTGGTATGCCCAGCGCCAGCGGCGTTTTGGGCGAGTGTCGGCCGGGGCCTATTCAGCGACCGAGGTCCCCGGTGCTTAGAACCCGTGTAATGACCGCCGCGGCAATCGGGCTGCCCGCGCTGGCACTGATCGCGTTCGGGCCCAACTGGGCGGTGCTGGCGTTGATGGCATTGGGAATTGGGCTGGCCACCTGGGAGTGGGGCGAGCTGACCGGACTGCACGTCGCCTGGGAACGTGCGGTGCTGGTCGTGCTGGTGCTGGTGCCACTGGTGGCCCTGGGGCTGACGCTGGCGCAGCCCGTGCATTTATTGGTTCTCCTGTTTGCGGTTGTCTGGTGGCTGCTGATTGTGCTGGCGCTACCGTTTTATCGCTCGGGGATCGATGGGCGTGGTCCGCGCCCCAAGCTGCTCACCGTCGCGGCGGTGTTGACGCTGGTGCCCGCGGGGATGGCCGTCGTCTGGCTGCATGCGCTGGCGCCCTGGCTCGTGGTGTACCTGATCGTTCTGGTGGGCTTTGCCGATACCGGTGCCTATTTCGCCGGAAAGGCCTTCGGGCGTACCGCACTGGCTCCGCATATCAGTCCGGGGAAGACCCGCGAAGGGCTGCTCGGCGGTCTGGGCGCGGTGTTCGCTCTGGCCGTAGTGGTGGCCGGTGTCTGGGGGCTGGTGCCCATGGATGCGCTGGTGTTCGTGCTGCTGTCGATCCTGATTGCGCTGGTGTCGGTGGTGGGCGATCTGTTCGAGAGCATCCTCAAGCGCCAGGCGGGAGCCAAGGACAGCGGTTCCTTGCTACCCGGTCACGGGGGTATTCTGGATCGCATCGACAGCCTGATCGCGGCGGCCCCGATCTTTCTGGCCGGCTTGCTCTGGCTGGCCTTGTTGCCCGTCCCCGGGGCATGAGAATTCGCAGGTAACACGTTATGAGCCCCACGCGGATCACCATTCTCGGTTCCACCGGCAGTATTGGCGTCAGCACGCTGGATGTGGTGTCGCGCCAGCCGGATCGCTTTCACGTCTATGCGCTGACCGCGCATCGCAATGTCGAACGTCTGAAGGCGCAATGTCTGGAGGCGCGACCGCGCGTGGCCGTCGTTGCCGAGGAGGCGGCCGCGGACGCGCTTCAGCGCGAACTGGAGGCGGCGGGTTGTCCCACGGAGGTGCGAGCGGGGCCGGAAGCACTGGCCGAGGTGGCGGAGGCGCCGGAGGTGGATGCCGTGATGGCCGCCATTGTCGGTGCGGCCGGGCTCCTGCCGACCCTGGCGGCGGCTGAGGCCGGCAAGCGCGTGCTCCTGGCCAACAAGGAGGCACTGGTCATGTCCGGGGCACTATTGATTGATGCCGTGCGTCGTTCCGGGGCCTGCCTGTTGCCGATCGACAGCGAACACAACGCCATTTTCCAGTGTCTGCCGACGGGGTACGTCTGCGCGGACGAGGTGGCGCCGCATGGCGTCGAGCGCATCTGGCTGACCGCCTCGGGTGGCCCGTTCCGTGACCGGCCTCTCGATACCTTTGGCGACATCTCGCCGGACGAGGCCTGTGCCCACCCGAACTGGGACATGGGGCGCAAGATTTCGGTCGATTCCGCGACGATGATGAACAAGGGGCTGGAGGTGATCGAGGCCTGCTGGCTGTTCGCGGTGAAGCCCTCGGCCATCCAGGTCGTTCTGCACCCGCAAAGCATCGTGCACTCGATGGTGGCGTACAACGACGGCTCGGTGCTTGCCCAGATGGGCAATCCCGATATGCGTACGCCGATCGCGCATGCGCTGGCCTGGCCCGATCGGGTGGCGTCCGGAGTGGCGCCACTGGATCTTCTGGGTGTGGGGCCGCTGGAGTTTCGCGAGCCGGAGGCCGAACGGTTCCCGGCTTTGGGGCTGGCCT
Source organism: Thioalkalivibrio sp. ALJ2 (assembly GCF_000378325.1). Classification (NCBI taxonomy): domain Bacteria; kingdom Pseudomonadati; phylum Pseudomonadota; class Gammaproteobacteria; order Chromatiales; family Ectothiorhodospiraceae; genus Thioalkalivibrio; species Thioalkalivibrio sp. ALJ2. The sequence goes on from NZ_KB899561.1 coordinate 50,793, forward strand.
ATCGCGCCATGGAGCAGGGCGGTACCGCTACCGCCGTGCTGAACGCGGCGAACGAGGTCGCGGTGGAGGCGTTCCTCTCGGGTGGCCTGGCCTTCAGCGACATCGCGGTGGTTATCGAGCGGACGCTGGACGCTCTGCCGACGCAGGCCGCCGATTCCCTGGAGCGTGTGCTGGCGGCGGATGCCGAGGCGCGCGCTCATGCCGGTAGCGAGATCGGGCGTCTGCAGCGCCGGGCGGTGTCATGACGCTGTTGACCAGTCTGCTGGCGTTTGCCGTGGCCATCGGTGTGCTGGTGACGGTGCACGAGTACGGGCACTACCTGGCGGCGCGCGCGATGGGAGTCAAGGTACTGCGGTTCTCGGTCGGGTTTGGGCGGCCGTTGCTGAGCCGCCGGATCGGGCGGGATCGGACGGAGTTCGTCGTGGCGGCTCTGCCGCTTGGCGGGTACGTGAAGATGCTCGACGAGCGCGAGGGCGATGTCGCGCCTGAAGAACTGGATCGGGCCTTCAACAACAAGGGTCTGAAGGCGCGCACGTTCATCGTGTCCGCCGGCCCGCTCGCGAATTTCCTGTTCGCGATCGTCGCTTATGGTGCGATGTTCATGATTGGCGTTGGCGGGGTGCGACCGGTGGTGGGCGACATCACCGCGGACAGCCCGGCGGCGGTCGCGGGCCTGGAGCGTGGCGAAGAGATTCTTGCGGTGGACGGGCGTGCCGTACGGGACTGGGAGCAAACGAACCTTCGGCTCCTTGACCATGCCGTACGGGGTGATACGGTGCCGGTTCTCGTGCGCGACCGCGATGGCCGCGAGGTGGAGCGCACGCTGGATCTGCGCGATCGTCAGGCGATCCTGGGCGAGGGGCAATTCCTGGAGCAGGTGGGGCTCGCGCCTTATCGCCCGGCACTGGTGCCGCGCATCGGCCAGGTCGAGTCGGGCAGTCCCGCGGCGGCGGCCGGGCTTGAGCCTGGCGACCGTGTTCTTGCCGTGGACGGTGATGCGATCGACGACTGGAACGACTGGGTCCGCCGCATTCAGGCGAGCCCGGAGCGTGAACAGGTCGTGCAGGTGGAACGTGGTGACCAAACGGTCGAGCTGAGGGTTAAGCCGGAGGCAATCGCCACCAATGGCGAGACCATCGGGCGCATCGGTGCCGGGGTGGATCCGGACCAGCCCGCGGCGCGCGAGATGGCGGTACTGGTGCGCCAGGGCCCCGTGGAGGCGCTGGTTTCCGGGGCGGCCCGTACCTGGGATGTCTCGATACTGACGGTCGGCATCCTCTGGCGCATGGTCACCGGCGAGGCCTCGGTCAAAAACATCAGCGGACCGGTTACCATAGCCGAGTTTGCGGGCACCACAGCGGTGATCGGGATCTCGGCCTTCCTCGGGTTCCTGGCGCTGGTGAGTGTGTCGCTGGGGATCATCAATCTGTTGCCGATCCCGCTGCTGGATGGTGGCCACCTGCTGTATTACGCGGTGGAGGCGGTTAAAGGGAGTCCGGTGTCCGAGCGCGCCCAGATCATCGGGCAGCAGTTCGGCATCCTCGCGATCGCCGGGTTGATGTTGCTGGCCCTCTACAACGATTTGACACGTCTGTTCGGGTAAGCCCGAAACAGCCCTTCTGAATTGGCGGAAAGCATGTCGCGAAACAGCTTGAGAGCAATAGCCCTGGTCGGTCTCCTGGGTCTGGCAGGTACGGCCTGGGGACAGACCTACCAGATCGAAGATATCGAGATCGAGGGGCTGGAACGGATTACCGCGGGTACGGCGCTCAGCTATCTGCCAGTCGAAGTGGGCGACACCTTCGACGAAAGCCAGAGCCCGGACATCATCCGCGAGATGTTCCAGACGGGGTTTTTCGACGACGTGGAGATTGCCCGGCGCGGGAATGTGCTGGTGGTGATTGTCTCCGAGCGTCCGGCGATCAACGAGATCAATTTTTCCGGGAATCGTGACATCCCGGACGATGGCCTGCGCGAGGCGCTTGAAGCGGCCGGACTGCGCAGCGGTCGCGTGTTCAACCGCACGATGCTCGACCGGATCGAGAGCGAACTGCGACAGCAGTACTTCGCTCGCGGCCGCTACAACGTCGAGGTGGATGTCGAGATTATCGACCTCCCGCGCAACCGCGTGGATATCGAGATCGATATCGCCGAAGGCCCTGTGGCGCGTATCCAGCAGGTCAATGTGGTGGGCAACGAGACCTTCACCGACCGCGAACTGACCCGCCGGTTTGATTCGGGCGTACCCCGCTGGTGGGCCTTCTTCAGTCGGCGGGACCACTATTCCCGCGAGAAGCTGTCGGGCGACCTTGAGCAGTTGCGTTCGTACTACCTGGACGAGGGCTTTCTCGAGTTCGATATCGATTCCACCCAGGTGACCCTGACGCCGGACCGCCGCGATCTGTTCATCACGATTAACGTGGATGAGGGTGAGCGCTATACCGTCACCGGATTCGACCTGGCGGGTGATTTCGTGGTGTCGCGGGACGAGTTGGAAGAGCTGGTCGAGATTGATGTGGGCGAACCCTTCTCGCGCAGCCAGGTGACGCAATCCGCCGAGCGGATCACCAATCGCCTGATGCAGGACGGCTATGCATTCGCCAACGTGAATCCCGTGCCGGATGTCGATGAGGACAGCCGCGAGGTCGATATCACCTTCTTTATCGACCCAGGCCCGCGTGTATACGTTCGGCGCATCCAGATCACTGGTAACGAGAATACGGAGGAGCGCGTCTATCGCCGCGAGCTGCGGCAGATGGAGAGCTCCTGGTACAACGGGGCCCTGATCGAGCGCTCCCGCGTGCGGCTGCAGCGTCTGCCATTCGTGCAGAGCGTGAACGTGGAGACGCAGCGAGTCCCCGGTACTGACGACGAGGTGGATCTGAACATCACGGTGACCGAGCAGCAATCCGGCGCGTTGACGCTTGGGGCGGGCTTCTCGCAGAACCAGGGCTTGTTGTTGACCGCGGGGTTGCAGCAGGACAACTTCCTGGGTACGGGTAACCGCTTTAATGCGGAGGTCAGTACCAGCCGAGTGAACCAGATCTTCCGCATGAGCGTGACCAACCCGCACTACACCCCCGCCGGGGCCAGCCGTGGGTTCTCTGTCTTCTACCGCAAGATCGACGCCGAAGAGGCGAACATCTCGCGCTACTCCTCGAACCGCTATGGGTTTGACGTGAGCTACGGGATCCCGCTGTCGGAGTTCGACCGTGTTCGCATCGTACCCGGATTCGAACACATTGATATCGACACGGTCGAACGTGACGGCCGGCGGGGCAGCCCGGACGAGATCTTTGACGAGGTCGACGAGTTCGGTAGTTCGGCAAATTTCTACAAGATCGAGACGAGTTATATCCACGACACGCGCGATCGCACGACCTTCGCCACCCAGGGGCGACGCCACCGCATTGGTCTGGAACTGGCCGTGCCCGGCAGTGATCGGGAGTTCTACAAGCTGACCTATTCGGGCGAGGAGATCTTCCGCCTGTCGGATCGTTATTCCTTCAGTATCTCGGGTGGGATTGCCTACGCGGATGGCTATGGCGGCTCCGAGCTGCCGTTCTATGAACGGCTGTTTGCCGGTGGTATTCGTTCGGTGCGTGGTTACGAGGACAACCGCCTCGGGGATCAGCGCGAGCTGCGCGAATTCCGGGACGAGAATGTTCCTGCGACGCGCGACTCCAATGACGACCCGTATGGTGGCCGCTTCCGTACCACGATCTCAGGGGAGTTGTTCTACCCGCTGCCGTTCGCCGCCGATAACGACGCGGTGCGGATGAGCACCTTTGTCGATGCCGGTAATGTGTTCAACGATCCGGGCGACTGGGACGTCGGCGAGTTGCGGGCGTCCGCTGGCTTCGCGATAACCTGGTTCTCGCCGGTGGGGCCGCTGAGCTTTAGCGTGGCCGAGCCGCTGAACGACCAGCCGGAAGACGATATTCAGCGCTTCCAGTTCCTGCTGGGGGCGTCCTTCTGAGCGCGAGGAGCAAGAACATGAGTCAGCGCAGTGGGACCATGAAGGGCGGCGTCTCCCTGGCGCTGTCCGCCGTGCTGTTGTTGGCGGGCTGGCTGGCCCTCCCGGCCCAGGCCGGGGCTCAGAACGTGGCATTCGTGACGATGAACCGCATCCTGGAGGACTCGCCGCAGGCCGAGCAGGCCATGCGCGAGCTGGAGCGTGAGTTCTCCCCGCGTGACGCCGAGCTGGTGGCCGAACGCGAAGAACTCCAGCGCATGCGTGACCGGCTGGAGCGCGACGGCGACATGATGAATCCCTCCGAGCGGGCCGATCTGGAGCGGGAGTTTTCCCAGCGGTCGCGTGAGTTCCGGCGCGCCCAGGAGAGCTTTAGCGAGGACCTGAACGTTCGCCGTAACGAAGAGCTGTCCCGACTGCAGCGGCGGATCAACGACGCGATTGTGGAACTGGCGCGCGAACGCGAGATCGACGTCATCCTGACCGAACGCAACGTGCTCTACGCCAGCGACCGGGTCGACATCACGGACGATATCCTTGCCGCAATGCAGCGCGACGACTGAGCGGGTGATCACCGCCGGAGACCTCGCCGTACATCTGGGCGGCGAGCTCACCGGGCCGGCCGAGATCCCGTTGCAAGGGCTGGCGACGCTTGCCCGGGCCGGGCCGGCGGATGTGTCCTTTGTTACGAATCCCGATCGCTATCGCGATGCCCTGGACTCTACCGAAGCGGGCTGTGTGTTGGTCCCCAGGGTGGGTGCCAAGTCGGTGAGCACGACAGCGCGTGCCTGGATTGCCGTCGATGATCCCTACCGCGCCTATGGGCAGGCGTCCCGCTGGTTTGGTGCCGGGCGCCGATGCGGTACTCCCGGTGTTGACCCAAGCGCGCGAGTGCATCCTGACGCACGCCTGGCCGCTGATGCGGAGGTTGGACCGGGCGTGGTGATTGGCGCCGGTTGCCGTATTGGTGCCGGTGTGGTGATTGGCGCACACAGCGTTCTGGGCGCGCGAGTTGAGGTAGGGGAGGAGAGCTATCTCTATCCTCGGGTCAGCCTGCTGAACGGAGTGCAAATCGGCAGACGTGCCATCATCCATAGTGGCGCGGTACTGGGTGCCGATGGGTTTGGATTCGCAAGCGGTCCGGATTCCACCTGGGAGAAGATCGAGCAGTTGGGGGATGTGCGCGTGGGCGATGATGTGGAGATTGGTGCCAACTCCACTATCGATCGCGGATCGCTGGAGTCCACGCGGATTGGCAACGGGGTCAAGATCGACAACCTCGTCCATGTTGCCCATAACGTTCAGATTGGCGACCATACGGCCATTGCGGGTTGTGTGGGGATTGCGGGCAGCGCACGCATCGGGGCGCATTGCGCCATTGGGGGCGGGGTCGGGATTCTCGGCCACCTGGCGATAGCCGATCGGGTGACACTGCACGCGATGACGCTCGTCACGCGCTCGATTGATCAACCAGGGGAGTATGCGTCCGGTGTCCCTCACCAGGAGGCCCGGTTGTGGAATCGCATGCTGGCACGGCTGCGTCGGCTCGCCCGGACACGGGATGCATGAAACCCGCTTGTGTTGGAGTCGTCCGTTGGTCTCGGCTCATCAGAATCAGCAAAAAAGGAATGCCGCGTGGATGACTTCAATGTCCAGGAGATCATGCGCTATCTGCCGCATCGATATCCGTTTCTCATGGTCGACCGGGTGCTGGAGTGGGAGGCCGGCGTCTACCTGACCGGGATCAAGAACGTCAGCATCAACGAGCCCTATTTTCAGGGGCATTTCCCGATCAAGCCGGTGATGCCCGGTGTCCTGATCCTCGAGGCGCTGGCGCAGGCCACGGGTCTCCTGGCGTTCAAGACCGAAGAGGCGCGCAACGAGAATCAGGACAAGCAGCAGCTGTACCTGTTTGTCGGCATCGACGAGGCACGTTTTCGCCGCCAGGTGGTACCCGGCGACCAGCTCCACCTGCGTGTGGATCTCAAGCGCACCATGCGCGGCATCTGGCGCTTTGACGCGGTCGCCCGTGTGGGCGACGACGTCTGTGCCACGGCGCAGCTGATGTGTTCCGGGCAGGAAATCCCCTCGTGATCGACCCTCGGGCTGACGTACACCCGAGCGCGGAGCTGGACTCCTCGGTCGAGGTCGGGCCTTTCAGCGTGATCGGTCCGAATGTGCGAATCGGGGCCGGTACCCGCGTGGGTCCGCATGTGGTGATCCGCGGCCCGACCGAGATCGGTCGCGAGAACCGCATCTTCCAATTCTCCTCGATCGGCGAGGAACCCCAGGACACGACCTACAAGGGCGAGCCGACGCGGCTGGTGATTGGGGATCGCAACGTGATCCGCGAATCGGTCACGCTGCACCGGGGAACGGAGAAAGGGCTCGGTGAGACCGTGATCGGTCACGACAACCTGATTATGGCCTACGTGCATATCGCGCACGACTGCACCATCGGCAACAAGATCATCTTCTCCAACGCGACTTCGCTGGCCGGTCATGTCGAGATCCAGGACAACGTGACGCTGGGTGGCTTTACCCTGGTGCATCAGTTCTGCCGTGTGGGCACCTTTGCCTTCACCAGTATGGGCGCGGCGCTTAACCGTGACCTGCCGCCCTACTGCCTGGCCAGTGGCAACTACGCGCGGCTGATCGGGATCAACAAGGTTGGGCTGCGGCGCAATGGCTTCTCCAACGAGGCGATCCAGGCGCTGCATCGGGTCTTTATCCTCGGCATGCGTGGTCGTGCCGGCCGCGAGCGTCATCTGGAGACGATGTTCGACGAGACCGAGGTCCCGGAAGTGCGCAACCTGATCGGGTTCGTGCGCAACAGCCAGCGTGGGATACTGCGCGGAGGCCGGCCTCACTAAGGAAACACCTGTAACTCAGGGCTTCCACGAGGCGGCGACAAGGCTGCCTATCCGGAGATCAGTAGTCGCTCAGGCGCCCTTCGTTGAGGAGTTCGCGTGCCATCTCGGCGATACGGCGGTCGGCCCCGCCGTCTCCCAGGCGTTCACGGATCGAGGCGAGGGACTCCCGCATCGCGCCGAGCCGCTCCGGGTGTCGCAGCAGGTCGAGCGCGTCCGACGCGAGGCGTTCGGGGTTCGCCTGGCGCTGAAGGTATTCGGGGACCAGTCGTTCGCCCGCGACGATGTTGACCAGGGCGATATTCTCCAGGCGGACCAGGCGCGAAAAGACCGCGTGGCTGAACCCCCCCATTCGGTAGAACACCAGCATGGGCGCCTGGAGCAGGCCGGCCTCGAGCGTGGCTGTGCCCGAGGCAATCAGCAGCAGATCGGCGCCCGCCATTAGGGCGTGTGCGCCTTCTTCCCCGGAGACAAACGATATCGGCAGGCCGTCGCGCGGCGCCAGTGCGTCCAGGCGCGACGGGTCCACTCCCGGGGCCAGCGCGACCACGAAGCGCAGTGCGGGCTCCTTCCCGTGCATCCGTCGCGCGGCCTCGACCAGGAGCGGCCAGTGGCGCTTGAGCTCTCCGCTGCGGCTGCCGGGCAAGAGCCCGATCACGCGTTCATCTTCGGCGACGGCGATCCGTTCCGCTAACGGTACGGTGGGTTCCTGGACCCGGTCCACCAGTGGATTGCCCACGTAGCGCACCGGGACGCCGGCACGTTCGTAAATCTCGGTTTCGAACGGAAACAGCACCGCCATCGCATCGACGCACTGCTGAATCCGGCGGATTCGCCCGGATCGCCAGGCCCACAACTGGGGGCTGACATAGAACAGGACCGGGATACCCAGGCGTCGTGCATGTGCCGCCAGGCGCAGATTGAATTCGACGTAGTCGACCAGGACAAGCAGGTCCGGACGGTTGTGCTCCAGGTGGGTACCCATGCGCCGGAACAGTCGGCGCAGGCGCGGGTAGTTCACCAGGACGTCGACGAGCCCGACGACCGCGAGTTCCTCGACATCGATCAGCGTCTCGACACCCGCGTCGCGCATCTGGGCGCCGCCCATGCCGGAGTATCGGACTTCGGGCTCCAGGATCGCGAGTTCGCGTACCAGCCCGGCCCCCAGGGCATCGCCGGAGCTCTCTCCGGCGCAGATGACCACGTGGCGTCGCATGGGGCCGGGTCTGTCTCGGCGCTTAGGCGAGGGCGCGCCGGATGGTGTCGCAGATCATCTCGATCTGGCCGTCCTCGAGCTCGGGGAACACCGGAAGGGACAGGCAGCGTGCGGTGACGGATTCGGTGACCGGAAGACTCGCAGGCAGGTTCGGCAGATCCGCGAAGGCTTTTTGCTGGTGCAGCGGGACCGGGTAGTAGATCGCGTGCGCGATCTCGGCCTCTTTCAGGGCTTGCATGATCGCGTCACGGTGATCGGTCAGAAGCGTGTACTGGTGGTAGACATGCGTACCGATACCGTCTTCGTGCGGGGTCTGAACTGGCAGGCCCTCCAAGCCCTTGCGGTAGCTGGCGGCGACGCGCCGGCGCTGGGCGTTGTACGCGTCGATGTGCGGCAGTTTCACCCGCAGGATTGCCGCCTGCATCTCGTCCAGGCGGCTGTTGTAGCCCACCTCGTCGTGGTAGTAGCGCTCGCTGGACCCGTGGTTGCGCAGTCGCTTCAGGGCCTCGGCCGAGGTCGGGCAGCTGGTGGTGACCAGACCGCCGTCGCCGAAGGCCCCGAGGTTCTTCGAGGGGAAGAACGAGAAGCAGCCAAAGGCATTGGCGGACCCGGTCTGCGCGCCATCGATGGCGGCGCCAAAGGACTGGGCGCAATCCTCGACGATCAGGAGCTTGTGGCGTTCGGCGATGGCCTGCAGGCGTGGCAGGTCGGCCGGCTGTCCGAACAGGTGCACGGGAATGATTGCCTTGGTGCGTTCGGTGACCGCCGCTTCGACCCGCTCCGGGTCGATGTTGAAGGTATCGGGATCGATGTCCACGAACACCGGATCGGCCCCCACATAGCGAATTGCCTCGGCGGTGGCGATGAAGGTGAATGGCGTGGTGATCACCTCGTCGCCCGGGCCGATGCCTGCGGCGGCCAGGGCCAGATGCAGCGCATCCGTCCCCGAGGCGCAGGTAATCGCATGTTCCACACCGAGATAGCGCGCCAGCTCGTCTTCCAGCGCCTGGACATTGGGGCCCAGGATGTAGCGGGCCCCGGCCAGGACCTCCTGCAGCGCGGCATCGATTTCGGGACGCAGGCTCTGGTACTGGCGCTGCAGGTCGACCATCGGGATCACGGCTTGACTCCTGTGCGGGTGTTTTCGAGGTGGCTGTGGGGGCCGTCGGCCTGGCCCATCACGTTGAGGTTCTGATAGACGAGCTTCGTGATTTGCTCGGCGGTGGCCAGCGCGCGCTGGCCGTCGCGGCCGCTGACCACGACCGGGCCTTCGCCGCGTACGGCGGCCACGAAGGCGCGGATCTCGGCGAGCAGGGCATCGGCCTCGTCGAAGACGCTCTCGTCCCGGTGGATCTCCGGGGCACCGGTCTCCGGATCGGGCGCGCCGATGTGGTTGAGCGACAGGATGCGGTTCTGAAAGTCCACCGAGGCATAGGCATGCGACTGGAAGATGCGCATGCGCCGCTCGGACTTGTTGCTGACGCGCGAGGAGGTGACGTTCGCCACACAGCCGTTGGCGAACTCCAGGCGGGCGTTGGCAATGTCGATGTCCTGCGTGAGCACACGGGCGCCAGAGGCACGGACCTCGGTTAGCGGTGAGTCCGTCAGGGACAGGATGATGTCGATGTCGTGGATCATCAGATCCAGCACGACCGAGACGTCGGTCGCGCGGGGCTTGTAGGGCGCCAGACGGTGCGATTCGATAAATCGCGGATGCAGCGGATCGTCGGTCAGTCGGCGCAGGGCGGCATTGAAGCGTTCCAGGTGCCCGACCTGCAGCACGACCCCTTTGGCCTCGGCCAGCTGGTTCAGGGCCTCGGCCTGCTCCAGCGTCGCGGTGATCGGTTTTTCCACCAGCACATGGCACCCGGCGTCGAGAAAGTCCCGCGCGATGTCGTAGTGAAGGGTGGTCGGCGCGGCGATCGAGACCGCATCGACCTGGCCGAGCAGTTCGCGGTGATCGGTGACCGCGGCGCAGCCGTGTTCGGCGGCGACACGCTCGGCGGTGGCGGCGTCGGCATCGGCTACGGCGACCAGTTCGGTCTCGGGCAGGGCGGCGTATTTTGCGGCATGCCATTTGCCAAGGTGACCGACGCCGATCGCGGCGCAGCGCAGGGGATTCTGAGACATGGGCGGGCTCGAGGTTCGTGGGGCGTGTGCTAGGATTTCCGGCGCTATTGTAACGGATCGCCCGGACTGCGCATGTCCGCGATCCATTCCCGCTATTGTCCAGGGAAACACGGGTTTCAGTGTTCCCTTGGTGTCCAGGCCCGATCGGGGGTTCGATGTCCGCAAACAGGGTGGCAAACGCTTGGGTCGCGGGCGTCGACGAGGTGGGACGTGGCCCACTGGCGGGGCCTGTGGTGGCGGCCGCGGTGATCCTGCCGGAAGGTTTTGAGGCACCGGGACTGACCGATTCCAAGAAGCTCTCGGCGCGTCGCCGGCAGTCGCTGGATGTCGAGATTCGCGAACGCGCGGTGGCCTGGGCGCTGGGGCGAGCCGAGGCGGCCGAGATCGACGCATTGAACATCCATCGCGCGACCCTGCTGGCGATGCAGCGCGCGGTGGCCGCATTGTCGCAGGTGCCCGATCACCTGCTGGTCGATGGGCGCTTTACGCCAGAGGGCCCCTGGAGCGCCGAGGCGATCGTCGGCGGGGATGGCTCCGTAGCAGCAATCAGCGCGGCCTCGGTCATCGCCAAGGTGGCGCGCGACGCGGAGATGACGGCCCTGCACGAACGCTATCCCGACTACGGCTTTGATCGCCATGCAGGCTACCCGACCGCCTACCATCGCGACGCGCTGGCGCGCCTCGGGCCGTGCGTGGAGCACCGTCGCAGCTTTGGGCCGGTGGCGCGGGCGCTGGCCGCTGTTACGGGGGAAGGGGCATGAGCAGCGAATGGCACAACCCCGGCTTTGTGCACCTGCGGGTGCACTCCGAGTATTCGCTGATCGACGGACTGGTGCGCCTGAAGCCGCTGGTCGCGGCGGTCGCGGAGAAGGGCATGCCCGCCGTCGCGGTGACCGATCACTGCAACCTGTTCGGGCTGGTGAAGTTCTATCGGGCGGCCATTGCCCAGGGTGTGCAACCGATCATCGGGGCTGATCTGCTGGTGCGGGACGCCCGTGCCGACGGGAGCGTGGCGCGCATAACCCTGCTGGCGCAGAACGACCCCGGCTACCGCAACCTCACCCGACTGATTTCGCGTGCCTGGCAGGAAGGGCAGGAAAAGGGCATCCCCAGGATCGACGCCGAATGGCTGGACAGCGCGGCCGAGGGCCTGATCGCCCTGTCGGGTGGCATCGATGGTCTGTTCGTGAGCGGCTCCGGGGTGGCGCGCGCACTGACCCAGGATGAGCTTGGCCCCTGGCTGAAGCGTTTTCCCGGGCGCTTCTATCTGGAGCTGACGCGCACCGAGCGCCCGGGCGAGGAGGCCTGGATCGAGCAGGCCCTGACAGCGGCGGAGCAGTTCGATCTGCCGGTGGTGGCGACCAACGACGTGCGCTTTCTCAAGGCCGAGGATTTCGAGGCCCACGAGGCGCGTGTCTGCATTCATGACGGCACCACGCTGGATGACCCCTCGCGTCCGCGGCGCTACTCGGAACACCAGTACCTTGCCAGCCCGGAGGAGATGGCGGAACGCTTCTCGGATATCCCCGAGGCCCTGGCAAACTCGGTGGCAATCGCGCGGCGCTGCAGCGTGAGCCTGACGCTTGGGGAGTCCGTGTTGCCGGATTTCCCGGTGCCGGAGGGATACACCGTCGAGGATCACCTGCGGGAGACCTCCGCGAAGGGGCTCGCGGCACGGCTGGAGCGTTTCCAGTTCGCCGAGCGTTCGGAGTACGACGAACGCCTGAAGCTCGAACTGGACGTGATTTGCCAGATGGGTTTCCCCGGCTACTTCCTGATCGTGGCCGACTTTATCCAGTGGGCCAAGGACAACGGCATCCCGGTGGGCCCGGGGCGTGGCTCGGGCGCGGGTTCGCTGGTCGCCTATGTGCTGGGTATTACGGACCTGGATCCATTGCGTTATGAGCTTCTCTTTGAGCGCTTTCTTAACCCCGAGCGCGTCTCCATGCCCGACTTCGATGTCGATTTCTGCATGGAGAAACGCGACGACGTGATCGACTACGTGGCCGAGCGCTACGGCCGCGACAAGGTCTCGCAGATCATCACCCACGGCACCATGGCCGCGAAGGCGGTCGTGCGCGACTGTGGCCGCGTACTGGGCTATGGCTACGGCTTTGTCGACCGTATCGCCAAGCTGATCCCGTTCGAGCTGGGCATGACCCTGGGCAAGGCCCTGGCCGAGAGCGAGGACCTGAAGGCGCAGTACGACCAGGACGAGGAGGTGCGCGGGATCATCGATCTGGCGCTCAAGCTCGAGGGGCTTACGCGCAACGCGGGCAAGCATGCGGGCGGTGTGGTGATTGCACCGTCTGCGCTGACCGACTTCTCGCCGCTGTACTGCGAGGACGATGGCGGCTCGCTGGTGACCCACTTCGACAAGGACGACGTCGAGGCCGTGGGCCTGGTGAAGTTTGACTTCCTCGGGCTGCGCACGCTGACGATCATCGACTGGGCGGTCGAGAACGTGCGCAAGATGGACCCGGAGGCCCGCATCGACCTGGATGCGGTCCCGCTGGATGACCCCGACACCTTCAAGCTGCTGAAGGCCTACCAGACCACGGCGGTGTTCCAGCTGGAATCGGGCGGGATGAAGGATCTGATTCGGCGCCTCCAGCCGGACAGCTTCGAGGACATCATCGCGCTGGTGGCCCTGTACCGGCCGGGCCCGTTGCAGTCGGGGATGGTAGACGACTTCATCGACCGCAAGCACGGTCGCGCGCAGGTGGAGTACCCGCATCCGGATCTGGAGCCGATCCTGCAGCCGACCTACGGCGTCATCCTGTACCAGGAGCAGGTCATGCAGATCGCCCAGGTCCTGGCGAACTACACCCTGGGCGGCGCCGACCTGCTGCGCCGTGCGATGGGCAAGAAAAAGCCCGAGGAGATGGCCAAACAGCGCCAGATCTTCATGGAGGGCGCGCTGGGGCGTGGGGTCGAGGAGGGGACCGCGACCTACATCTTCGACTTGATGGAGAAATTCGCCGGCTACGGCTTCAACAAGTCGCACTCGGCCGCCTACGCCCTGGTCGCCTATCAGACCGCCTGGCTGAAGGCGCATTATCCGGCGCCGTTCATGGCGGCGGTGCTGTCCGCGGATATGGACAACACCGACAAGGTCGTGGGCCTGATCGAGGAATGCCGGAACATGGGCCTGAAGGTCCTGCCGCCGGACGTGAACCAGTCGGACTACCGCTTTACCTGCCTCGATGCGCAGACGGTGGTCTATGGCCTCGGGGCGATCAAGGGCGTGGGTGAGTCTGCGATCGACACGCTGTTGAAGGCACGCTCGGCGGACGGGTCCTTCCACGGGCTGATCGACCTGTGCCAGCGCGTGGACCTGTCCAAGCTCAACAAGCGGGTGCTGGAGACGCTGGTGCGCGCGGGTGCGCTGGATGCGATCGGTGCGAACCGCGCGACGCTGCTGAACGACATCCCCACGGCCGTGGCCGCGGCGGAACAGACCGAGCGCAATGCGAGCCTGGGTGTGGTGGACCTGTTTGGCGATCCGGCGGCTGCGGTGGTCCCGGAGAGCGAGACCCTCCCGGAGATGGAGGACGACGATCGTCTGCGCGGGGAGAAAGAGACGCTCGGCCTGTACCTGACCGGACACCCGGTCGAGCGCTATCGCGCCGAGCTCAAGCGGTTGACGGGCAGTACGTTCGCGGATCTGGAGGCGAAGCTGGAGCAGCGGCCCGATGACAGCGGCCAGCAGGGGCGACGCGGGCGCCAGGAGACCGTGCGCATTGCCGGCCTGGTCGTGGGGGTGCGGGTGCGCAACACGCAGAATGGGCGCATGGGCATCGCGACCCTGGATGATCGCAGCGGGCGTGCCGAGATCGTGCTGTTCAACGACGACTTCACCACCTACCGCGATCGGCTGGAGCCGGACACCCTTCTGGTGGCCGAGGGGACGGTGGCGCTGGATGACTATGCCGGCGGCATCCGCATGCGGGCCCGGGCCGTGTACACCCTGGACGAGGCGCGGGCGCAGTGGGCGCGCGCCCTGCACCTGTGCCTGGAGGGGGTGCACGCCGAGCAGGTGCAGAACCTGCGCGGCCTGATGGAGGAATATCGCGATGGTCAGTGCCGAGTCCACCTGTGCTACCGGCGGGATGATTTCGAGGCCGAGCTGAGCCTGCCCGAGGCCTGGGCCATTCGTCCGGACGAGCGGCTATTGCGCAATCTGCAGCAGAGCCTGGGCCCGGGTTGCGAGGCCCAGGTCCTGTACGGCCGTTGATTCTGTCGGCATCTACGCAATTGGGCGTTGTGACCAACAGCCCTGAGCCACCGCATGTCGCTGCACATCCGCCTCGGCCGGTCTCGAACGGGCAGCGAAGTGCGGGGTAATTGGTTACAATTCCGCGCCTGACGCCCATCTTTCCGACGCGGGACCCTGCATGAATCCGGATTTTCTCGACTTCGAACAGCCCATTGCCGAACTGGAAGCCAAGATTCGGGATCTGCGCTATGTGGGTGACGATGCCGAGGTCAACATCCAGGAAGAGATCCAGCGGCTGGAGGAGAAGTGCCGTTCGCTGACGGAGAGCATCTTCGCCAAGCTCACCCCCTGGCAGGTGGCGCAGATGTCGCGTCATCCCAAGCGCCCGTACACGCTGGACTACATCCCGCAGTTGTTCGACGAGTTCGAGGAGCTGCACGGTGACCGGACCTACGCGGATGATCCGGCCATCGTGGGGGGCGTGGCCCGCCTCGACGGGCGCCCGGTAATGATCATCGGCCATCAGAAAGGTCGCCAGACGCGCGAGAAGGTCTACCGCAACTTCGGGATGCCGCGCCCGGAGGGCTACCGCAAGGCCCTGCGGCTGATGGAGACGGCCGAGCGTTTTCGGCTGCCGGTCCTTACGTTCATCGACACCCCGGGTGCCTATCCGGGTGTGGGTGCCGAGGAGCGTGGTCAGAGCGAGGCGATTGCCCGCAATCTGATGGTGATGGCGCGGCTGGATACCCCGATCATCGCAACGGTGATTGGCGAGGGCGGCTCCGGCGGCGCGCTGGCGATCGGGGTCGGAGATGCCACGCTGATGCTGCAGTACTCGACCTACTCGGTCATCTCGCCGGAAGGCTGTGCCTCCATTCTCTGGAAGAGTGCCGAACGCGCGTCCGAGGCAGCGGAGGCGCTGGGCATTACCTCGCAACGGCTGCACGATCTGGGGCTGGTCGATCGCATCGTCTCCGAGCCGCTGGGCGGGGCCCATCGCGATCCGGAGACGATGTCGGCACACCTGCGCTCGGCGCTGCTGGAAACCCTTGATGGCCTGGAGGCGCTGGACCCGGCCAAGCGGCTGGATCGGCGTTACCGCCGCCTGATGGACTACGGTGCCTTCCAGGAAGCCACCTCCTGAGACACCGGGCCGGGTGGGGGATCACACCCACCCGGTGATGGTCGCCATGCGGGCCTTTTTGCAGGACCACCCGGACTTCGCTTCTTTGCGCGTCGCCTTTAGCGGCGGCCGCGACTCCTCTGTATTGCTGCACGCGCTCGCGCGACTGCGCCCTCAAGGGCTTGAGGCCTGGCATGTGAATCACGGCCTGCGACCGGATGCCGATGCGCAGGCGGCGTTCTGTGTGCGTGTTGCCGAGGCGCTGGATGTAGCGCTGACCGTACGCAAGGTGACCGTTCTTGATGATGCCTCCGAGGGGCCGGAGGCCGCCGCGCGCCGTTCACGCTACACGGCCCTTCGCGAGGGCCTCGGGGGGCGGGACCTGATCCTGACCGCCCAGCATGCCGACGACCAGGCCGAGACCTTTCTGCTCGCCGCGCTGCGCGGGAGCGGTCCGGAGGGCCTTCAGGGCATGCGGGTACTGCGTCGCGAAGGGGACACCTGGTTGGGGAGGCCGTTGCTGGAGGTCCCGGGCGAGGCCATCGCGGACTACGCAGAAGCGGCGGGGCTCGGTTGGTACGACGACCCAAGCAATGACGACACCCGGTTCGATCGCAATTTCCTGCGCCGCGAGATCCTCCCGCGTCTGGCGGAGCGCTTCCCTGTTCATGCCTCCCTGGCGCGCAGCGCCCGCTGGCAGCGCGAGGCCGTCGACCGCCTGGAGAGCCTGGAGGATGAACGCATTCCGGATGAGGCCTCGCTCGAGCTGGCCTCGCTGGCCGAGCTGGACCGGCCCGCTCGACGCGCGCGATTGCGGGCCTGGCTGCGCGCGCAGGGCCTGCGACCGCCGGGCCATGCGCGGCTGGAGGAGTTCTGTCGGCAACTGGAGGTCCACGCGCCGGACCGGAATCCGGAGCTGCGCTGGGCGGATGGCTGGATGGGCGTTTATCGCGGAACGATTTGCGTCGAAGCCCCGGATGCAAAGTCGGCCGCGCCAGGCGACGTGATGCCCTGGCCGCCGGGGCATGCGCGCCTGACGCTCCCGGATGGTCGCATGCTGGAGCGCGCAGCGCTGGCGGCCCTGGGTGTGGACGCGCAGGAGGCGCTGGAGGTCGGTTTTCGCCGGGGTGGGGAAACCGTGGTGACGCCAGCGGGTCGCCGACCCTTGAAGAAGCGGCTTCAGGAGCGGGGGATCCCGCCATGGGAACGCGAATATCTGCCGTTGGTCAGGCGGCGGTCGGATGGGCTCGTCGTGGCCATTCTCTGGTCGGATGGAGACCTGAGTCCCTGAAGGTGGCAGGTCCGGTGGATGGTGATCCGTTCAAAACCTGTAGTCCCCTTGCAGTTGACGGGGCGAGCGGAAAAGCCAATGCTTGAACTTCGTCATACTTTTGAGGGGCCGGGGTGTGAGAACCATCAGCCGGCAGACCAGGGCGTATGTCCGGGGTATCGCTTGTGTGTTCGCGTTGCTGGGTATGGCAACGGCACAGGGAGGAACCCTCAACCTGGCCACCGAGAGTTATCCGCCATTTAACTTCGAGACGCCGGAAGGCGGGCTTGACGGTATCTCCGTGCGCGTGATGAACCAGCTGCTCGAGGAAACCGGGATCGAGGCGGAGATCCGTTTGCTGCCCTGGAGTCGTGCCTACGCCGAGGCGCAGTCGAACCCCGATACCTGCGTGTTCTCGACGACGCAGACCCCGGAACGCGAAGAGCTCTTCGAGTGGGTAGGCCCGCTGGTGGAGAATCAGTGGCATGCCTATGCCCTTGAGGGCTCCGACGTCGCAGCGGAGTCGCTCGATGACCTTCACGACTATCGAGTGGGTGGTTATCGCGACGACGCCGTTGCGTTGTATGTCGAGGCCCGGGGGATTGAGATCGATACCGCCCCCAATGACCGCCTGAACGCGCGCAAGCTCGCGGCCGGCCGGATTGATGTCTGGGTCAGTGGCGAGCACCTCGCACCCTGGTACGCGCGTCTGGAAGAGATCGGCGAACTGCGCTCGCTGTTTGCCTTCAACGACACGGTGATGTCGCTCGCCTGCCACCCGGATACCGATCGCGATCGGCTGGACCGCCTCCAGGCCGCGCTGGATGCCATGCGCGAGGATGGCCGCTACGCAGCGATCGTCAGCGAAGTACTCGAACGTAACGGAGACGCGAATGACTGAGTTCGCCACGCAGCGCGAAGCGGATCGCGGTGGCCTGATCGCCGAGGAGGTGCTGGATTTTCAGCGCAACATGACCCGGCGCGGCATTATCTTTTCGTTCACCGGCTATATCTCCGAAGGCATCCTGAAGGCGCTGGGCGACGCCCTGCGTCAGAAGATCCGGCTGGAGTCGACAGACAACAAGACCGTAAACCGAGTGTTCTCGGTGTTCGTCGAGCAGGTGCAGAACATCATTCGCTACTCGGCCGAACGGATCGAGCACGCGGCGGAACCCCCGGTGGAGCTGAGCTCCGGCATGATTACGGTCGGCTCCGAAAAAGGCCGGTTCTTCGTGATCTGCGGCAATATCATCGCCCGCGAAGACGCGGATACTCTGGGCAGCCGGCTGAGCGAGCTTCAGGGGATGGACAACGAGGCCCTGCGGCGCTTCTACAAGGAAAAGCTGCGCGAGCCGCCGGACGAGGGCAGCAAGGGGGGCAGCATCGGGCTGATCGAGATCGCCCGCCGAGCCAGCGAGCCGATCCAGTTCGACTTCGAGCACCTCTCCGACGCGTATTCCTACTTTGTACTGAAGGCCTACATCTGATGGCAGCACTGGACCCCATTCGACACGAGGCAACGGACCGCACCCCGGAGGTCCTGTTCGATTTCGCGGCGGGGCATTACCGCATTTCCGGCGAGTCCTACCCGGAAGACGCCGCGAGCTTCTATGGACCCCTGACCCAGGGCCTGCGACAGGCGGTCCAGGAGCGGGCCAGCGAGTCGCTGGAGTTCAGCGTCGAGATGATCTACTTCAACAGCTCGACCGCGAAGGCGCTGATGAACCTCTTTCAGATCCTCGAAGACGCCGCCGAGGCCGGCATCAACGTGCGCATCAACTGGTGCTACCACGAAGACGACGAGACGATGGAAGAATTCGGCGAGGACTTTTCCGAGGACTTTGCCCACGCGGACTACCGCATGTGCCCGACATCATGAACGCCTCTCACGACCCCAAGCAGCCAGTGCCGGTGCCAGCGAACGCACGCGACGGCGACGATCCGGAAGCGCTTGCCGACTTCTCTCTGTTCGAGCAGGAGAAGCAGATCATGCAGCGCTCCGAGCAGATGCTGGAGGCGCTGGACGATGTGGCCGAGGGCGTGCGCATGCTCGCCAAGGCCTATTCTGAGAGTTATCGCGTTCAGCGCCGCATGATGCGCATGAGTGATCGGATGCAGCTGGACCTGCAGGCCGCCAACCGTCAGCTGCGCGAGCAGGCCACCCACCTGGAGCAGCTCAACGGTGCACTGTCCGACGAGGTGCGCGAGCGCGAGCGCCTGACGGCCGAGCTCGAGCGCCTGGCGCTGGAGGATGCCCTGACCGGGCTGTTCTCGCGGCGCCGGGTAATGGACTGTGTTGAGGGGCTGGCCGAAACGGTGGGCGATCAGGCCCGCTCGCTCACTGTGATGATGCTCGACCTCGACGACTTCAAAGCCCTGAATGACACCCATGGCCATGCCGCCGGGGATTACGCCCTGCAGAGCTTCGCCGAGATCCTCCGCGGCGAGCTCGGCGCCGATCAGTACGCCGGGCGCATGGGGGGCGAGGAGTTCCTGGTGGTGGCCGCGGACCTCGAGCTTGATGCGGCCATGAGCTTGGCGGAGCGCATCCGCACCACTGTCGAGCAGACGATCCCGCGCTGGAAGGGCGAACCGCTGCATCTGGAGGTCTCGATCGGTCTCGTCGTGACGACCGAACGCTGGCCGGATGCCGGGGCGCTGGTCGCGGCGGCGGATGATCTGCTTTACCGCGCGAAAAACGAAGGCCGTAATCGCGTCGAGGTCCAGTTCCACGGCGAGTCGGTATGACAGAGCCCGGCCCGGCGCGCAGCCGCAGCCTGGTCGCGAAGCTGGCGCTCGCGACCCTGCTGGTTGCACTGGCGCTCAGCCTGCTGGCGAGCGCCTATGTGATCGCGGCCGACTCGCGTGCCTTTCGCGCGGACACCCTGGAACAGATCGAACGGCTGCAACGGCTGGTGGCCCCTCCCGCGGCCGAGGCGGCCTATCAGCTGAATGCCGATCAGGCGGAATCACTGGTGGCGGGCCTGCAGGCCTTTGACGAGATCCACCGCGCCGAGATACTCGACGACTTCGGGCGCACCTTGGCCGAGGTGGAACGCGAAGGTGGCGGCGCCTCCTGGCTTGGGGAACGCCTGTTCGGGGCGGATCGCCAGCACGAGCGCGAACTGCTCCACCCGGACCTGCGCGAAACCAATGGTGCAGTGGGGATGCTGCGTGTGGAGCTCGCCCCCGATGTGCTGGCTGCAGCCCTGATCGAGCGTCTGCGCAATAGCGTGATCACCAGCGTGGTGCAGGCGGTGATCGTCTCGCTGGTCGTCGTACTGCTGTTCTACGGCCTCATGCTGCGCCCGATGCTGCGCATCTCCCGAGCCGTGGCGGGTACCGATCCCGACCATCCGGCCCAGTGGCCGCGCCCCAGCATGGGCCACCATGCGGATGACGAGCTCGGTGCCCTGGACCGCTCGCTCGACCGCCTCCTGAATGCCTTTCAGCAGGGCCTTGATGCGCGGGATGGTGCGCGGGGCGAGCTGAAGGCCCTGAACGAGGACCTGGAGCGCCGCGTGGTCGAGCGTACCCGCGAGCTGGAGGCCGAGAAGTTGGAGACGGAACGTGCGCTTGCGCGGGTCGATGAGGCCAACCGCGAACTCGAGCGCAGCAACCGCCTTGTGGTGGAGAGCATCCGCTATGCGCGGCGCATCCAGACCGCGATGCTCCCGGACAAGCACGCCCTGGACGGACACCTGGACGAGGTGCAGGTCTACTGGGAGCCGCTGCACCTGGTCGGGGGCGACTACTTCTGGCTGGAGGCCATCGACGGGCGCAGCGTGCTGGTGGCCGCGGACTGTACCGGGCATGGCGTCCCCGGGGCATTCATTACCCTGGTGCTGGCCTCGGCGCTGGATCGCATCCTGCATGAACACCGGCTCCTGGAACCGTCGGCAATCCTGCGCGAGATGGATCGGCTGGTGCGCTCGCGCCTGCGCCAGGACGGTCATGACTCGGATTCCGACGACGGATTGGAGGCGGCGGTGTGCGTCTATGACCCGGATGCCCGGACCCTGACCTTTGCCGGCGTGGGGCTGCCGCTGATCATGGATCGTGCGGGACAGGTGGAAGAGATTCGCGGCGTCCGCGGTGGGCTGGGGTATCGCAGCCTGGAGCCCGCACAGCCGGTGGATCATGTGGTGGCGGTCGAGCCGGGCATGGAGTTCTTCCTGATTACCGACGGAGCCCACGACCATGTGGGTGGCGAGCCGCCCCGACTGTTCGGGCGCCGTCGCCTGCGCCACGTGCTGGCGGAAAAGTCCCCGCGTGACCTGGCCGCCAAGATCGATTCCGTGGTGCGGGTGCTGGAGGACTATCGCGGCGGCGAGCCACGGCGTGACGACATGACGCTGGTGGCCTTCCGGCCGCTCGCGGCGGACGCGCAAAACATGCCGCGTGGTGCGGCGGCCGATTGAGCCGTCAGGGGCTCTCTGGTAGCATTTCGGCCGATCTGAGCCGCCCGTGAGCCGTATGAGCGGGGCTACCGTAATTCCCTAGCCAGGTTTCCCGCATGACGCGTTATGTATTCATTACCGGAGGCGTGGTTTCGTCTCTGGGCAAAGGCATTGCATCCGCCTCGCTGGGGGCCATCCTGGAGGCGCGCGGCCTCAAGGTGACGCTGCTCAAGCTCGACCCCTATATCAACGTCGATCCGGGCACCATGAGCCCGTTCCAGCACGGCGAGGTCTTCGTGACCGATGACGGCGCGGAGACGGACCTGGACCTGGGGCATTACGAGCGCTTTGTGCGCATCCGCACCTCGCGGCGCAACAATTTCACGACCGGGCAGATCTACGAGAACGTGATCCGCAAGGAGCGCCGCGGCGACTACCTGGGCGGTACGGTGCAGGTGATCCCGCATATCACCGACGAGATCAAGCGCTCGATCCGCGAGGGTGCGGGCGATGCCGACATTGCGCTGATCGAGATCGGCGGTACGGTGGGCGATATCGAGTCCCTGCCATTCCTCGAGGCGATCCGCCAGATGGGTGTGGAGCTGGGACACGAGAATGCCCTGTTCATGCACCTGACCCTGGTGCCCTTTATTGCCGCCGCCGGCGAGATCAAGACCAAGCCCACGCAGCACTCGGTCAAGGAGCTGCGCTCGATCGGGATCCAGCCGGATATCCTGCTGTGCCGTTCGACCCAGGCGATCCCCGAGGGCGAGCGGCGCAAGATTGCCCTGTTCACCAACGTCGAGGAGAAGGCGGTCATCTCCGCGGTGGACGTGGACAATATCTACAAGATCCCGCTGTGGCTGCATTCGCAGAAGCTCGACGAGATCGTGCTGCGCAAGCTGCATATCGAGGCGCCGCAGGCGGACCTGTCGGACTGGAAGCACGTGGTCAACGCCATGGAGTTCCCGGAGTCCGAGGTCACCGTCGGCATGATCGGCAAGTACGTCGATCTCACCGAGTCCTACAAGTCCGTGAACGAGGCGCTGACCCATGCCGGCGTACAGGTCGGGACGCGGGTGCGTATTCGCTATCTCGATTCGGAAAAGCTCGAAGGCGCGGATGCCGAGATCCAGGGGGAGATGGAAGGTCTGGACGCGATCCTGGTGCCCGGTGGCTTTGGCGAGCGCGGTGTGGAAGGCAAGATCGCGGCCGTGCGCTATGCGCGCGAGCACGGCGTGCCCTACCTGGGTATCTGTCTGGGCATGCAGGTTGCGGTGATCGAGTTCGCCCGTGATCAGGCCGGGCTCGAAGGCGCGCACAGTACGGAGTTTGCCCCGGATACCCCGCACCCGGTGATTGCCCTGATTACCGAGTGGCAGGACCGCGAGGGCCGCATCGAACGGCGCGATGCCGAGAGCGATCTCGGCGGCACGATGCGTCTGGGGGCACAGTCCGCGCGACTGGCCCCGGGTTCGCGGATTGCGGAGGCCTATGGCCGCGAAGATGTCAGCGAGCGCCATCGCCACCGCTTCGAGTTCAACAACGCCTATCGCGAACGGCTGGAGGCAGCGGGCCTGCGCATCTCGGGTGTGTCCGAGTCTGGCGAACTGGTCGAGGCGGTGGAGCTGCCGGGCCACCCGTGGTTCATCGGTTGCCAGTTCCATCCGGAGTTCACCTCGACCCCGCGCGACGGGCATCCGCTGTTTACCGGTTTCATCCGTGCCGCGCGGACCTATCAGGACGAGCGCGAGCCGGAGACCACGACGGCGCTGACGGACTAGCGCGCCGTACGATGACGCTTTGCGGCCGTACCCGGAGGGTGGCGTCCGCCAGACAGGACATTGCATGCAGCTTTGCGGTTTTGAAGTCGGCCTCGACCGGCCCTTTTTTCTGATTGCCGGCCCCTGCGTGATCGAATCCGAGGCGATGGCCCTGGAGACCGCGGGTGCGCTCAAGGCGATCACCGACGAACTGGGCATCCCGTTTATCTACAAGTCCTCGTTCGACAAGGCCAATCGCTCGTCGACGAAGAGTTTCCGTGGTCCGGGCATCGAAGAGGGCCTGCGCATCCTGGAACAGGTGAAGCAGCAGTTGGGAGTCCCGGTGCTGACCGATGTCCACGAGGACACCCCGCTGGACGAGGTCGCGGCCGTGGTGGACGTGCTGCAAACGCCCGCGTTCCTGTGCCGGCAGACGAACTTCATCCAGAATGTCGCGCGCCAGGGGCGCCCGGTGAACATCAAGAAGGGCCAGTTCCTGGCGCCCTGGGATATGGGCAATGTCGTGGACAAGGCGCGCGAGGCCGGCAACGACCAGATCATGGTCTGTGAACGCGGCGTCTCCTTCGGCTACAACACGCTGATCTCGGACATGCGGGGTCTGGCCCAGATGCGCCAGACCGGTTGCCCGGTGGTGTTCGACGCCACGCACTCGGTCCAGCAGCCGGGCGGGCAGGGCGCGACCTCTGGTGGGCAGCGCGAGTATGTCCCCGTGCTGGCGCGGGCGGCCGTCGCCTCCGGGGTGTCGGGTCTGTTCATGGAGACCCATCCGGATCCCGAGCGCGCCCTCTCGGACGGGCCCAACGCCTGGCCGCTGCCGCGCATGACGGAGCTGCTGACCACGCTCAAGGCGCTGGATACGGCCGCCAAGGCGCAGCCGTTTGCCGAGGCCGAGTACGGGCTGGGTTGATTCGCGCAGGATTATTTAAGAGTTTCATTTAAGTTCCGCCTCCAACCCTTCGGGGCGGATGAGTTTATTTTTCAAGGAGAAAGCATGTCCCAGATTGCGGAGATTCATGCCCGCGAGATCATCGACTCGCGGGGCAACCCGACGGTCGAGGCCGACGTTGTCCTGGATTCCGGCGCGATGGGTCGTGCCGCGGTGCCGTCGGGGGCCTCCACGGGGGCCCGCGAGGCGCTGGAGCTGCGCGATGACGAGCCGCGCTATGGCGGCAAGGGCGTGCAGAAGGCCGTGGGCCATGTGAATGGCGAGATCCGCGACGCCCTGCGTGGCATGGAGCTGGACCAGACGGCGGTGGACCGCCGCATGCTTGAGCTGGACGGCACCGAGAACAAGTCGCGCCTGGGTGCGAACGCGCTGCTGGCAGTCTCGATGGCGGCCGCGCATGCACAGGCGGCGGATCGCGAGCAGCCGCTGTTCGAGTCCATGGGCGGCGAGCAGGCGACCCTGCTGCCCGTGCCGATGATGAATATCATCAACGGCGGCGCCCACGCCGACAACAGCGTCGACATGCAGGAGTTCATGATCCTGCCGGTGGGCGCGGACTCCGTGCGTGAGGCCGTGCGCTACGGCGCCGAGGTGTTCCATGCCCTGAAGAAGGTGCTGGGTCAGCGCAACCTGGGGACGGGCGTGGGGGACGAGGGCGGCTTTGCCCCGGATCTGCCGTCCAACTCGGCTGCGATCGAGGTGATCCTCGAGGCCATCCACAAGGCGGGCTTCAAGGCCGGGCAGGACATCTGGCTGGGCCTGGACTGTGCCAGTTCCGAGTTCTATCGCGACGGCCGCTACCACCTCGACTCCGAGGGCAAGGCCTTCTCCGCCGACGAGTTCTGCGAGTACCTTGCCCACTGGGTCGACCAGTACCCGATCCTGACCATCGAGGACGGCATGGGCGAGGACGACTGGGATGGCTGGAAGGTCCTCACCGAGCGTCTCGGTGACCGCGTGCAGCTGGTCGGCGACGACCTGTTCGTGACCAATACGCAGATCCTGCAGGAAGGGATCGACAAGGGCGTGGCCAACTCGATCCTGATCAAGCTGAACCAGATCGGCACCGTAACCGAGACCCTGGAGGCCATCGAGCTGGCGCGCCAGGCGAAGTACACGGCGGTGATCTCGCATCGCTCCGGCGAGACCGAGGACGTGACCATCGCCGATCTGGCGGTAGCCACCGGGGTTGGCCAGATCAAGACCGGTTCGCTCTCGCGCTCGGATCGCGTGGCCAAGTACAACCAGCTGATCCGGATCGAGGAGCATCTGGGATCCCGGGCGCGTTATCCCGGCATGGATGCCTTCAATATCCGGCGATAATCCGCGATTGTTGCGTTTGTCGCGGGTTGGGTTCTCAGCCTGCAGAGCGTCTCCTGTGCCCGGCGGCCAAGGGGCCGTAGAATGCCGGGCATGGAAGCTCGACTCTCTCCCTGGCGGCTGGCCGTGGCGACCGGCCGCGGGAATCGCTGATGCGCTGGTTGCTGATCGGTCTGGCGGTGCTGCTACTGCTGTTGCAGTGGCCGCTGTGGCTGGGAGAGGGCAGCTGGCGCGATGTACGCGACCTGCGCGAGCAGGTAGAGGAGCAGCGTGCGGCCAACGCCGAGCTGGAGCAACGCAATCAGGCGCTGGAGGCCGAGGTACACGACCTGCGTACCGGTACCGATGCGGTGGAAGAACGCGCCCGCCGCGACCTGGGCATGATCCGCGAAGACGAAATCTTCTTCTTTGTGGTCGGCGAGGACGACGACCGGCGTCCAGTGCCGGAGCCGTTGCCAGACCCGGCGCGGGATGTGTCCCCGGGGCCCGCCGAGATCCCGGACCGCGAGCGCGAGCCGGCAACCGATACGCTGCCACCCGAGGATCCGTTTGATGGCTGATCCCGACACCAACAACCCCTCTGTGGAACCCGCCTACTGGGCCCTGATCCCGGCGGCCGGCGTGGGCCGGCGCATGGGCTCCGATCGACCCAAGCAGTTCCTGACGCTGGGGTCACGCACCATCCTGTCGCATACCCTGTCGATCTTTCTGGAGCACCCGCGCATTCGCGGCGTGGTCCTGGTGCTGGGGCCGGATGTGGACCCGGACGCGCTGGACCTGCCGACGGCGGGTGGTCGCCTGTTTCGCGTGGCCGGCGGGGCCGAGCGGGCGGATTCGGTCCAGAACGGGCTCGATTTCCTGCAGGAACGGGCGGCCCCCGATGACTGGGTGCTGGTGCACGATGCCGCACGCCCCTGCCTGCCACGCGCCGATCTGGACCATCTTTTGAAGGTGCTGCGGGACGATCCAGTAGGCGGACTGCTGGCCACGGCCAGCACGGATACGGTCAAGTGGAGTGACGAGGACGGGCGCGTCGAGCGCACGCTGGAACGCGCGCGCGTCTGGCGCGCGCTGACACCACAGATGTTTCGCCTCGGTATGCTGCGGGAGGCCAATCGCGCCGCGCGCGAGGCCGGTCATGCGGTTACCGACGAGGCCAGCGCGATCGAATGGCATGGCGCACGGCCACGTCTGATCGAGGGCTCGATGATGAACATCAAGATCACCCGGGCTGAGGATCTGGAGCTGGCCCAGCTGTACCTGATGCAGCAGGGGCGACTGGACGGGGGGTTCCGGCCATGAGCCGCATGCGCGTGGGGCAGGGCTTCGACGTGCACGCCTTCGGGCCGGGCGATCATCTGATCCTGGGCGGTGTGCGCATCCCGTTCGATCACGGCTTTGTCGCGCATTCCGATGGCGATGTCCTGCTGCACGCGATTTGCGATGCCCTGTTCGGGGCCGCGGGCCTGGGGGATATCGGCCGCCACTTTCCCGATACCGACGAGCGCTTTCGTGGGGCGAACAGCCGCGACCTTCTGCGCGAGACCCTGCGCCGGGTCCAGGAGGCCGGGTGGCGCCCGGTAAATGTGGATGCGACCGTGATCGCCCAGGCACCGAAGATGGCCCCGCATGTGGCGGCGATGGAGGACCACATCGCTGCGGACCTGGGGCTGATGGCGGGTGCGGTGAATGTGAAGGCGACAACCACCGAGCGTCTGGGCTTCACCGGGCGCGGAGAAGGGGTTGCGGCGCAGGCGGTGGTGCTGCTAGAGCCTTCTTCGGGGCTGATGCAGGTATGACGGCGGCTCGATCCCCCAGTGTGCTGGGTCTGGATCACGTCAGTGTCGTGATCGCCGATCTGGAGGCGTCCGCGCGGTTCTATGGCGAGATCCTGGGGCTGCGCCCCGTGGAGCGTCCGGATCTCGGTTTTCCGGGGCTTTGGTATGACCTGGGTGGCGGGCAGACCCTGCACCTGCTGGGTGTGCCCAACCCGGACGCCACCGAACGCCGCGTGCGCGGCGGTCGCGATCGCCACCTGGCGCTGCGCGTGTGTGGTCTGGAAGCTTTGCTGCAACGCCTGGAGAACGCCGGGCATTCGGCCGAGCGCAGCCAGTCGGGGCGACCCGCTGCGTTCGTCCGCGACCCGGACGGCAATACCGTCGAACTGATCGAGGCGGGCTGACACCGCGCGGGTGCGCCGCGCCGGGACCCCCGCTGCACGAGGAGGGAGCATGGACGGCGAGTACATCCTGGCCCTGGACCAGGGCACGACCAGCTGCCGGGCGATCCTGTTCGATCGTGATGCGTCGATCATCGGCGTAGCCCAGCGCGAGTTTACCCAGCACTACCCGCAGCCCGGCTGGGTCGAGCACGACGCGATGGAGATCTGGGGCACCCAGATCGGGGCGGCGCGCGAGGTGCTGGAGACCCGCGGTATCAAGCCGGCCCAGCTCGCGGCCATCGGCATCACCAACCAGCGCGAGACCACCGTGGTCTGGGACCGCGAGACGGGCAAGCCGATCCACCCGGCAATCGTCTGGCAGGACCGGCGCACCGCCGGTTTCTGCGACGAGATGAAGGCGCGCGGGCTGGAGGAGACGGTCCGCAGCCGCACCGGGCTGGTGGTCGATGCCTACTTCTCCGGAACCAAGCTGCGCTGGCTGCTCGACCATGTAGACGGTGCGCGTGAGCGCGCGGAGCGCGGCGAGTTGCTGTTCGGCACCATGGATACCTGGCTGATCTGGAATCTCACCCGCGGCGAGCGGCATGTGACGGATGTCTCCAACGCCTCGCGCACGCAGTTGTTCCACATCCACGAACTGGACTGGGATGACACGCTGTTGGATGAGCTGGAGATCCCGCGGGCCATGCTGCCCGAGGTCCGTGCCTCCAGCGAAGTGCTGGGCCATACGGGAACCGAGATGTTCGGTGCCAACGAGATCCCCATCGCGGGCGTTGCCGGCGACCAGCATGCGGCGCTCTTCGGGCAGACCTGCTTCGAGCGCGGCATGGCCAAGAACACCTATGGCACAGGCTGCTTTCTCCTGATGAACACCGGCATCGAGCCGGTCGCTTCGCACTCGGGCCTGCTCACGACCGTCGCCTGGAGCGTCGATGGCCAGGTCGAGTATGCGCTGGAGGGCTCCATTTTCATCGCCGGTGCCGCGATTCAGTGGCTGCGCGACGAGCTCAAGCTGATCGACTCGGCCGAGGACTCGGAATACTACGCGAGCAAGGTGGAGGACTCCGATGGTGTGTATGTCGTCCCCGCATTTGCGGGGCTCGGGGCGCCGTACTGGGACATGTATGCCCGCGGGGCCATCTTCGGGTTGACGCGCGGTACGCGCAAGGAACACATCACCCGCGCCACGCTGGACTCGCTGGCCTATCAGACGAAGGACGTGATCGACGCGATGGAGCAGGACTCCGGCATCGCGCTGAAGGGCCTGCGGGTCGACGGCGGTGCCGTCGCCAACAACGTGATGATGCAGTTCCAGGCCGACATGCTCGGGGTGAATGTCGAACGCCCGATGGTCACGGAGTCCACCGCCTTGGGGGCCGCCTATCTGGCCGGTCTGGCCGTGGGCTTCTGGACGCGCGACGAACTGGAGCAAAACAGCCAGCTGGACCGGGTATTCGAGCCGCAGATGGATGCGGCCACCCGCGACCGCTACTACCGGGGCTGGAAGAAGGCCGTAAAGCGTACGATGGGCTGGGCGCGCGAGGACGGCAACGAGGCGAGTGACTAGCGGGCGGGTGACTGGGCCGGCGTGGGCAGGGGCTTCGCCGCCAAGGCGGCTCCCACAGGGGGCAGTGGGTAGAGCGATGACTTTTACCCGGCGCTACCCTGAAGTCTGTGGGAGCGGGCTTGCCCGCGAAAGCCCCTGCCAGAGTCAGACCCTGCCGGATCAGTCGATGCTGGCCGGTTCGGCCGCGAGCTGGCCGGACTGGTAGTCGCTGATCGCCTGCTCGATCTCGTCGGGGGTGTTCATCACGAACGGGCCGTAGTGGGCGATCGGTTCGCCCAGCGGGCGGCCCTTGAACAGCAGCACTCGCGCGTCCTGCTGTGCGATCAGGTGGATCTGCGTCTGCCCGCTCCAGGTGCCCATTTGGCCCGTCTTCAGACCAGTGAGCTCGCCGTCATAGACATAGGCGAGCACCCGGTCTTCCAGCTGGACGGCCAGCGACAGCCGGTAGCCCGCGGGCAGGCTCAGGTCCGCCATGGCCGCACCTTCGCCGATCTGATCCAGCGGGCCTTCGGTATCCCCGGCGCTGGTTTGCCAGGAGCCAGCGATCGCCTTGAAGTGCAGCGGGCCGTCGTCTTCCGGCAGGTGGCGCATCGCGTCGGCGCGCACGTCGCGGTAACGCGGCGGGTCCATCTTGCGCCGTGCCGGCAGGTTTACCCATAGCTGGAAGCCGTGCAGCCCGTCCGAGTCCAGCAGGGGCATCTCGGAGTGGATGACCCCGCGCCCGGCGCTCATCCACTGCGCCTCGCCGGCCTCCACACGACCCTGGTTGCCCATCGAATCTTCGTGGGTCAGGCCGCCATGGACGAGGTAGGTCAGCGTCTCGAACCCGCGATGCGGGTGGGAGGGGAAACCACCGATGTAGTCCTCCTTCGCACTGGCCTTCAGCTCGTCCAGCATCAGGAAGGGATCCAGGCCGCCGCGAAAGTCATGGATGCGGCGAATCTTCACACCCGCGCCGTCCTGGGTCGGGTGGGCTGTGCGTACGCTGTCCGGCGGTGTGGGGGTCATGACTTCTCCTAGGGAAACACTGATAAATGTACACGCTCGCGCTCGAGTTGCTTTTGCGTGCGAACAAGGCGCGGTGACCGCCGTGCAGTCATTCTGCACAAGGGAGCCGCAACGCCGTGCGCGCGCAAAAGCGACTCGAGCCCTTGCATTCAATGGCTTGTGGGGTTGGCACCCCAGGTTCCCCGATCCTGCGTTGCGGCCCTTGCCGGTAGAACCACTACCGGCTGCGCACCGCGCCTTGTCTCGGAGAACCTGGGGTGCCAACGCGAGTGTGTACATTCATCAGTGTTTCCCTTGATTAACCCTGCAACCATACCGACCATAAAAGCAAAAGAAAATTGCAGTCAGGGCCTGTCATGGGGCGGTTGCAGCGATGTCAGCTCCAGCCAGCTATCGGCAAAGAATTCAAGACTCTCCACGAAATCCGGGTCGTGTTCCTGGCGGTTGATGGTCAGGTGCAGCATGACCGCCTCCGGCTTCGGCGGATGCCCGGTCGTCAGGGTCCAGGCGAGGGCGTTCGGGCAGCTCGGCAGGGTGAAGCGCACACCGCCATTGATGCACTCGCGCCGGACACGAAACTCGCCCCACAGGCAGTAGACGACGCCGGCATCGGGCCCGGTCTCTTCAACAAGGGCGTCAATGGCGGGGCAAAGCCGGGGCAGGGCCGGTACGGTCAGCTCGGCCTGCAGGGAATCGGCGACAGCTTGCAGGGGCAGGGTGCGAAAGAATTCCACCGGGATTCCTCGTTACGGGATGGTCGGCATGAAGACCGGCTGGCCGTCGATCTCGCCGGTGCTCAGTGGCTGGTTGTACAGCCGTTCCAGCGCGGAGGGCACCAGCATGGTTCGGGTGGGGCCCCAGCAGGCCTTTCCGTCGGGGAACATCAGCAGGAGGTGATCGCAGTAGCGTACCGCCAGGTTCACGTCGTGCAGCACCAGGATCGCGGCGCGGTTGTCCCGGGCGATGCCCCGTATATGGTCCAGCACCGCCACCTGGTGGTGCAGGTCGAGCTGGCTGGTGGGCTCGTCCAGCAGCAGGAGCCGCGGGTTCTGGGTGAGTACGGTGGCGATGGCCAGGCGCTGGCGCTCGCCACCGGACAGGGTATCCACCAGGCGGTGCTCCAGTTCCGCCAGATCCATGCGGGCCAGGGCGGCGCGGGCCTGGGCGTAGTCCTCGGCGGACTCGATGTCCCAGGGCCGCAGGTACGGGTGGCGGCCGATCAGAGCCGTCTCCAGTACTGTTGCAGGGAAGCCGTCGTGGTGCTTCTGAAACACCAGGCCCAGCTCGCGCGCCAGATGCGCTCGCGAGTATTCAGGGAGCGGGCGGCCTTGCACATGGATCTCTCCGGTGCGGGCCGCGCGCAGCCCGGCCAGGGTATGCAGCAGGGTGCTCTTGCCCGCGCCGTTCGGGCCGAGGATGCCCCAGCACTGTCCCGGGTTGATGGTCAGGTCCAGGGGCGAACCGCTGGCGCGTTCCGGGATGTCGATGACCAGATCGTGGGTGGCCAGCAGGGTGTCCGGCCCTGGCACCTCGTGCACGCTCTCGGTGCCGGACGCGTGTGGATCGCCGTGGAGTTGGGGATCGGCGGTGTGCGGAGGCATCAGCGGCTCCGGTACAGCAGGAACAGGAACACGGGGACGCCCAGCATCGCGGTGATCACGCCGACGGGCAACTGCTCCGGGGCGATCATCGTACGGGCGAGGGTGTCGGCCAGCGTCAGTAGGATGCCGCCGCCGAGTGCCGAGGCCGGCAGGATCACGCGCTGGTCGTTGCCGAAGATCAGCCGGAGCATGTGCGGCACGATTAGTCCGACGAAGCCCACCGCACCGACCTGCATGACCGCCGTGGCGGTGATCAGTGCCGCCGCGACGTAGATCGTCCATTCCACCGGCCGCACGGCCACGCCCAGTGCGGCCGCCTGCATCGGGCCGCGCGCCAGCACGTTCAGCGTCCGTCCCAGCGGCAGGGCCAGCAACACGACCAGCACCAGCACACCCCAGGCGGGGTAGGGGTTGCGGGCGTGGGAGACATCGCCCATCAGCCAGTACAGCATCCCGGGCAGCTCCGCGGTCGGGCTCACGGCGAGCAGGAAGCTGATCACGGCGCCCCAGCCGGCCGCCACGACCACGCCGGTCAGCAGCAATCGGGTCGGCGTCCAGCTGCCGGTGCCGTGCGCCAGGCCGAACACGATCACCGTGGACAGCAGCGCGCCTGCGAATGCGGCGACCGAGACCGAGAACATCGACAGCCCCGCGAGCATGGCCAGCAGGGCACCCACCGAAGCCCCGCCGGAGAGGCCCAGCACATAGGGATCGGCCAGCGGATTGCGCAGCAACACCTGCATCAGGGCACCGGCGACGCCCAGCAGCCCGCCGGCGGCGAATGCGGCCAGGGCGCGTGGCAGGCGCAGTTCCAGTACCAGCGTGTTGTGCAGGCGGCTCCCTTCGCCCTGAATCACCGCGAGCAGGTCGCCGGGGGCAATGGCGACGCTGCCATAGGCCAGCGCGATCAGGATCGCAAGCAGCGACGCCGGGAGCAGGACCCCCGTGGCGAGGAGGAAGGAGCGCGTCACGGCTGGTCAGTCGTCCCGGCGTGAACGGGCCCGTTCCAGCTCTTCGCACATCAGCCGGGTCCCTTCGGCAATCCGCGGGGTGTGACGCTGGAGCAGCGACGGCGGGATAAAGAACAGGTTGTCGCGCTGCACCGCAGTCATGTCCTCCCATTGTTCCCAGGCAATTACCCAGTCCGGCCGGTCTTCGCCCATGCCGCCACCGATGATCACCTCCGGGTCGGCCTCGATCACGGCCTCGCGGTCCATGCGCGGCACCAGGCGGTCCAGGTGACCGAACACGTTCTTGCCCCCGCACAGGCGGATGGCCTCGCCGATCAGGTGATCGTCGTTGACCGTCATCAGGGGCTGTTCCCAGACCTGGTAGAACAGCGGGACCGGGTCACGGTCGGAATAGTCCAGCCGCAACGTCTCGATCTCGTCGAGAAAGGCCTGCACCGCCTCCTCGCCGCGTTCCTCGGTACCGGCCAGCTGCGCCATGCGACGCATGCTGGAGGCCACGCCCTCGAAACTGCGCGGTTCCGAGACATAGACGTTCAGCCCCAGATCGCGCAGGCGCTCGATCTGCGAGCTGGAGTTGCCACTGCGCCAGGCGACCACCAGGTCCGGGTCCATCTCGACCACGCGTTCCAGGTCGATGCGGCTGTAGCCACCGACTCGCGGGATCATCTCCGCCTCCGGCGGGAAGTCGCTGTGATGCGTGACGCCGACCAGCTGCTCTCCGGCGCCGACGGCGAACAGGACTTCCGTGATGTGCGGGGCCAGGCTGACGATACGTTCGGCGGGCCGGTCGAGCGTGACCTCGCGATCGTCATCGTCGGTCACCGTGACCGGTTCGGCCAGTGTCGGCCCCGCGCACAGGAGTAGCGCGGCAAGGGCCGTTAACTGGCGTTTGAGGGAAGTGAAAGTCATTAAAAATCCGAATGTTGTGGATTGTTCGTAACGTAAACAATACCGTGTTTTCGGGGCGCCGCACGGGCAGCGAAAGCGCCTCATCATAGCAGCAAGGGCAAGATGGTTTGGTGCCCAAATTGGTCGGGGGCACCCTGAGCGCGTATCATGCTCCGCTTTCGTCAGGTGCCTGCAGTTGGCAGGTGAAACGGGAAGCTGGTGCAAGTCCGGCGCTGCCCCCGCAACGGTAAGCGAGCGGTAAATCGCTCGGCAGACTGGCCACTGGGTCCTGTGCCCGGGAAGGCGTCTGCCGGTCGGCATCCCCCGACGCTCGCAAGCCCGGAGACCGGCCTGGCGGTGATTCATCCTGCGACCGTGCGGCGGGCAACGGTCGAGGGCGCAGGTGCGTTCCTAAAAGCCTGTTCCTTCGTGTCTTCGCCGCGCCGTCGCCTCGACGGAACCTCATGACGGCCCCAGCTCCCAACCAGTCAGAAGAGAATCCGAACGCGTTCGCCTCGGCGGAGCGCGCAGCGGTCTATCGCGTGATCGGCGAGCGCCGGGACATGCGGCATTTCCGCCCGGACCCGGTGGACCCCGATACCCTGCGGCGCCTGCTGGAGGCCGCGCACCAGGCGCCCAGCGTGGGCTACATGCAGCCCTGGCGCTTTCTGCGGGTGACCGACGCGCGGCTGCGCGATGCGTTGCACGGGCATGTGGCGGCGGAGCAGACACGCACGGCCGAGGCCTGCGGCGAGCGTGCCGCCGAGGTGCACCGTCTGAAGCTCGAAGGCATCCGCGATGCCGGCGAGCTGCTGGTGGTCGCGTTGACCGATGGGCGCGAGCGCTACGTGCTGGGTCGGCGCACCATCCCGGAGATGGACCTGTGCTCCGCCGCGTGTGCGATCCAGAACCTGTGGCTCGCGGCCCGGGCCGAGGGCCTGGGCATGGGCTGGGTGTCGCTGTTCGACCCGGACTGGCTGGCCGGGGAGCTGGGGATGCCGAAAGGGGCCTGGCCGATCGCGATCCTTTGTCTGGGTCATGTGGATGCGTTCTACGAGCGGCCGATGCTGGAAACCGAGGGCTGGGATCAGCGACGGTCGCTGGACGAACTGGTGTTCGAGAATCGCTGGGGCAGCCGTACCGACGCACCCGGCGGTTCCTCAGCGAGTGGATGACCCGATGCTGATCGCGTTCCTCACGCTGCTTGGTGCGCTGGTGCTGGATCGCCTGATCGGCGATCCGCGCCGCTGGCACCCGCTGGCCGGGTTCGGGCTGCTGGTCCAGCGCCTGGAGGCCCGGTTCTACCGCGATGGTCGGGCCCGCGGCGCGCTGCTTCTGGCCGTCCTGGTGGTGCCCTTTGTGCTGCTGACGGTCTGGTTGCAGCAGCTCCTGCCGGTCTGGCTGGTAGGGCTGCTGGTACTGGCGTTGGCGCTGGGCTGGCGCAGCCTCGACGAACACGCCGAGCGCGTGGCCCGGGCGCTGGAGGCCGGCGATCTGGGCCAGGCGCGGCAGCAGGTGCAGATGCTGGTCAGTCGCGACAGCGAGGCCCTGGATGTGGCAGGGGTCAGCGGCGCGGCGGTGGAGTCGGTACTGGAGAACGGCAACGATGCCCTGTTCGGCACCATTTTCTGGTTCCTGGTGGCCGGTGCGCCGGGGGTGGTGCTGTATCGCCTGGTGAACACGCTGGATGCGATGTGGGGCTACCGCAATGCGCGTTACACGCGCTTTGGCTGGACCGCGGCGCGGCTGGATGACCTGCTGAACTGGGTCCCGGCGCGCATGACCGCGCTGGCCTATGCCCTGGCCGGGCGCACTCGCGATGCCCTGCAGTGCTGGGGCGAGCAGGCCGCGGCCTGGAAGAGCCCGAACGCTGGGCCGGTAATGGCCGCTGGGGCGGGCGCACTGGGGCTGGTGCTGGGCGGTGCCAGCCAGTATCACGGCGAGCGTCAGTGGCGTCCGCGCCTGGGGATGGGCGCGGCACCGGATGCCGCCGGCATCCGTGCGGCGATGGGGCTGGTGGATCGGGCGCTGGCGCTGTGGATGGGCGTGCTTGTCATCGGGGTGAGCCTTGCGATCTTCTGAGCTGAACAGAGCGCGGCCGGCACCGACCGGGGCCGTGCTAACCCAGGTGCATGGTGGCGGACTGCGCGCAGCTGCCAGGCATTACGGGGTGGCGCCGGAGCAATGGCTGGACCTGTCTACCGGCATCAACCCGCACGGCTATCCGCTGCCCATGCCCCCGGCGGACGTCTGGGCGCGCCTGCCGGAGCCCGACGACGGTCTGGAGGTGGCCGCGGCGCGGTACTACGGCTGCAAAGGGCTGTTGCCCCTGGCGGGCTCGCAGGCGGCCATCCAGCTGCTGCCACAGCTTCGCCCAGCGGCTGCTCGGGTTGGCCTCCTCGCGCCCAGTTACAACGAACACGCGCGGGCCTGGCGCATGGCCGGGCATCGGGTCGAGGCGCTTCCTGCGCTTGGCGACGCGGCGCCGGCCGCGATCGAGGCACGCCTGCCGCAGCTGGATGTGCTGGTACTGGTCAACCCGAACAACCCGACTGGACTGCGCGTGACCGTGGAGACGCTGCTGCGCTGGCATAGGGGGCTTGCGGCACGCGGCGGCTGGCTGGTGGTGGACGAGGCCTTCATGGATACCAGCCCCCGGCACAGCCTGTTGGCGGCCGACCCGGGCACGGACCTGGGCCCGGGGCTATTGGTGCTGCGGTCGCTGGGCAAGTTCTTCGGTCTGGCCGGGGCGCGGGTCGGATTCCTGGCGGCGGAGCCGGCGCTGCGGGCGGCGCTGGCGGAGCGGCTGGGTCCGTGGGCGCTGTCCGGCCCGGCGCGCTGGGCGGCCACCCGAGCGCTGGAGGATCGCGCCTGGCAGGAGCAGACGCGCGCGAACCTGACCGCGGCGGGTGCGCGGTTGGAAGAGCTGCTGCGGCGGTACGGAATCGCTACCGAAGGTGGCACCGCACTGTTTCGCTGGGGGCGCCGCGATGATGCGGTCGCGGTTCAGGATGCGCTGGCGCGACAGGCGATCCTGGTGCGGCGTTTCGACGACCCCGCCAGCCTGCGTTTCGGGCTGCCGGGCGACGAGGCCCAATGGCACCGCCTGGAACAGGGACTGGAGGCGTTGTGAGCGCGACCACGCTGATGGTGCAGGGGACCACCTCGGATGCCGGCAAGAGCGTGCTGGTGGCCGGTCTGGCGCGGGTGCTGCATCGCCGTGGGCTGTCGGTGGTGCCGTTCAAGCCGCAGAACATGGCGCTGAACAGTGCAGTGACCCTGGACGGCGGCGAGATCGGGCGCGCCCAGGCCCTGCAGGCCGCCGCCTGCGGCCTGGAGCCGCATACCGACATGAATCCGGTGCTGCTCAAGCCCAGCTCCGATCAGGGGGCGCAGGTGATCATCCACGGCCGTCCTGCGGCCGAGCTGGATGCTCGTGCCTACCATGACTACAAGCCCGTCGCCCGCGAGGCCGTGCTGGCCTCGCATCGACGGCTGACCGCGCAGTATGCGCACGTGCTGGTGGAAGGGGCGGGCTCGCCGGCAGAGATCAACCTGCGCGCAGGCGATATTGCCAACATGGGGTTTGCCGAGGCGGTGGACTGTCCGGTGATCCTGGTCGCGGATATCGACCGTGGCGGCGTGTTCGCGCATCTGGTCGGTACGCTGGCGTTGCTGAGCGCGACGGAGCGCGCGCGGGTGCAGGGCTTCGTGATCAACCGCTTTCGCGGCGATATCTCGCTCCTCCAGCCGGGACTGGACTGGCTGGAGCAGGAGACCGGCAAGCCGGTGCTGGGCGTGATCCCGTATCTGCACGGGCTGTACCTGGACGCCGAGGACGCCCTGCCGCGCGAGGCGGTGCCGGAAAAGGCGGTGGATGCCCTGAAGGTCGTCGTGCCGGCCCTGCCGCGCATCTCCAACCATACCGATTTCGATCCGCTGCGCCTGCACCCGGGTGTGGACCTTCGCTTCGCCGGCCCGGGCGAGTCGCTGCAGCCGGCGGACCTGGTCATCCTTCCGGGGTCCAAGTCCGTGCGCGACGACCTCGCCTGGCTGCGCGAGCAGGGCTGGGAAGACGAGCTGCAGCGCCATGTGCGTTATGGCGGCAAGGTGCTCGGGATCTGTGGCGGCTTCCAGATGCTGGGCCGGGCCGTGCACGATCCTGACGGCGTCGAGGGCCGGCCGGGCTCCACGCCGGGGCTCGGCTGGCTGGACATCGAGACGCGTCTAGCACCGGAAAAGCGCCTGGAACGTGTTCACGGGAACCGTGTGCTGGGCCAGGAGACCCGCGTGGAGGGCTACGAGATTCATGCCGGTGTGACGACCGGGCCCGGGTTGGATCACCCGCTGCTGGAGCTGCAGCATGGCCCGGACGGTGCGCGCAGCGAGGACGATGCCGTGGCGGGGACCTATGTCCACGGGGTGTTCGATACCTCCGCCGCAGCCGAGGTCCTTTTGCACTGGGCCGGCATGCGCAAGGGGAAGGAGCACGGCGAAGACCTGGCGACCGCGCGCGAGCGCGGCCTGGAACGCCTGGCCGATACCCTGGAGACGCATCTGGACCTGGGGCGCATCCTCGCGCTGCTGCGCGCAGGGAACACGGAGACCGTGACATGAAGACGCTGGTGCTCGGCGGAGTGCGTTCCGGCAAGAGCCGACTGGCGGAGCAACTGGCCGATGCCAGCGGCCTGCACGTGACCTATGTCGCCACCGCGCGTGCCGACGACGCCGAGATGGCACGCCGCATCGAACGCCACCGCGCCGACCGGCCCGGTGACTGGGACCTGATCGAGGCCGATACCGGCCTGGCCGCCGCGCTGGAAGAGGCCGCAAGGCCAGATGAATGCCTGCTGGTGGATTGCCTGACGCTGTGGCTGACCCAGCTCCTGTGCACCGAGGACGAGGCCCTGATCGAACGCGAGCGGGAGGCCCTGATCGCCACCGTGCCGCGCCTGCCGGGCACCCTGGTGTTCGTCTCCAACGAGACGGGCATGGGCATTACCCCGATGGACGCGCTGTCCCGCCGCTTCGCCGACGAGGCGGGCTGGCTGCACCAGCGCCTGGCCCCCACGATGGACCGCGTCGTGCTGACCGTCGCCGGCCTTCCTCGTGTGCTCAAGGGTGAACCGCTGGAATGAATAGACCAACGCGCGAAACAGGCACCGTCATTGCGAGGCGCGCAGCGTCGAAGCAATCGGCCCGGGGTGAACTGACGGATTGCCACGTCGCCTTCGGCTCCTCGCAATGACGGGCGTCATTGATGAAGGGTGTTGGTTTCAACATCGGAGGAACACGTGACCGAAGACTGTGACTGGCTGCAGGTGCCGCCGGCGTCCCTGAATGCCGAGGCGCGCCAGGCGGCGGCCGAGCGGCAGGCCCAGCTGACCAAGCCGCCGGGTTCGCTCGGGCGGCTGGAGGCGATCGCCGAGCGCCTGGCCGCCATGCAGGGCGTGGGCCAGCCCACGCTGGAGCGCGTCCATGTCGCGGTGTTCGCCGGCGATCACGGTGTGGTGGCGGAAGGCATTTCGCGTTTCCCGCAGGCCGTGACCGCGCAGATGGTCGCGAACTTCGCGAACGGCGGCGCTGCAATCTCGGTGCTGGCGCGGCACCTGGGCGCGTCCATCGAGGTGATCAACCTCGGTACCGTGGCCCAGCCTCCGGCCGTCGCCGGTGTGCAGCAGCTGAACCTGGGCCCCGGCACCGCAAACCTGGCCCGCGAACCCGCGATGACGCCGGCGCAGCTGGAACGCGCGCTGAACGCCGGCCGCCAGTGTGCCGAGCGCGCGCGGCGGGGCGGCACACAACTGTTCATCGGTGGCGAGATGGGCATCGGCAACACGACGGCTGCCGCCGCAGTCGCCTGTTCGCTGCTGGGTCTGCCGCCGGTGGACCTGGCCGGGCCTGGCACGGGTCTGGATGCGAATGGCGTGCGCCACAAGGCCGAGGTGATCGAGCAGGCCCTGCGCACCCACGCCGCGGTGCGCGGCGAGGCACTGGGTAGCCTGCGTTGTCTGGGGGGCTTCGAGATTGCGGGGCTGGCCGGCGCTTACATCGCCGCGGCGCAGATCGGGCTGCCGGTGCTGGTGGATGGTTTCATCAGCACCTCGGCGGCGTTGGTGGCCGAACGGCTGTGCCCGGGCACGGCAGACTGGTTCTTCTACGCCCACAGTTCGGCGGAGCCGGGGCACCGGCGACTGCTGGAATCGCTGGCGGCCGAGCCGCTGCTGGATCTCGGCATGCGCCTGGGCGAGGGCAGTGGGGCGGCCACGGCCGTGCCCCTGCTGCGCCTGGCCTGCGAGCTTCACGCCGGCATGGCGACCTTCGCCGAGGCTGGCGTGTCGGGCGATACCCCATGACCAAATCGGTCCGTATCGGTCTGCTGCGCCACGGCGAGACGACGGGTGCCGGCTTTCGCGGGCGCGGCTGCGATGATCCGCTGACCCCGGAAGGCGAGCGGGCGATGCGTGCGGCGTTCGAGTCCTCCGGCGAGTGGGATCGCGTCGTGTGCTCGCCACTGCAGCGCTGTCGACTCCCGGCCGAAGGCTTCGCCCGCGCGGCCGGGCTCCCCGTCCAGTGTGATCCCCGCCTGCAGGAGCTACATTTTGGTGACTGGGAGGGGCAAACAGCCGAGGCCCTGATGCAGACGGACGCCGAGGCGCTGGGTCGGTTCTGGGAAGACCCATTCGGCTACCCTCCACCCAACGGCGAAGACCTCGGAAGCTTCCGCGACCGGGTGCTGGCCGGCTGGGAACAGAGCGTAGTGGCGCCGGGCGGTCGTGTCCTCGTCGTCACCCACGGCGGGGTGATTCGCCTGCTGCGCGCACAACTGGAGGGCTGGCCGTTGGAGAAGCTATTGTCGATCGAAGTGCCGTTGGCCTCTTTGCACGTTGTCGAGCCGGGCCAGCGCGAGGAGATGCCCTCGTGATCAAGCAGAACAAATGTAGGAGGCCAGCCCTCTGGCCGATTGGGAATATGCCAACGCCCCATCGGCCAGGGGGCTGGCCTCCTACAGCAGAAATGGAAGGGGGAGCGCAATGAACTCCGTGTTTGCGCCCTTCTGGCTGGCCTTGCAGTTCCTGACCCGCGTGCCGACGCCGGCACAGGAACCACGGCCCGAGGACCTCGGCCGTTCGGTCCTGGCCTATCCGCTGGTGGGGCTGATCCTGGGTCTGGTGCTGGTGTTGGTGGGGATCGGTCTGTCCGCGATCCCCGGGGCGCCGGTGTTGCTGGTCGCGGCGCTGGTGCTGACATTCTGGGTCGCGCTGACCGGCGCGCTGCACCTGGATGGGCTGGCGGACACGGTGGACGCCTGGGTGGGCGGCCAGCGGCACCCGGAGCGGGCCCAGGCCATCATGAAGGACCCGGCCTGTGGCCCGATGGCGGTCGCGGCGCTGATCCTGATCCTGTTGCTGAAAGGTACGGCGCTAGTGGCGGTGGTCGAGACCGGCGCCTGGGTCGCGCTGCTGCTGGCGGTGCTGCTGGGGCGCGTGGTGCCGCCGGTGCTGTTTCTGACCACGCCCTACGTGAACCCCGTCGGATTGGGCGCGGACATGGCCAGGCACCTTCCACGCAGCGCCGCCATCGGCGTTGTCGCAGTCTCGGCTGCCGTGGTGCTGGTGCTCGGCCTGCTCTCCGGCCTTTGGGGGGTGATTCCGGCTTTGCTCGCCGCCGGGCTGACGCTGTGGGCTGCAACGCGCGTACTGAGACACTGGCTGGGCGGTTTCACCGGCGATACGGCCGGGGCCACGCTGGAGCTGGTAGAGACCCTGACCCTCGTGATTCTGGTGCTGGCACTCGCGGGCTAAAGCCGGGTCGATCAGGCCAGGTTCAAGGCAGGCGCTGTCACGAAAGCGTCACGGGATTGCCACATACTGACCGGATGAGCTCATTTCCCTCCCGTCTGAATCCGGGACTTCTGGTCCTGCGCACGCTGACGAGCCCCCTGCGGGCGGTACTCGAGGTGGCCGAACTGGAGACGGCCCCGCCCTGGTGGCAGACCTTTCTGCGCCTGGCGTTCCCCGTGCTGCTGGTCAGCGTGATCGCCAGCCAGTGGCTGTACCAGGTCATCCCGACCGGGCTGCCGCCGGAGGCGATGCCGGGGGCCTGGGGCTTCGGCGTCTACAGCGTGCTGGCGATGAGCATCGGCGTACTGGGTCTGGCCTGGTCCGCGCACTATCTGACCGAACTGTTCCAGGGCTACTCCCACCCGGATCGGGCGATGCTGGCGGTGACCATCGGCCTGCTGCCCGCCTGGGCGGGCAAGGTCGCCGCCGCCTTTCCCTGGCCCTGGGGCAACACGGTCGGCCTG
Source organism: Thioalkalivibrio sp. ALJ2 (assembly GCF_000378325.1). NCBI lineage: Bacteria > Pseudomonadati > Pseudomonadota > Gammaproteobacteria > Chromatiales > Ectothiorhodospiraceae > Thioalkalivibrio > Thioalkalivibrio sp. ALJ2. The sequence goes on from NZ_KB899561.1 coordinate 92,569, forward strand.
CTACTGATCCTCTACAGCCTGTGGCTGCTGTACTGGTCGCTGCGCGGCATCCTCGGCCTGCGCCGCGGGAACCGCATCGGCCTGTTCGTGGCCACCGTCTTCTGCGGCGCCTTCATCACCCTCATCTTCGGCTGGCTGCTGATGGACCTGATCCCCGGCGCCACCCCCGAGACCCGCATCGGCACCACCTGGCTGATCTAGCGTGGCCCATTCGTTGTTGGCGTGTACTGGTTATTGGGTCGGTATACTGGCGCGGAAACGAACGAACAACCGGGATTGGTATGGCGGCAGGGAAGGCAGGTGGCAAGAGAAAAGCGAAGCCCTCGAAAGTCGCGGGATTGCTCAAGAAGGCAAAGAAGGCGCTGGATGATGGCGCCTTCGAGGAGCTCGAGGCCTTGTGTGGGCAAGTTCTCGGTATTGAGCCCAATAGTACAGATGCCCTCAGGCTTCTGATTCAGGGGGCGTTTGACCGGCATCAATACAGCACTGCGACCCTGTATGCCTCGAAATTGGTCCAGATGTGTCCAGAGGACGCGGCCAGCTACAACGCGCTGGCCGGTGTGCTGATCCTGCGCGACCGCTTCGAAGCCGCAGGTGCCGCGTTGCGCGAGGCGTTGCGACTGGACCCCAATATGCGCCTGGCACTCGACAACTACGCGCGCGTCCTCCAGGCCGAGGGGCGTTGGGACGAGGCGACCGAGATTCTGGAATCCCTGGTGGAGTCTGATCGCAACAGTGCCAAGCACTGGTTCTCGTTTGCGCATTCGCGCCATTTTCCCGCGGACAGCTCGCCGAGAAAGGAACTGGAAAAGGTCATCCGCAAGGGGAAGTTCGACCTTCGCGACCAGGGCCGTTTGTATTTCGCGCTGGCGAAGCTGCACCAGGATGCGGGCAATCTTGACGAGGCGTTCTCGGCCTTCGAGCTCGGGAATGCGCGTCAGGCGGAGGCGATCCAGCGTCAGGTCGACCAGGTGCGGCAGGGGGCCATACGCAAGAATGTCGCCGCTACCGAGAAGATTTTCAGCGCGGATTGGGCGAGGGGGCTTGATGACCCGAACCAGTCTCCAAGGCCGCTGACGCTGGTGCTGGGTCCGCCCCGTTCCGGCAAGTCGCTACTGGAGGGCCCGCTCTCCGGACACTCGCGAATCCGCCATTACGGCGAGCTGGCAGTTCTCCAGGAGGTCCTTTCCCAGCTCCCGAAGGAGGTGCGCAAGCGCTATCCGCTGATCATGCGGGAGCTGGAACCGGAAGGCATTGCGCAGATGCGGGCGCGGGTCGACTCCATGTGGGGCGAGGCGAAGGACGAATCGGTTCGAACCCATTTGGTCACCAATCCTGGAAACGTCTTCCATGTCGGGACGTTCATGAGCCTCTACCCCGGTACCCGCGTAGTTTTCTGCGAGCGGGACCCGGTGGACAACGCGATGGCGATCTACATGCGCTGGTTTGCGCAGCGCCTGCCGTACGCGTGGGCGATCGACACCATCGCCGAGTTCGTAATGCTGTATCGCCGGATGGCGGATCACTGGGAGAGGGTATTTCCCGATCGCGTGCAACGCGTGCACTACGAAGAGATGCTGGAAGACCCCGATGCCCATGTGGCCCGGGTGCTGGCCGCGCACGACTTGGAATGGGAGGCGGTATGCGCGGACGCGCAAGGGGAGATCGCCGACCCGGCCCTGCTTGGGCTAACCGGCAGCCTCGGCAGACGCAGCCGCGTGAACCCGGCGTTCGCGAGTATCGGTGAGCAGTATGAGGCCTATCGGCCTGCGTTCGAGGAGGCGGTAGGCGCCGCGAGGGCAAAGGTCTTTCCCGGCGGCGACTGAACAATGGTGACTGAACCATAAGGGGTATCGGTTTTTTTTCGATTTGGGGCTAAAGGATGGTGGTCAGGTGTCGTTAACGGTGCTGAAGGCGGGCTAGGACCGTCGACTGAACCGCCCGAGGCGGCGAGTACGACTCTACAGGAGAGTGACCATGTCTCAGATTATCAACACCAACGTTCTGTCCCTGAACGCGCAGCGCAATCTGGGGAATTCCCAGGGTGCGCTGGCCCAGAGTCTGGAGCGTCTGTCCTCGGGCCTGCGGATTAACAGCGCCAAGGACGACGCGGCCGGTCTGGCCATTTCCGAGCGTTTCAGCACTCAGATTCGCGGTCTCAATCAGGCGGTGCGCAATTCCAACGACGGGATTTCGTTTGCGCAGACGGCCGAGGGCGCCCTGGGGACCGTGGGCGATGCGCTGCAGCGTGCGCGCGAGCTGGCCGTGCAGGCGGCGAACGATTCCAACTCCGCCTCCGACCGTCAGGCGCTGAACGACGAGGTTCAGCAGCTGATGTCCGAGGTCTCGCGTATTGCCAACAGCACCGAGTTCAACGGTGGGCGTGTGCTGGACGGCAGTGTGCAGGACCTGTTCTTCCAGGTGGGTGCGAACCAGGGCCAGACCATTGCGGTCAGCGGCGTGGACTCGCGGACCTCCGAACTGGGCGTGACTGAGGTGGC
>NZ_KB899562.1:0-16394 GCF_000378325.1 Thioalkalivibrio sp. ALJ2
CACAGCACCTGACCACGCTGCACTTCGTCGCGCTTGGTACCACGCAGCAGAATGCCCACGTTGTCGCCCGCTTCGCCCTGGTCCAGCAGCTTGCGGAACATCTCGACACCGGTGACCGTGGTCTTCTGGGTGTCGCGGATACCGACAATCTCGATTTCCTCGCCCACCTTGACCACACCACGCTCGATACGACCGGTCACCACCGTGCCGCGGCCGGAGATCGAGAACACGTCCTCCACCGGCATCAGGAAGTCGCCGTCCACGGCGCGTTCCGGCTCCGGAATCCAGGTGTCCATCGCTTCGACCAGCTTGTAGATCGCCGGCGCGCCCACTTCGCTCTCGTCACCTTCCAGCGCCTTCAGCGCGGAACCGGTGATCACCGGGGTGTCGTCGCCCGGGAAGTCATAGGAAGACAGCAGGTCGCGCACTTCCATCTCGACCAGCTCGAGCAGCTCGGGGTCGTCGACCATGTCGGCCTTGTTCAGGAACACCACGATGTACGGCACACCGACCTGACGCGCCAGCAGGATGTGCTCGCGGGTCTGCGGCATCGGGCCATCGGCCGCGGACACCACCAGAATCGCGCCGTCCATCTGCGCCGCACCCGTGATCATGTTCTTCACGTAGTCCGCGTGCCCAGGGCAATCCACATGCGCGTAGTGACGAATGTCGGATTCGTATTCCACGTGCGCCGTGGCAATCGTAATCCCGCGCGCCTTCTCTTCCGGCGCATTGTCGATCTGGTCAAACGCACGGGCTTCACTGCCGTACTTCTTGCCCAGCACCGCCGTCATCGCCGCCGTCAGCGTGGTCTTGCCATGGTCCACATGACCAATCGTCCCCACATTCACATGCGGCTTCTTACGCTCGAACTTTTCCTTGGACACAGCTCAAACCTCTTTCTACAGTTCTTTCGGATTACGCGATTCGGTTCAGGAGGCCTTCGCCGCCACAGCCTCGGCGACCTGCGCCGGCGCCTCGGAGTACTTTTCGAACTCCATCGAGTACGTGGCGCGACCCTGGCTCATCGAGCGCAGCTGCGTCGAATAGCCAAACATCTCGGACAGCGGGACCTCGGCCTTCAGCAGCTTCTGACCCGCGATATCCTCCATACCCTTGACCAGACCACGACGTCGGTTCAGATCGCCCATCACGTCGCCCATGTATTCTTCCGGCGTCTCCACCTCGACCTTCATCATCGGTTCCAGCAGCACGGCGCCAGCCTTCAACGCACCCTCCTTGAAGGCCATCGAACCAGCCACCTTGAACGCCATCTCGTTCGAGTCAACGTCATGGTAGGAGCCGTCAAACAGCGTGACCTTTACGTCCACCACCGGGTAACCGGCGAGCACGCCGTTGGCCATCTGCTCCTCGACGCCCTTGTTGACGGCCGGGATGTAGTCCTTCGGCACGACACCACCGACGATGGCGTTGACGAATTCGTATCCGTCGCCCGCCTCTTGCGGCTCGATGCGCAGCCAGACATGACCGTACTGGCCGCGACCACCCGACTGGCGCACGAATTTGCCTTCGGTTTCCACGCTCTTCTTGATCGTCTCGCGGTACGCCACCTGCGGCTGACCGACGTTCGCCTCGACCTTGAACTCGCGCTTCATGCGGTCGACCAGGACCTCGAGATGAAGCTCACCCATGCCGGAGATGATCGTCTGGCCGGACTCTTCGTCAGTCCGCACACGGAAGGACGGGTCTTCCTGCGCCAGCTTGTTCAGCGCGATACCCATCTTTTCCTGGTCCGACTTGGTCTTCGGCTCGACCGCGATCGAGATCACCGGCTCCGGGAACTCCATGCGTTCCAGCTCGACCGGATTATTCGGATCGCAGAGGGTACTCCCCGTGTACAGATCCTTCAGGCCAACCACCGCACCAATGTCACCTGCGCGCAGCTCCTTGATCTCCTCGCGGGAGTTGGAGTGCATCTGCAGGATGCGGCCGATGCGCTCGCGGCGATTGTTCTGCGTATTAAGCACGGTGTCACCCGCGCTCAGCACCCCGGAGTAGACACGTACAAACGTCAGCGAGCCCACGTACGGGTCGGTCATGATCTTGAACGCGAGCGCGGCAAACGGCTCGTCGTCCGAGGCGTGCTTCGCGACCGGCTCTTCCGTCCCGGCCTTCACGCCCTTGATCGCCTTGACCTCTTCCGGCGACGGCAGGTACTCAACCACCGCGTCGAGCATGGCCTGCACGCCCTTGTTCTTGAACGCGGAGCCGCACAACATCGGCACGATCTCGAGTTCGATCGTGCGATGGCGAATCGCCTGCTTGATCTCTTCCTCGCTGAGGTCACCCTCGTTGAGGTACTTGTCCATCAGCTCTTCATTGGCTTCGGCAGCGGCCTCGAGCATGTTCTCGCGCCACTTTTCCGCCTCGGCCTTGAGCTCTTCGGGGATGTCCTTGTACTCGAAGGAGATGCCGAAGTTATCTTCGTCCCAGAAGATCGCCTGCATCTTGACCAGATCGATCACGCCCCGGAAGTTATCCTCGGCACCGATCGGCAGCTGGATCGGGACCGGGTTCGCCTGCAGACGCTCTCTCATCTGCTCGTAGACACGCAGGAAGTCGGCGCCGGCGCGGTCCATCTTGTTGACGAAGGCCATCCGCGGAACCGAGTACTTCGTGGCCTGACGCCAGACGGTCTCGGACTGCGGCTGCACACCACCCACGGCGCAGTACACCATCACCGCACCGTCGAGCACTCGCATGGAACGCTCCACCTCGATGGTGAAGTCCACGTGCCCCGGGGTATCGATGATGTTAACGCGGTGCTCATCGAACTGCTTGGCCATACCCTGCCAGAAGCAGGTGGTCGCCGCGGAAGTGATGGTGATCCCGCGCTCCTGTTCCTGCTCCATCCAGTCCATCGTGGCGGCGCCTTCATGGACCTCGCCGATCTTGTGCGACAGACCGGTGTAGAACAGGATGCGCTCGGTCGTCGTCGTCTTGCCGGCGTCGATGTGCGCGCTGATCCCGATGTTCCGGTAGCGCTTCAGTGGGGTCTTGCGTGCCACGTTGAGCCTCTCTAAATCGGTTTTACCAGCGGAAATGGGCGAACGCCTTGTTCGCTTCCGCCATGCGGTGAGTGTCTTCGCGCTTCTTCACGGCGGAGCCCTTGGAATCGGCGGCATCCATCAGCTCGCCCGCCAGCTTCAGCGCCATGGTCCGCTCGCCACGCTTGCGGGCCGCTTCCACGACCCAGCGCATCGCCAGGGCGTCCTGACGAACCGAACGCACCTCGACCGGCACCTGGTAGGTGGCGCCGCCCACGCGACGAGACTTCACCTCGACACGCGGACGAATGTTGTCCAGCGCGCGCTCCAGTGCACCCATGCCATCACCCTGCTTGGACTCAATCTGGTCCAGCGCGCCGTACACGACCTGCTCTGCGACCGACTTCTTGCCGTCACGCATCACGGTATTGATGAACTTGGCCAGGCGCTCGCTTCCGAACTTCGGATCCGGAAGGATGTGACGCTTGGGGGCAGCTGCTCTTCTCGACATGTCTCAGTTCCCGCTCTTGTACACGGTTAGGATTTCTTCGGGCGCTTGGTGCCGTACTTGGAACGACCCTGGGTGCGGTTCTGCACACCCTGGGTATCCAGGGAGCCACGCACCGTGTGGTAACGCACACCGGGAAGATCCTTTACACGACCGCCGCGAATCAGGACCACCGAGTGCTCCTGCAGGTTGTGGCCTTCGCCGCCGATGTAACTACTGACTTCGTAGCCATTGGTCAGACGCACGCGCGCAACCTTGCGCAGCGCGGAATTCGGCTTCTTCGGCGTGGTCGTGTAGACACGGGTGCATACCCCGCGCTTCTGCGGCGAGCCCTGCAGCGCCGGCACGTCGCTCTTCTCGACGGGGCGCTTGCGGGGCTTGCGTACCAACTGATTGATCGTGGCCATGAAACCCTTTCTCCTAGCCTAAAAATAACGACAGGCCGGCGCCGTGACCGGCCTGTCGAGGGAGCGGAATTCTAATCGCCGCCCCCTGAAGTGTCAACAGAAGGGGAGGCTATTCGGAGCCTTCCCCGGTGGTTTCCGGACCCGAGGCATCGGATTCGGTGTCGGCGGTGACCGCTGACGCCTCCTCGACGGTCTCGAACTCCGGCATTTCCAGCTCGCGCTTGCGGCGACGTTCCTTGTGGTATGCCAGCCCCGTACCGGCCGGGATCAGGCGACCCACAATCACGTTCTCCTTCAGGCCACGCAGATCGTCACGGGCGCCACGGGTGGACGCCTCGGTCAGCACGCGGGTGGTCTCCTGGAAAGAGGCCGCGGAGATGAACGATTCCGTCACCAGCGACGCCTTGGTGATGCCGAGCAGCACACGCTCGTAGGTCGCCGGCTGCTGGTCGTCACCGAGCTTCTCGTTCTCCTCGAGGACCCGCACACGATCCACCTGGTCCCCCGCGAGGAACTTGGTGTCGCCTGGGTTGACGATGTTCACCTTGCGCATCATCTGACGAACAATGACTTCGATGTGCTTGTCATTGATCTTCACGCCCTGCAGGCGATAGACGTCCTGGATTTCCTGGACCTGGTATTCGGCCAGGGTGGTCACACCCCGCAGGCGCACGATGTCGTGCGGGTCCAGCTCACCGTCCACCACAACCTCGCCGCGCTCCACGCGCTCGCCCTCGAACACGTTCACGGTGCGCAGTTTCGGGATCAGCATCTCGACCGGATCACCCTTGTCCGGCGTGATCACCAGGCGCTGCTTGCCCTTGGTCTCCTTGCCGAACGAGACGGTGCCGGAGATCTCCGCCAGCACGGCCGGCTCCTTCGGACGGCGGGCCTCGAACAAATCGGCCACACGCGGCAGACCACCGGTGATGTCGCGGGTCTTGGACGACTCCTGCGGCAGGCGGGCGATAACGTCACCGACCTCGACGCGGGCATTGTCCTCGAGATTGAAGATCGCATTGGCCGGCAGCATGTACTGCGCGGGCATGTCGGTGCCCGGGATGTACACCTCGTTGCCATCATCATCCACAAGCTTGACGGTCGGGCGCAGGTCCTTGCCGGCGCTCGAGCGGCTCTTCGGATCGAGCACCACATTCTGGGACAGACCGGTGAATTCGTCCGTCTCCTTGGTCACGGTGACATTCTCGACGAAGTCCGCCAGACGAATGTAGCCGCCCACCTCGGTGACGATCGGGTGGGTATGCGGATCCCAGGTCGCGACTTCCTGACCGGCCTCGACCGCATCTCCATCCTTGACGGTGATGGTGGCGCCGTAGGGGATCTTGTAGCGCTCACGCTCGCGCCCCTGGTCGTCGATTACACCCAGCTCCCCGGAGCGCGAGACCGCAACCAGGTTGTCCGCCTTGTTGGTGACGGTCTTCAGGTTGTGCAGACGCACGGACCCGGCGTTCTTCACCTGGATCGCGCTGACCGTAACCGCACGGCTGGCCGCACCCCCGATATGGAAGGTACGCATGGTCAGCTGGGTGCCCGGCTCGCCGATGGACTGCGCGGCGATCACGCCCACCGCTTCGCCCTCGTTGACCTCGTGGCCACGGGCCAGATCGCGGCCGTAGCACTTGGCGCAGATGCCCTGGCGGGTCTCGCAGGTAATCGCGGAGCGCACCAGCACCTCGTCCACCGAGGCCTCGTCCAGCTTGTCGACCATTGCCTCATCCAGCAGCGTGCCCGCCGGCACCAGAACCTCGTCGGTGCCCGGGCGATGGACGTCCACCGCCGTGGTTCGACCCAGTACGCGGTCGCGCAGCGGCTCGACTACATCCCCGCCCTCGATGATCGGCTTCATCACCAGGCCCTGCTGGGTCCCGCAGTCGTGCTGAGTAACCACCACGTCCTGTGACACATCCACCAGACGGCGGGTCAGGTAACCGGAGTTCGCGGTCTTCAGCGCGGTATCGGCCAGACCTTTACGCGCACCGTGGGTCGAGATGAAGTACTGCAGGACGTTCAGACCCTCGCGGAAGTTCGCGGTGATCGGCGTCTCGATGATGGAGCCGTCCGGCTTGGCCATCAGGCCACGCATCCCCGCCAGCTGACGGATCTGGGCCGCAGAACCACGCGCGCCGGAATCGGCCATCATGAAGATCGAGTTGAACGAGCTCTGCTCGACCGTCTCGCCCTCGGCGTTGGTGACCTGCTCCTTGCCGAGCCGCTCCATCATCGCCTTCGCGACCTGGTCATTGCAGTGCGACCAGATGTCCACGACCTTGTTGTAGCGCTCGCCCTTGGTGACCAGGCCCGAGGCATACTGCTCCTCGATCTCCTTCACCTGCTCTTCGGCGTTCTGCAGGATCGGCTGCTTCTCGTCCGGGATGACCATGTCATCCGAGCAGAACGAGACCCCGGCGCGGGTCGAATAGTAGAAGCCCGCATACATCAGCTGGTCCGCGAACACCACGGTGTCCTTCAGGCCCAGGCGACGGTAGCAGGAGTTGATCAGCGCGGAGATGGTCTTCTTGCTGAGCTCGCGGTCGATCAGCTCGAACGGCAGCCCCTTCGGCATGATGCGCGACAGGATCGCGCGACCGACCGTAGTCTCCACGCGCATGGATGGCAGCGGCTCGCCTTCCGCGACATCCGCCATGGTGTCGGCGATGCGCACGGTGACGCGCGCATGCAGGTCGACCAACTTGTGTTCGTAGGCGCGATGCACCTCGTCCACATCGGCGAAGGTCATGCCCTCGCCCTTGGCGTTCACCTTCTCGCGCGAGAGGTAGTACAGACCCAGCACGATATCCTGCGACGGCACGATGATCGGCTCGCCGTTGGCCGGCGACAGTACGTTGTTGGAGGACAGCATCAGCGTGCGCGCCTCCAGCTGGGCCTCCAGCGACAGCGGCACGTGCACGGCCATCTGGTCACCGTCGAAGTCGGCGTTGAACGCGGCACAGACCAGCGGGTGCAGCTGGATCGCCTTGCCCTCGATCAACACCGGTTCAAAGGCCTGGATGCCCAGGCGGTGCAGGGTCGGGGCACGGTTCAGCATCACCGGATGCTCGCGGATCACCTCTTCGAGGATATCCCAGACCTCGGGACCTTCCTTCTCCACGGCCTTCTTGGCGGCCTTGATGGTGGTCGCCAGTCCACGGCGCTGCAGCTTTCCGAAGATGAACGGCTTGAACAGTTCCAGCGCCATTCGCTTGGGCAGGCCACACTGGTGCAGGCGCAGGGTCGGGCCGACCACGATCACGGAACGGCCGGAATAGTCGACACGCTTGCCGAGCAGGTTCTGGCGGAAGCGGCCCTGCTTGCCCTTGATCATGTCAGCCAGGGACTTCAGCGGGCGCTTGTTGGTGCCGGTGATCGCACGACCGCGACGGCCGTTATCCAGCAGCGCATCCACGGACTCCTGCAGCATGCGCTTTTCGTTGCGCACGATGATATCCGGGGCGTTCAGCTCCAGCAGGCGGCGCAGACGGTTGTTGCGGTTGATCACCCGGCGATACAGGTCGTTCAGGTCGGAAGTCGCGAAGCGACCACCGTCCAGCGGCACCAGCGGGCGCAGGTCCGGCGGCAGCACCGGCAGCACGGACATGATCATCCACTCCGGCTTGTTGCCGGATTCCAGGAACGACTCGATCAGCTTGAGGCGCTTGCCCAGACGCTTGATCTTGGTCTCGGACCCGGTCTCGGACAGATCCTGGCGCAGCTTCGCGGCCTCGCCCTGCAGGTCCATCTCCCTCAGCAGGCTCAGCACGGCCTCGGCACCCATCATCGCGGTGAAGTCGTCGCCGTGCTCCTCCATCGCCTCGAGGTATTCCTCGTCGGTCAGGAGCTGGCCCTTCTCCAGCGTGGTGAAGCCCGGGTCGATCACAATGAAGGACTCGAAGTAGAGCACCTTCTCGATGTCCTTCAGGGTCATGTCGAGCAGCAGCCCGATGCGGGACGGCAGGCTCTTCAGGTACCAGATGTGCGCGACCGGCGAGGCCAGGTCGATGTGCCCCATGCGCTCGCGGCGCACCTTGGTCTGGGTCACCTCGACGCCGCACTTCTCGCAGACCACACCCCGGTGCTTCAGGCGCTTGTACTTGCCGCACAGGCACTCGTAGTCCTTCACCGGGCCGAAGATCTTGGCGCAGAACAGGCCATCGCGCTCCGGCTTGAAGGTCCGGTAGTTGATGGTCTCCGGCTTCTTAACCTCGCCAAAGGACCACGAACGGATCTGGTCCGCGGAGGCCAGGCCGATACGGATCGCATCGAACTCTTCCGGCTGGGTCTGCTGCTTGAACAGATTGAGGAGGTCTTTCATTCGCTATGCCTCACAAAGCTTTGGGTCGAGGGGTGCCCTGCACCCCTTCGGATCACATTCGGATCGGAGGAGATCAGTCCTGCTCCAGCTCGATATTGATGCCGAGCGCCTTGATCTCCTTCATGAGCACGTTGAACGACTCGGGGACGTTGGCCTCCATGTGGTGCTCGCCGTCGACGATGTTCTTGTACATCTTGTTGCGGCCCTGCACGTCGTCCGCCTTCACCGTCAGCATTTCCTGCAGGGTGTAGGCGGCACCGTAGGCCTCCAGCGCCCAGACCTCCATCTCGCCGAAGCGCTGACCACCGAACTGCGCCTTGCCGCCCAGCGGCTGCTGGGTGACCAGGGAATACGGACCGGTCGACCGCGCGTGCATCTTGTCGTCGACCAGATGGTTCAGCTTCAGCATGTGCATGTAGCCGACGGTCACCGGGCGATCGAAGGAGTCACCGGTCCGGCCGTCGAACAGCTCGGCCTGCCCCGTCTCGGGCAGATCGGCCAGCCGCAGCATCTCCTTGATCTCGGCCTCCTCGGCACCATCGAACACCGGCGTCGCCATCGGCACGCCACCGCGCAGGTTGCGGCAAAGCGCAATGATCTCGGCGTCCGACATGGAGTCGAGGTCGACCTTCTTGTCACGGTGGTTATAGATATTGCCCAGGAACTCGCGCAGCTTCGCGATTTCGGCCTGCGCCTCGAGCATGCGGTTGATCTTGTCGCCCAGCCCCTTCGCGGCCCAGCCCAGATGAACCTCCAGCACCTGCCCGACGTTCATGCGCGAGGGCACGCCCAGCGGGTTCAGGACCACGTCGACCGGGGTCCCGTCGTCGAGGAACGGCATGTCCTCTTCCGGCACGATCATCGAGATCACGCCCTTGTTCCCGTGGCGGCCGGCCATCTTGTCGCCCGGCTGCAGACGGCGCTTCACGGCCACGTAGACCTTGACCATCTTCTGCACGCCCGGCGGCAGGTCGTCGCCCGCGGCGACCTTGGCCTTCTGGTGCTCGAACTTCTTGTCGAACAGCTCGTGCTGCTCCTGCAGCTGGCGACCGAGGTCCTCCAGCTGCGAGTTCACGGCGTCGTCCTTCAGGCGCACCTCGAACCACTGGTTGCGGGACAGGCCCTGCAGGTACTTCTTGGTGACCTTGGAGCCGTCACCCAGCCCTTCCGGACCGCCGGCAGCCGCCTTGTTGAGCAGCAGCTTCTCGACGCGGGCGTAGATATCGTCCTCGTAGATTCGCAGCTGGTCCTTCAGGTCCTTCTTGACCGCAGCGAGGTCGTCTTCCTCAATCGACTTGGCACGCGCATCCTTCTCCACGCCATCGCGGGTGAACACGCGCACGTCGATCACCGTGCCCTCGATGCCGGACGGCACACGCAGGGAGGTGTCCTTCACGTCCGAGGCCTTCTCGCCAAAGATGGCCCTCAGGAGCTTCTCTTCCGGGGTCAGCTGGGTCTCGCCCTTCGGCGTGACCTTGCCGACCAGGATGTCGCCCGGGTTTACCTCGGCGCCAACATAAACCACACCGGACTCGTCCAGCTTGGCCAGCAGCGACTCGGAGACGTTCGGGATATCCGCGGTGATCTCTTCCTGGCCCAGCTTGGTGTCGCGCGCGACACAGTTGAGCTCCTCGATGTGGATCGTGGTGTAGCGGTCCTCCTGCACCACGCGCTCGGAGATCAGGATGGAATCCTCGAAGTTGTAGCCGTTCCAGGGCATGAACGCGACCATCATGTTCTGCCCCAGGGCCAGCTCGCCGAGATCGGTCGAGGAGCCATCGGCCAGCACATCGCCGCGGGCGATCTCGTCGCCTACCGCGACCAGCGGACGCTGGTTGATGCTGGTGTTCTGGTTGGAACGCGAGTACTTGGTCAGGTTGTAGATATCCACACCCGGCTCGCCGGCGACGGTCTCGTCATCGTTCACGCGCACCACCACGCGGGCGGCATCCACGGAATCGACCGTACCGCCGCGCTTGGCGACGATCGCGGACCCGGAGTCGATCGCCACCGTGCGCTCGATACCGGTACCGACCAGCGGCTTGTCCGCGCGCAGGCAGGGCACGGCCTGACGCTGCATGTTCGCACCCATCAGGGCGCGGTTGGCATCGTCATGCTCGAGGAACGGCAGCAGCGCGGCGGCCACGGACACGATCTGCTTCGGCGAGATATCCATGTACTGGATCTTGTCCGGCGAGGAGATCGTGAACTCCTCCTGGAAGCGGCAGGAGACTAGGTCGTCGGTCAGACGCCCTTGCTCGTCCATCGCCGCGTTCGCCTGGGCGATCACGTACTGGCTCTCCTCGATTGCGGACAGGTACACGATCTCGTCGGTGACCTTGCCGTCTTCGACCTTGCGGTACGGGGTCTCGAGGAAGCCGTAGCGGTTGGTGCGGGCATACACGGCCAGCGAGTTGATCAGGCCGATGTTCGGGCCTTCCGGCGTCTCGATCGGGCAGACACGACCGTAGTGGGTGGGGTGCACGTCGCGCACCTCGAAGCCCGCACGTTCGCGCGTCAGGCCGCCCGGGCCCAGCGCGGAGATACGGCGCTTGTGGGTCACCTCGGACAGCGGGTTGTTCTGGTCCATGAACTGCGACAGCTGGCTGGAACCGAAGAACTCCTTGACCGCGGCGGCCACCGGCTTCGCGTTGATCAGCTCCTGCGGCATCAGCCCTTCGCTCTCCGCGACGGTCAAACGCTCCTTGACCGCACGCTCGACGCGCACCAGGCCCAGACGGAACTGGTTTTCCGCCATCTCGCCCACGCTGCGGATGCGCCGGTTGCCCAGGTGGTCGATGTCATCGGTACGGCCGTTGCCGTTGCGCAGGTCGATCAGGACCTTCAGCACGTCGAGGATGTCCTCGGGTGACAGCACGCCCGGGCCCTCGTCGGTATCGCGGCCGACACGGCGGTTGAACTTCATCCGGCCGACCGCCGACAGGTCGTAGCGGTCCTCGGAGAAGAACAGGTTGGAGAACAGGTTCTCGGCGGCGTCCTTGGTCGGCGGCTCACCGGGACGCATCACCCGATAGATCTCGACCTGGGCCTCCAGCTGCGTCTTGGTCGGATCCAGACGCAGGGTGTCCGACATGAACGGACCGTGGTCGTAGTCGTTGGTGTAGATGGTCTCCACCGACTTCACGCCCTCGGCGCGCAGCTTGTCCAGCAGCTCCTGGGTCAACGGGTCATTGCCAGCCGCCATCAGTTCGCCGGTCGACTCGTCCACCACGCCCTTGGCCAGCACGCGGCCGAGCAGGTACTCGTCCGGTACGCGCAGCCGGTTGATGCCGGCTTTTTCGATCTCGCGGATATGCCGCGGCGTAATCCGGCGCCCGGCCTCGACGATCACGTTCTTGCCGTCGGTGATGTCGACCACGGCGGTCTCGCCGCGCAGGCGCTCGGGGATCAGGTCCAGTTCACCGCCGTCTTCATCGAGAGTGATCTGGTTGAATTCAAAGAAGGTGGACAGGATCTCTTCCGTATCCATGCCCAGCGCGCGCAGCAGGATCGACGCCGGCAGCTTGCGGCGACGGTCGATACGCACGTAAACCCCGTCCTTGGCATCGAACTCGAAGTCCAGCCAGGAACCGCGGTACGGAATAATGCGCGCGTTGTAGAGCAGCTTCTGGGCGCTGCCCTGAGTCTTGCCCCGGTCGCTGTCAAAGAACACGCCGGGCGAACGATGCAGCTGGGAGACGATCACGCGCTCGGTGCCGTTGATCACGAAGGTCCCGTTCTCCGTCATGAGCGGCATCTCGCCCATGTAGACCTCCTGCTCCTTGACCTCCTTGACCACGGTGGAGCCAGCAGGGGCCTCCTTGTCGTGGATCACCAGGCGCAGCAGGACACGCAGCGGGGCCGCGTAGGTCACGCCACGGATCTGGCATTCCTTCACATCGAACAGCGGCTCGCCCAGGCGGTAGCTGACGTACTCGAGCTGGACATGACCGGAATAGCTAACAATCGGGAACACCGACTGAAACGCCGCGTGCAGGCCCAGCGCGTGACGCGCCTCCGGACCTTTTTCGGCCTGCAGGAAATCCCGATAGGAGGTCAATTGGGTTTCCAGCAGATACGGGACGTCCAGGATCTGGGGACGCTTCCCGAAGTCCTTGCGGATACGTTTCTTTTCGGTATAACTGAGGGCCATGGCTTACCTCGGCGGCTAGCTGAACAACGCGCGAAAAAACCCGCGCCACCACGGGCTGAGGCTGACGACCAAAAGGCCGCCAGCCTCAGGGCTTCGTGATGTACACGAAAACAACAGGCGCAAGCGCCTTTTACTTCAGTTCGACGGTGGCGCCAGCCTCTTCCAGCTCCGCCTTCATCTTCTCGGCTTCTTCCTTCGCCGCGCCTTCCTTGACGGTCGCCGGAACGCCTTCGACCATTTCCTTGGCCTCCTTCAGGCCCAGACCGGTCAGGCCACGGACGACCTTGATCACGCCGACCTTGTTCTCGCCAAAGCTGGACATGACGACGTCGAACTCGTCCTTGGCTTCGGCAGCAGCGGCTTCACCACCGCCGGCGGCAGCCGGGGCGGCCGCAACGGCGGCAGCGGCGGAAACGCCGAACTTCTCTTCCATCTCGCTGATCAGGTCCACGATTTCCAGGACCGTCATGTTGCCGATGGCTTCCAGGATGTCTTCTTTCGAAACGGCCATTTTTTACTCTCCTAACGGGGAACACCCGTATTCATTCAGTACTTGCTCAGAAACGGCTTGATGAGATTCAGGCTGCCTGTTTCTGGTCACGAATTGCTGCAACGGTACGCACGAGCTTGCCCGGGACTTCGTTCACCGTACGGGCGAACTTGTCGAGCGGCGCCTTCATGGTGGCGAGAAGCGTTGCGAGCGCTTCATCGCGCGTCGGCAGACTGGCGAGGCGATCGAGATCGTTCGCACCCATCAGCTGCCCACCAAACGACACCAGCCGGACCTTCAGCTGTTCGTTTTCCTTGGCGAAGGACTTCACCAGACGCGCGGCGGAGCCAGGCTCCTCTTCACTGAAGGCCAGGATCAGCGGGCCATGCAGCTCGGGCTGCATGCACGCGAAATCCGTACCCTCGATGGCACGCTTGGCGAGGTTGTTCTTCACCACCCGCAGATAGACCCCGGAATTGCGAGCCTGCCGACGAAGGTCGGTCATCTGCGCGACCGAGAGACCTCGGTATTCCGCGGCGACCGCGGAATGCGCCGAGGCAGCAACCGTAGCCAGCTCCGAGACAATCGCCTTCTTGTCGTCGAGATTCAAAGCCACGTTGACTCTCCTCTAGTGAGACCACCCGGAGGCGGTCGTGAAACCGGGCGAACCCGGCACTTCGGTGCTCCCGTCGCAGGTACTTCCTGAATCGGGTGACACCATCTGCGCAGGCTGGTGGATTAAGCCGTCCCGCGAACGGGGCAGCGCCTGCGGTCTTGGATGGCGTGCCGCTTGCGCGACAGCCGACCAAAAACCAAAAAACTTCTTACAGCGACAGCGAGGCCTGGTCGACCTTCACGCCCGGGCCCATCGTCGTGGAGATCGTGACCCCCTTGACGTACTGCCCCTTGGACGTCGCCGGCTTCATCTTGACCAGATCCGCCAGCAGGGCGTTCAGGTTGTCGGCCAGCGAGCTGGAGTCGAAATCGGCCGCGCCAATGGTGCAGTGCACGATCCCGCCCTTGTCGGTGCGGTAGCGCACCTGGCCGCTCTTGGCGTTGGTCACCGCGGTCGCCACGTCCGGCGTCACGGTACCGACCTTCGGGTTCGGCATCAGGCCGCGCGGGCCGAGGATCTGGCCGAGCTGCCCGACGACACGCATCGCGTCCGGGGAGGCGATCACCACGTCGAAATCCATCTGGCCGGCCTTCACCTGTTCGGCGAGGTCGTCCATACCGACCACATCGGCACCGGCTTCCTTCGCGGCGTCGGCATTCGCGCCCTGAGTGAACACGGCCACGCGCACGCTCTTGCCATTGCCATGCGGCAGCACCGTCGAGCCACGCACGACCTGATCGGACTTGCGCGGGTCCACGCCGAGGTTCACAGCCACGTCGACCGACTCGCGGAACTTTGCCTTCGGCAGTTCACGCAGCAGGTCAAACGCTTCGGTCACCGGATAGAGACGGCCTGGCTCGACTTTCTCGCGGATGGCCTTCATTCGCTTGGTCATTTTCGCCATGTCAGAGACCCTCCACTTCGAGGCCCATGCTGCGGGCACTGCCGGCAATGGTACGCACCGCGGCGTCCAGATCCGCAGCGGTCAGATCCGGCTCCTTGGTCTTCGCGATTTCCTCGAGCTGTGCCCGGGTCACGGTGCCGACCTTGTTGGTATTCGGCTCGCCGGAACCCTTCTGCACACCCGCGGCCTTCTTCAGAAGGATCGCCGCCGGCGGCGTCTTGGTGACAAAGGTAAAGCTGCGATCTGAATAGACGGTGATCACCACCGGAATCGGCAGACCGGGCTCGATCTCCTGGGTCTGGGCGTTAAACGCCTTGCAGAACTCCATGATGTTCACACCGCGCTGACCCAGCGCCGGCCCGACGGGCGGGCTCGGGTTCGCCTTGCCGGCGGGCACCTGAAGCTTGATATATGCTTCGATTTTCTTCGCCATGATGACTCCCTCGGGTACAAGCGCCTCGCGGCTCCCCGACTAGCAGTGGTGACGTCGGTACGTCAGGTTTTCTCGACTTGGTGGAACTCGAGTTCCACGGGTGTCGAGCGACCAAAAATCTGGACAGCCACCAGGAGGCGGCTCTTCTCGTAGTTCACTTCTTCCACGACGCCATTGAAGTCGTTGAACGGGCCGTCGATCACGCGAACCATCTCGCCCACCTCGAACAGGACCTTCGGGCGCGGCTTCTCGGCGCCTTCCTGCATGCGCTGCAGGATGGCATCGGCTTCCTTGTCGCTGATCGGGGCCGGCCGGTCTGCGGTGCCACCGATGAAACCAAGCACGCGCGGGACCGCCTTGACCAGGTGCCAGGCCTCGTCGTTCAAGTCCATCTGCACGAGGACATACCCCGGGAAGAACTTGCGCTCGCTCTTGCGCTTCTGGCCGTCCTTCATCTCGACGACCTCTTCGGTAGGCACCAGGATCTGGCCGAAGTGGTCCTGCATGGCGAAACGCTCGATGCGCTCCTCCAGCGACCGCTTCACCTGGGCCTCGAAGCCCGAGAATGCCTGTACGACGTACCAGCGTAATGCCATGGAGAGAATCCTGTGACTATCCGATGAAGCGACTGATGGACCAACCCAGGAACATGTCCAGGAGCCAGAGGAAGATCCCGATTATGATCACGACGGCGATGACGATCAGCGTGGTCTGGGTGGTCTCGACCCGGGTCGGCCAGACCATCTTGCGCACCTCGGTGCGCGCATTGCCCATAAAGGCCGCCAGCTGATGCCCCTTCGCCGTGGTCATGCCAATCGCCACGGCCACGCCGACCACGGCCAGCAGCCCGAGCACACGAATCAGAGTGGACTCGTCCGAGAACCAATAAAAGCCCATGACGCCAGCAATCAGCAGCGCCACGGCTACCGCGAGCTTGAAAGTATCCAGCCCGCCGGTCTGTTCCGATTGTTCACTCATGAATACGTATCACCCGGTACTCGCCGCCATCGGTGAAGATGGCAGGCCAGGAGGGACTCGAACCCCCAACCTGCGGTTTTGGAGACCGCTGCTCTGCCAATTGAGCTACTGGCCTAAAAATCGAATCGACAAGAAACAAACGCGAGAGACGACGCACCAGGCGCCGCCTCTCGCGGTCGATCGTTCAACTTATCTACTGTATCACTCGATGATCTTGGATACGACGCCGGCGCCGACGGTGCGGCCGCCTTCGCGAATCGCAAAGCGCAGACCATCTTCCATCGCGATCGGGCTGATCAGCGACACGGTCATCTTCACGTTGTCACCCGGCATCACCATCTCGGTGCCTTCCGGCAGCTCCACCGAACCCGTCACGTCCGTCGTGCGGAAGTAGAACTGCGGGCGATAACCATTGAAGAACGGGGTATGACGACCACCCTCGTCCTTGCCCAGGATGTACACCTCGGCCTCGAAATGCGTGTGCGGGTTGATCGAACCCGGCTTGCACAGCACCTGACCACGCTGCACTTCGTCGCGCTTGGTACCACGCAGCAGAATGCCCACGTT
>NZ_KB899563.1:0-13277 GCF_000378325.1 Thioalkalivibrio sp. ALJ2
GGTCTCCGTGATCAAAATCACTGGCCGCCCACCGCCAGATGCAGCGTGGGTCCCTTTGTGCGGTACTGCCGCGCCATTCGGGATAGATCCATTCCCCCAAACCATGGATCGCCGGAATACGACTCGCTACTGCAGGAGGGTGAGATCGATCCGCCCTGGGGACGCCTCCCATTCGACCGGGCCATCGCACAATCGACGCGCCCGGTCCTGAAACACATCAATCGAAGTCAACTCGCGGATCAGCCACCCCCGACCAACCGGGGTGGCTGGTTACGTTTTGCCCACCCCTGGCAAGTCCTTGTTCCCTCGCTTTCCTCCCCCTCTTTCCCGTGCAGTTATCCACAGTTTTTGTGGATAACCCGAAAACCCGTCGCGTGGCCCTCTGGATTTTTTGTGGCTGTCACCTTGCCAGTGCGGAGAATTGGCGGCGTCCGTTGCCTTGGCATCGGGCAGCCCACACCCCTTGGGCTGGTGCCCGCGCCACCGGTGGCGCGGGTCTTTATTCCAAGCAGGCGAGGAAGACATGCGAAAACGGTTACCCGCACTCCTTGTGGCGCTGGCGTTCACCTCCTGGGGGAGCGCCGCTGCTACTGACATTCAGGTGGGCCGATACCTGACTGCCGCTGACGCACCCGCGCCCGAGCAGGTGCAGCCCCTGCAGGTCACGGTTCAGCTGGGTTTCCCCTCGGACATTCAGCACGTCGGGGCAGCACTCACCTACCTTCTGAAACACAGTGGGTATCGACTGGAGGACCCGGCAACGGCGGACCCAGCCATGCGCGTGCTGCTGACGCGACCGCTTCCCGAGGTGCATCGAGAACTCGGCCCCTTGAGCCTTGAGAACGCACTCGCAGCCCTCGCTGGCGCCACCTGGCGTCTGGTCGTTGATCCCGCCATGCGCGAAATCTCCTACGAGCCTCGTGAACCCTATGCCGAGGCCGCGCGATCGCGCGGTCGTGCGATTGCGGCTGATGACGTGCGCGATCTACTCACGCCACAGCCCTCCACGGCCAGCGTGTATGGCCCGGTTCAGAGCGGCGAAACTCTCCGCTCCGTCGCTGAGACGGTGTCGCCGGGGCAGCCAACCCGCATGGCCGCCGCGCTATTCGAGGCCAACCCGGACGCCTTCTTCCCGGATAGTGCGCCCAACCCGAACCAGCTCCGCACCGGCGTCGAGCTGGAAATCCCCAGCGCTGCGGCGGCCAGCCAGTACAGCCCGTCGCGCGCCCGGTCGATTCTGCGAGGTGATCAATGAGCACCACCGAGAAGTCGGAACCCCGTCCATCGCCTCAGCCCGTCCCGCGCTGGCTCAAGGTTGGCGGACCCGTCGCCGGGCTCGCCGTTGTGGCGACATTGCTCCTGATCTTCACGGGAGGCAGTGGCGCCGAAACCGAGGAGCCCACCCCCGACGCCCTTGAGCCGGTAACCGAGGACGATGCCAATCGTGTCAACGCTCTGGAAATGCTGCTTGCGTCCCTGGAGGCACGGGTCGCCAGTCAGCACGACGAGCTGCGTGAACTTCGCTCGGAGCACCGTGCGCTCCGGGAGACGCTCAACGGCCTGGAATCGGCGATCGACAACCGAGACCCCGACCAGGCCGTGACCGATCAACTGGACGCCTTGCAGGGCGAACTGGCGAAGCTGCGGGACGAGGTGGAGTCCTCGGGATCCACCGATCCCATCGAGGCCCTGAGGGACGAACTGAGCGCCACACAGCGCCGCGTGACCCGCCTGGAGGAAGTTCCGGAAACGCCGGAACCGAATGCCAGCCTGACGGGCATCGAACACTGGGGGTCTCGGCACTTCGCCATCCTGGAAGGCGCGAACGGACGCGAACGGATCCGTGTTGGAGATCGCCATGGGCGATGGACGCTGGAAAGCCTCGACTCGGATGCCGGCGTTGCGGTCCTCCGGCACCCGCGCGGGTTCATGCACGCCCTCACCATCCACGACGAGTAGGAGCAGGAGAGCATCATGGGTGGAGCTGTCGTTTTGCTGTTGATTGGGGTCGGCGTCATCGCGGCCACACACGATCCGGAACCCGAGGTGGCACCCGAACCGGCCCCCGTCGAGCCCGTCGCGATCCCGGAGCCACCCCCCACCTGTCTTGATCGGCTCGCGGAGCAGGCCCGGGTCGAAGCCGATCTTTCGTCCTCGTGGCCACAGCGCACCTATTTTGTCGATGGTCGCCCCTGCACGAGGGGGCTCCCATGATCCGGCACCGACACTCCGCGATCGTGTTGCTGTTCGCGACTGGACTGGCCGGCCACGCTCAGGCCAGCTCGGTCGAGTCCGAGCCGACACGCGCGGAAGCGCGCGTGTCCGAAGGTGTCGAGGCGTCCCCGGCCCGGACACAGCACTGGGACCTCTCTGACGCCGAATGGGAACAGTACGACTCGATCATGGAGGGTCCGCGTGGGCTATGGACACCGGACCTGGATCCGATATGGGTCCTGGGTATCCATGCAGAGACTGAGCGCGAGCGCCGGTACTACGCCGAACTGGCTGTGGAGCAGGAGCGGGAGCGTGTCGCCGGGGAGCTGGCCTTCCAGCATGCCTACGATGCCGCGTGGGATCGCCTGTACCCGGACCGGGTGTTGATTGAGTCCCGTGATCGATCCGGTGATGCGAGTAGCTCTGCGCCTCGGATCAGTGAGCCAACCACCCCCAGCCTGGCCGACCTTCATGCCGACGACCGCGTGGTGCTGGTCGCCGCCCGTGACTGTGAGCCCTGCGCGGAGATCCTCGGCCGTGCCGTGGATCGGTTGCAGGACGGGGCGCAGTGGCGGCTGGACGTCTTTCTGACGGATACCGATGCGGATCAGGAGGTACGCCGATGGGCGGCGGAGAATGCGATCCCGATCGACATGGTGCGAGCCGGTCGTATCACCCTCAATCACGACGACGGCACCTTGGCCGATCACGACACCCCCTCACTGTTGCGGCAATCCGGACAGCGCTGGCAGCCGGTCTTGCCCTAGCGCTTGCGACCAAGGCGGCGGCGGGCGTACCCGAGGGTTACCACCGTGTCGCGCAGGCCGAGGGCGTCCCAGCGGATGTTCTGTACGCCTTGGCCGCCGCCGAGTCTGGCGCGCGGCTCTCTACCGGTGTCGCGCGGCCTTGGCCCTGGACCCTCAATGTGGGTGGACGACCGGAGCGATACCGCACCTACCAAGAGGCCCTGGAGGCCCTGGAGCGTCACCTCGCGGCCGGAAAGCGAAACATCGATATAGGACTCATGCAGGTCAACTGGCACTGGCACGAGGAACGGCTCCAGGACCCGGCCCTGGCCCTCGACCCCTATAGGAACCTCCGCATCGGTGCCGCCATTCTGCGTGAACAGTACGAACGCAGCGGCCACTGGATTGAAGCCAGCGGCCTCTATCACGCGCCCTCGAACACCACCCACGCCGCCCGCCACCGGGCCCGTGTCCAACAACATTTGGAGGCCCTGCCGTGATTCCGAAACCCCTTGTGGCTGCTCTGCTGTCCTTCCTCCTTGTGCCCGCTTCTGCGCAGGCCCTGGAGGTGATCCTCGACACTGGCGAAGGCCAACCGGCCGGCCCGTACCTGGAGCGGCTGGAGGGAGCCGAGGAGCCCGCCCCTCGCAGCAGGGCCGCGCTCCCCCCGTTGAATGACGCGGCCGAGCGCATGCTGCCCATCGAGCCGTCCCGCTTGCGCGTGGCACCGCTGCAGGGACAGCCGCCGGCGCATGTGCGCGAGACACTCCGGAATATGCCCCGTCCGCTCTGCCTGGTGGGATCGGACTCGCAATCGCTCGCCTGGCTGGAGCACCACCGCGCGGCCCTGCTGCAGGCAGGGGCCGTGTGCATGCTCGTTCAAGCAGAAACCTCTGAGGACCTCGAACGGGTGCGCGACACCGCAAACGGGGTCCCGGTGCAGCTCTCGCACGGTGATGATTTGGCTGAGCGGTTGCAGCTCGACGTCTACCCGGTCCTGATCTCGCGCGAGGGGATCGAGCAGTGAGTCAGTTGCCCGTCGAGGCCCTGCTACGGCCGCCGATCGAGTTCTATTCCGCCTTTGTGGCCGGTGCCGCCGCCGTCATCGCAGTTGTCGCACCCTGGGCCCTGATGATGACGCCCTCGATCGCCTGGGTCGCGGCGGTTCTGCTTGGGGCGCTGGCCGTACACCGAGCGCGACAGGGATGGAGGATCATGCGGTATCACCGCCACCTCCGACAGCTGCCCGAGTTTTCAATGAGCGCGAAACAGATCCCCGTCTCGCGCCGGAAGCTCTACCTCGGACGAGGGTTCCGTTGGACGCAGAAGCACACGCAGCGCATGCGGGACACGATCCGACCCGAGGTCCAGCATTACGTGGACCCCGGCCCTCTGTACCGCTGGGCGCGTCGCAAGGAAGTTCAGTGGGAGTCCACTCCCGGCCTGCGCGGGATCGCGCGGGCACTCGGGAAACGATCCTGGTGGAACCCCGCGGCCCCTCTGCCCCCCGTGGGCGGGAAACCCGCGTTGCACGCCGTTGAGCCGGACGAGGAAGACGCCTGGACGGATCTCGGGGAGCGCGTGGGGCATACCCTGGTCCTGGGCACGACCCGGGTGGGCAAGACGCGCCTGGCCGAAGTCCTGATCACTCAGGACATCCGGCGTGGCGACGTCACCATTGTCATCGACCCCAAGGGGGATGCTGAGCTGCTCAAGCGCATGTATGCCGAAGCCCGCCGCGCGGGTCGCGAAGACCAGTTCTATATGTTTCACCTCGGTTACCCGGACCACTCCGCGCGCTACAACGCCGTCGGATCGTTCAGCCGAATCACCGAGGTCGCCACCCGTGTCTCGAACCAGCTCCCGAGCGAAGGCAACAGCGCCGCCTTCAAGGAGTTCGCGTGGCGGTTCGTGAACATCGTTTCACAGGCGATCGTGGCCCTCGGCCGACGCCCGGATTACCAACAGATCCTCCGACACATCACCTACATCGAGCCGCTGCTGATCGAATACTACGAGCACTGGCTCCCTCGCGTAGCGCCCGAAGGCTGGAAAGAGGACGTGGAGCGGCGTGAGGCCAACACCAATGAACGCCAGCTGCCGCGCAACCTGCAGGGCCGGGACCGGCGTGCCGTCGCGCTGATGCTCTACGCAAAGGAGCAGGGGCTTTTCGACCCCGTGGCCGATGGCCTGCGCAGCGCGTTCGAGTACGACAAGACCTACTTCGACAAGATCGTGGCCTCGCTGCTCCCCCTGATGGAGAAGCTGACCACCGGCAAGACGGCGGAGCTGATCGCCCCCGACTATCTCGACACCGACGACCCTCGCCCGATCTTCTCCTGGCGGGAGATCATCCGCACCGGCGGCATCGTCTACGTGGGCCTCGACGCGCTCTCGGATGCCGACGTGGCGGCGGCCGTGGGTAACTCGATGTTCGCGGATCTCTGTTCCGTCGCGGGCCAGCTGTACAAGCATGGGCAGGACGACGGCCTACCGGACGGTGGCCGGTCGGGGCTCCCGACGGTCAATGTGCATGCCGACGAGTTCAACGAGCTGATCGGCGACGAGTTCATCCCCCTGCTGAACAAGGCCGGTGGAGCGGGATTCCAGGTCACGGCCTATACGCAGACCTGGTCCGACGTCGAGGCTCGAATCGGATCCAAGCCCAAGGCCGGCCAGGTGGCCGGTAACTTCAACACACTGGTCATGCTGC
Organism: Thioalkalivibrio sp. ALJ2; assembly: GCF_000378325.1. Lineage (NCBI taxonomy): Bacteria > Pseudomonadati > Pseudomonadota > Gammaproteobacteria > Chromatiales > Ectothiorhodospiraceae > Thioalkalivibrio > Thioalkalivibrio sp. ALJ2. Next base: position 5,674 of record NZ_KB899563.1, read on the forward strand.
GGGTGAAGGAGTACGAGACGGCCGAAATGCTCACGGCGCAGCTTCCGCAGGTCGAGATCAACACGCTCATGCAGGTATCCGGGACCAACGACTCGGCCGACCCCGAATCGGACCAGCACTTCTCCAGCCGCAACGAAGATCGCATTACGGTTTCCGAGGTTCCGCTACTCACGCCGGCCGACATCGTGACCCTGCCCAAGGGCCAGGCCTTCGCCCTGATCGAGGGGGGGCAGCTCTGGAAAATCCGCATGCCGCTCCCTGACAGCAAAGCGGATCCGGTGATGCCGGGTTCGCTCGCCGATATTGCCGAGCGCATGCAGCGCGATTACACCACGGCCGAGCACTGGTGGCAGGACGCCGCCATGCCGGTCGCCCCGCAGGAATCCGCCTGATGGCAAGCGCGAGCCGACAGGCATCGAAACACCCCGCGCAGCAGCGCGAGCCGGGGCTGATCGGACGCACGCTGAACCTCGTCGGCCAAATCCTCCTTTGGCTGGTCGCGGCGCTGTTGTTCTCCCTAATCGCGGAATGGGTCGGAATGACCTGGATCTGGCCGGACCAGGGCATCCAGCACAGTCAGCAGATGCTCGAACGCGAGATCGGCTACCTGAACGAGGATTTTCGCAAGTCGATGTTGACCTCGAATCCGGCGGACTTCGCCCGCAGCTTCGCGGATATGTCCTATCGCTTGATATTCGAGTACACGGGTATCCATTCCCTGGTCGAATGGCTCTCGGTCCCGGTTCACCCCGAAGATGGCCGATTCGCCCACTCTCTGCGCAACGGGTTTGTCGCGGTGGAGCCCTATGTGCTGGCCGGCATGGCAATCACACAAGTCTTCGCGCTCCGCCTGGGGGTGCTGACCCTCGCAATGCCCGTGTTCGTCCTGTTCGCCTTGGTGGCCCTGGTGGATGGGCTCGTGCAGCGAGATCTGCGCCGCTGGGGAGGTGGACGCGAATCGTCGTTCGTCTACCACCACGCGAAACGACTGATGGCACCCTCGATCGCCATGGCCTGGGTGGTCTACCTCGCCCTGCCGTTTTCGGTCCACCCGAATTGGGTCATTCTCCCGTTCGCCCTGCTCAATGCGATCACCATCGCCATTACGGCTTCGAGCTTCAAGAAATACCTCTGAGAACCCCACCCGCCTTTGCGAGTGTCACGAGCGTACCGCGTTTCTCCAGTCTTGGACGGCCGGACGCCAAACCCCTTCCCACCAACGTTCGACGCAGCACTCCCGTTCGGGCTTGCGATGGGATCCGCTCGGCCCACCCACGTTTCACCCTCGCCAAACCCGTCCTTTCCGAAGCCTCGATTGGCACGCCGCAGGGGCTCCACCCATGACGCGCGAAAAACCCTCCGGGTCGGCGTGAGGATTTTTCGTAGTCATCACGACCGGGGATCAGAAGACTGGGGCCCAAGCTAACGCCTGGGAGTCACACGTCATGCACAGGTCCCTTGTCGCGCTCGCTACGGGCGTGGTGATGATCACCTTCACACCGGCGGCGCTGGCCGACCGCGATGCGGAGCGCGAAAGCCTCAGCCGACTGGCTCACGAGATCCAGGCCCTGCACGCGTTGGTGGATCAGGCCGAAGCACACGCGGATCCCGACGCACGGATCCGGTTCCAGTACGACTGGCTGCGCCACGACCTGGAACGCGTGGAGTCTGGCATCGCGGAACACCTCCGGGCGCCGCGCGCGCAGCCCCGCCGTGTCGAGCCACTCAGCGGTGATTACCGCCGGTGAGCGGGAACGCCTCCAGTCAGTTCGAGCAGTGGGCCGGCGCGAGTGGCGCCGACCTCGGACTCGCGATCACGGCCATTGTCGCGGTCACCTACCTGGTCTGGCTGATGTGGGTCGTGATGGGGCAATTCCGGGCCTGGAGTGATCGCGAAATACCGATGTTCGACCTGTTTTGGGTCGCGATTCGAGCCGCCGTGGTGGTGTTGCTCGTGGGTTATTTCATCCGTCCATAGGAGGACTTTCCGATGTTCAGTACCTGCAAACGCCATTGGGCTCGCGCCCACTCCATTCTCTTGAGCGGAGTGGTGATCGCCCTCCACAGCACGCCCGCCTGGGCGCAGAACCTGCCCACGGCTCCCGAACCCGACGGGGGCTTCGAGGAAGGCAACTGGATCGACCTCATGCGCGGCTACATCTTCGAGGGGGCGATCGTCCTGGGGACACTGATCGCCGTCGCCTCCTTCCTGTGGGTCTCCTGGACCGCGCTGACCAAGTTCAACGAGGCGCGGCAGGGCAAGGCCGAATGGGGCGAGGTGGGTCTGCTCGGTGTGGTCGGTGCCGTGGTGCTCCTCGTCCTGAGCTTCTTCGTCAATCAGGCCATTTCGATCATGGATTAGTGCCGCATGGCAACGCCTAGACTCGAAAACCGAATGGCCGAGCGGCTCAACGAGGAACCGCCGATCTTTCGCGGCTGCTCCTCCAGTGAGCTGCTCGCCATTCTCGTGCTCGCCGTGATCGGCTGGCTTCCTGTCGGGATCCTGATCGGTTTCGTGGTCGGCGCTCCAATGATGGGCGTCGGATTCGCCGCGGTCGCCGTGCTGGGGACCGTGTTCATCACCGCCACGATTTTCCAGAAGATCAAGCGGGGCCGTCCCACCGGCTACTACCAACAACGCGCCATGCTCGCTCTGCACCGGAGCGGCCTGCGCAAGGTCCCGGTGACGCTACGGAGCGGAACCTGGGACCTGGGGAGACGTTCGTGAGATACCGCAAGGAACTCGACAGCGCCCGATCGCATATCAACACCCTACGGGGCGTCATCGCCGTCATGGCGCTTGTGGCCCTCGGTCTGTGGTGGGGATGGCAGCAGGCCCCCGACCGCCTGACGGTGCATATCCCCCCGGAGCTGCGCACCGGCGGGGTCATGGAAGCCGGGGAGGTGCATCCCGCGTCGGTGTACACCTTCGGGCTCTATATCTGGCAGCAGCTCCACCGGTGGCCCGAGGACGGTCGCGAGGATTACTCGAACAACCTTTGGTCACTGCAGGCGTTTCTGACGCCGCGCTTTCAGCAAACCCTCGAAGCGGACCGGGAGCAACGCGAGCGGCGGGGTGAGCTGCGGGATCGCAGCCGTTCCATCCGCGAGATCGACGGCCTGCGTTACACCCCGGATCGCGTGCAAGCCACGGGCGACGGTACGTGGACCGTATGGCTAGACGTGGAGGTGGAGGAGCGCATCGACGGCGAGCGGGTAAAGCAGGTCTTCATCCGGTATCCCCTGCGCATCGTCGCTTACGACATCGACCCTGAATCGAACCCATGGGGGCTCGCCCTTGCGGGTTTTGCCCAAGACCCCTATCGCATCGACCCGGAGGAGGAGCAGTAATGCGCCCGATCCTCGCCATTGCCCTAATCGCGGCCCTCTCGGGGCCGGTGTCGGCCATCGCCGGCGACAGCCCCGACCGCATTACGTGGGACGGCACGCCCGTCCAGGTCACCCTGCCCGTGGGACAGGAACGGATGATCCGCTTCCCTGCAGGGCACGTCCGCGTGGGGCTTCCACCCCATATTGACGACCAGGTTCGGGTGTTTTCAAACGATGGGATCGTCTACCTCAAGGCACAGTCCTCGTTTGGATCCGCCCGTGCCGTCATCGCCGACGTCGAGTCCGGAGCCACCTTCATGCTCGACCTTTCGGCCGAAGAAGGTGCCCGCGCCAATGAGGTTGTCATTCATCGGCCGGGGAGTCGGCGAGACCACGCCACCGACGCCCCGGACTCTGAACCTGACCACCAGAACCTGGACTACGTGGCGCTGACACGCTTCGCGGCCCAATCCCTGTACGGCCCCAGCCGGCTCGCCCCGCAGATGCCCGGCGTGCGCCAGGTGTCGCTGAACCAGGAGCCGGTCCGGCTGGTCCGAGGCGCGGCCGTCACCGCCGAACCGCTCGCGGCCTGGCGCGGCGGGCGCTGGTACGTCACCGCCGTCAAGCTGCGTAACGCCACGGAGTCCCCGGTCACGCTCGATCCCCGAGACCTGCGGGGCGACTGGCTGACGGCCACCTTTCAGCATGCGCGGCTGCATCCGGCCGGCCACGAAGCCGACACGACCGCCGTGTACGTCGTGTCCGATCGCCCCTTTGACGAGAGCTTTTGGGGGGTGCGCTGATGGTTTCCACCCAAGGCAATCGACTTCTCCCGATCATCGGCTTGGTCGTCGGGGTATTGATGATTCTGGTGATGTTTCGCTCCTGCGGCACCGAACCCACGGCCGAGGCGCCGGATTCGTTAGACCAGCGGGAGGCGGCAGCGCAGCCGGACGCGGACACGGCTACCGATACGATTCGCACCCTGACGGCGGAGCAGCGCGAGACGCGCCGACAGCTGCGCGAGCTGCGCGAGGATAACCAGCGGATGCGCGAACAGCTGGCCGAGGAGGCACGCCAGGAACCGGATCCGGAACGCCAAAGCCACCTGGAGGGGCTCCTCGGGCGGATGGACCAACTCAGCTCCCGCGTACAGGACATGGGGCAGCAGCTGGAGCAGCGCGACGAGGATCCCGACCTGGTGCCCGGGAGCGACATCCCGATCGGGCTGGGCATCCGGGAGGACGAGGCCCCGGTCATTCGGGACCGCACCCGCACGGCCGAACCCGAATCCGAATCCGCCGACACCCTGCGTTGGACGAATCCCGTGGGCTACGACCCCGAGGAAGAAGGGGGCGGTCTTCTCGATCGCAGCCGGTCGGCGGCCGGCACCATCCGGGATCATGGGGCCGCCGGGGTGGAACGCGCTCGTGACACTGCGGCCCGCGCCACTGGAACGGATACGCCAGACGAAGATCCTCGGTACACGGTGCCGCGCAATTCGACCCTGATGGGCTCCACTGCCATGACGGCCCTGATCGGGCGTGTACCGCACGGCGGGACGGTCGAAGACCCGGTGCCGTTCAAGGTGATCGTCGGCGAACGCAACCTGGCCGCCAACGACATCGACATCCCCAATATCGAGGGGATGATCTTCTCCGGGACCGCGATGGGCGACTGGACACTGTCCTGTGTCCGGGGCTCGGTGGAGTCGGCCACCTTCGTCTTTCAGGACGGCACCGTTCGCACTCTGCCGGATCCCGATGGGGATTCCGGTGACACCCTCGGCTGGATCTCCAACGAGCAGGGCGTGCCCTGCATTCCGGGCGATCGCATTTCCAATGCACCGGCCTACCTGGCGCAGGCCACCGGCATCGTGACGGCACAAGCCGCTGCGGACGCCGCCGCTGCCGCTCAGACCACGCAGATCGTGGGTCAGGAGGGTTTCACACAGAACATCGTCACCGGCGACACCGGGGAGTTCATTGCCGGCCGCGCGGCTTCCGGTGCCGCCCGCGAAGTCGCGCAGTGGCTGCGGGAGCGCCAGGAAAGCCACTTCGACGCGGTCTTCGCCCCCGCCGGCGAGACGGTCGCCGTCCACCTCGACCGGGAACTGAGGATCGATTATGAACTTGAGGGCAGAAGGGTCTCCCATGAAGCGTTCGAGCGCCGCTCTACCTATCGCACTCTTGATTAGTGCGGTCCTGACCGCCGGTTGCGCCTCCACTTCGGCGAACAAGGTGATCCCGAAGGACGGGCCCACCATGGACGAGGTGTACGAAGGACACTTCGAGTCCATGGGGCGCACCAATGTCGATGATGCCCGTCAGGCGCTGCAACAGCCGATCGGCCGAGACGTCCAGGAGGGGACTGCTGATCTCGCGGGCTACACACGCTCCGCCCAAGACGAAATCGAGACGCGATTCAGTCGGGTCCCCAATCCGACGCTCGTAATGTTCGTCTACCCGCACCTGGCCGGTCGTGACGAGGTCCCGGTGCCCGGGTATTCAACGTCGTTCCCGATGTACGACCGCCACCACTATGCACTTCCCGGGGAGGCGGGCGCCCGATGATGCTGAAAATGCTGACTTCGCTCCTACCAGGTCGCTCAACCCAGGGCGACGACGAGAGCCAGGGGCCAAGTCCAAACCTGGGCGGGTCACGTCCGGTGACGCAGGCCGAGGTCAAGGACCTTTACCGTCGGCCCAACTCGTTCACGGACCTGTTGCCGTGGACGGACTACGATCCGGCGACTCAGGTGTTCCTCCTGGAAGACCGCAACAGCGTCGGTGCGCTGTTCGAGCTGATCCCGGCCAGCTCCGAGGCGCGCACGCCCGAGTACATGGAGGACCTGCGCCAGCAGATCCAGGGCGCACTGACCGATTCGGTTCCCGAAGTGGACGGCTCCCCGTGGGTGCTGCAGGTGTTCGTGCAGGACGACCCCGCGCTGGGGGGTGTCACGGACCACATCCGTGCCTACGCCCGCGAGCGGTCCGAGGACGGTCCGTTTCGGGATGCCTATCTTGCGGAGGTGGACGACCACCTCCACCGGATCTCGCAGGAGGGCGGGCTCTTTGTGGATCAACAGGTGACCGGGGGTGCATGGCGCGGACAGAGGCGCCGTGTGCGCGCGTGCCTGTACCGCCGCTCGATCGCGGGTGATCTGTCCCCCGAGGAGACCCTCAACCAGGTGGCCGCCCAATGGGCGACCTCCCTGGAGGCCGTTGGAGTCGGCGTGAAGCGCTGCAAGGCGCAGGACCTGTATGAGTGGCTCGTCCCGTGGTTCAACCCTCGCCCCGAGGTCGCCGATGGCGACCCGGAGAAGCTGCTGAACGTCGTCCCCTATCCGGGGGACGAGGATCTCCCGTTCGGCCGCGACCTGGCCGAACTGTTCACCTACTCGATGCCGGTGTCGGATGCCCAGGCCGGCGTCTGGCGCTTCGACGGGATGCCCCATGCGGTCCTGAACGTCCAGAGTCTGCGGCAAGCCCCCAAGACCGGGCATTTCACGGCGGAACGCCAGGCCGGCGAGAACATCTATGCGCTGTTCGACCGCGCCCCCGAAGGCACGATCCTCTCGGTCACGATCACTATCCAGCCGCAGGACCAGGTCTCCAACCATATCGGGCAGATCCACGCCGCGTCCCGTGGGGACAACATCGAATCGCGGCTGGCACTGGAGGAGGTGGAGACCGCACAGGAAGAACTCGCGCGCGGCAACAAGCTCTACCCCACCCAAATCGCGTTCTACATCCGCGCGGAGGACGACACGCAGCTGGTGCGCCGGCGCAACGAACTGGCCTCGCGTCTGGTGGCGAACGGCCTGCAGATCATCACCCGAGAGGCCGAGCTGCTCCCGCTGGATACCTATCTGCGAGCGTTGCCGATGGCCTATGACCCGGCCCTGGAGCGCGTCACACGCCGGAGTCGCTACGTGTATGCCGACCACCTCGCGGCCCTGCTTCCCCTCTACGGCCGCACGAAGGGGACGGATCATGCCGGTTTTCTGTTCTACAACCGGGGGGCCGAGCCCCTGATGTTCGATCCGCTGCATCCCTCGGACCGGAAGAAGAATGCCCACGCGCTGATCCTCGGTCCCACCGGGGCCGGCAAATCCGCCCTGCTCACCTATCTGATCCTCCAAATGGTGGCGGTCTACCGTCCCCGGATCTTCATCATCGAGGCCGGCAACTCGTTCGGTCTGCTGGGTCAGTACCTGAACCACCGGGGCGTCTCGGTCAATCAGGTCTCCCTTACCCCCAAGGAGCGCGTCA
>NZ_KB899564.1:0-6708 GCF_000378325.1 Thioalkalivibrio sp. ALJ2
CCTTTGTGAAAAGACCCTTTGTCAATCTCAAGACCGTCAAGGAAGATTCGCGCAAGATGGGCGTCGGCATGATTGTCGCGAGCGTTATTGCGCTGTTCCTGGAGGCGGTGCCGTTGATCAGCGTGCTCTACGTGATCACGCTCGGAGTTTCACTCCTGGTCATCGGAAACATCCACAACGAGGAGGAGTCGTGATGGAGCCATTCGCGCTGATCGCCACTCTTATTTTTGTCGTCTTCGTCGTCTTGAACGTCATTGGCGTGCGTCAGGAACGTCGCAGCAAGAAAAAGTAGCGCCTCGCGTTACCTTCACCCTCCCGGGGAAACCAATCCCCGGACGGGCATGGTTTCTCCGGATTCATCACTGATAGGAGAAACACCATGTCTGAGAGCAAATACTTCGATCTGCACATCACCGGCCTTGGCTACCTGAATCGGGTGCGCGAGGTGAGCCCCAAGAAGGGGGCGGCCTTCTATGCGTGCGACATCGTCGCGCTGCATGGGTCCGCCGACGCCCCGGACAAGACCCGGTTTGATTGCCGGGTCAGCGGGGCGGAAGCCGAGCGTCTGATCAAGGCGGCCAAGTCCTACGTCGATGAAGATCGCAAGGTCCTCATCGGGTTCAAGCTGGGTGATCTGTACCCGGATCTGTTCGAGTACCAGAAAGGCGAGAAGGCCGGCCAGTCCGGCGTTTCGTTGAAGGCTCGGCTGCTCCGGGTCGCCTGGATCAAGGTGGACGGCGAAACCGTCTACACCGCATCGGCGGACTCGACTCAGGAACCGGAAAGCTCCGCCGCCTGAATCCGGCAGACCGTTCGCCAGGGGGATCCTCTCACCCCCTGGCAACGGGGTGTCTCCGTTGTGGGGCACCACCGATCCCCCTTGCCACGGCAGGGGGGATCGGGGTGTCCCACAACTGACGGAGAAGCCCCATGAAAGCTCGCACCATCACCAAGCTCTTTCGTTCGCTCGACTCGGTTTCCGAGGCCCTCAAGTGCGGTTTCCTGGTACTGGATACCCGCACCCTGGAGCCGATTACGGATACCGATCTGGAACAGCTGTCCACGTCCGATCTGGACCATCTGCAAATGCGGATCGGTTGATCGAGCCGGCGCCCCCCCGGGGGCGTCATTCCCGAGGGTCGCGTGCGGCCCTGGGGAATGACGGCTTTACCGCCCACCTGAGCGTATCAGGCCCCTTAAAACCCTTCCGGATCGGGAAGAAGGGTGCCGGCACTGCCGGTCGATCCATTTCCTTCACCCACCACGGGGACACCGTCCCCCGTGGGGGCGGTCTGTCCCCAACACTCGGAGACAGACTCATGCGAGGACTTCACATCAGCCGGAAACACGAAGGCCGAGATTTTCAGCGCGCGGGCAAGCGCGTGGACCTTCGGTTCACTCAGCCCGACATCAACAAACGCCGCCCACCTCGGGTGGTGACTCCACCTCCGCGTCACTGGTGCCTTGAAGCACCCTGCTGACCGCTGTAGCGCGTCGAACCCCGGGACATTGTCCTGGGGTTCGGCTGTCTTTCGGGGCGACATTCCCGAGGGTCGCGCGCGGCCCTGGGGAATGACGGCTTTACCGCCCGCCTGAGCGTATCAGGCCCCTGAAAGCACCCCCGGATCGGGCAGGGGTGCGCCGGCTCGCCGGTCGATCCATTCACTTCACCCACCACGGGGAGAGCACTCCCCGGTGGGGCGCTCTCCGTTCACAGACAGGAGAGCATCGATGGACAAGGAAACCATCAAGGCGTTTATCGCCTGGCTGGAAGCGGCGACCGAACAGGAGATCCTGGAGCGGCGTCAGCAAGCATTGAACGCTCAGGTGAGCACTCGGGAGGGCCGTGCCGACATCAATCTTGCGCTTCGTCTGATCGACGAGGAGCTGCTGGCACGTCTCGATCTGAAGTCGCAATCGTACTGAGCTTCACCGCGCGCGGTTTGAGTTGATCGTTGATCTGCTCGAACCGCTCGGTTTCGCCTCTGAACAATGCGCGCGTCAGCGCCTGTTCCAGGGTGGAACGTTGACCTTCAATGACCTTCATCACCGGCGCCTCGCTGCTCGGGTACGAACGGTCAACATACCATTTCAACCCCCGTGGGGCAGTCGGATCCCACGGGGATCGGTCTGTCCCCAATTTTCATGCACAGGAGACAGATCATGTCCAAGAAAGAAGCCTCCAAGGACCTGTACCAGGAAGTGACCGATCAGATCATCACGGCCCTGGAAAACGGTGTCGTGCCCTGGGTCAAACCCTGGGATGGCGACAAGGCGGCACTGGCGAGCGGAATGCCGGTCAATGCCGCGACCAATCGCCCCTATCAAGGGGTCAACGTCATGCTCCTGTGGATGCAGGAGGTGGCCCACGGGTATTCCACCAGTCGGTGGATGACTTTCAAGCAGGCGTCGAACGTCGGCGGCGCGGTGCGCAAGGGCGAGAAAAGCACGCTGGCCGTGTTCTTCAAGCCGATCCAGCGGCCGAAGACCGACCGGGATGGCAAGCCGGTGACGGACGAGAAGGGCGAGCCGGTGATGAAAACCGTGCCGATCCTTCGGGCCTTCAAGCTCTTTAACGTGGACCAGATCGATGATCTGGAGGACCGGTATCGCGTGGGGCCCACCGGGGATGCTCCGGAACCGAGCTTCACGCCCATCGAGGCGGCGGAATCGGTGCTGGAGTCCTCCGGGGCTCTGATCCGACATGGAGGCGACCGGGCGTTCTATTCGCCCGAGCTGGATTACATCCAGTTGCCCCCGAAAACGTCGTTTCGGGAGGAGGCCGGTTATTACGCCACGGCGCTCCACGAACTCACGCACTGGACGGGGCACGAGTCCCGCCTCGCGCGCGAGGGGATCGTGGAGTTTGATCACTTCGGGTCAGAACGCTATGCGTTCGAGGAGCTGGTCGCCGAGTTGGGCGCTGCCTTCCTGTGTGCCGAGATCGGTATCCAGGGGGATCTTCGCCACGAGGGCTACATCGGCTCCTGGGTCCGGAAGCTCAAGGAGGACAAGCGGGCCATTTTCCGGGCCGCAAGCCAAGCCCGGAAAGCCGCTGAACACCTGCGGCCGGAGGCCGAGGCACAGTCCGAAGCAACCGGATGAATCCACTCTCAACCTTGACGGCCTTCGGGCCGTCATTCCCGAGGGTCGCGTGCGGCCCTGGGGAATGACGGCTTTACCGCCCACCTGAGCGAATCAGGCCCCTGAAAGCACCCCCGGATCGGGCAGGGGTGCGCCGGCTTCGCCGGTCGATCCATTCACTTCACCCACCACGGGGACACCGTCCCCCGTGGGGGCGGTCTACCCCTTTCATCTAGGAGATAGACCATGACTTCTTGCACTGAAATCGATCGGTCGATTCACCGTAACCGCGTCCCGGACCTCGAACGGATCCAGATCCTGCCGAGATACCTCGGGGCACATGCCCTGACCTTTGAAAACTGCGTGTTCGATACGCTCGGCACCCTCGCGGATTCCTACAGGGGCGGCTTTTGGGAGTTCTACGAACTTTCCAATGGAGGCTTTTACATGGCCCCCGAGCAGGACCGGAACCTGCACGTCGTCGTGCCCGGGAACGGCTATGAAGGCGAGGTGAGCCCGGATGCGGCGGGCATCATTGCCTGCTTGTTCGCCTTCAACGCGATGGCCTGGCGCTTTCGCAAGGATCAGCACGTCAACCTGTACCACTGGTTGAGGGATTACGCCCTGGACCATGACGAATCCGGCGAGATCCTTCGCGTGATCGACTAAACAACGACATTCCATTCCCCACGGGGCGACGGCCCCTGTGGGGCCGGTCGTCCCCTGAACAGGAGACTAATCGTGGAACCCAAACATCACTCTATTCTCGGGGACCTGATCCCCATGGACCGAGGGATCTATGCCCTGGAATCGGACCCGACCCGGATCATGGTCTGTCACGGTCCGGGTGTATTCCTTCTCAATTCGCATGCGGTAACACCGATGGAGGCGACGTCCGGTGCCCTGCGTGCTCAGGCCCTCGAACACTTGGCGTTCCTCGCCGAGATCGAGCCGCTTGAATCGCTGGCCTTGGCGGTTGCAGCCGGTAAGCGCGCCGCTTGACCACACGCCCCTTCGGGGGCGTCATTCCCGAGGGTCGCGGGCGGCCCTGGGGAATGACGGCTTTACCGCCCGCCTGAGCGTATCAGGCCCCTGAAGCACCCCCGGATCGGGCAGCTGTGTCGCGGCCGCTTTTCCATACGCGACTGGTGGAGTTCGGTACCAGCGCCCAGCTTCGCGCCTGAGCTTCCTACAACGGACGCGCTCCGGAAACTGGAGGACTTGGGAAAGGAAGCGGCGAATGGGAGCGGACTTGCGTGGAGCAATGATCGTGCGGGCGCTGTGGAACTTCTACTCGAACGCGGCGACAGGATGCGGCGTCTTTCGCTGGCTATAAGCCAACGTCCCTGCGGAGCAGTCATTCATCATGCCCCTTATCGCCCTACTGGGATCGTCTATCCGGTTGATTGTAGGGGGGATGAATAAGGCCATCCTCCGGCTAGCTTTGAGCGTGCAGCTGGAGGTCGTTGCTTTTCTAGATGCAACGCGCCCACCCCGGGGCGGGCTACTAGCATATAATGCTTCCAGTCTGTCGCGTCTTGGGGGACGGCTGATGCGCTTTCGCTCTACTTTGTTCGGTATCTTCCTTCTCGCGGTGTCCCTGCCAGCCTCCGGCTCGACCATCGATGTGGAAGTGAGAGAGTCGCCACACGGATTGATGACCGCCGTAGTGTTGCTTATGGGCGAAATCGTCCCGGGTGATGCTCGTGAAATCCGAGAGTCCCTGGCCGCCATCTCCGAAGAAACATGGATGGATGTCGACGAAGTTAGATTCGTTCTTGCATCGCCGGGTGGGGATCTCTATGAATCGATGTCGATAGGACGAACGGTTAGGGATATGGAGGCCACGGTCGTCGTTCCTGCCCCTGTCTCATGCGACAGCGCATGCGTCATGATCCTCGCCGCTGGTGTTCATCGACACCCTGATGGTGCAATTAGAATTCATCGCCCATTCTATGCGGAGAGGTTGGAGCATGACCCAAGTGATAGCATTCGCGAATCCCTCGAGGACCTTAAAAACTACCTTGTTGAGATGAATGTTCCTTCCTCACTGGCAGAGCTCATGTATTCCACGCCGCCTGAACGAATGAGGCGTCTAAATTCAGAAGAGCTTCAGAAGTTTCGTCTCGACCAAACCGATTTCGTATACCAAGAGGAGATGGACTTGGCAATGGCGGAGGCTCTTGGAATTTCTCGGTTTGAGTATCTCGGTATAAAGCGAGAACTTGATGATCGGTGCGGTCAGTTTTCGAGAACGCCTGATCGGTTAGGTCTTTGTGTTTCAAGGGTTATTGACGAGATCGATCGATAGCATGATATGGGAGAAGATAATTTTTAAGAAGGGGAGAGGGAGATGAAGAAGTTTGTTCTCGTTGGGCTCGCAGCTGTTCTTGTGTCTGGATGTGCCGCTAGTTATGACTCGGAGCCCAACGCTTTTCAGCGTGCAGAGATAATGTCAAAGAACGAGCGCGGAATAACGATCAAGCATAGTACATGGGGCAACGACATTGCGTTCAGATTTGCGGACGAACATTGTGAGTCCCATGAACGATTTGCTGTGCACGTAAGTACGTCTCAGCAAACTGGCCCTGACGTCATTTCGTCATGGCGCTGTGAACGGTAGGGAATGCCAAACGAGACTGATCTGGAGTTCATGCGTCTGCGCTGATTTGCCGACCTTGGATGTGATCTGGTCCATGTGCACGACATAGCCCGCCTGAGTGTATCAGGCCCCTGAAGCACCCCCGGATCGGGCAGGGGTGCGCCGGCTTCGCCGGTCGATCCTTTTCCTTCACCCCCCACGGGGACACCGCTCCCCGTGGGGGCGGTCTGTCCCCTCCATTCGGAGACAGACACATGCACACCTATGAACTCGCGGAGCTGTATCGCGACCCGCTGTACCAGAAGCGACTCCTGGAGGTCGGCACACGCGCGGAACTTCTTGCCTGGGCCGCCTGGAATGACCCCAATGGGGTGTTTCTCGACATGGACTGTGATGCCGAGGGCCTACCACGACTGAGCCGAGCGGAGGCCGCCAACGCGGTTTCAGGGATGATCGATTTCCCCCGGATCGCGCCGGCATCGCTTCCTTCGCCGGAATACCGCACCCTGCGGGTGTCCGACGCGGGCTCACCCCTGGTGGGCGACTAAGTCGCCACGCTTCCTGCTCCGGACGCTCTCGGGAGACTGAGGACGCTGCGGAAGGAAGCGAAGGCACTCGGCGGAACTGCGTGGAGCAATGCGCGCGCGGACGTGGTCGAGCTTCCTTGCGACGCCGGCGAGCGACTGCAACACGTCTTCCTCTGGATCTAATCTGACGGCTGATTTTCAACATTCTCCGCCGGGAGGATTGCCCGGAATGGGCCCTTGCGGTTGAATGCGTATTACACCGCCCGCCTGAGCGTATCAGGCCCCTTGCCGACGCCCGTCGGCAAAAGCCCCTACGCGCCGAGAGTGGGGGCGCCGCGCGACCCCTTGGGCGGCCCGGTGCTAACGACTGGCCCAATTTTGTCCCTGGCTCGGGTCAGTCGATCCATACCGAGCCTCGGTGGAGGCTCACAAGTCAACTCGTTGGGCCCTCCGGGCCCGGCACGAGTTCTTCTCGAATGGTTTAGGGAGGTCTCC
>NZ_KB899565.1:0-2514 GCF_000378325.1 Thioalkalivibrio sp. ALJ2
GATCGCGCGAGCCGGATGGATACGGCCTTCTCTGGCGACTCCGCAGGCCGATTCACCATCGAAGGGCCGCGCCTGAGCCGCAACCGCGCTCGCATTGCCCTGGGGGTGCAATCCCAGTTGAACAGCAACAGCTTCCTCAACGCGGGCTATCAGGGGGAAATCGCAGGCTCCGATGACCTCCATGCAATCGGTGTGTCCTTCCGGCGGACCTGGTAAGGAACCTTGAGGTCCGGGCGCTCTTCAGCCCGGGCCTCATCCTTCCTGTCGGCGAATGCCTTTAATGCCATCGCTTGGACTGCGCCGCCTACCACGAACAGGTCCTGAACTTCGCGCCGGACCGCTACTACGACTTTCCCGATTGACTCCCCGACAAGACCGCTGTGACCTGGTCGGCCGCCACGGCAATCCCTCCATTCTTTAGTCTCTCTCTTTTTCACCTCCGTTTTGTTTCCCCGTTCAAACAGACGGGGCCAAAGCGCCCCCCCGCGTTCAGAATTGCGATACGTGCCACACAAGGTGGCGAAGTCCGCTTTGTCCAAGTCAGAATCCGGGGGGATTTAGCATGCCAACATTTCCGCAGACGTCCATCAGCCATGCCGTACGCCGTGCACTGCCGCAAGGTCCACTGCATCGTCGCGTGATCTCCGCTTGCCTGCTAATGCCCTCCGCCCTGGCCATCAGCATCGGCGGCGCCACCGCTGACACGCCAGTCGAGACGCGTTGGACCGCCGGCGATCAAGATGACAACTGGGTTGAAGATGGAAACTGGGACGAAGGGGCCCCTGTTCCTGGCTCGGATTTGTGGGCCACCATCAACGACAGTGACGCCGTCGTCGTGCTCAACAACGAGACAGGCGAGACGGGCCGGCTGAGGCTGATCAACGGGCAGCTGGAGGTCCAGGACGACGGCGAACTGAATCTGGAACTCCTTCAAATGTATTTTGGCCGCATGGAGATCAACTCTGACCAGGAAGCGGCCGAGGTTAATTCGACCCGTAGATCAGAAATCGGCTCCTTTTCTTCAAATGATGCAACCGTCGTAATTTCAGGGGACGACGCCAGGTGGATTCAAGAAGACGAGGAGCTGACGGTCGGCTGGTCAGGAGAAGGCACGCTTCGCATCGAAGATGGAGGTCGCTTCGAGCAGCTCAGCTCTTCCCCCGCCGTCGCAGGCTTCCGGGAAAATGCAACAGGGACCATCATTGTTGACGGGGATGGATCGACATTTGAGGCGGAAGGGTTGCTGGTCGGAGACGCCGGAACAGGCACGCTCCGGATTGAGAATGGGGGCGAGGTCACCGTGCAGGAGGGTCCCCTGAGTGGTAGCCACGAAGTCGCTCTCGGCGTAGAGGAAACCGGTGACGGCACGCTCATCGTTACCGGCGATGACTCTACCTTGGATACGAATGTATTACGGGTGGGCCAAGCGGGACACGGCCACATGGATATCCTGGACGGAGCGACGGTAGCTTCTACCACGAACTCCCATATCGCATCCGCCTCCGGCAGCACAGGCATCGTGAGGGTCGGCGATAATGCGTCTTGGAATACAGGGGTGAACTTCCGGGTTGGAAACTTCGGCACAGGTGAGTTTTTGATTGAGGGAGACAACGCTTCAGTAAGAAGCCGCAGCAACCCGGTTCTCGGGTACTGGGCCGGATCGGAAGGCACCGTCCGCGTCACCGGCTCGGGAGCCCGGTGGGAAATCAGCGAGTCAACGACTGGCAATCTTGACGGAAGACTTACGGTTGGGCTCGTTGGCCGTGGGCATCTTGAAATCGATGACGGCGCGGAAGTCGACGTCGCGGGCCGCGCCCGAATCGGGGGGGCTGCTGAAGATGACCCGCTGAGCGAAGCCGTCGTTAACGGCGAGCTGACGGCGGACGTCATTGATGTGCACGCACGCGGGCGCCTGTCCGGGACTGGTACCGTCACCGGTACAACAACTATCGAAGGGCTGCTTGCACCCGGCAATTCTATCGGTTCTCTCGCTGTGGACGGCGACCTGACGCTGGACGACGGATCGACCTTTGTGGTCGAGGTGGACGACGGGGGTAATGTCGCGGGCGTAAACAATGACTCGGTCACAGTCTCGGGCCAGTTGGACATCGACGGCGGCGCATCGGTGCACGTCACCCCCGAGGACCCAACGGCGGATGGCAGCTCCTGGGCACCTGAAACCACCTACACCATCCTCACGGCAAACCAGGTGAACGGCGAGTTTGGCTCCGTCAGCGATGACTTTGCCTTCCTGTTCCCGCAGTTGTCGTACGACGATGAGAACGTGTTCCTGACACTGATTCAGGGCAGTGATGTCGCCAGCGTCGCCAGGACACCGAACCAATTCGCGGTAGCCGGGGCGATCGACACAGCAACCCAGGACGGCGGTCTCGAGGACATCGTCGCCAACGTGATTGTCATGGACGAAGATCAGGCACGCGCCGCGCTGGATGACCTGTCCGGCGTCGAACATACGCATGTTCAACAGATCGGTCTGCGCGGTGCCCAGCGCTT